>NZ_KB894803.1 GCF_000374645.1 Arhodomonas aquaeolei DSM 8974
CGAAACCACACACAACAAGGAAAGGTGTGGCCGTGGAATGCTGACGGGGGGCATAGCACTGCCTTTGATCGGTCTCAACATACTTATGATCTATGCCTTTTTCTTGCTAATTTCCCACCTTATTTCCGACCCGCAAAGGCTGTCTCTGTTTTTCCCGCTCGGGGTCATCGTGATCCTGGGAGGAGGAGTGGATCTTTTCGCTCTATATTCCCCCCTGATGTACGACTGGTTCAACTACCGCCACGCCCCCATCCGCTTCAACCGCCGCACCCGACAGGTGCACGTGTTCTACACCCCCCGCTTCGGCGGGCCCCGCAGCTACGACTGGGACGAAATAGCAGCACTGATCATCGAGGGTCGGGACAAGGGCCGTCAGGGGGGTCGGCCCGACTACCACGTGCTCACCCTGATCGCCGTCACCCCGGACCAGAAGCACTATTACGACAGCGTCGAGATCGGCGATCAGATCGTGCTCTATGAATACTGTCTCGCCTGGTGGGAGTACATCCGCCGCTTCATGGAGGAGGGGTCCGAGAGCATCCCCGAACCCGACTGGACCCTCTCCGAGCGGCTCTCGCTCAGGGAATCCTTCCTCCGCTGGTTCCCCCTACGCGAGATGCGCCGTGATCACGCCAGCGGCCTGAACATCCGCCCGGCAATCGTCCGCATGGTCCTGATGTCGCCTTTCCTCACCCTTTTCTCCATCGGCCACTTCATCTCCATGCTCACCAGCCGCCACGTGCAATGGCCACAGGAGATCCGCCAGGCCTGCGGCGAGGCGTGAGTTTCGAACAGCTCACGCCCGCGGCGGTAGTACCTTGCCCGGGTTCATCAGCCCGAGGGGGTCGAGGGCGTCCTTGACCGCCTGCATCACGGACACGCCCTCGCCGTGCTCGCGGCGCAGGTACGCGATCTTGCCCTGGCCGATGCCATGTTCGCCGGTGCAGGTGCCCTCCATGTCCTGGGCGCGGTAGACGATCCCCTCGTTGACGGCCTTGGCGCGGGCGAGCTCGTCCTCGCTGTCCGGGTCGCAGAGGATGATCACGTGGAAGTTGCCGTCGCCGACGTGGCCCAGGATGGTCGAGGGCATCGGCAGTGCCTCCAGGTCCCGCCGGGTCTCGCGGATGCACTCGGCGAGCCGCGAGATCGGCACGCACACGTCCGTGGTCAGCGGCCGGCAGCCGGGCCGCAGCTGCAGCGCCGCGGGGTAGGCGTCGTGACGCGCCTGCCACAGCCGGGAACGGTCCTCCTCGTAGACCGCCCAGGCGAAGTCGGCACCGCCGTTCTCCGCGGCGAGGGCCTGGACCAGCTCGGCCTGCTCGCGCACCCCGGACTCGCTGCCGTGGAACTCCAGGAAAAGGTGCGGGCGCTCGGGGTAGTCCAGGCCGCTGTAGGCGTTGGTCGCGCGCATCTGGAGCGCATCCATGAGCTCCATGCGCGCCATGTGCACGCCGCACTGGATGGTCTCGATCACGGTGCGCACCGCCGCGTCCTCGTCGGGGAAGGCGCAGATCGCCGCGGACGTGGCCTCGGGGAGCCCGTGCAGTCGCAGGGTGATCTCGGTGACCAGCCCGAGGGTGCCCTCGGCGCCGGTGAACAGGTGCGTGAGGTCGTAGCCGGCGGAGGACTTGCGCGCCCGCCCGCCGGTGCGCACGACCCGGCCGTCGACCAGCACCACGGTGAGCGAGAGCAGGTTGTCCGCCATGGTGCCGTAGCGCACGGCATTGGTGCCCGAGGCACGGGTGGAGACCATGCCGCCGATGGAGGCGTCCGCCCCCGGGTCCACGGGAAAGAACAGCCCGGTGTCGCGCAGCTCCGCGTTGAGCTGCTTGCGGGTCACGCCGGCCTCCACGGTGGCGTCCATGTCGTCCGTGGACACGCGCCGGACCCGGTTCATGCCGGAGAGGTCGACGGCGACGCCGCCGTGCAGGGCCTGCACATGGCCCTCCACCGCCGTGCCGGTGCCGTAGGGGATGATCGGCACACGGTGGGCGTGGCAGATGCGGGCCACCTCGGCGACCTCCTCGGTGCTCTGCGGAAAGGCCACGGCGTCCGGGGGCATCACCGGCCAGCCGGACTCGTCGTGACCGTGGTGCTCGCGCACGGCGGTGGCGGTGGACAGGCGCTCGCCGAGCAGCTCGCGCAGCGCGTCGACGGCGGGCTCGACCGGCCCGAAGCTCAGGGGTTCTACAGCGCTCATGACGGGGACACTCTCGTTGTCTCGGATCGTTTATTCCCCGCCAGCATAGCCGAGTTGGCGCCACGCCTCGAAGACCGTGACCGCCACGGCGTTGGACAGGTTGAGGCTGCGGTTGCCCGGCACCATGGGCAGGCGCAGGCGCTGCGACGGCGGCAGCCCGGCGAGGACGTCGTCGGGCAGACCGCGGGTCTCCGGGCCGAACAGCAGCGCGTCGCCGGCGGCGAACGCCGGGGTGTCGAAGCGCGTCCCGGCCCGGCTGGACAGGGCGTAGACGCGGGGCGAGCCCAGCGCCTCGAGGCAGGCGCCGAGATCGGCATGGACGCGCACGCTCGCCCACTCGCGGTAGTCCAGGCCCGCACGGCGGAGCTTGGCGTCCTCCAGGGTGAAGCCCAGGGGCTCGATCAGGTGGAGCCGGGCCCCGGTGTTGGCGCACAGCCGGATGACATTGCCGGTGTTGGGCGGGATCTCCGGCTGGTAGAGGATCACGTGGATCATCGGGGTTCCGTAACGGCGAAGGTCGGGTGAGGCGGGTGCCCCACGCGGATCAGGGCAATAGCGGCACTCAGAAGAAGCGCCGCGCGAATACCACCCGCACGCCGTTCCAGGGGCCGGTAACCGCCTCGACGCCGACCCGGCCGCCCCCGCCGGTGTCCAGCGATATCCCGGCGTAGGCGCCGGCGGCGTGGTCGGTATCGAAGCCCTGGGTGTCGACGTCCTCGATCTCGCGCTCGCCATCGGTGAGCGTGTAGAGGAGGCCGCCAGAGAGGGTGCCGGCATCGAGGTCCGCGGCGAGCCCGGCACGCAGATCGCCCTCGTGACGGCTGAGGGTGATGTCGCCGGTATCACGGCTCGCGCTCGCGCGGTAGTAGCGCCAGCCCGCCTCGCCGGTAACCGCCAGCGTCCGCGTCAGCGGCCACTCGCCACGGACCGCCAGGCCGCCGTAGCCGCCGGTGAGGTCCTCGCCCTCGGTGGCCGGATCGCCGTCCTGGGTGACCAGGTTCACGCCCAGGATCAGGCCACCGTCCACGTGGGCGCTCAGCGGCTCCCACAGGGAGACGCCGACGCGGGTCTCGCGGGTCTCTATCTCGCGGCCGTCATCGTAGTCGAGGTCGCTGCGCTGGTGGGCCACGTCCATGGAGAAGGACAGCGGGTCCGCGGCCACCGCGGGGGTGGTGCCGAGCACCGCGGCCAGGCCCGCGGCGGCGGCCAGGTGCCGGCGGGCGCGCACGGCCGTCATGCCTCCTCCCCGGTGGCGACCGGCCGGTTCGGATCGCGGATCCACTCGCTCCAGGAGCCCGGATTGAGGGCGGCCTCCGCGAGGCCCGCGTGAGCTAGGGCGAGCACGTGATGGCAGGCGCTGACACCGGAGCCGCAGATCGCCACCACCGGCCGGCCGCTCGCCCGGTCGAGGATCTGGCTCCACTGACCGCGCAGCTCGGAGACCGGCAGGAACCGGCCGTCGTCGCCGAGATTGGCGCTGACCGGACGGGACAGGGCCCCGGGCACGTGCCCGGCCACCGGGTCGATGGGCTCGGCGTCACCGCGATAACGCTCGCGGCTGCGCGCGTCGACCACGCAGAACCCGTCCAGGGTGCCGGCCAGCGTCTCGGTACCGACCACGGGCATGGAGCCCGGGTGCGCGCGGTAGCGGCTGCGGTGGGACGGCTCTGGGGTCTCGTCGGTAAGCGCGCCGCCGGCGTCGCGCCAGGCGGCGAGGCCGCCGTCGAGCACGGCTACCGCCTCGTGGCCGAGCCAGCGCATCAGCCACCAGAACCGGGCCGCCATGGCGCCGGGACCGTCGTCATAGACGACGATCTGGGTCTCGTTGCCGATACCGTGACGCTCGAGCCAGGCGACCAGCGCATCCGGGTCCGGCAGCGGATGACGCCCGGTACTCCCGGTCACGGGCCCCGAGAGGTCGTGGTCGAGGTCGGCGTGGAAGGCACCGGGAATGTGCGCCCGCTGCCAGGCCCGCCGTCCGGCCTCCGGATCGGCGAGATCGAAGCGGCAGTCCACCACGGCCCAGTCGCCCCGCGCCGGGGCGGCGAGGAGTTCGTCAGTGTCGATGAGGGTCGTCCAGCGCATGGCACCTTCCCGCAAAAAGCCCGGATTCAGCGATCCATTCAGGATATGCGCCCCCCGCCACGGTGCAAGAGGGCGTCGTCTTGACTTATGACAATTGTTTGCCAAGCTTCCAGTCAACGGTGCGATGCCCAACGGCGGGCAGCAATGCACCGAAGACACAGCATCCGGAGCAATGCAGCTCCTCGTCTGCTACGGCCGTTCACTGCGACGGTCGATGACGGGGAGCTTTTTTTTTGGGAGGCACCACGAGGGAATGAGCAGGGATATCCAGTCCGGGAAGCCCTGGCGGCTCGGGGTCCTGTTTTCGCAGACAGGCACGACTGCCGTCATTGAGCGAACCCAGCTCCGGGCGACGTTACTGGCGATCGAAGAGGTCAACGAGGCCGGCGGTGTCGACGGCCGCGAAATCGAGCCGGTCGTCTACGATCCGGGCTCCGTGATGGAGCGCTACGGCGAGCTGGCCGAGCGCCTGTTCACCGAGGACGACGTCGAGGTGATCATCGGCTGCTACACCTCGTCATCGCGCAAGGAGGTCCTGCCGGTCGTCGAGCGCCGCAACGCCCTGTTCTTCTACCCGACGCTCTACGAGGGATTCGAGTACTCCCCCAACGTCATCTACGGAGGCGCCGCCCCCAACCAGAACAGCGTGCCCCTGGCCCGCTATCTGATGGAGAATTTCGGTGAGCGTTTCTGCTTCGTGGGCTCGGACTACATCTACCCCAGGGAGTCCAACCGGGTGATGCGCAACATCGTCCGGCAGGCCGGGGGGGAGGTGGTCGGCGAGTTCTACACCGAGCTCGACGCGGGCGCGGACGACTTCCAGCCGATCCTCGCCGAGATCGAACGCCTCCGCCCCGACGTGATCTTCTCCACGGTGGTCGGCGACGCCACGGTACGCTTCTACCAGTCCTATCTCGCCTACGCGGGCGACGGGACCAGCGTGCCTATCGGCAGCCTGACCACCAGCGAGTCCGAGGTCGCGGCGATGGGGGCGGAGGCGGCGGCGGGCCACATTACCGCAGCACCGTACTTCCAGAACCTGGAAACCGAGGCCAACCGTGCCTTCCTCAAGCGCTTCCGCGCACGCTACGGCGACGACACGGTCGTGACCAGCTGCGGTGAGGCGAGCTACTTCCAGGTCCACATGTTCGCCAATGCGCTGCGCATGGCCGGGAGTACCGATACCGACCGGCTCCGCGACGTGCTGCGGGGCTCGGAATTCGAGGCGCCGCAGGGCCGCGTGAAGATCGATCCCGACAACAACCACACCTACCTGCACTCCCGCATCGCCCGCGTGGACCGGACGGGCCAGTACGTCGTCGAGCGGGAGCTCCCGCGCGCGATCAAGCCAGACCCTTACCTCGTGGTCCCCGCGCTCAACGACTGGAGCGTGGACATCACCCATCCGGGCCGTCGCCGACGCTCATGACAGCAACGAAGATGCGGAGTTGATGGCAACGAGCAACATCATAAAGAGCATCCGTAATCTGCGCGTACTCGTACTCCACCCACGGGACAGTCACGCGGAGCAGCTGCTGCAGCAGGTACGGCGGATCGGGTGCCAGGCCGAGGCGATATGGCCGTTGCCCGAGCGGTTGCCGGAGCACGCGGATCTCGTGTTCATCGAGGTGACCGAATCCCCGTCACGGGCCCTGCGCCAGCTGGTGGACAAGGATGTTGAACACCGCCCCACCGTGATCGGGGTGGTGAGCTACGAGAACCCCTCGGTCCTCGAGGCCCTGCTGGAGATGCGCGCTGACGCGGTACTGACAAAGCCATTACGGCCCTCGGGCGTGCTTAGCAGCATGGTGCTCGCGCGCCGGATCTGGGACGACTTCCGGCGCTCACAACGCGCGCTGAGCAAGCTCAAGGCGAAGGTCAAGAACACCCAAACCGTGAGCCAGGCAAAATTCATCCTGATGCGGCTTCACCAGATCCCGGAGGACGAGGCGTACTCGATCATCCGGAGCCAGGCGATGGCCAAGCGTGCGACCACGGTGGAGATCGCCCAGGCGATCATCAACGCGGACGGCATCCTGGGCAATATCAGCGCCAAGACGGTGGACCTGGACAAGACCCGCTGACCGCTTACCGGCGGCACCGGAACAAAATGGTCACCGGAAAACGGATATGGAATGCGTATGAAACGGTCACGGTTTCCATGAACGTCACGGCCATTCGCCGGGGAGGGTCGATTATTGCGGAAATTCGCAATACACGATCTAAAAACTGATTAAACGATATATCCCTGTACGGCCTGGGGAGCGGACCACCGGGCAATGACATCGAACCGCGGGTGATCAATTCGCAAGTCTTGATCATGCGGGGACGGCAACGGCGCCGTCCAGATGTCGGCCAGAGAAGGCCTTTTTCATGGAATCGGGAATCGGTTGATTTTTTCACGGGGCGAAATCCCCGGCGGTATCCTATTGCCATAATTTCTCCAAAAAAGAAATTTAATTCATACACAACAAGGGGTTGCGAAACCACACTCCTTGTGCTTTAAGTAACTGTAACCGACCCATCAATGCAGATGGGACGGCCTCCAGACGGGCAACGCGGCCCCTTGATACCGGCATTCGTTAATTGCCGATCAAGGGGCTTTTTTTGTGCCCGCCATTCCCGCTGGATCGGGATACGCGCAGGACGAAAAACCGGGAGTACCGAAATGAAACGACGAAATTTCCTAAAGGGCGTGGCCGCCGCCGGTGCGGCCGGCGCCGCCGGCTTCCCCGGGATCTGGATCAAGGGCGAAGGCATGGCACACGCGGCCAACGGTGAGATCCCCGTAGGCGTGCTCTTCTCCCTGACCGGTCCGGTCGCCGTGGTCGAGAGCACGCTGCACGACGCGTGCATGCTCGCGATCGAGGAGATCAACGCCAACGGCGGCGTCAACGGCATGAAACTGCGGCCCTACGTGGAGGATCCCGCCTCCGACCCGGCCACATTCGCCGACCGCGTACGGCGCCTGGTGATACGGGACAAGTGCGTGAGTGTGTTCGGCTCCTACACCTCGGCGAGCCGCCAGGCGGTACTCCCGGTGGTCGAGCAACGCAACAACCTCTACTGGTACCCGACCCTCTACGAGGGCCGAGAATGCTCGCGCAACGTCATGTACGGCGGCGCCGTGCCCAACCAGCAGCAGCAGGAATTCGTGCCCTGGCTCGCCGAGAAATTCGGCAAGCGCTTCTATCTCATCGGTAACAACTACGTCTATCCCCGGGAGGAGAACAACGTCTGCAAGATCCTCCTGGACCGCCTCGGCGGCGAGGTCGCCAACGAGGAGTACGTGCCGCTGGGCCATTCGGACTTCGGATCCGCGATCAACCGGATCCGGCGCGAAGAGCCGGACGTGATCTTCTGCACCCTGGTCGGCGATTCCGACGTGGCCTTCCAGCGCCAGCTCCACGCCGCGGGCTTCGACCCGGGGGAGATGCCGGTGGCGAGCCTCACGCGCTCGGAGATCGAGGTCAAGGCGATGGGCGGCGAGGCGGCCGCAGGGAATTTCTCCTCGGCACCGTACTTCATGGCCCACCAGTCCGCCGCGAACGAGCGTTTCGTCGAGGCCTATCTCAAACGCTACGGCAGCGACCAGGTCACGCACTTCGTCAGCGAGGCCGCCTACTTCCAGGTCTACCAGTTCAAGGCGGCGGTCGAGCAGCTCGCCAGGAGCGACATCGACCCGATCAGTATCCGCGACGCGGCGGTGGGCCTGCGAACCACGGCCCCCCAGGGCGAGATCGAGATTGATCCCAATCTCCACACCCACCTGTGGCCGAAGATCGGGCAGTGGCAGAGCGACGGTCAGGCCCGGGTCCTGGTCGAATCGGACAAGCGTGTGGCCCCGGAGCCGTACTGGGCCTACGACGGCCAGTCGTGCACCGCGGAGGGCCTCGTCAAGGGCTAATGGCCGGACGGGCGGGCGCCGGTGGCGCCCGCCTCCCGACCGGGGAATCGGACTATGGACGTATTCTTCAATCAGGCCTTCACCGGTTTGAGCACCGCCTCCATTCTGCTGCTGGTCGCCCTGGGCCTGGCGATCATCTACGGCGCGATGGGGGTCATCAATCTCGCCCACGGCGAGTTCGTGATGCTCGGCGCCTATGCCGCCTGGTTCCTGCAGAGCTTTCTGGGTATTGGGCTGTTTCTCGGGCTGCCCCTGGTATTCGTATTCGTCGCACTGCTGGGGCTGGCCATCGAACGCGGCCTGGTCCGCTGGCTGTATCACCGGCCGCTGGACACCATCCTCGCCACCTGGGGCGTCGGTATCGTGCTCCAGCAGCTCGTGCGCATGATCGCGGGTCCCGACTCCCGCTACGTCGAGCGCCCCGCGATGCTGGACGGCAATCTGCGGATCGCCGACGTATACATGTCCAACTACCGGATTTTTCTTCTTTTCTTCTCGGTAGCCGTGCTCGTTGCCACCTGGTATCTGATGACGCGCACCGAGTTCGGGACCAAGCTGCGCGCGGTCATCCAGAACCGCGAGATCTCCGAGTGCTACGGCATACGGACCGAGCGCGTGTATGCGCTGACGTTCGCATACGGCGCCGGACTCGCGGGCATCGCCGGCGCCCTCATCACACCGCTCGCCAGTGTCACCCCCGGCATGGGCACCAATCTCGTGGTGGACGCCTTCCTGGTGGTGATCGTCGGCGGGGTGGGCAGCCTGCTGGGCACGGCGGCGGCCTCCGGGCTCGTGGGCGAGGCGACCGCGCTGTTCTCGTTCCTGCTCAACGACACCATCGGCCGGGTCGCCGTGCTGATGGCCATCATCGTTCTTATCCGGTTCTGGCCCCAGGGCCTGTTCGCCGACCGGATCCGGCGATAGGGGAGCCACGCTATGAACCAGAATTTCCGCTTCGACTGCGTCGGATACGCACTGTTCGCCGCACTGGTGCTGCTCGCCGTGCCCTGGTACCTGTCCTTCGACGGATTCGAGCTCAACACCTTTGCGCGCTACCTCGCTCTCGGCATGGTGGCCATGGCGCTGGCGCTGTCCTGGGGCTACGCGGGGATCCTCAACCTCGGGCAGGCGGCGACCTTCGGCATCGGCGCCTACATCATGGCGATGCATCTCAAGCTCGGGGCGAGCGCGGCGAACCCGGGCGGCCTTCCCGACTTCATGGGCTGGACCAACGTCGAGACACTGCCGTGGTTCTGGGTCCCCTTCCACTCCCTGACGGTAACGTTGCTCGCCGGCGTTCTGCTCCCGGCGGCGGTCGCGGGCGTGATCGGCACGTTCATGTTCCGCGGCCGCATCACCGGGGTGTTCGTGGCGATCATCACCCTCGCACTGCTGGTCGCCATCCAGCTCGTGTTCGTCGAGTACCAGATGTACACGGGCGGCCAGAACGGCCTGACGGGGCTGGCGCCGCTGGTGCTCGCGGGCTGGACCGCGGACCCCTACAGCACCGCCTTCTACTACTTCGTGGCCGGGTGCCTGCTCGTCGCGACGGCGGCGTGTGTGGCACTGACGCGCAGCAAGGTCGGACTCATCCTGCGCGCGATCAAAGAGAACCCGGACCGGGTGCGGTTCTTCGGCTACCACGTCTCGAGCTTCGAGACGGTGGTGTTCTGCATTTCCGCGATGATCGCCGGCTGGGCGGGAATGCTCTACGTCCTGGTGCTGGAGTTCGCCTCACCAACCTACATGGGGGTGCCGTTCAGCCTCGCGATCGTCATCTGGTGTGCGGTCGGCGGCCGTAACTCCCTGGTCGCGGCGGCGCTCGGCGGGATAGTGGTCAACATCCTCGAGGGACGGCTCTCGGACCTCTTCGTCGAGGGCTGGACGCTGTTCCTCGGCGTCACGTTCATTCTCGTCGTGCTGTTCATGCCCGACGGCCTGTTCGGCGTATTCCGCAGAATTGCCACCAGGCTCCACGAGCGGCTGCGCCGTCACCGCAACAGCACGGGCAAGGCGCTCCCGACAGGCGCCGGCGCCGTGCCGGCCCGGGCCGGCGAGCAGGGGGGGCAGTAGTCATGGCGCATCTCGAACTTAAGGAACTGGGCGTGCATTTCGGCGGGCTTCGCGCCGTGGACGGCCTGAACCTGTCCCTGAAGTTCGGCGAGCTGCGCTGCCTGCTCGGCCCGAACGGCGCGGGGAAGTCGACCACGCTCGATCTGATCTGCGGCAAGACACTGCCAACCGCGGGCCGGGTAGTCTTCGATGACCGCGACATCACCGGCCTGAAGGAATACCAGCGTGCCCGCTGCGGCATCGGCCGCAAGTTCCAGACACCGGCAGTCTTCAGGGATCTAACGGTCTGCGAAAACCTCGAGGTGGCCCGGTCCCAGCACCCCGGCGTACTCAGCGCACTGGGTGTGTTCCGCTCACGGGTGCGCGGCCGCATGGCGGAGGTCCTCGAACTCGTGGAGCTGACCGGCGAGCTGCACACGCGCGCCGGCAACCTATCCCACGGCCAGACCCAGTGGCTAGAGATCGCCATGCTGCTGATGCAGGACAGCCGGCTGATCCTCTTCGACGAGCCCACTGCCGGGATGACCATACAGGAGACCCACAAGACCGCGGGCATATTCAACGCCCTGAAGGGCAGTCACACGATGATCGTCGTCGAGCACGACATGGGGTTCGTGCGCGAGATCGCCGAGACGGTGACGGTCATGGACATGGGGACGCTGCTCGCCGAGGGCAGCATCGCCGATGTGGAGAACGACCCCGCCGTGCGCGAGGCGTACCTGGCAAACGGAGGCGACGATGCTTGAGGCGCAGGCCCTGTATTCCTATTACGGCAAGAGTCCGATCGTCCAGGACGTGAGCTTCACGGTTCCCGAGGGGAGCTTCGTGAGCGTGCTCGGCCGCAA
Source organism: Arhodomonas aquaeolei DSM 8974 (assembly GCF_000374645.1). Taxonomy (GTDB): domain Bacteria; phylum Pseudomonadota; class Gammaproteobacteria; order Nitrococcales; family Nitrococcaceae; genus Arhodomonas; species Arhodomonas aquaeolei. The sequence continues at coordinate 11,111 of NZ_KB894803.1, forward strand.
CGGCGTGGGCAAGACCACGCTGTTGCGCACCGTCATGGGGCTGACCGACGGCATCTCCGGGCGGCTGTCGTTCCGCGGCGAGGACCTTGGCCGGCTGCCCACTCACGAACGGGCGCGCCGCGGCATCGGCTATATCCCCCAGGGCCGCGAGGTGATCCCGCGCTTCAGCGTGCGCGAGAACATCGTCATGGGGACCTACACCCGCAGGGACGGGCGCCGGGACCTCCCCGGACACATCCTGGAGCTGTTCCCCGTGCTCCGCGAATTCCTCGACCGCCGCGGCGGCGACCTGTCCGGCGGGCAGCAACAGCAGCTCGCGATCGCGCGGGCACTGGCCATGGACCCCAGGGTCCTCCTCCTCGACGAGCCCACCGAGGGTATCCAGCCGAACATCGTCCATGAGATCGAGCAGGTACTGCTGCGGCTCAACCGGGAGTTCGGCATCACCGTCGTGCTGGTCGATCAGAACATCCCCTTCGCACGCAGGGCCTCGGACCACTTCATCGTCCTCGACAAGGGCCGTGTGGCCGTGGCGGGCCACGGCGAGGAGCTCACCGACGAGGTCGCGGAACGGTATCTCACCTTCTGAACCGCCCGGACACGGCGGAAAACGAACGGGCCGACGTGCCCAATCGCCTCCAAGCGCACCAAGAGAGAGGAGTGACAACATGCGTCACGGTGACATTTCCAGCAGCAAGGACACGGTCGGGGTCGCGGTCGTCAACTACAAGATGCCGCGGCTGCACACCCGGGCCGAGGTCCTGGAGAACGCCGAGAAGATCGCCGATATGGTCGTCGGCATGAAGCAGGGCCTGCCCGGCATGGACCTGGTGATCTTCCCGGAATACAGCACCCACGGGATCATGTACGACCCGAAGGAGATGATGGACACGGCGAGCAGCGTCCCCGGCGAGGAGACCGAGATCTTCGCCAGGGCCTGCCGCAAGGCCAATACCTGGGGGGTGTTCTCGCTCACCGGCGAGCGCCATGAGGAGCATCCGAAGAAGAACCCGTACAACACCCTGATCCTCATGGACAACAAGGGCGAGATTGTCCAGAAGTACCGCAAGGTCATCCCCTGGTGCCCGATCGAGGGCTGGTACCCCGGCGGCCAGACCTTCGTCAGCGAGGGTCCCAAGGGCCTGAAGGTCAGCCTGATCATCTGCGACGACGGCAACTACCCGGAGATCTGGCGCGACTGCGCCATGAAGGGCGCCGAGCTCATCGTCCGCTGCCAGGGCTACATGTACCCGGCGAAGGAGCAGCAGGTGATGATGTCCAAGACCATGGCCTGGGCCAACAACTCCTACGTCGCGGTGTCCAACGCCAGCGGCTTCGACGGGGTCTACAGCTACTTCGGCCATTCCGCGATCATCGGTTTCGACGGCCGTTCACTCGGCGAATGCGGCGAGGAGGAGATGGGCATCCAGTACGCCCAGCTCTCGGTGTCCGAGATCCGCGATGCGCGCGCGAACGACCAGTCCCAGAACCACCTGTTCAAGATCCTGCACCGCGGCTACACCGGGATGCACGCCTCGGGTGACGGGGACAGGGGCGTCGCGGACTGTCCCTTCGAGTTCTACCGGACCTGGGTTAAGGACGCCGAGAAGGCCCGCGAGGACGTCGAGGCGATCACCCGGCGCAAGGCCGGCGTCGCCCAGTGCCCGGTCGGCAGTATCCCCTACGACGCCGAGGAAAAGGAGGCCTGACGAGGCCACCCCCGCGTGTTCCCGGCCTGCGGGCCGGGAACCGTAATCCCGCAGGCACCAGGAGCCCCGCGCATGCCGTTCATCAATGACATGCTGGAGAACAGCCACCGGGAACAGGCCCAGCGCAGCGCGCTGAAAGCGGAGAACGCCGCCGGCGAGGACGTCGTACAGGCGCACCTGGCGAGTCAGTCCACGCTGGAGAGCCGCTTCCGTTTCGACGTCGACACGGTCATGGGCACCCTCCGGAACGAGATCATCGGCCAGGACGACGCCCTGCGCGCGGTGGAGGACATCCTAAAGGTGGTACGCGCCGACATAACCGACCCCCGCCGGCCGCTGTTCACCGCGCTGTTCCTCGGCCCGACCGGGGTGGGCAAGACGGAGGTGGTCCGGTCGCTGGCGCGCTCCCTGCACGGCGATGCCGACGCGTTCTGCCGGGTCGACATGAACACGCTCTCCCAGGAGCACTACGCGGCGGCCCTCACCGGCGCCCCTCCCGGTTACGTCGGGGCCAAGGAGGGCAACACGCTGCTGGATCAGGACCGTCTCGAGGGCGACCACGGCCGCCCGGGGATCGTGCTTTTCGACGAGCTGGAGAAGGCCAGCCCCGAGGTGCTCCAGGCGTTGCTCAACGTATTCGACAACGGCCTGCTCACGGTCGCCTCCGGCGAGCGGACCTACAGCTTCCGTAACGCCCTGGTATTCATGACCAGCAACCTGGGGGCCCGGGAGATACAGCGCGACGAGCAGCGCCGGCAGAGTGGATTGCGGCGCTGGCTGCCTTCGAGCACACGGCGCCGGCATCGTCGGGTGGAGGAGATCGTCCGCGACAAGCTCCTGCGGGCCTTCACCCCGGAGTTCGTCAACCGGATCGACAACATCACGGTGTTCAACTGGATCGAACCGGAGCTGGTGGAACGGCTGGTGGCACTCGAGGTCGAGCGACTCAACCGCCGGCTGCTCAAGCATCGCTGCCGTCTGGAGGCACGGCCGGCAGTACTGAGCCATGTCGCCCGCGCGGGATTCGACCGCCAGTTCGGCGCCCGTTCCCTGCGGCGGGCTGTCCGCCATCAGATCGAGGTGCCCTTCGCGGAATACCTGCTCAATCATCACCGGCCGGACGAGGACGCCCGGACACTGACCACCTACGTGGCCGAGCACGGCGACGGGGGCGTGCGTTTCCGGATGCCGTAGGCCCCGTTGGCGAAACGCCGCGCAGACGCCGGGACCCGGCCGCGGGAAGGGGCTCAGCGTTTCCCTAGAGTTCCAGGCCGTGCTCCTTGATCTTGCGGGTCAGGGTATTGCGGCCCCAGCCCAGCAGCCGTGCGGCCTCCTGGCGGTGGCCGGCGGTGTGCTCCAGCGCGGCGCGGATCATGACCTGCTCGAAGCGGTCGTGGGCCTGGGCGAGCGCCTCCGGCTCGGGGCCGGTGGCCACCGTCCGGGCCCAGGCGGTGAGCGCCTCCTCCCAGCTGCCGTACTGGCCGCCGGCGGTCTCGGCCACGCTCTCCTCGTTGAGGTCGCGGGGCAGGTCCTCTTCATGGATCTCGCGGCCGCTGGCCATCACGGTCAGCCAGCGGCAGGTGTTCTCCAGCTCGCGCACGTTGCCGGGCCAGGGCAGAGCGGCGAGCCGCCGCTCGACGGCGGGGGTCAGGACCTTGGGCTCGACGTTGAGCTCGCGCGCGCTGCGGGCGAGGAAATGACGCGCGAGAGAGGGGACGTCGGCGGCGCGCTCGCGCAGCGCCGGCACGTGCAGCCGGATCACGTTGAGGCGATGGAAGAGGTCTTCGCGGAATCGCCCCTGTTCGACCAGGCGCTCCAGGTTCTGGTGGGTCGCGGCGATGATGCGCACGTCCACGTGCATGGGGGTGTGGGCACCCACACGGTAGAACTCGCCGTCGGCGAGGACCCGCAGCAGCCGCGTCTGCAGCTCGGCGGGCATGTCGCCGATCTCGTCGAGGAACAGCGTGCCCCCGTCCGCCTGCTCGAAGCGCCCGCGGCGCTGCTGGTGGGCACCGGTGAAGGCGCCGCGCTCGTGACCGAAGAGCTCGGACTCCATGAGGTCGCGGGGGATGGCGGCCATGTTCAGGGCGATAAAGGGCTTGTCCGCGCGCGGGCTGTGCCGGTGCAGGGCGCGGGCGACCAGCTCCTTGCCGGTCCCGGACTCGCCGTTGATGAGGACCGTGATATGCGAGCGCGACAGCCGGCCGATGGCGCGAAAGACCTCCTGCATCGCCGGCGCCTCGCCGATGATCTCCGGCACCGGCCCGGCGTCGTCCGCCCTCGGGGCACGTTCGCGGGCGGCGGCGAGGGCGCGGCGGACGAGCTCCACCGCCTCCTCGACGTCGAAGGGCTTGGGCAGGTACTCGAAGGCCCCGCCCTCGTACGAGGAGACCGCGGCGTCCAGGTCGCTGTGCGCGGTGATCACGATCACGGGCACCTCGGGGGCGACGCCGCGCAGGCGCTCCAGCAGTGCCAGGCCATCCATGCCGGGCATCCGGATGTCGGTGACGATCACGTCCGGGCGACGGTGCTCGAGCGCGGCGAGGACCTCCTCGGCGCTGGCATAGCCCTCCGCCGCGAGGCCGTCGGCCTCCAGCGCGCGGGCGAGGACCCAGCGGATGGAGCGATCGTCGTCGGCGATCCAGATGCGTTCGGCGGCACTCATTCGGCGTCCTCCAGGGGCAGCCACACGGTGAACTCGGTGCGCCCGGGCACGCTGGAGCACTCGATGAGCCCGCCGTGCTGGGCCACCAGGTTCTGGGCGATGGGCAGACCGATCCCGGTCCCCTCGGGCCGGGAGGTGATCATGGGGTAGAAGATGCGCTCGATGAGGTCCGGGGGGATGCCCGGGCCGTTATCGATAATGTCCACACGTACCACCAGCCGATGGGGGACATCACCGATGGTGAAGCGCCGCTGGGTGCGGGTGCGCAGGGTGATCTGGCCGTGGTCGCCGACCGCCTGGAGCGCGTTGCGCACGAGGTTGAGCAGCGCCTGCAGGAGCTGGTCGCGGGCGGCGTCCAGCGGCGGGATCGACGGGTCGTAGTCGCGCACGAAGGTCACGCCCTCCGGCGCCTCGGCACTGGCGAGGTGACGCACGCGCTCGAGGATCTCGTGGATGTTCACCGGGCTGCGCTGGGCCTGGGTATTGGGTCCGAGCAGGCCGTCGACCAGGCCGCGCAGGCGATCGGCCTCACTGATGATGACGTCCGTGTACTCGCGCAGTGCGTCGTCGTCGAGCTGGCGCCGGAGCAGCTGGGCGGCGCCGCGCAGGCCGCCGAGCGGGTTCTTGATCTCGTGGGCGAGACCGCGGATCAGCTCGCGGATCGCCCGGTTCTGGGAGATCAGCTGATGCTCGCGGCTGATGCGCAGGTGGCGGTCGAGCTGGGCGAGCTCCAGCAGCAGGCCGCCGTCGGGCAGCGGGGTCACGGAACAGTCCAGGGTCACCAGCTCACCGGCAAGCGCGATCTGGTGCTCGCGGTCGGTGAAGCTGGTGCCGCGCTCACGGGCCCGGGAGAGGGCCTCGGCGATGCCGTTCAGTCCCGGCAGCGCCTCGTCCACCCCCATCCCGCGGATCTGGCGTGCACTGATACGCAGCAGGCTTTCAGCCGCCGGGTTGATGTCGACGATGCGGTTACCGGCATCGAGCACCACGATGGCCGTGGTGAGGTACTCGACGATGGGCTCCTGCGCCACTTTGGTCTCCATGCATGTCCCTGTCTGCCCCGATACGGGTCCATCAAAGGGGGTAGCAAAAAACGCGCCGACCGGCGCAATCCCTTGCACGGCGGGGATTGGGCACCTGCGCGGCAGGCATATGCACCATAATTGTGCACACCGATGCGGGATTCAAGGGCCGTGCCCCCGAATAAGGCGTGCGGGTCAGGTCAGCGGTTACGGAACAGCCGGGACGCCTGGTGCAGGTAGACGGTCACCGTCGAGCTGCGTGCGAGCACGCGCCCGTCGTCGTTCCGGAGCAGGACCTGGAGCTCGTGGGCGCCCCGATCGAGGTCGGTGAGGGTGATGTCGCTGGCGGTGAACGGCCCCTGCTTGGAGGGGCTGCCGTCGACCAGGACCAGTACGTGCTGATCGTCGGCCAGGCGGGGACGCACGTCCAGCACGAGCTGGATCCGGCCCCGGTTGTCCCGCACGGTGGCCTCGTCCGACGGCGCAGCGATGGCGATGTGCCACTGCGTCTGCGCCGCCGCGTCGCCGTCGCCGCCCGCATCGTCGTCATCGCCGGCATCCGCGCCGTCCTCCGAGGTCGCCGCCCCTTTGGGCGTCGGCAGCGACTCCACCACCGTGGGCTCGCCGACATCGACCGGATCGGCCCCCTCGTGGGGCTCGTCGCTGAAGTGGACCTGGCCCTGATCATCCACCCAGCGGTAGACGTCGGCTGCGGCGGGCGCCGCGACCGCCGCCATCAGGATGGCGGACAGGCAGAGAACGGACAGGCGGGAGACGGTTGGTACGCTCATGGCGCCAATGTAGCGGCTTTGAACCCCGATGCGCCACCCGGGGGCACCCGGCGTAACGGCGACGGGCCGCCGGAGCGGCCCGTCGCACAGGCAGACGCGGTTTACACGCTGTAGTAGAGATCGAACTCCACCGGGTGCGTGGTCATGCGCAGCTGCTGGACCTCCTCGCCCTTGAGCTCGAGGTAGCCGTCGATGGCGTCGTCGGTGAACACGCCGCCCTTGGTGAGGAACGCGCGGTCCTTGTCGAGCGCCTCCAGCGCCTCCTCGAAGGAGAACGCCACCTTCGGGATCTCGGCCTCCTCCTCGGGGGGCAGGTCGTAGAGGTCCTTGTCCATGGCGTCGCCGGGGTGGATCTTGTTCTCGATCCCGTCCAGGCCGGCCATGAGCATCGCCGCGAAGGCGAGGTACGGATTCGCGGTGCTGTCCGGGAAACGGACCTCGATGCGCCGCGCCTTCGGGTTGGACACCCAGGGGATACGCACGGACGCCGAGCGGTTACGCGCGGAGTAGGCCAGCAGCACCGGCGCCTCGAAGCCCGGGACCAGACGCTTGTAGCTGTTGGTCGAGGCGTTGGCGAAGGCGTTGATCGCCTTGGCGTGCTTGATGATGCCGCCGATGTAGTACAGCGCGGTCTCGGAGAGGCCGCCGTACTGGTCGCCGGCGAACAGCGCGTCACCGGTCTTGCCGATGGACTGGTGGACGTGCATGCCGTTGCCGTTGTCACCGACCAGCGGCTTGGGCATGAAGGTCGCGGTCTTGCCGAAGGCGTGGGCGACGTTGTGCACCACGTACTTCAGGGTCTGGACCTCGTCGGCCTTCTTCACCAGGGTGTTGAACTTGCTGCCGATCTCGCACTGGCCGGCGGTCGCCACCTCGTGGTGGTGAACCTCGGTGGTCTGGCCCATCTCCTCGAGGGCGAGACACATGGCCGAGCGCATGTCATGAAGGCTGTCCACCGGCGGCACCGGGAAGTAGCCGCCCTTCACGCCCGGACGATGGCCCATGTTGCCATCGGTGTAGACGCGCTCGGAGTTCCACTGGGCCTCCATGGAGTCGACCTTGTAGAAGTTGCCGCTCATGTCGGCGCCCCAGCGCACGTCGTCGAAGACGAAGAACTCGTTCTCCGGGCCGAACATCGCCACGTCGCCGACGCCGGTGGACTGGAGGTAGGCCTCGGCGCGGCGGGCGATGGAGCGCGGGTCGCGCTCGTAGCCCTGCATGGTGCTGGGCTCGATAATGTCGCAGACCAGGTTGACGGTCGGCTCCTCGTAGAAGGGGTCGATGACCGCGGTCTCCGGGTCCGGCAGCATGATCATGTCGGACTCGTTGATGCCCTTCCAGCCGGAGATGGACGAACCGTCGAACATCTTGCCGGACTCGAAGGTATCCTCCTCGATGGTGTGCGCGGGCACGGTGACGTGCTGCTGCTTGCCCTTCGAGTCGGTGAAGCGGAAGTCAACGAACTTGATGTCGTTGTCTTCGATCAGCTTGAGGACGTCCTCGGCGGTGCGGGACATAGTCTTGCCTCCATGGTGCATACGTTTACCCGCGGTGAAGTTAGCAGAAATCGTGCCAGAGGGCTTCACCACGGTGTCAGGGCATTCCAGCGCGGTTCACGGGCCGGTAGCGTGCATCACCACCAACCCGATTGCACCAAAACGATACACGCACCTATGAGGTGCGCCCAATAACAGTGCATAACCGGTCACGGGGCGCCCGTCCCGGCAATCGTACGCCACTGTCCCGCCCGTCGCAGCCCGCGGTATACTCTGCGATTTTCTCCCGGCCCCCGCCGGGGCCATCCACGGTACGGAGTCGGACGGCAACGCAATGATCACCTTTCAGCAGCTCATCCTGGAACTCCAGCGCTACTGGGCCGAGCGCGGCTGCGTCGTGCTCCAGCCGCTGGACATGGAGGTGGGCGCGGGTACCTTCCACCCGGCGACCTTCCTGCGCTCGATCGGCCCCGAGCCCTGGAACGCCGCCTATGTCCAGCCCTCCCGCCGGCCGACCGACGGACGCTACGGCGAGAACCCGAACCGGCTGCAGCACTACTACCAGTTCCAGGTGGTGCTCAAGCCCTCGCCGGCGGACATCCAGGAGCAGTACCTGGGTTCGCTGAAGGCCCTCGGCGTCGATCCGCTGGTGCACGACATCCGCTTCGTCGAGGACAACTGGGAGTCGCCGACTCTCGGCGCCTGGGGTCTGGGCTGGGAGGTCTGGCTCAACGGCATGGAGATCACCCAGTTCACCTACTTCCAGCAGGCAGGGGGACTGGACTGCCGGCCGGTGACCGGGGAGATCACCTACGGACTGGAGCGCATTGCCATGTACCTCCAGGACAAGGCGAGCGTCTACGACCTGATCTGGACCGAGGGCCCGGCGGGCACGGTGACCTACGGTGACGTGTTCCTGCAGAACGAGCGCGAGCAGTCGACTTACAACTTCGAGCACGCGGACGTCGCGAGCCTGTTCCGCTGGTTCGACACCTGCGAGCACGAGAGCCAGCGCCTGGCCGAGGCGGGGCTGCCGCTGCCGGCCTACGAGCAGGCACTGAAGGCGTCGCACACCTTCAACCTGCTGGACGCACGCCATGCCATCTCGGTGACCGAGCGCCAGGCCTACATCCTGCGCGTACGCGCACTTGCCCGCGCCGTTGCCGAGGGCTACTACGCCACCCGGGAGGCGCTGGGCTTCCCGCTGTCGAACACCGCAGAGGATCGTTCCGCATGACTGACGCGCGAGAGGACCTGCTCGTCGAGCTCGGCACCGAGGAGCTCCCGCCGGCGGCACTGCACGAGCTGATGACCCGCTTCGCCGACGAGGTCGCGGCGGGACTGGACCAGGCCGGCGTCGAGCGCGGCGCCCACCGCGCCTACGGCACCCCGCGCCGGCTCGCGGTGACGATCGCCTCGGTGGCGGCCCGCCAGCCGGACCGCGCCATTGAGCGCGCCGGGCCCGCGATCGCCGCGGCCTTCGATGCCGAGGGCAATCCCACGAAGGCCGCGGAAGGGTTCGCACGCTCCTGCGGCGTGGCGGTGGAGGCACTCGAACGCATGGATACCGACAAGGGTGAGCGCCTGGGCTACCGCGGTGTCGAACCCGGCCGCGAGACCGCGGCGCTGCTGCCGGGGATCATCGATCAGGCCCTCGTGCGGCTGCCCATCCCCAAGCGCATGCGCTGGGGCGACAGCGACGCGGCCTTCGTGCGGCCGGTGCACTGGCTGGTGGTCCGGCTCGGCGACGCGGTGGTGCCGATGGAGGTGCTGGAGCTCGCCAGCGGCGGTGAGAGCCGTGGCCACCGCTTCCACCACCCGGACACGATACCGGTGACGGCGGCGGACTACGCCGAGCGCCTGCGCGATCCGGGCTACGTGATCGCGGACTTCGAGGCGCGGCGAGACTACATCCGCGAGCAGGTGGAGGCCGCGGCTCGGGCGATCGGGGGCAGCGCGGAGGTGCGCGAGGACCTGCTCGAGGAGGTCGCAGCCCTCGTGGAGTGGCCGGTCGCCCTGGCGGGCAGCTTCGACGAGGCGTTCCTGCGGGTGCCCGAGGAGGCCCTGGTCTCCAGCATGGAGGGGCATCAGAAGTACTTCCCGGTCCGCGGCGAGAATGGCCGGCTGCTGCCGCGCTTCATCGCCGTGGCGAACATCGAAAGCCGCGATCCGTCGGCGGTGGTGGCGGGCAACGAGCGCGTGATCCGGCCGCGGCTCGCCGATGCGGCGTTCTTCTGGGACCAGGACCGGCGCACGCCGCTGGCGGACCGGGTGGACGACCTCGGCGCGGTGGTCTTCCAGAAGGCACTGGGCACGCTCTACGACAAGAGCGCCCGGGTCGCCGCCCTGGCACGGCGTTTCGCCCCGGCCTTCGGTGCCGACGCGGCGCAGGCGGAGCGCGCCGCCTGGCTGGCGAAGACGGATCTGCTCACGGAGATGGTCGATGAGTTCCCGGAGCTCCAGGGCGTCATGGGCCGCTACTACGCCCGGGAGGACGGTGAAGCGGCGGCGGTCGCGGAGGCCCTGGACGAGGTCTATCAGCCCCGCGCGGCCGGCGACACGGTGGCCGCCTCCGCGCTGGGGCGACTGCTCGCGGTGTGCGAACGCGCGGACACGCTGGTCGGGATCTTCGCGGTGGGCAAGGCGCCCACCGGCGCCAAGGACCCGTTCGGGCTGCGCCGCGCGGCCCTGGGCCTGGTGCGCTCGCTGCTGGAGGGCGGACACGACGTTCCCCTGCACGCGCTCTTCGAGGCCGCCGCGGACAACCTCCCCGGGGGGCTCGACGGTGACGCCCAGGTCGCCCCGGTGGTCGATTTCTGTCTGGAACGCCTGCGGGCGCATTACCTCGACGACGGCGTGCCCGCGGAGGTCTTCGCCGCCGTGCGCACGGTCACCGGAGGCGCGGAGGCGACCGCCGGGATACCGGACTTCGACCGCCGGCTGCGCGCGTGCCAGGCGTTCCTGGCCCGGCCGGAGGCCGCGAGCCTGGCCGAGGCGAACAAGCGGATCCGCAATATCCTGCGCAAGTCCGGCGAGGCGGCGGGTGCCCTGCCGGCACCGGATCCGGCGCGTTTCGAGCAGGCGGAGGAACGGGCACTCGACGAGGCGGTGGCCGAGGCGGAGACCGTCGTGGCCGGCCAGGTGGCGGCGGGGGACTATGCCGCCGCCCTGGCGCACCTGGCGGGGCTGAACGAGCCGGTCAACCGGTTCTTCGAGCACGTCATGGTGATGGCGGACGACGAGGCGGTACGCCGCAACCGCCTTGCGCTGCTGGACCGGCTGTCCGGTTCGTTCCTCCGCGTCGCCGACGTCTCGCAGCTGCCGGGGAGCGCCTGACGGTGACCAACCTCGTGATCCTCGACCGGGACGGCGTGATCAACGCCGACTCCGAGGCCTTCATCCGCACGGCGGCGCAGTGGCGGCCGCTCCCCGGCAGCCTGGAGGCGATCGCCCGGCTCAACCGCTGTGGCTTCGATGTGGTGGTCTGCACGAACCAGTCCGGGGTGGCGCGGGGACTGATCACGCCGGCGGACCTGGACGCGATACACGCGCGCATGCTGGAGGCGATCCGTGCCGCCGGCGGGGACCTTCGCGGCATCTTCGTCTGCCCCCACGGCCCGGATGACGGCTGCGACTGCCGCAAGCCCGCCCCGGGGCTGCTCCACCAGGTTGCACGCCGCCTCGGCCGGCCGGTGGCGGGTGCCCACCTCGTCGGCGACAGCGCGCGCGATCTGGACGCGGCGCGCGCGGCGGACGCCCGGCCGATACTGGTCCGTACCGGCAAGGGTGAGACGACGGTCGCCGCGGGCGCGGCCGGTGACGCCCCGGTGTTCGACGACCTGGCATCGGCTGCGGAGGCGATCATCGCCTCGGGTGACGGCACATGACGGATAAAACGGCCACTCCCAAGCTCCTGCGGGGGATCATCTTCCGCAGTGGCGTGGTGATCTCGGTGGTGCTCTGGGGTCTGCTCAGCCTGTTCACGGCGGTGCTCCCGTTCCGCTGGCGCTACTGGTTCATCAGCCGGTGGTGCTGGTGGGTGCGCGTGTGGCTGCGCGTCAGCGCGGGTATTACCGAGGAGATCGAAGGGCGGGAAAACATCCCGTCGGAGCCCGGCGTGGTCATGGCCAAGCATCAGAGCGCCTGGGAGACGGTAGCGCTGGTACGGCTATTCTATCCGCAAACCTGGGTGGTCAAGCGCGAGCTCCTGTGGCTGCCGGTGTTCGGCTGGGCCTTCGGCCTGCTGCGGCCCATCGGTATAGACCGCGGGGCCGGGCGTGACGCCGTACGCCAGGTGGTCCGCAAGGGCAGTGCACGCCTCGCCGACGGCCAGTGGGTCATCGTCTATCCGGAGGGGACACGGGTGCCCGCCGGACACAAGGCACGCTACCGCGCGGGCGGCGCCATCCTCGCCTGCGAGACCGGCAGCACGATCACACCGGTGGCCCACAACGCCGGCGAACACTGGCCCCGGGACGGCTGGCACATCCGTCCGGGCACGGTGCGCGTGCGTATCGGCCCGCCGATCGAGAGCGCGGGGCGAAAGCCGGACGAGGTCATGACGGAGGTGGAGGCGTGGATCGAGCGGGAGACCGCCGCGCTGTCCGCGCTGGGGTATCCCGGCACGCCCTACGAACGGCGCACGAAGGGCGCGACTGACACGGGTAAACAGAGTAAATAATTGATTTAAAACGAAAACCCCGGCGCCAGCGCCGGGGTTTTTTGATGTCTCCCGATCCGCGATAGGCGGACGGGACAGACGATGGCCGCGACGGCCGGGGGAAGGCCGCCCCCATTAACGCCGGTATCAGATATCCAGGTTGCTCACCTGAAGGGCATTGCGCTCGATGAAGTCGCGCCGCGGCTCGACATGGTCCCCCATCAGGGTGGTGAAAATGCCGTCCGCGCCCACGACATCCTCGATACGCACCTGCAGCAGCCGGCGGGTATGGGGATCCATGGTGGTCTCCCAGAGCTGATCCGGGTTCATCTCGCCCAGACCCTTGTAGCGCTGGACGGACAGGCCGCGTTTGGCCTCGTCCAGCAGCCACTGGACCGCCTGCTGGAAGCTCGCGACGCCGCTCTGGCGTTCGCCCCGATGCACCGTGGCGTCGGCCTGCAGCAGGCCCTGCAGGGCGTCACTGAGGTTGCGCAGCGTCTCGTACTCCTGGGACAGGAAGAACTGCGCCGGGAACGTGTACGGGTAGAAGATCCCGTGCATGCGCTTGGTCACGACCGCGTCCTGGAAGCCGCCCTCGGTGCCCGTGCGTACCTGCACACGGTAGTCCGTGCCGGTCGGCTGGTCCTGATTGAGACGCTCCACGAGCTGATCGAACCAGGCCGCCATCGACTGTCCCGCGGTCAGGTCGTCCTCCCACAGCGGCGGCAACGCCGTCATCGCGCGGAGGATCGCCGGATCGCTGCGCCGGCCGAGATGATCGATCATCTCCATCGTGCGCAGGTACTGGCGGATGAGACGACCCAGCGGCTCGCCGGTGATCGCCGCGGCATCGGCCCCCGGTGAGAGGCTCGCCTTGTCCAGGGCCAGGGTCAGGAGGTATTCCGTAAGTTCTTGATCATCCTTGACGTAATGCTCCTGCTTGCCGCGCTTGACCTTGTACAGAGGCGGCTGCGCGATGTAGATGTGACCGCGCTCCACCAGCTCCGGCATCTGCCGGTAGAAGAACGTCAGCAGCAGGGTCCGGATGTGAGAGCCGTCCACGTCCGCATCGGTCATGATGATGATGCGGTGATAGCGGAGCTTGTCCGGGTCGAACTCGTCCTTGCCGATACCGCAGCCGAGCGCCGTGATCAGCGTGCCCACCTCGGCGGAGGACAGCATCTTGTCGAAGCGGGCCTTCTCGACGTTGAGGATCTTGCCCTTGAGCGGGAGGATCGCCTGGGTCCGGCGATCACGCCCCTGTTTCGCCGACCCGCCGGCGGAGTCGCCCTCCACGAGGTAGATCTCCGAGTTGGCCGGATCCCGCTCCTGACAGTCGGCGAGCTTGCCGGGCAGACCCGCGATGTCCAGGGCGCCCTTGCGCCGGGTCATCTCCCGGGCGCGGCGCGCGGCATCCCGCGCCCGGGCGGCATCGATGACCTTCTCGATGATGGCCTTGGCGTCCTGCGGATGCTCGTAGAGGAAATCGTGCAGGGCCTCGGCGAGCGCGCTCTCGACCGGCCCCTTCACCTCGGAGGAGACCAGCTTGTCCTTGGTCTGCGAGGAAAACTTGGGATCCGGCACCTTGACGGAGACAACGGCCGTCAGACCCTCGCGGATGTCGTCGCCGGAGGGGTTCACCTTGAGCTTCTTGGTGTAGCCCTCGGCCTCCATATAGGCGTTGAGCGTGCGCGTCAGCGCCGCGCGGAACCCCGCCATGTGGGTGCCGCCGTCCCGCTGGGGGATGTTGTTGGTGAAGCAGAATATGGACTCCTGGTAGGAGTCGTTCCACTGCATCGCCACCTCCACCTGGACCTCTTCGCGCTGCGTCGACAGGTGAAAGACCGCGGGATGGAGGGGGCGCTTGTTCTTGTTGAGGTGCTCGACGAACGCCCGGATACCGCCGGCGTACTCGAACACGTCTTCCTTGTCGCTGCGCTCGTCCTTGAGCACGATCCTCACCCCGGGGTTGAGGAACGATAGCTCACGGAAACGCTTGGCGAGGATATCGTAATTGAAGTCGATGTTCGTGAAGGTCTCGGAGCTCGGGTGGAACGTGATCTGCGTCCCCTGCTCGTCCGTCTCGCCGACGACCTTCAGCGGGGATACCGGCTCGCCATCGCGGTATTCCTGGACGTGAATCTGACCGTGTTTCTTGATAACCAGCCGCAGGCGCTCGGACAGGGCATTCACGACGGAGACGCCCACGCCGTGAAGGCCGCCGGAGACCTTGTAGGAGTTGTTGTCGAACTTCCCCCCGGCGTGCAGGACCGTCATGATCACCTCGGCGGCGGACCGGCCCTCCTCGGTGTGGATATCCACCGGGATACCGCGCCCGTTGTCCGTGACCGTTACGGAGTTATCACCGTGGATGACGATGGCGACCTCGGTACAGTAACCGGCGAGGGCCTCGTCGATGGAGTTATCGGCCACCTCGAAGACCATGTGATGAAGGCCGGTGCCATCGTCGGTATCGCCGATGTACATCCCGGGCCGTTTCCGCACGGCGTCGAGGCCACGCAACACCTTGATCTGATTCGAGTCGTATTCGGTCTGAGTCGTCATAGGGCGTTTCCTGCGGTTAACTGGGATATTGTACCACTTCGGTCACATTGCCCTGTTCCACGTGGAACATGCGCGTGTCGGAGCTGTCGCCGGCCACTGTCGCCGGCAATGACGCGGGGTCGATCGCCGTTAATACGGCCTGGATATCCATCGCCGCTAGACGTTCCAGCACCGCACCTCGGTGTCTGGCGTCCAGCTCGGCGACGAGGTCGTCGACCAGCACCAGTGGGCGTTGTGGGCCTTCGCCGCCCTGCAGCTGAAGCTGCGCAAGCTTGAGCGCAATGACGGCAAGCTTCTGCTGCCCGCGCGATAGGACGTATTGGGCGTCATGCCCTTCGGCGCGGAGACGGAAGTCGGCGCGGTGGGGGCCGGCCAGCGTATAGCCGAGCCGCTCTTCCTGTTCAGACTGGCGTGTCAGGCTCCCGGCTAGCGTCTCGTCACGACGCCAGCCGGGATGGTAGCGCCATTCGAGGCGAATGTCCGGGAGGAACTCCGTGGCGATCGCGTCCCAGTAAGGGAGGAGCCGTTCAAGATACGTCTGATGATGTTCGCGGACCTGCTGGCCGAGGTCGGTGAGACTGGGCGCCCACGCACGAACCGTGCGGCCGTCACCGCGGCGAAGCGCGAGATTCCGCTGGCGGAGCACGCGCCGGTACTGTTGCCAGAGCCCGGCGAACCGATGTTCCACGTGGAACACGCCCCAGTTCACCAGCGCGCGTCGCCCGCCAGGGCCATCCGTCAGCAGCCTCTGCCCTTCGGTAGTGATTACCAGGACCGGAAGGTGGCGGGCGAATGTCGCGATCGAGCGTTCATCCTCCCCATTCACCCGTAACCGCAATCCTGAACGGCCCCGAACAATCGCGAGCCGTCCCACCACGGTATCGTCGCTTGCGATGACGCCACGGACGAGGAAATTCGCTTCTCCGTGGCGAACGAGTTGGGTGACGTTTCCGGGACGAAAGCCCTCACCGCGGGACAGGCAGTAAATTGCCTCCAGCAACGCGGACTTGCCGGCGCCGTTGTCACCGGAGATGATCGTCCAGCGACTGCCAAGACGCAGATCCGCCTCAACGAGGTTACGAAACTTTTCGACATGGACATCGCGCAGGCGGCGTTCCGCCGTGCGCTGCGCGGTCACGCCGGCATCAGGCATTGGCCTCAATCGCCCAGTCTACAGACGCATGGGCATGACGACGTAGCGGACCTGCGATTCACCCTCACCGCGAATCAACGCACTCGCGTTCGCATCGGTGACGAACATCTCGATGCTCGGCTGCTCGATTGCCCCGACGGCGTCGAGCATATAGCCAGCGTTGAAACCGATTTCGAGGTCGTCCCCGCCGTATTCGGCACTCAACTCTTCCTCGGCCTGCTCCTGCTCCGGGTTTTCCGACCGGATGGTGACCGAATCCCCGCTGAGTACGACGCGGACGCCGCGGTATTTCTCGTTCGACAGGATCGATGCACGGACCAGGCCCTGGCGCAGTGACTCCCTGTCGATATGTACGCAGTTGCCGTCCGCCTCCGGGATAACCCGCTGATAGTCCGGGAAACGTCCATCGATAAGCTTCGACGTGAACCGCAGGTGCGGGAGCCGTGCCCGGATGTGGTTGTTACCGAGCTCGACACGTACCGGCTCATCGGAGTGCTCGAGCAGCCGGAGGATCTCCTGGATACCCTTGCGCGGCACTATGACCTGGCGCGGCTGTTCGAGGGCGATCTGCGCATTGAATTCGGCGAGGGCCAATCGGTGACCATCGGTCGCCACTGCCCGTAGGTGATCGGGTTCCAGTTCGAGGAGCAGGCCATTGAGGTAGTAGCGCACGTCCTGCAGGGCCATCGCAAAGTGGGTCTTGTCGATCAGCCAGCGGAGGTTGGCCTGACTCAGTTCGATCTCCTCGACATCCCCGATGTCCTCCACGCTGGGGAAGTCCCCGGCGGGAAGCGTCATAAGCCGGAACTGGCTGCGTCCGGACTGGATGATTGCGCGGTCCTGTTCCACCCGAACGGTAAGACGGCTCTCATCCGGCAGGTTGCGCACGATGTCCAGGAGCTTGCGGGCCGGTACCGTGATCTGCCCGGGTTCCTCCACGGGCAGTGACAGATGCGCCTGTAGCTCGACCTCCAGGTCCGTACTCGTCAGGGACAGGCTGTTGCTGTCCGCTACGATCAGGATGTTGCTCAGAATCGGCAGTGTCTGCCGTCGCTCGACGACGCCGATAATCGACTGGAGGGGCTTGAGGAACGTTTCGCGGTCGATCTCGAAGTGCATGGTCCCGGCGACTCCCAATAGGATTCTGTGTATAAACCTTAAAGCCTGTTGTTGTTACTGCGGCCCGGCAATACCGTGGAAAACCCTGTTTTTCCTTTTTAAGTCAGTAGCCTGCTTCCAGGAAAATCTGTGGATAGAGCTTTCCCTGCGTGTGTCCACCGCTGTGTGGAAATTGTGGATAACTTTCGCCGCCGAGTTACCCCGTGCTTCCACACAGGTTATCCACATCATGTCGTCAGTGTTCTCAACAGGTTGCCATAGTCCTCTTCCAGACGGTGGTCGCCTTCCCGCAGCTCAACGACCTTCCGGCAGGCATGGAGCACCGTGGTGTGGTCGCGCCCCCCGAAGGCGTCGCCGATCTCCGGTAGCGAGTGGCTGGTGAGCTCCTTCGCCAGCGCCATCGCGACCTGACGCGGCCGGGTGATCGAGCGGCTCCGGCGCTTGGAGAGCAGGTCAGCGACGCGGATCTTGTAATAGTCCGCCACCGTTTTCTGTATGTTCTCTATAGTGACCAGCTTGTCCTGGAGTGCGAGCAGGTCCCGCAGCGCGCCCTTGGTGAAGTCCACGGTGATTGGCTGGCCGGTGAACTGGGCGTTTGCCAGCACGCGCCGCAGCGCCCCCTCGAGCTCGCGGATGTTCGAGCGGATACGCTTGGCGATGAAGAAGGCGACCTCGTCCGGCAGCTCGACGCCCTCCTGGGCGGCCTTGCTCATGAGGATCGCCACCCGCGTCTCGAGCTCTGGTGGCTCGATGGCGATGGTCAGGCCCCAGCCGAAGCGGGACTTCAGTCGCTCTTCGAGACCGTTAACCTCTTTCGGGTAGCGGTCGCAGGTCATTACGATCTGCTGCTGGCCCTCAAGCAACGCGTTGAAGGTGTGGAAGAACTCCTCCTGGGAGCGTTCCTTGCCGGCGAAGAACTGGATGTCGTCGATGAGCAGGGCGTCGACGCTGCGGTAGTGGCGCTTGAACTCGTTGATCGCATTGTGCTGCAGCGCCTTGACCATGTCCGCGACGAAGCGCTCGGAGTGCAGGTACAGCACCTCGCCGCCGCTGCCGTTGGCGAGCAGGCGATTGCCGATGGCGTGCATCAGGTGGGTCTTGCCGAGGCCTACGCCCCCGTAGATGAACAGCGGGTTGTAGGCACCGCCGGGGTTCTCGACCACCTGCACGCTCGCGGCACGGGCGAGCTGATTGGACTTGCCTTCAACGAAGGTGTCGAAGGTGAAATTAGGGTTGAGGCTGGACGCCGAGGGCTTCACCCCGCCACTCGCGGCCGGCGCCTGTGCCGGGGGGGCCTCGTTCTCCGCCGCCTCCGCTACCGCGGACGCCGCGGCGGCATTGGTCCCGATCTCCAGGCGCAGCGCCGGCGGTGCCTCCGGCTGTTGGCTGGCGAGCAGTTCCTCGATCCGCCCGGCGAAGTGTTCGCGGACCCAGTCGAGCACGAAGCGGTTGGGGGCATACAGCCAGAGCTGGTTCTCGTGCTCCCGGGCCTGAAGCGGCCTGATCCAGGTGTTGAGCTGCTGATCGGGGATCTCCCGCTCCAGCCGCCGCAGGCACCCCTTCCATAGCGATTCGGCCACGGACGTCCTACCTCTCGTGCATCGGGGATGGCGTGTAATGGTGACCGGGAAGTCTAATGGCTCATCCCCAGGTTATCCACAGCGCGCCGGCATTGACATGCCGGGGGGTTGCGGTTAACTTCGCCGGCTCAGCAAATCCGCGGTGGACCCTGTCCGCCGTCATCCCGGACATCAGGACAAGAGTGGGATCACGTCATGAAGCGGACGTTCCAACCCAGTGTCATTCGCCGCAAGCGCACCCACGGTTTCCGGGCGCGCATGGCGACCCGTAACGGCCGCAAGGTGCTGGCCCGCCGCCGTGCCAAGGGGCGCGCGCGCCTGACGCCGTAAATTGCGCCGGGACGCAGGGGCCGGGCGGGCAGCGTTTCCGCGTCACGCCCGGCTCACCGACTCCCGGGCGTTCTCCCGTGTTTTCGCCGATGCGACCCGGGTCGCGGACGCGCATTTCACCGTCCTCTTCCGGACGCAGCCGGAACCCGGCGAGGCCCGAGTCGGGCTGGCCGTCTCCCGGCGGGCCGCTCCCCGGGCGGTGGACCGAAACCGCATCAAGCGTATCGTCCGTGAATGTTTTCGCCGCGAACGTCACCACCTGCCCAATGTGGATATCGTGGTCATCGCCCGACCGAAGGCGCGCCACGTGAGCCGGGCCGTGCTGCACCGCTCGGTCTCGGCGCTGTTCGCGCGGGTTCAGCGGCGATGCGCCGGGTCCTGATCCTCTGTCTGCGCGGCTACCAGTACCTGGTGAGCCCGGTACTCGGGCCGCGCTGCCGTTTCCTGCCCAGCTGCTCCAGCTACGCCGTCGAGGCGATCGAGCGCCACGGCCCCTGGCGGGGCACCATGCTCGCGCTGCGCCGGCTCGGCCGCTGCCACCCGGGTTGTCCCGGTGGGCTCGACCCGGTACCCGAACCCCAGGATAACCGCCCATGGAAAACGTAAGGCTGTTTCTATTCGCCGCGCTCGGTGCGCTGCTGCTGCTGCTCTGGAACGCCTGGCAGCAGGAAAACGCACCACAGCAGCCCCAGCCGACCGCCACCGCGAGTGGTGAGCAGCAGGCATCGTCACCGTCGGGCGCCAGGCCTGCCGGCGCGGCCGGTTCGGAGCAGGCATCCACGGGCGGCGGCACCGGTGACGAGGTGCCCGCGGACTCGCCGCGGACGGCAGACTCCGGGGACGGCGCGGACACCGCCGGACAGACGGTCCGTGTGCTTACCGACCTGCTTGACGTGCGCATCGACACCGCCGGCGGCCGCGTCGTGTCCGCAGCGCTGCGCAAGCACTCGGTCACCCAGGGGGGCGACCAGCCCTTTCCGGTACTGAAGCCGGAGGATCCGTACTTCGTTGCCGAGGCGGGACTGATCGGCGACGACGCCCCGGCACCGGGTCGTGACGCCCGCTGGCAGGTGGGGCGTACGGAGTACCGCCTCGCCGAGGGGGACGACCGTATCGTTGTGCCCATGACCTGGACCGGGCCCAACGGGGTGAGCGTTACCCGCCGGTTCGTGTTCAGCCGCGACAGCTACGTCGTCGACGTCGAGCAGGCCGTCGACAACGGTGGCGACGCCCCCTACCGCGCCTATCAGTACGTTCAGCTGCGCCGCGACCGGCCCGAGAACGGCAGCTCATTCCTCGGTGGCCGCAGCTATACTGGTGCGGCGTTCTTCACGCCGGAGAACCGCTACCAGAAGTACGGTTTCGACGACATGGACGAGAAGCCGTTGTCCCAGGAGGTCACCAACGGCTGGGTGTCCTTCGTCCAGCACTACTTCCTCGCCGCCTGGGTGCCGAGTCGGGACGTCACCGAGCGCTTCTATTCGCGGGTCCACAATAACCGTTACGCCATCGGCATGAGCTCGCCGTGGCAGACGGTGGCGCCGGGCGAGTCGACCACCTTCAGCAGCCGGCTGTTCGTCGGCCCGAAGGACCAGGACCGTCTCGCCGCGGTGGCCGACGGCCTGGAGCTCACCGTCGATTACGGCTGGCTGACCATCCTCTCCAAGCCGCTTTTCATCGCCCTGAGCTGGATCCACGGCGTGATCGGCAACTGGGGCTGGGCGATCATCATCCTGACCCTCGGCATCAAGGCCGCGTTCTACAAGCTCTCGGAGACGAGCTACCGCTCGATGGCGCGCATGCGCAAGCTCCAGCCCCGCATGCAGCAGCTCAAGGAGCGTTTCGGCGATGATCGCCAGGGCATGAACCAGGAGCTGATGAAGCTCTACAAGGAGGAGAAGGTCAATCCGCTGGGCGGCTGCCTGCCCATCGTGATCCAGATCCCCGTGTTCATCGCGCTCTACTGGGTCCTGCTCGGCAGCGTCGAGCTGCGTCACGCGCCATGGATCCTGTGGATCCACGACCTCTCCGCGCCGGATCCGTACTACATCATGCCGCTGATCATGGGGGCGACCATGCTCCTGCAGCAACGGCTGAACCCGGCGCCCATGGACCCGGTGCAGAAGCGCGTCATGAGCTTCCTGCCGGTGGTGTTCACGGTCTTCTTCGTGTTCTTCCCGGCGGGCCTGGTGCTTTACTGGGTGACTAACAACAGCCTCTCGATCCTGCAGCAGTGGCTGATCACCCGGCGCATCGAGGCGGCCGACGGGCAGTCCCGCGGCGGCTGACGGTGCACACACCGTGACCGCGGCGACGGAGACGATCTGCGCGGTGGCGACACCGCCGGGACACGGTGGTATCGGCATCGTGCGCGTCTCCGGGCCCGCGGTACCGCACCTCGCCGAGGCGGTGCTCGGGCGCCTGCCGGCGCCCCGCCATGCCCGCCTCGGTGTCTTCCGCGACGCCGCCGGCGAGGTGCTCGACGAGGGCATCGCGCTGTACTTCCCCGCCCCGAACTCGTTCACCGGCGAGGACGTCCTCGAGCTCCAGGGCCATGGCGGTCCAGTGGTGCTCGAGCGGGTGGTGCGCGCCCTCTGCGCCCTCGGCGCCCGCCGCGCCGAGCCTGGCGAGTTCTCCCGGCGCGCCTATCTCAACGACCGCATGGACCTCACCCGTGCCGAGGCCATCGCCGATCTCATCAACGCCCGCACCGAGGCCGGCGCGGGCGCCGCCATGCGCTCGCTCTCCGGCGCGTTCGCCGGACGCGTCGACGAGCTGGTGGAGGGCGTCACCGGCCTGCGTGCTTACGTGGAGGCGGCGATCGACTTCGCCGACGAGGAGATCGACTTCCTCGACGATCCAGCACTCTCCCGGCGGCTCGCCGCGCTGCGCGACACCCTCGCGGCGACCCTGACCGAGGCCCGCCGCGGGCGCACCCTCAACGAGGGCCTGGCGGTGGCCATCGTCGGCCGCCCGAACGCGGGCAAGTCGAGCCTCCTGAACCGCCTCGCCGGAAGCGACGCCGCTATCGTCACCGATATCCCCGGGACCACCCGCGATGTCCTCCGCGAGCGGGTCGCGATCGACGGGCTGCCGTTGCAGATCATGGACACGGCGGGCCTGCGCGACAGTGACGACCCGGTGGAGCAGGAGGGGGTGCGCCGTGCCCGCCGCGCCGTGAGCGAGGCAGAGCACGTGCTGCTAGTGGTCGACGATCGCGAGGGCATCACCGAGGCCGAACGCGCGCTCGCCGGCGAGCTGACCGCCGGCACCGCGCTCACCATCATCCGCAACAAGATCGACCTGAGCGGTGCGGTGCCGGGCGTCGAGCCCGCCGGCGAGCTGGGTCCCGAGGTGCGGCTGTCCGCGCGTACCGGTGCGGGCATGGACGTGCTCGCCACGCACCTCCATGCCGCAGCGGGCCACGACGCGGCGCCCGCCTCCGCCTTTGCCGCCCGGGCCCGTCACGTGGACGCGCTGGAACGGGCAGACGCCGCCCTGGCCGCCGCCGCGGAACAGCTCGATGCCCACGCCGCCGGCGAGCTGGTGGCGGAGGAGCTGCGCGCGGTGCAGGAGGCCCTGGGCGGGATTACCGGCCGGGTGAGCAGCGAGGCGCTGCTCGGGCGAATCTTCGCGACCTTCTGCATCGGCAAGTAGGCCCGGGGCCGTCCGGGACCGTGGGATTTTCACCTTGAGCGCACGACGCGGCGCGGACTATTGTGTACGGTTACGCATCCGGTCGATCACGCCCGCATCATCATCGAGGTAGCAGCCGCCGTGGAATACGACCAGGCCTATGACGTCATCGTCGTCGGTGGCGGTCACGCCGGCACCGAGGCCGCCGCGGCCGCCGCCCGCGGCGGCGCGCGCACGTTGCTTCTGACCCACAATGTCGAGACCGTCGGCCAGATGAGCTGCAACCCGGCCATCGGCGGTATCGGCAAGGGCCACCTGGTGCGCGAGATCGACGCCCTCGGCGGGATCATGGCGCAGGCCATTGACCGCGGCGGCATCCAGTTCCGCACCCTGAACAGCCGCAAGGGCCCGGCGGTGCGCGCGACCCGCGCGCAGGCGGACCGCACGCTCTACCGCCGCGCCGTGCGTGGGGCGCTGGAGGCGGTGCCGGGACTCGAGCTGTTCCAGCAGGGGGTCGACGACCTCCTCGTCGAGGGTGACCGCGTCGCCGGTGTGGTCACCCAGATGGGGCTCACGATCCGCGCCCCGCGGGTGGTGCTGACCGTGGGCACCTTCCTCGGCGGGCGCATCCACGTGGGCGAGCGCAGCCACGAGGGCGGCCGTGCGGGCGATCCGCCGGCGAACGCCCTGGCCCGGCGGCTGCGCGCGCTGCCGACCACCGTGGAGCGCCTGAAGACCGGCACGCCGCCGCGCCTCGACGGCCGCTCCATCGACTTCGATCGCCTCGCCGAGCAGCCCGGCGACAGCCCGGCGCCTTACTTCTCGCTGTGGAGCCGCGGCGACGAGCACCCGCGCCAGGTGCCGTGCCACATCACCCACACCAGCGCGGACACCCACGAGCTGATTCGCGGCGCGCTGGACCGATCGCCCATGTTCTCCGGCGAGATCGAGGGGGTCGGGCCGCGCTACTGCCCGTCCATCGAGGACAAGGTCGTGCGCTTCCCGGACCGGGACGGCCACCAGATCTTCCTGGAGCCGGAGGGGCTGGACACCCACGAGGTCTATCCCAACGGCATCTCCACGAGCCTGCCCTTCGACGTGCAGGTCGCCCTGGTGCGCACCATCCCCGGGCTCGAGCGCGCCCACGTGACCCGTCCGGGCTATGCGATCGAGTACGACTTCCTCGACCCGCGGGACCTGCTGCCGCACCTGGAGACGCGCTACCTGCCGGGGCTCTACCTCGCCGGCCAGATCAACGGCACCACCGGCTACGAGGAGGCCGCCGCCCAGGGGCTGGTCGCCGGGATGAACGCCGCCGCGGACGCCGCCGGGCGCGAGCCCTGGTGCCCGCGCCGCGAGGAGGCCTACATCGGGGTGCTGATAGACGACCTGGTCACCCGCGGCACCCGGGAGCCCTATCGCATGTTCACCTCCCGCGCGGAGTACCGGCTGCACCTGCGCGAGGACAACGCGGACCTCCGCCTCGCCGGCATCGCCCGTGCCCACGGCCTCATCGACGAGGCCCGCTGGGCGGCCGTGGAACGCCATCGCGAGGCGGTGGAGCGCGAGCTCGAGCGCCTGCGCACGACCGTGCTCACCCCGGCGCGGGTGCCCGCGGCAACGGCCGGGCGCGTGCTCGGCGGCGAGCTCCGCCGGGATCAGACCCTGCTCGACCTGCTGCGCCGCCCGGAGGTGGATTACGACGCCCTGCGCGCGCTCCCGGGCATGGAGGAGGCCCTGCCCGCCGGGCGCAGCGCCGCCCAGGTGGCGGTGCAGGCCAAGTACGCCGGCTACCTCGAACGCCAGCGCCGCCAGATCGACCGCGCCGCCGACCACGAGTCCGTCGCCCTGCCGGCGGACATGGACTATGCGGCGGTCGTCGGCCTGTCCAGCGAGGTCCGGGAGAAGCTCCAGCGCCACCGTCCGGCGACGCTCGGTCAGGCCGGACGCATCGAGGGCATCACCCCGGCGGCGGTGTCGCTGCTGCTGGTCCACCTCAAGCGCCAGGGGGCGTTGCGGCGCAGTGCCTGAGCCGGACAGCCGCGATCTCCGGCGCCGTCTCGATGCCGGCCTCGAGGGCCTCGACCTCGATCTGCCCGAGTCCGCGCGCGACGGACTGATCGGCTACCTCGTGCTGCTGGCGCGCTGGAACCGGGCGTTCAACCTCTCCGCCGTGCGCGAGCCGCGGGAAATGGTTGTGCGCCACCTCCTCGACAGCCTTGCCGTATTACCCCGGGTCGAGGGCGAGCGGCTGCTCGACCTCGGCACCGGCGCGGGGCTGCCGGGCATCCCGCTCGCCGTCGCGCGGCCGTCGCTGGCGGTGACGCTGCTGGACAGCAACGGCAAGAAGGCCCGCTTCCTGCGCCAGGCGGTGATGACCCTCGGCCTGGACAACTGCGAGGTGGTCCACGGCCGGGGCGAGCAGGCGGGGGGTACGTTCGACGCGGTGACCGCGCGGGCGTTCACCAGCACCGCCGCCTTCTGGCGGCTTGCCGCACCCCGCCTCGCCGCCGGCGGGCACGCCTACGCCATGAAGGGCCGCTATCCCGCGGACGAGTTGTCGGAACTCGCGGCGTTGGGGGTATCATGGGCCGTCCGCGCGCTACGGGTGCCCGGCCTGGACGCCGAGCGCCACCTCATCGAGCTCACCGCCACCCCGGCGCAGGCGTCACAACGCGACAGGGCTGAGACATGACACGCATCATCGCCGTCACCAACCAGAAGGGCGGGGTGGGCAAGACGACCACCTGCGTCAATCTCGCGGCCTCGCTGGCCGCCAACCGCAAGCGGGTCCTGCTCGTCGACCTCGACCCGCAGGGCAACGCCACCGTCGGCGCCGGCATCGACAAGGATGCGCTGACGAGCACGAACTACGAGCTGCTGATGGGCGAGGCCGAGGCACCGGAGGTGCGTGTCACCCTCGAGGACGGCGGCTTCGACGTCCTGCCCGCCAACGGCGACCTCACCGCCGCAGAGGTGGCGCTGCTGGACAGCGAGGCCCGCGAGCGTCGGCTCGCCGCCGCGCTGGAGGGCGTGAGCGCGGATTACGATCACATCATCATCGACTGCCCGCCGTCGCTGAACATCCTCACGGTGAACGCGCTGGTGGCCGCGAGCTGCGTGCTCATCCCCATCCAGTGCGAGTACTACGCCCTGGAGGGGTTGACCGCCCTGCTCAACACCATCCGCCGGGTACAGCAGACCGCCAACCCGGCACTCGAGATCGAGGGACTGCTGCGGACCATGTTCGACCCGCGCAACAACCTGGCCAACCAGGTGGGCGCCCAGCTGATCACCCACTTCAACGAACAGGTCTACCGGACCCAGATCCCGCGCAATGTCCGCCTCGCCGAGGCCCCCAGCCATGGCCGACCCGCGCTACAGTACGATCGCGCCTCCCGCGGTGCGATCGCCTATATGGCCCTGGCCTCCGAGCTGCTGCGCCGCGAACGCCGCGCCGCAGCGAGTGCCTGATGTCGGAGGACGAGCCCATGAGCCAGAAACGTCGGGGACTGGGACGGGGGCTGGACGCCCTGCTCGGCGGCATGCCGGAGAACGCCGCCGAGGCGCAGGCCGCCCGCGGCGAACTGCGCCAGCTGCCCGTCGACCTGATCCAGCGCGGGCGCTACCAGCCGCGTACCGAGTTCGACCCCGCCGCGCTGCAGGAGCTCGCCGACTCCATCCGCGCCCAGGGCGTGGTCCAGCCGGTGGTGGTGCGTCCGTTGCCGGAGGAGCGCTTCGAGCTGATCGCCGGCGAGCGCCGCTGGCGCGCCGCCCAGCTTGCCGGCCTCACCGAGATCCCGGCGCTGGTGCGCGATGTCCCCGACGACACCGCCATCGCGGTGGCGCTGATCGAGAACATCCAGCGCGAGGACCTCAATCCGCTGGAGGAGGCCTCCGCGCTCAAGCGCCTGACCGAGGAGTTCGGCATGACCCACCAGGGCGTCGCCGATGCCGTCGGACGCTCCCGGGCCAGCGTCTCCAACCTGCTGCGCCTGCTCGAGCTCGCCCCGGAGGTGAAGGCGCTGATCGGCGACCGGCGCCTGGAGATGGGCCATGCCCGGGCCCTGCTCGGCCTGCCCATGGCGGACCAGGCACGGATCGCGCAGCAGGTCGCGGAGAAGGGGCTCAGCGTGCGCGAGACCGAGGCAATGGTGCGGCGCTACACCGAGGGGACGCCCCGGCGGGAGACACCGGCTCCGGACCCGGACATCCGCCGCCTCCAGGACGACCTAAGCGGCCGCCTGGGCGCGAGCGTGGCGATCCGCCACGCTCGCAGCGGCAAGGGTCGCGTGGTCATCGAGTACAACAGCCTCGACGAGCTGGACGGCATTCTCGAGCACATCCGGTAGGTGTGCGTCGGCGAGCGGGAACCGGCGTTGAACCCTGTCGATCAGTTCTTTATACTTCGCACGCCTTGCCACGGTCGGGGGCATGAAGGGAGCTGCGTGCTTTAAATGCGGGTCGCCATGAGAGTCGTCCTGATGCAGCTCGCCATCACCCTGGCCGCGGCATCGGTCTGGCTGTTTGCAGCAGGCGCCCGCGCCGGGCTCGCGGCAGCGGCGGGTGGAGGCATAAGCACTGTGCTGAGCCTGTACGTGGCCGTGAAGGTCTTCTTGCGCGAGCCGAGGGACAACCCCGGCGCAGCGCTGGCGGCCTTCTATCGCGCCCAGGCGATGAAGCTGCTGCTCGCGGTCGTGCTGATCTCACTGGCGATCCTGGGGTTCCGGGACCACCCGATTCCCCTGGTCACGACGCTGGCGGCCACGCTGGGTGCGTACTGGCTGGCCCTGCTCGGCGACACGGACAAAACGACGTAACGACGGGAAGATCAAGGTATGGCCGAATCTGCGACGGGATACGTCCAGCACCATCTGCAGCATCTGCAGATCGGCGACGGCTTCTGGACCCTCAACGTGGACACCCTCATCTTCTCCTGGATCACGGGGCTGATCTACCTCGGTCTGTTCTATGCCGTCGCACGCCGAGTGACGAGCGGCCCGCCGGGCAAGCTGCAGAACGCGATCGAGATCGTCGTCGAGTTCGTCGACAAGACCGTCAAGGAGAGCTTCCACGGGCCGCGTGAGTTCGTCACCCCGCTGGCGCTCACGATCTTCGTGTGGGTGCTGTTCTGGAACCTCCTCGACCTCATCCCCGTCGACCTCCTGCCGGACCTGGCGGCGGCGATGGGCGTGCCGTACTTGCGCATCGTGCCCTCGGCGGACATGAACGCCACCTTCGGCCTGTCACTGACGGTGTTCGTGCTGATCATCGTCTACGGCATGAAGGGCAAGGGCGTTGGCGGCTTCGGTAAGGAGATGCTGACGCACCCGTTCGGCAGCTTCCCGCTGCTGGTGCCCGCAAACCTGATCCTGAATATCGTCGAGATGGTCGCCAAGCCCGTCTCGCTGGCCCTTCGACTGTTCGGCAATCTGTATGCCGCGGAGCTGATCTTCATCCTCATCGCGCTGCTGCCGGCCTGGATCCAGTGGATCCCCGGCACCGCCTGGGCGATCTTCCATATTCTGGTGATCCCGCTCCAGGCCTTCATCTTTATGGTGCTGACCATAGTCTATCTGAGTCTCGCCTACGAAAAGCACTGACTCCGTAACGCCACACTTCTAACGCCTCATCATCTAGTCGGGAGGAACCCATGGAAGAAATCATCGCTCAGGTTCAGGCTTACACCGCCATCGGCGTCGGCCTGATCTTCGCTTTCGCCGCCCTCGGTACCGGCATCGGCTTCGGCCTGCTCGGCGGCAAGTTCCTCGAGGGCGCTGCGCGCCAGCCCGAGCTCACCGGAGACCTCCAGGTCCGGATGTTCATCGTCGCTGGCCTCCTCGACGCCCTCGCGATCATCGGTGTTGCCTTCGCGGCCCTGCTGATGTTCGCCAACCCGCTGCTTGGCGCGCTCGGCGGCTGACCCGGGAAGCGCTCTTCGAACGCTAAACCAAGCAGCAACCGGGAGTTTCAGCCGTGGGCATCAATGCAACCCTGATCGGACAGATGATCACGTTCCTCGTGTTCATCCTGTTCACGATGAAGTTCGTCTGGCCGCCGATCCGGCAGGCCATGCATGACCGTGAAAAACGGATTGCCGACGGGTTGGCTTCCGCGGAGCGCGGCCAGCACGAGCTCGAGCTGGCGCAGAAGCGGGCGGCCGAGCAGATTCGTGAGGCCAAGCAGCAGGCCAGCGACATCATCGAGCAGGCCAACCGGCGTGCCAGCGAGATCGTCGACGAATCCCGCGAGGAAGCGCGGGAGGCGGCCCGGCGTGAGCACGCTGCAGCCGAGGCACGCATCGAGCAGGAGGTCGCCCAGGCCCGCTCGGAGCTGCGCAAGCAGGTGTCCGACCTGGCGATCCGGGGCGCCTCCCGCATCCTCGAGCGCGAGGTGGACGCCAAGGCTCACAACGCCATGCTCGAAGAGCTGGCCGACCAACTCTGAGGCAAAGCCAACATGGCGGAGAGCACTACCGTCGCCCGGCCGTACGCCAAGGGCCTGTTCGACCTTGCCCGCGAGCAGGATGCGCTCGCGGCCTGGTCGGAGCAGCTTGAGCTGCTTGCCGGCGTCGTGGGCCATCCCGAGATGGCCCAGCTGCTCGGCAGTCCCAAACTGACCATCGAGCAGCGCGCCGACCTGGTCATCGGGGTGTGCGGCGAGGGGCTTACCGAACAGGGGCGCAACCTCGTCCATCTGCTCATCGACAACTCGCGCCTGCAGGTGCTGCCCGAGATCGCGGCACAGTATCGCGACCTGCGCGCCGACGCGGAGCGAACCGTCGAGGCACGGCTGGTTGCGGCACAGGCGGTGGACGAGGATGTCCGGGCCCGGCTCGAGTCGGCCCTGTCCAAGCGTCTCGACCGTACGGTGACGCTGACCGCCGAGATCGACGAGTCGCTTCTCGGCGGCGCGGTGATCCGCGCGGGCGATCTGGTCATCGACGGTTCCGTGCAGGGCAGGCTCAAGCGTCTCGCCGGCGCAGTGAGCCGCTAAGGGGAAGATTCAACGATGCAACTCAATCCGAGCGAAATTAGCGACCTCATCAAGCAGCGTATCGAGAACTTCGAGGCGGTTGCCGAGGCGCGCAACGAGGGTACCGTGGTCGGCGTGACCGACGGTATCGTGCGCATCCATGGCCTCGCCGATGCGATGCAGGGCGAGATGCTCGAGTTCCCTAACGACACCTTCGGCATGGCGCTCAACCTCGAGCGCGACTCCGTCGGTGCCGTCATCCTGGGTGACTACTCGCATCTCAGCGAGGGCGATTCGGTGCGTGCCACCGGGCGCATCCTCGAGGTGCCGGTGGGCGAGGGCCTGCTCGGCCGCGTGGTCGACCCGCTGGGCAGCCCCGTCGACGGCAAGGGCGCGATCGACGCCGCCGGCTCCGAGCCGGTGGAGAAGGTGGCTCCCGGCGTCATCACCCGCCAGGGCGTGGACCAGCCGGTGCAGACCGGCCTCAAGTCCATCGACTCGATGGTCCCGGTCGGCCGCGGTCAGCGCGAGCTGATCATCGGCGACCGCCAGACCGGCAAGACCGCGATCGCCATCGACACGATCATCAACCAGAAGGGCTCCGGCATTAAGTGCATCTACGTGGCGGTGGGCCAGAAGGCCTCTTCCATCGCCAACGTGGTGCGCAAGCTCGAGGAGCACGGCGCGATGGATCACACCATCGTCGTGTCCGCCTCGGCCGCCGAGTCCGCCGCGCTGCAGTACATCGCGCCCTACGCCGGCTGTGCCATGGGCGAGTACTTCCGCGACCGCGGCGAGGATGCCCTGATCATCTACGACGACCTCACCAAGCAGGCGTGGGCGTACCGCCAGGTCTCGCTGCTGCTGCGCCGCCCACCGGGCCGTGAGGCCTACCCGGGTGACGTGTTCTACCTCCACTCCCGGCTGCTGGAGCGCGCCGCGCGCATCAACGCCGAGGAGGTCGAGCGCCGCACCAACGGCGAGGTCAAGGGCAAGACCGGCTCGCTCACCGCGCTGCCGATCATCGAGACCCAGGCGGGCGACGTCTCCGCGTTCGTGCCGACCAACGTGATCTCGATCACCGACGGTCAGATCTACCTGGAGTCGGACCTGTTCAACGCGGGTGTCCGCCCGGCGATCAACGCCGGCCTGTCGGTCTCCCGTGTCGGCGGCTCCGCGCAGACGAAGATCATCAAGAAGCTCGGCAGCGGCATCCGCCTGGCACTGGCGCAGTACCGCGAGCTCGCGGCCTTCGCGCAGTTCGCCTCGGATCTCGACGAGGCCACGCGCAAGCAGCTCGAGCGCGGCCAGCGCGCCATGGAGCTGCTCAAGCAGCCGCAGTACTCGCCGCTGTCCGTGGCACACATGGCCGTGTCCCTCTACGCGCTCGACCAGGGCTATCTCGACGAGCTGGAGCTCGATCAGATCGGCGCCTTCGAGCACGAGCTGCACCGGCACTTCGATTCCAGCTACGCCGACCTGCTCAAGCAGATCGACGAGTCGGGTGATTACGGCGACGAGGTCGCCGAGTCGATCCGCAAGGGCATCGAAGACTTCAAGGCCCACGGCACCTGGTAAACCGACGGCGGGGATCGTATGTCCGGCGCTAAAGAGATCCGCACAAAGATCAAGAGCGTCCAGAACACGCAGAAGATCACGACCGCCATGGAGATGGTGGCGGCCTCGAAGATGCGCAATGCCCAGCATCGCATGCAGGCCGCCCGCCCCTATGCGGACAAGATCCGGCGCGTGATCCGGCACCTCGCACAGGCCAACCCGGAGTACACCCACCCGTTCCTTCAGGAGCGGGAGGTGAACCGGGTCGGCTACATCATCGTCTCCAGCGACCGCGGGCTGTGCGGCGGGTTGAACAACAACCTGTTCCGCTCCGTGGTGCGCTCGATGAAGGCGAGCGAGGACGCCGGCCGCGAGGTCTCGGTGGTGACCATCGGCTCGAAGGCCATCCAGTTCTTCGGCCGCCTGGGCGCCAACGTCGTCGCGGAGACGTCCCAGATCGGCGACCGGCCGCACCTCGACGACCTCGTGGGCGCGGTCAAGGTCATGCTCGACCGCTACGAGGCGGGCGAGATCGACGAGCTCCACCTCTGCTACAACGAGTTCGTCAACACCATGACCCAGCGGCCCACCATCGAGCGCGTGCTGCCGCTGCCGGCCGCCGAGGAGGACGAGGAGCCGCGCCACAACTGGGACTACATCTACGAGCCCAATGCGGTCGAGGCGCTGGACCTGCTGTTGACGCGCTACGCCGAGGCGCTTGTCTACCAGTCGGTGGTTGAGAACATTGCCTGCGAGCAGGCGGCACGGATGGTGGCGATGAAGGCGGCGTCGGACAACGCCGGCAACCTCATCGATGACCTCCAGCTCGCCTACAACAAGGCGCGCCAGGCCGCGATCACCAAGGAGCTCTCCGAGATCGTCTCCGGGGCGGAGGCGGTCTAGCGCCGGCGCGTCGGCCGGGCAGCCGGATCGAAAGAATTCGCGAAGAGGAACTGGGTTATGAGTTCAGGAAAGATCGTCCAGATCATCGGTGCCGTCGTGGAGGTGGAGTTCCCCCGCGACCAGGTGCCGAAGGTCTATGATGCCCTGTACGTGGCGGACTACGACCTCACCCTCGAGGTCCAGCAGCAGATCGGCGACGGTGTCGTGCGCTGCATCGCCATGGGCACCACCGACGGCGTCAAGCGCAACGTCGAGGTCACCAACACCGGCGCGGCCATCTCCGTGCCCGTTGGCCAGAAGACGCTTGGGCGCATCATGGACGTCCTCGGCCGGCCCGTGGACCAGGCCGGCGACATCGGCGAGGAGCAGCGCTGGGAGATCCACCGCAAGGCGCCCTCCTACGAGGAGCAGGCCGCGAGTCAGGAGCTGCTGGAGACGGGCATCAAGGTCATCGACCTGCTCTGCCCCTTCGCCAAGGGCGGCAAGGTCGGCCTGTTCGGCGGTGCCGGCGTGGGCAAGACCGTCAACATGATGGAGCTCATCCGCAACATCGCCATCGAGCACAGCGGCTACTCCGTGTTCGCCGGCGTGGGCGAGCGCACCCGTGAGGGCAACGACTTCTACCACGAGATGAAGGAGTCGGACGTCCTCGACAAGGTCGCGCTGGTCTACGGCCAGATGAACGAGCCGCCGGGCAACCGCCTGCGCGTGGCGCTCACCGGCCTGACCATGGCGGAGTTCTTCCGCGACGAGGGCCGTGACGTGCTGATGTTCATCGACAACATCTACCGTTACACCCTCGCGGGCCAGGAGGTCTCGGCGCTGCTCGGCCGCATGCCCTCCGCGGTGGGCTACCAGCCGACCCTGGCCGAGGAGATGGGTGTGCTCCAGGAGCGCATCACTTCCACCAACACCGGCTCCATCACCTCGGTGCAGGCCGTGTACGTCCCTGCCGACGACCTCACGGACCCGTCCCCGGCGACCACGTTTGCCCATCTGGACGCGACCGTCGTGCTGGCGCGCTCCATCGCGGAGCTCGGCATCTACCCGGCCGTGGACCCGCTGGATTCCACCTCCCGCCAGCTCGACCCGCTGGTGATCGGCGAGGAGCACTACAACACCGCCCGTGCGGTGCAGACCGTGCTCCAGCGCTACAAGGAGCTCAAGGACATCATCGCCATCCTCGGCATGGACGAGCTCTCCGAGGACGACAAGCTCACGGTGTCTCGGGCGCGCAAGATCCAGCGCTTCCTCTCGCAGCCGTTCTTCGTCGCGGAGGTGTTCACCAACACCCCCGGCAAGTTCGTGTCGCTCAAGGAGACCATCCGCGGCTTCCGTGCCATTGTCGACGGCGAGTGCGACGACCTGCCGGAGCAGGCCTTCTACATGGTGGGCACCATCGACGAGGCCCGCGAGAAGGCGCAGTCTCTCTAAACAAAGGTTGCAGGTGAGCATATGGCCATGACCATGCACGTGGACATCGTAAGCGCGGAGGAATCGATCTTCTCGGGTACGGCGACCTTCGTGCTTGCCCGCGCCACGGATGGCGAGGTAGGCATCATGCCGCGGCACGTGCCGATGCTGGCCCAGCTCAAGCCGGGCGAGGTCATGGTGCGGGCCCAGGGCGGCGAGGAGACGCTGTACTACTGCTCCGGCGGGATGCTGGAGGTGCAGCCCCACGTGGTCACCGTGCTTGCCGACACGGCGGTACGGGCCCGCGACCTCGACGAGGCCGCCGCCAAGGAGGCCAAGCGCCGTGCCGAGGAGGCGATCTCCGAGCGCAGTGCCGAGATGGACTACGCCCGAGCCCAGGCTGAGCTTGCCGAGGCGGTGGCGAAGCTGCGGACCCTCGACAAGATTCGGCGGGGCCGCGGCAGCAACGCCTGACCGGTTGCCCGGACGGGCCATGGCGCGCGGTCACCCGCTCCGGGTGCCGCGCGTTTTTCGTTGTGCGGGAGGGACGAGACGATGACCGCGCCGCTGTCGATTGTGATCCTCGCCGCGGGGGCTGGCACCCGCATGCGTTCCGCATTGCCCAAGGTGCTCCATCCGGTCGCCGGCCGGCCGATGCTGGCCCGGGTGATCGATGCCGCCGTCGCGCTGGGCCCGGACGATATCCATGTCATCTACGGACACGGCGGCGAGCGCGTGCGTAACGCCCTCGCGAACGCCGACGTGCACTGGGTGGAGCAGGCGCAACGCCTCGGCACCGGGCACGCCGTGGGCCAGGCGATGCCGGATATCGACGACCGTCACCGCGTCCTGGTGCT
Source organism: Arhodomonas aquaeolei DSM 8974 (assembly GCF_000374645.1). Classification (GTDB taxonomy): domain Bacteria; phylum Pseudomonadota; class Gammaproteobacteria; order Nitrococcales; family Nitrococcaceae; genus Arhodomonas; species Arhodomonas aquaeolei. Next base: position 45,542 of record NZ_KB894803.1, read on the forward strand.
GTGCGGCGACACGCCGCTGATCACCACGACCACCCTGCAGCGGCTCTGCGAGGCCGCGGGCGATGGTGCCGCGCTGCTCACCGCCCACCCGGCCGACCCGACCGGTTACGGGCGCATCCTCCGCGATGCGGACGGTGCCGTCGCCGGCATCGTCGAGGAGAAGGACGCGGACGCCGCCCAGCGGGCCATCGCCGAGGTGAATACCGGCGTCATGTGCCTGCCTGCCGGGCATCTGCGCGGCTGGCTCGACCGTCTCACCGCTGACAATGCCCAGGGCGAGTACTACCTCACCGACGTGATCGCCCTCGCCCGCGCCGACGGTGTGCCCGTCGCGGGGACCGCAACTGCCGACGACGGCGAGGTCCTGGGCGTGAACAGCCGCGCCCAGCTCGCCACGGTGGAGCGGCTGTGGCAGCGCCGCGAGGCCGACCGCCTGATGGCCGCGGGCGTGACCCTCCTCGACCCGGCACGCTTCGACGTGCGCGGCGAGCTGCGGTGCGGGCAGGACGTCACCATCGACGTGAACTGCCAGTTCATCGGCGAGGTGAGCCTCGGCAACGGCACGGTCATAGGCCCCAACTGCACCATCACCGACAGCCAAATCGGCGAGGGCGTGGAGATCGCGGCGAACAGCGTGATCGAGGGCGCCGTGATCGCCGGTTCCGCCCATGTCGGCCCGTTCGCCCGCCTTCGCCCGGGCACGGTGCTGGCACGGGGGGCGAAGGTCGGCAACTTCGTCGAGACGAAGAACGCCGGGGTCGGCGAGGGCGCCAAGATCAATCACCTGTCGTATGTTGGCGACGCCGAGGTCGGCGCCGACGCCAACATCGGCGCCGGCACTATCACGTGCAACTACGACGGCGCCAACAAGCACCGCACGGTCATCGGCGAGGATGCCTTCATCGGCTCGAACACGGCGCTGGTCGCCCCGGTGCGCATCGGTCGCGGCGCGACTATTGGCGCCGGCTCCGTGATCCGCGACGATGCACCCGAGGACAGCCTCACGCTCACCGGGATTCCCCAGAAGAGCGTGCCGGGCTGGCGCCGGCCGCGGCGGGACGACGACTAGCGCCGCGCCGGCCACTGTGCCACTTCACCGCGGGAGCCCGCGGCCACGGTCGAGGATCAGCAGCGCATGTGTGGAATCGTAGGAGCGGTCGCCGAGCGTGACGTCACCCCCATCCTGATCGAGGGCCTGCGGCGGCTGGAGTACCGCGGCTACGATTCCGCCGGGCTTGCCGTGGTCGACGCCGGCGGGACGCTCCTGCGTCACCGGGTGGTGGGCAAGGTCGCGGCGCTGGATCAGCGCCAGGCGGCCGAGCCCATCAACGGCACACTGGGCATCGCCCACACCCGGTGGGCCACCCACGGCGCGCCTACCGAGGCCAACGCCCATCCCCACGCCTCCTGCGGCCGAATCGCCCTGGTGCACAACGGCATCATCGAGAACCACGAGTCCATGCGCCGGTCGCTGACCGAGCAGGGCTACACGTTCGGTTCCGAGACGGACACCGAGGTGGTGGTCAACGCCGTGCACGCCGCCACCGCCCGCGGCGAGGACCTCCTCGGCGCGGTGCGCACCGCCGTGCGCACCCTGGACGGCGCCTACGCCCTGGGCGTGATCGACGCCGACGAGCCGGACCGCCTGATCGCCGCGCGCCAGGGCAGCCCGCTGGTGATCGGCGTCGGCATCGGCGAGCACTTCATCGCCTCGGACGTGGCTGCGCTGCTGCCCGTCACCCAGCAGTTCATCTTCCTCGAGGAGGGCGACGTCGCCGTGCTCACCCGTGAGGCGGTGACCGTCTACGACCGCGACGGCCGCGAGGTCCAGCGCCCGGTGCGCACCTCCGAGCTCTCCGCGGAGGCCGTGGAGCGCGGCAACTACCGCCACTTCATGGCCAAGGAGATCCACGAGCAGCCCCGTGCCATCGGCGACACCCTGGAGGGCCGGCTGACCGCCGAGCGGCTGCTGGTCGAGTCCCTGGGGCCGGAGGCCGGGCCGGTGCTCGCCGACGTCGAGCGCGTGCAGATCGTCGCCTGCGGCACGAGCTACCATGCCGGTCTGGTGGCACGGTACTGGTTCGAGAGCATTGCCGGCATCCCCTGCGAGGTGGAGGTCGCCAGCGAGTTCCGCTACCGCCGCCACGTGGTCGCGCCGGGGACGCTGTTCCTCACCATCTCCCAGTCCGGCGAGACCGCCGACACGCTTGCCGCCCTGCGCGAGGCGCGCAACCTCGGCTACATGGCGTCGCTGGCGATCTGCAACGTCCCCGAGAGCTCGCTGGTGCGCGAGTCCGACCTCGTGCTCATGACCCACGCGGGCCCGGAGATTGGTGTCGCCTCCACCAAGGCCTTCACCACCCAGCTCACCGCCCTCGCGCTGACCGTCATCGCCGCCGGCCGCCGCCATGGCCTCGACGCGGCGGCGGAGGCGGAGATGGTCGCCTCGCTGCGCCGGCTACCGGGGCAGGTGGAGTCCGCCCTGGCACTGGAGCCCGAGATCCGGCGCATCGCCGAGCAGTTCATCGACAAGCGCCACAGCCTCTTCCTTGGCCGCGGCGAGCACTACCCGATCGCCCTCGAAGGCGCGCTCAAGCTCAAGGAGATCTCCTACATCCACGCCGAGGCGTACCCGGCCGGCGAGCTCAAGCACGGGCCGCTGGCCCTGGTGGACGGCGAGATGCCGGTGGTCACCATCGCCCCCAACGACAGCCTGGTGGAGAAGCTGAAGTCCAACCTCCAGGAGGTTCGCGCCCGCGGCGGGCGGCTGTTCGTGTTCGCCGACGCCGCCGCCGCGCCGGAGCGTAGCGACGGCTGCGAGGTCATCACCCTGCCGGCCACCGACACCATCACCGCGCCGGTGGTCTACACCGTGCCGCTGCAGCTCCTCGCCTACCACGTCGCCGTGCTCAAGGGCACGGACGTCGACCAGCCCCGCAACCTGGCGAAGTCGGTGACCGTCGAGTAGGTACCGGGTCCGGCACGATTCGATGGAGTAACGCCGCCTGGCTATGAAGCCGGTCCGGAAATGGGCGCCCCGGATAGCCGGGGCGCAACCTGGCCACGCGCCACGCCGGATTAAATGGGCGGGCGCCGCGACATGGGCGAAATCGACGTGGCGGCACGATCGGGATCGGTTTTGGCTTCCCTGTCCCGGGCCTCACCCCTGACCGATCATCAGTCCCGCCCCGACGACCACCAGTGCCACGCCGGTCAGCCGCCCGGCGAGCCGCCCGTGGCGGGCCAGCTTTTCGATGAATACGAAGGCGGCGATCAGGGCTACCCAGAGCAGGTTCATGACCCCCGCCGTGAAAAGCAACAGCATCAGCGCCCAGCAGCAGCCCAGGCAGATCACCCCGTGCTCTGCGCCCATGCGGAATGCGCCGGCGACGCCGGGATGCCAGTGGAAGAGGAAGAACTGCAGGGGCGAACGGCAATTGCGAAGGCATGCCTCCTTAACCGGGAGCCACTGGTAAACACCGGCGACTATCAGCAGGCTGCCGCTCATGACCGCGCTGGCCGATGCCATGACCGGTGTCAGCAGTCGGAGGGCCTCCAGCAGACCATGGAGGATGGTGGCTGCCAGGCTGAACGCCGTCCACACCGCCAGATACCCGGTAGCGAACACCCAGGTCACGGGTACCACCGAGCCGTCCGCCCCGTCCTTTCGGGCCATGGACGCGTAAAGAAGTATCGCCGGCGTGGCGCTGGGCAGCATCATGCCCACCATCATCACCGACCACATGACGAAGGTGAGCAGGAAAGTGCCGACCGACCAAGGGGGCGGAGTCGCCATGCCGGCCATGGCCATGCCGCCGTCGGACATGGACACCATCCGGCCTGCGTCGATCCAGAGATAGATCCACGCCAGCAGACTGACGCCGACGAGACCCGCCGCAGCGGCGAACCGCCCGTGACGCGGGTTAACGGGATCGACGCCGCCGGTCATCCGACCGCCCCGCCCTCCGCCGTCAGGCCGCCCAGCTAAACGGTGCGAAGTGGCCGTTCCGTGTGCCGCTGGTGTCGTCCCAATCCACGCCGAAGGCATGGAAATGGCTCACCTGGGCATTGGCGAGGGCCAGGCGCGGGGTCACGGGGTGAGCGGTGTTTTCCAGGTAGATCGGCTCGCCCTCCTTCGAGGCGCTCGGTACGCCGACCGCGGACTGCTCGACGAGCTCACCGGCGGAGACCTTCCACGCCATGCCCTCGTTCTCGAAGCTGATCGGGCGCCGCTCGATGCCCGCGTTCTCGCTGATCAGTGGTGTGATCGCCGCCAGGGGCCCGCCAAACCTGCCGGATGTGATGTCCGCGATGGCCCGGGCCTGGCGCTCGTCGGCCCGCTCGTCCACGATCAGGCCCACCTTGATGCCGCCGTCGGCCATCGGCCCCGGGGAGTGCATCAAGATGATGAAGCTCAGTCCGTCGAGAGACACGCCGTCCTTCTCCCCGTTGCCGATCCGCATGGCAACGGCCGCCTTGCAATCGCCTTCGGTAGGCCTCGCGGTGAGATTGGAGCCGATGCAGGGACAAATGAAGTCGCAGTTGCAGGTCTCCATGTACTGCCCGTCGATATGCCAGCCCGCCATGTTCGCTACCTCCAAGAGGCAGAGCGCGCGATCAAGTCGATCGCCCGGCCACCCCTGGTCCGTCCATCCACACGAAAAATGCGCTGCGTCGGGAATACGCCGCGTTTGGCGAGAACCGCATCGAGCGCCCACGGAACAGGCCTTATCCAATGCCCCGATTATAGTCGACGGTGGCAGAACGTCCGGGCAGCCGGTAAAGCAAATGAATGAACGGTCCAGCGCGGTCGCGCCAGCGGAGATTCAGGAGATGAACGCGCTGGGTGACGTGCCGCGGGCGGAGAACCTGTAAGGCAATGACCTGGGGGTGAAATACGCCCCAAGGGGTGCCTTGCGATGTCAGATGGCCGGGACGGCCGCTTTCCGCCCGAATTCGCGTTTCCGGGAAGGAGCAGAGACCCTCGTGACCATGTTTGACATTCCGGCATTGCCGGTCGAAGGGGTTCACTGATCCTGGCGGGGCCAGGTCTTCAGCCGTCTTCCACGTTCCGATCGCCCTCCTCCAGCCAGGCGCCCGCCAGCGCGCGGGCGAGCAGTCCGGAGATGACGGCCAGGGCGACGCTCGGGTGTTCATCCTCCTGCACGGCGAGCCGACGGCGCGGGTCCTCGGGCAGCTCGACGTGGCCGCGGGCGTGCGGAGTGAGGAAGAACTGCTGCTCGGTGCGGCGGGTGCGCTCGATCTGGCGGGCGACCTCGCCGGCCAGGCGGTCGATGCGGGCGCCGTTCTCCGGATCGGCGGCGTCGCTCCGTGACACCCCGCGGGCGAGCGCCCTCGCCCAGTGGGTGCAGCCGGCGAGCAGGAGCAGCTTCTCGCGAACCTCGCCGAACCGGCGCACCACGGTCCAGGGACCGCTGAGCGGGCGGGCGGCGCCGGCGAGGTCGGCGTAGAGGCGGTCCAGTGTGCGCGAGAGCGCGAGCAGGTCCGCCTCCCGCTGGCGGCCGTGGGCGCGTTCCCGCGCGACCCCGACCAGCTCGTCGAGGGCGTTCAGGTAGGCGTCCAGCGCCGACGCCACCTGCGTTCGCGCCCGCCGCGGGAAGATCAGGAACGCCGCGAACACCCCGGATGCCGCGCCGATGACGGTCTCCTCCAGCCGCACGACCAGCAGGTGCGGGCTGAACATGCCCATCAGCCCGTAGAGCAGGGCGATCGCGATGGTGATGAAGAAGATCATCAGCCCGTAGGAGGTCTGCAGGAAGTAGAAGGCGAGGAAGAACAGCACCAGGATGCCGCCGATCGAGGCGGCGACGTTGCCGTGCACGAGTGTCGCGACCACGGTGCCGGCGATGATGCCGCCGAACGTCCCCGCAGAGCGGCTGAACGCGCGCATGGCGGTGTCGGCGCGGGACTGGGTGTTGTTGAAGACGATGAACGCCGCGATCGCCGCCCAGTACCAGCGCGAGGAGGACAGCAGCAGCCCGCCGTAGATGGCGAGCCCGGAGGCGACGGTGACCTGGATCGGCACGTGCAGCGATGCCGGCACGAGCCCGCCCGCGGGCGGCGCGTCCGTCGACCCGCCGGTACTGTCGGCCTCCTCCGGCAGCGGCGTGGTGAAGGCCGGATGCGGCCGCTGCTCGAGGGTGGCCGCCAGCCGCTCCCGCGCCCGGTGGGCCCGTACGAGGACCTGCTGGACGGCGGTCTCGTTGTCCTCCGGGGCGTCACGCAACGCGCTGACCGCGCGCCGGATAGCCGGTTCGTCGGCATACAGCACCGCGCGGACCAGCGATACCGGCGGCAGGGCACGGAAGCTCGCGGCGACCAGCCGCTCCACCGCGAGCTGCAGGTCGAATACCGCCAGGGCGAGGTCCGACGCCGGCCCGCTGCCCGCGAGCGCACCGCCCCGGCCCTGGGGGATGAAGCCCTCTGCCATGAGTACGATGTCCCGCAGCCGGGCGAGATGGCGCTGCAGCTCCCGGCGCCGCGCGTCCGTGGGCGCGTCGTCACGGGCGGCATCGCGCAGCTCGCGCAGGATGAGGTTCATCCGGCGGTCGATGGTGACGGCGGCCCGGCGAAAGTCCTGCTCGGGGTCGCCGGGGAGGACGACGGTGCACACGATCTGCGTCACCACCAGGGCCACCGTGGCCGCCAGCGCCACGCCGCCGCCATCGGCCAGCGTGGGGTGGAGGTAGTCGCCGATGAAGTAGGCCATGAAGGCCACCATCCCCACCATGAACCAGCGAGGGCCGAAGCGCCGGATATAGACGGCGGCGAATATCACCGCGAGGAAGACGAGCTCGGCCACCGGTGTCGGCGACAGCGCGCCCGCCCCCAGGATCACGCCCACCGCGGTCACGCCCGCCGCGGCTCGGCTCCGCGCCTGGGCGGCGGGCGAGCGCTCGCGCACCGCGAGGGTGCCGAGGAAGGTGAGGATCATGGCGATGCCGTAGGCGGCGAACGGCAGTGGCACCAGCGCGGCGGTCACGGCGGCCAGCACGGCGCCGGTGATCATCATCGACAGGATAGCCCGGGAGGCCAGCCGCAGCCGGGAGAACGCCGGGTCCGAGGCGGCGACGCGGTCGCGCACGCGGGCGAGTAACCGGCGCCGCCGGTCCGAGGCGGGCGGTGCTGTCGGGGTCCCGTCGAGTTCACTCATCCGGTGGCCTGCATGGGCGTATGCACCTCCCGCCGTTGGCATCCCCGCCGGCTATCCCGCGATCCGCACCACCCCGGCACTCTACCCCCGGGATGGCGGGACCGTGTAGGGGGGCTCGCGCGAGCGCCGGGGCGGCGCGGCAAACGGGAAAGGCGCCCCGCCGGCCAGCGCCGGCGGGCCACGGGAGCACCGGCGCTCAGTCCGCCGAGTAGTTAATGGGGTACCACTCGTAGCCGGGGTCATCCGCGCGGATGTGACCGATGCCCGGGAATGGCAGGTGTGCCCCTGCCACCAGTACGCCGGACTCCGCCGCCTCCTCGTAGGCCGCCTCGCGGCTCGCGATGGCCTGCTCCGGGTCGGAATCGAAGTCGATCGCCACGTCCGGGTGATCGAACTGCACGGCGGCCGCGTGCATCAGGTCCCCCCACAGCACCATCGTCTCGCCGTCGCTCTCCAGGCGGTAGGTGGTGTGGCCCGGCGTGTGGCCGGGGGCGGGCTGGGCGCGGATGCCGGGGGCGAGCTCGGTGCCGTCGTCGAACGGCTCGAAGGCGTCCGCTTCGCGGTACGGCTTGAGCGAGGCCATGGCGCCCTTGAACATGCCCTTCTTGCCCTCCGGGGCCTTTTCCATGTTCGCCGGGTCGAGCCAGTACGCGCTGTCGTCCCGGTCGGCGTGCACCACGGCGTTCGGGAACACACGCTCGCCGTCCCGGGTGAGGCCGCCGAGATGGTCCGGGTGCATGTGCGTCAGGTAGACCTCGTCCACCTGTGCCGGGCGATAGCCCGCGGCCTCCAGGCTGTCCACCAGGTTCCCGAGGGTCGGTCCGAACAGGCTGCCGGCCCCGGTGTCGACCAGCACCAGCTCATCGCCGGTGTTGATCAGGTAGCCGTTCACCGAGGTCTCCGTCGGTGCGCTGAGGAAATGCGCCTTCAGGGCCGCGCGGACCTCGTCCTCCGGGGCGTGGAGCAGCTTGTCCATCGGCAGCTCGACGGTGCCATCGGACAGGGCGGTGACCTGGAAGGCGCCCACCTGCACGTGATAGTACCCCGGGTTGCGCGTGTCCGGTGTCGGTGTCGCGGCGGGCGCCGCCTGGGCGAAGGCCAGCGGAATGATGGCGGCCAGGGCGAATGCCGTGGTCCGCAACAGATAGCCATGTCTCATGACAGCCCTCCTGATCGTCCAGAATGGTCGTGTTGTGCCGGGGCGGAGGCTAGTGTGCCCGGGGCGCCCCGGGAAAGCGGCCCCCCGAAATTCTGTGTTTCGTGCGCGGCCACTTGGCCGCGCTGGGCATCGCTGCAAGTGTAGACGGTGGGGCGCTACAGCCAGCCGAGCAGCGACCACCACAGGTAGGTCAGCGGTAGCAGCACCACCACCGTGATCGCAGCCATCGTCAGCGTCAGGCGGGTCGCCTTGCCAACGGGTTCGCCCGCGAGCAGGCAGCCCGCCATCAGCGGCGGGACCTGGTAGGGCAGCAGCATGGTCGAGAAACCGACCACCTGGGTCATCAGCACGGTCTCCAGCGGCAACCCGGAGGCGTGGGCGATGTCCCCCGCCAGCGGCGTGATCACCGCCACGAGGCCCGCCGCCGTGGTGAACGGGGCGATGGCGATGAAGCCCAGGGCGAGGACGACGAAGCTCTGCAGCGGGTTGCCGGGGTCCAGGGGCAGCAGCGGCAGGAGCGATTCGGCGGCGATGCGTCCGGCGCCGGAGTGGGCGAGCACCCCGCCGAGGCCGAGGACACCGGCGAGGTAGAAGAGGATCTCGTAGTTCACCCGGCCGTTGAGGGTGTCCTTCGGCGTGAGCCCGGCCCCCGGTATCAGGCAGACCAGCCCCGCGGTGAGGGCCACCCACGCCGCCGATATGCCGTGCAGCCAGTCCGTCGCCCAGAGTGCCACCGCCGCGGCCAGGATTACGCCGACGGCCCGTTCCGGCCGGGACAGTGGTGCCTCGGCCACGGCGTCCCTGACGGACTCGCTGCGCGGCCGAGGCCGGTCCGGGAAGAGCAGCAGGATCACCGCCACCAGCAGCGCAGCGCGCCCCAGCCCGAGCACGGGGAAGTGCAGCAGCAGGTACTCGCCGTAGGTGAACGCCACGCCGTGGACGTGCTCGGCGAGGCCCATGAGGACGACGTTCGGCACGTTCGCGGTGAGGATCGAGAAGGCGGGCTGGTTGCTGCCGAGGATCACCGCTAGGATCATGCCGGTGCGCCCGCGCGTGCCCGGGGCGAATCCGAAGCGCGCCGCGATCTCGGTGGTGAGCGGCACCAGCAGCATGACCCGGGCCATGGACGACGGGATCACGAACGACAGCGCCACGGCGATCCCCACCAGCCCGCCGATGATGAGCCCGTAGCCGCCGTGCAGGCGCTCACCCACCCGCCGTGCCAGGCGGGTCCCGAGGCCGGTGTGGTGCACGGCGATGCCGAGGATCAGTCCGCCGAAGACCAGCCAGAACGCCCTGGCCTCGAAGCCGCTGAACACGACGGAGGCGGGCGCGGCGTCGAGCAGCATCGCCAGGGCGAAGAATGCCAGGCTCGCCAGTCCGGCGGGCACCGCCGAGCTCGCCCACAGCCCGATGGCGAAGAGCGCCAGTCCCGCCGCCAGCGCCGCCTCGCGGGGCAGCCACAGCGGCCCTGCGACCACCAGTCCGGCGGCCAGTGCGGTGGTGGCGAGCGCGGCGATCGTCGGTGGTCTCGGCGAAAACGTTGTCATGAGCCCTTCCAGGTTCGGACGTGTCGTGGGGCGTTGCCGCGCCCGGAACGCGTGATGGTACCGCGATCGCACCCCGGCGCCGGGGATGCCATTGCGCCGCCGCGCCGGAACGGCCGGGCGTCATCCCGGACAACGGGGTCATCGCACCTCGCCCGGAAAGGATCGCGGACGGTGAGCAGGGACGGTCGTGGCGCCGTCAGCCATGGACTGGTTCAGGGCCGCGATCACACCGGCATCGGGGGAATGTTGCACGCCTGCGGCGCACAACCTACGCGAGGCCCGGCGAGTCTGCGGTAGGTCGGGCACGGCCGTCAGGCCGTGTGCGACAGCCGTGGGGGCCGTCGCATCCAGTGCGGGCGTCGCTCCCACTGCTGTGTGAAAAATGCAGGGAAAGACCCTCGGGGGAGGGGTTTTGCGTTCGGCACCCGGGCCGGGACCGGCCCGGGTGCCCTTACCGTTACCGCACCCGGGGCGTCAGCCCTTGTGCCAGTAGTGGTCGACGATGACCGCGAAGACCAGCAGGGCGCCGGTGATGATCATCTGCAGGTAGGAGCTCACGCCCACCAGGTCCAGGCCGTTCTGCAGCAGTACGAGGAAGATCGCACCGAGGATGGCACCCCACAGCGAGCCCTGGCCGCCGCGCAGGGATATGCCACCCAGCACCGCCGCGGCGATGGACTGCAGCGCGAACGTCCCGCCCAGGTTGGGTTCGCCGGAGCCCACGCGGGCGGTGAGCATGACGCCGGCGATGCCCACCAGCACGCCTGCCGAGAGGTAGGCCAGAAACAGCGCGCGTTTCACCGGTACCCCGGCGATGTGGGCCGAGACGGGGTTGCCGCCGACGGCGTACCAGTTGCGCCCGAGACGGTGCCAGTACAGGGCGATATAGGCGATACCGACCACCAGCAGAACCACCAGCCACGGCACCGGGACGCCGGCGAGATCCCCGGTGTAGAGGGTCTCCTTGAACAGCTGCGGCAGGTTGAAGATCGGCACACCGCCGGTGATGATCAGCGCCAGGCCGCTGACCACCGAGGCCATGCCCAGGGTGACGATCAGCGGTGAGACCCGGAACTGGGATATCAGCAGGCCGTTGGCGGCGCCCACCGAGGCCCCGGTAAGCATGCCGGCACCGGTGGCCAGCACGATCCCGCCCGCGCCGGGCACGGCGACGATCACCGAGCTGGTGGTGATACTGGTCAGTGCCAGCGCGGCCCCCACCGACAGGTCGAAGCCGCCGGTGATCATGACGATGGCCTGGGCGATGACGACCAGGGTGAAGTACACCGACTGGGTGGCGATGGTCGACATGTTGCGGCCGCTGAGGAAGTGTTCGGAGGCCACCGAGAAGTAGATGGCCATGATCACGAACAGCGGCAGCAGCGCCCCGGTCTTGGTGAAGATGATCCGTGCGGCGTCGAGCACGGCATTGCCGCCCCCGTCGCCGGTCTCGCGCCCGCGTGTCTCTGCCATGGTGTTCATACTGCCTCTCTGCTGTCCTGGGATCCGAAGTAGGCGCTGACCAGCTGCTCTTCGTCCGCCTCGCCCTGGGTGAACTCCCGGGACATCCGCCCCTGGCTTATGGCGATGATGCGGTGGCACACGGTCAGCAGCTCGCGTGTGTCGGTGGAGATGACGATCACCGCCGCGCCGGCCTCGGCGAGCTCGCGGGTGACGGCGTAGATGTCCGCCTTGGAGCCGACGTCGACGCCCTGGGTGGGCTCCTCGAGGATGAACAGCTGCGGCTCGGTGAGCATGCCGCGGGCGAACAGCACCTTCTGCTGGTTGCCCCCCGAGAGCAGCTTGATGGGCTGGGCCGCGGAGGGTGTGCTCACGCGCAGGCGCTGCACGTAGTCCGCCACGGTGCGGCGTTCGTTGAGGCGGTGGAGGAAGCCCATCCGGCCGAGTGCGTCCAGTGAGGACAGGGTCGCGTTCTCCGAGACCGGGCGCACGTCGACGATGCCCTCGGACTGGCGGTCGCCGGGCAGGTAGAAGATGCCCTGGCGTGCGAGGCGGTGCGGACGCAGGTCCCGGGGCCGGAACGGGCGGCCGAGCAGCTCGATCTCGCCGCGGGTGACCGGGTGCAGGCCGTAGAGCGCCCGGCCGATCTCCTCGACCCCGGAACCGGCGAGCCCGCCGAGGCCGACCACCTCACCGGCGCGCACGGCCATGGACAGGCCCTTGAGGCCGCCGGCGGTGTGCAGGTCGCTGATGACCAGGCGGTTCTCGCTGCCGATGTGTGCCGGGTCCGGGGCCTCGGAATCCGCGATCTGGCGGCCGGTCATCAGCCGGATGATCTCGTCACGCTCCAGCGACGCGGTCGGCCGGCTCTCCACGAAACGCCCGTCGCGCATCACCGTGACCTGGTCGGTGATCTGGTAGAGCTCCTCCAGCCGGTGGGTGATCCAGATCACCCCGCTGCCGGCGTCCTTCAGCGAGGCCACCAGGTCGAAGAGCACCGAGGTCTCGGCGGCGTTCAGTGCCGCAGTGGGCTCGTCGAGGATGATCAGCTTCGGGCGCTCCAGCATCGCCTTGGCGACCTCGACGAGGTACTTCTGGGAGGTGCTGAGCGTGTCCACCCGGGCCGAGGCCGGGATGTGCGCGAAGCCGAGCTCCTCGAGCAGGGTGCGGGCGCGCACGCCCATGTCCCGCCGGCGGATGAAGCCGAGGGCGCCGGCCATCTCGCGGCCGAGGAAGAGGTTGTCCGTGACCGACAGGTTGGGGATCAGGCTGAGGTGCTGGAAGACCACGCGGATGCCGCTCTGGTATGCCTCCTGGGGCGAGCGCGGGTGGTAGTCCTCGCCGAGGAAGCGCATCCGCCCGGTATCCGGCTGCACGGCCCCGCAGATGACGCCGACCAGCGTGGATTTGCCGGCACCGTTCTCGCCCACGAGGGCGTGAACCTCGCCGGCGCGGACCATCAGGTGGGCGTCCGCCAGCGCGGTCACGCCGGGGAAGCGCTTGCGCACGCCGGAAACGTCGAGAATCGTGTCCATGAGCTGCTGCCGTCTGCGCCCGCTCTCGGGCATGTCGGGGTGGGTGACGGCGGTGAGGGCGGGGACCGGCGGCCCCCGCCCGACCGCGTTACTCCTTCGGCTCGACGGAGAACACCGGGCGCCAGTCGCGGGCGCCCAGCATGTCCTCGTAGTCGTACTGGTCGATGGTCTCCGGGGTCAGCGGCTGGATCTTCGGGCCGGCGCGGAAGGGGAAGTCCTCGCCGGGTTTCTCGCCGTTGAGGATGCGCACCATCGCGTCCACCGCCATGCGGCCCTGCAGCGCGGTGAAGTCCGTCGGCGCCACCGCGACCTCGCCGTTCTTGATCTTCTCGTAGAGCGGCGGGATCAGGAACGTGGAGACGATCTTGGGCTTGTTGTCGCGGTCGCGGAGCACGTCCGGGGCGGCGTCCGCGGCGACGGCGTTGCCGGCGAGGTAGTCGAGGTCCGGGTTGGCGTTCATGACGTTCTCGATGATCGAGGTCTGAACGCTCTTGCCGGTGTCACCCCACTTCACGGTGATGATGTCCACGCGCTCCTCGGCGTCGTGGTCGGCCAGCGCCTGCTTGAAGCCGTCCAGGGTGTCGGGCGCCCAGCCGGATCCCGCCGGGCCCGGCAGGAAGGCGACGCTGACCCGGTCCTTGCCCTCGGAGTCCTTGGCCACGTACTCGCCGGCGACGTAGCCCATGGTGTAGAACGACACCAGGGTCTTGGCCGCGATGGCCGGGGCCTGGATGTCGTTGATCACCTCGATCACCGGGATGTCGGCGCTCAGCGACTTCACCAGCCCGTCCTGGGCGGTGTAGCTGATCGCCGCCAGGATCAGGCCGTCGACGCCGCGGTTGCGCAGGTTCTCGACCTGGGAGATCTGGCCGGTGATGTCCTCGTAGCCCTGGGCGGCGACCAGGTCGATGCCGACGCCGAGCTTGCGGGCCTCGTCGATGATGCCGTAGTTCACGGCGAGCCAGTACGGGTCCTTGAGGTGGGGGAAGGACACGCCGATGCGGTACGGCTTGTCCGGGGTCGGGGCCTTCCACTCCTCGCTCCGGGCCTCGCCGAGCGAGGTGGCGGGCCGGCCCGCCTTCTTGCCGGAGACGTCGTAGTTGCCGTAGTAGGCCTCCACGTCGAAGGCCTGCGCCGTGCTGGCGGCGAGCAGCAGGCCGCCGAACACGGCGGCGGAGCCGGCGCGCATGATCTGTCGTGCGTTCATCGTTGGGTACTCCTGGGCAGTGGCGTCAGTTGGACTCGATGACGACGAGACCCTGGCCCGGGTCCACGTCGCCCTCGTTGTCCACCAGAAAGGACTTCACCGTGCCGGCCACGCCGGCCTTGATCTCGTGGTAGGACTTCATCAGCTCGATGAGCCCCACCGTGTCGTCGGCGGTGACGGTGTCCCCTTCGGCGACGAAGGGCTCGGCCTCCGGGCTGGGGCGGCGGTAGAAGACGCCCGGCAGCTGGGCTTCGACGGTGTGTTCGGCCATTCCTGTCCTCCTTGCGGGACGTGTCGTTCGGGTTGCGGTCGGCGCCGGTCAGGCCGGGCGCAGGGATTCTCTGGAGCAGATACGGGTCATCTCGCGGGCCAGGCGCTGGGCCTCGTCCACGGAGATTGCGCGGAAGCGGATCACCTCGCCGGGCCGGACCTGGCCCAGCTTCCAGAAGCCGCTGGTGGGCACGGTGAAGGGGTTGATGAAACCCCCCATGCTCGGGCCGTCCTTGACCAGGATGATGGGCGTCAGCCCCGCCAGGTTGATGGCCCCGTTGGGGTAGCCCTGATCGATGATGTTGGACGGCTCGGAGCCGTGCTCCGGGCGCTTGTTGATCGCCTTGTCGGCGAAGGTGAGCCGGTCGCCGGGGCCCTCCAGGCGGTAGCCGGTACGGTCCGACTTGGCGGAGAGCTTCCAGTCCGCCTCCAGGAAGGTGCGGACCCCGGCTTCGTCGAGCCAGTCGTCGTTGGGGCCGGCGACGACCTCGATCTCCCAGCGCTTGTCGGAGGGGAGCTCGGGCCGTGCCTCGGGGATCACCACCATGTCCGGCGTGCCGCCGGAGGCGTCGCCGGTGGGGATCTGCTGGCCGGCCTGGATCGCGCGGCCCTCGAAGCCGCCGACCCCGGCCTTGTGGAAGGTCGCGCGGGAGCCGAGCCAGGGCTCGGTGCGGATGGCCCCGGCGACGGCGATGTAGCCGCGGGCGCCGGTCTTCGCGTAGCTCAGCTTCAGCGTCTGGCCGGCCTTTACCGCGTAGCTGCGCCACAGCTCGATGGGCTCGCCGTCGATGTGCGGCTGCATGTCGCCGCCGGTGACCGCGACCACGGTGTCCTCGTGGAAACGCAGCTCCGGGCCGGTGAACTGGCACTCGAGCGCGGCGTCTCCGGGCTCGTTGCCCACCAGCACGTTGGCCAGGCGGAACGACCAGTGGTCCATCGGCCCGGAGGGCGGGAAGCCCTGGTTCCAGTAGCCGACGCGGCCGGGGTAGTCCTGGATGGCCGTCTCCAGCCCGGCGTTCATGACTTCGAACATGTCCTCACCCCCTTCAGAACCGCTGGGTCTCGTCGATACCCGCCACCCACTCCTTGTACTGGGCGACCGAGAACTTCTGGTATTCGACGAGGTTGTACTGGTAGCTGCCGTCGGCGACCTGGGCCTCGACGTGCTCGAACTCCTCGATGGAGCAGGGCACGAAGCGGATGCGGTCGCCGGGGCGGAACAGGCAGATGCTGTTCTCGAACACGGGGAAGCGCTTCTCCGTGTCCCAGATCGGCACGGGGGTGCGGCCGAAGACCTGGTAGCCGCCCGGCAGGTGCTCGGGGTAGATGGCGGTGGACATGCCGCCCATGCCCACCGAGCCCTTGGGCGTCCAGGTGCGCGGCGGGTTGTACTTCGGCGCCACCAGCCGGCAGCGCGGGTCCAGCGGCATGGTGAACGGCAGGCCGGGCCAGAATCCCAGGGAGGCCACCCAGTACTCCGTGCCCGAGTGCACGCGCACGAGCTGGTCCACGCCGGAGAGGCCGTTGAGCTCGGCGACATACTCCGGGTCCGGCGTCTTCTTCGCGATCTTGGCGATGTAGTCCTCGACGCACTCCTTCGTCCACGGGTCCAGGTAGACCGTGGGGAAGTAGAACAGCCGGCTCGGCAGCTCGATGTCGTCGGCGGGCCGCAGGCCCTCGATCAGCGAGGCCATCTCCTTTTTCAGATCGGCGAAGCTGATCAGCTCCGGGTCGTAGTGGATCAGCGTGGACGCGAAGCAGGGTGCGGTCTCCAACACCCCCTTTGTCTTCTGCTCGGCGACGACGTTGGCCAGGTCCTGCCCCCGGAAGTTCAGCTCGAGATTCATCTCGTCGCCGAACTCGATGAGCATGTAGCGGTCGCCGCCCGGCAGGAAGCGGGGTTCCTCATAGATCATTGCGTTCCTCCCCAGCGCTGGTTACTCGGTGTTGAGCAGCTCGGACTCGTAGTCCGCGATGAAAGACGTCAGGGTCTCGCCCCGCCGGAAGGCGTCGGTGCGCAGGACGTTGACCAGGAAAGGCAGGTTCGTTCGGATGCCCTCGATGCGGCTGTTGCGCAGCACCTCCAGTGCCCGCTCGCGGGTCTCGTCGCGGTCCGCACCGCGGACGATGACCTTCGCGATCAGCGGGTCGTAGTAGGGGTGAACCCGGCTGCCGTCGTCGTAGCCGGTGTCCACGCGCACGTGCTCGCCCGCGGGCACGTGCAACGTCTCGATCACGCCGGGCTGGGGCAGGAAGTTGTTGAATGGGTCCTCGGCGTAGAGTCGGAACTCCATGGCGTGGCCCCGGCTCTCGATCCCGGCCTGGCTGAGCCCGGACTCCTTGCCCGCGGCGATGCGGATCTGGTGGGCGACGATGTCCTCGCCGGTGATCATCTCCGTGACCGGGTGCTCCACCTGCACGCGGGTGTTCATCTCCAGGAAGTAGAACTCCCCGGTTTCGTCGTCGAGCACGAACTCCACCGTCCCGGCGCCGTGATAATCCTGGGCCTCGGCGAGGGACACCGCGGCGTGGGTCATGCGCTCCCGTACGGCCGCGTCCACCGCCGGCGAAGGGGCCTCCTCGATGATCTTCTGATAGCGCCGCTGGATGGAGCACTCGCGCTCGAACAGGTGCGCCGCCCGGCCGCCGCCGAGCCCGAGCACCTGCACCTCCACGTGGCGGGCACGCGGGACGAACTTCTCCAGGAACACCGCCTCGTCGCCGAAGTTGGACTTCGCGAGCCCCTGGGTGGACTGCACCACCTTGCGCAGGGCGGCGAGATCGTCGACCCGCTGCATGCCGATGCCGCCGCCGCCGGCGGAGGCCTTCACGAGCACGGGCAGGCCGATCCGGCGTGCCTCCGTCTCCAGGTCGTCGAGGTCGTCGCTGGTGAAGCGCCGGCTGCCGGGCAGCACGGGCACGCCGGCCCGCTCGGCGATGTGGCGGGCCCGTGCCTTGTCCCCCATGTCGCGGATGCTGTCCGTGCGCGGGCCGATCCAGGTCATGCCGGCGCCGGTGACCGCATCGGCGAGCCGGGTGCTCTCCGCGAGGAAGCCGTAGCCCGGGTGGACCGCGTCCGCCCCGGTCTCCGACGCCGCCTGCATCAGCCGCTCGATGTTGAGGTAGCTGTGCTGGGCGCGGGCGGGGCCGACCACGCGGTGCTCGTCGGCGAGGCGCACGTGCAGGGCGTCCTCGTCCGCCTCGGAGCAGACCGCGACGCTGGCGATGCCCAGCGAGCGGCAGCTGCGCGCGATGCGGCAGGCGATCTCGCCACGGTTGGCGATCAGGACCTTGCTGATATCTCCCATCGTCACTCCCCGGCTCAGGCGGCGGTGGCGCCGAGGGCGTCGCGTACGGCGCGGGCCACGTCGAGCGCGTTGGGCGTGTCGGAGTGCACGCAGACGGTGTCGGCGCGGACCTTCAGGGTGTGGCCGTTCACCGACTCGGTCTCGCCCTGCTCCACCGCGCGGACGACCCGCTCGGCCGCCCTGGCCGGATCCACCGCGGCGTGCTCGCGGGTGATGATCAGCTTGCCGTCGTCGTCGTAGTCGAGGTCGGCGAAGTACTCCGCGAGGAAGGTGTGGCCGCGCCGGGTGTAGACCGTCTCGTGGCAGGTCCCGGACAGGCCCATGAGCGGTACGCCGAAGACATCGGCGGCATCGCAGACGGCGTCGGCCACCGCCTCGTCACGGGCGGCCATGCCGTAGAGCGCGCCGTGGGGCTTGATGTGGTTCAGTGCCATGCCGGCGCCGTCCAGGAAGCCCTTCAGCGCGCCCACCTGGTAGATGAGGATGTTGGCCAGCTCCTCGCGGGGGATCTTCATCTCGCGCCGGCCGAAGCCCTGGAGGTCCGGCAGCGAGGGGTGGGCGCCGACACGCACGCCGTGGGACCGGGCGAGCTCCACGGTCTTGCGCATGTGGTTGGGATCGGAGCCGTGAAAGCCGCAGGCCACGTTCGCGGCCGAGATGAAAGGCATCATCCCGGCGTCGTCACCCATGCGATACAGGGAGAAGCTCTCCCCCATGTCGCAGTTGATCGTCGTTTGCATTGCGCTACTCCACTTGGTTCTGGAAGGCGGACAGCATCAAGCGTGCCAACGGCGAGTCGGCGGTCCGCACGGTGGGTTGGCGTGAGGGCCGGAAAGCGGGCTGCGCAGCGCTGGAAGGGGAGATCGACAACGGTTTCCTCTCCTCGGCGGTACCGCCCCGGCGGCCTCCATGCTGCGTTTTCCGGCGGGCTAGGTGGTTATTTTATTAACCACTAGTCCACGGGGGTTTCCGTGTCAAGGCGGCCTGGCAGGGGCGCACGCAAAGGGGGCCGCGGGCGGTTCAGGCTGGAGCGCGCAACCTTAAACATGCACCAAAAAGTCGCTATTTGCCCTTTTTGTGCACCATTTTGTTCCGTTTCAGCAGGTTGGCATCAGCCTGAAAACGTGATCGGCGTCACGTGCGCCGGTCGGGGGGTAGCTGGACTTTCCTACAGGGTGTGTTTAATTGATAGATACAAACGACAGGGATGCAGGGGTGCCGTGGACACCGTCAATGGTGGTCGCCCAGGGGAGGGGCTTTTGCGGTGTCCGGCTGAAAGCAGTAATTTGCGGCGCCACCAGGCACCTAAGGAACGGGAGGTATGTCGAGTCGTGAACACATCGACAGGGCAGTCACAGGAGCGGTCACCGGAAGAGGCCGACCCCGTATTCGATCTCGGTGAGCGTCTGCGCCAGGTTCGCCTGGACCGCGGCCTGTCCCAGCGCGAGCTCGCCCGCCGCGCGGGTGTGACCAACGGGACCATCTCACTCATCGAGCAGAACAAGAACAGCCCCTCCGTGGCCTCCCTGAAGAAGGTCCTGGACGGCGTGCCGATGTCGCTGGCGGAGTTCTTCGCCGTGGGTGCGCAGGCGGCGGACCGGGTGTTCTTCCGCCGCGACGAGCTCTCGCTCATCACCAGCGGGCCGCTGGAGTTCCGCCAGGTCGGCAACGTCCAGGGCAAGAGCCTGCAGGTGCTGCGCGAGTACTACCCGCCGGGCGGCGACACCGGCCGCGCGATGCTGCGCCACGACTCCGAGGAGGCGGGTATCGTCATCTCGGGGCGCGTGGAGCTCACGGTGGGCAGCCGGCGGCGGGTGCTCGGGCCGGGGGACGCGTACCACTTCGATAGCCGTATCCCCCACCGTTTCCGCAACCTCGACGACGAGGACTGCGAGCTCATCAGCGCGTGCACGCCGCCCTATCTCTGATCCATCCCGGCAGGAGGTGCCATGAACGACGAACGGCCCATGGCCACGGCCACGGTGCAGGAGGACAACGAGCGCGTCATCGTGACCGAGTGGTGCTTCGCCCCCGGGGCACAGACGGGCTGGCACCGCCATGAGCATGACTACGTCGTCGTGCCCCTCACCGCCGGGCGGCTGCTGCTGGAGTCCGAGTCCGGTACCGCCAGCAGCGAGCTGACCCCCGGGGTCTCGTATTTCCGCACCGCCGGGGCGGAGCACAACGTGGTCAACGACGGTGACGCCGAGCTCGCGTTCGTCGAGGTGGAGCTCAAGGGGACCACCGCGGGCGGGGGCTGACCCGCCCCGGCCCGTCATCGCGGACCGGGGCGGGCGGCACGCCCGCGGCCGGCGGTCAGCCGGCCGCACGCTGCGGGGCACTGCCCGCGGCCTCGCGGATGGCGGCGCCGAGCCGTTCCACCGCGCCTTCCACGTCCGCGTCCGTGGCCGTGAGCGGGGGCAGGAGCCGGACCACGTTGCCGTGGATACCGCAGGTGAGCACCAGCAGGCCGTGGGCGCGGGCCCGGGCCATGACGTCCGCGGCCATCGCGGGCGAGGGCTGGTCGCCGTCGAAGAACTCCACCGCGACCATCGCGCCGAGGCCGCGAACGTCGCGCACCGCGCCGACCTCACTGGCGATCTCGCCGATACCCGTGGTCAGGCGCTCGCCGATGATCGCCGCACGCTGGATCAGGCCCTCGTCGTCGATCACCTCCTGCACCGCCAGGGCCGCCGCGGCGGACAGCGGGTTGCCGCCGTAGGTGCCGCCGAGGCCGCCCGCCGGACCGGCGTCCATGATCTCCGCGCGACCGGTGACCGCGGCCAGCGGCATGCCGCCGGCCAGGCCCTTGGCCATGGTGATGATGTCCGGGGTGACGCCGCTGTGCTCGACGGCGAAGCGCCGGCCGGTGCGGGCGAAGCCGGTCTGGACCTCGTCGACGATCAGGCAGATGCCGTGCTCGTCGGCGATCCGGCGCAGCGCCTGCATGAATGCCGGCGGCGCGGCGTAGAAGCCACCCTCGCCGAGCACCGGCTCGATGATCAGGGCGGCGACGCGCTGCGGGTCGACGTCGAAGCGCAGCAGCTCCTCGAGCGAGCGGACCGCGTCGTCGACACTGACGCCGTGCACCTCGTTGGGGAAGCGGGCATGGAAGATGTCCGCAGGCATCGGCCCGAAGCCGGCCTTGTACGGGCGGACCTTGCCGGTCAGGCCCATGGTCAGCAGGGTGCGGCCGTGGAAGCCGCCGCCGAAGCCGATCACCGCCGAGCGGCCGGTGTAGGCCTTGGCGATCTTCACGGCGTTCTCCACCGCCTCCGCGCCGGAGTTCACCAACACGGTCTTCTTGGCGAAGTCGCCGGGGGTGATGGCGTTGAGCCGTTCGGCCAGGGCGACGTAGGGCTCGTAGGCGGAGACATTGAAGTTGGTGTGGGTGAAGCGCCCGAGCTGCTCCTCCACCGCCGCCATCACCCGCGGGTGGCGGTGGCCGGTGTTGAGCACCGCGATGCCGGCGGCGAAGTCGATGTACTCGTTGCCCTCGACGTCCCACAGGCGGGCGTTCTCCGCGCGCTCGGTGGCAATGGGGTGGATGATGCCGACACCGGCGGCGACGGCGTCGCTGCGGCGCTCGAAGAGTTCGCGATTGGTGGTCATCGTCCCGATCCTCGTTCCGGGTGGATGTGTGGCCTCAGGCGATGCCGCCGAGGCAGAGGTACTTGGTCTCCAGGTACTCCTCCAGGCCCTGGCGGGCGCCCTCGCGCCCGAGGCCGGAGGCCTTCATGCCGCCGAACGGCGCCTCGGCCGCGGACAGCAGGCCGGTGTTGATGCCGACCATGCCGTATTCCAGGGCCTCGGAGACGCGCCAGGTGCGGGCCGCGTCGCGGCTGTAGAAGTAGGCGGCGAGGCCGTACTCGGTGTCGTTCGCCATCGCCACCGCCTGGTCCTCGGTGGTGAAGCGGAATACCGGGGCCACGGGTCCGAAGATCTCCTCGCGGGCGAGGCGCATGCCGGTGTTCACGTCGGCGAGCAGGGTCGGCTGGAAGAAGCGGCCGCCGCCGGCGTGGCGCGCGCCCCCGGTGAGCGTCCGTGCACCCTGGGCGGTGGCGTCGGCCACCAGGGCGGTCACCTTCTCCACCGCGGCGTCGTTGATCAGCGGCCCCTGGTTGATGCCGTCGGTGAGGCCGTTGCCCACGCTCAGCTCCGATTCCATCACCTCGGCGAGGCGCTCGACGAAGGCGTCGTGGATGCCGGACTGCACCAGTATGCGGTTCGCGCACACGCAGGTCTGGCCGGCGTTGCGGAACTTGGAGTCCATCGCGCCGCGGACCGCGGCCTCCAGGTCGGCGTCGTCGAAGACGATGAAGGGTGCATTGCCGCCGAGCTCCAGCGAGACCTTCTTCACGGTGTCCGCGCACTGGGCCATGAGGTGGCGGCCGACGGCGGTGGAGCCCGTAAACGAGAGCTTGCGTACGGTGGGGTTGGCGCAGAGCTCGCCGCCGATCGCCTGGGGCTCGCCGGTGACCACATTGAACACCCCGGCCGGGATGCCCGCGCGGTCGGCCAGCTCTGCCAGCGCCAGCGCGGTGAACGGCGTGACCTCGGCGGGCTTGACCACCGCTGGGCAGCCCGCGGCCAGTGCCGGCGCGACCTTGCGCGTGATCATCGCCGCCGGGAAGTTCCAGGGCGTGATCGCCGCGGAGACACCCACCGGCTCCCGGGTCGCGGCGATGCGCCGGTCTGCGGCGGGGGATGGGATCAGCTCGCCGTAGGCGCGGCGGCCCTCCTCGGCGAACCATTCGATGAACGACGCGGCGTAGGCGACCTCGCCGCGGGCCTCGCCCAGCGGCTTGCCGCACTCGCGGGTCATGATCCGGGCGAGATCGTCGCGGTGGGCGAGCACCAGACGGTGCCACTCCCGCAGGCGCGCCGCGCGCTCGCTGGCGGTGAGCGCCCGCCAGGCGGGCCATGCCCGGTCCGCCGCCTCGATGGCCCGGCGGGTTTCGGCGGCGCCCATGAGCGGCACGTTCCCCAGGGTCTCGCCGGTGGCAGGGTCGTCCACCGCCAGGGTCGCGGCGGCATCGGCGTCCACCCAGACGCCGTCGATGTAGGCCTGCTCCCGGAACAGCGCCGGGTCGCCGAGCTCTCGCATGGTCCTTGGTCCTCCGTGTGCGTGGACCGTCAGGGCCCACGTCTGCCTGTATCCCCACGATTAGAACCGATTTTTGGTCCCCGTATAGGAGCCAATCGGGTACGATGCAGGGAGCCAATCTGCGACGGCGGTGCCCATGCTCCTCAGCGACCTCCTCCTGCAGTACATGCAGCAGCGCACCGAGTGGACCCGGCTGCCGGTGCGCCGGCGGGTCTACGCCGCCCTGCGCCAGGCGATCCTGGAGGAACGTCTGGCCCCCGGCGCCAAGCTGCCGGCGACCCGGACGCTCGCCCGGGAACTCGGGCTGGCGCGCAATACCGTGATGCGGGCCTACGAGCAGCTGGAGGCGGAAGGCTATGTGCGTGGACACACCGGGGCGGGCACCTTCGTCACCGATACCCTGCCGCGGGATGCGCCCAGCGTGCCGGCCCCGCCACGCCGCGAGGCGGGGCATGCCCCGGGGTTATCCCGGCGGGGTGCCGATATCGCCGCGCATCCGGCGAGCAGCACACTCCAGTCCGGGGCCTTCGTGCCCGGCATCCCCGATGTCGCCGCGTTCCCTTTCCGGGTCTGGCGGCGGCTGCTCGGCCGCTACATGAACAGTGATCACTCCCGGCTGATGCAGTACGCCTCCGGTGGCTACGGGCCGCTCAAGGCGGTGCTCGCCGAGCACCTGAAGGTCTCGCGGATGATCAGCTGCGACCCGCGCCAGATCCTCATCGTCGGCGGTGCCCACCAGGGGCTCGACCTGTGCGCGCGCATGCTCGCCGACCCCGGCGACGAGGCGTGGATGGAGGACCCGGGCTACTGGGGCGCGCGCAACGTGCTGCGCGCCGCCGGCCTGCGCCTGCGGGCGATCCCGGTGGACGCGGACGGCATCGCCCCGCAGCCATCGGACTGGCGGCGTCCGCCGCGGCTGATCTTCACCTCACCGTCCTACCAGCTCCCCACCGGCGCGGTGCTGAGCCTCGGTCGTCGCCGGCTGCTGCTGGAGCAGGCCTCGGCGGCGGACGCCTGGATCATCGAGGACGACTACGATAACGAGCTGCGCTACCACCGCGAGCCCATCGCCTCGCTGTACGGGCTCTCCTCGACGAACCGGGTGATCTATGTCGGGACCTTCAGCAAGGTGATGTATCCGGGGCTGCGGCTGGCGTACCTGGTGGTGCCGCCGGCGCTGGTGGAGCCGTTGTCCACGGCCAATGCGGAGCTCTTCCGCGAGGGCAGGCTGGTGGAGCAGGCGGCGCTCGCCGAGTTCATCGACAGCGGCCGCTTCTCCGCACATATACGGCGCATGCGCCAGGTCTACGCCGAGCGCCAGGAGGCGCTGCGGACGTCGCTGGAGACGCGCCTCGGTGACGCGGTGAGCGTGAGCGGTGGCCAGGGCGGCATCCACCTGACCTATCACTTCCGCGAGGCGCTCGACGATGAACGGGTTTCCCGGGACGCCCTCTCCGAGGGCATCGTCGCGCGGCCGCTGTCGCTGTACTACCACGATCCGGCCGCGGCGCGGCCCGGGCTCGTGCTCGGCTATGCCACCGTTACGCCGGAGCGTATCGCCGATGCCTCGGCGGCGCTGGCCCGGGTAGTGGAGCGCCGGCTGGAGGCGAAGGGGCGGTAGACGCGCTCAGGTGCGGATCTCGCTGACCCGGCCGGTGGCGTCGACCACCGATTCCGCGTAGCGGTTGACCTCCGCCATGGTCTCGCCGGTCTCCCGGGTCAGCGCGACCCCCTGGCGGACGTGCTCGAGCAGGCCCTCCATCTGCGCGACGAAGTCGCGGGTGCGCCGTTGCACGTCCGCGACCATCCCGGAGATCTCCGTGGTCTCGCTCGCCGTGCGCTCGGCGAGCTTGCGCACCTCGTCGGCGACCACGGAGAAGCCGCGACCGGCGTCGCCCGCGCGCGCCGCCTCGATGGCGGCATTCAGCGCCAGCAGGTTGGTCTGGTCGGCCACACCGCGCACCGCGGCCACGATCGCCGAGATGCGCTCGGCGTTATCGTCGAGCCCCTCGGCCTCCGTGGTGGCCTGCTCGATGCGCTCCGACATCCGCTGGATCTCCTCCAGCGAGCGGTTCACCGTGTCCACCCCGGCCCGGGAGCGTTCCGCGCTCTGGCGGGAGACGTCCAGGGCGTAGGCCGCGCTCTCGCGCTCGGTTTCCTGGCGATGGACCTCGTCGGTGATGTCGGTGGCGAACTTGATGACCCCGACCACGCGGCCGTCGTCGTCGAAGACCGGGTTGTAGCTCGCCTGCAGCCAGCGTGCACTGCCGTCACGGGCGCGCCGCTGCACCCGGTCGGCATAGTATTCACCGGCGCGGAGCCGCTTCCAGAACGCTGCATAGTCGTCACTGCCGGCGAACTCCGGGGGGCAGAACTCGCGGTGATGGACGCCCTCGATGCTGCCGGCGTCATACCCCATGAGCCGGCGGAAGTTCTCGTTGGCCTTGCGCAGGGTGCCGTCGACGGTGAACTCCGCGACCGCCATCACCCGGTCCAGGGCGCCGATGATCGCGCGGTCCCGAATGCCCTTGTTGACCCGTTCGGTGATGTCGCTGGCGATCTTGATCACGCTCGCCGTCTGTCCGTCGTCGTCCATCACCGGGTTGTACGACGCCTCCAGCCATACCGTCCGGCCTTGCGCATCGAGGCGTCGTACCCGCCCCTGCTGGGGATCGCCGCGGCGCAGGGCCGCCCAGAATGCCTCGTAGTCGGCGCTCGCCGCGTACTGCGCGTCGCAGAAACGCTGGTGGGGCACGCCCTGGAGCGAATCCGGGTCGGCATAGCCGAGGATTTCCGCAAAGCGCTGGTTGGCGTGGGTGATCCGGCCGCGGAGGTCGAAGTGCACGACACCCATGGCGGTCTCCATCGCCCGGCGTTCTGCACGCAGGCGCCGGGATTCTTCCTCGAGGCTCGCGACGTATTCACGATACGCGGCGGTGGTGATACCGGGGAGGCGGGCGCTGATAGGCATAGACGCATTTCCACGGTGACCGGGGCCGCAACGCTGCCGAAAGCGGGTGCGCCACCGGACGGCCGGTGTTCTCTTACTGTGGTTGTAAAATTCTTGTACAGCATTATGAGTTATTTGTACATTTAGTTCAATCCCGGACTATTCGGGTGGGCCGACGGGGTGGGGCCATCGGGCGCCGCCCGGGAGACCGCGTCGGCCCGGCGGACGAGGCCCGTCACGCCAGGGCCGCAGGGCGATCCGGCGGGTCATTGCATCCGTGGACCGGAGGGCGGATGTGTCGGTGCGCCGGGGCGGGCGGTGGTCGCGTTTACCGCGCCGCGGCCGGAAGACGCTGGCAGCCGGTGCGCGGGGCCCGTCCTTTCAAGCGCTACCGTCGGCGAAACGGTAGGTGTTGCCGCCGCTGCCCTTGGCGGCGTACATCGCCTGGTCCGCCTGCTGCATCAGCGCCTCGGGCGAGGCGTCGATCTCGGGAAAGATCGCGATGCCGATGCTGCAGCCCACGGCGTGAGTGACCTCGTCGACGGTCACCGGGTGCGCGGCGAGCTCGATGACCCGCTCGGCGAGCACCTCCCCGGCGTGACGCCACTGGCGATGGGTGTTCACCCGGGCGACCACGACGAACTCGTCGCCGCCGACCCGGCCCACGGAGTCGGATCCGCGCAGGGTCCCGGCGAGGCGTTCGGCCAGGATCTTCAGCACCTCGTCGCCGACGCCGTGGCCGTAGGCGTCGTTCACCGGCTTGAAGCCGTCCAGATCGATGAACAGGCACAGCACCGCGGTGCCGTCGCGTTGCGCCTCGTCGGTGGCCTTGTGCAGCCGGTCCATCACCAGCGTGCGGTTGGGCAGTTCGGTGAGGTCGTCGTGGGTAGCCATGCGTCGCAGGGTGCGCTCGCGGATGCGCGCGGCGCGGTATTCGCTGGCGAGCTGCATGCGCAGCAGCTCGCGGAGGCGGTACGCGGCCCGCCGCTGGGGGATGCGCCAGGTCTCGCTGGTGCCCCGCACCTCCTCCAGCCACAGCTCGAAGGAGCCGCGGGGGGTCAGGCGTGTGGCCCCGTCCGTGTCGTCCGCGCCGGGTTTCTCGGGGTTGCCGGCCCACGGGATGGAGAAGGGGTTCTCGCCGCGCAGCCACAGGCAGTAGTCCTCGCCGTCCCGGGAGATCGGCAGGTACATGTAGCCGGCGATCCAGGCGTCCGCCCTGTCTTCCGGGCGGATATCCGCGGCGAGGCGGTCGCTGTGGACGAGCCGGTCGTTGGCCGGCGTCGCGGCGTGGGCCACGATCCGATCCTCGGTCGTCGTGGCGATCCGCTCGCCCAGCACGGTCCGGTTGTCCGCGATGTGGAGGACCAGCGAACGGCTGCGGAAGGCCCCGAGCAGCCGTTCGCTGTGCGAATGCATGGCCTCGGCGAGTTCGTTCCCGGACTGCAGCAGGCCGCGCAGGCTGTCGATCTCCTCGACCGCGGCGGCGGTCTCAGCGTCGATCTCGCGGCGCAGGTGCGACTCGATCTGCAGCCCGAGCATGCGCGCGACGGTGTCGCAGAACTGGCGCAGCGGCTGTGGCATGGCCTTGGGCGTGTCGGACTGGCACACGATCATGCCCCAGAGCTCGCCCTCCACCAGCAGCGACATCACCAGCGTTGCCGTCACGCCCATGTTGCGCAGGTACTCCAGGTGCACCGGGGAGACCGAGCGCAGCAGACAGTCGCTCATGTCCAGCGGCCGATCCGTGCCGGAGATCAGGGCGGTGGGCGTGTACTCGATGTCCGGGATCACGCGGATGCGGTTGCGCCGGTAGAGGGCCCGGGCCTGGGCCGGGATATCCGTGTGGGGGAAGTGATGGCCCTCGAAGCGCGGCGGCACACCGTTGGTGGTCTCGGCCACCACGTCGCCGTTCCAGGCATCGTCGAAACGGTAGGCGAGCACGCGCATGTAGCCGGTGGCCGCGGCGATCTCCTCCACCGCCAGGGTCAGGAGCTCCTCCGAGCCCGTTGCCTTGCCGGTGCGTGAGATGGCCGAGACCTGGTGCTGCAGCAGCGTCCGGGAGAGCTCGATGGGGCTGTCCGGCTCCAGCTCGGCGACCAGCTCGCTGCCGACCCGGTGGACGGTCACCGAGACCGCCCGTTCCCCTGCTCTTCCCGCCTTCAGCGTGCCGCTGGTCACGCGGTGACCGTTGTCGAGGCCCCTTGCCGCCTCGCGGATGACGCTGGCCAGCCCGTCGCCGGTGAGTCCGGCCAGCGGGCGGTTCAGGCAGGCCTCCGGCGGGGTGTCGGCCGCTGTCGCCGTCACTGACGAGCATCAGGCCGAACGGCTGGATCTGTCCGGGTACGTGGATGGGTTCGCGGTCGCAGTGGCTGAGGTCGATATCGGTGATTCCGCCCTCCTGGCTCATGCCGGGGTGTCGGTGATGTCGGCGTCGTCGGTGTCGAGTATGTGGCGCTTCGGCCAGCCCTCGCGCATCAGCGCCTCGGCCTGCGCCGCTTCCACCGGCCGGGCGATGTAGAAGCCCTGGGCGGCGTCGCAGTCGAGGCGGCGCAGCTGTATCAGGGTCCTGGCGTCCTCCACGCCCTCGCCCACCACCTCCAGTCCGAGGTCGTGGGCCATCTGGATGATGCGGCGCACGAGCGCGAAGTCGTAGGGCTGGTTGGGCATGCCCGTGATGAACGAGCGGTCCAGCTTGAGGGTGGTGATGGGCAGAGAGCGGAGGTAGGCCAGCGAGGCATAGCCGGTGCCGAAGTCGTCCACCGCGATGCCGACGCCGGCCTCGCGCAGCGCTTCCAGCTGCCTGAGGCGGGAGCCCTTCACGTTGAGCAGCGAGCGCTCGGTGATCTCCAGCTCCAGGCCGCACGGGTCGATCCCCAGGCCCACGAGGCGGTCGTTGATGAAACGCAGCAGGTGGTCGCTGTTGAGGTTGCGCGCCGAGAGGTTCACCGCCACCGAGGCACTCGTGCCGTTGGCGTGCCACTCCGCGAGCTGGGTGAGTGCCTGCTCGACGGTCCAGCGCGTGAAGGTGTCCACCATCCGGGTCTGCTCGATCATCGGGATGAAGGTCCCCGGGCTCACGAGTCCGCGTTCCGGGTGCTGCCAGCGTGCCAGGGCCTCCGCGCCGCGCAGTCGCCGGGTGCGCAGGTCGAGGCTCGGCTGGAAGACCAGCCGGAACTCGTTGTCCGCGATCGCCCGCTCGACTTCGCCGAGGAGCTTGAGGCTGTGCTGGAAGTCCGATTCCTTGCGGTAATTGTAGACCGCGACCTCGGAGCCTTCCGCCACCGCGCGATTGGCGGCGACATCCGCCTTGGAGACCAGCTCGGCCGGGTCGGTCTCCTCGGCGCGCTCCCGGGCGATGCCCGTGGCGATGTCGAGGAATACCGGTACCCCGTCGAGCTCCACCGGCGAGCCCGCGAGGCGGTCGATCTCCGCCATCAGCTCGCGGCGGGTCACGCCGCCGGCGCCGTCGTGGACGATCGTCATCCGGTCCGGGCCGCTGCGTCCCACGAACAGTCCCGCGCCGAAACGCTTGCGCAGCGAGTCCGCGAAGGTCCGGAACACCAGTGCCGTGTTGCGGTGGCCGAAGGTCTCCACCAGCTTGTCGTGGTTCTGGACCCGCAGCGCGATCACGGTCACGCGGTCGCGTTCGCCCGCGTCGCGGCGGCGGCTCAGGCGGTTGAGGTGGCGGCGTATCGCGGTGAGGTTGGGCAGCGACGAGAGCGGGTCGCGGAAGCGCAGGTCCGTGAGCCGCTCCGCCTGGACCCGGCTCTGGTGCACGGCATAGCCGACCAGCCCGCCGACGGCGGCAAACCACAGCGTGCGCACGCCCCAGTGGAGTGCCAGCTCCCCGGCGGAGCGCTGGATTTCACCGGTCCCGACCCCGAGCACCGGCCCGACCAGGATGCCCGCTGCCATTCCCGTGAGCAGGCCCGCGCGGGCGCCGTGGGCGTAGGCCGCCAGCAGGATGGGGGCGTACATGAAGTGGGTCACCACGCTTGGCGGGCCGCCGTCCAGGACGATGAACAGCGACGCACAGGCGGCCAGCAGCACGATGGCGAGGGTGGTACGGGTACCCCTGCGGGGAAGCGCGCGCAGGAGGTGGGGCAGCGAGTCCGTGGACGCGGCTGGTGAGGTCTGCGACATGTCCCGGTGGTTCCCCGCGGTGTCCTGGGTGGCATTCAGCCGGATCGTGGTACGTCCGCGAACCCGTTCCCGGGGCTCCGGCGGACGCTGCGCCGGGCGATTGCCCGGGGGCCGGTCACCATGTGCGCCCTCCTGCGATCGTGACAGGTTTCATTCTATAGAAGGTGGGGGGAGGTTCAAGGAATCTTCCGACAGGAAGGCTACAAAAACGACGTTAACAGTATTATCGCGACAAAAACGCACACGATCGCGCGCTTTTCCCGCACGGAGCAGGTCTGTCGCCATAGCGCCATTGCGGCCATCCCGTATTGGCCGCCCCGGGGGCGCTGACTAGACTTCGGGGATGACCCTGCATCGCATGCCACTGCCGGACGTCGCTCCCGTCTCCGCACGGGCGCTGCTGCGCGGCGCCGCGGCCGTGCTGATGCCGGCCCTGGCCTACTGGCTGGCCGCCCGCGTGGGCATGGTCTTCCTCATCGAACGGGCCGGCGTGAGCCTGCTCTGGCCCGCCGCCGGGGTCGCACTCGCCCTCGCCTGCCGGTTCGGTCCCCTCGCCGCCGCCGGTGCCGCGCTGGGGGCGCTGGGGGCCCACCTGGAGTCCGGCCACGACCTCCCGGCGTCGGTGGCCGTGGCCATCGGCATGGGGCTGGCCCCGTGGCTCGGCGCGGAGCTGATCGCCCGGGCACGGGTCCGTTTCGCCCTCGACCGGCCCTCGGACGTACTGGGCTTCCTGCTCGCCGGCGCACTGCCCTCCAGCGTCGCGAGCTCGCTGTTCGGGGCCGGTGTGCTCTGGCTCGCGGGCATCGCACGCTGGCCGGGCTTTCCGTCCCTGTGGTGGCTCTGCTGGATTGCGGACCTAATGGGAATCCTCCTGCTCGCACCGGCGCTGCTGGTCTCGCGGCCGCGGGGGCTCGGCCGGCGGGGCTGGCTGGAGGCGGGGGTGATCGCCGTGCTGACGCTGCTTGCGGCGGTGGTGGTCTACGGCGAGTGGCTGCCGCCGGACGCCATGCTCGGGCGGCCGCTGTCCTACCTGATCTTCCCGCTGGTGATCTGGGCGGCGATGCGCCTGGGGCCGGCGCTCACGGTGTGGCTGCTGCTGTTCCACGCCGCCATCGCCGCGGGTTTCACCGCCATGGATTCGGGGCCCTTCGCCCACGGGGCACTGAGCCAGGAGCTGCTGGCCCTGCACGCCCATCTCGCCATGGTCAGCCTCACCGGGCTGCTGCTCGCCGCCTCCATCGCCGGACGCCGCCAGGCCGAGGAGCGCGCCCGCGCCTATCTCGACGAGCTCGCCCACGCCGGGCGGGTCAGCGCGATGGGGGAGATGGCGGCGGGGCTGGCCCACGAGCTCAACCAGCCGCTGTGCGCCATCGCCACCTACGCCCAGGCCGCCCGCCGGCTGGCCGGTGACGACACCGATCCGACCCTGGTCCGGGCGCTGGAGCGGCTGGACGACAACGCCCGCCGTGCCGGCGGGATCATCCGCCAGATGCGCAATTTCGTGCGCGGCGGCGAGCCCGAGAGCGAGCGCGTCGCCACCAACACGCTGGTCCGCGAGGGCCTGGCGCTCACCGCGGCGGCCGTGCGCCAGGGCGGCGTGGCCCTGCGTCTGCACCTCGATCCGGACGTGCCCGACGTGCGCGTGGCGACGGTCCAGATCCACCAGGTGCTGGTGAACCTCGTGCGCAATGCCGTGGAGGCCCTCGCCGCCGTGCCGGAGGCGCGGCGGCGCCTGGAGGTGATCACCGCGCGGCGCGCGGACGCACGGGTGGAGGTCACGGTGACGGATACCGGCCCGGGGATCCCGGCCCGCCTGCGCGATGCCCTGTTCGAGCCCTTCGTCAGCGGCGGCGGCGAGGGCATGGGCCTGGGGCTGTCGGTCTCGCGCTCGATCATCCGGCATCATGGCGGCGAGCTTCGCTTCGAGGATCGGCCCGGCGGCGGCTGCCGCTTCAGTTTCGACCTGCCGGCGGCAGGGGGGAGGGAGTCGGATGGCTGAGGAAAACGCGGTGCCGACGGTGTTCGTGGTCGACGACGACCCGGACGTGCGCGATGCGCTGGCGATGCTGCTTACCGCCGCCGGGCGGCCGGTGGAGACGTGGCCCAGCGCCGACGACTTCCTCGCCGGCTGCGCCCCGGAGCGGCGGGGCTGCCTCATCCTGGATGTCCGCCTGCCCGGGATGAACGGCCTCACCGCCCAGCAGGCGCTCGCCAGCCGTGGCTATACGCTGCCGGTGATCTTCATCTCCGGCCACGGCGACATCCCCATGGCCGTGCGCGCGGTCAGCGCCGGGGCGCTGGACTTCCTGGAGAAGCCGTTCAGCGATACGGCGGTGCTCGACTGCGTCGACCGGGCCCTCGCCGAGGACGAGCACCGGCGCGGCGAGCGCGAGCGCATCCTCGGCATCGAGCGCCGGCTGGCCCGGCTCACCCCGCGGGAGCGCGAGGTCATGGACCGGCTCGTCGAGGGCAAGGTCAACAAGATCGTCGCCCGCGAGCTCGACTGCTCCACCCGCACGGTGGAGATCCATCGCGCCCGGGTGCTGCACAAGATGGGTGTGGCCAATGTCTCCCAGCTCGTGCGCTACGTCCTCGGTCACCCGGACTATCCCGGTGCCGCCGCCCCGGCGGAGGAAGAGGAGAGCGGCGGCTAGCCGGGGCGTTCGGGTAACGTTTCCGCGGCCGTCATGGGCGTCTCCCGGCCCGTCCGGCGGCGCGGGCGACAGGCGGGGATGCGCCATTGCACGTATGCCTAGGCAGCCCCGTCTCCAGGGGGTATAATTGCTTCTGTCAATTGTATAAATGGGTTTTGATTGACGGGAGTGAGATGGTCCATATCAATTTCCGCGACCTGCGCTACCTGGTGGCCGTTGCCGACCATCGACACTTCGGCCGGGCCGCCGCCGCCTGCTACGTGAGTCAGCCGACGCTGAGTACCCAGATCAAGAAGCTGGAGCAGTACCTCGGCGTCCAGCTCGTGGAGCGGACCAACAAGCAGGTCATGCTCACCCCGATCGGCAAGATGATCGCCGAGCGGGCCCGTCACGTGCTC
This sequence comes from Arhodomonas aquaeolei DSM 8974, assembly GCF_000374645.1. Lineage (GTDB taxonomy): Bacteria > Pseudomonadota > Gammaproteobacteria > Nitrococcales > Nitrococcaceae > Arhodomonas > Arhodomonas aquaeolei. Next base: position 78,458 of record NZ_KB894803.1, read on the forward strand.
AACGAGGTCTCGGACATCGTCGACAGTGCCCGCGCCGCTGGTGATCCGATGGTCGGGGACCTGCGCCTGGGACTGATACCGACCATCGGTCCGTACCTGCTGCCCCACCTCATCCCGGCCCTGCGCAGTACCTATCCGAACCTGCGCCCGCTGCTCTACGAGCAGCAGACGGCGGATCTGCTGGAGCGCCTGCGTCGCGGCGAGCTCGACGCGGCGGTGATGGCGGTGCCGGTCCCCGGCGAGGGGCTCCTGCACGCGAGCCTGTTCCACGAGCCGTTCTATCTGGCGATGCCCCACGATCATCCACTGGCGCGCAAGCCGGAGGTCTCGCTGGGTGACATCGAGTCCGAGCACATCCTCCTGCTGGAGGAGGGGCACTGCCTGCGCGACCAGGCGCTGGATGTCTGCAACATGGTCGGCGCCCGCGAGGACGCCGGGTTCCGCGCCACGAGCATGGAGACCCTGCGGCAGATGGTCGCCGCCGGTGCCGGCATCACCCTGCTCCCGGCCCTGGCGGCCAAGGCCGCCGTCGGCCAGCCGGACAGCAACGCGGTGGTGCTGCGCTCGTTCGTCGACGCCCGCCCGACGCGGGAGATGGCGCTGTACTGGCGCAAGGGCTCGGCCCGCGAGCCCACCATCCGCGCCATCGCCGAGGTGATCCACGGCCTGGAGGCGGTCCACGAGCTTTCCGGGGAAGCGGTTGAGCTTGCCGGGTGAGCCGACGCGGGTCCCCGCTCTGATACAATCCGCGGGCATGGACGCCCTCGACGACGACATCTCGGATCTGCTCGCCCCCCTCAACGACGCCCAGCGCGAGGCGGTGGGTGCCCCCCTCGGCCACGCCCTGGTGCTCGCCGGCGCCGGCAGCGGCAAGACCCGCGTGCTCACCCACCGCGCGGCGTGGCTGGTGCGGGTCCACGGGGCTTCGCCCTGGTCCATCCTGGCGGTGACCTTCACCAACAAGGCGGCCGCGGAGATGCGCGGGCGCATCGAGTCGCTGCTCGGCATCAGCGGCGGTGGCATGTGGGTAGGCACCTTCCATGGCATCGCTCACCGGCTGCTGCGGCTGCACGCCGAGGAGGCCGGCCTGCCCAAGGGCTTCCAGATCCTCGACAGCGAGGACCAGCGCCGGCTGGTCAAGCGCGTGATGCGCGACGCCGGCGTCGACGACAAGCGCTATCCGGTGCGCCAGGTCCAGGGCTACATCAACGCCCGCAAGGACGAGGGCCGGCGTGCCGGTGAGCTCGACACCGACGACGCCTACACCGCGACCCTGGTCGAGCTTTATGGCGCCTACGACTCGGCCTGCCGGTCCGCCGGCGTGGTGGACTTTCCGGAGCTGCTGCTGCGCTGCTGCGAGATGTGGCGTGCCCACCCGGAGCTGCTCGATCACTACCGGCGCCGCTTCCGCCATGTGCTCATCGATGAGTTCCAGGACACCAACGGCATCCAGTACGACTGGCTGCGCCTGATCGCCGCCGAGGACGCGGACGTGTTCGTCGTCGGCGACGACGACCAGTCCATCTACGGCTGGCGCGGCGCGCGGGTGGAGAACCTGCAGCGCTACCAGCGCGACTACCCGGACACGCAGGTGCTGCGCCTGGAGCAGAACTACCGCTCCACGCGCACGATCCTGGACGCCGCCAACCACCTCATCGCCCACAACAGCGACCGCCTGGGCAAGTCGCTGTGGACGGACGGCGGCCAGGGCCATCCGATCAGCGTGTATGCCGCGTTCAACGAGCAGGACGAGGCGCGCTTCGTGGTCGAGCGCATCCGCGCTATGACCGAGGAAGAGGGCTACTCACGCAGCGACTTCGCCATCCTCTACCGCTCCAACGCCCAGTCCCGCACCTTCGAGGAGGCGCTGATCGGCAACCGCGTGACCTACCGCGTCTATGGCGGGCTGCGGTTCTTCGAGCGCGCCGAGATCAAGGATGCGCTGGCCTACCTGCGGCTGGTGGACAACCGCCACGACGACGCCTCGCTGGAGCGGGTGATCAACACCCCGGCGCGGGGCATCGGCGCGCGCACCGTCGAGGCCATCCGCACGGCCGCACGCACCCAGGGGATCAGCCTGTGGGAGGCGGCCCGCGGGGTCACCGGGCCCGGTGGGCTGTCGGCCCGCGCGGCACGGTCCGTGTCCTCGTTCATCGAGCTGGTGGACGATCTCGCTGCGCGCACCGCCGGGCAGTCCCTGCCGGACCAGGTGGAGACGGTGCTCGAGGTCAGCGGCCTGCGCGGCGCGCTGGAGAAGGAGGGCTCCGAGCGCGCCCGGGACCGGCTGGAGAACCTGGACGAGCTGATCAGCGCGGCGCGCACCTTCGAGCAGGAGGGCGAGATCGCCGAGGACATGCCGCCGATCACCGCGTTCCTGGCCCACGCCGCCCTCGAGGCCGGCGAGGGGCAGGGCGACGACGGCGAGGCCTGCGTCCAGCTCATGACCCTGCACTCCGCCAAGGGCCTGGAGTTCCGGGTGGTCTTCCTCGCCGGCATGGAGGAGGGGCTGTTCCCCCACCGCATGTCCATGGACGAGCCCGGGCGGCTGGAGGAGGAACGGCGCCTCGCCTACGTGGGCGTGACCCGCGCCCGCGAGCGGCTGTTCCTCAGCCACGCCGAACGCCGCCGCCTGCACGGGCGCGACGAGTACACCCTGCCGTCGCGTTTCGTCGGCGAGCTGCCCCCGGAACTCACCGAGATGGTCCGCGCGCGTTTCTCCGTGACCGGCCCCGGTGCCGTGCAGCGCCCGGTTGCCGCCTCGGCCGACGACGACGCGGATGGGGGGTTCGACCTCGGCCAGCGCGTGAGTCACCGCAAGTTCGGCGAGGGCACCGTGCTCAGCTACGAGGGCAGCGGCCCCGGCGCGCGGGTGCAGGTGCACTTCGACACCGCCGGCACCAAGTGGCTGGTGGCCTCCTTCGCCAACCTCCAGGCCTGCTGAGCGCGGCGGGCGGCTTTTCCCGGCGGTGGGCTACTGCCCTTGTCCCGACCGGATTTCCGATGAGGGATTGCCTGGAGCCTGGGCCTGACCTTCTCAAGGCGGTGCCGTGCCCGGTCGCCGGATGCGGGGGCACGGCGGGTACGGAAGGGACAGCGGGGACGGGGGTAGACCCCGTCCCCGTGGGGGCTACTTCTTGGGCAGCTTGGAGGCGACGCCCTCGACGTAGTAGTCCATCTTCAGCAGTGCCTCGTCGGAGAGGGTTTCGCCCTCCTTCGCCTTGACGCTGCCGTCCTTCGCGACCACCGGGCCGCCGAAGGGCTGGAGCTCGCCGTTGACGATCGCCTCCCGGGCCTTCATCACCTCCTGGCGTACGTCATCCGGGACGTCGCTGCTGAGCTCGGCGAGGTCGACCATGCCCGAGGCGATGCCGCCCCAGACGTCGCGGGAGGTCCAGGTGCCGTTGAGCACCTCGCGGGCGCGCTTGGTGTAGAAATCGCCCCACTGGTGGACCACCGCGGTGAGCTGGCTGTCGCCGCCGTACTTGGACATGTCCGAGTGGTAGGCGATGGCGTACTTGTCCCGCTCCGCGGCGGCCTGCACCACCGCATGGGAGTCGGTGTGGTGGGTCACCACGTCCGCGCCCTGATCCATCAGGGTCTCCGCCGCCTGGCGGGCCTTGGCCGGGTCGTACCAGGCGTTGATCCAGATGACGTTGACCGTCGCGTCCGGGTTCACCGAACGGGCGCCGCGGGTGAAGGCGTTGATCGCGCGGACGACCTCCGGGATCGGGAAGGCGGCGACGAAGCCGAGTTTGTTCGTCTCGGTCATCTCGCCGGCGATCATGCCCGCGAGGTAGCGGCCCTCGTAGAGCCGGGGCATGTAGGTGCCGACGTTCTTGGCCCGCTTGTAGCCGGTGGCGTGCTCGAAGACCGTGTTCGGGAACCGCTTGGCGACCTTGATCGTCGGGTTCATGTAGCCGAACGAGGTGGTGAAGATGAGGTCCGCGCCGCCGGAGGCGAGCTGGCGGATCACGCGCTCGGCGTCCGCGCCCTCGGGCACGTTCTCCACGAACTGGGTGGTGACCTTGTCGCCCAGCCGCTCCTCCATGGCCTTGCGGCCCTGGTCGTGCTGGTACGACCAGCCCGCGTCACCGATGGGGCTGACGTAGACGAAGCCCACCTTGATGTGGTCCTTGGGTTTCAGGTCGATGCCGTCCGAGGCGGCCAGCGTGGCTGTGGAGAATGCCGCCGCGGTCAGCCCGGTGGTGAGCGCGAGCAGCGCCCGTTTGAGTCTGCCGTGTCGCATGGATTGCCCTCCTGATGATGCGTCGTCGGCCGCGGCACCGCCGTCAGCCGGTGGCGAAGAACGGTTTGGTGAGCGAGGCCGGGCGGTTGAGCCGCAGCTTCGTCCGGTCCCGCGAGAGTATGACCAGTACCACGATGGTCGCGATATAGGGCAGGCTGGAGAGCGCCTGCGAGGGGATGGGCACGCCCAGCCCCTGCAGCTCGAAGCCCAGCCGCGTGATGCCGCCGAACAGGTAGGCCCCCGCCATCACGCGCCCCGGGCGCCAGGAGGCGAAGACCACCAGCGCCACCGCGATCCAGCCGCGCCCGGCGACCAGCCCCTCCACCCAGAGGTGGGGCTCGACCAGCGACATGTACGCCCCGCCGAGCCCGGCCAGGGCACCGCCGGAGAGCACCGCCAGGTAGCGGATGCCGATCACCCGGTAGCCCATCGCGTGTGCCGATTCCGGTGACTCGCCCACCGCGCGCATCACCAGCCCTGCCCGGGTATGGTAGGTGAAATAGATCACCGCCGCGCCGATCGCGATGCTGAGGTAGACCATCGGGTCCTGCTGAAAGAGGATCGGCCCGAGCACCGGGATGTCGGAGAGCAGCGGGATGTGCAGCTTGGCCAGGCCCTGGATGCCTTCGCCCTCGTAGGGCCGGCCCATGAACGCCGACAGGCCGACGCCGAAGATGGTCAGCGCGAGTCCGGAGGCGACCTGGTTGGCGCGGAAGGTCTGGGTGAGCAGCGCGAACAGCGATGCCATCGCCGCCCCGGCGAGCATGGACACGGCGAAGCCGGCAATCTGGCTGTCGGTCTCGACGAAGGCGATGAAGCCGCTCACCGCCCCCACCAGCATCATGCCCTCGGTGCCGAGGTTGAGCACCCCGGTCTTCTCGGCGAGGAACTCGCCGAGGCCGGCGAGCACCAGCGGCGTGCCCATGACCAGCGTCGCCGCAAGCCAGGTGACGATGTTGAAGCCCGCGATCTCCATCAGTTCGTCCCCTCCTGACTGCGCCGGGCCATGCGTAGGCGGAAATTCACGAAAAAGTCCACGGCGAGGATGAAGAACAGCAGCATCCCCTGGAACACACCGGTAACGGAATCCGGCACCTGCAGTGCGATCTGCGCACTCTCGCCGCCGAGGTAGATCAGTGCCATGAGCAGCCCGGCGAACAGGATGCCCACCGGGTGCAGCCGCCCGAGGTAGGCGACGATGATGGCGGCGAAGCCGTACTCCGGCGAGATGTCCGGCAGCAGCTGGCCGATAGGGCCGGCGACCTCGTTGACGCCGGCGAGCCCGGCGGCGCCGCCACCGATGAGCAGGCTCAGCCAGGTCATGCGCGAGGCGTTGATGCCGGCGTAGTGGGCGGCGTCCGGCGCCAGCCCGGCGGTGCGGATCTGGAAGCCCAGATACAGCCGCGAGAGCAGGAAGTACAGGCCCACAAGCGCACCCAGGGCGATCAGGAACGAGGGGTTCATGCGGATGCCCTCGATCAGTGGCGACCAGGTGGCGGACTCGCTGAACAGCCGGGACTCGGGGAAGCCGAAGCCCTCCGGGTTCTGAAGCGGCCCGTTGACCAGGTAGACCAGCAGCAGCTCGGCGACGTAGACCAGCATCAGGCTGACCAGGATCTCGCTGGTGTTGAAGCGCGTGCGCAGCAGCGCGGGGATCGCCGCCCAGGCCATGCCGCCGAGGGTGCCGGCGAGGAGCATCAGCGGCAGCACCCACCAGGCGTCGACGCCGTGGAAGACCAGCGCCACGGTACCGCCGCAGATGCCGCCGAGCACCAGCTGGCCCTCGGCGCCGATATTCCACACACCGGCGCGGAAGCCCACGGTCAGGCCCGCGGCGATCAGGATCAGCGGTGCGGCCTTGATGGTGAGCTCACCGAGCCCGTAGAGGCTGTTCACGGGCTGGATGAAGAACACGTAGAAGGCGTTGAGCGGGGCCTTGCCGAGGGCGGCGAAGATCACCAGCCCGAAGGCGAGGGTCAGCGCGCCGGCGATCAGCGGCGCCGCGTAGAGCATGGCCCGGGAGGGCTCGGGGCGTTTCTCGAACTTAAGCGACATCATGCGCGCCCTCCCGCGTCGAGCCGCCGTCCGCGCCCGGGAACAGTCCGCCCATCCAGCGGCCGACCTCCTCGTAGGACGTCTCCGCCACCGGTTTCGCCGGCGACAGGTGGCCGTTGAAGATCACCGCCACCCGGTCGCTGATCTCGAAGAGCTCGTCCAGGTCCTCGGAGAAGACCAGCAGGGCGCAGCCCTGCGCGCGCAGGTCCACCAGCGCCTGGTGGATGGCCGCGGCGGCGCCCACGTCCACGCCCCAGGTGGGCTGGCCCGCGATCAGTACCCGCGGGTGCTGCTCGATCTCGCGGCCGACGATGAACTTCTGCAGGTTGCCGCCGGAGAGGCTGCGCGCCTGGGCATCCACGCTCGGCGTGCGCACGTCGAAGCGCTCGCGGATGCGTTCGGCCAGCTGCCGGGCACGGGCGAAACGGATGAAGCCTCGTCCCACAAGACCCTGGTAGGCGCCGGTGAGCAGGGTGTTCTCCACCAGGTCCATGTCCGGCACGGAGCCTCGGCCGAGACGTTCCTCCGGCACGAAGGCGATACCGCGGCGGCGGCGCTCGGCGGGGTCGAGGCCGCCCACGGCCTCGTCGCCGAGGCGGATGCGGGTGGGATCCCCGCTGGTGTCCTCGCCGGAGAGCAGCCGCATCAGCTCCGCCTGGCCGTTGCCGGACACCCCGGCGATACCCATGACCTCGCCGCCGTGCACGTCCAGGTTCATGTCCACCAGGCTCACGCCGAAGGGGTCGTCGGTGGGTCGTGAGAGCCCGTCGAGGCGGAGCACCGGCGCCGGTGTGGGGGTACTCGCCGGACGCTCGGCGCGGGGGATTTCGCTGCCGATCATCATCTCCGCGAGTGAGTGCGGCGTCTCCTCGCGGGGGTCGCAGTGGGCGGAGACGCGCCCGTGGCGGAGTACCGTCGCCGACTCGCAGAGCTGCTGGATCTCGGCGAGCTTGTGACTGATGTAGAGGATGCTGATGCCCTCGTCACGGAGCTGGCGCAGGGTCGTGAACAGCCGCTCGATCTCGGTCGGCGTGAGCACCGAGGTGGGCTCGTCCATGATCAGCAGTCCGGGGTGCTGGAGCAGGCAGCGCACGATCTCCACGCGCTGGCGCTCGCCCACGGAGAGCTTGAGCACGGTGCGTCGCGGGTCCAGCGGCAGGCCATACAGCTCGGAGACCTCTACGATGCGGTCGTCGAGGTTGCGCGGATCATCGTTCACGTCCTCGAGGCCCAGGGCGATGTTCTCGGCGATGGTCAGGGTCTCGAACAGCGAGAAGTGCTGGAAGACCATGCCGATGCCCAGGTGGCGCGCCTGCGCCGGGGTGGCGATGGTAACCGGGTCGCCCTCCCAGTGGATGCGGCCTTCGTCGGGCTGGTGAACGCCGTACATGCACTTCACCAGCGTGCTCTTGCCGGCGCCGTTCTCGCCCAGCAGTGCGTGGATCTCCCCGGGCATCACCCGGAGGTCGACGTCCTCGTTGGCCACCACGCCCGGGAAGCGCTTGGTCACGCCCTCCAGCTCCAGACGCGGTATCACGGGCCGGTCCGCGGCGTCATGCGCCGTTGCATTCATGATCGAGTGTGCTCCCCGTTTCGTGCCCCGTTATGCCCCGCACTGGTGATACGGGTGCCCACGGCTGGTGCAGCCATCCGTTAGTGTGCCCGTTTCAGTGCGTTCGTCCAGTTGTCTACGAGGTCTGCCCGTAAAAGTAAGCATGATGCATGCCATGTTGTCCCCAGTTGTGGTCCGGGAATGGTTCGGAACATGGCGAACAGGGAGTGGTAATCCCGTTGCGGGGTACGCGGGCGTTCATGGCTCTCCTCCGGTGGCCGCGGGTGCGGCGCACAATTGTTGTCTCTCTGGGTGACAGGTTGTCTCTATTATTCTTTCAATCTGGTCGACAATTAGTCGCCGTGATTGGTTACACATAAAACTGGCCGCGTGTGCAGCCAAAGTCAACCATCAATGGGAGGGGGTGCCGGAGTGAGGGGCGGGAAGGCAGGCGGCGGGGCCCGCAAGGGGCCCCGCCGGGGGCGTGGCTCAGGAGTCGTCGGTCTCCAGGCCGAGCTTGGAGGTGTCGACACGGCGCAGTGCGAAGTCCGTGTAGGCGAGCTCGTTGGTGCCGTGCCAGGCGTACTGGCTGTCGCGGAAGTCCTTCCAGTGCTTGTAGACCTTGGCCCAGGTCTTGTTCTCCGCGGCCATGCCCTCGTACATCTCGAAGGCGTTCTTCTGCGCCGCCGCCATGATCTCGTCGCTGAACTTGCGCAGCTTCACGCCCCGCTCGACGAGCTTGTTGAGCGCGATGGGGTTGAGATAGTCGTAGTGGGCGACCATGCGCACGTTGGAGTCGGCCGCCGCGATCCGGATCGCCTCCTTGTAGGAGTCCGGGAGCTTGTCGTAGGCGTCCTTGTTCACGTAGATCGAGAACATGGCGCTCGGCTCCCACCAGGACGGATAGTAGTAGTTCTTGGCGACCTGCCAGAAGCCCAGACGCTCGTCGTCGTAGGGGCCGACGAACTCGGTGGCGTCGATCACGCCGCGCTCCAGCGCCGGATAGATCTCCGCGGCCGCGAGGGTCTGCACGTTGACCCCGAGGCTGGACATGATCTTGCCGCCGAAGCCGGGGATGCGCATCTTCAGGCCCTTGAGGTCGGCCAGGCCGTCGACACGCTTGCGGAACCAGCCGCCCATCTGCGTGGTGGTGTTGCCGCCGGGGAAGGCCTTGATGTTGAAGTTCGAGAAGACCTCGTTGTTCAGCAGCTCGCTGCCGCCGCCGTAGTACATCCACGCGTTCTGCATGCGGGTGGTCATGCCGAAGGGAATGGCGGTGTCCAGCGCCAGGGTCGGCTCCTTGCCTACGTAGTAGTAGGACGCCGTGTGGCCCATCTCCGCGGTGCCGGACTGGCAGGCGTCGAGGACCTGGAGGCCGCCGACGAGCTCGCCCGCGGCGTAGGTGCGTACGTCGAAGCGGCCCTCGGTGAGCATGGACAGGCGCTTGCAGAAGTCCTCGGCGCCGCCGTAGAGGGTCTCGAGGCTGGTCGGCCAGCTCGTGGCCATGCGCCAGCGGATGCGCGGGCCCTGGGCGTGGACGTACGGGGCGCCGACGGCGGCGGCGCCGGCCACCGCGCCGGCACCGGCGGACTTGACGAAGTCACGACGTTTCATGAGAGCTCTCCTCGTCGGGTTGTTGTGCGGCCACCCCCCTCGGATGGCCGCGTCAGTAGCCTGAGTACGGCACCAGCCACGTCACCAGTGACGGGAACACGATGACCAGCGTCAGGGCGATGATCTGTATCGCGATAAACGGCACCACGCCGCGGTAGATCTCGGTGGTGCGCACGTTCGCCGGGGTGACGCCGCGCAGGTAGAACAGCGAGAACCCGAACGGCGGCGTGAGGAACGAGGTCTGCAGGTTCATGGCGATGATCACGCCGAACCAGACCAGATTGATGTCCAGCCGGGCGGCTGCCGGCACCAGCAGCGGCAGCACGATGAAAGCGATCTCGAAGAAGTCGATGAAGAAGCCCAGGCCGAAGACCACCAGGTTGGCGATGATCAGGAAGCCGATCTCGCCGCCGGGCAGGTTGGTGAGCAGGTCCTCGATCCACATGTCGCCGTAGAAGCCCCGGAACACCAGGCTGAACGCCCGCGAGCCCACCAGGATGAAGATCACCATGGAGGTGAGCTTGGCCGTGGACTGCATGGTGCCGTTGAGCGCGGTCAGGGTCAGGCGGCGGTTGAGCGCGGCCAGCACCATCGCGCCGACCGCACCGAACGCGCCCGCCTCGGTGGGCGTGGCGATGCCCGCGAAGATGGTCCCGAGCACCACCACGATCAGCACCAGCGGCGGGATCATCACGAACCCGACCCGCAGCAGCAGCGCGGGGATATTGTCGGGGCGGTCCTCCGGCGGCAGCGCCGGCGCCGCCGCCGGCCGCAGGGTGGCGACCGCGCCGGCGTAGATCGCGTACATGCACGCCAGTGCCACGCCGGGCAGCAGCGAGCCGCGGAACATGTCGCCCACGGACACGCCGATCTGGTCGGCGAGCACGATCAGCACGATGCTCGGCGGGATCACCTGCCCGAGTGTGCCCGACGCGGCGATCACGCCGGTGGAGAGGCTGCGCGAGTAGCCGTAGCGCAGCATCACCGGCAGCGAGATCAGGCCCATGGCGACTACCGTCGCGCCGACCACGCCGGTGGCCGCGGCGAGCAGCGTGCCTACGACGATCACCGACAGTGCGAGTCCGCCGCGAACCGGGCCGAAAAGCTGACCCATGGTCTTGAGCAGGTCCTCGGCCAGGCCGGAGCGCTCCAGCATGGTGCCCATGAAGATGAAGTACGGCACCGCCAGCAGGGTGTAGTTCTCCATGATGGAGAAGATCCCCTGGGGCAGGGCGGTGAGCAGGTTGGGTCCGAAGGCGTCGGCCCAGAAACCGACGGGGACGAAGGCCATGGCCGCGCCGGCCAGCGCGAAGGCCACCGGGTAGCCGGAGAAGATGAACACCAGCGCGACGAGGAACAGGAACCCGGCGTAATACTCAATGATCATGGCACGTCCGTCCCGTGGGTCGCCTCGTCCTCACCCTCGGCCGCTTCGCTGTCGTCGAACAGCCGTTTGCGGTGGCCGGTGAGCACTGCCCCCGACTTGACCGCCTGCGAGAACCCCTGGAGGAGGAGGAGCACGAAGGCCACGGGTACCACCGTCTTGATCGGGTAGCGGGCCAGTCCGCCGGGGTTGCCCGAGCTCTCCCAGGTCTGCCAGGACAGTGCCGCCCACTTGGTGGACAGCCAGATCACGAGCATGCAGAAGGGGATCAGGAAGAGCACGCTGCCGAGGAAGTCCACCCATGCCTTGCCGCGCTCGGAGAGCCGGCCGTAGAGGACGTCCACGCGGACGTGGCCGTCGCTGGAGAGCGTGTGCCCGGCGCCGAGGAGGAAGACGATCCCGAACAGGTACCACTGCGCCTCGAGGTAGGCGTTCGAGGCGAGGTTCTCGCCGATGTAAGAACCGAGGTAGCGTACCGAGGCGTTGTATACGCCGATGAGGATCATCGCCAGGGCGAGCCAGTAGACCGCACGGCCTATCCAGCGGTTGAGGCAGTCGATCCCCCCGGCGATTCTGAGCAGAAACCGCATTCAGGCTCCCTTGCTGGCGGGTGGACCGGGTGGGTACGCCCCGCCGATTGTCGTTATCCCGCTGCCAGCAGCCGTGCCCGTCGTGGATCGGCACGCGGGCGCACGCGCGCTGGTCGGACCAATCGAGCGGCCAACGCTAGCGAGCGGTCCGCAAGGCGTCAAGCTGCAACGCAGCAGTCTACCAGCGCAGCAGCTCCCAGCGGTGGATGTCCGGGGCGTCCAGGTTTTCCGGCGGGCGGTCGTTGAGGCGGCCGTCGCCGTTGCTGTCGTAGAGGTAGTAGGCGGGGCCCGTGCGCGGATCGATACGCACCGCGTAGACGCGCCCGTTGACGCTGTACTCGCGGATCTCCGCCCAGGGGCGGGAGATGATCTGCACGCCCGGTTCGATTTCCTCGCCCTTGGTCAGCGCCTCCGGCGGCGGCGGGGCGACGATGTTCGGCTTGGATTTGCCCTGCTCGTCAGCGGCGTGGGCCGCGCCGGCGAACACGGCGGCGGCGATCAGCAGGGCGGGCCAGAATGCACGCATGCGCGCTCCTTGTTTACAGGTCGAGGAGGATGTCCGTCTCCGCCTGGGACGGCTCGAAGCCGCGATTCTCGTAGTGGTCGAAGATGGCGTCCACCACGGCCTGCGGCTCGTCGATGATCTGGAACAGATCCATGTCGTCCGGGTTGATGGTGCCCTCGGCGATCAGGCTGTCCCGGAACCAGTCCACCAGGCCGCGCCAGTAATCGGCACAGACCAGGATGATCGGGATCCGCCGGGTCTTGCCGGTCTGCACCAGCGTGAGGATCTCGGCGAGCTCGTCCAGGGTGCCAAAGCCGCCGGGCAGGACCACGTACGCAGAGGCGTACTTGACGAACATCACCTTCCGCGAGAAGAAGTGGCGGAAGTTCAGCGCGATGTCCTGGTAGGGGTTGCCTACCTGCTCCTGCGGCAGCTGGATGTTGAGGCCGATGCTCGGTGACTTGCCGGCGAACGCCCCCTTGTTGGCGGCCTCCATGATCCCGGGGCCGCCGCCGCTGACCACCGAGAAGCCGGCGTCCGAGAGGGCGCGGGCGATGTCCTCGGCGAGGCGGTAACGCGGGTTGTCCGGCGGGGTGCGCGCCGAGCCGAACATGCTCACCGACGGCTTGATGCGGGCCAGCCGCTCGAAGCCCTCCACGAACTCCGCCATGATCTGGAAGATCTTCCACGACTCCCGGGTCATCACGGAGTCGTTGACCTGGGAGCGTTCACGCTGCTCGAGGGATTCCCATCGCTTGTGCGTCAAGATCGCCTCTCCCCGCATCCGGGCCCATGGGTGTCCGGCCATCGGCGGCCGGCAGCGGCGCCGGCCGGCGCCGCGCCTTCACTGTAACCCCGGGTGCGCTCTTGTACCATATGGCCTCCATGATACGACCGCCGAACGGGAACGCGCATGAGTGACCACCCTCCCCTCATCCTGGTGGACGGCTCGTCCTACCTCTACCGCGCCTACCATGCGCTGCCGCCCCTCTCCACCGCGGACGGCACCCCGACCGGGGCCATCTACGGCGTGGTGAACATGCTGCGCAAGCTCCTCGCGGAGTATCCGGACAGCCCGGTGGGGGTGGTCTTCGACGCGCCGGGGCGGACCTTCCGCGACGAGCTCTTCGAGGAATACAAGGCCAACCGCCCGCCCATGCCCGACGACCTGCGCAGCCAGCGCCAGCCCCTCGCGGAGATCGTCGAGGCCATGGGGCTGCCGCACATCGAGATCGCCGGCGTGGAGGCGGACGACGTCATCGGCACGCTGGCGGCCCAGGCCCACGCGGCGGGCCGGGGCCTGCTGGTCTCCACCGGCGACAAGGACATGGCGCAGCTGGTCAGCGAGCACGTGACCCTGCTCAACACCATGTCCGGCACGGTGCTGGACGTCGCCGGCGTGGAGGAGAAGTTCGGCGTCACCCCCGGGCAGATCATCGACTACCTCGCCCTGGTCGGCGATACCTCGGACAACATCCCCGGTGTCCCCGGCGTGGGCCCGAAGACCGCGGTGGCCCTGCTCGCCCACTTCGGCGACCTGGACGCCCTTTACGCCCGCCTCGACGAGGTCGCCGAGGTGAAGGTCCGCGGGGCCAAGGGCCTCGGCGCCAAGCTGGAGGCCAACCGTGAGCAGGCGTTCCTCTCACGGGATCTCGCGACCATCCGCTGTGACCTGACGCTGGATGTCCGCCCGGAGACCATCGGCCGCGGCGAGCCGGACACCGCCCGGCTTGCCGAGCTGTACCGCCGCTACGAGTTCGGCCGCTGGCTCGACGAGCTGCTCGCCGACGCCCCGGAGGCGGAGGACGGGGATGCGCGCGGCGCGGACAAGGCCGATTACCAGTGCGTGCGCGACGAGCCCGCGCTTGACGCGTGGCTGCGGCGGCTGGAGGCGGCGGAGTGCTTCGCCTTCGACCTGGAGACCGACAGCCTCGCCTACATGGATGCCGCCATCGTCGGCCTGTCCTTCGCCGTTACCCCGGGGGGGGCCGCCTACGTGCCGGTGGCCCACAGCACGGACGACGCCGACGGCCAGCTCGCCCGCGAGACGGTGCTGGAGCGCCTGCGCCCGCTGCTCGAGGACGACAGCCACGCCAAGGTGGGCCAGAACCTCAAGTACGACATGTCCGTGCTCGCCCGCTACGGCATCACCCTGCGGGGCGTGCGCTTCGACACCATGCTGGAGTCCTATTGCCTCGACTCCACGGCGACCCGCCACGACATGGACTCGCTGGCGCAGAAATACCTCGGCCACCGGACCATCAAGTTCGAGGAGGTCGCCGGCAAGGGCGCCAAGCAGCTGACCTTCGACCAGGTCGAGGTGGCCACCGCCACCGACTACGCCGCCGAGGATGCGGACATCACCCTGCGCCTGCACGAGACCCTGTGGCCGCGCCTGGAGGCGCTGCCCGGTCCGGCCGCGGTGTTCCGCGACATCGAGATGCCGTTGCTACCGGTGCTCTCGCGCATGGAGCGCACCGGCGTGCGCGTCGACCGCGAGCTGCTCGCGCGCCAGAGCGGCGAGCTCGCCGAGCAGATGGCCACCATCGAGGGCCAGGCCTTCGATGCCGCGGACGGCGAGTTCAACCTCTCCTCGCCGAAGCAGATCCAGGAGATCCTCTTCGAGCGCCAGGGCCTGCCGGTGCTGCAGAAGACCCCCAAGGGCCAGCCCTCCACCGCGGAGTCGGTGCTCGAGGAGCTCGCCGCCCGCGGCCACGAGCTCCCGCGGCTGATCCTCGAGCACCGGGGCCTGGCCAAGCTCAAGTCGACCTACACCGACAAGCTGCCGCGACTGATCCACCCGCGCACCGGCCGGGTGCACACCTCCTTCCACCAGGCGGTGGCCGCCACCGGGCGGCTGTCCTCCTCGGACCCGAACCTCCAGAACATCCCGGTGCGCACGCCGGAGGGCCGGCGCATCCGCCGGGCGTTCATACCCCGGGAGGGCTGCCGGCTGATGGCCGCGGACTACTCCCAGGTGGAGCTGCGCATCATGGCCCACCTCTCCGGCGACGAGGGGCTCACCCGGGCGTTCGCCGAGGGCGCGGACATCCACCGCGCCACCGCCGCCGAGGTCTTCGGTGCCGAGCCCGCGGCGGTGACCGACGAGCAGCGCCGCGCCGCCAAAGCGATCAACTTCGGGCTGATCTACGGGATGTCCGCCTTTGGCCTGGCCCGCCAGCTCGGCATCGAGCGCGCCGACGCCCAGACCTACGTGGACCGCTACTTCGAGCGCTACCCCGGTGTGCGCGCGTTCATGGAGCGCACCCGGGAGCAGGCCCGGGAGCAGGGCTACGTCGAGACCGTCTTCGGCCGGCGGCTCTACCTCCCGGAGATCAACAGCCGCAACGGCCAGCGCCGCCAGTACGCCGAGCGCACCGCCATCAACGCGCCCATGCAGGGCACCGCCGCGGACATCATCAAACGCGCCATGATCGTGGTGGACGACTGGCTCGGCCGCGAGCACGACGACGTGTACATGGTCATGCAGGTGCACGACGAGCTGGTCTTCGAGGTGCCCGAGGCCAAGACCGACGCGGTGGCGGAGCGGGTCAGCGAGGCGATGCGCCAGGCGGCGGCGCTGAACGTGCCCCTGGAGGTGGATGTCGGCGTGGGCGAGAGCTGGGAGGCGGCGCACTGACGGCATCCGCTCCGGGCGGTCGCGCGATTCCGACAAGTGGCGTGAAAAACCGTCGCGGCGCGCTGGAACCCCGGCGTGGATGTGCTGTCATTACAAGTGCGCCAGTGCCCGGCGCGGCTCACGTCTCACCCATTCCCACGGGTGCGTGAGCCTCTACCGGCCCGGTCCTGCCCCCAAGCCCGGGTCGCTTGCCCCGAGCCGCCATCCCCCATGGTGCTCGGGGTCTTTTATTTTCGGGCATTTATGTACGGGGCCGGGGAGCTCCTCCATGCCGCCGGCGTCGCCGGACAACCCCGATCCCGGATCGGTCGACTACGCGCGGCAACCGACGGTCGCGGTGGTGTGTCGCCCCGCATGCCGGGGCCCGTCGCTGGGGCGGGGGTGTCGCGCGCCTGTGGCGTCCGGTCCGCACGAACGCTCGACCGCTCTCCCCTTCCGTGGGCCGGCGGGTTCCCCTGTAACCGCTATTTTTGTACCCGTGATTGTCGATTGCCTTCGAGCAACCGGTCGATGGCAGATTCGGCGCGACGTCGGCTGCCGGGAGCAGCCGACCCAAGGGAGGGGCCGAACCGCCGCGATCCCGGGTACGTCGGTCGTTCCCGGCAACCGACAGCCACGGCGGTGTCGCCCGGCATGCACGGGCAGGGGGCGCCGGGTGCCCGTCGGTAGGCCCCCGCGTAGGTTGTGCGCCGCAGGCGTGCAACGTCCCGCACGGATGTCGGGCACCACCTGCGGCCATGCGGAACGTGCCGGATGCCGGTGTCATCGCGGCCATGAACAGGCCTGTGGTCGATGGAGGCCGGCGACAGTGCCTGCTTCCCGCTCACCACCGGCGAGCTCTTCCCGGCAAAGTGCGGTGACCCCTTTATCCGGGTTCCGGCACTTCCGCGTCACCGGCGTCCGTGAGCCATTCGTCCAGTCGGGCGTGCAGCTCGTCCACGCCGGTGGCCTTCGCCGCCGAGAACAGCTGTGCGCTGGTCTCGGGGTAGTCGCGGTCGAGCGCGGCGCGCACCCGTTGCAGGGTGTTCATCGCCGGGCCGCGCTTGAGCTTGTCCGCCTTGGTGAGCAGCACGTGCGCCGGCAGTCCCGCCTGGATGCACCACTCGAGCATCTGCCGGTCGTAGTCGGTCAGCGGGTGGCGCACATCCATGATCACCACCAGCCCGCGCAGGCTCACGCGCTCGGCAAAGTAGCGCGGCAGTGCCTCCTGCCAGTGCACGCGCACGCGCTGGGGAACCTTGGCGTAGCCGTAGCCGGGGAGGTCTATGAGCCGCAGTGTGCCCTCGTCGTTCAGCGGGAAGACATTGATCGCCTGGGTCCGCCCCGGCGTCTTGCTGGTGCGTGCCAGTGACTTCTGCCCGGTGAGGGTGTTGATGGCGCTGGACTTGCCGGCGTTGGAGCGTCCGGCGAAGGCGACCTCGGCCCCGGAGTCCGGTGGCAGGTGCGTGACGTCCGGCGCGCTCAGCAGGAAGCGGGCCTTGCGGTAGAGCGGATTCATGCCAGGTTCCACGGTTGCCGGCGACGGCGTGACGGGGCGGGATTGTCGCAGATGCGCAGCACGGGCGCCACGGCGCCAAATTGACCCCTCGGGGGGCGGCTGGTATAACGTCCCGTGCCTTTTCCCGGGGGCCCGGAGCGCCATATCGTGCAGGTGAACCGGTCGACTACCCGCACCCCCGGACGAGTCCAGCCGGTATAGGAGAAAGCTGCATCATGATCAACAGCCGGTTGCTAGCCGTGTTCGCCTCGCTCCTACTGCTCGCGGGCGGCCTCGCGCACGCGGAGGGCGATCCCCAGGCGGGCAAGTCCAAGGCCGGGGCCTGTGCGGCCTGCCACGGTCCGGACGGTAACAGCAACAGCCCGCAGTTCCCGAACCTGGCGGGTCAGCATGCCGATTACGTCTACGCCCAGCTCAAGCACTTCAAGAGCGGCGAGCGGCAGAACGCCATCATGGCCGGGCAGGTGGCGAACCTCTCCGATCAGGACATGCAGGATCTCGCGGCGTACTTCTCCTCCCTCTCCATGGAGGTCAACGCCGCCGACAAGTCCCTGGCCGATCAGGGCGAGCACATCTGGCGTGGTGGCGTGCCGGAGCGTAACGTGCCGGCCTGCAGCGGCTGCCACGGGCCCACCGGCGCCGGCATGGAGGGCGCGGGCTATCCCAAGATCGGCGGTCAGAAGGCGACCTACCTGGTGACCCAGCTTCAGGCATACAGTGCCGGCAAGCGCAGTGGCTACCCCAAGGCGGAGATCATGACCGCCGTTGCCTCGCGTCTTAGTGACGACCAGATCAAGGCCGTGGCGTCGTTCGCCTCGGGGCTGTACCGCAAGACGGACGGTGAGTCCGCCTCCGGCGAGTGATCCGGAGGCCGCGTTCGGTGAACGTGACGAAAGGGGGCGGTCCGGTGGCCGCCCCCTTTTGCGTCCGAGGCTCCCGTCGCGGCTGGACGGGAACTGTCGGCGGATGACACGGTCTCCTGCATGAACCGCGCTTGTGAGACGACAACAAGGGGGACGCTCTTGATGGCACGGTGGATGATGACGATGCTTGCGGCGCTGGTGCTGGGCACCGGCAGCGCGATGGCCGCGCCCCAGGCGGGCAATGAGTACCGGGTGCTGGATCAGCCACAGCCCGTCGAGACCGAGGGCGGTGTGCAGGTCCGCGAGTTCTTCTCCTATGGCTGCCCGCACTGCAACGACTTCCATCCGCTGCTCGCCGACTGGCAGGAGCGCATGGGTGACAGGATCGCGCTGGAGCACGTGCCGGTGAGCTTCGGCCGCGACTCCTGGAAGCTGCTCGCCAAGGCGTTTTACGTGGCCCAGGTGCTCGGCGTGCTCGACACGACCCACGACGCCGTGTTCAAGGCCATCCACGAGGACGGCCGGCGCTTCTCCAGCCCGGAGGACATCGCTGACTTCTACGGCGAGCTCGGTGTGGACCGGGACAAGGCGCTGGACGCGTTCGACTCCTTCGCGGTGACCATGAAGATGCGCCGCGCCGAGCGCCTGGCCCGAGAGTACCGGATCCAGGGCACTCCGACGCTGACCGTGGCCGGGCAGTACGTGATCGACGTGCGCGCCGCCGGCGGCCAGGCGGGTATGCTCGACGTCGCCAGCTACCTCGTGGAGCGCGAGCGCTCCGGCGATTGAGCGTGGATGCCGCAGAGCCTGCAGCACGCGTCCCCCCGCCCGCCGGGACGGCCGGGGGGAGCGTGTTGCGGCTGATGAGTTACAACATCCAGACCGGCATCGAGACGCGTTTCTACCATCACTACCTCACCCGCGGGTGGCGCCACGTGCTGCCCCACGATTCCCGCGCCGGGAATCTCGAGCGCATCGGCGAGATCGTGCGCGGCTTCGACATCGTCGGCCTCCAGGAGATTGACGCCGGCAGCCTGCGCAGTGGTTTCGTCAACCAGACCGGTTTCCTCGCCGAAGCCGCGGGCTTTCCCTACTGGCATTTCCAGACCAACCGCCGCATCGGCCGCATCGCCAGGCACAGCAACGGGGTGCTCTCGCGTTTCCGGCCCCTGGAGGTGCGCGCACACAAGCTCCCGGGCATGATCCCGGGCCGGGGGGCGCTGATCCTGCGCTTCGGCGGTCCGGGAGAAAGCCTGGACGTGGTGCTGCTGCACCTGGCCCTGGGTCGGCGTGCGCGGCTGCGTCAGCTCGCCTACATCGCCGAGCTGGTCAACCGCAACCGGCACACCATCGTCATGGGCGATCTCAACTGCCTGTCGGACAGCCCGGAGCTGCAGTTGCTATGCGGGCACACGGACCTGCGCGAGCCGCTTCACGACCTGCCCACCTACCCGAGCTGGCGCCCGCGGCGCAATATCGACCACATCCTCGTGTCCTCCTCGTTGAAGGTCCGTTCGGCGGAGGTGCTGGACTATCCGCTGTCAGACCACCTCCCCATCACCATGGAAGTGGTGCTGCCGCCGGAGATCGTGCTGGTGGGCTGAGTCGCGGGAGACGGGCAAAAAAAAGCCGACCTGTAGAAGGTCGGCCAAGAGGAGGAGAGACAGATGTAACGGCCGCGCCGTTACGATGGGATGCATCATAATCGTCCCCACCCGGACTGAAAACCGGGGTTGAAGGCATAGGTATTGTGCCTCTCGGTTGAAAATCTCCGTCTTTGCCGACCAGAGGGAACCTCGCGGCCCTCCGGGTGGTCCCTCCGTAAGACGGGCGGGTGTTCATCGACACACCCGGCGAGGCGATGCAAAATAGCGGGCTTGACAGCGCGCGGCGCAGGGTGGGGCATTTCCCGGGCCGCGCCGGCCGTACGGACAGTGAACTACCCGACTGTGACAATGACGCGGCGGCTCGCCGAATCTCCGGAGGAATAAACCATGTGGACGTGGTTCCATCGCTTGGGATCGCCGCCGTATTTCTACGAGTGGGCTGGGCGATGGGCGCCGCGTATCGGCGTGCTTGCCGCGTTGCTGTTTGCCTGGGGGCTTTACGACGGGCTCGTGCTCGCGCCGACGGACTACAAGCAGGGCGAGAGCTACCGGATCATCTTCATCCACGTCCCGGCGGCGTGGATGTCCATGATGGTTTACGTGACCATGGCGGTAAGCGCGGCCATCGGGCTCATCTGGCGGATGAAGGTCGCGGAGGTCATGGCGCGGGCCGCGGCGCCTCTGGGGGCATGGTTCACCGTCCTCGCGCTGGTCACTGGTTCCCTGTGGGGCAAGCCCATGTGGGGGACCTGGTGGGTCTGGGACGCGCGTCTGACCTCCGAGCTGCTGCTGCTCTTCCTCTATCTCGGCTATATCGCGCTCAACGCCGCCATCGAGGAGCCGCGTCAGGCGGCCCGGGCCTCGGCAGTGCTGGCGGTGGTCGGCGTGGTGAACATCCCGATCATCCATTTTTCGGTGGAGTGGTGGAACACCCTGCATCAGGGGCCGACGGTCACCCGTCTCGACGCCCCGGCCATAAATATCGCCATGTTCTTGCCCTTGATCACCATGGCGCTGGCCTTCATGGCGTATTTTGCCGCGGTCTGGTTGATGCGCGCCCGGGGTGAGCTGCTCGAACGCGAGCGGCGCAGCCGCTGGGTGCAGCGTGTCGTCGCGGAGGAGTCCGGATGAACGAGTTCCTGGAAATGGGCGGCTACGCCGCCTACGTCTGGCCGTCCTACGGCCTGGCGCTGGTGGTCCTGGTGGGCAACTGGCTGGTGGCGCTGCGCCGCCGCCGGGCGGTGGTCCGCCGGCTGGCGAGGAGGCAGCAGCGATGAAACCGGCACGCCGCAATCGCCTGATCCTCGTGCTGCTGCTGGTAGGCGGCGTGGGCGTGGCCGTCGCGCTCATGCTCTCGGCGTTCCGCGAGAACATGCTCTATTTCTATCCGCCGAGCCAGGTGGTCTCCGGCGAGGCACCCACGGGCTACCCCTTCCGCATGGGCGGCATGGTGGCCGATGGCAGCGTGCGCCACGGGGAGGGCGTCAACGTCCACTTCCAGGTCACCGACGGCGGCGCCTCGGTGCCGGTGCGCTACGAAGGCGTGCTGCCCGACCTCTTCGGCGAAGGCCAGGGCGTGGTCGTGCGCGGCCGGCTCTCCGCCGACGGCACGTTCACTGCCGAGGAGGTGCTCGCCAAGCACGACGAGAACTACATGCCGCCGGAGGTGGCCGACGCCATGAAGGACGGCAAGGCCGCGCAGACCGTCAGCGAGGGGGGTGAATGATTCCCGAGTTCGGACAGTTCGCGCTCGCACTGGCGCTGGCGCTGGCGCTGGTGCAGGCGGTCGTGCCCATGGCCGGTGCCGCCCGCGGCCGCGTTGCCTGGATGGCGGCGTCGCGCTCCATCGCCGCCGGTCAGTTCGTGTTTCTCCTCGCCGCCTTCGTCTGCCTGGCGTGGTCGTTCTATGCCAACGACTTCTCCGTGCTCTACGTGGCGAACAATTCCAACACCGCCCTGCCGTGGTACTACCGCCTGTCCGCGGTATGGGGCTCCCACGAGGGCTCGCTGCTGCTGTGGGCGCTGATCCTGGCCGCATGGACCCTGGCGGTGGCCGCGTTCAGCCGCGAGCTGCCGCTGGCGTTCACGGCACGGGTGATCGGCGTGCTCGGGGCGGTGAGCTTCGGCTTCCTGCTGTTCACCATCCTCACCTCCAACCCCTTCACCCGGCTGGCACCGGCGGCTGCCGAGGGGCGGGACCTCAATCCGCTGCTCCAGGATCCGGGACTGATTTTCCACCCGCCGATGCTCTACATGGGATACGTCGGGTTCTCCGTCGCGTTTGCCTTCGCCATCGCGGCGCTGATCGGCGGTCGCCTGGATGCCGCGTGGGCGCGCTGGGCCCGGCCGTGGACCACCACCGCGTGGATCTTCCTGACCCTGGGCATCACCCTCGGGAGCTGGTGGGCGTACTACGAGCTCGGCTGGGGCGGCTGGTGGTTCTGGGACCCGGTGGAGAATGCCTCGTTCATGCCCTGGCTGGTGGGCACGGCGCTGATCCACTCCCTGGCGGTTACCGAGAAGCGCGGGGCGTTCCGGAGCTGGACGGTGCTGCTCGCGATCTTCGCGTTCTCGCTGTCACTGCTGGGCACGTTCCTGGTGCGTTCCGGGGTGCTCAACTCCGTGCACGCCTTCGCCACCGATCCGCAGCGGGGCATGTTCATCCTCGCGCTGCTGGTGATCGTGGTCGGCACCTCGCTGGCGATCTATGCGTGGCGGGCGCCGCGGCTCGCCGGCGGCGGGCGCTTCGAGCTGCTCTCCCGGGAGACGCTGCTGCTGCTCAACAACGCGGTGCTCACCGTGGCCGCGGCCACGGTGCTCGCCGGCACGCTCTACCCCATGGCGACGGACGCCCTCGGGCTTGGCAAGATCTCGGTGGGTCCGCCGTACTTCAACACCGTGTTCATCCCCCTGATGCTCCCGCTGCTGGCGCTGCTCGGGGTCGGCGTGCTGGTCCGCTGGAAGCGCCACGATGCCCGCGGGCTGCTGCACACCCTGCGCTGGGCGGCGCTGGCCGCGGTGATCGCGGCGGTGGTGACCGCGTGGTGGTTCACGGGCATGCATCCGATGGGCGTGCTGGGCGTGGCGCTCGCGATCTGGATGCTGTGGGCCAGCGTGCAGGCGGTGATCGAGCGCGTGCGTGGCCGCCGGGACCGGGTGCGCGCCCTGCGCGGGATCCCCCGCGGGTTCTGGGGCATGACCCTGGCGCATACCGGCCTTGCGGTGTTCGTCCTCGGTGTCAGCGCGGTGGGCAACTTCGACTGGCACAGCACGCTCCGCCTCGCCCCCGGGGAGTCCTACCAGGCCGCGGGCTACACCTGGCGGCTGGAGGACGTCTCCACGGTGGAGGGGCCGAACTATACGGCCAAGCAGGGTACGGTGGTGATCTCGCGTGACGGTGAGGTGGTTACCACCCTGTACCCGCAGAAGCGTCGCTACCCGTCCTCCGGGATGCGCGTGATGACCGAGGCGGGGATCGACGGCGGCCTTGTCCGGGATCTCTTCGTCGCCCTCGGCAAGCCCCGCGAGGACGGCAGCTGGACACTGCGCGTGCAGTACAAGCCCATGCTCCGCTGGGTCTGGTACGGGGCGCTGATCATGGCCGTCGGTGGTCTTCTCGGTGCCACCGATCCGCGTTACCGCCGTCTGCTCGATCGCGAGCGCCGGGCGGCGCTGGCCCGCGGCGAGGTGGCGGCATGAAGCGATACCTCCTGCCGCTGGCGATCTTCGTCGCGCTCGCCGCGGTGCTTGCGGTCGCTTTGCACCTCAACGACCGCGAGATCGTGCCCTCGCCCCTCGTGGGCAAGGCGGCGCCTGAGCTGGGCGCCTCCCGGCTGCTGGCGCCGGACGAGCGGCTGACCCTCGCGGACATTCGCGGCGAGGTGGCGCTGGTGAACGTCTGGGCGAGCTGGTGCGTGGCCTGCCGCGAGGAGCATGCCTACATTTCCGCGCTCGCCGAGCAGGGGGTGCCCATCTACGGCCTCAACTACAAGGATACGCGGGCCGAGGCGCGGCAGTGGCTGTCCGAGTTCGGCAATCCCTACGACGCGATCGTGTTCGACAAGGAGGGCGACATCGGCATGGACTGGGGTGTCTACGGTGTGCCGGAGACCTTCCTCCTCGATGCCGACGGGCGGATCCGGTACAAGCACATCGGCGCCATTACCCGGGAGTCGATGGAGGAGGAGATCCTTCCGCGGGTGCAGCGGCTGCGTGAGGAGGCGGACGCATGAGGGGGGCCGTTCTCGCCATCGTCCTGATACTGGTCACCGGCGCGGCGTCAGCCGCCGGCACCGTCTACGAATTCGATACCCCCGCCCAGCGCGAGCGCTACACGGAAATCATCGGCCAGCTGCGCTGCCTGGTCTGTCAGGGCCAGAGTATCGCCGAGTCTAACGCTGATCTCGCCCAGGACATGCGCGACAAGGTCCACGAGCTCATCCTCGAGGGCCGCGACCGGGGGGCCATCATCGGCTACATGACCGACCGCTACGGCGACTTCGTCCTCTACCGTCCGCCGGTGGATCCACGGACCTGGCTGCTGTGGTTCGGGCCGCTGGGGCTGCTGGTGATCGCGGTGGCCGTGCTGGCCGTCGCCGTGCGCCGGCACCGCGCCGCCGCCGGGTCGCCGGCCCTGTCTGCCGGCGACCACGAGCGGGCACGGCGACTGCTCAGCGAAGGCCTTGACGACGATGACGACGACACCCAGGGAGGGCGCCCGTGACCCCGGTGATCTACACGCTGGTGCTGCTTGCCGGCGCCCTGGCCGGCGTCGCCTTCGTCGTCGTGCCGCTGCTGCGCCGTCGCCGTGCGGAGGCCGTCAGTGAGCGCCAGGCCCTCCTGTCCGCGCATCGTGAGCGTTTCGTCGAGCTCGACGCCGAACGCGAGGCGGGCAACCTCTCCGAAGACGAGTACCGCGAGGCCTACGAGGAGCTGGAGCGTCAGCTGCTCGAGGGCGTGAGCGGTCCCGCCGAGCAGGGCAGCGGTGGCGGACGCTGGATGTCGGTTGCCGCCGGCCTGGCCGTACCGGTGGTTGCCCTGGGTGTCTACCTCGTGGTCGGCTCGCCGCAGACCGTGCTGCCGACGACGGGGACGCAGGCCGAGCGTATCGCCCAGAGCGGCAGCCTCGAGGAGCAGCGAAAGTTCATCCGTGACAACCTCGGCGAGCTCCAGCAGCGCTTCGAGGACGACCCCGGCGACGTTGAGTCCGGGCGCATGCTCGCCCGGGCCTACCTCGCCGTGGACCGCCCCGCCGACGCCGCCCGGGTGCTCGCCCGGCTGATGGAGACCGCCGGGCGCCAGCCCGACCTCCTCGTCGACCGGGCCCGGGCGCTTGCCATGGCGAACGGTGAGACGGGGCTTACCGGTGAGCCCCGCAAGCTCCTGGAGCAGGCCCTGAAGCAGGCCCCGGCCCATCCGGACGCCCTCTGGTTCGCCGGGCTCGCCGCGGTCCAGGCCGGGGAGGCCGGCCGGGCGCGTTCGCTGTGGCAGCGCCTGCTGAGCGAGCTGCCGCCGGGTAGCGACTCGGCCAAGCGCCTGACCGCCGCGATCGAGCGTCTGGGCGGCGGAAGCGCCGGCGGTGATGCCGCCGCCTCCTCGGGCGCCGGCGTTACCGTGCGGATCCGGGTCGCCGACGATCTCGCCGCGGACCTGCCCGCCGGGACCACGGTGTTCGTCTACGCCCGCTCCCCCGAAGGGCCGGAGATACCACTGGCCGCGCGCCGCCTGACCCTGGGGGATCTCCCTGCGGAGGTCCGGCTGGATAGCTCCATGGCGATGGCGGGGCGTTCCATGGCGGAGGGTGACCGTGTCGAGCTGATCGCCCGCGTCTCCCGCAGCGGCCGTCCGATGGCCAGTGCCGGCGACCTCCAGGGTAGCGCCGGGCCGGTCCCGGTCTCCGGCGAGGATGGCGGCGATCCGGTGGCCGTGGTGATCGACCGCCGCGTGGAGGGCGGCGACGCCGCCGGCGGCTAGCTGAGACCTCCCGGTAGGCCGTTCACTCGGCGTGTGCCGGACGACTCCGCCAGGAGGCCCGGGTGAGCAACCGTGTCTGTTGATCCTGCCCCCGGGGTAGCGGATGGGAGTTCCGGTAGGTCGTGCGCCACAGGCGTGCGACATTCCGTATGGTCCCGGCAGTGCGTCGCACACGGCCTGCGGCCGTGCACGACCTACCCGCCTGTACCGGCGGGCAGGGCGGCATTCGGCGGTGCGCCGGTCACCGCGGCCGCCTGAATCCGCTCGCCGACCGTCTGCACCGCCGCCGCGTTGGTGCCCAACCCGGGCGGCCCCTCGACGAGGCAGGCAAAGCAGGCCGGCAGTGCCGGTAGCCCTTCGCCGGGACCGGCCTCCCGCATGCCGCTATGGCCGTTCTCGACCCGCGCCCGGTCGAGCACGCTGATCGCCAGTCCGGCGGCGACCGCCGACTCCACTGCCGTGACGCTCGCGCTCGAGAACACCGTCTCCCAGTCACGTCCCGCCGCCTCCAGCGCCGTCAGGGCGATGGCGCGATAGGGGCATTCGGCGGGATGCAACGCCAGCGGCACGAGCGCCGGTATCGCCTCCCGTTCACCGGCCGCCATGGCCCAGACCGGCCGCGTCCGCCACAGTCGATGCCGCGACGGCGCCTGCGCCTCCGGCACCACGACGAGGGCCAGGTCCAGCGTGCCGGTGTCCACCAGATGCCGCAGGGTGCCGCTGGTGTCCGTGCGCACATGCAGGTGGAGGTCCGGATGGGACCGCGCCAGGTCCGGCAGGACGCTGCCCAGCAGGGCGGGGACGTATTCCTCTGGCACGCCGAGCCGGACCACGCCGGCGGCGGGCCGGTCGATGAGGCGGTGGATCAGGGTGTCGTGCTCGTCGAGCAGGGTCGCGGACTGGGCCCGCAGCCGGGCGCCCTCGGCGGTAAGCGATACCCCGCTGCGCGAGCGCACCAGCAGCGTGCGGCCAAGCTGGTGCTCCAGGCGCTTGATCTGCTGGCTGACCGCCCCGAGCGTGAAATGCCGCCGCTCGGCGACCGCCCGCAGCGTGCCCAGTGCGCAGGCCAGATGAAACGTGCGCAGCAGGTCGATATCGAGGGTACGGTCATGGGTTAGGTTTATGGTCATTAAACTGTCGGTTAATACAATATAGATTTTATAGTGTATCAGGACCGGGCAGCATGACGGACCTCATCCGAAACGAGGGGGCTGTCATGGGAATGACGCTCGCACCGGTGCTGATCGCCGTCGGCCTGGTGGTGTGCTGGAGTTCGGGGTTCATCGGTACACGGATGGCGACGGTGGTCGACCTGCCGCCGACCGCCATCTTCTTCTGGCGTTTCGTGATCGCGGTCGCCCTGTGTGCGCTGATCCTGCTCGCCCGCCGCATGGCCACTGCCCGGCGCGCGGCGCTGACGCCCCGGGCGGTGGCGGCCGAGCTCGTGGCCGGCAGCTTCAGCGTCGGCGGCTTCCTGCTCGGCGTCGTGTTCGCGACGGCGCTCGGGGTCAGCCCCGGGGTAGTCGCGCTGATTACCGCGTTGCAGCCCCTGATGACCGCGCTCGTTACCAGCCTGCGCGTCGGCGAGCGCATCGGCGCCGCCGGGTGGGCGGGGGTCCTGGTCGCCGTGGCCGGCGTGGCGATCAGTGTCGGCGGGGACATGCATGGGGTCGGAAGTGCCCCGGTCTGGGCCTACAGCCTGCCGTTTGGCTCCGCGGTATGCCTGACCGCCGGCGGGCTGCTGTCCGCGTACCGCCCGGCGGTGGGATTCGGTCTCGTCGACCGGCTGCTATGGCAGCTCGCTGCGGCGGCGGCGCTGTTCCTGCTGGCACACCTCGTCTGTCAGGGTGGCCTGCCGGCACTGCCCGGAGCGGAAGCGGGCGACTGGCGCGCCATCGTCTGGCTGGTGGTGCTGTCCAGCTTCGGCGGCTACGGTTTCTTTATCGCCAGCCTTCGGTGCCACGGGGCCAGCCTCACGGCGGTGCTGTTCTATCTCACTCCGCCGGTGACCATGGTCTGGACGGTCCTGCAGTTCGGTGACCCGGTCCGGCCGCGGGAGTGGCTCGGTGGTGTGCTCGCGGTGGCGGGGGTCGGCGTGTCCCTGTGGGGGATGCGGCGTATGCGCACCGTTGTGCCCCGGCCGTCCGGGGTGGCAGCGTGACGGGCGTCTGCGCTCAGTCCAGGCTGATCCGCAGGCCCGCGGCCGCGGCCAGCGGTGCCAGGGTCAGGGCGAGGGCGGCCATCGCGCCGAGCAGCTCGAGCTGGCCGGTCACGCCGAGCCCGGAGGCCGCGGCGTCCGCTGAGCCCGCGCCGAAGATCAGCACCGGCACGTACAGCGGCAGCACCAGCAGCGCCAGCAGCAGCCCGCCACGGCGCACCCCCACGGTCAGCGACAGGCCGACGGCACCCAGGGCGCCGAGCACCGGTGTGCCCAGGGCGAGCCCCGCCATCAGCTGCGGCAGTGCCTGCCAGGGGTAGTGCATGAACAGCGCCAGCAGCGGCGAGACGATCACCAGCGGCAGGCCGGTGATCAGCCAGTGGGCGCAGAGCTTGGCGAGCACGAGTACGGCGAGGGGCTGGGGCGCGAGGGCGAACTGCTCCAGGGTGCCGTCCTCGAAGTCCCCGCGGAAGAGCTGCTCCATGGAGATCAGCGACGCCAGCAGCGCCGCGACCCAGATCACCCCGGGGGAGATCTGGCGCAGGGTCTCCGAGGCCGCGCTCACCGCGAGGGGGAAGAGGCTCGCGATCATCACGAAGAAGATCACCGGATTGGCGAGCTCCCCGGGGGCGCGCAGGGCCAGGGAGAGGTCCCGGCGCAGTACCGCCAGGAAGGCCGGCACGAGGCGGATCTCATCCATGGCCGAGCTCCAGGTGGCGCAGGTTCACGCCCTCGAGCATGACCGGCTGGTGGGAGGTCATCACGGTGATGCCCCCCGCGGCGGCGTGCTCGGCGAGCCGCGCCTCGAGCGCCTCCACCGCGTGGCGGTCGAGGGCGGTGTAGGGCTCGTCCAGGATCCAGGCGCTGGCCGGCTCGATGAGCAGCCGTGCCAGCATGACCCGGCGGCGCTGGCCGGCGGAGAGGTGGCGGCAGGGCGTGTCCAGGCGCTCGCCAAGACCCATGCGGGTGAGCGCGGCATCGCGGTCACCCTCGCCGCCGTGGAGGCTGGCGAACACCCGCAGGTTCTCCCGAGGGGTGAGCTCCAGCTTGATTCCGGGCTGGTGGCCGATCCAGATCAGTGCCTGACGGTAAGTGCCGCCGTCGCGGCGGACGTTCCCGCCGGCCCAGTGCACGCTGCCCTCCTCGGGCAGGGTGAGACCGGCGAGGGTGCGCAGCAACGTGGTCTTGCCGCTGCCGTTGGGGCCGGCGACCAGCAGCACCTCCCCCGGCGCCACCGTGAGGTCGAGTCCGTCGATGAGCACGGTCTCCCCGCGGGAGACCACGAGTTCCCTGGCTTCCAGCACCGTTTCCGCCTGTGCCCCTGATCCGGTCGCAAGGTTACCACCTGGTGTCCGGATTCATAAGTCCTCGCCCGTCCGGCGAGGGCGTGGTGGCCTCGCGACGAGCCGGGTCGATGCGCCGGGGCGTCGTCGTGTGACGGGTCATTCCGGGGCCCGTCCCCCCGTCGCGGTCGCCGATCACGGGAACGGGCACGCTGCTACCAGAGCAGGGTCAGACCGCCCTGGACACGCCCGGCGACGGCATCGCCGCTGGCGGCGACACGTGAGCCGAAATAGGCGGTCAGGTTCTCGCCGAGCTGCAGCCGGGCCTGCAGTGCCGCGCTGCCGGTGTGCTCACCGGCATCGGGGGCGCGTACGCTCCAGCTGGCACCGTGGAGCGTGTTGGTCATCGGCGCGAGCCGGTCGTCGTCCGGCGTGTAGTGCCAGTCCGCGCTGGCGCGCAGGGCCATGGGGTGGCCGAAGGCCTGGACGTCGGCCTCCGCGGCCATGCCGACGCGCAGCTGTGTGACCACCTCGCTGTAGCCGTCCTGGCTGACCGTCACCGCGGGATCGCCGTCCTCGGTGAAGCCGTCGCGTCGGGCGCGTTCCGCCGAGAATCCCACCCGGGGGGTGAGGGTGACGCTGTCCAGGTGCACGCTGTGGCCGGCCTCGAGGTCGAGGGACAGGGTATGGCCGTCCACGTCCGAGCGCGCTTTCGCGCGGCCGGCGGCGAGGTCCACGTGGCGGCTGGTCTCGTATCGGTCGTCCGAGCCGCCGGCGGTGAAGGCCAGGTAGTTGTTGTCGGCGGCGATGCGGCCGTAGGCGAGCAGCTGGTAGGAGCGCAGATCGGCGCTGCCGGTGTCGTCCCGCCAGACGTCGGTATCGGCGACGCCGACGCCGATGCCGAATCGGGCGGTGTCGCTGCGGTGCAGATCGAGGCCGCCGTAGATCGCGCCCGTGCGGCTGCCGTAGCCCTCGGTGGCGTTATCGTCGTCCACGTGGGTCCACTCTCCGGCCACGTCGACCCACAGGCCTGACGGCGAGACCAGTCCCTCCGGCGTGGTGGCGGCGTCTTCCGTGCCGTGGGTGAGGGCCCCGGTCGCCCCTCGCGTGGCGCTCGTGGCATGGGCGATCATGCCGTCGCGCACCAGCTCGCGGGCCCTGCGGGACGCGGTCATCGCGACGGGATGGATGTCGGCGGCGGTCTGCTCGAAGGCCTGCGTGATCCCTTCCGAGGACAGCCCGGCGAGCCGTGTGAACAGCGCCCCGGTGACGCCGTCGTCCGCGTTGGCGCCGTCCACGGGACGGATCCCGTCGAGCGCGCGTGCCGCGGCGACCGCGTTGTTCCGCCCGTTGGTGGCCACGGTGTCGGCGTAGCGCTGGGGGGTCACCGCCAGGGTCACGTCGTTCGGGTTGTAGAGCACCACGAAGCGGGTGTCGGCGGGCAGGCCGGCCGCGGGCTGGACCAGGGTGTCGTAGGTCCCGGTCACGCCGCCCTCGGCCTCCACGACCCGGAACAGGTCGCCGACCGCCGGGGAGAAGGTGTTGTCGGCGTCGCCGGGGATGCCGCGGAGCTGTGCGGTGATGGTGCCGTCCGCGGTGTAGACGCTGTTCGCACCGGTGAGCAGCACGCGGTCGTAGTTGCCGGCGCCCGTGCCGGTCCCGTAGCCGTCGATCTCGACGACGTAGTTGCTGCCGTCCATCTGGGTGACGCTGCCCGTGACCGTGAGGGTGCCGGGGGAGTTGCCCGGGGCGAGCGTGCCCGTCACCGAGATGTCGCCGCGCACGTGGCCGGAGCCGCCCATCGTGCCGTCGCCGTCCACCCACACGTTGCCATCGAAGCCGGCGTTGAACGCCAGCTCGCCCTCGTGCACGCAGGCCCCGACGTCGTTGGCGCCGTCGCTGCGCAGGTCGAGCCGGCCGCTGCCGTTCTTGGTCAGGCAGCTGGACCCGCCGACCGCGCCGGAGAGGGTGACGTCGTTGGCGCCGGTGTCGAACACGGATGTCCCGTCGGTGGCCGCGAATCGGATGTCGTGGGTCAGTGTCCCGCCGCCGAGCGCCTCCGCCGTGGCATCGCCGATGACGAGGGAGGCCGAGGCGCCGCCGAGGGCGTCGTCGCCCGAAAAGGCAAGGGTTCCGGCGTGCACCACGGTATCGCCGGTCAGGCCCGAGTTGTCTCCCGTAAGGGTGAGCGTGCCGTTGCCGCGCTTGTTGAGGGTGCCGTTGCCGCTCATGGCCCCGGAGAATGTCGAGTCGTGGCCATTGGTGTCGATGGTGCCGCCGTTGCCGGTGACGGTGAAGTCGTTGGTCACGCCGGCATCGGTGGTCACCTGCAGGGTGCCGCCGTCGAACGTCGGGTTGACCGCGTCGTTGGAGAGCTCGTCGGTGGTGTAGCTACCCTGCGAGGTATCGATGTCCGGCGTGGCGCCCCCGACGCTGACCAATCCGCCGTCGGCCCCGATCGCGAACGAGCCGTTGTTGATTGCCGGGTCCGAGGGTTCCCAGTCCTGGGAGAGACTGGAGCTCGCGTCGTAGCCGAAGGTGTAGGCGCCGGCGAGGATGTCCGAGAAGAGCACCGACTGGAACGCAAAGATGCCGTCGCCCTGGCAGCTCGCATCACCGCTGAGATCGCCTGTTTCGGGGGTGCACTCGTCGGGCCAGAAGTAGTTCTCGCCGGCCACCAGTCCATCGGGTACGGTGCCGTCGGCTACGCCGTTGAAGCCGGGGACCAGGGTGAACGCCTGGTTGTCGACGAGGTTGCTGTCCGCGTCGTAGAGGTCCAGCGAGCCTTCCGCCTGGCCCACCGTCGGATGCCAGCTACCGTAGTAAACGGTGACGTCGAACCGGTCCGCGCCGGATCCGTCCGATATGATGAACCCCAGTGAATCGGTGTGTGCGAGGCCGTAGCCCGGTGTCAGCAACGTGCCCGCGAACAGGGCATACGTGGCCAGTCTTGTCCTGTGCAGTCGGAATGCCATCCCCTTGGCCCCCCCTCCGTCTCGTAGTAATCAATTGGCGTTCGCCGGCGAGTGCCCGCGGCAAACGCGCAATTATTGCCGGCCCCGGGGGAGGGGGGTATCAGGGATTCCCTGAAATAGAATCAATTAATGGAGGTCCGGGGTGCCGGGGGCTACAGCCCCCGGACCATGCCGCCGTCGACGAGCATCGACTGGCTGGTGACGTAGCTGTTCCCAGGCGAGGCGAGGTAGGTGACCGTGCGGGCGAACTCCGCGGGCTCGGCGTAGCGGCCCAGGGGGATGCGCCCGGCGCTCTCGGCGCGGATCTCGGCCTCGTCGCGGCCCTGCTTGCGGGCCTGGGCCGCGTCCAGGGTGCGCACGCGCTCCGTGTCCACCCGGCCGGGGCCGACGATGTTGACCAGCACGCCGTCACCGGCGAGCTCTGCGGCGAGGCTCTTGGCGAGCCCGAGCAGCCCGGCACGGAAGACGTTGGAGAGCAGCAGGCCGTCGATGGGCTCGTGGATCGAGGAGCTGGCGATGAATACCACCCGCGGGGCGTCGCTCGCGCGCAGGTGGGGCAGTGCGGCGCGGATGGTGCGCACGGCGCTCAGCAGGTTGAGCTCGAAGGCGCCCTGCCAGTCCGCGTCGGTGAAGTCGTCGAACCGTCCCGGCGGCGGCCCGCCGGCATTGGTGACCAGGCTGTCGATGGCGCCGAAGCGCGCCACGGCGGCGTCGATCAGCGCCTCGATGTCGCCGCTGCGGGTGATGTCGGCGGCGACGCCCAGGGTCTCGGCGCCGGTCTCGGCCTCGATGCGTTCGGCGGCCTCGCGCACGGCCTCGGCGTCGCGGCTGGCGAGGACCACGCGGGCACCCTCGCTGGCGAGCGCGTGGGCGGTGGCGTAGCCCAGGCCGCGGCTGGCGGCGAGGACGACGGCGGTGCGTCCGGTGAGCTGAAGGTCCATCGGTATCTCCTCGTGGGGTGGGTGTTCCTACTCCGCGTAGATCATCCGCCGGGTCATGCCGCCGTCGACGATCATCTCCTGTGCGGTGACGAAGCCCGCCTCCGCGGAGAGGAGGTACGCCACCATCGCGGCGACGTCCTCCGGGCGGCCGACGTGGCCCGCCGGGTGCTGGGCGTGGTCCTCCGCGGTGAGGTCCTCGTGTTCCGCCGCCGCGGCGATCCAGCCCGGGCTTACCGCGTTGACCCGCACGTCCGGGCCCAGGCTCACGGCGAGGGCATGGGTCAGGGCGAGGATCCCGCCCTTGCTTGCTGCATAGGCCTCGGTGTGCGGCTCGGACTGGCGGGCGCGGGTGGAGGCGATATTGACGATGGCGCCGCTGCCCGCGCGGAGCAGGGGTGCGGCGGCGCGGCTGCACAGGTAGGTGCCGGTGAGGTTGGTGGCGATGACCCGGTGCCAGTCCGCCACCGCCTGTGCCTCGAGGGGCCGGGCGGGGGCGCCGTGGCCGGCGTTGTTCACCAGGGCGTCGAGCCGGCCGTGGCGTGCCGAGACCGCCTCGATCAGGGCCGTGACCGCCGCCTCGTCGCCGACGTCGACGGTGATGCCGTGCGCCGCGCCGCCGAGGGCGTCCGCGGTCTCCGCCGCGCCGTCACGGTCGGCGACGATCACCGCCATGCCGTCGGCGAGCAGCCGCGCGGCGATGGCCCGGCCGATGCCGCGGGCGGCGCCGGTGACGAGGGCGACGCGCCGATCCTGCCCGCTCATGCCTGCCTCCCGGATGATCCGTGTGCGGTGTCAGCCGAAACCGTACAGCCTTGCCGGGTTGTCCACCAGTATCGCCCGCCGCCCGGCCTCGTCCGGGACCAGGCGCAGGAACTCGTCGACCAGGTCGCCGTCGTTGGGCATGGGCCCGGGGAGCTGCACGTGGGGCCAGTCCGTGCCGAACACGCAGCGCGACGGGCCGGCCTCGCGCAGGGCATGGAAGAACGGCTCGACGTCCGTGAACGGCGCGCGCTCCTGCGCGCTGATGCGGTTCGGCCCGGTGAGCTTGGCCCAGGTATTGCCGTCGGCGACCAGGTCCACCAGTGCCCGGAAGCCCGGATCGCCGGTGCCGCGGCCGGCGGGGACGTGACCCATGTGGTCCACCACGCTCGGCACGGGCAGGGCGCTCAGCCGCTCCGCCAGGCGCTCGAAGCGCGAGACGTCGACGAGGAACTGGATGTGCCAGCCCAGCCCGGCGATGCGCCCGGCCAGCGTCTGGACGTCGTCGAAGGTGATCCCGCCGGGGAAGACCAGGTTGATGCGGATGCCGCGGACCCCGAGCGTGTGCATGCGCTCCAGGCTCGCATCGTCCACGTCCCGGTCGACCACCGCGATGCCGCGCCACTCGATGGGGTCGCCGGCGCCACCGGCCGCCGCCAGGGTGTCGAGCATGCGGCGGTTGTCGGTGCCATAGACACTCGGCTGCACGAGCACCGCCCGCTGGAAGCCGAGGGTGGTCAGCAGCCGGCGGTAGGCGGTCTCGTCCGCGTCCGGCGGGGTGTAGCCCCGCGGGGTCTGGTAGGGGTAGTCCGCCTGGGGCCCGAAGAGGTGCGCGTGGGTGTCGCAGGCCCCCGCCGGCAGCGGCGTGGCCGGTGCATGCGGGGCCGGGTCCGGTCCGGGGATGTCGGGGGGTGTGGTCATATCTGCGTCTCCCTGGCGTCGGTGCGGGCGAGGCCCAGCCGGCGCATGGCGTTGGTCAGGTGTACGCGCATCGCCGCCCGTGCCTCCTCCGGTTCGCGGGCGAGAATGGCGTCGAGGATCGCACGGTGCTCGGCCTGCACCGCCTGGGCCCGGCCGGAGATACGGGCGGTGTTGGAGCGGGCGGCGGTGATGGACTCCATCACCCGCGGGTAAAAGAACGAGAGGAACTCGGGGAAAAAGCGGTTGCCCGTGGCCTCCGCGATGGCCCGGTGAAAGGCCAGGTCGTGACGGGCGCCGGGGCGGTCCTCGTGCACCGAGCGCTCCAGTGCCGCGAACGCCTCGCGCATGGCGGCGATGGCCGCCTCGTCAGCGTTGCCCGCCGCCAAAGCCGCCGCGCCGGCCTCCACCTCGCGGCGGATCTCATAGACGTGGCGCAGCTCCACCGGGTCGAGGCTGTCGCTGGACAGCGAGAATACCGGTTTCTCCGGCAGGGTCTCGGCGACGAAGGTCCCGCGGCCCTGGTGGGTCTTCACCAGCCGGGCGCGGCGAAGCTCCGCGATGGCCTCGCGCACGGCCGCGCGGCTCACCTCGAAGCGCGTCGCCAGCGCCGCCTCCGTGGGCATCCGCCCGCCGGGCTGGTGGCGGCCGTCGCGGATCTCGCGCTCGAGCACGCTGGCCACCTCGCCGGGAAGCCGGCGGTTCGCTCGGGTCATGTCTCCCTCCTGGATATCCGTACCGGGTCCCGGCGCGTTCGGGCGCCGGGACCCGGGCATCCTAGCCGAGCAGGCCCGGCAGCCACAGGGTGACCGCCGGGACGTAGGCGATCAGGCCCACGACGGTGATGAGCACCAGCAGGAACGGCCAGAGGTAGCGTGCCACCGTCTCGATGCGCAGGCCGCTGATGCTGGAGGCGACGAAGATCGAGTAGCCCACCGGCGGGGTGACCATGCCGACGGCGAAGTTGATCACCACCATCGCGCCCAGCTGAATCGGGTCGAGCCCGATCTGCTGGCCCACCCCGATGAGCACGCCGCTGAGGATCACCATCGCGGAGACGTTGTCCATCACCGCGCCGAGCACCAGCAGCATGACGTTGAGCATCAGCAGCAGTAGGATCGGGTTGGAGGTGATCGCCAGCAGCCCCTCGGTGACATGGGCCGGGATCTGCTCGCTGGCCACGACCCAGGCGAAGCCATAGGCGACGGCGATGATGAACATGATCACCGCGGTGGTGCGCATGGAGCGCATCAGGATCGCCGGGACGCTGCGCCAGTGGAGGTCGCGGTAGAGGAACAGGCCCACCACCGCGCTGTAGAGCGCCCCCACCATGGCGGCCTCGGTGGGCGTGAACACGCCGCCGTAGATGCCGCCGAGGATGACCACCGGCGCCATCAGTGCCCAGAAGCCCTCGCGCAGCGCGGTGAGGATCTCCCGGCCGGTGGCGCGCCGCTCCAGGGTGATGCCGCGGCGGCGGGCGTAGATCACGCTCACCAGGCAGAAGCCCCCGGCGGCGAGGAGCCCGGGGATGACGCCCGCGAGGAAGAGCTTGGCGATGGACTCCTCGGCGAGTACGCCCCAGATCACCATGGGGATGGAGGGCGGAATCATCTGCCCGAGGGGACCGACGGCGGTGGCGAGCGCCGCGGCGTAGCCGCGCTGGTAGCCGCGCTCCTCCAGCTCGTCGACCATGATCGAGCCCACCGCGGCGGTGGTCGCCGGCGCCGAGCCGGAGATCGCGCCGAAGAAGGTGCCGGCCGCCACCGTGGACATCGACAGCCCGCCGGGGAGGTGGCCGAACAGCGTCGCCGCGACCCGTACGAGCCGCCGCGAGAGCCCGCCGGCGCTCATCAGCTCGCCGGCGAGGATGAATCCGGGAATGGCCAGGAGACTGGTGACGGTGCTCCCGGCGATGAGCCGCTGGGCGAGGATCAGCGGATTGAGGTCCGCCATCCAGATGCCCACCGCGGTGAGCAGCCCGAGCGTGAATGCGATGGGGACGCCGAGCAGCAGCAGTACGAACAGCCCGACGATCAGTACCATACCGATCTCACCCATTGCCGTTACCCTCCATGCTGCGAATGGGTGTCGGGCGCAGCAGCAGTACCGCCGCGTGGAAGGCGATCAGCGCCCCGCCGACGGGCATCGCCGCGTTGCGCAGCCACAGCGGGTAGCGCATGGCCGGCGAGACCTGGTTCGCGGTGAAAAGCGCGAAGTTCCATCCCGTCCAGAGCATGATCAGCCCGAAGGTGAGCACGAGCAGCACGATCAGCCGCTCCAGCACCTCCGAGGCGGGCCCGGGCAGGGACTCGACCAGCAGGGTCACGCGCACGTGGGCCATGTCGCGGACCAGTGCGCTTGCGAACAGGAACACCGTCCAGGTGAACGCCAGCAGCGCGACCTCGCCGCTCCAGACCAGCGAGTCGCCGAGCACGTAGCGGTAGAAGACGCCGAGCAGGAGGCTGCCGATCATCACCAGCGCCGTCGCCGCCCCCAGTGCGGAGGAGGCGGCGGCCAGCCACCGGCCCAGGCCATCCAGATAACGGTACATGGGGATGCCTTTCCGGACAGGGCGGCCCCGGCGCGCGGCCGGGGCCGTCGTGGACTACTCCGAGACCTGATCCAGCGCCTTGTCGAGCAGCGCCGGGCCGATCTTCTCGCGGTACTCGTCGTACACGCCAGTGACCTTCTCGCGGAAGGCGGCGACGTCGTCGACCTCGTTCACCTTCATGCCCGCCTCGCGGATCTTGGCCAGGATCTCGTCGTTGTTGGAGGCCACGGTCTCGCGCTGGCGCTCGATGGCGCGCCGGGCGGCCTTGCGCACCGTCTTCTGCTGCGTCGCGGAGAGGCTGTCGAAGGTCTGCTTGGACATCAGCAGCGCCAGGGCGTTGTAGGTGTGACGGGTCAGCGACAGGTACTCGGTGACTTCCGGGTACTTGTTGGCGTAGATCACCGCCAGCGGGATCTCGAGACCGTCGACGGTGCCCTGCTGTACCGCGGTGAACACGTCGCTCCAGGCCATCGGCACCGGGTTGGCCCCGATCGCGCGGAAGCTCGCGATGAACAGGTCGCTGGGCTGCACGCGCAGCTTCACGCCCTTGAAGTCCGAGGGCTTGCGGATCGGGCGCACGTTGTTGATCGCGTTACGGAAGCCCGCCTCCGGGAAGCCCAGACCGACGATGCCCTGGGATTCGAGGCGCGAGAGCATCTCCTGGCCGACCTCGCCGTCGAGCACCTTGTGGGCCTGGCCGGCGTTGGCGTAGAGGAAGGGCAGGTCGTTGAGCTGGAAGGCCGGCTCCAGCGTGCCCACCTGGGTGCCGGTGATCACGCCGGCGTCCAGGGTGCCGAGCTGCATGCCCTGGAGCATTTCGGTGTCGTTGCCGAGCTGGTGGTTGGGGAAGAACTTGACGTCGAACTCGCCCGGTGCCGCGGACTCCAGCTCCTCGGCGAAGTAGTGGGCGGCGATGGCGTAGGGGTCGACCTCGCTGTCCGCGGTGGTCCAGCCCAGGCGGATGGTGGTAGCGGCGTGACCGATGCCGGAGACGCCGATCACGGCGGCGGCGACGAGGCCGCTCAGCAGGCGGCGGGTGCGTTGGGATCGGGTAGTCATGGAGGCTCTCCTCTTCGCTGGTTAACCGCGGCCCGGTCTAGGATAACCGGGCCGCCATGATCTCCACCGGGTGGGGCGGGCGGGTGCCGGCGAGCCGCTGCGTCTGACAGCGGCAGGAATAGCCCGTGGCGAGCAGCGCCCGCGGGTCGTCCGCCGCCAGGTGGGGCCGCCAGCTTTCCTCGAACAGCCACCGGCTGGTGTCCGCGTGCTCGGCGAGGTGGCCGTAGGTCCCGGCCATGCCGCAGCAGCCGGTGGCCACCGGTTCCACCGCGATGCCCATGGCCTCGAAGGCCTGGCGCCAGTGGCCCGCACTCGCCGGCTCCGCGGTCTGCTCGGTGCAGTGCAGGGCCAGGCGGTAGCCTGGCTCGCTGCTGGCGCCGCCCGGCGGCGCGTGCCCGGCGAGCCAGGCCGCGAGCTGGTGTACGCGGGGGCCGCCGGCGGGGTAGTCCTCGTTCACCGCCACGACCACGCTCGGCTCGATGCCGACGAGGGTCGCGCCGGTCTCCGCCGCCCGGGCCAGGAGCTGCTGATTGTGCCGGGCGCGGTCCCGGAAGCGCTTCATGAAGCCCTGCACGTGCAGGGCCTTGCCCGACGGCACGTAGGGCAGGACGACGACGCGGTGGCCGCTTGCCGCGATGACCCGGACCGCCGCTTCCAGCACCCGGGGGTCCAGGTAGCGCGAGAAGGCGTCCGCCAGCAGCGCCACCGCGGGCCCGCCGGCGGCGAGCGCAGCCAGCGCCTCGCCCTGGCGCCGCGGCCAGTGGACGCCCTCGATCCGCGGCCGGGACCGGCGCCCGGGCAGGCGGGGCAGTGCCTGCAGGCCGAGGCGGCCGGCCAGGGCGCGGCCGGCGGCGCCGTGGAGCACGCCGTTGGTAAGTCGCGGCACGGCGGCCATCAACGGCATCAGGTGCTCCATGGCGCCGAGGAGGTAATCCCGCGCCGGGCGGCGGTGATCCCGGTGATACGCCTCCAGGAAGCGTGAGCGCATCTCGGGGATGTTCACGTGGATGGGGCACTGGGTGGCGCAGGCGCGGCAGCCGAGGCACCCGTTCATGGCCTCGTAGGTGGCCTCGGCGATCTCGTCGGTACCGCCGTCGCCGGTCTCGCGGCGGCGCAGCCATTCCCGCAGCAGCGTCGCCCGGCCCTTGGGCGAGTGCACGCGCTCGCGCGTGGCCTTGTAGCTGGGGCAGATGACCTGGGCGACGTCCCAGTCGAAGCACACGCCGTTGCCGTTGCACTCGAACGCCTTGGTCCACTCGTCGCGGACCGCGGTCGGGACGCTGCGCTCGTGTTCGCCGCGCATGGGCACGCCGTCGATGCGCCACACGCCCTCCGGGGCCGCGTCGGGGGCGACGATCTTGCCTGGATTCATGCGGTTGTCCGGGTCGAAGAAGCGCTTCACGGCGGCGAGCACGCCGTAGAGCTCGTCGCCGAAGAAGGTGCGGGTGTACTCGCCGCGCACGCCCTTGCCGTGCTCGCCCCAGAGCAGACCGTGGTAGCGGCCCACCAGCTCGACGACCTCGTCGCTGATCGCGCGCAGGCGCTTCGCGTCCTCCGGGTCGGTCATGTCCAGCGCCGGGCGCACGTGCAGGCAGCCGACGTCGACGTGGCCGAACATGCCGTAGTCCACGCCGTGACGGTCGAGCAACGCGCGGAACTCGCGGATGTAGTCCGCCAGGTGCTCCGGCGGGACCACGGTGTCCTCGACGAAGGGCACCGGCTTGCGCCGGCCCGGCGTGCGCCCGAGCAGCCCGACGCCCTTGGCGCGGACCCCCCAGAGCCGGGCGATCAGGCCGCCGTCGTCGGTGACGTGGAAGCCCGCGTGGTCGTCGCGCCGTTGCAGCGCCGTGCGCAGACGCTCGACCGCGGCCTCCACCCCGGCCGGGTCGCTGTCGCGGAACTCGATGAAATTGGTCACCAGCGGCGGCGCGTCGTCGGCGCGGTCACCGGCGAGCGCCTCCCGCACCGCCGGCCAGTCGCCGTCCGCGCGGGCCAGCTCGAAGATGCGCTGGTCCAGGGTCTCCACCGCCGAGGGCTCGGCCTCGAGCAGCCGGTGGGCGTCGGCGAGGGCGTCGTCGAAATCGTGGTAGCGCACCACCACCAGCGCCTGGTGCCGGGGTGCGGGGATCACCCGCAGGCTCAGCTCGGTCACCAGCCCGAGGGTGCCCTCCGCGCCGGCGATCAGCCGGGCCGGGTCCACCGTACCGTCCTCCGGGAAGGCGTCGCGGAGGTTGTAGCCGGTGAGCGAGCGGCTCATCGCCGGGAACCGGTCGCGGATCGCCTCCCGGTGCGGGCAGACAATGGCGCGCAGCGCGCTCGCCGCGCGGGTGCCGGCGTTCTCGGCAGCGCTGGCCTCGGCGGCGGTGTAGCGCTGGAACTCGTAGCGCCGGCCGTCGGGCAGCGCCAGCGAGGCGCCGAGGACGTAGTCCCCGGTACGGCCGTAGCGCCGCGAGCCCTTGCCGCAGGCGTCGGTACCAACCATGCCGCCGACCGTGGCGCGGCTGGCGGTCGAGGTGTGCGGGGGGAAGAACAGCCCGTAGGGCGCGAGGGCGCGGTTGAGCTGGCCGAGGACCACGCCGGGCTCGACGCGCACGCGCCCGGCCTCCGGGTCGATCTCCAGGATCCGGTTCATGTACCGGCTGGTGTCCACGAGCACCTGGTCGCTCAGGGACTGGCCGTTGGTCCCCGTGCCGCCGCCGCGGGGGGCGAAGCGCACCGTGGCGAAGCGTTCCTCCGCGGCCAGCGCCATCAGGCGTTCGCAGTCGCCCCGGTGACGTGGCGCGATCACCAGCGACGGCATCACCTGGTAGACGCTGTTGTCCGTCGACAGTGCGATCCGGTCGGCGATGTCGTCGCTGACATCCCCTTCGAAGCCGCCGTCGGTAAGCGCCGATGCAAATGCCTTGAGGGTCGGGGGAATCACGGCCCGCTCTCGCTCCACGGAGATAGTTGTCAGATTATTGATGGCGTAAAGCCTATTTAAATTGATGTTGTCTGACAAGTTATCAGGCTACCGCCCATCGCGTGCGCCGTGCACCCGCGCCCTTCCGCATCGCCGCACGCAGCGGCTGACGCACGGCATCACCTCTGAGAAGATGAGTGGACCGCCCAAACGCGGGAAACGGGGCCGGCCGCGCCGGCGGGCGATATCGTGCGAGCAGGAGAAGCACAGTGCACGTACTGGTTATCGGTGGCGGTTTGATGGGGGTGTCCACGGCGTATTACCTGGTCGAGGCCGGGCACCGGGTGACGCTGGTGGAGCGCCAGCCCGAGCTGGCGGCCGAGGGCAGCCATTCCAACGGCGGCATGCTCCACGCCAGCCACACGGAGCCCTGGAACACCCCGGAGGCCATCCGCCAGTTCCTGCAGTGGATCGGCCGCGAGGAGTCCCCGCTGCTGCTGCGCCCCGGCCAGATACCCAACCTCATCGGCTGGGGCCTCGGCTTCCTGCGCTACAGCCGTACCCATCACCACGAGCGCAACACCCGGGTGAACACGCGGCTCGCCGTCTACAGCCAGCGGCTCATGGCCGGCATCCGCGAGGCCACGGGGCTGGAGTACGACGCCGACCACCGCGGGATCCTCAAGATCTTCCGCGACCGGCGCGAGTACGAGCACGCCCTGGCCGGTTCCGCGCTCACCGAGTCGCTGGGCGTGCGCTTCGAGCGTCTCGGCACCGACGAGGTGATCGGTGTGGAGCCGACGCTGGCCGACGTGGCCGGCGATATCGTCGGCGGCATCCACTATCCCGACGACGAGTCCGGCGACGCCCGGCGCTTCGTCGAGGGCCTCGGCGAGTGGCTGCGAGGGCAGGGCGCGGAGCTGCGCCTCGGTGAATCGGTGCAGCGCATCGACGGCGGTGCCGACGGTATCGCCGGGGTGGTTACCGACCGGGACACCCTTACCGCGGATGCCTACGTCCTCGCCTCCGGCGTGGACGCGCCGGCACACGTCCGGCCGCTGGGCGTCAACCTGCCCATCCGCCCGGTCAAGGGCTACTCCGCCACCCTGCCGGTGGACGGCGACGCCGGCGCGCCGCGGGTACCGATCATCGACGAGGGCAACAAGGTGGTGATCACCCGCCTCGGCGAGCGCCTGCGCGTGGCCGGCACCGCGGAGTTCGCGGGCATGGACCGCTCGGTGCGCGAGCGCCGGGTGGAGATCGTGGTGCGCCAGGCGCTGTCGAACTTCCCCGCCTACGCCTCGCGGGTCGAGCGCAGCGCCGCCGAGCCGTGGGCGTGCCTGCGCCCGATGACCAAGGACGGCCCGCCGATCCTCGGTGACAGCGGCGTGCCGGGGCTGTTCCTCAACGTCGGTCCGGGGCATCTCGGCTGGACCTTCGCCGCCGGCGCCGGCCGGGTGGTGGCGGACTGCGTCATCGGCCGGGACCCGGAGATCGACATGCAGGGGCTGACCCTGGCGCGTTACCGACGCCAGCCGAGGGGCTAACGTCCGCGGCGGGCGGTGCCGGCGTCGCCGTCAGCGGTTCATGCGGTAATAGGCGGTGACGACGGTGACCTGGTCCTCGTCCTCCGCAGTCGCGGTGCTGTCGCCGTAGGCCATGCGGTCATCGACGCTCCACGCCACGCCCGTTGTGCCCGTCGAGTCCGCCTCGCTGTCCTCGCGGAACCGGCCGAAGCGGGCATCCGCCTTGCCGTCGATCCCGGCGTCGAGATGCCGCGCGAGGGAGGGGGTGAGGTCGCGGATCACCATCACGTTGCGCTCCCGGGTCACGTAGTTGTCCACGGAGGAGCCGGGCACGGCCCACTCCACCGTCCGGAAGCAGACCTGCACCTCCTGGGGATTGCCGTTGCTGTCCTGGTAGACGTAGCGGTCGTTCTGTCCCTCCGCACGGCCTTCCGGCAGCTCCACGCCGGCGGCGAGGAAGGTGTTGAGCAGGGCATCGTCCGTGCCGTTGCACAGTGCCGAGCCGTCGCCGTTGATCTCGCCGCCGGGGTCGGAGGGGGCGTCGCCCGGGACCACGCCGGTATTGGCCGTGTAGGTGTCGTAGGCGATCTGCCAGCCCTGCACGAACGTGCTGGAGATGCGCTGGTACTGCGCGTTGCGATACAGATCGCGACCCACGGTCACCGCGCTGATGATCAGCCCGATCACCGCGAGCACGATCGCGAGCTCGAGCAGCGTGAAGCCGGCGGCGGTACCGCCAGGGGCGGCTGCGCCGGGCGTCCGGGTCCGGTGGTTGGCTGTGTTCACGGTGCTTGCCTCGGTGCCTGGGTAAGAGGGCATGACGGTGGCCATCGCTCAGAAGCCGCGCGCGTCGGCGTCAAGGGCGTTGTCGCGGATGGACTCGGCCAGGTCGACGGCGTCCGGGACCAGCTTCTCCGCGCGCTCGACCCGCCTCTCGGCCTCGACGACACCGGCAATCGCCGCGCCGAGCCCGGCGGCGGCGGTAACGGTCGCCGACGTGTTGGTGACCACCGACGCCACACCCGCCGCGATGATCGGCGACAGGGTGCCGTATGACCCGATCGTCTGGGCGATGGCCAGCGCGGTGTCCGCGGTGCCGCTCGCGAGCCCCCCGGCCGCGGCCGCGACCCCGGCGGAGGCGGAGACCGTGGAGGCCTCGGCCTGGCGCAGCTGCAGGCGCAGCAGCTCGAGGTATTCGGCGGAGGTGATTGCCATCATCCGGGCGCTGTTGGCCGCGTTGAAATGCGTGTGCCCGATGGCTGCGAGGGCCTCGGCGCAGTCGAAGTAACCGGCGAGACCGTCGAACGACGCGGTGGCCACGCGGTCGTCGTTGACCGCCGAGGCGCCGCGACTCGGCGCGTCGAAGACCGGCTCGCCGCTCGCCTGACGGCCGTCGAAGCGGCTGCCGTCGCCGTCGTCGTCGGACAGCCCGGGAGCGGCGATGGCGTAGGCGGCATTGGTGTCCGTCCCCCCGGTGCTGGTGTGCAGCAGCGCGGGGTCCGTGTCGCCGGCGGCGGCGCGGTCGAGGGCGAAGCACAGATCGAGCATGTTCGCGTTGCCGAGGGGCGGCTCGCTGGGGGTGCCTTCCGCGTCCGTGAGCAGCGGATTGAACCGGTCGGCGGCGCGCGCCAGATCCAGGTCCTGGTCGGGGTTGCGGTAGACCCCGTAGCGCAGCTCGCCGGCGGCGCGCGTCGGCAGGCCCAGGGTCCGCCACGGCAGCAGGCCCTTCTGGGCCGGGTCGCCACAGGCCTCGCGGCCGTCATGGTCCGGGGCGGGGCACGGCAGCCGCCCGGTCTCGTAGATGAAGCCCACCAGGGCCCGCTCGGCGCGGACCATGAGCTGTTGCTGGGCCCGGGCCACCGAGGCGCGCTCAGCTGACGCCCAGTATGCGGTGAAGCCCACCGCGAGAAGACCGAGCACGGCCAGGACCACGCTGACCTCGAGCAGCGAGAAGCCGGCGATTCGGCGTCGTGCGCTCATGGCAGCAGACCTCCGCTGTCCTCGTTGACTGCGGATTCGAAGCGGTGCCGGGCGTCACCG
This sequence comes from Arhodomonas aquaeolei DSM 8974, assembly GCF_000374645.1. Taxonomy (GTDB): domain Bacteria; phylum Pseudomonadota; class Gammaproteobacteria; order Nitrococcales; family Nitrococcaceae; genus Arhodomonas; species Arhodomonas aquaeolei. The sequence continues at coordinate 123,097 of NZ_KB894803.1, forward strand.
GCATCGTCGAAGCCGATCCCGTTGCAGCTGGCCACGCCGCCGAGGCCGATCCGCGCGATCAGCTCCCGGCCCCGGCGCGGGTCGTCCGGGTCGGCCGCGGCGTCCTCGAACTTGACCTGCTCGGCGAAGCGGATGGCGTTGCAGATGTTCTCCTCCGCGGTGGCCACCTTGTCCACGGCTAGGCCCACCTGGACGGAGGCGGCCGCGACCTGGGCGGCGGCCGCACCGATGCCGACCACCGCGGCGGCGATGGGTGCCGACAGCGAGCCCTTGCTGGTGGCGGCCAGGGCGATGGCGCTGGCGGAGGTGCCGATGGCGTTGGCGAGACTGACGCCGGCGATGGCGACCCGCACACCGGCCATGATCTCGTTGCCCCGGCGTACGTGCAGGGCGAGGTCGCGGAAACGCAGGTACATGCCGGCGTCGATGCGTACCGGCGCGCTGCCGGCCTTGTTGTGTCCCTCGTATCCCGCCACCCGGTCGAGATCGTAGGCGGCAAAGGCCGCCCGGGCGGCGATGTTCGAGCGCGCGAGCCGCCGCGTGCAGCCGAGCTTTCCGGCCAGCTCCGCGGGTCCCACGGCGATCACACGGTCGTCGTTGTCGCCGTCGCGGCGCTGTCCGGGCAGCTCGAAGCCGGCGGCGGCGTTGAGTCCCTGGTACCGGCCGTCGTCCCCCGGGTGTGCGAGGGCATAGGCGGCGACCGTGTCGTGGGCGCCGATGGTCAGGCCGCTGTCCGGGGCCCGGTCGAGCAGGTTGCGGCAGAAGTCGAGCCCGTTGACCGGGTCATCGTGGGTGCGGGGCAGCTCCGGGGTGTAAGCGGTGGCGGCGGGCAGCGCCGTGAGGTCGCTGCCCCCGGTGTCGGCGCCGTAGCGCACCGGTGCGTCCGGTGGGTCGACGCCCAGGCTCTGCCACGGGACGCGGCCGATGGCGTCCCCGCCGCAGTCCTCGGCGCCGTCGCCGTCGCTGTCCGGGCACGGCAGGCGGTGACGGCGCAGGACGAACCCTTCCACGGCGCTCTGCAGCCCCGCGAGCCGGGAGGCGGCGCGGTCGCCGCCGGTGCTGGCCTCGAGCGCCAGCGGCACCAGCCGCCAGGCGGCGACGGCGATCGTGCCGAGCACTACCAGCACGACCGCGAGCTCGATCAGGGAGAAGCCGCGCGCCGGTGTCACGCGTGTCATAGGCTGCCCCCCTTCTCGTCGGAGCGCTCGAGGATCTCCCCGGTCCGGTCCCAGAGTACCGGCGGCTCGCCGGACGGCTCCTCGGTCGAGGGGTCGCTGAACTCGTCCAGTGCGCGCTGGGCCTGGTCCCGCGATTCGCGGGCGTTCTCCACGCCGTCGCGGGCGAGGCGCCATTCGCGGTCGGCGATGAAGCACGCCTCGAAATCGGAGTCGGCATCGTCCGGCTGGTCTCCGGGTCGCTCGGCCTTGGCCTGGAAATAGTCGTCGATCGCGTCCTCCATCTCGTCAGTCCTGTCGACGGTGCGCGTCTTCGTCTCCGTGTGGCATTCCTGCTCGCCGTCCGCGTTGGTCTCGCAGACCTCGACCTCTTCCTCGTAGGTGCCCTGTGCCGCGTCGATCACCTCCTGGCGCTGGTCCTCGAACGCCTCCTTCGTGCGCTCGGTTTCGGACTCCGCCTGGTCGATGCGCGCCTCGAGCTCGTCGATGTCCGGGTCGATCCTTATCTTCTGCTCGAACAGCGAGCGCCGGCTCTCCTCGAGCTCGTCGAGGCGGTTGTTGAGCTGCTGGCGCCGGTCCGGGTCGTCGACCGTTTCCCCGTTCGTGCAGCTTGCGTCGTCGCGCTCGCCGAGCAGGCACTCGACATTCGCGATCTCGGCGTCGATGTCGTCGATGGAGCTCTCTATGCTCTCCAGCTGCTCGTCGCTGGACTGCCCGGAGGTGGTGCTGCCGAGGTCGTCGAGGGTCTCCTGCAGCGTCTGCCGCTCCTCGAGCAGGCGCTGGCCCTCCTCGGTGTCCGCCGGGTCCCCGGGGAGCCCGTCGATCCGCTCGTTGACCTCGTCGATGCGGCTCTCCAGCTCGGCTTCGACCTCGTCGCGCGCCGAGCCGAGGGCGTCGTCGGCCCCGCCGGCGTCGTCGCCGAAGTCCTCGTCGCGTTCGGCACGGTCGCGGTCGTCGATCGCCTGCTCGAGTGCCTGCTGCGCCTCGAGGTTGTCCGCGGCATCGCCGCGCAGCTCGTCGACCAGGTCGACGTCCGCATCGGTGTCGTCGGCCTTGTTGCTGACCTCGTTCATGATCGAGCGCATCTCGTCGTCGAGGAACGCGTCCAGGCCCCAGCCCCAGTTGTCGTAGTAATTGCGGCACTGCCCGGCGTCGCCGCAGCGGCAGGCGTCCTGGCGCTCGTCGAAGGCCTCGTCGAGCTCCTCCTCGCGTTCGTCGAGCTCGTCCTGGGCCTGGTCACGGGCCTCGATCAGCTGGTCGTTCACCTCGTCCAGGCCGACCAGGCTGTCAATGTCGATGCCGCCACCGTTGCCGAGACCGGTGTCCACTTCGTCGAGTTCCACGCCCATCTGCACGGCGACGGTCAGGTTCGTGATCAGAGCCCCGAGGTTGAGGCCGTAGGCGGCGACGTTGGCGATGATCGCCGCCGAGCTCGCGCCCACCGCCACCCCGGCCGCAGCGGTCCACGCCGCCGCGTGCGGTATCTCGGCGCAGCCGACGATGACCACGCAGGTGCTGATGGCGGCGCTCAGCGCGGCCGATGCCGCGGACAGCTCGGTGATGGATGTGCCGAGGGTGCCGCCGGCGATCACCGCCTTGGTCCCGGCGATGGCCATCTTCACCGCGTTCACTGCGGCGGCGACGCTGGAGCTCCCGATGAGCCATTCCTGTTGGGAATGGACCTCGTCCACGGCGGAGACGCCCAGCGACAGCCCCTCTAGGGAGAGGATCAGGCTGCTGCAGTTCAGCGCCTCCGAGAGGCGGCCGTGGCTGCGCTGCACGACCCGGTCGTCGTAGCCGCTGCCGGCGGCGCGCCCGGGGTCGGCCATGACCGGGCCGGCGGCGGCGTTCTCCCCGTCGAACAGCCCGCCGCTGCCGTCCATGTCCCGGCTGCCAGGGTGGGCGATGGCATAGGCCACGGGCGAGCCGCCGGCGCCGCCGACCGTCGGTGCGGACGCGTTGGCGGCCCGGCTGATCCCCAGGCAGAGGTCCGGGGTGCCGACGTTGTCGAACACGCGGAACTCGTTGTCGCCGCCGTCGTGGCCGACGAGGCCGTCGTCGTCCACGGTCCGGAACTCCGCGGTCCCGACGGAGCCGGGATCGAAACGGTTCGCGGCGCTGGCCAGGTCCGCGCCGGTGCGGTCGACCATGTACGCCAGCTGGCGGATGCGCGCGCGCAGGGCCGGATCCTCGACCCCGAGGTCGCGCCAGGGCAGCGCACCCTTGATGGCGCCGCCGCTGCAGTCCTCGAGGCCGTCGCCGTCGGTGTCGGGACAGGGCAGGCGGTAGTGGGCCGTGGCGAAGCCGAGCAGCGCCCGGTCGGCCTGCCGGAGGATATCGGCCTGCTCCCGGGCCTGCCCGCTCGCGGTGTGGATCTGCAGCCACAGCGTGCCGGCCACGAGGGCGCCGCCCACCAGCAGGGTGATGAGCAGGGTCTCGACGAGCCCGAGCCCGTGCTGGCGTTTCATGTCGGGGAGCGCACGGGGGAACACGGTCACACGCCTCCCGCGGAGATCTGCATGGCCTGGCGGATGAGGTCGTAGATCGGGATGAGCAGCGCCAGCACCAGTACGAAGAACAGCGCGCCGGCGACCAGGATGATCGCGGGCTTGATGATCTCGGAGAGCGAGGCGATGACCACGTCCAGGCGCTTGCGGTACTCCGCCGAGAGGTGGTCGAGCTGCTCGTCGATCGAGCCGCTGTCCTCGCCGACGGCGATCATGCGGACCGCCATCGCGGGGAAGCCGCCCACCGCGCGCATGGAGGACGCCACGCCCTCGCCGCGGGTGACCGCCTCACGCACCCGGGCGAGTCGCCGGCGGTAGTAGAGGTCGCCGGTCGCGCGGGTGAGCACGTCCAGGCTGGTGACGATGTCCAGCCCCGAGCGCACCAGGATCGCCAGGTGCTCGCTGATCGCCGCCATCCCGGAGGAGGTCGCCAGCACGCGGGTCACCGGCAGCCGGTGCGCGAGGGTGTGCATCGCATGGCGTGTGGGCTCGTGGTTGCGCACCGCCCAGGTGATGCCCGCTATCAGCGCCGCCAGTACCAGGATCACCGCGAGGGCGTTACCGGCGACCAGGTCCGAGAAGGCGATGAGGTTTCTGGTGATCGCCGGCATCTCGGCGTTCAGCTGCTCGAAGAGGTCGCCCATGGTGGGGACGACGTAGGTGATCCAGAACGCCGCGACGGCGATGATCGAGGCGAATACGAAGATCGGGTAGATGAGCGCGGTGCGGACGTCGCGCCGGATGTTCACCATCCGCTCGGTGTGTTCCGCGCCCTCGATGAGCATGCGGTCGAGGTTGCCCGACTGGTCGCCGATGGCGACGAGGTTCCGGACGGTCTCCGGGAAGACGTCCGGGCGCCGGGCGAACGCCTCGCTGACCGACACGCCCGCGTCCAGGTCGTCGTGCATCTGCCGCGCGATGCGGGTGATCCCCCTGGTGCCGGTGGTCTCGCCCTCGCCGATGATGGTGCGCAGGGCGTCCAGCGCCGGCACGCCGGCGCGGAGCATGATGCCCATGTCGCGGAGGAAGCCGGCGAGGTCCTCGGCGCGGATCCCGCGGTGGATCATGCGCCGGAGACCGTCACAGGCGGCGGTGACGGGGCGGGGCAGCGGCCACAGGCTGACCACCGTGCCGTCGAACTCCTGCTCGAGGCGCAACCGTGCGGAGAAGTCCTGCTCCACCGCGATCCGGTAGAAGCCCGTCCGGAGCGCCCCGTGGGGCATGAGCACGCGATAGTAATAGGTCCTGAGCGCCGTCAAGACAGGTTCCTCCCGATGGCGCGGTTGATCTCGTCGACGGTGGTCTCGCCGTCGGTGACCCGCTGGCGCGCGAGCACGCCGATGGGCCGCATGCCGCTGGCCTGGGAGATGTGCCGGAGCTCGCCGCGGGAGCTGTCCACGGCGATGGCGTCGGCGACGTCCCGGTCCGGGAGCAGCATCTCGTAGACCGGTACCCGCCCGAGGTAGCCGGTCCCGCGGCAGTGACGGCAGCCGGCGCCCTCGTACACGGGCTGGTCCGTCTCCAGCCCGAGCCACTCGCGCTGGGCCGTCGTGGGTCCGATCGCGACCCGGCACATGGGGCAGATCCGGCGCACGAGGCGCTGGTTGATCACGCCGACCAGGTTCTCGGCGATGGTCTCCACGTCGACCCCGAGGAGCTTCAGGCGCGGGACGACGCCGAAGATGCTGCCGACGTGCAGCGTGGAGAGCACCAGGTGTCCGGTGGAGGAGGCGTCGATGGCGGCGCGCGCGGTCTCGTCGTCGCGGATCTCGCCCACCAGGATCACGTCGGGGTCGTGACGGAGGAAGTAGCGCAGTGCGTTGGAGAAGCCGTAGCCGGAGCGCTGGTTGACCTCCGTCTGGCACACGGCGGGGACGCGGTATTCCACCGGGTCCTCCACGGTGAGGACGTTGCGCTCGATCAGTGGCTGCATGCGCAGGGCCGCGTGCAGCGTGGTGCTCTTGCCCGAGCCCGTGGGCCCGGTGAGCAGCACCAGGCCGTGGGGCCGGGAGAACAGCTCGGAGAGCTCGTCCACGTCCTCGCCGATGAAGCCCAGGTCCTGGAGCTTGTCGAGGTCGCTGCGCTCCGGGAGCAGGCGCAGCACCATGCGCTCGCCGTGTTCGGTGATGAGCGTGGACACGCGCAGGGTGAAGGGCTGGTCCAGCACCACGCGGTTGAAGCTGCCGTCCTGCGGCAGGCGCTGTTCGGCGACGTCCATCTCCGCGCACAGCTTGATGTAGCTGTTCAGCCGGTCGAGCACCACCGACAGGCCGAACATGGGCCGCAGGACGCCGTCCACGCGAAAAAGGACGTGGCGGCTGTTCTCCGCGGGGGTGATGTGCACGTCGGTGGCACGCTCCCGCACCGCCAGGGTGAGGATGTATTCGAGCAGGCGCTCCGGGCTGTAGACCCGGTCCACATCGCGCTCGAGCATCCGGATCTCGCGCTGGATCACGTGCTCGGGCGGATTGTCGGCAAAGTAGAAGTGCTGCCGCACCGCGCGGGCCACCCGGGCGAACTCCCCCTGGAGGAAGCGTACCCGCCAGCCGGTACGCCGGCGTACGAGATCGGCGATCTCTTCGGGGCTGCCGTCGCCGAGCACCACCGTCAGCGTCTCGCCCTCCAGGGCCAGCGGCAGGAACCCCCGGGAGAGGCACAGCGCCTGGTTGAAGGGCTGGGTTGCCTCCGGGTGGGGCTCCGGCAGCGTGTCCATGTCGGCGAACTCCGCCGGATGGCTCTGCTGTTCGGCGAGCACGCGCGCGATGTCCTTCTGGGTCGCGAGCCCGTGGGCGACCAGGAGGTTGCCGAGGCGCCCGTTCTCGACGCCCTGCTTCTGCAGCACGAATTCGAGCTCGGCTTCGGTGATCAGGCCCTTGCGGACCACCAGCTCGCCGAGCCGGACCGGGGCAGTGCCCTCCGGGGGCCCGTCGGTGTCGGGCTGCTGACTCTCCTGCGGATCGTGGTCGAGCATGATGAAGCGGTCCTCAATCGCTCCGGGTGAGTCGCTGGCGGCGGTCACCGCCGAGCACCCGCAGCGCAAGAATGGTCAACGAGTCGATCTCCCCGGTGCCGGGGATGCCGGTGGTGCGCTGAAACCGCTGCAGCGCGTCCTGGGTGACCGGGCCCATGAGGCCATCCACCCCGTCCGGCTCGAGCAGGCCCCGGTCGACGAGCTGCTTCTGCACGTGGCGGACCAGTGCGCCCTCACGCAACGGCGGCATCACGGGCATCGCGATCCAGCGCCGGTCGTGCACGCTCAGCGTGCACAGCTGGCGCGAGGCGTCGCCCGCGATGGCCCGACCCAGCCGGCGCGGCAGCGGCCGCAGGCTTACGCCGTCCGGGCCGTGGCGGGCGCGCAGCGTGTCCATGCACGTCGCCCCGGCGGTACCGCGGGTGGCCGGGCGCCGCTCACGCACAGCGGTGGCCAGGTCGTCGATACCGCCGCCGGCCGCGTGCGCCGGCTGCGGTGAGGGAACGGGGAGGAGCCGGATCTTTCCGTCCCCGGGGCCGCCCGGTGGTGGTCCGCTGTCATCGAAGGGGGTGTGCACCGCCGCGAGGACCGGGGATATCCAGTCGCCCGCCGCCCCCGGTCCGTCGATGGACTGGTGTACGCCAAGCGAGGTGAGGGCCGCGGCGACGGCGAACGTGGCTGCCGCCGCGGCCGCGAACCGCAGGGGTCTGCGGCGAGCGGGGCGGTAACCCAGCTCGCGGGCCGCCTCGCGCACGAGGCCGGCGTCGATGGCGGTGCCCTGCCGGCCGACGAGGCCGTACAGGCAACGGTCGAGGATCAGGTGCAGGCTGCGGAGATTCCCCCCGGTGGCCTGGAACAGGGCGCGGGCGGCGCCGGGTCCGAGACCCAGGCGGCCGCCGTCACCGGCGGCATTGACGCGGAATTCCACGTACCGGGGGATCTCCGCGGCGGTGAGCGGGGCCAGCCGCAGGCGCTTGACGATGCGGCTGCGGAGCTGGCGCAGCGAGTCCGCCTCCAGGGTCTGCTCAAGCTCCGGCTGGCCGCACAGGATGATCTGCAGGAGCTTGTCCTGCCCGGTCTCGAGATTGCTCAGCAGGCGCACCAGCTCGAGGCTGGTGATGCTCAGGTTCTGGGCGTCGTCGACGAGCAGTACACAGTTGCGTCCCGCCCGCCGTTCGGCGATGAGGAAGTCGTTGAGCCGCTGCAGGTTCACGGAGACGCTGTCGGCGGGTTCCAGGCCGAAATCCGCACAGATCGCCGCCAGCAGTTCCGGCCCCTGCAGGAAGGTGTTGAACACCAGTGCGAAGGCCATGTCGCCGCCGGAGTGCGCGTCGAGGAGCCGCCGCAGGAGCGTGCTCTTGCCCAGGCCCACCTCGCCGGTGACCAGCATGATGCCCTTGCGGGTGTCGATACAGTGCGCCAGTTCGGCGAGCTCCTGCTCCATGCCGTGCGTGTAGTAGTACGCTGCCGGATCCGGTGTCGGTGGAAACGGATGCCGGCTGAGTCCCAGATATGCGTGTGCGGTGAACGCCTGTGCCATCGCGTCACATCCCAAGCCGGCGTACGGCCCGCTCCAGGGCGTCCGAGTCGGGTGAGTGCCGGCGCGCCGATTTCAGTACCTCGCGGGCGCGCTCCCTGTCGCCCTCGCGCAGGTGGATGTAGGCGAGGTTGATGCCCGCCTCCTCGTCCCCGGGGAAGCGCTCGAGGATCTGCCGGTACCGGTCCCGGGCCCGGTCGTAGTCCTCGTGCCTGAACGCGAACCAGCCCTCCATGCGCAGGCGCAGCACGTGTCCGGCCGGCAGCAGCGTGGCCACCTCGTCGAGGGTGTCCCCGGCGGCCGTCCAGTCACCCGCGGCGATCTGGCGCATCATCCGGGCATACAGTTCACGGGCGTGCTCGAGCGCCCCGCCCGTGAGCGTGCTGCTCGCCCGGTTCGCGGTGGTGCCGTCCGGTGTACGCGTCTCCCGGGCCCCGGCTGCCGGGGAGGGCGGTGAGGCGGTCCGGCCGGTGTCGCCGGTGTCAGGGGAAACCGGCTCCGTGCCGTGTTTTTGCCCGCCCGTCGCCGGCGTGTCATTCGCTGCCGCGGCGACGCCGGACGGTGTGTCGTCGCCGTCATTCGATGCCCTGTCCGTACCCTCGTCCCGGGCGCCGTTGTCCGCCGGCGGCGGGCCACTGTCGGCGTTGGCCGCGGTGCCCGCCGTGTCTGCCGGCGCCCCGTGCCGGTCCGTCTCCTGCACCTCTCCGCGATCCGCGTCCGGATCGGTGCGCCCGTGTTCCGCCGGCTCGCGCGTGTCCGCCACCGTGATGGCCGCCGGGGCGTCCCCCGGCCGCTCCGGTGCCGCCGTTACGGGGGACGGGGCTGGATCCCGGACGTCCGCCGCCGATGACGCCGCTCCCGTGGCCCCCTCGTTCACGCCCGTCTCCGGGGCGGACGGTATGACGACCGCCTCGGCGGCGGCCGGCCGCGGGGGTTCAGGCGCCGGGGCCAGCAGCCGCATCGCCAGCAGCGGGCTCACTGCACCGAGAACGGCGACGGTCGCCAGCCCCGCGAGCCGGCGCGGCCAGCGCCGCGGCCCGGCCGTCGAACCCGCCGGGGGCAGGGGGCCGCGGGCCGTCTCCCCCTCGACCTCCTTGAGCGCGCGGTGGATCAGGCTCATAGCACGTGCACGCGGAGGGCGACCACCAGCTCGCGGGTCTCCGTCAGGCGCTCGCGGGTGCCGAAGAGCCGGCCCACGAGGGGCACTGACGACACGCCGGGCACGCCCTCGTCGCTCTTGCTGCTGGTCTGGTCGATGAGTCCGCCGATCAGGGCGACGTCGCCGTCGTTCAGCCGCAGCGTGGTGGTCAGGCCCTTGAGGTTGACCTCCGGCAGGGAGACCCGGGTCTCGCCGCCGACGTCGACCAGCTGCAGGCTCTGCTCGTCCACCTCCGTCTGCATCGGGCGGACCAGCAGCTCGACGGAGCCGTTATCCCGGACGTAGGGGACCACGCCCACCATGACGCCGGAGAACACCGAATCGGTCTCAACGTCCGAGGTGGTGGTGGTGGCGCCGCCGCCCGGTGCGGTCTCGGTCACCGAGCTGCTGGAGACGAAACGCGAGGTGGTGCCCACGCTCAGCATCGCCGGCGTGCCGTTGCGGGCGAGGATATTCGGGTTCGAGAGCACGGAGACGCTGCCGAAGGAGTCGAGCGCCTGGAGGATCGCGCCGAAATTGCCGTCCCGGTAGGCGACGCCCAGGGACTTGCCGTTACCGTCGGTCACGTTCCGCTGCGGGATGGTCAGCGAGGTCCCCGGCAGGGCCCCGCCGGCGTTGGGGAGGTTGGCCGTGGTGCCGCCGAGCTGAGTCGCGGCGCCGGTGATCACGCCCCCGAAGTTGTCCCGCAGCACGGTCCAGTCGATGCCGAACTTGAAGCCGTCGCTGAGGCGCACGTCGATGAGCTGGGCCTCGATGAAGACCTGCCGCCCTACCGTGTCCTTGAGCTGTGTGATGTAGCGGTCGACGGCGTGGATCTTCTCTGGGCGTCCCTTGACGTAGAGGGACCCGGAGACCTCGTCCACCGAGACTGTCGAGCGCTGGCTACCGGTACGCTGACGCTGCTCCTCGTCGTCGCCGCCGCTGCCCTGTTCGTTGCCGAGGATGTTGCGCACGCTGCCCTCGACCACCTGGTAGGGGCTCTCCGTCACGCCGCCGCTCGCCTTCAGCGTGAGGTGCCCCTGTAGCGCCCCGGAGCCGCCTCCGCCGTCGCCGGTGGCACTGGCCCCGGCGCCGAAGACATTACCGCCGTCGCTCATCTGCAGGCTGCTCGCGGTGTCGAGGAAGTCGAGCGAGTAGAGCTTCTCCTGCATCAGCGATACGCGCAGGGTCTTGCCCTGGACCTCGCCGTGCACGTTGTAGATATCGAGGATGTTCTCGATGGCCTCGCGGACGCTGACCTCGCGCAGGGAGAGCGTGGCGCGCTGGTCGAGCTCGACGACCCGGGGGTCGATGATCAGGTTCAGCGACGAGTTCGCGCTCAGTGCCCGCAGTGCCTCGCCGATGCGGGCGCCCGACAGGCTCAGGGAGACGGTCTCCGCCTCCAGCGGGTCGAACTTGGGCTCCACCGGCTCGATCGCCGGCTCTTCGGAGCGTTTTTCGACCTTCTCCCGCAGCCGGTCCATCGCTTCCTGGAGCTTGCGGGACTGCTTGGCGGTGCGCGAGGCGACCTTCCTGGTGGTCTTGGTATCCACCTTGTCCATGTTCTGCAGGCTGCGTGTGGGCTGCTGGGCACACCCGGCCAGCAACACGGCGGCCGCGGCCGCTAGCAGGACACTCCTCGTTGCGCTTTTGCCGGCGATGCTCATCCCATTGACTCTCACTTTTCGGGGAAAGGAATTTTCGGGCCCGTGCCGGGGCCGTTACCGTGCGTTCAACCAGCCGGCGAGCGACGCGAACCCCTCCGCGGCGACGACGTCGTCCCGGTTACGGGTGGCGCCGGTGCCCGGTGCATAGGCGCACGGCCCGGTATGGACGGAGTCGAAGCGCCCGCCGTCACCGTCGCGGTCCGTCAGCGGCACGACCAGGAAGAACGCCACGTTGCGCACGGCGTTGCCGGCGCAGTCGATCGTCCCCTGGGTGCCGTCGTCGCCCGTCAGAAAGATCTCGTCGGTGCTCACCGGCGTGTCGGCCGCGTTGCCCAGGCCGATGATCAGGTCCGTCGTGTCGAGGCGCCCGTTCCCGCTGCGGTCCCCGGCAACTGCCAGATCGGCGTCCGCATCGCCGTTGCGGTAGACCCCGTAGAACGCGCGGCGGGCGTCTTCGGGTACCCCCATGTGCAGCGTCTCGTAGGGGACGCGACCGGTCTGCGTCCGGTTGCCGGAGCAGTCTCCCGCCCGGCCGTCGCCGGAGGTGTCCGGGCATGGCAGACGGGCGTTCGCCAGCGCGAAGGCCCGTATCGCGTCGCGAACCTCGGCCCCGTGGCGCACCGCCGCCTGGCGGTCGCGGACGCTGCCGAGATTCAGGTAGCTGCTGCTCACGGTCCACACCAGCAGGCCCACCACCGCCAGCACCACGGCCAGCTCGATGAGCGTGAAGCCCGCCACCGTTGCCAAGGGCCGCTTCCCCATGGCTATTCGCCACCCTTCAGCTCCCGGGCTTCCTCGGGAAGCTGTCCCTGGAGCCGGCGCATTTCGGCGAGGATTCCCCGGATGCGTTGCCGGTCCTGCTTGCCGGGGTCGTCGGCAATGGACTTCATTTCGTTGGCGAGCGACTGGATTCGCCCCGCGTTCTTTACCGTCTCCTCCAGCCGCCTCAGGTCGACGCCGGCCACCTCGCTGGTGCCCAGCGTGCTGCGGAGCTGGCCCAGCAGCTCCCCGACCCGCTGGGGCGATCCCTGTCCCGGGGACTGGGCGATGCTGGCGAGCTCCCGCTGAATGCGGCGGACCCTGCCTCCCTCTCCGAGGGCCGACCCGTTGGTGTGTTGGTTGCCGTCCTGCCCGGATGGGGCCGGCTTGCGCTCCTGCTGGAACAGGGGAGGCGCCTCGTCGGTAGCCACTTCGGGCCGGGGTTCGGCCGTCTCCGCCGGCTCGCGGTCCCGGGGCTCCGGCGCCGCGGCGCGCTCCGTTGTGTCCTGCGTGCTCGGCAGGTTCGCGGCGGGCGGCTCGGGTACGCCACCCGGCATTACGAAGGCGTAGAACCAGATCACCACCGCCGCGAGGGTGGCGATGCCGATGAGGAAACCGTAGAGCGCTTGGCGATTCACCTGGACACCCAATTCCGTCAGTCTGCGGTCAGTTCACGTTGCCGTCGCCGGCGCCGGGGCGGAGCGTCCCCAGCTGCAGCTGCTCCGGGGGCAGCGTGAGCTTCTGCCGCCGCCCGCGACGTTCCCGTACCACGACGCTGCGTGTCCCGATCCGGGTCACCGTGCCGCCCCCGGGGAGCGCATCGCCGGTCTGGACGAGCCTGCCGTCCACCATGGCCATCCGCCGCTGGCCGTCGAGCAGCAGTGTCAGGTTGCGCTCGGGCAGCGGTGCCCGGGCGACACGCTCGGTGCCGTCCTCCGGCGGTGCCGGCTCCGGTTCGGGCTCGGGGCGGCGCGCGGTGGCGAGCAGCGTGTCCGTTTCCACGCGGCGGCGCTGGGCCATGAGGCGTGCCAGCGAGTCCAGCGAGCGCTCGGTGGCGGTAAGGCGCTCGCGACGGGTTTCGTCGACCCGGGAGATCTGCGGAAGGCCGGCCTCCGGGCGCGCAAGACCGCGGTCCCCGCCGTCGCGCACCTGTGGCAGGTCGGCGACGACCCACCCGACGATGATCACGGCGGCGGCGTTGAACACGACGAACAGGTATTTCATGTGTCCTGGCTCCCGGGGGCCAACCGGTAGGAGAAGCTGCCGGGGGCATCCGATGCGGGCTTCAGGGGGACGGGGTGCCAGCCGTCCCGGCGTAGCGTTGCCAGGAATCGCCGTATGGCGCCGCCGTCCTCGTTGCCGGCGGTGCCGTCCACACGCAGCCGGTAGCCGTCGCGCGGGCTGGACTCCAGCCGGACGCGGTAGACGGTCAGTCCCGGCCCCGCGGCCTCGCGGATGCTGGCGAGCACCTGGACCGGGGTATAGGGGGCGCCCCGGTCGAGGCGGCCGACGAAGGCCGAGAGTTCCGCGACGGTGCCGGAGCGGTCGGGGAAGTCTGCCTCCCGGATCCTCGCGCTTCTGTCCTGCACCGCTGCCTTCAGCGTCCGCGCGCTTTCGCGTTCCTGTGCCGCGAGACCGTGGGTGTACTGCCCGGCGGCGCCGAGACCGACGGCGAGCGCGCCGACCGCGGTGAGCACCGCCGGGGCCATTGACTCGGACCACCACGCCGTCTTTTCGCGGACGGGGTTGCTGCTGGCAGCGGCACCGAGGCGGTTGACGGCCCGGGGCAGGGCGCTGAGGACCTCTCCGTCCCCGTCGCGGAAGCGCTGCGAGCGTGTGCGGCGGACCGGTACGCCCGCGGCATCCTGGACGCGCTCGATCAACGAGGTCTCCAGCTCGTCGTCCGGGGCCGCCAGGGCGGTGAGCCACTCCGGGCGCAGCGGCCCGGCGTGGCCGGACTGAGCGGCGAACGCGGCGATGTTGGCCCCGAGGGTCCGTGCCGCGAGCTGTTGGTCCTCGGCCTCGCCGGTGGCGCTGTAGACGTCCTCGAACGACAGGTCATCCCGTCCCCGCGCGAACACCAGCAGACGCCGGTCCAGGTGCAGGATCCGGCCCTCGCCCTCGCGGACGTCGGCGAGCAGGGCGCCCGCCGGGTAGACGAGGCAGTGGTCGTTCTCGCCGCGGATCCACTGGAGCAGGCGTTGCCATGCCTCGAGGGGGACGGCGGTGTAGAACGCCTGGCCGCCGTCGCGTGCCCTGGAAAGGTGATGTATGACGATGTGGTTCGGGCCGTCGACCCAGCCCTCCCGCCGGACCTCCCGGTCGATCAGGGCGCGGGCGAACTGCGTCTTGCCCTCGAACCGGAGCACGCCCGTGAACGCGCCGGAGAAGTTGACCAGCACCCTCGCGGGGCGGTGCAGGCGGGGGTAGGGATCCACCACCGCGGTCTCGCCGCGGTGGCCGAACCACCGCCACCGCTCGCCGTCGACCAGGATCACGTCGGTCTTCATCGGGGCGATTCCTCCAGCAGCAGATGCAGCGTGCCCGAGAGCGCCAGGTTCACCTCCCGGTCGTCCCACGCCGGGCGCCGGAACAGGCCCTGCCCGGCCTCGAGGACGCTGAACTCGAAGGCATCGGGGATGAAGATCGAGCGACTGCCGCTGACCGTGGTCCCGAGGAGGTCCAGGGCCCGGTCACGGGGAACCTGGTCACGGGTGAAGCGTATCCGGCGCTCGCTCCAGCGCCCGCCGTCCAGCTCGAGCCGGTCCGCACGGGCGAGGAGCGCGTCCACGCGCTTTGCGTAGGCGCGCCGGTCCTCGAGCGCGGCGAGCCGCTGGTCCAGCACCTGGAGACGGCGCTGGGCGGTCGCCGTGGACTGGCGGGCATCGGCGAGCGCCTTCACCCCCGAACGGGCGTGATAGGCAGCGGCGGCGAGCGCCGTCAGCAGCACGACGAACAGCACCACTCGAAGACCGCGCACCATGGCCTACTGCCCCATCGTCCAGTGGGCGGTCAGCAGCGCGACGCGGTCCTCGTCGAGGGCATCGTCGGTCTCGTCGGCGGTCTCGCCGGTGAAGCTCTGCGAGTCGGGACCGCCGCCGCCGACCGTGGGGTTGTTCGCCTGGGAGTAGGTATTGTTGGCCTCCCACTCGTAGCCCGGGGCGTTCGCGCCGCCGGCGTCGTCCGCCTGGTCGGCGGCCTGGATGCGGAACCGCCCCTCGCGGGCGTCGGCGCTGCCGTCGATCAGCTGGTCGATGAAGCGCGCCAGGTCGGGGGTGAGCCCGCGCACGACCATGACGTTGCCCGCCCCCGAGGGGGTGCCTTCCGGGTTCCACTGGAAGCAGACCTGGACCTCCGCGGAGTTGCCGTTGGTGTCCTCGTAGAGGTAACGGTCCTCGAAGCCCTCGCCCCGGCCGGGGGGCATCCCGATACCGGCGCGCAGCATCAGATCACGCAGATTCTGCTCGGCGAGACCGGCGCCACCGGTGTTGTCGCTGCCCGCGCCGCTGCCGTAGCCGGCGCCGTTGCACACGCGCAGCCCGGTATTGTCGAAGTTGGCCGGGATGCCCGCGGCACCGCTGCCGCCGGCCCAGGCGCTCTGGCGCTCGCAGACGTCGCCGTCGCTGCCGGTGAACGTGGTCTCGGCGCCGTTGACCATGTACGTGGGCGCCTGCTGGCAGTCCCCGAGGACCACGCCGGTGCGCTGGTAGTACTGGTCGTAGGCCTCCTTCCACTGATAGAGGAACTTGTTCGCGATCTTGGTGTACTCGGCGTTGCGCTGCACGTCCTCGGCGATGGCGATCGCGCCCAGGATCAGGCCGATGACCGCGAGCACGATCGCCATCTCCACGAGGGTGAAGCCGGCCGCCCGGGACGGGCGCTGCTTGAGGTTCTGCATGACGGCTCTCCGAATCACTGGTTCATCTTGTAGTGGGCGGTGACGGTAACGACCTGGTCCTCGTCCCGGCTGCGCCCCTCGCCATCGGCGGTAACGTCGTCGGCGCCCGTCCGGAAGGTGTTATTGGCCGTCCACTGCGCGCCGGGCTCGTTGTCGGTGCCGTCGCCGATGCCCTCCTGGCGGAACACGCCCTCCCTGGCGTCGGCCTGGCCGTCGGTGGCCTGATCGAGGTAGCGCGCGAGGTCGGGGGTCAGCCCGGAGATGGTCATGACGTTGCCCGAGCCGGAATCCGTGCCCGGCGGGTTCCACTGGAAGCAGACCTGGATTTCCTGGGGATTGCCGTTGCTGTCGAGATAGACGTAACGATCCTCGAAGCCCTCGCCGCGTCCCGGGGGCAGCTCCACGCCGGCCTGCAGCATCAGGTCGCGGAGGCCCGCGGTGTCGCCGTTGCCGACGCACAGCGCCCCGGGGCCGGTCTCGTCGGACATGTCGCCGTCGGCGCCCGAGCGGTTGTCGTCGTCCACGAAGACCTGGCCGTTGACCATCAGCTGCGGCTCGGTCTGGCTGTCCCCCACGGGCACGCCCATGCGCTGGTAGTACGCGTTATAGGCAACGGCCCACTGGTCGATGAACGTCCGCTTGATCTTGGTGTACTCGGCATTGCGCTGTACGTCCTGGCCGATCATCACCGCGCCCAGGATCAAGCCGATTACCGCGAGCACGATGGCCATCTCGACCAGCGTGAAACCGCCGTTACGACGCGACCCGACAGCTGTGTTCGCCTTCATCCGTTCGGTCTCCGTCACCACGTTGTGCGGCGTGGCCTCGGCGGCCACGAGCGATTGGGGATTGACGTTGTCCGCCGGCATCCCGGTGTGCCACGCGTCACTGACGGGGTGCCCGGCGACGGTTCATGCAATCTGGGTTGCGGTTTATAACGCCCGCCGCGTTAGGGCCGCGTTATACCGGCCCGCCATGGCCGTGAGACGGATCGCTCAGGGGCCCTGACGAGGGGGCGTCGCGGCGCAATCCCCCGTTTTCATGCGCCGCCCGCGGTTCCGGTTGCCGCGGTGACGGCGTCGCCGGGTTTCTGGCCAGGCCGTGATCCGTGCGTTAGTTTGTTTACGGACAAAACCAATGATCGAACCGATAACGCCGGCATAACGGGGCGCGCGCCGGCGTACCGGCCCGTGGCCACGGGCGCAGGGATCAGGCCGGAAAGGGGGTGGCGCGGATGCGCGCGAATGGGGCAAGTCAGGCCGGCAGCGTTCATGCAGCGCCGCCGTCGGAAACCGTGTCCGACGGGGTGGTGGTCCGTTGCCTCGGCCCCATGGAAGTATCGATCCGTGGTGTGCCGGTCGATGGGCTCGACGACACCAAGACCGGCGCGCTGCTCGCCTATCTGGTGCAGGAGGCGCGGGAGCCGTTGTCCCGAACCCGCCTGGCGGGCCTGTTCTGGCCTGAGGTGGGCGAGAGGACCGCGCGTAACAATCTCCGGCAGACGCTCCACCACCTGCGCCAGCGTCTGCCCGCGGACCCCGGTGGCGAGGGGCCGTTGCTGGTCAGCCGTGAAGCGGTCGGGTTGGACAGCCGCCTGCCGTGCTGGCTGGACACGGGCGTTATCGGCGCCGGCCCGGAATGCTGCGGCGGACACGTGAGGACCGCCGGATGCCGCGCTGCCCTGGACCTCATGCAGCAGTCGGTGTCGGTGTACCGCGGTCCTTTCCTGCAGGGGTTCACCGCGAGCGAGCTGCCGCAGCCGGTGATGGAGTGGCTGCTCCAGCGGCGCACGACGCTCCGGGACCGGGCCCGGAGCATCCTCGAGCAGGTCGCGCACTGCCTCGCCCGCGCCGAGGCCCCGGACCGGGCCCTCGACCCCCTGCGCCGGTTCCTGCAGGTCGAGCCCCTCGACGAGACGGTACACCGGCTGCTGCTGTGGACGCTGTATAACGCCGACCGGTGTGACGAGGCCGTCGAGCATTACGAACGCCTGGCGCGAACCCTCGCCAGCGAGCTTGACGTGGCGCCGGATGCGGCGACCGCCGCCCTCCGGGATCGGGCGGTCGCCCGGCGCCGGGAGATCCGGCAGTCGATGCAGGCGGCCGGGGAGCCGGAGCTCCAGCGGCGTCTGGTCACGGTGGTGGCCGTGTGCCTGCAGCTGCCCGCGGACTGGGACAGCGAGGAGCGCGTGCGCGGGATCGCGGAGATGACCCGGCAGGCCGGGGTCATCGCCGACGAGCACGGCGGTCTCGCCGGCCGCTCTCACGGCGGCCGCCTGGTCCTGTACTTCGGTTATCCGGTGGCGAGCGGTTCGGCCACGATCCAGGCGGTGCGTGCCGGCCTGCGGATCACCCGGGAGACCCTGTCGGGATCGCCGGGCAGCGCCCGCGTTGCCGTGCACTCCGGGCGGATGCTCACCGCCGGCAGCACGGCGCTGCCGGACCCCAGCGGCGAGCTATCGGATGCCGCGCTCCGTCTCGCCGAGGCGGCACCCGCGGGTGAGTGCGTGGTCACCGATACCGTGCACGAGCGGGTACGTGTGTACTTCGATACGGTGCGTGTGGGCAACGGCGAGCAGACCATCGGGCTCCACCGGGTCACCGGCGACCGGGGGATCGAGGACCGTGTCGCGCTCTCGGGCCGCGAGGGCGGCATGTCACCGCTGATCGGCCGTGAAGACGAGCTCCGGCGTCTGCGGCAAGCCTGGGAGGGCGTGCGCGGGGGACGGTTCGCCCTGGTGGCGATGGAGGGCGAGCCCGGCATCGGCAAGTCGCGCCTGGTGCAGAGGCTGGTCTCGGAGGTTCGTGCCCGCGAGGAGGGCCTGGCCGTGGTGATGCGCTGCAACGCGGAAACGCTGCGACAGCCGCTCCTGCCGGTGATCCGCGCGCTCCGGGAGCACCTGCCCGGCACGGACGCCGACGGGAGCGATGACCAGTGGGTCGCCCGGGTGAATGCCTTCGTCGAGGCGTTTCCGGGCATGCCGCCGGGCAGTGCCGGGGTGCTGGGGCGGCTTATCGAGGCCGATGGGGCGTGGCCGAACGCACTGATCAGCGAGTACGCCGATCCCGCCCAGGGTCGTGACAGCGTGCTCGGGCTGCTGGTCGGGGTGGCTGCAGCCATGGCCGCCCGGATGCCGTTGCTGCTGGTCGTGGAGGACCTGCACTGGAGCGACTCGACCACGGCGATGCTCCTGCGCCGTTTCGTCCAGGAGCTCGCGGACTGCCCGGTGATGGTGCTGGTCACCGCGCGGTCCGGTACCACCTATCCCTGGCGCGTCGACGACCCGGTGGAGCGGCTCCTGCTCCGGCGCCTCGATGCCCGCGAGAGCGCGGAACTGTTCGCGGTGCTGGAGGGCAGCGACCGCCTGTCCGCGGCGGTACGCGAGCGTATCCTCTATCACGGTGACGGCATACCGCTGTTCATCGAGGAGCTGGTCCGTCACTACCGGCTCAGGGCGCCGTCGGAGAACGTGCCCGCCACGCTCCAGGACCTGCTCGCCGGGCGGATGGAGGCCCTGGCCGAGGCCCGGGGGCTCGCCCAGCTCGCGGCGACCCTCGGCCGCGAGTTCGACGGCGAGCGCCTCGCCGCCATCTCGACCCTCGACGGTGACGACCTCGAGCGGGGCATCGCTCACCTGATCGGAATCGGTTTCCTGGAGCGGCTCAACGCCACGGCCCGGACCCCCGGCCGGTACCGTTTCCGTCACTCGCTCATCCGCGAGGCGGTGTACGAGAGCCAGGTCGACAGCGAGCGGCGCAGGGCGCATGCCCGGATTGCCGAGGTGCTGCGGGAGCGGTACCCGGACAGCGGGCGGGAGTCCCCGGAGGTGCTGGCACGGCACCTCGCGGCGGCGGGGAACGCGGAGGAGGCGTTGCCGTATTTCGTGCGTGCCGGCTACCGGATGCTCGCCCGCGCGGCGCACATGGAGGCGTTGAGCCAGTTCAGCGAGGCGCATGACATCGTGGACGGCCTGCCCGAGAACGGGACGCGCCGGGAGTGGATGGTCGACGTGCTCCTGGGGCTCGGCCTCTCGCGCATGGCCTGTTCCGGCTACGGGGCCGCCGAGGTCTACGCCACGTTCCGGCGCGCCGCCGAGCTCCACGACGGGGCATCGGACCCGCAGCGCCATTTCCTGATTCTCTGGGCGCAGTGGGAATCGTCCAGCTCCCACGACGGTTTCGCCGAGTCCCAGCGTCTCGCCGACGAGATGGAGCGTATCGCAACCGCCTCCGGGGGTCGGCACATGCGCATCGCCTCGGACTACGCGCAGGTGAACACGCGGTTCTACCGTGGCGATCTGCCGGCGTCGCGGGCGTACCTGGAGAGCGTGCTGGCGGCCTACGACAACACGGACCACCTCGAGCTCGTCAGCCGCTTCGGGGACAACCCGGCGTTTACCGCGCGTTCACTCGGTGCCATGACCCTGTGGAACGTGGGGGCGCCGGGGCGTGCCCGGTGCCTGATCGACGAGACCGTCGCCCTGGTCGACATCACCGGGCATCCGCCGAGCCGGGCGTTCTGCTATACCTTCCGGGCGCTGCTGGCGCAGTGTCGCGACGATCCGGCCATGGTCCGCCAGGACGCGGAGCACGTGCTGGCCATCGCCCAGGCCCGTGACTATGCCCTGTGGCAGCGGGCCGGGCAGGGGCTGCTCGGCTGGGCCATGGCGCGGGACGGCGACCACGAGGGCGTGGAGCTCTGCGAGCGGGCGGCGGCCGATGTGCGACACGTGATGTACGGGGCGAGCACCAGCCTGCTGCGGCTGCACATCGCCGGGCTGATGCAGCTGTCGCGTTACCGCCGGGCCCGCGAGGTGCTCGGCGGGGCCCTGAGCGATGTCGCCCGTATCGGGAACCGCTGCTTTCTCCCGGAGCTCTATCGCTGGCGCGCCGAGCTCGCGATGCATCTCTCCGGCGACCGCGGTGCGGCGGCGCGCGACCTCGAAGACGCCGAGGCAGTTGCCGAACGTCAGGGCGCCGCGCTCGAGCAGCTGCGTGTTCACATCGCGCAACGCGACCTGGGCGTGGTTCCGCACCGCACGGCGGACCGGGATCATGCCCTGGAGGCGGTGCTCGCCCGCTTCGAGGACGGACAGGATCTCGCGGATGTCCGCCGTGCCCGCGAGATGCTCGGGCGCGCCGGCGCCTAGTCTCCGGCCCGTTGTCCGTGAGCGCCATCCGGCGTCAGCCGGTGTGCGTGCTCAGCGCCCGGCCGTCTCGCGCCGGAGGAAATCGAGCAGCCGCTCGTCCGCGGCGTGGGCGACGTTGATGCGCAGTGCCGGCGGCCGGTGCTCCTCCGACTGGTGGAAGATCGATGACGGTGCCAGGAAGATCCCCTCCGCCGAGGCCCGTCGGGCGACCGCGACATCGTCCAGCCCCTCCGGCAGCGGGCACCAGAGGTAATAGCCGCCGGTGGGCGGCTCGATCCCGGTGATGCCGATGGACTCCAGCGCCGTGACCCCGGCGGCGCTGGCGCGGGCGACGCGGTCGCGCAGCCGGGTGAGATGGCGGCGGTAGCGCCCACGCACGATCATGTCGTGGATGAGCCGCTCGATGGCCCCCGAGCTGGTCACCACGGTGAGCATCTTGATGTCGGTGAGCGAGGCGATCAGCCGCGGGTCCGCGGCGATGAAGCCGCTGCGCAGCGCCGCCGACAGGGTCTTGGAGAAGGTGCCCAGGTAGATCACCCGTTGCAGCGCATCCAGTGCCGCCAGTCGCGGGGTGCTGCGGGGCAGGATGTCGGCGAAGGCGTCGTCCTCGATGAGGATCAGGTCGTGGCGTTCGGCGATCTGCAGCAGCCGGTGCATGGCCGCCAGCGACATGTCCGTGCCGGTGGGGTTGTGGGCCATGGGCTGGACGAACATCAGCCGTGGGCGGTACTCGCGGATACGCTGCTCCAGCTCGGCGAGGTCGGGCCCGTCCGGGCCGCGGCGCACACCGGCGATACGGGCCTTGTTCAGCCGGAGCTTGCCGAACAGCGGATAATAGCCCGGCGTCTCCACCAGCACGGTGTCGCCGGGCTCGACGAAGTGGCGGACCAGCAGGTCCAGGGCGTGGTTCGCGCCGAAGGTGAGCAGCACCTGCTCCGGGCCGGCGGAGATCCCGCGCTCGCCCAGGGTGCGCGCGACGGTCTCGCGCAGGGGCGGGAAGCCCTGGGGATGACCGTACTCGAAGTCGTCCTCCGCCTCGCCCTGGCGGCCGGTGCGTTTGAGGTAGCGGCCGAGCTCCGAGGTCTCCATCCAGCTCGTGGGCGGGCGGCCGTCGCCGGCGCGCACGGTATAGTGGCGGTTGAGCTGCTCGCGCAGCAGCGAGACCAGGTCGATGGCCTCGGTGAAGTGTTCCGGCGGTGCGCTCGGCTCGCTGCGCCGGCGGTAGGCGACGTAGAAGCCGGAGCCGCGCCGCGGCGAGAGATAGCCGGTGGCGACGAGGCGGTCGTAGGCCTCCACCACCGTGTTCTTGGATACGCCGTATTCCCGTGCCGCCGCCCGGATGGAGGGCAGCCGCGCACCGGTGTTGAGCTGGCCCTCGTCGATGCTGCGGGCGATGCGGTCCGCGATCCGCCCCGCCCGGGAGTCCGCCTCGGTCATGGTGTCTCCCCTGCAAGGTGTTCCGGGGATCCGCTGCCGCCGCGTCCCCGGAATCCCGGTACGGTGCCCGCCGGATAGGCCGTCGCCGGCCCTGCCGTGCGAATTGTACCTCTGTTTTCGTGGGTACAGTACAGGGTACAAAGGCGGGAACTGTACCTTGTTCAATCCATGTCAGTGTCCGAGTCTAGCGCAAAAACGTGAACACCCAATCCGCGCGGTCCCCGCGCGAACCGGAGGAGAGAGAAAAATGACCGATCGCAAGTTCAACCGCCGTTCCTTCCTCAAGGCGGGCGTCGCCACCGGCGCCGCCGCGTCCACCCTCGGGCTGCCCGCGCTGAGCGTGGCCCAGGACGAGCCGAAGGTGTCGTGGCGCATGCAGGCGCTGTGGGATGCCGGCACCACGCCCTACGAGTTCGAGAAGCGGTTCGTCGAGCGTGTCTCCGAGCTCACCGGCGGGCGGTTCTCCATCAAGCTGTACTCCGGCGGCCAGCTCGTGCCCTCCGCCCAGGCCTTCGAGGCCGTGCGCGGCGGCGCCTTCGAGATGATGAAGACCTTCGACGGCTACGAGGCGGGCTCCATCCCCGCGTTCGCGTTCACCAGCACCATCCCGTTCGGCTTCGAGCAGCCGGACCAGTACGAGGCCTGGTTCTACGAGCGCGGCGGCCTGGACATGGCCCGCGAGGCTTACGCCCAGGCGGGGCTGCACTACATCGCGCCCACGGTCTACGGCCAGGAGCCGATCCACTCGAAGTTCCCGCTGCACGAACTCGACGACATGAAGGGCAAGAAGGGCCGGTTCGTCGGCCTCGCCAGCGCGGTGATGGGGGCGTTCGACGTCGCGGTCACGCCGATGCCCACCGCCGAGGTGTACCAGGCGCTGGAGAAGGGCGTCATCGACTTCGCCGACCGCGGCGACCTCACCGCCAACCTGGAGGCGGGCCTCGACGAGGTGGCGAAGTACGTGATCGTGCCCGGCTTCCACCAGCCGACCACCGCGACCAGCTACGTCGCCAACAAGTCCGCCCACGACAAGCTCCCGGAGCGCTACCGGGTCGCGCTCGCCGTGGCCGCCCGGGAGACCTCGGCGGCGCTGCGCCAGCACATCCTCGCCCAGGACGTGATCGCCCTGCGCAAGTTCGAGGAGCGCGGCTGCGAGATCATCCGTCTCGGCCCGGACGTCGTGAAGCAGGGCCGGCCCACGGCGATGGAGGTCTGGCGCGACACCGCCGGCGACGACGAGCTCGCCACGCGCATCCTCGACAGCCAGGTCGAGTTCATGAAGCAGCTCGGCCTGATCGGCTGAGCGATCGCCCATGCCCCGGGCCGCCGCCCGGGGCGTCCAGTCCCCCATAGGTGCAACCGGAACGCTCGGGTATGCCTGTCCTCGACGGTTTCTGCACGCTGGTGACGACGGTCAACCGCTGGCTGGCCGGCCTCGTCTCCGTGCTCGTGTTCGTGATGGTGGCGGTGATCTCCTACGAGGTGGTCATGCGCTACTTCTTCGACAGCCCCACGGTGTGGGCGCTGGAGCTCTCGACGCTGCTGCTCGGCCCCTACTTCATGCTCGCCGGGCCGTACCTGCTCCACGTCGGCGGCCACGTCAACGTGGACGTGCTCTACACGCGGCTGCCGCGCCGGGTGGCGGCGGCGCTCGACTGCCTGACCTTCCCGGTGATCATCGCGCTGTGCGTGATCGTGGTCCACGAGAGCTGGCCGGTGGCGACGGACGCCTACGCCAACGGCGAGACCTCCTTCTCCGCGTGGAACCCGCCGGTGTGGCCGATCAAGCTGCTGGTGCCGGTGGCGTTCTCGCTGCTGCTCGCGCAGGCGCTCGTCGAGACCGTGCACGCCGGCCAGCGTGCCCTGGGGTATCGCGTCGACGATGACGCCGGGCGCGGCGGGGAGGTGGGCCCATGAGCTCCAGCCTCGTGCTCGGCATGATGTTCCTCGGCCTGCTGGTGCTGCTGCTCTCCGGCATGCCCCTGGCCTTCGTGCTCGCCTCGCTGGCGGTGTTCTTCACCCTGGCGCTGTGGGGTACCCAGGCGCTGGTCATCACGGTGCTCCAGACCGTGGACGTGATGACCTCGGAGATACTGCTCGCGATCCCGCTGTACGTGCTCATGGCGAGCGTGCTCCAGCGATCCGGGCTGATCGACGACCTCTACCGCGCCATGGAGCTGTGGTTCCGGCGCCTGCCCGGCGGGCTCGCCGTGGGCACGGTGGCGATCTGCACGCTGATGGCGGCGATGACCGGCATCGTCGGCGCCGCGGTCGCGGCGATGGGCATCCTCGCGCTGCCCTCCATGCTCCGGCGCGGCTACGACGAGCGCCTGGCGCTCGGCACCATCTGTGCCGGCGGCACCCTGGGCATCCTGATCCCGCCGTCGGTGATCACCATCGTCTACGCCGCCACCGCCCAGGTGTCGGTGGGCAAGATGTTCGCCGCCGGCATCGTCCCGGGGCTGATCCTGGCCGCGCTGTACATGGGTTACGCGGTGCTGCGCGCGACCCTGCGCCCGGACATGGCCCCGCGCCCGGACGAGGACCCGCCGAGCATGCGCGAGCGGGTGCTGTCGCTGCGCTCGCTGGTGCTGCCGACGGTGATCGTGATCGGCGTGCTGGGCAGCATCTACGGCGGCATCGCCACGCCCACGGAGGCGGCGGCGGTGGGCGTGGTCGGTGCCCTGATCTCGGCGGCGCTGCAGCGCGAGCTCAACCTCGCCAATCTCCGCGGCGCGGCCTGGGACACCCTGCGCGTCACCGCGATGATCATGTGGATCACCATCGGCGCGAAGGCGTTCGTGTCCATCTTCACCGGCACCGGCGGTGCCGACTTCCTGCTGACCTTCATCCAGGATCTCGAGGTCAATCGCTGGCTGGTGCTGCTGGCGATGATTGGCGTGCTGGTCTTCCTGGGACTGTTTCTCGACGAGATCGGCATCATCCTGCTGTGCGTGCCGGTGTTCCTGCCGGTGATCAACGCCATGGACTTCGATGCGCTGTGGTTCGGCGTGCTGTTCCTGATCACCGCGCAGATGGCCTACATCACGCCGCCGTTCGGCTACACGCTGTTCTACCTCAAGGGCGTGCTGCCGCCGGGCATCGGCATGGAGACGGTCTACCGCGCGATCATCCCGTTCCTGCTCCTGCAGGCGGCCGCGCTGGTCCTGTTCATGATCTTCCCCGACATCGTGACGTGGCTGCCCGACCATCTCGCGCAGTCCATGCGCTCCTGAACCACGAGGAGAGACGGCAATGGCCGAGAAGACTTCCCGCATCCCCGGTTTCTTCAAGCTTCCGCCGCAGGAGCGGCTCAAGCGCGTGGCTGAGATCGCCGGCCTCGACGAGGCCGCGGTCAGCCACATGTCCAACACCGGCAATCTCTCCGCCGAGTCGGCGGACGCGATGATTGAGAACGTCATCGGCACCATGAACGTGCCGGTGGGTGTGGCCACCAACCTGATCGTCGACGGCGAGGAGACCCTGGTGCCCATGGCCACCGAGGAGTCCTCCGTGGTCGCGGCGGTGAGCAACGCGGCCCGCCAGTGCCGCGACAGCGGCGGCTTCCACACCGCCATGTCCGGTGCGCTGATGATCGCCCAGGTGCAGCTCGTCGACGTGCCCAACCCGGAGTTCGCGCGGCTGCAGATCCTCGAGCACCGCGATGACATCCGCGCGATCTGCGACGAGACCGACCCGGTGCTGAGCCAGCACGGCGGCGGCTTCCGCGACGTGGAGGTGCGCGTGCTGGAGGGTCGCAGCGGGGCGATGGTGGTCACCCACCTGATCGTCGACACCCGCGACGCGATGGGCGCGAACGCCGTGAACTCCATGGCCGAGGCCGTCGCCCCGGCGATCGCGCAGTGGACCGGCGGGCGCACCTACCTGCGCATCCTCTCCAACCTGGCGGACCGCCGCCTCGCCCGGGCCCGCGCGACGTGGACGCCGGAGGCCATCGGCGGCGCGTCGGTGCGCGACGGCATGATCGCCGCCTATGACTTCGCCGAGGTGGATCCCTACCGCGCCGCCACCCACAACAAGGGCATCATGAACGGCGTCAGCGCCGTGGTGCTCGCCACCGGCAACGACACCCGCGCGGTGGAGGCGGGTGCCCATGCCTACGCGGCGCAGACCGGCAGCTACCGCTCGCTCACCCGCTGGGAGGTGGACGCCGAGGGCAACCTCACCGGTACCCTGGAGATGCCGCTGGCGGTTGGCCTTATCGGTGGCGCGACCCGCTCGCACCCCACCGCGCGCGTCTGCCTGGACATCATGGGGGTGACCACCGCGGAGCGTCTCGCCCGGAACATCGCCGCCGTGGGTCTCGCCCAGAACTTCGCCGCACTCAAGGCGCTGGCGACCACCGGCATCCAGAAGGGGCACATGGCCCTGCACGCCAAGAACATCGCGGTGATGGCCGGGGCCACCGGTGACGAGGTCGACGCCGTGGCCCAGGAGCTGGTCGCCGGCGGCACCGTGCGGGTGGACATCGCCGAGGCGGTCCTCGCCCGGCTGCGCGGCCAGGGCTAGCCCGCCCCGTGCCGCGATAGACAAGAAATGCACCGCCGGTGACCCGGGGCGGATCCGCCCCGGGGCCGGCAGGGCATCGCCGGCCATCCCGGCCGGCACCAACGAGGAGGAAAGAGCAATGATCGGCACGTTCCCGAGAGCGGCAGCAGCCGCTGCGGTGGCCCTTGCCGCCGCGCTCACGGCGACACCGGCGGTATCGTCCGCCGCGGACGACGGCGTGCAGGCCCTCGCCTATACCGCGGATATCCGTTCCCCGATCCCGATACCGCCGGCGGAGCAGGACCTGCAGACCATCGTCGCCAAGCGCTGGTTCAAGGTCTCCGACGAGCCGCTGCAGCTGGAGGGGCCGGTCTTCGACGCCGACGGCAACCTCCTGTTCGTGGAGGTCTTCGGCGGTCGCGTCTTCCGCCTGAGCCCCGACCGCGAGCTGGAGACGCTGGTCGGGAAGAACGACCTCGGCTCCGCCGGACTCGCCGTGGGCGATGACGGGCGTATCTACATCGCGGGCCTGGGTAACTTCAAGGACACCGGGCGCATCGTCTCTGTCGCCCCGGACGGCAGCGACATGCAGACCGTGGTGCCCGCCTCCGCCGGCTACCTGCCGGACGACCTGGTCTTCGACGACGACGGTGGCTTCTACTTCACCGACTTCCAGGGCACTTCGACCGAGCCCGTGGGCGGTGTCTACTACGTCTCCCCGGACGGCGGCGATATCACCCCGGTGCTGCCGAACATGGCCATTGCCAACGGTGTCGCCCTCGGGCCGGACGGCGAGAAGCTCTGGGCCACCGAGTTCAGCGCCGGCCGGCTGCACCGCCTGGAGATGAAGGGGCCGACCACCGTGGCGCCGTTCGGCACCGCCGTGCCCTACCACTTCACCGGCTGCTGTCCGGATTCCATGCGCACCGACACGGACGGCAACGTCTACGTCTCCATGTACGGACAGGCGCGGGTGCTGGTGTTCAACGACGTCGGTATCCCGATCGGCCAGATCCTGCTCCCGGGGCACGACGAGGGCCGGTTCCTGCACTCCACCAGCCTCGCGATCAGCCCGGACGGCAGGGACGTCTACATCGTCTCCAACGACCGCGGCGGCGAGGGCGGTGCCTGGATCTTCAAGGCCCGCGGATTCGCCAGTGGCACCCGCCAGCCCGGCGGCGGCTGAGCGGCGACGCCCCCCGGTGCCGGCCCCCGGGCCGGCACTGTTACCCGCGCGATATCTCCCCTGTCCCTCCGCGGGACCACCCAGCGGCGGCAGCCGCGTCCGGGTCCACCGTCGCGACCGCATCGTGGGCATGCAGGCTCTCCAGGTGGCGCACCTTGATCGCCACTCCGGGATACCGGGGCGAGAGTGTCCGGGCGAGAAGGCGGCCGGCGTCCTCCACGTACATCGGCTGATCGCCATTGCGACGGGCGAACGCCTGTTCGTCCCGGCGTTTCACCATGGTCTGCACAGGGGTGTGAAGTGTTCGTTCCACGGCGTCGATCAGTGCCACGAGGCCCAGGGCGTGTGCCGCCGGGTCGGGGTGCACGGTGACACACGCGAGGCTGCGCTGGCTGTGGGGGACCGCCAGGGTACCGTGCTTCTCCAGCCATTTCGTTACCGTGTCGACCGATACCGCATCCGTACTGCGGAATCCGTCGGCGAATGCCTCGGCCAGGGCGCGGCGTGACAGCGCGGCCGAGCAGGGGCATGTCGACGAGTAGGTCACCTCCACGGCCAGTGTCAGCTCGGTGTGGCCGGCCCCGGCGGCCCGCCGGGCCCGGATCCGGACCGGGTAGCTGTGCCAGCCCCCCGGGCCTTCGCTGACCAGGGCCGGGCGTCGCAGCATGAACGGAAACCGGAGCGTACATTCCGCCGAACGGGTCTCGCAGTCCCGGTGACTCGCCACGGCCTCCGTCAGCACGGCGGTCAGCGAGTCCGGCGTCAGCGGCGAGGCGCTGAACCGCTCGAGCATCCGGTAGAGACGCGACATGTGGATGCCCTTGACCGCGCCCTCGCCGCCCGGGAGGTCCACGCCGATATCGACACGGCAGGGGCTGGTGGCGAGGCCGTCGGGCTCCTGCAGGGTGATCGGTAGGGCGATATTCTCCATGCCGACCCAGTCCAGGGGCTGGGCGTGCTCGTCGGCGGCTTGTGTGGCGACGTCCGGAAGGTTGCCCGTCATTGGTTGCTCTCGTCCCTCGTCAGGTTACTGCCCACACCCGGTTCCGGGGCGGACATGCTTGCGGAATTTTAGTTAGTATATAACATAACAATTGTGTCATTCACTCTCCTGCGGCGGCAGCCCCGCACCCGCCGTGCCGGGGCCGGCCACCGCGGGCCGGGAACGGAAGAAAATCATGACAGCCATCGATCCCCCCGCTGACGGCCGCCTGCCGGTTACCGTGCTCTCGGGGTTCCTGGGAGCGGGCAAGACCACACTGCTCAGCCACCTCCTGCACAACCGCGACGGCCGGCGTGTGGCCGTGATCGTCAACGACATGTCCGAGATCAACATCGACGCCGCGCTCACCAGCCGGGAGGTCCAGCTCAACCGCACGGATGCGCGCATGGTCGAGATGACGAACGGGTGCATCTGCTGCACGTTGCGCGAGGATCTGCTCGTCGAGGTCGGCCGGTTTGCCCGGGCCGGGCATTTCGACTATCTCGTCATCGAGTCGACCGGCATCTCCGAGCCGATGCCGGTGGCCGAGACCTTCACCTTCGCGGATGAGCACGGCGCGAGCCTCTCGGACGTCGCCCGTCTCGACACCATGGTGACGGTGGTGGATGCGGCGGCCTTCCCCGTGGACCTGGAACGGGCCCAGGGCCTGGAGGAGCGCGGCGAGTCGATGGGCGAAGGGGACGATCGCACGGTCTCCGACCTGCTCATCGACCAGGTCGAGTTCGCCGATGTGCTGGTGATCAACAAGGTCGACCTGATAGCCACGGAGGAGAGGCGCCGGCTGGAGCACGTACTGGGACAGCTCAACCGCCACGCCGAGATCGTCCACGCCGTCCATGGCCGTGTCCCCGTCGACCGGGTCCTGGGAACCGGGCGTTTCGATTTCGAGCGTGCGGCCACGGCCCCAGGCTGGCTTGCGGAGATGCGCGGCGAGCACGTTCCGGAGACGGAGGAATACGGCATCGCCAGCTTCACCTACCGCCGCCGCCGGCCCTTCCATCCACACCGCCTGGCGCAGGTACTGAGCGACGGCTGGCCGGGTGACGTGTTGCGGGTGAAAGGGTTCTTCTGGCTCGGCTCGCGTTGGGACATGGCCGGCCTGTGGTCCCAGGCCGGCGGCATCATGCGCCACGGTCCTGCCGGGTACTGGTGGTCCGCGACGCCGCAGGCGTACTGGCCCCGGGACCCGGAGTCCCGGCTCGCGATCCACGAGGGCTTCGCCGGGGACTACGGCGACCGCCGTCAGGAGCTGGTGTTCATCGGCCAGAACCTCGACCCCGCGGCGATCGAGTCCCGCCTCGACGAGGCGCTTATGAGCGACCGTGAGATCGGTGACCTCGACCGGCGGGCCCCGGACCTGTACGACCCTTTTCCGGAGTGGTTCGCCGGCCTTTCCCCGGCGGATGGGGAGGACGGCGAAACGGCGGACTCCGCGCCATGAGCGGGCCGGGCGATACCCGCATCCCCGTGACGATACTGAGCGGGTTCCTCGGCAGCGGCAAGACGACGGTGTTGAACCACCTCGTCCGCCAGGCGGCGATGCAGCGCGCACTCGTCCTCATCAACGAGTTCGGGGAGATCGGTATCGACCACCAGCTGGTGGCGTACAGCGACACGGGCGTGACCGTGGAGATGTCGAGTGGCTGCCTGTGCTGCACCATACGGGGCGATCTCGTCAGGACACTGCGTGAGGCGGTTTGGCGTTACGCCCGGGCCGGGCGGACCTGGTTCGATCGTGTCGTGATCGAGACCACCGGCCTCGCCGACCCCGCCCCCATCATCCATACACTGCTCAACGACGGCGGCCTGGCACGGCTGTTCTATCCCGCCGGGGTCGTTACCGCGGTGGACGCCGTCAACGGCGATGCCACGCTGGACCGACAGGACGAGGCGCTGAACCAGGTCGCGGTCGCCGATCGTGTTCTCCTCACCAAGCGGGACATCGCCGATGGGGGCGTCGTGGGGCGCCTGGAGGCACGTGTGCGCCGGTTGAACCCGACCGCGCGGCTGTTACCGGTGGAACACGGCGAGGTGGCCGCGGAAAGGCTGCTTCCGAACGCACCCGGCGCCCCGGGTCGTGACGGCGCCGATATCCGGGCGTGGCTGGGGAACGCCTGTGACGACGGACTCGGACACGAGAATCATCACCACGACGTCAACCGCCATGACCACGCCATCAGGGCCGCCTGCCTGACCCTGGACGAGCCGGTACGGCGGGAGGTGCTGTTCTCCTGGCTCGGGGCGCTGGTCTCCTTCCGGGGAACGGATCTGCTGCGCCTCAAGGGTGTCGTCAACGTCACCGGCGAGGATGGACCGCTGGTGGTGCACACGGTCCAGCACACCTTTCACCCGGTCGTATCGCTCCCGGCCTGGCCGGATGATGACCGGCGCAGCCGGTTCGTCGTGATCGCACGCCACATGGACGAAGGCATGCTGCGCGACAGCCTCGATACGTTTATCGCGAGCATGCCGTAGGCTATCCGGACGTGCCGGATCGGCGCCGTTCGGCGCGGTGGCCGGCGGCGAGGAGCGCCATGCTCACGGTCACCGACGCGGCGAATGCCAGCGCGAAGGCGCCCATGCCGCCGGCCACTGGCGCCGTTGCGGCCTCCACCGAGGCGAAGGCGACCAGGCTGAGCATCCCGCCCTGGGCGGTGGCGAGGGTCGCGCGCGCGACCGCCGGGCCGAAACGCTGGTGCAGGGTCAGCGAGATCATCGTGAACCCCACCGGGAAGCCGGTGAGCGTGCCGGCCACCCGCGGCCCGGCCTCCGCCGCCACCGTCGTGACCACGCCCACCAGAACGCCGCCGGCGAGCCCGCGTACCAGGAGGTCGAGCCGTCGCGTGGGTGCGCGGACCCGGGGGCGCGGCAGATCCAGGCGCCGGCGGATGGCCGCGGCGAGGGCGAACAGCGCGGCGTACGCCGCCAGCCCCACGACCCAGCCCCCGGGGATCGTCGCGAACGCCGCCGCGGCGGCCACCCAGGCCGCCACCGCCGTCGCCAGGCTGGCCACCGGGCCGAGCCGGGCGGCGGCGAGGACGTAGGCGACCAGGAACACCAGCGTGGCGGTGAGCGCGTGCAGGGTCGCGACGGCGGCGTCGGCGAGGAAGGACGGCGGCCGTTCCAGGCCGAGGAAGAAGAACGCCGGGCCGAGCACGATGGGGGTGCCGGCGATCACCCCGCCGAGGCGCGGCCCCAGCCGGGCGACGGACAGCGTCACGGCGATGATCACCACCGCGGTGGTGATCATCTTCACCAGTCCGGTCAGCAGCATTGCGGTGCCTCGCCGGCGGTGTCGCGTCCACCCGGCGCCACTCCCGGTACCCTGGTGCTCATCGGCGGACGTCGTCCAGCACCGCCTCCACGCCGGCGGCCCGGGCGAGCAGGCGGCGGTCGTCGCCGTTGCGCCCGAGCAGCATCAGCCCCACCGGCAGCTCGCCGGCCGCGTGGCACGGCAGGCTGATCCCGCAGAGGTCCAGCAGGTTGCCCACCGTGGGGTTGCGCAGCACGAGCAGGTTGGTGCGGGCGTAGGCGTCGTCGTCCTCCAGCGCGTCGAAGCGTGGCGGCACCACCGGCACCGTGGGCGCGAGCACCGCGTCGAAGGCGGCGATGCGGGCGTCCATGCGCGCGACCTGGCGCCGGCGGGCGGTGAGGAGGTCGAGGTAGTCCGCCGCGGAGATGTCGGCACCCCGCCGGATGCGGCTGCTCACGCGGGGGTCGTAGGCGTCGCCGGCCTCCGCGAGCAGGTCGCGGTGGAACCAGTAACTCTCCGCCGCGGTGAAGCCGCCGCCGGCGAGGAGCTCGCCGAGCTCGTCGAGCTCCGGCATGGCGACGGTGGTCACCCGGGCGCCGGCCCCTTCCAGCGCCGCCACGGCGCGCTCGAACGCCGCGGTCACGGTGGCGTCCATGTCTGCGGTGAGGTAGCGGTCCGGCACCGCCAGGCGCAGGCCCGCGACCGCCTCCGGGGTGAAGGCCGTCTCCGTCTCTCCGGCGAGCACCGCGTCCAGGAGCGCGCAGTCCGCGACCCGGGGCGCGATCGGGCCGACCGAGTCGAGGCTGTGGGACAGCGGCAGCGCCCCGGTCAGGGGCACGCGGTGCTGAGAGGGCTTGAACCCCGTGAGCCCGCAGAACGCCGCGGGGATGCGCACCGAGCCGCCGGTGTCCGAGCCCAGCGCCGCGGCGGCCATGCCACGGGCGACGGAGACCGCGCCGCCGGAGCTGGAGCCGCCGGGGATACGCGCCGGGTCCGCCGGGTTGGCCGGGGTCTCGTAGTGCGGGCTGAGGCCGAGCCCGGAATAGGCGAACTCGGTCATGTTGGTGTGGCCGGTGAGCACCGCGCCCGCGGCCCGCAGCCGGGCCACGGCGGTGGCGTCCGCGGTGGCCGGGACGGCGTCGGCGAGCACCCGCGAGCCGGCATGGGTGACGGCGCCGGCGACGTCGAACAGCGCCTTCACCGACACCGGCAGACCGGCCAGGGTGCCGGCGGGCAGGCCGGCGTCGAGCAGGCAGTCGCAGGCGGCGGCCTGGGCGCGCGCGGTCTCGGTGAACACCGTGGTGTAGGCGCGTGCGTCGTCGCCGACGCGCTCCAGGCAGCTCTCCAGCAGGGTTCCGGCGCGGGTCTCGCGGCGCCGCAGCGCGGCGAGGGTCTCTTCCACGGGGCGGGTCTGGTCGCTCACGGCGTCATCTCCTCAGGCCATAACCGGCAGGGTGTGGATGCTGTAGGCGTGCTCGATGCGCCGGCCGAGCACCGGGTCGATCAGCGCCATCTCGAAGCGTGCGGCCGGCCGCGGGCCGCCCGCCACCGGCAGGGTACCGCAGAGCATGGCCGTGCCCACCGGCAGGCTGGCCTCCGGCCGGCCGAAGCGCTCCAGCAGCGCCGAGGGCGTGAGCAGCCCGGCCACCGGGCCCTCCTGGTAACTCACGCGGTCGCCGTCCATCACCGCGTGGGAGGCCAGCCGCAGCTGGTCCCAGTGGGGCAGGACGTCGCTCAGGCGCCACAGCCGCGGGGCCACCGGCTTGGGGCAGACCTGCTTGGAATGGGCCACCGACCAGGTCTCGGCCTCGCGGTCAGTGTGGTCCGAGCCGACACCCACGCAGGTGCCCTCGGGGGTGCCGATGAGCAGCACCTCGATCTCGCCGCTGGTGTGCTCGCCGAGCATCTGCACCTCGGTGTCGGTGGTGGCGAGGTTGGCCCCGACCCGGTAGAACAGCGGCGTGCTCGACGGCGGCGTGACGCCGATGGCGCGGAGCTCTTCGATGTGCTCCTGGATGGCGTCGGCGTCGCGGCCGGCCCAGCCGGCGATGACGAACTGGTTGATCCCGACGTCGACGGCGCTGCCGTCGTCGAGGGTGAAGCTCAGCATGGTGGTCTCCGTTGTCAGTTGAGCACAGCGGGGAGGAAGAGGGCGAGCTGCGGCACGAGGATGAGCACCGCGGCCATGATCAGCATGAACGCCACGTAGGGGATGGCCCCGAGCATGACCTCGTTGAGCGAGCCGCGCCCGCGCACGCCCTGCACGACGTAGAGGTTCAGGCCCACCGGCGGCGTGATCAGCGCCATCTCGATGAGCAGGATCAGCAGCACGCCGAACCACACCGGGTCGAAGCCCTGGGCGACGATGATCGGCGCGACGATGGGGATGGTGATCACCATCAGCGACAGCGTCTCGACGAAGAAGCCGAGCACCAGGTACAGCCCGATCACCAGCAGCAGCGTGCCGTAGGGGCCCAGGCCGGCGGTGGCGATCAGTGACTTGATATCGTCGGTGACGCCCGCAGAGGCGAGCACGAAGTTGAGGAAGTACGACGAGATGATGATCAGCATGATCATGCCGGTCGTCCGCATGGTCCCGTCGATGGCCTCGACGATCACGCCCACGCTCAGCCGCCGCATCAGTGCGGCGATGACCAGCGCGCCGACCACACCCAGCGCGGCCGCCTCGGTGGGCGTCGCCCAGCCGGCGTAGATCGAGCCCACCACCAGCGCGAACAGCGTGAGCACCGGCACCAGGTGGCGCAGGCCGGTGAAGCGCTGGCGCCAGCTGTGATGGCGCCTCGGCCCGCCGAGGCCCGGGCGCAGCGTGCACAGGATCGCGGTGCCAGCGATGAACAGGGTCGCCAGCGCGAGACCGGGCAGCAGGCCCGCGGCGAACAGCCGCGGAATGGAGGTCTCGGTGAGGAAGCCGTAGACGATGAGGTTGATCGACGGCGGGATCATGATCCCGAGGGTCCCGCCGGCGGCGATGGAGCCGGCGAACAGCCGCTCGTCGTAGCCGAGCCGCGGGGCCTGGGGCATGGCCACGGTGCCGATGGTCGCGGCGGTGGCGACGCTGGAGCCGGAGGTCGCCGAGAACAGCGTGGCGGTGCCGATATTGGCGTGCAGCAGCCCGCCGGGCAGCCACGACAGCCACGCCTCCAGCGCCTCGTAGGTCTTGCGTGCCACGCCGGTGCGCACCAGCACCTCGCCGAGGAGGATGAACAGCGGGATGGCGATGAGCAGGAAGCTGTCCGACGCCGACCACAGCACCTCGCCCATGGCGCGGTGCAGCGGGAAGGCCGAGAAGAATTCGTCCAGGAACAGCGCCAGCGCGATCAGCGTCGCCGCGACCGGGATGCTGAGCACCAGCAGCGTGAGCAGCACGAGCAGGGCGATACCGATCATGCCTCACCTCCCTCGGCCTCGATCTGCTCGTCCAGAGTCGCGCTGCCGGCCACGCGCTGGGCGCCGGCCGGGTCGCGGGCGATCAGGGCGACGAGCACGCGCAGCAGCAGCACTGCCACCACCAGGCTGAACCAGATAAGTCCGCCGGCCCACAGGCCCTGGGGGACCCACAGCGGGGTCTGCAGCGGGGTGTTGGCCAGCGCGTTGTCCGCGAAGGAATTGCCGGCGACGCCGGTGACCGCCCCGACGACGAACACGCAGAACAGCGCCAGCATCGCCAGCGCCAGCAGGTCGAGCACGGCGCGCACCGGGCGCGGCATGAGCACGTAGAGCACGTCGATGCGGATGTGCGCCTTGCGCAGCAGCGAGTGCGCGAACGACCAGCTCGCCGAGATGGCGAGCACGTAGCCGGACAGCTCGGTGGAGGCGCCGAGCGACTCGCCGAGCAGCCCGCGTGAGAGGATCTCGAGGGTCACCATCGCCACCGTGGCGAGGATCAGCAACCCGCCGAGCCGCGCCAGCCACAGCGACACGACGTCCATGCCGGTGATCAGGCAGTCCAGGGTTCGGGCAATGCGCTCCATCGGGGCGGCCTCTGTCCGGCCGGGCCGCGCGTCGGCGGCCCGGCCTGCGGGGGTGGGTTACTCGGCCTTGGCGGTCAGCCCGGTGACCTTGCCGATGGTCTCGTTCCAGCGCTTCACTGCCTCGGCGTCCACGCTGCCGGCCCACGCGGGGAGGACATCCTCCTCGAGCTTGCGGCGGGCGAAGTCGAAGTCCTCCTGGGTGGCCTCGACCAGCACCATGTCCCCGGGCTCGCCGCGGCTGCACTCGCCGTGTCCGGTCAGGCAGGCGACGCCCTCCTTGGTCTCGTCCACGGCGGAGTCCCACACCGGCTGCTCGTAGTTCCGGTGCACCTCGTCCATCAGCCAGTCCTGCACCTCGGGGGAGAGGCTGTCCCACTTGTCGCCGTTCATGGCGGTGATCACGTAGTCCCAGCCGCCCACGGGCAGGGGATAGAGGTGGGTGGCGACCTCGTACCAGCCGGCGCTGTAGCCGGACAGCGAGCCGGTGACGGCGCAGTCGATCACGCCGCGCTCCAGCGCCCCGGGCACCTCGCTGAAGGCCAGGGTCACGCCCTCGGCGCCGATGGCGTCGAGGAACTGCGCGGTGGTCCGGCCGCTGGCCCGGATCTTCTTGCCCTTGAGGTCCGCGAGGCCGCTGATGTCGGCATTACAGAACACGACCTGGGAGGGATAGGGCACCGCCGCGATGAGCTTGGCGCCGCCGAAGCTGTCCGAGAGGATGTCGTCGAGCACCGGCTTGTAGGCGTCGACGATCTTCTTCGCGGTAGCCACGTCCGGGGCCATCATGGGGATGTCCATGCCGGCGAGCTCCGGGGCATTGGAGACGGTGTAATCGCCCACCGTCGAGCCCACGTCGAACACGCCCTGGGAGAGCAGCTTGAAGACCTCGCCGCCCTTGAGCCCCATCTGGTCGAAGGTCGTGACCTCGGCGGTCACCTGGCCGTCGGAGGCCTCGGAGAGGTGTTCGCCCCAGAACGGCTTCTCGAAGTTCTGGTACAGCGACAGGCTCGACCAGCTGCCGACGTAGGCGAACTCGGTGGCGGGCAGGTCCTGGGCCTGGGCAGCGCCGGCGAGCAGCGCGGCGGCCGCGGCCGTGCCGATGAGTCGTTTCTTCATGTCGTTGCTCCTCGTCATGGCTCGTTATTCCCGGCCTACATGAGGGCCAGTTCGTGATCCCGGATGTCGGTGACCAGCATGTGGCCGGGGCTGTGGGTGATCGCGAAGGGCAGTCCGGCGCGCTCGAGGGCGCGTTGCGGGGTGACGCCGCAGGCCCAGAACACCGGCAGCTCGCCGTCGGCGACGGTGACCGCCTCGCCGTAGTCGGGGCGGGCCAGGTCGTCGATGCCGATGGCCGCCGGGTCGCCGAGGTGCAGCGGCGCGCCGTGGACCTGGGGGTAGCGGGTGCAGATCTGTACCGCACGGATCGCGTGCGCCGGGGCGAGCGGCCGCATGGACACCACCATGGCGCCGCCGAACGGGCCGGCCGGGGCGAGCTCGATGCTGCTGCGGTACATGGCCACGTTACGGCCCTCGGCCACGTGGCGCAGCGGGATGCCGTCAGCGAGCAGGGCGTGCTCGAAGGTGAACGAGCAGCCCAGGGCGAAGGTGACCAGGTCGTCGCGCCAGAGCCCGGCCACGTCGGTGGGCTCGTCGCTCAGTGCGCCGTCGCGGAAGACCCGGTAGCGCGGGACGTCCCGGGCGATGTCCAGGTCCGCACCGAGGCGGGCACAGCCGCGCTCGCCGGGCTCGGAGACGGCGAGCAGCGGACACGGGCGCGGGTTAGCGGTGCAGAAGCGCAGGAACGCCGCCGCATCCGCCTCCGGGAGGATCACCAGGTTCACCTGCACGAAGCCCGGGGCGAGGCCGGCGGTCTGCCCGGCCAGGGTGCCTGCCCGTGCCGCCTGGCGCACCGCAAGGGCGCTCCCGCCGGCGGGGGTGCCGTGTTCGTTCATGTCGTCGCCGATGTGTCGCGGGTGTTACCCAATACAGTTAGGTGACATCGGCTATCAGGTCCAATCGATATTTCGGATCAAGATTGATCAGGATTCTCGATCAGGGGCGGGATCCGCGGCGATCCGCACCGCCAGATCGGCCACCGCACGGGCCACGGTGAACTCCGGCGTGTTGGCATGGCAGACGTGGAAGAGCAGCGGCGGGGGTTGGACCTCGGCCCGGAAGCGGCGCAGGGCACCGCGCTCGATCTCCGCGGCGATGATCTCCGGGGGCAGGGCGCTCACTCCGATACCGTCCACGGTCATGCGGATGATCGTCGCCAGCGACGAGCTCGCGTGGATGCGCATGCGTGCGCCGGCCTGGCCGAGGAGACGCTGCAGCGCCAGGTGGGGCTGGCTCAGACGGGGGTAGGTGATGATCGGCCAGCGGGCCAGCTCCTCCAGCGAGACCGGCTCGTCCGGCAGCGCCAGCGCCGGGCTCGCGACCCACTCCAGGGGGTAGCGCGAGAGCGTGCGGCTGGTGATATCCGGCTGGTTCACCGGGCCCATGAGGAAGGCGATGTCCAGGTCGTGGGCGGTGAGCTTCTCGGCCAGGTTCACCGAGGTGTCCACGTCCAGCTCCAGGCTGAGGGCGGGATAGGCCTCGTTGACGCGCTCGATGAGCCGCGGCAGCCAGGTGTAGACGATGGTCTCCACCACCCCGAGGCGGATGCTGCCCTGGATCGCGCTGGGGTCGGCGACGGCGTTGAGCATCTCGCTGCGCAGCGCGAGCAGCTGCTCGGCATAGGCGAGCATGTCCCGCCCGCGGGCGGTCAGCGTGACCCGGCGGCCGGCACGGTCGAACAGGCTCACGCCGAGGGTGCGCTCCAGGTTGGCGATCCGCGAGGAGACCGAGGGCTGGGAGGCGTAGAGTCGCTGGGCCGCGGCCCGGAAGCTGCCCAGCCGGGCGATCCAAACGAAGGTCTCGAGCGTGCGGAAGTCCATGCCATCCCCGTCGCAGGTCGCGGGCGCCCAGAATAGCGCACCGCGGCGGGCGTGCGCGCGGCGTTGCCTCTGCTAGGATAAACGGTTGATCCGTCACGGGGCCCGGAACGGGCAGCGTGCGGCAAAGGGGGCAGATGCGGCAGTGACAGGGGGCGAGGCGGGCACCGGCCCATGGCCGGTACGCAATGGGCACTGACATGCCAGAAGAACGTAAGAACAATGCCATGACCGGGCTGTCGCTGCGGCTGCTCGGGCCGATGGAGGTGCGCGTCGCCGACACCGTCGTGACCGGGCTCGAGGGCACCAAGGCCGGCGCGCTGCTCGCCTATCTGGCGATGGCGGGTGACGAGGCGGTGCCGCGTGGCCGGCTGGCCGCCCTGTTCTGGCCGGATCTGGGCGATACCGCCGCTCGCAACAACCTGCGCCAGACACTCTATCAGCTGCGCCGCCGCCTCGCCGTTCCGGCGCTCGGCGACGCCCACGTGCTGCACCTCGGCCGTGACGCGGTGCGGATCGACTCCGATACGGCGTTGCAGGTGGACGCCCTGGCGCTGCATCCGCCGCCGTCATGTTGCGGGGTAACGCCCCGCAGTCACGCCTGCCGTGCCGCGCTGGGTGCCATGCAGGCGGCGGTGACGGGCTATCGCGGTCCGTTCCTGGCCGGATTCTCCGCGGAGGCGCTGCCCGCGCCGGTGCTGGACTGGCTGGTCGGCTGGCGGGAGGCGGCGAGGGAGACCGCCGCGGCCACCCTCGACCGGCTGGTGGCCTGCCTTACCGGCGCCGGCGCGCCGGAGCGGGCCGCCGAGCCGGTGCGCGCCTACCTGGCCGCCGAGCCCCTCGACGAGCGGGCCCACCGCCTGCTCATGGGCATACTCCTGCGCGCCGAGCGTTTCGATGAGGCGATCGCGCAGTACGATCACCTCGCCGGGCTGCTGCGCCGGGAGCTGGACGTGGACCCGGCCGCGGAGACCGTGGCGCTGTGCGAGCGCGCCCGGGCCCGGCGCGAGCAGCACCGTCTCGCCGCCGAGGACGCCCCCGAGAACACGCTGGAGCGCCGCCCGGTGACCGCAGTGGGCGTGCATTTCCGCCCCGGCGGGGACGGTGACCCGGAGGCCCGGGCGGCTCATGTCGCCGCGGCGAGCCGTGCGGTCAAGGCCATCGCCGGCCACTACGGTGGCCTGGCGGTGCATACCCACGGCGGGCGGATGATGATCTACTTCGGCGTTCCCGCAGCGAAGGACGCCACCACCCTGCAGGCCGTACGCGCTGCCTGGCGCGTCGCCGGCGAGTCATTCGAGGGCGGCGGCGTCCGCGTCGCCGTCGATGCCCGGCAGCTGATCACGGACGCCAGCCCGGAGCTGCCCGACCCCTGCGGCGAGCTCTCCGACGCCGTGCTCGACCTCGCCAGCCGCGCCCCGGAGGGGGGATGCCTGGTCACCGACGACGTGCGCACCCGCATCGAGCCGTACTTCGACCTCAGCGTCGTGGAGTCGGCGCCGGATGCCTCCGGCCTGCACCGGCTGGTCCGCGACCGCCAGCTCATGGACCGGGTCTCGGTGGACCGCTGGTTCGGCCGTCTCTCGCCCCTGGTCGGCCGCGAGGAGGAGCTGGAGGCCCTGCGCGGGGCCTGGAGCAGCGCGTGCGAGGGCGGGGGCGGCAGCGTTGCCGTCGAGGCGGAGCCCGGACTTGGCAAGACCCGCCTGGCCGGGGCGCTGGCGGGTGAGGTCCACGCCGGCGGCGGTGTCGTGCTGTGGCTCCGCAGCCATCCCGAGACCCGGCGCCAGCCGCTGGCGCCGGTGACGGCGGCCCTGCGCGGCCAGCTCGCGGCACACGCCGAGGGCGAGCCCGAGCCGGACTGGCGCGAGGAGATGCGCGCGTTCCTCGCCGAGAGCCCCGGACTGTATGCCGACAGCGAGGCCGCCCCCGCGGGCGCGGCCGGCGTGGCCAGCGCGACCCGCCGCCGCGACCGGCTGATCGGGCGGTTCATGGCGGTGATCCGCGGCATCGCCGCCCGCACCCCGGTGCTGGTCGTGCTGGAGGACCTCCACTGGAGCGACGCGACCACCGTGATCCTGATCCGGCGCCTGCGCCGGGAGTTCGCGCAGGGCCGGGTGATGCTGCTGATCACCGCGCGGCCGGGCACGGTCTATCCGTGGCGGCAGGAGGACCCGGTGGCGCGCGTGGAGCTCGGGCACCTGTCGCCGGCGGCGGGGGAGCGACTGATCGAGAGCCTGGCACCGCCGCAGATGCCCGGCGGCGTGCGCCGGCGCATCCGCCAGCTCGGCAACGGGGTGCCGCTGTTCATCGAGGAGCTCGTACGCCACTACGTGGCGACCGGTGAGGACGGCGCCGTGCCCGCCACGCTACAGGACCTGCTCGCCGCCCGCCTGGAGGCGCTGGGCCCGGCCCGCGGCCTCGCCCGGCTGGCGGCCACCCTCGGCCGGGTGTTCGAGCGCGAGGTGCTGGCCGCCGTGTCCACCCTGGACGGCGACGAGCTCGACGACGGACTGCTTCATCTCAGCGAGTGCGGCCTGATCGAGCCGGATGTGGACGAGGTGGCGGGGCGCCACCGCTTCCGCCATCCGCTGATCCGCGAGGCGGTGTACGCCAGCCAGCCGGACGGCGAGCGCCGCGCCGCGCACGCCGCCATCGCCGAGGTTCTGGCGGAGCGCTTCCCCGGGGTCGGCGAGACCGACCCGGGCGTCATGGCGCACCACCTCGCGGAGTCCGGGCAGGCCGGGGCATCGCTGCCCTGGCGCATCGACGCGGGCTACCGCATGCTCGCCCGCGCGGCCCATCGCGAGGCGGAGGACCACTTCAACGACGCCCTCGCCGTGGCCGAGGCGCTGCCGGAGGGCGAGGAGCGGCGCGACCGTCTGGTCAACATCCTCCTCGGCCTGGGACTGGCGCGGCTGGCACGGGAGGGCAACGGCTCCCGGGACGTCCACGCGATCCTCCAGCGCGCCCGCGGGCTGCACGGCTCCGGCAGCGATCCGCGGCGGCATTTCCTCGTCCTCTGGGCCGAGTGGCAGACCAGCGGCTCCCAGAGTGGTTTCAGCGAGGCCCAGTACCTCGCCGGCGAGATGCTGCGCCTCGCCGACGCCTGCGACGATCGCTGCATGCGCATCGCAGGCTATAACGCACTAATCAGCGGTCACTTTTCCCTGGGCGAGCTGGAGACGGCGCTGGAGTGCATCGAGCATATCCGCGCCCTGTACCGCGACGAGGACCATCCCCGGCTGATGGAGATGCTGGGCGATAATCCGGCCTTCTCCGGGCTGTCCTTCGGGCCGGTGATCCTCTGGCATCTGGGTGAGCCCGATCGGGGCCTGGCACTGGCCGACGAGATGGTCGGCCTCGCCGAGCGGGCGGACCACCTGCCCGGGCAGGCCTACGCGCTGACGGCCCGCGCCCTGCTGGCGCAGTGCCGCGACGACCCGGAGGCAGTACAGGCGGATGCCGAGCGTATCCTCGCCATCGCGAACGCCCAGGAGTACGCGCTGTGGCAGCGGGCGGGCTGGGCGCTCTCGGGCTGGGTGCAGGCGCGCACCGGCGATGCCGCGGGCATCGACCTGATCGAGCGCACCGCCGGGGAGATCCGCCAGGTGGCCTACTCGGTGAGCACCACTGTCTACCGGCTGCTGCTCGACGCCCTGCGGCGCTGTGACCGCCTGGAGCGGGCGGGCGAGGTACTGGAGCAGGCGCTGGCGGATGTCGAGTATCTGGGCAACGTGCGTTTCCTGCCCGAGCTCTATGCCCAGCGTGCCGAGATCGCCTACCGCCGTGACGGCGACCGCCACGCCCTGGCGGAGGACCTCGCCCTGAGCGAGGCCACCGCGGAGACCCAGGGCGCGATCATGGCGGTGCTCGCCGTGCACGTGCGGCGGGTGGAGCTCGACCTGCCGGTGGTGCCGGGCACGGACCCGCGCGCCGGCCTTGCCGCGGTGCTGGAGCGCGTCCCCGGCCGCGGCGACTACGGCCTGCTGCACCGCGCCGAGGCGCTGGCGCAGGGTGTGGAGCCCGCCCGCGGCTACGGGGCCGGGCGCTGAGCGTCGTACCGTCCGGTGCGGCCCGTGGACGTGGGTCCGCTCACGCCGGCCGCGGTGGGGCGTGTCCGGGCCTTTGCCGGCGGGGCCGGTCAGGCCCCGCCGGCATGCAGTAGCGGGTGAGGGCGCTCAGGCCCAGGGGCCGACGCCGGCGTCCGCCTGCAACCCGGTGTCGCTGATGCGCCCGGCGCCCCAGCTCCGCTGGATGTAGCCGATCACCGCGTCCAGCTCCGAGGGCGGGACGTCCGCGGGGGCGCCGCCCTCCAGCGGGTCGTAGTGGAAGATGTAGACCCGGGAGGCGAATTGGTCGAAGGGCAGGGACGCCTCGCCGAAGAACTCGCCGTTGCCCGAG
This sequence comes from Arhodomonas aquaeolei DSM 8974, assembly GCF_000374645.1. Lineage (GTDB taxonomy): Bacteria > Pseudomonadota > Gammaproteobacteria > Nitrococcales > Nitrococcaceae > Arhodomonas > Arhodomonas aquaeolei. The sequence continues at coordinate 166,612 of NZ_KB894803.1, forward strand.
GTGCTGACCCGCACGCCGTCGCCCCAGTCCTGGCCGCTGTCGTTGTTGGGGTTGAAGAAGTACATGCGCATGACCCCGCCCGGGTCGAGGGCGGCGCGCAGCAGCGAGATGGCGTGCCAGCCGATGAAGCGCGCCGCGCTGTCGGTCACGGCGATGCCCGCGGGCTGCGGGTGGATGATCGGCTGGTTGCCGTTGTAGTAGGGGTGGTAGCAGGCGTAGAAGTAGCGCAGGAACTCCTCCAGCCCCACCAGACCGCCGGTGGCGACGTCCACGTTGATACGGAAGCCGCGCCCGGCCCACCAGCCGTGGAACTCCGGGTTCACCCAGCGGTGCGGATCCCCCTCGCGTCCGGCGCAGCGCCGGCCCATCTCGGCGTAGATGTGATCGAGGTGCGGCACCACCAGCAGCGAGACCGGATCCAGGTCCATGGGCAGGGCGGTGGCGACGCCGGAGGCGCTTTCCCGCGAGGAGATCGGCTGGCCCTCGAAGTGCATGACGATCTCGTCGTCCCGCGCCGCCCAGGCCACCATCTGCAGGAGGTAGTCCGGGTCATTGTAGGCCCACATGGACAGCGCCCGCGCCGACTGGCAGGTGGGGTTGTTGCCCTGGCCCACACCCAGCGGCAGCCCCAGCACGCACAGCACGCCCTCCAGCAGCCGCGCCTCGGGTGTCACGGCCTCGCCGAACGACAGGTTCAGCCGCTCGCGGGACCACGGCGACAGCGGCAGCGCGAGCTGGCGCCACAGCGCCGGGGCCACCGGCGGCTGGTAGAAGATGCCGCGCTCCAGTGCCAGGGCCAGGCCGTAGACCGCCTGGGGCGTGGCCGGGTGCACCGCCGCGTCGATCAGGTCGTGGACCAGCTCGCGGTAGCACAGCAGGCAGTCCCGTCCGGTGGCGGACAGCCCCAGGGCCTCGGCGATGATGTAGTCGCCCTCGCCGACGATCTGGCGCAGCAGCACCGCGTGATACGGCGAGACCAGCCCGGTGTCGTGCATGGCCCGGGCGCAGGCCGTGGCCTCGACCTGCAGGGACTTCGGGTCCATGGCCGCGAGGCGCTCGCGGTAGACCTCGACGCCCGGGTCCTCGCGGCAGGCCTGGGTCGGCCCGAAGAGGCTGCTCACCAGCCGGTCCGCGCCCTGACCGCTGGCGCCGAGCTCGATGTTGGGGTCGACCTGGCAGATGGCGATCTGGGTGATCATCTGCTTGGCGGCGTCCACCTGGATGGGCCGCTGCTGGAGGATGCGCCAGATCTCCTCGATGAGCCGGTCGACGATGTGCTCGTAGCCGATGCCGGCGGCGAGGTGCTGGAGCAGGTTGCGCGGCAGCTGTGCGAGCCGCCCCTGGGTGGTGCGCTCGGCCTCGCTCGGCGGGGTGAACAGCATCTCCAGGTTGAGCGCGAGCACCTGGGTGAGGTAGTGATGCGCCTGCTCCGCGGAGACCAGCGGATGGAGGTATTCGCCGCGGGCGACGGCGAGCAGGCGCAGCTCGCTCAGTGATTCGACCACCACCGCATTGGCGTCCGCGCTCTTGAGCGAGTGCGCGGCGAGTGACGGCACGAGGATCTGCGGGTCCGCCCAGTCGGAGCCGGCGAACACGCCGGCCTCCTCCAGCGCCTGCGCCCGTGCCTGGATGGCGGCGCAGCCGCCGGGCTGGAGCATCACGCGCCGGGCGGTATCGAACACCCGCGGGAGCTTCCCGGGCCGGGCGAACGAGCGGGCCCCGGCGAGGCGCTCTATGGCCTCGTCGAGGTCCGCGAGCAGCGCGGCGAGCCGGTCGTCGTCGGCCGGCGTGTCACCGGAGCCGTTCGTCACTCGTCCTCCTTGCCATGCGCGTGCATGGTCGTCCTGTAGTGATGCGCACGCGTTGTCAGACGTAGAAGTCCAGCTCTTCCTGGTGCTTGAGCAGGTCGCGCATGACGTAGGGGTCGTCGCCCTTGAAGTACACGAGCCCCCAGTGCGTGCCGAACGCGGTGCGCTTGGTCACCGTCTCCTCGAGCGGCGGCGTGAGCTCGTGGGACTCGAAGTACGGATGGTTCTCCGTCTCCTCGGGGATCTCCAGGCGCGAGACCACGCGCCGGCGCGGGTACACGCCGAAGCAGCCGGCGTAGCACTTGGCGTCCACCACCTCCTTCGGGAAGAACGCCTTGACCTCCTCGTCGGTGGTCTTGGGGTCGAACACCAGGATCGAGGCCTGGTAGGCGTTGAAGCCGTAGGCCCGCTCCAGCAGCTCGAAGACCTTGAAGCCCGGCGGCCGGTAGGCCACCTCGCCGAAGTACATGGTGCCGTCGGAGGTGACGAAGTATTCCGGGTGGATCTGACCGAACTCGATGTCGAAGGTCTTGATCAGCTTCTCGATCTCCTTGGTGATCAGCGCCCGCCAGCTCTCCAGCTCCGGGGTGGCGGGCACGAACACCGAGTAACCCAGGGTCACGTACTCGGAGATGTTGAGGAAGGCGATCTTGCCGTTGTGGATCCACGCCTCGACGGCGAACTCCCAGCCGTCCAGGTGGGACTCCATCAGCACCGGGAATTCCTCTTCCGGGATGGTGTCGACCTCGTCCGGCGTGCGGATCACGCGGTGGCCGAGGCAGCCCGCCTTGTCGAAGGCCTTGAGGTGGATCGGGTCGTTGGGGTCGCCGTCCAGCTTGAGCAGGGTCTGGTTGACCCGGCGCAGGAAGCGGATGACGTCCTCCTTGTCGTGGGCCTCCTCGAAGATGCCCACGCGAATGCCGCCGAGCTGCGCGCGGCGCTTCATCAGCGCCTTGTCGCGCATGAGCACGGCCTGGCCGTGCAGCCGGGGGCTGTCCATGAGCACGGCATTGATCGCGCCGGCCCACTCCACCGTCTCCTCGAACAGCGGGATCGCCACGTCCACGCCCATCTCCTGGAGCGTCTGGGCGATCTCCATGGAGCGGTCGTTGAGGCGCTCGAAGTTCCACGGCACGTAGGGGATCCCGTGTTCCTCGCAGTAGTCCGTGGCCCAGTCGGGGGCGACCACGACGTAACGGCGGTCGAAATCCTCCGCAGCCTCGATGGCGTTGAGGCTCCAGCCGAGGAGCGCGACATAGCCCTTGTCCGGATTCTTTTCCATAAGTAACTACCGTAGGTTTCGGCGGGAAGGGTGTGAGGACTTTTCCGGCAGTATAGCAGGGGGCATCGGTGGGCCGGTCCACCGTGTCCGGCCTCGATTGCCCGCAGTCCGTGCCCCGGTTTGGGGCATTAACGCGACGTCGGCACTGTCGTGGTGCGGTGTGCGCGGCATTTTCGGTGCGGCCGTCTATAAGTCTCTGATTAACAATGCGCACACAATTGGTGCGACCCTTGCATCCCTAGGGCGCCAAATTGGTTCAGAGAGGAAACCCCGTGGAACAATCCGCCGCCAACGACGTGTTCTTTGTCCTGATCGGCGCCGTGATGGTGCTCGCCATGCACGCTGGCTTTGCCTTTCTGGAGGTGGGCACGGTGCGCCGCAAGAACCAGGTCAACGCCCTGGTGAAGATCATCGCCGACTTCGCCGTCTCCACCGTGGCCTACTTTTTCATTGGCTATAGCGTGGCCTACGGCGTCGGCTTCTTCCAGGGGGCCGAGGCGCTGACCGCGATGGACGGCTACGCGCTGGTGAAGTTCTTCTTCCTGCTCACCTTCGCCGCGGCCATCCCGGCGATCGTCTCCGGCGGCATCGCCGAGCGCGCGAAGTTCAACCCGCAGCTCGCCGCGACCTTCGTGCTCGTGGCCCTGGTCTATCCGTTCTTCGAGGGCATCGTCTGGAACGGGCGCTTCGGCATCCAGGACGCGCTCGCCTCCGGCTTCGGTTTCGCCTTCCACGACTTCGCCGGCTCCGTGGTGGTGCACGCCGTCGGCGGCTGGATCGCCCTGGGCGCGGTGCTGCTGCTCGGCCACCGGCGCGGGCGCTACGGCAGGAACGGCGCGATATACGCCCATCCGCCCTCCAGCATCCCCTTCCTCGCCCTCGGCGCGTGGGTGCTGACCGTGGGCTGGTTCGGTTTCAACGTCATGTCCGCGCAGACCCTGGACGCCGTCAGCGGACTGGTGGCGGTGAACTCGCTCATGGCCATGGTCGGCGGCGTGCTCGCCGCACTCGCCTTCGGCCGCTACGACCCGGGCTTCATCCACAACGGCCCCCTCGCCGGGCTCGTGGCCGTGTGCGCCGGCTCCGACCTCATGCACCCGCTGGGCGCGCTGGTCACCGGCATCATCGCCGGCGGCCTGTTCATCTGGACCTTCACCCAGGCGCAGAACCGCTGGCGCATCGACGACGTCCTCGGCGTCTGGCCCCTGCACGGCCTGTGCGGCGCCTGGGGCGGCATCGCGGCCGGCATCTTCGGCCAGCAGCTCCTCGGCGGGCTGGGCGGCGTGAGCCTTGTCTCCCAGATCATCGGTACCGTCCTCGGCGTGGCCATCGCCGCCGCCGGCGGCTTCATCGTCTACGGCACGCTCAAGGCGACCGTCGGCATCCGCCTGGACCCCGAGGCCGAGTTCGAGGGCGCCGACCTCGCCATCCACCGGATCTCGGCGGAGCCGGAGTCGGAGTAGTGGCCGACTCGGAACGGGCTGGCCGCAACTCTGCCGCGTATTATGCCGGGACTGTACCGGCCTGCGGTATCGCAGGCCGGGGCGGCTCGTCATCCTGCCTTCCGCAGGCAAATCACCGCCATGGTCGCCTATCGAACTCTCTCCTTGTACATAGGCGGTCTGACACTTGCGGCCGGAGCGGCCGCTATCGCAGCGGGCAATAAGGAGAAGGGAGAAATGAAGCGAGCGTTGCGAGTATTGGTCCGCGCGTTGCAGTTGCTGTTCGCGGTGTTCGGGCTAGGCCAGATTGGGCTTTTGCTGCCCGAACTGTATTGGCTGGCGGTACCACCAATTGCTCCTATAGGGTCTTGGTTCCTACTTGGGATCAAGGCGGTTGCGGCGGCGGTTGCACTGCTCATGGCGTGGAGCCTTGGCCGGCTTCATTACAGCCTCGGCGGCGGATCGGTCAGCGGCGTCCAGGTGCGGAGCTAGTCCATCCCACGCCGGCCACGCGGTAGCCGAGCGCCTGCATTAGCACTGAGCTCGTTGAGGCGGCGAATGGCGTCACGCTTATCCTGACGTAGCGTTTCCACCTCAGCCTGGGTAAGGTCGCGGACCTCGTGTCCGCCACGGCGTTCTGCCGCCATCCGACGGAACACCTTTGTCGCTTCATTCATATCGCGCCGCAAGTCATCAATCTCGGCCTGACTGAGGTCACGCACGTCAGGGTCGTGTCCGTCCCGCTTGGTCATCCTCTAGACCTCAGGCTAATTCCGTTCGGGAGAACTACTGCCGCAACCGCGAGGACTTTCCGTGTCTGCGGTGCATCGGCGCCTTGATTGGTGGCTTGGGGCAGGAACGCCTTCCGTAGGTAGTACGCCACGTCCCTCTCCCCCGGGCCTCAGGCGTGGCCTCCAGTAACTCGCGCGTCCGAGTGCCGGACGCTTCAGCCGTTCTTGGATGAGTTAAGCCATCGATCAATCCAGCGTTCGACGTCGGGTATGTCGAGCTTTCGGCCCAGTAGGATTAGTAGGAGAACCTCCAGTATCAAAATCGCTATCGGTCCGCCCCACGTTGGCATTGAGGAAAAAACGTGGATATCAATTAGTATGATGGCAACGAGAACCGTTGCGAACCGTTCTTGCCTACGCGCGGCCTTTTCCCCTTCCAAGGCTTCCTCAAGTTGAGCGACTTGATTGTCCTCGGCGTCGGCTGCGGCGGATTGTTCGACCCAATCAAACTCGTTACCCATTCCACTCGGTTTCGTACTCAGTCCGGATGGCGTCATTGGGAATGGTGTTACTGGGTAACCCAGGTTGGTAATACCGGGCCCACGCCCCACCATCGCGATGCGTCGCAGCAACGAGTGTTCCTGGCGAGAGGTCACCGAGTTTCCTAACAGCCTCGTTGATGATATCTGCTTCCTCTGTGTTTTCGATATCCGTTACCGAATGGAACACGTTCTGTATCGGTCCACTGCCGAATGCCTTCGCTCGCCGGTAGACTTGGGGTAGTACCGGGCCGTAGTCCCATGCTTCGAACCGATCACTGATCAATGGGCTGCCGTGGCGCCCCAGATAGATCATATGGGCGAGATAGAGGATCTTCTGTAGGGCCAAGTTGGATAGCGTCCAGCCCGAGGCTTCGCAGGCTCTTTTGGCAGCCTCCATCCCTGATACGGTCATGGCCCCCTCCCTACAGCGCAGTCGCTTCTGCGCCAACGATTGATGTTGAACAGTAACAAGATGGGAGGTGGATAGGAAGGTTCAAGTTGGTGACACCGCCGTGACCGCCTGACTTCCCTGTCCGGTGCATCGGCGCCTTAAAGGTAACAGGGATCGTTCAACGGTGGTGATGCCGAGGCAGAGCCTCAATACTTTGAGAAATGGGTTGGGTGACCCTGAGAGGGCTTTCTTTGAAGCTGATCGTCGCAAACAAGGTTGTAGGACGCTGATTTTTATGGTGGGCCCGGCTGGATTCGAACCAGCGACCAAGGGATTATGAGTCCCCTGCTCTAACCACTGAGCTACAGGCCCTTCGGCGCGGGATTATAGCCGTTCGGGTGTGTCGGGGGACAGGGGCGGACCGCACACTATGTGTCACTGGAATGTGGTGGGAAGCGCCTGTCAGGTCTGATTCCGGGTGGGGGCCGGCGACCGGCGCCTGCCGGTGTGGGTTGAACCCGGGTGGTGGCGGCGTCAGATCGGGGGTATCCACCATTCCCGTCCGGTCTGTGCCGGGCGTTGTCGCGGAGGCGTTGCCATGACCTATCAGCTCTATTACTGGCCGACGATCCAGGGGCGCGGGGAGTTCGTGCGCCTGGCGCTGGAGGAGGCCGGGGCGGCCTACGAGGACGTCGGCCGGCGTGGTGACGGGGCGGATTTCGGTGCCGTCGCCGAGGTGCTGGAGCGTGCGGGGGTGGCGGAGGTGCCGTTCGCGCCGCCAGTGCTGGAGGCGGACGGGCGGCTGATCTCGCAGACGGCGAATATCCTGCTGTATCTCGGCCGGCGGCATGGGCTGGCGCCCTCGGACGAGGCGGGGGAGCTGTGGGCGAACCAGCTCCAGCTCTGTGTGACGGACTGGGTGGTGGAGATCCACGACACCCACCATCCCCTGGGGCCGTCGCTCTACTACGAGGAGCAGACGGCGGAGGCCGCGCGGCGGGCGGCGGTGTTCCGGCAGGACCGGCTGCCCAAGTGGCTGGGCTATTTCGAGCAGGTGCTGGCGGCGAACCCGGCGGGGGATGCGTACCTGGTGGGTGACGCCCTGAGCCACGTGGATCTCTCGGTGTTCCAGGTGGTGGCCGGGCTGCGCTATGCCTTCCCCCGGGCGATGGTGGCGCTGGAGCCGGACTACCCGCGGGTGGTCGCGCTGCACGACCGGGTGGCGGCGCGGCCGGCGATCGCGGCCTACCTGGACTCGTCGCGGCGGATCCCGTTCACGGAGGAGGGCATCTTCCGGCACTACCCGGCGCTGGACGGCGAGCCCTGAGCGCCGTCCGGTGGAGGCGGTCGTTGGCCTGCGTGAAATGGTCGGGACGTCGCACGCCTGCGGCGCACGACCTACCCGTGCTGAGCGCCGTCCGGTGGAGGCGGTCGTTGGCCTGCGTGAAATGGTCGGGACGTCGCACGCCTGCGGCGCACGACCTACCCGTGCTGAGCGCCGTCCGGTGGAGCCGGTCGTTGGCCTGCGTGAAATGGCCGGGACGTCGCACGCCTGCGGCGCACGACCTACCCGTGCTGAGCGCCGTCCGGTGGAGCCGGTCATTGGCCTGCGTGAAATGGCCGGGACGTCGCACGCCTGCGGCGCACGACCTACCCGCGCTGAGCGCCGTCCGGTGCAGGCGGTCGCTGGCCCGCGTGAAATGGCCGGGACGTCGCACGCCTGCGCCGCACGACCTACCTGCGCTGAGCGCCGTCCGGTGGAGGCGGTCGTGGGCCTGCGTGGAATGGTCGGGACGTCGCACGCCTTTGGCGCACGACCTACCTGCGCTGAGCGCCGTCCGGTGGACGCGGTCGTTGGCCTGCGTGGAATGGCCGGGACGTCGCACGCCTTTGGCGCACGACCTACGCGCGTGCGGCCGGAGGTAGGTCGTGCACGGCCGTGAGGCCGTGTGCGACATCGCTGCTGGTGCGCGCGGTGAAAGGTGGCGTACCGGTGACCGCCTTAGTACGATCCGGTGCCGGTACAGCCTTCGGGGGCGCTCATGACGGTCCGCATCACCACGGCCAATCTCAACGGCATCCGCGCGGCGGCGCGCAAGGGCTTCTTCGACTGGTTCACGGAGGAGGCGCCGGACGTGCTCTGCGTGCAGGAGACCAAGGCGCAGTACGACCAGCTCGCCGGCGATGCCACGTACTTCCCCGAGGGCTGGCACGCCTACTTCGAAGACGCGGAGAAGAAGGGCTACAGCGGCGTGGCGCTCTACAGCCGGGTGGAGCCGGATGACGTGATCCGCGGCGTGGGCTTCCCGGAGATCGACCGCGAGGGCCGCTGGATCGAGGCGCGCTACGGCAACCTCTCGGTGGTGTCGTTCTACATGCCCTCGGGCACGTCCGGCGACCACCGCCAGGGCTTCAAGTACGCCTTCATGGACCCGTTCATGGCGTACCTCGCCGAGCTGCGCAAGGGCCCGCGCAGCTACATCATCTGCGGCGACTGGAACATCGCGCACACGAAGCTCGACCTGCGCAACTGGCGCTCGAACCAGAAGAACTCCGGCTTCCTGCCCGAGGAGCGCGCCTGGCTGGACCGGCTGTTCGACGAGGTGGGGCTGGTGGACGCCTTCCGCGTGGTGGAGCCGGAGACGGAGCAGTACACCTGGTGGTCGTACCGCGGGCAGGCCTGGGCGAACAACACGGGCTGGCGCATCGACTACGAGGTGATCACCCCGGACCTTCGCGAGGCGGTGCGCTCGGCGAGCATCTACGAGGGCGCGCGGTTCTCCGACCACGCGCCCATGACCCTCGCCTACGACCTCACGCTGGGCTGAGCCCCGGGCTCAGCCGCGGGCGGCCTCGCCGGCCTTGCCGAAGCGCTCCACGAGGTAGGCGATGATGTCCGAGGACTCGTAGAGCCAGGTCTGCGTGCCGTCCGGGCTGGTGATGAGCAGGCACGGCACCATCCCCCGGCCCCCGCCCTCGATCAGGGCCTGGCGGTGCCCGGGCTCGCGGCGGATGTCGCGCATCTCCATGGTCAGGCCGAGGCGCTCCATCACCGAGCGCACGCGCATGCAGAAGCCGCAGAGCTCGTGGTGATAGAGCGCCAGGTCGTCGGCGTGGACCGTCATGCCAGGGACTCCGAGGCCGCGTCCGCGTCGGAGGCCGCGCTCGCCGGGTCGCCGCGCTCGAGTTCCAGCGCGTCCAGGTACTTCTCGGCGTCCAGCGCCGCCATGCAGCCGGTGCCCGCGGAGGTCACCGCCTGGCGGTAGACGTGGTCCATGACGTCGCCGGCCGCGAACACGCCGGCCACGCTGGTCGCCGTGGCGTTGCCGTCGAGGCCGCTCTTCACCCGGATGTAGCCGTTCTCCATGGTGAGCTGGCCCTCGAAGATGTCGGTGTTCGGCTTGTGGCCGATGGCGATGAACACGCCGGTGACGTCGAGTTCGTCGGTGCTGCCGTCGGTCGTGCTCTTCAGCCGCGCCCCGGTGACGCCGGTCTGGTCGCCCAGGACCTCGTCCAGGGTCGCGTTCCAGCGGATCTCGATGCGGCCTTCCTCCACCTTCTTCGCGACCTGCTCCTGCAGGATCTTCTCGCCGCGGAACCGGTCGCGCCGGTGCACGATGGTGACCTTGCGCGCGATGTTGGAGAGGTACAGCGCCTCTTCCATCGCGGTGTTGCCGCCGCCGATCACGGCGACATCCTGCTGCTTGTAGAAGAAGCCGTCGCAGGTGGCGCAGGCGGACACGCCCTTGCCCATGAAGGCGGACTCGCTCTCCAGGCCGAGGTACTTGGCCGTCGCGCCGGTGGCGATGATCACCGCGTCCGCGGTGTACTCGCCGTTGTCGCCGGTCAGGCGGACCGGGCGCTGGCGGAAGTCGACCTCATTGATGTGGTCGAAGACGATCTCGGTGCCGAAGCGCTCGGCGTGCGCCTTCATCCGTTCCATGAGCTGCGGGCCCTGGAGCCCTTCCACGTCGCCCGGCCAGTTGTCCACGTCGGTGGTGGTGGTGAGCTGGCCGCCCATCTCCATGCCGGTGACCATCACCGGGTCGAGGTTGGCCCGGGCGGCATAGACCGCGGCAGTGTAGCCGGCGGGGCCGGAGCCCAGGATCAGAAGCTTGCAGTGCTTAGCGTCGCTCATAGTCACGCGCCTCGTAGAACGGATTCGGTTCGGGCCGCCGCGGCCCCGTGGGGTGCCGCGGCGGGTCACGCCCGCGGCCTTACAGGCGGCTGGCGTTGTCCTTGAGGTACTCGGCCACGCCCTCGGCGTCGGGCTTCATGCCGGACTGGCCCTTCTGCCAGCCGGCGGGGCAGACCTCGCCGTGCTCCTCGGTGAACTGCAGCGCGTCGACCAGGCGCAGCATCTCGTCCACGGAGCGACCGAGGGGCAGGTTGTTCACGATCTGGTGCTGGACCACGCCGTCCCGGTCGATGAGGAACGACGCGCGCAGCGCGACGCCCGCCTCCGGGTGCTCGATGCCGTAGGCCCGGCAGATCTCGTGGGTCTTGTCCGAGACGATCGGGAACCGCACCTCGCCGATGCCGCCCTTGTCCACCGGGGTGTTCCGCCACGCGAAGTGGGAGAACTCGCTGTCGATGGAAACGCCGACGAGCTGGACGTCGCGCTCGGCGAACTGCTCCTGGCGATTGTCGTGGGCGATGATCTCCGAGGGACACACGAACGTGAAGTCCAGCGGCCAGAAGAACAGCACCGTGTACTTGCCGCGCAGATCGGAGAGCTTGAACGAGTCGTTGATCGTGCCGTCGCCCATCACGGCCGGTGCGGTGAAATCGGGGGCCTCACGGGATACCAGAACGCTCATCGGTGTGTCTTCTCCTCGGGTGGTTTGGGTGTCCACATCGGCCAATGGTTGGCCATCGTAGGCAGCGCCCGGCGATCGGTAAAATTCATTTTCGCCATGCACGGGATAGACGCGCGCTATCGTCCGGGCGCCCGTGTATCCACCGACGACGTCGGGGCGCCGCCGGCGGGTTTCAAGCCTCTACCAGCCGCCGTGGCCGCTCATGCCGCCCATGCCGGCCCCGAACATCATGCCGCCGATGCCGAAGAGCATGCCGAGCAGCCAGAAGGCGAGCACGATCAGCGTGAGCACGCCGCTGATGGTGAAGAACGTGCGTAGCCGCTGCTGGGAGCGGATCAGCGCCTCCTCGTCGCCGTGGTGATGGGCCTGGTCGATCGCGCCGGCGGTCTGGAACAGCAGGATGCCCATCCAGATCGGCAGCCAGGCGACGATCAGGCCCACGATGGTGAGCGCGGTGAGCACGCCGTTGGCGATCAGCAGCACCGCCACCATCTTGAGCCAGAAGCGGCCCTCGGCCAGCGGTGCCGACAGCCGCCGGATCAGGGGAGCGGTTTCGTTTTCCATTGGTTATGACTCCTTGTTGGTCAGTGGGTCGGGGCGCGTGGCCGGTGTCCGGCGCATCAGCCACAGGGTGAGCAGCACCGCCGGCAGCCCCAGGGCGGCGGTGACCAGGAAGAAGGTAACGTAGCCGTCGGCGTCCACCACCATCCCGCCGAAGCCGCTCAGGAACTTCCCGGGCAGCGTCATCAGCGAGCTGAACAGGGCGTACTGCGTCGCCGTGTACTGCTCCGAGGTCAGGCTCGACATCCAGGCGATGAAGGCGGTGCCGGCGAGCCCGCTGGCGAGGTTCTCCGCGCCGATGACGGCGACGAAGAGCTCCGGGGCGTGGCCGGTGGTGGCGAGCAGCGCGAATAGCAGGTTGGTCACGGCGGCGAGGATGGCGCCGGCGAGCAGCGGCTTCAGCAGCCCGTAACGGCGCACCGCGATTCCGCCGATCACGGTGCCTATGGCCGTTACCGTCGTGCCGAAGATGCCGCTGATGGCACTGATCTCCACCTTGGTGAAGTTCAGGTCGAGATACAGCGGGTTCGCCATGCTCGCCATCGCCAGATCGGTGATCCGGAACGTCGCCACCAGCGCGAGGATGCCGATGGCCGCCGGTCCGAAGCGCCGGACGAAGTCGCCGATCGGTGCGAGCACGGCGCCGGCCACGTGCGTGACCGCGTGGGCGAACCATCGCGGCAGCGAGGGGTGGCGCTGGCTGAAGGTCTCCACCACGTGCTCCTCGACGCTGGTCGTGCGCGCCCGGTGCGCTGGCTCGACGGCGAGCAGCGTGGTGAGCATGCCGATCCCGGTGAGGCCCGCCATGACCAGGTACGTCGTGTGCCAGTCGGTACGCGCGGCGAGGTAGAGTGCCCCCGAGTAGGAGGCGATGATCGCCGCGCGGTAGCCGAGCTGGTAGGTAGCCGCCATCGCCCCCTGCACCGATGGCGGCGCCGACTCGATGCGGAAGGCGTCGATGGCGATGTCCTGGGAGGCGGAGGAGAAGGCCACCAGCACCCCCAGCAGCGCCACCGTGCTGAGCGCCTGGGTGGGGTCGGTGCCCGACATCAGCGCGAGCCCGGTGGCGATGCCGATCTGTCCGGCGAGCATCCAGCCGCGGCGGCGCCCGAGCCGGGTGGTCAGCCCCGGCAGGGGCAGGCGGTCGACCACCGGCGCCCACAGGATCTTGATGGAGTAGGTGATCCCGATCCAGCTGAAGAAGCCGATGGCGGTGCGCGTCACCCCGGCCTCGGTGAGCCAGGCGGTCAGCGTGGAGAACACCAGCATGAACGGCAGCCCGGCAGAGAAGCCGAGGAACAGCATGGTGATCACCGGCCGCTGTAGGTACACGGCCAGCGCGTCGCGCCAGGCTGATCGGAGGGGGTGCACGGGCATGGGGGCTCCTGCTCGATCGGTCTGCGGCATGTTCCGTGATGGCGCCAGCGGCGGCAAGCCCTGGCCACTACCCGTGCCCCGTATCCCGACAGGTCTGTCCCTCCCCGCCGGCATGGCCGTCGCCCGTTCAGGGCAGCGCGACGACGCGGAGGGCGGGGCGCCGGCTCGCCGAAGGGCGCCCCTCGACTTGCGGATGAGGGGCAGGGCGGGGCCGGGTGTCGCATTGAGTCACCCGCGTGTTCCCGCGGGCGCCGCAATGTGTCACTTCCGTGACCGCGGGGTGATGCCCTCTGGCGCGTCAGGCCCGGCTGCCCGGGGTTTGCGCGGCTTCGTGATTTGGTGGCACGCTTTCTGCCTCTCTAGGGGTGCTCGGACCGGAATATGAGGGGGTTGTTCGGGTATGGCCACACCGATGGATAAGGCCTGGAACGATTACATGGTCGGTAACCGGCTGGAAATGGGCGAGGACACCGGTGTGGACCTCAGCGGTGCGGCGCGGCTCTATCGCCGCGCCGCATTGCGCGGGCTGGCGCAGGCTCAGCATGCGCTGGCCTTTCTTTATGCCACCGGCCAGGGCGTGGCGCGCGATGACGCGCTCGCCGCTGGCTGGTTCCAGGTCGCTGCAGAGCAGGGCCACGTCGCCGCGCAGCACAACCTTGGCGTCATGTACGCCGAGGGGCGCGGCGTCGAGCTCGACGAGCAGGCGGCGGTGCGCTGGTTCTATCGCGCCGCGCTTGGCGGCAGCGACGAGAGCCGCCGCTGGCTCGACGACCACTACGATCACTGCAGCGGCATGGAGTGATCGCCGCGGCGCTGCCGTTGCCACACTCCCGTCACCGCTTCCCCGCCGCCTGACGGCCGCCGTCAGGCGGCGTTTTTGTGCGCCGTTTCCCGTTATCGCCCCGTCGGGGCTGGTCCATTCGTTTGCTGCTTTGATAATAATGATTGTCACGGGGCACTCGATAGCTTAGCCGCCGGTCCGCCCAGGGTGGGCAGTGACCGGCGACCGGCCTGGGGGAACATCAATGACCGCACAGATCCGGACGGCTCTGGTCGTCGACGACTCGCGACTGGCGCGCGTGGCCCTGACCAAGCTGCTGCGCCGCCGCGACATCACCGCCGACGAGGCCGCCACCGGCGCCGAGGCGGTCGCCCAGGTCCGGGAGCGCGTGCCGGACGTCATCTTCATGGACTACATGATGCCGGACATGGACGGCTTCGAGGCGACGCGCCAGCTACAGGCGCACCCCGGTGCCGCCGCCGTCCCGGTGGTCATGTATACCTCCCAGGACTCCGAGGACGACCGCGCCCGCGCGGAGGCGCTGGGCGTGGTGGACTTCCTGATCAAGCCGAGCGGCGAGGACGGGCTGGACCGCGCCCTTGCCGCGGCGCGCGAGGCGCTGGAGGGCGCCCCTGCCGCCGAGCCGGCGGAGGCCGCCACGGTGGAGGCGGCGGGGCCGATGGCTGACCTGGAGGACAATACCCTGGACGTGCCTGACTTCGGGGAGGCCGCCGCCGCACCCGCGGAACCGGAGGACAGTGCCGTCGACTTCGGCGGGATCGCCATCGACGAAGGCGAGCACGGGCCCGGGCCCGATACCGGCATGGGCTCCGAAGCGGCGCCGCCCGCTGCATCGCCCGCCCCTGTCGACGAGGCCGCCCTGCGCGAGGCGGCTGCCGCGGAGGCCGAACGGGCCGCGCGTGCGGTGATCGCCGAGCGCCTCGGTGACGACCTGGAGTCGACCATCCGGGAGGCGGTCGAGCCCGCGCTCGCGCCTATTAACGAGCGCCTGGATGCTGCGGCCGCGGAGCGCGCCGAGCTGCGCGAGTCCGTGGACCTGGAGGCGCTGTCGGCGCGGCTGGTCGAGCAGGTTCGCCCGCGGGTGGTGGAGGCCATCGGGCCGGAGGCCGCGGAGCGCATCGTCGAGGACGCCGTGCCGTCGCTGGAGCGCCAGCTAGCCGACCGTCTGGGCAGCGACGAATGGCTCTCGCGGCTGGTGCCGGAGGTGGTCGAGCGGGCCATGCCGGCGCTGCAGGACCGCCTGCTCGAGGGGCTCCAGGACCCGCTGCGCCGGGCCCTGTCCGATTCCGTGGAGAGTGCCGCGCACCAGGCCGCCGTGGAGGCGGCGGATGCGCGGGCGGCGGCCCAGGCCCAGGCCGCGGACACGCTGGTGGGCGAACGCGTGGCCCGGGAGGCGGCGGCGCTGCGGCGGCTCGTCTACACCGTCGCCGGTGTCGGCGTAGTCGGCCTCGCCGCGGTGGCCGCGCTCACCCTTCTCTGAACGCCCCGCGCCGCGAGGCGAGGTGGTCCGCCTGACGGGTCGGCTCCGGCAGGCGGTAGCCCCGGCAACAGGCGAGCACCCAGTCCACCGCGCCGTCGATGTCGCAGCGGTGCCCGGGTGAGACGTACAGCGGCCGCACGCCGGTGCGCGTGCGCACCACCGTGCCGATGCGCTCGTCGCCGTCCATCAGTGCGGTGCAGGCGCCGCGCTCCCGCCCGGGTTCTTCGTGGCTGCCCACGAGCCGTGATTTCCCCACACCGATGGTGGCCAGTCCCGTGATCACGCCGAGATGGGCGGCGATGCCCAGCCGCCGCGGGTGGGCGATGCCCTGGCCGTCGCAGAACACGAGTTCCGGCGTGGTGTCGAGCCCCTCCAATGCGGCGAGAACCACCGGCAGCTCGCGGAACGACAGCAGCCCCGGTACGTAGGGCATGCGGGTGGGCTCGCGGGCGATGTGGTGGCCGACAGGTTCGAGATCCGGCCAGCCCATCAGCACCGCGGCGGCACGGGCCGTCCGACCGCCGTCCTCGAACCCGGTGTCCACGCCGGCGATGGTGCGCACCTCCGCGGGCGGTGGCGTCAGGCGCACCTCGCGGGCGAGCCGGGTCTGCAGGGCGCGGGCCTCGGTGGGGGTGAGGTCCCAGGGATGGTCGATGAGGCGCTCCATGGCAGGAGTCTGCCACGGATGCTGGACGGTGGGCACGGGCCCGCACCGCGCCACCATAAAGGCGGTTCATCGCAAGGCAGGGGAAAGCGCCGGTCTTGGACCGGCGCTTGCGTCCGGTGCGTCAGGCATGCGCCCGATTTGCCCGGGGGCGGCCATCCTGGCTTTGCCCTGCCTGCGCAGACGCGGGCAGAACGCGCGCTCATCGGGGTTGCGAGGTCGGCCGCTCACGGTAGTCGACGTTGCCGGCACTGCAGGACGGGATGTTGGCTGCCAGGAGGCGCCAACCTACGGGAACCCGCGTAGGTCGTGCGCCGCAGGCGTGCGACATTCCGGCGCGGTCATTGAAGATGTCGCACACGGCCCGCGGCCGTGCACGACCTACCGGTCTGCCAGGAGCGGCCAACCCGCGCGGCCTGTCACCGCCCGGGAGCAGCCGACCTACAACTTGGACCGGCGCTTGCGTCCAGTGCGTCAGGCATGCGCCCGATTTGCCCGGGGGCGGCCATTCTGGCTTTGCCCTGCCTGCGCAGACGCGGGCAGAACGCGCGCTCATCGGGGTTGCGAGGTCGGCCGCTCACGGTAGTCGACGTTGCCGGCACCGCAGGACGGGATGTTGGCTGCCAGGAGGCGCCAACCTACGGGAACTCGCGTAGGTCGTGCGCCGCAGGCGTGCGACATTCCGGCGCGGTCATTGAAGATGTCGCACACGGCCCGCGGCCGTGCACGACCTACCGGTCTGCCTGGAGCGGCTGAGCCACGGTAGAGGCCGAGCCGCCGCGATTCCGGGTAGGTCCGGCTGCGCCTGGCAACCGACAGACAGCCGCGGTGGTGTCGCCCGGCCTGTCGGGTCGGTGCTCATGTGCAGGGGCGATGAACCAAAAAAAGCCCCGCGCGGGGCGGGGCTTTCGTACGGCTCGGGTGTGTGAGCCGGACGGCGGGCTTACATCATGCCCATACCGCCCATGCCACCCATGCCGCCCATGTCGCCGGCACCGCCGTCGTCCTTCTCCTCAGGGTGCTCGGCCACCATGCACTCGGTGGTGATCATGAGGCCGGCCACGGAGGCGGCGTTCTGCAGCGCGGTGCGGGTGACCTTGGTCGGGTCGAGGATGCCGAACTCGACCATGTCACCGTACTCCCCGGTCTGGGCGTTGTAGCCGTAGTTGCCCTCGCCCGCGAGGATGGCGTTGACCACGACCGCCGCGTCCTGACCCGCGTTGGTCACGATCTGGCGCAGCGGCTCCTCGATGGCACGGCGCACGAGTGCGACGCCCATGTCCTGGTCGTGGTTGTCGCCCTTGACGCTCTCCAGGGCCTTGAGGGTGCGCAGCAGCGCGACGCCGCCGCCGGGCACGATGCCCTCCTCGACGGCCGCACGGGTCGCGTGCAGGGCGTCCTCGACGCGGGCCTTCTTCTCCTTCATCTCGACCTCGGTGGCGGCACCCACCTTGATCACGGCAACGCCGCCGGCGAGCTTGGCCACGCGCTCCTGGAGCTTCTCGCGGTCGTAGTCGGAGGAGGCGTCCTCGATCTGGGTGCGGATCTGGTCCACACGGGCCTTGATGTCGTCGGCACGGCCACCGCCGCTGACGATGGTGGTCTCTTCCTTGGTGATGTTCGCCTTCTTGGCGGTGCCCAGCTCCTCGAGGGTCGCCTTCTCGAGGGTCAGGCCGACCTCCTCGGAGATCACGGTGCCGCCGGTGAGCACGGCGATGTCCTGGAGCATGGCCTTGCGGCGGTCACCGAAGCCGGGCGCCTTGACGGCGGCGACCTTGACGATGCCGCGCATGCTGTTGACCACCAGGGTCGCCAGCGCCTCG
Source organism: Arhodomonas aquaeolei DSM 8974 (assembly GCF_000374645.1). Lineage (GTDB taxonomy): Bacteria > Pseudomonadota > Gammaproteobacteria > Nitrococcales > Nitrococcaceae > Arhodomonas > Arhodomonas aquaeolei. The sequence goes on from NZ_KB894803.1 coordinate 184,335, forward strand.
CCCTCGATGTCCTCGGCGACGATCAGCAGCGGGCGGTTGGACTTGGCGACGTTCTCCAGCAGCGGCAGAAGCTCGCGGATGTTGGAGATCTTCTTGTCGCAGAGGAGGATGTAGGGGTCCTCGAGCTCCGCGGACATGCTCTGCTGGTTGTTGATGAAGTAGGGGCTGAGGTAGCCGCGGTCGAACTGCATGCCCTCGACCACGTCCAGCTCGTTGTCGAGCCCGGAGCCCTCTTCGACGGTGATGACGCCTTCCTTGCCGACCTTGTTCATCGCGTCGGCGATGATCTTGCCGATCTCGTCATCGGAGTTCGCGGAGATCGTGCCGACCTGGGCGATCGCCTTGTCGGTGTCGCAGGGCTTGGAGAGATCGCGCAGGGCCTCGGTGGCCGCACCGGTGGCCTTGTCGATGCCGCGCTTGAGGTCCATCGGGTTCATGCCCGCGGTCACGCCCTTGAAGCCCTCGCGGAGGATGGCGTTGGCGAGCACGGTCGCGGTGGTGGTGCCGTCACCGGCGCTGTCGGAGGTCTGGGAGGCGACCTCCTTGACCATCTGCGCGCCCATGTTCTCGAACTTGTCCTTGAGCTCGATCTCCTTGGCGACGGAGACGCCGTCCTTGGTGACGGTCGGCGCGCCGAAGCTCTTCTCGAGGACCACGTTGCGGCCCTTCGGGCCGAGGGTGACCTTCACCGCGTTCGCGAGGGTGTTGACCCCCTTGGCCATGCGCTGACGGGCGTCGTCGGCGAAGCGTACGTCTTTAGCTGCCATTGTGCTCTCTACCTCTTATCCGGTTATCCGATCGGGGATGTTTCGCTGCCGGGACCGTTCAGTCCTCGATGACGGCCATGACGTCGTCCTCGCGCATGACGAGGACATCCTCGTCACCGAGCTTGACCTCGGTGCCGGAGAACTTGCCGAACAGGACCTTGTCGCCGACCTTGATGTCCAGCGGACGAACCTCGCCGTTGTCCAGGCGCTTGCCGGTGCCCACGGCGACGACCTCGCCACGGATCGGCTTCTCGGCCGCGGTGTCGGGGATGACGATGCCGCCGGGGGAGGTGCGCTCTTCCTCCTGGCGCTTGACCACTACGCGATCGTGAAGAGGACGCAGATTCATCGCTCGTCTCCTTTAAAGGCTTGTTCCACGATGTGTTTGTCTGATGCCCGGCAAGTCCGTTGTTAGCACTCGCCACAGGTGAGTGCTAATGATAGTCAGCTCATCGGGTCAGTCAATAGCCGTGCGCCCGTGTCAGCGGCGGCGCCCCGGCGTGCCGCTGTGGGTTGGGGTGGCGATGGTACAATTCAACCGCCGCGCCGCCGCCGGGCGGCATCCGTTCCCGCAAAACCGGCCAGTGGAGGTCCCCGTGTCCGAGCCGCATCTCGTCGCGCTGTCCACCTGTCCCGACCGCGAGACCGCCGAGCGCATCGCCGACGCCCTGGTCGGCGGTCATCACGCCGCCTGCGTGAACATCATCCCTGGACTGACCTCCGTGTACCGCTGGGCCGGGGAGGTGCACCACGACCCGGAGCTGCTGCTGGTGGCGAAGACTACCCGCGAGGCCTTTCCGCGCCTGGAGGCGGCGATCCGCGAGAACCATCCGGATGAACTTCCGGAGATCATCGCGGTCCCCATAGCCGCGGGCCTGGCGGGTTATCTGCAGTGGGTCACGGAGCAGACCGCCGGGGCCGCCGCGGACTGAGGTCCGCGCAAGCACCGAATCCGGCGATGGCGGAGGCCATGCAAGACACCCGCGACGACATATCCCCGGGCGGCCCGGCGCCGCGCCTGTGCTGCCGGCTCGCCCTGCTGCTGGCGCTGCTCTTCACGCTCGTCGCCCCCGCGCAGGCGGGCGTGCTTTCCGACACGGTCGGCGGCCAGCGCGACCTGCTGCCCGTGGAGCAGGCCTTTCCGCTGTCCGTTGAGCGCGTCTCCGAGGACCGCATCGTGGCGACCTGGTCCGTCCAGGACGGCTACTATCTCTACCGGGACAAGATCGCGTTCCGCACCACCGGTGGTGACGATGCCGTGGTCCGCGTGGAGCGTCCGCCGGCGGAGATCGAGGAGGACCCCTATTTCGGCGAGGTGGGGATCTACCGCGAGCCGGTGTCGATGTCCATCTACGTCGACCGCGCCGGGCCGCTGACCCTGGAGGCGGACTACCAGGGCTGCTCCGAGACCGGTGTGTGCTATCCGCCGGCGACTACCACCGTTTCCGTGCCCGCCGCGGGCGCGGGGGGCGGCGGCCCGGCTGCCGCTGCCGGGGTGTTCGGTGGCACGCTGGGCAATACGCTCGCGAGTGGCCGGGTGCTCCCGGTGCTCGGCGGCTTCTTCGTCGCCGGTCTGCTGCTCGCGTTCACCGCCTGTCTCTACCCGATGGTGCCCATCCTTTCCGGGCTGATCGCTGGCGACAGCCGCCGCACCGGCTGGCGGGCGTTCTGGCTGTCACTGGTCTACATCGAGGCCACCGCCGTGACCTACGCCCTCGCCGGCGTGCTCGCCGGGCTGTCCGGGGCGGCGGTGCAGGCGCAGATGCAGGGGCCGTGGGTGCTCGGCGGCTTCATTGCGCTGCTGGTGGTGATGGCGCTGGCCATGTTCGGCGTCATCAACTTCCAGCTCCCGAGTGGCTGGCAGACCCGGCTGACCGCGCTCTCCCACCGCCAGCGCGGCGGCACGGTCGTCGGCGTACTGGTGATGGGAGTGCTCTCGGCGCTGATCGTCGGTGCCTGCTCGGGGCCGGCGCTGATCGCCGCGCTCGCCTACATCGGCACCACCGGCAATGCCTGGCTCGGCGGGCTGGCGCTGTTCGTCCTCGCCAACGGCATGGGCGTGCCGCTGCTGGTGGTGGGGACCGCCGCCGGACGCTGGCTGCCGAAGGCGGGCCCGTGGATGCAGGCCGTGCGTGCCGGCGGGGGCGTGCTCCTCCTTGCCGTGGCCATCTACCTGCTGGACCGGCTCGTCCCCGGTGCGCTGACGCTCGGCCTCTGGGGTGTGCTGCTGATCGGCTGTGGCGTGTTCATCGGCGCCTTTGACCGCCTCGGGCCCGGTGCGTCGGCGTCCCGGCGCCTGCGCAAGGCCGGCGGCCTGGTCCTCGCGCTGTGGGGAACGGTCGCGCTGGTCGGGGCGTCCGCGGGGGGCGACGACCTCTGGCGGCCGTTGGCGTCGCTGGAGGCGGACGCCGGTACGCCGGCCGTGGTGGCGGCGCAGGAGGGCGGTGATGCGGGCGCGGCGCGTTCGTCCGCCGGTGGCTTCCGCGAGGTGGCCGATCTCGCCGGTCTGCGTGATGCGCTCGCCGACGCCCGTGCCGCGGGCGAGCCCGCCCTGGTGGACTTCTATGCCGACTGGTGCGTTTACTGCATCAAGCTCGACGAGGAGACGTTCTCCAGTGCGCGGGTGCGCGAGCGCCTCGCCGACGCCCGGCTGCTGCGGGTGGACGTCACCGAGATGGACGCCACGGACAAGCGGTTGCTGGAGCGCTACGACGTCTACCTGCCGCCAGCGGTGATGCTCTTCGGGGCCGACGGCGAGGAGCGTCGCGAGCTCCGGGTGGTGGGCTTCGTGGGCCCGGACGAGTTCCTGGGCCGGCTGGCCCGGGCCTGGGATGACGACGGGGCCGCGGGATGATGCGACACATGCGCCGGACCATCTATATCGCGCTCGCCGTCCTCCTCGGCGTCGCCATCGGCGCCGGCGGGCTGGTCTGGTACCAGCAGCGCCAGCCGGAGATGCGCCCGGTGTTCTCGCTGCCGGGGCTCGACGGCGAGCGTCACGCCATCACCGAGTGGGACGGGCAGGTGATCGTGCTCAACTTCTGGGCGAGCTGGTGTCCACCGTGCCGCGAGGAGATCCCGCTGTTCAACGAGCTGCAGTCGCGCTTCGGCGACGTGCGCTTCCTCGGCGTGGCGGTGGACCGGCTGGACGCGGTGAGGCGGTTCATGGACGAGCAGCCGCTGAAATACCCCACCCTTCACGGCCTCGGCATGGCCATGGATGTGCAGGCCCGTTACGGCAACGATGCGGGTACGCTGCCCTACACCGTGGTCATTGACCGCGAGGGGCGCATACGCCACATCTTCGCCCGCCAGGTTCACCGCGGCGAGCTTGCGCCGATCCTGGAAGAGCTCTCCGGCGGGGGTTGATCGCGCCTTTCCGCTGCCGCGAAATGGCTGCCAAAAGCGGCGAAAAGGCGGGGAAATCCGGACAATTGGACAAACCCGTTTCAGGCGTTCAGAATACGCGGCTGACGACAGCCATCGGGTATGGCTGTCGCCATTCGAGGAAGGGCAATGGCGACGCTACTGCTGATCAACGGTCCCAATCTCAACCTGCTCGGCCGGCGGGAGCCGGCGCACTACGGGCAGGCGAGCCTCGAGTCCATCGAGAAGGGCCTTGTTGGGCGGGCGCGGGCGGCCGGCAGCGAGCTGGCGTGCTTCCAGAGCAACGCCGAGCACGAGATCGTCGAGCGCATCCACCGCGCCGCGGACGATGCCGTGGATTTTATCATCATCAATCCGGCGGCGTTCACCCACACCAGCGTGGCCATCCGTGATGCACTCCTCGGAGTGGCGATCCCGTTCATCGAGGTCCACCTCTCCAACGTGCATGCGCGTGAGCCCTTCCGCCGGCATTCCTATCTCTCCGATCGTGCCGTGGGGGTGATCGCCGGCCTCGGCGCGGACGGCTATGAATACGCCTTGGACGCAGCGCTTCGGCGTGCGGGACAGGACTGATAACTCATGGATATTCGCAAGATCAAGCGCCTCATCGAGCTGCTCGAGGAATCGGGCATCAACGAAATCGAGATCTGCGAGGGCGAGGAGTCGGTGCGCATCAGCCGCGGCGCTCCGGACGCCCCGGCGGCGCCGGTACACTACCAGATGCCGCCCCAGGCGGCGGCCCCGCCCGCAGCCGCCCCCGCCGCGCCGGCGGCGGACGGGCCTTCCGGCGAGGCGGCGCCCGCCGAGCCCACCGGCCACACGGTGCGCTCGCCCATGGTGGGGACCTTCTACCGTTCCCCGTCGCCGGGCTCGACGGCGTTCGTCGAGGAGGGGCAGCAGGTCGAGGTCGGCGATACGCTGTGCATCATCGAGGCCATGAAGATGCTCAACCAGATCGAGGCCGACAAGGCCGGCACGGTGCGCAGTATCCTCGTCGAGAACGGCCAGCCCGTGGAGTTCGACCAGGCGCTGTTCGTCATCGACTGAGCGTGCGCCCCCACTCGCTAACGGATAGTCAACATGCTGGATAAAGTCGTCATCGCGAACCGCGGCGAGATCGCCCTGCGTATCCTGCGCGCCTGCCGCGAGCTCGGCGTGCGAACCGTGGCCGTGCACTCCAGTGCCGACCGCGAGCTCAAGCACGTGCGCCTTGCCGACGAGTCGGTGTGCATCGGCCCGCCCCCGTCCGGGGAGAGCTATCTCAACATCCCCGCGATCATCTCCGCGGCGGAGGTCACCGACGCGGTCGCCATCCATCCCGGCTACGGCTTCCTCTCGGAGAACGCCGACTTCGCCGAGCGTGTGGAGAACTCCGGGTTCGTGTTCATCGGCCCGCGCGCGGAGACCATCCGCATGATGGGCGACAAGGTCTCGGCGATCGAGGCCATGAAGGAGGCGGGGATCCCCTGTGTGCCGGGCTCGGGCGGCCCCCTCGGCGAGGACAGCGAGGAGAACCTGGCCACCGCCGCGCGTATCGGCTATCCGGTGATCATCAAGGCGGCCGCCGGTGGCGGCGGGCGCGGCATGCGCGTGGTGCGCAGCGAGGCGAACCTCCTGCACGCGATCTCCGTGACCCGGGCCGAGGCGCAGAACTCCTTCGGCAGCGACGTCGTCTACATGGAGAAGTACCTGGACGACCCGCGCCACGTGGAGATCCAGGTGCTCGCCGACCAGCACGGCAACGCCATCCACCTCGGCGAGCGCGACTGCTCCATGCAGCGCCGCCACCAGAAGGTGATCGAGGAGAGCCCCGCGCCGGGGCTCACGCCGGAGCAGCGTCGCGACATCGGCGAGCGCTGCGCCGAGGCCTGCCGGCAGCTCGGCTACCGTGGTGCCGGCACCTTCGAGTTCCTCTACCAGGACGGGCGCTTCTACTTCATCGAGATGAATACCCGCATCCAGGTGGAGCACCCGATCACCGAGCAGGTCACCGGCGTGGACCTGGTCGCCGAGCAGCTGCGCGTCGCCGCCGGCGAGCCGCTGCGCTACCGCCAGGAGGACATCACCTGGCGTGGCCACGCCATCGAGTGCCGGATCAACGCCGAGGACCCGCGTTCGTTCATCCCGTCACCGGGCAAGATCACCCAGTTCCACGCCCCGGGCGGTCCGGGCGTGCGGGTGGACTCGCACATCTACTCCAGCTACGTGGTGCCGCCCCACTACGACTCCATGATCGGCAAGATCATCACCTGGGCGGACGACCGCGACAGCGCCATCGCGCGTATGCGCACCGCGCTTACCGAGCTGGTGGTCGACGGCGTGAAGACCAATGCCGAGCTCCACCTGGACCTGCTCAGCGATTCCGCCTTCCGTGCCGGCGGGACCAATATCCACTACCTGGAGAAGAAGCTGGGCCTGGGCTGAGGTTGCCCCTCAGCCCCAGAGCAGGCGCACGCCGACCACCACCAGCAGCAGCGCGAAGGCGCGCTTGAGCGTGCGCTGGGGCAGGCGGCTGGCGAGTCGGGCCCCCACCGGCGCGAGCAGCACGCTGGCCGCGGCGAGGCCGGCCACTGCCGGCCAGTACACGAAGCCCGTCGCGCCGCTCGGCAGCTCGCTGGTGGCGTGCATGCCGCCGGCGATGACGAAGCCCAGCGAGCCCGCCAGGGCGATGGGCAGGCCCGCCGCCGCGGAGGTCCCCACGGCGTAGCGCATGGGCACACCGCACCAGGCCAGGAAGGGCACCGTGAGGCTGCCGCCACCGATGCCCACGATGCTCGAGATCGCCCCGAATCCCAGGCCGGTGGAGGCGAGCCCGGTGTGCCCCGGTACCTGCCGGTGGGCCGGCGGCTGGCCACCGAGGGCCATGCGCAGCGCCATCACCACCGCGAAGATGCCGAATACGCTCTTCAGCATCTCCCCGGGCATCATGCCCGCGATCTGGGCGCCGCCGATCGCGCCGACGGCGAGCCCCGCGGCCAGCGGCCGCCAGATGGCCCAGCGGATGTTGCCGAGCCGCGCGTGGGCGCGCAGCGAGGACAGCGAGGTGACGATGATGGTGGCCAGCGAGCTGCCGACCGCGAGGTGGGTGGCGATGTCCGTGCTCAGGCCCTGTAGCGCGAACACGCCGAGCAGGGTGGGGACGATGATCAGCCCGCCGCCGATGCCGAACAGGCCGGAGGCGAAGCCGGCGGCAGCGCCGGTCAGCAGGTAGGCGATCAGGGTTTCCAAGGGACCTCCCGGTTTGCCGCGTCGGGTGGCGCCGGGCCGGCGCCGCCGGCCCAGTATCGCAGATCATGGCTGGCGGCGGGTGGGCCCGGACATGTGGCTTTCCGCGGCGGAAGGTCCTGTCCGGCGGTTTCCCTCGGGGCCCGCACGTGCCCGGGGGGCAACGCGCGGACCGGCCGGGGCATGACAATACCGCTGGAAAGATTAGTACAATAGGCGCCAGCTATATCATCGATAGGGGGCTTGAACCCATGCGCGTGGACTCCGTCTGCATCCTCGGCGGCTCCGGCTTCGTCGGCCGGCACATCGCCAACCGCCTCGCGAACACCCCGGTGCGTATCCGGGTGATCACCACCAATCGCGAGCGCAGCCGGCACCTGCTGCCCATCCCCAACCTGGAGCTGGTGGAGGCGGACATCCACGATGCGGACACCCTGCGCCGGGAGATCTCCGGTTTCGATGCCGTGATCAACCTGGTCGGCGTGCTCAACGACGAGCCGGGCCGGGGGCGCGGCTTCGACGAGGTCCATGTACGCCTGGTGCGCAACCTGGTCGAGGGGGCCCGTGCCGCCGGCGTGAAGCGGCTGCTGCACATGAGCGCCCTGGGTGCCGCCCCCGAGGCGCCGAGCCGTTACCAGCAGACCAAGGCCGAGGGCGAGCGTATCGCCATGGAGGCCAATCGTGCGGGCTTCGGGGTCACGGTCTTCCGCCCGTCGGTGATCTTCGGGCCGGAGGACAACTTCCTCAATCAGTTCGCCACCATGCTGCGCATGGCGCCGTTCCTGCCGCTGCCCACCCCCGAGGCGCGGTTCAAGCCGGTGTACGTGGGTGACGTGGCCCAGGCGTTCGTGAACTGCCTCAACGATGCGGACACCTTCGGCGAGCGCTACGAGCTGTGCGGGCCGTCGGTCTATACCCTGCGCGAGCTGGTGAGCTACTGCGCCGAGCTGATCGGCACGAACAAGCCCATCATCGGTCTCTCCGACCGGCTCTCGCGGCTGCAGGCGCGGGTGATGGAGCGCGTGCCCGGCAAGCCCTACTCCATGGACAACTACCTCTCCAGCCAGGTGGACAACGTCTGCAGCGACGACGGCCTGGCCCGGCTGGGGATCCATCCCACCGCCGTGGAGGCGGTGGTGCCGATGTACGTCGGCCGGCGACGCCAGCGACAGTACTACAACCGCTTCCGCCGCAGCGCCCGCCGGGTCTGAGGCGGGCGCCGTGCGCGCGTATCTCGTCGGCGGTGCGGTGCGCGACCGGCTCCTCGGGCTGGCGGTGCACGAGCGCGACTGGGTGGTGGTCGGCGCCACCCCCGAGGAGATGCGCGAGGCCGGCTATGAGCCGGTGGGCCGGGAGTTCCCGGTCTTCCTGCACCCGCGGACCCGCGAGGAGTACGCGCTGGCGCGCACCGAGCGCAAGACCGCGCGGGGCTATCACGGCTTCGAGTTCCACGCCGCGCCGGACGTGACCCTGGAGCAGGACCTCGCCCGGCGCGATCTCACCGTCAACGCGATGGCGCAGGACGGGGACGGCACCGTCGTCGATCCCTACGGCGGTCGCGCCGACCTCGACGCACGGCTGCTGCGTCACGTCTCCCCCGCCTTCCGCGAGGACCCGGTACGGATCCTGCGCCTGGCGCGCTTCGCCGCGCGCTTCGCGCCGCTCGGTTTTCGCGTGGCGGAGGAGACCCTGGCCCTGTGCCGGGAGATGGTCGAGGCCGGCGAGGTGGACGCGCTGGTCCCCGAGCGGGTCTGGCAGGAGTTCAGCCGGGCGCTGGTCAGCGACGCGCCCAGCGCCTTCGTGCGCGTGCTGCGCGAGTGTGGTGCCCTGGCCGTGCTGCTGCCCGAGGTCGACCGCCTCTTCGGTGTGCCCCAGCGCGCGGACTACCACCCGGAGATCGATACCGGCGAGCACGTCCTGATGTCGCTGGACGCCTGCGTGGGGCTCAGCGACGAGCTCGCCACCCGTTTCGCCGTGCTGGTCCACGACCTGGGCAAGGGCGAGACCCCGGGCGACGAGCTGCCCCGTCACCGCGGCCACGAGGCGCGCGGGGTACCATTGGTCGATGCCGTGTGCGAGCGACTGCGGGTGCCCAACGCCTGCCGGGACACCGCCCGGGGCGTGACCCGTCACCACCTGCTCGCCCACCAGGCCCTGACGCTGCGGCCAGCGCGGGTGGTGAAGCTGTTCTCGGAGCTGGACGCCTTCCGCAAGCCGGAGCGCCTGACACGCTTCATCGACGCCTGCACCGCGGATGCACGGGGGCGCACCGGTTTCGCCGACAGCGAGTATCCTCAGGGACGCTATCTGCGGGACGCCTTCGGGGCCGCCTGCGGGGTCACCGCCCGGCCCTTCGTCGAGCAGGGCCTGAAGGGGCCGGCCATCGCCGAGGCCATGGCCGACGCCCGTGCGCGGGCCGTGGCGGCGGTCCGCGAGGACTGGCGGGCCGCGTGAACGCCGCTGCCCCGCGGGGCGGCCACATCCAGGAGTCAGCGATGCCTCACACGCCGGCGGAGACCGCCCGCGAGACCTATAATGTCGCCCACTGGGGCGAGGGCTACTTCGACGTCACCGACAGCGGCCGCGTCGTGGCCCGGCCCCGGCGTGGCGCCGGTCCGGCGGTGGACCTCTACGAGGTGGTTGAGGCCGCCCGCCGCCAGGGCCTGGACCTGCCCGTGCTGGTCCGCTTCGTGGACATTCTCCACGACCGCGTTCAGCGCCTGTGCACCGCATTCGCCGCGGCGATGGCGGCGGAGGGCTACGGCGGCCGCCACACCGCCGTGTATCCGATCAAGGTGAACCAGCAGCGCCGGGTGGTGGAGGAGATCGTCGCCGCCCATGAGCGCGTAGGCCTGGAGGCGGGCAGCAAGCCCGAGCTCATGGCGGTGCTCGCCGTCGCCCCGGCAGGGGCGCGGGTGATCTGCAACGGCTACAAGGACCGCGAGTACGTGCGTCTGGCGCTGCGCGCCCGGCAGCTCGGCCTGGACGTCCATGTGGTGGTGGAGAAGCTCTCGGAGCTGACGCTGCTGCTGGAGGAGGCCGACCGCCTCGGCGTCGCCCCGGCGCTGGGCGTGCGCATCCGCCTCGCCTCCATCGGCGAGGGCATGTGGCAGAACACCGGCGGGGAACGCTCCAAGTTCGGGCTCACTGCCGCCCAGGCGCTGGCGGTGGTGGACCGCCTCGCCGAAGCCGGCCATCTCGATGCCCTCGGTCTGGTGCATTTTCACCTGGGCTCGCAGATCCCGAACATCGGCGATATCCAGCGCGGCATGCGCGAGGCGGCGCGTCACTATGCCGCGCTGCGGGGCCTGGGCGCGCCGGTTCACTGCGTGGACGTCGGCGGCGGCCTGGGCGTGGACTACGAGGGTACGCGATCGCGCAGCTTCTGCTCGATGAACTACTCGCTGGAGGAGTACGCGGCCAACATCGTGCGCACCCTGCGCGAGGTCTGTGACGAGCAGGCGCTGCCGCACCCGGACGTGGTCACGGAATCCGGCCGTGCCATGACCGCGCATCACGCGGTGCTGGTCACGGACGTGATCGACGTGGACGGCTTCGACGGCGACGCCGGACCGGATGCCCCGGAGGCGGATGCCCCCGCGGTGATCCGTGACCTCTGGCAGGGCTACCGGCAAGGCGCCTCGCGCTCGCCGCTGGAGGTCTATCACGATGCCTGCAATGCCCTGGAGGAGGCCCAGGGCATGTACAACCACGGCCTGCTCGGGCTGGCCGGGCGGGCCCAGGCGGAGCGCTACTACCAGGCGACCTGCCGCAGCGTGCTGGCGCGGCTGGACCCGTCAGTGCGCGCTCACCGAGAGGTGCTCGACACCCTGCGCGAGCGCCAGGCCGGCAAGCTCTTCGCCAATCTGTCGCTGTTCCAGTCGATGCCGGACATCTGGGCCATCGACCAGATCTTCCCGATCCTGCCCGTGCACCGGCTGGACGAGCCGCTCTCGGCCCGCGCCGTGCTCCAGGATCTCACCTGCGATTCCGACGGGGCGGTGCACCTCTACGTCGATCGCGACGGCGTGGAGAGCACCCTGCGCGTGCCGCCCTGGCGGCCGGGCACGCCGCTGGTGCTCGGGGTCTTCCTCGTCGGGGCCTATCAGGAGATCCTCGGCGACATGCACAATCTTTTCGGCGACACGGACGCGGTGAACGTCGTCCTCGAGAACGGCGGGTGGCGGCTGTCCGAGCCCGCGGGGGGCGAGAGCGTGGCCGCCGTGCTGCGCCACGTCCACTTCGAGGCGGAGGCGATGCTGCAGGCCTACCGCCGCCGGGTCGACGGTTCGGGCCTGGACGAGGCCACCCGCGCCGCGTGTCTCCGGGAGCTCGGGGCGGGCCTTCAGGGCTCGACCTACCTACGCGATAGAGGAGGACTGCCATGAAGGTGGGCATGATCGGCCTCGGCGCCATGGGCGTCGGCATGGCCCGGAACCTGGCCCGTCACGACCTGCTGGGTGCCGTGTGGAACCGCACCGCCGCCAAGGCGGACGCCCTGGCGCAGGAGCTCGGCGTGATGGCGGCACCGGACCCGGCGGCGGTAGCCGCGGAATGCGAGGTGGTGCTGACCTGCGTGTCTGCCGACGCGGACGTGCTGGAGATGGTGGATGCACTGCGCGAGGGGCTGCAGCCCGGCGGGGTGGTGGTGGACACCTCCACCATCAGCGTCGCCACGGTGAAGACCGCCGCGGAGCGGATCGCCGACGCCGGCGGGCGTTTCCTGGACGCGCCGGTGTCCGGCGGGCGCGAGGGTGCGGAGAACGGTCAGCTCGTGGTCATGGCCGGCGGCGACGCCGAGGCCCTGGTGCAGGCGATGCCGGCACTGGAGGCCATCGGCAAGTCGGTCACGCACATGGGCGAGTCCGGCAGCGGCCAGGCCACCAAGGCGGTGAACCAGATCATGGTTGCCGGCATCAACCAGGCGGTGACCGAGGCCCTCGCCTTCGGCCAGGCCAGCGGCCTGGACATGGACCGTGTCATCGAGGTGGTCGGCGGCGGTGCCGCCGGCAACTGGTTCCTCAGCCACCGCGGCCCGACCATGGTGCGCGGCACCTTCGAGCCCGGCTTCAAGGCGGCGCTGCACCACAAGGACCTGGGCATCTGCCGGGAGATGCTCGAGCGCATGGGCGTGTCCCTGCCGGTGGTGGAGATGACGCTCAAGCACTACGAGCGGCTCATGGAGCAGGGCCACGGCGAGGAGGATATCTCCACGCTCTACCGCCTCAAGCAGGCGTTGTTCGAGGAGGGCAACCGCCGCTCTCTTTAGTGTGCAGGCTCGCGGACAGGCCTCCCCGACACGGTACGGGGCCTGTCCGCGGGCGCGCCGCTGGGGTAGGCTGTCGCCTTCACGATTTCCCCATATTCCCCGTGAAAAACGGCAGGCCATGCAACTGACAGCGATCCCGGGCCGCCGGCCCGCGAGCGACATCCGGGAGGCGGCGTGAGACGGCACTGGGTCATCGCGCTGATGGTGAGTGTGCTCGTCTCCGCGGCGATCCCCCTGTGGCTCGGCGGCGGCAGCCAACTGCTCCATGCCCTGGCGCGGTTCCCGCTGTGGGGGCTGGTGCCGCTGCTCACCATGGTCGCGCTGGGCTGGCTGTGCAACGCTTTCCGGCTGCGTATCCTCGCCGGCGCCTTCGGCCTGCACCTGCCCGTCGCGGAGGCGTTCAGCAAGGTCCTGAGCATCGAGTTCGCCGGCACCGCCACGCCGGCCTACACCGGTGGACCGGCCACCAACGTCTATCTGTTCACCCGCCGCGGCCTGGGGGTGCCCGAGGCCAGTGCGCTGGTGGTGCTCGACCAGATCGCGGATCTCGCGTTCTTCGCCACCTTCCTGCCGCTGGCGGCGTTGTTCGTAATCGGCGACGTGGCCATGGGCTGGGTGATTACCGCTGGCATCGTCGCCCCTGTCGGCTTCGCGCTGCTGCTGTGGCTGCCCCGGCACTACCGGGTGCTGGCGCTGGCGCTGGGGCGGATCTTCCGCCGCGTGCCCATGCTGCACCGCTATCGCTGGCGGCTGGGGCGGGCGCTGCTGCGCTTCCGCGCGGCGGTGCGGCTGATGCTGGGGCTGGGCCGGATGCGGCTGGCGGCGCTGTACGGCTTCTGCACGCTGCACTGGCTGCTGCGCTACGCGCTGGTGCCGACGATCTTCATGCTGCTGGACAACCCGCTGCCCTGGGCGTGGCTGTTCATCACCCAGGCGCTGTCGCTGATGGTCGGCCACCTGAGCCTGCTGCCCGGCGGCTCCGTGGGCGTGGAGGTGGGCTTCGGGATGATGCTCTCGGCCTGGGTGGATGCCTCGGTGCTGGCGGTGGCGCTGCTGGTGTGGCGCTTCTGCACCTTCCACTGGTATCTCATCGCGGGCGCGCCGGCGTTCCTGCTCACCGTCGGCCGCGGGGTGCTCGGGCGCCGGATGGCCTACTGAGCGCGGCGGCGGGTTCAGCCGCTGCGCTTGAGCAGGACGGTCTCGATGCCGTTCTCCTTGAGCCGCCGGCGCACGGTGTTCACGCGGTCGAGGTCGTTGAACGGCCCCACGCGCACCCGGTGCCAGAGCTCGCCGCCGGAGAGCTCCACGCGCTGGATGTTCGCCTCGATGCCGAGCAGTGCCAGCCGCGCCTTGAGCCGGTCCGCATCGTCGTGGCCGCGGAACGATCCGGCCTGAAGCAGGTAGCGCCGGTTGCTGTCGGCGCTCTTGCTTGCAGTGCTCTCGCCCGTGTCCGCGCTGGCGGAGCGCTGCCGGGTCGTCTCGCCGGTGTCACCGGGCTCTGCCGTGCGGTCGGCGGCCTGCTGTTGCCGTTCCTGGTCACCGCCGGGTACCTCCACCTTCTGTTCGGGCAGCAGGCGGTAGAACTCGAAGCGCGGCTTGTCCTGCTTCGCCGTGGTGTCGCCGCCGCCCTGCGGCGGCGTCCCGCTGTCACCGGTGATGTCCCGGCCGGCACCCTGCTGCTGCGGTGACGGCGGGGCCATGAGCTCGCTGAGCTGCTGCGGGCCGCCGCCGGTGTAGTGCCAGTGCACGAGCAGCGCCACCCCGAGCCCGATCCCGAGCCCGCCGACCCCCCAGAGCCAGCCCGGCAGCGAGCGCCCGGTGCTGCCCTTGCGGGAGGTGCTGCGGCGCTGCTGGCGGCCGCTTGCCTGTCCGGTCTTGCGGCGGGCCATGGTTACATCCGCTCCGGTGCGTTTACCGCGAGCACGCGCAGGCCGTTGCGCAGGACCTGGCGCGTCGCGAGCACGAGGTTGAGCCGCGCGTTGCGCAGCCCGGCGTCGTCGACGAGGAATTGGTGCGCGTTGTAGTAGGTGTGGAAGGCACCGGCGAGCTCGCGCAGGTAGTGCGCGAGCTGGTGGGGTTCGTGGGCCAGCGCGGCGGTCTCGATGACCTCGGGGAAGCGCCCGAGCTGGCTGATCAGGGCCTGCTCGTGGTCCTCGGTGAGGCGCGCGAGGGCCTGGAAGCCGGCGTCCGGGTCATGGTCCAGGCCCTGCTCGTCGAGCTGGCGGAGCACGCTGCAGATCCGCGCGTGGGCGTACTGGAGGTAGTACACCGGATTGTCCGCGGACTCGGACTTGGCGAGCTCCAGGTCGAAGTCCAGGTGCTGCTCCGGGCGGCGCATGACGTAGAAGAACCGGGCGGCGTCGTTGCCCACCTCCTCGCGCAGCTCGCGCAGGGTGACGAACTCGCCGGAGCGGGTGGACATCGGCAGGCGCTCGGCGCCGCGGTAGAGGATGGCGAACTGCACCAGGCGGAACTCCAGCCGGTCCGCCGGGTAGCCGAAGGCCTCCAGGCTGGCGCGCACGCGGGCCATGTAGCCATGGTGGTCGGCGCCGAAGACGTCGATCAGCTGGTCGAAGCCGCGCTCGAACTTGTCCAGGTGGTAGGCGATGTCCGAGGCGAAGTAGGTGGTCAGCCCGTCGGCGCGGCGGACCACACGGTCCTTGTCGTCGCCGAAGTCGGTGGCGCGGAACCACAGCGCGCCGTCGGCCTCGTAGCAGTGCCCGGCCTCGACCAGGCGCTCGATGGTGCGGCCGACGGCGCCGTTCTCGGTGAGGCTGCGCTCGGAGAACCAGCGGTCGAAGTGCACGCCGAACTCGCCGAGGTCGTCGCGGATGTCGGCGAGGATGGCCTCCAGCGCCGCGTCCAGCACCGCGCGGTAGCGCGCCTCGCCGAGCAGCTCGCGGCTGCGGCGCACGAGCGCGTCGACATGGGCCTCCTTGTCGCCGCCGTCGCTGGCGTCCGCCGGGAGCTTCGCGGTGAGCGCGGCGGTGTCGATCCGGTAGGCGTCGCCGTCGCGTTCGGCGAGCCCGGAGGCGATGTCGCGGATGTAGTCGCCGCGGTAACCGTTGTCCGGGAAGGGCACCGCCCCGCCGCGCTGCTCCAGGTAGCGCAGCAGCACGGACACCGCGAGGATGTCCATCTGCCGGCCGGCGTCGTTGACGTAGTACTCCCGCTGGACGTCGAAGCCGGCGGTGGCGAGCAGGCTCGCCAGCGCGCTCCCGAACGCCGCGCCCCGGCCGTGGCCCACGTGCAGCGGCCCGGTGGGATTGGCGGAGACGAACTCCACCAGGATGCGCCGGCCCTCGCCCGCGCGGCTGCGCCCGAAGGCCTCGCCCTGCTCCCAGACGTCGCGGATCACCGCGAAGGCGGCGTCGGCGGTGAGGAAGAAATTGATGAACCCGGGGCCCGCGATCTCCACGCGCTCGACATAGCGGTGCGGCGGCAGGGCGTCGACCAGCGCCTGGGCGAGCTCCCGCGGCGGCCGTCGTGCCGGCTTGGCCAGGCGCATCGCGGTGTTGGTGGCGAAGTCGCCATGGCCCTCGCCGCGGCCGCGCTCGACCTGCACGTCGATGTCGAGCCCGGCGGGAAGGGTGCCGTCGGCCTGCAGCGTGCCGATGGCCTGCTCGACGAGCTGCGCGAGTAGATTCTTCATAGGGTCCGGGTGGTATCCGTCTGCGGGGTGTCGAAGCGCCCTATTATCGCCTGTGTACCCGCTCATGCAAGGCAGCCGGGGCCCCGCCCGGGCAACGCCCGTCGGGGGCGGCGCGGGCGGGGGCGACGGCAGGCGCGCACGAGGCGTTCCCGGCTGCGTCTGCGCCCGCGCGCATTGCGGTTACAGCATGTCCGCCGGGTCGACGTCGATGCTCCAGCGCACCCGCCGCGCCTGCGGGAGGGCGGCGACGCCGGGCAGCCAGCGTTTCAGGCCGGCCTGGAGGTGGCGGCGGGAGGGCGCGCGCACGAGGAGCTGGGCGCGGACCCGCCCCGCCCGGCGCTCCATGGGCGCCGGTACCGGCCCGAGGAGCTCCAGTCGCGTGCCCTCCGGGCCGGCGGCGCGGGCGGCGTCGAGGAATTCCCGGGGTGCGGCCTCGTCGACGGCCTCGGCGCGGAGCAGGGCCATGGCCGTGTAGGGTGGCAGGCCGGCGGCCTCGCGTTCCAGCAGCGCGTCCTCGGCGAAGCGGCGGTAGCCGGCGTGGACGAGGAGCTGCAGCAGCGGGTGTTCCGGGTGGTGGGTCTGGATCGCGACCTCGCCGGGGCGCTCCGCCCGCCCGGCGCGTCCGGCCACCTGGATGATGAGCTGTGCGAGCCGTTCCGGGGCGCGGAAGTCGGCGCTGAACAGGCCCTGGTCGGCATCCACCACCGCTACCAGGGTGACCGCCGGCAGGTGGTGCCCCTTGGCGAGCATCTGGGTGCCCAGGAGGATGCGTGCCTCGCCGCGCTGCGCCGCCGCCATCTGCCGCTCGAAGGCACCTTTGCGCCGGGTACTGTCGCGGTCGATGCGGACCATGGCGGTGTCAGGGAAGGCGGCCTCTATGGCCTCGGCCAGGCGCTCGGTGCCCTGGCCCACGGGGCGCAGGTCGACGCTGCCGCAGTCCGGGCAGGCCCGTGGGACCGGGCGCTCGTGGTCGCAGTGATGGCAGTGCAGGCGGCGGTCGTGACGGTGGTAGGTCAGCCGTGCGTCGCAGCGCTCGCATTCCGAGACCCAGCCGCATTCGTGGCAGAGCAGCACCGGGGCGAAGCCGCGCCGGTTGAGAAACACCAGCACCTGCCCGTCGTCGTCCAGGTGGGCGCGCATCTGCTCGATCAGCGGCGCCGAGAGGCCGTCCCGCAGGGGGCGGCCGCGGACGTCCAGGAGCCGGAAGCGGGGCATGGCCGCGCCGCCGGCCCGCTGGGGCAGGCGCAGCTCCCGGTAACGGCCGAGGCGCATGTTGTGCAGGGTCTCCAGTGAGGGGGTCGCGCTGCCGAGGATCACGGTCAGCCCCAGGCGCTGGGCGCGGACCACGGCGAGGTCCCGGGCGGAGTAGCGGAAGCCGTCCTGCTGCTTGAGCGAGGCGTCATGCTCCTCGTCCACCAGGATGAGGCCGGGGCGGGCGAGGGGCGTGAACACCGCCGAGCGCGTGCCGATGATCACGTCCGCCACGCCGTCCCGGGCGGCGAGCCAGCCGTCCAGGCGCTCGCCGGCGGCGAGGCCGGAGTGGAGCACGGCGATGCGGGCGGCGAGCCGGCGGGCGAAGCGGTCGACGAGCTGCGGGGTCAGGCCGATCTCGGGGACGATCACCAGGGCCTGGCGCCCCGCGGCGAGCACCGCCTCGATGGCGTGGAGGTAGACCTCGGTCTTGCCGCTGCCGGTCACGCCCTCGACCACCAGCGGGGCGAAGCCCTCGGCGCCGCGAACGGCGTCCACCGCGTCGCGCTGGGCGTTGTTGAGCGTCGGGCGGTCGCCGCCGTCGTCGTGGCCCTCGATGAGCCCGGGGGTGTCCACCTGTTCGGCCCGGGCGAGGCCGCGCTCGACCAGCCGCTGGAGGCCGCCGCGCCAGTCACCCTCCGCCTCGGGGAAGTGGGCGGCGGCGAGGCTGCCGAGGGACTGCAGGCGCGCGAGCAGCGCCGCCTGCCGCGGGGCGCGGGCGGCGAGGGTGTCCGGCGGCGTGTCGCGCCCGGTGTCGGTGAGTCGCCAGACGGTCTCGCGGGTGTACTGTGCCGGGTATCCGTGGCGCAGGCGCACGGGCAGCGCGCTCGTCAGTGCCTCGCCCACCGGGTGGTGGTAGTAGCCGGCCGCCCAGAGCGTGAGATCGAGCAGCTCCCCGGGCAGCACCGCGGTGTCGTCGAGGAGCTCGCCGAGCGGGCGCAGGCGCCGCGTGGGGAGCTCGCTGTGCGTGGCCGTGGCGACGACCACGCCGATCACCTGGCGGCGGCCGAGGGGCACGCGCACCCGCGCCCCCGGCTCCGGCACGGCGGCGGTGATGCGGTAGTCCAGCGGCTCCGGCAGCGGGCCGGGCACGGCGACGCGGGCGATCTGCGGCGGTTCGGGCATGCGTCTCGGGCGGCGTTCGTTTGCCGCCCAGTGTAACCGGCGACCGGGCGGTTGCGGCGGCGGGTTTTCCCCACATGCTGTGGATAACTGTGTGGAAGAATTCTGGGAATATCCCCTAAGTGCCTGTCGGGCAAGCGGGTTAGCGAATATGCCGAAAATTTAACCGCTATAAAATTGCTTTTTAAAACAGAAGGTTATTATATTGCCCCCCAGCTATCGACGATACCGGCCCGACCTGCAGTCTGGTTGCCGGCAGGGGACGAACACGGTGGATAACTGCGAGACGGCGCCGCCCGCCGGTGCCTGGGATCACCACCTCGGGCGGATCGAGGCGATGCTGCGCGAGGCGCCGGAGGGGCTCGCGGAGTTCGAGCTGATCCGCGGGCTACAGGCCAGGGATGATGTCCCGGAGATCGCGCCGGGCTGCCTGGCGCGACCGCTGGCGATGTATCGGACCCACTTCCTGCTCTTCCACACCCTCTACCGCCTGGGCGAGCGTCTGGCCGTGCACGGCGAGGACGTGCAGGTGGACTGCCTGTGCATCCGCATCCTGCCGCGGACGACGGCGTCAGCGCTGGGGGCGCCGGACGGCGTGCGCGCGTTCTACACGGACATGGGCAACCTCGACGGGATCACCGAGGCGGAGGTGGAACGGCTGCTCGGCTCGTTCTGGCAGCGTCTGGCGCGGGACGACGGCCGCGCGGACGCACTGGCGGAGCTGGGGCTGTCGGACCCGGTGGACGACGCGGCGATCCGCGCCGCCTACCGGCGGCTGGCGATGCGCCACCACCCGGACCGCGGCGGCGACGGCGGGCGGCTGCGCGAGATCAACCGCGCGATGCGCACGCTCGGGCTGCAGTGATCCGACTCAGGCCCCGCCGCTGCCCTCGCAGCCGCCGCCGACCTGCCACACCGCCGCCGCCTCGCGCTTGATCGCCTCGCCGTCGACGTCCGGGAACGCCGCGCCGAGGATCCGCGCGAGCGCGTCCAGGGCCTGGGGCTCCGGGCGGGGACAGCTCTTGCGCGTGTACAGAGCCGCGTTGGCCGTGGCATCGCGCCAGCGCTCCGCCTCCGCGGAGACCGGGCACTGCCCGCGGGGGAAGTCCTCGAGCAGGAGCTGCTGCTCGATGCGTTCCGCCTCCAGCTCCTGGCGCAGCACCTCGTGGCGCAGGGCCTCGGTACGCGTCTCCAGCCCCGGGGGCGGCTGCTGGCGCAGGCGGCGGCGCAGTGCGCGCATGGGCTCGATGACCTCGCGGTGCCACTCCGTCGCGCGGCGCACGGTGGTCTCCAGCTGGGTCGCGCCCATACGGCCGTAGCCGTGGGCGCCGGTCCAGATCGCCCCGAGCAGGGTGGAGATGCTCAGCCCGTAGCGCGCCTGCACGGCGAGGCAGGTGTCCTTGATGCCCTGCATGCCGTAGACGCGCACGGCGAAGTCCCAGAGCGCGGCCGCCTCGTCGGCGACGGACGCCGGCTGATCGTTCATGCCCGCCTCAGCGCAGCTGGAAGCCGCCGCCCTGGCCGCCTCCGCCGCCGGGCATGCCGCCACCGCCCTGGCCGCCCATCTGGTCGGGGGTGACGATGCGGGAGGCGGACTCGCGCTGCATCTCCTTGAGCTCATCCATGGTCTGCTCAAGGGCCTGCTGCGCGGCCTCCGGGAAGGCCTCCATGGCGCCGTCGAGGCTGTCCGCATCCAGCTCGAAGGACAGCGGCAGCGCGCCCGCGGGGGTCATCACCTGGGTCTGGCCGAGGTAGAGCACGTCGCGGTCGGGGTCGTCGCTGCCGTCGCTGCGCACGGGGGTGAGGCGCTGGATGGTGCCGATGCGCCGATCGGTGAAGACCTCCTCACGGAAGAGCCCGTTCGGGTCCATCTTCATCTCGGAGAGACCGGATTCGTCTGCCATTTCGATTCCTCTACGGGTTGTGCGTTCCAACGGACGCTAGCCTACCAGAGGCGGTGTTGGTGGTGCGTCCCTCCCGGGTATGAGGGCGATCGTGTCGGGGTCAAGGTGGCCGCCGCCCGCGGCGGGTGCCGCGGGCGGGGTCGAACGCCTCAGCCGGGGCAGCCGAGGGCGTCGGCGTGGTGGCGGAGATGGTCGTCGATGAAGCTGGCGATAAAGAAGTAGCTGTGGTCGTACCCCGGGCGGCGGCGCAGGGTCAGGGGGTGCCCGGCCGCCGCGCAGGCGCTCTCCAGGGCCTCGGGATGGAGCTGTTCGGCGAGGAAGCCGTCGGCCTCGCCCTGGTCTACCAGCAGCGGCAGGCGCTCGGAGGCGGTGGCGACGAGGTGGCTGGCGTCGTAGGCCGCCCATTCCGTCTCGTCGTCGCCGAGATAGCGGGAGAACGCCTTGTGCCCCCATGGCACGGCGACGGGATTGCAGATCGGTGCGAACGCGGAGACCGAGCGGTAGCGGCCCGGGTTGCGCAGGGCGCAGACCAGCGCCCCGTGCCCGCCCATGGAGTGGCCGCTGATCGCGCGTCGGTCGGTGACCGGCAGCTCGGCCTCCACCAGCGCCGGCAGCTCCTCGACGACGTAGTCGTACATCCGGTAGTGGGCGTCCCACGGTGCGCGGGTCGCGTTGACGTAGAAACCCGCACCGGAGCCGAAGTCGTACTCGTCGTGTTCGCCGGGCAGATCGGTACCCCGCGGGCTGGTGTCGGGGCAGATGATGGCCATGCCCAGCTCGGCGGCGAGGCGCTGGGCGCCCGCCTTCTGCATGAAGTTCTCGTCGGTGCAGGTCAGCCCCGAGAGCCAGTAGAGCACCGGCACCGGCTGGCGCTCGGCCTGCGGCGGCAGGTAGACGCCGAAGATCATCTGGCAGTCGAGGCTGCGTGCGTGGTGGCGGTAGCGCAGCACGCGGCCGTCGAAGCAGCGGTTCTCGGCGACGGTTTCCAGTGTCGGCTGTTCCGGCATCATCCCCTCCGCTTCAGAAGTACACCACCGAGCGGATGCTCTCGCCGGCGTGCATCAGCTCGAAGGCGCGGTTGATCTCCTCCAGCCCCATGGTGTGGGTGACGAACTCGTCGATGTTGATATCGCCGTCCATGTACCGGGTGACGTAGCCCGGCAGCTCGGTGCGGCCCTTCACGCCGCCGAACGCGGACCCGCGCCAGACCCGCCCGGTGACGAGCTGGAACGGCCGGGTGGAGATCTCCTCGCCGGCACCGGCGACGCCGATGATCGTCGACTCGCCCCAGCCCTTGTGGCAGCACTCCAGCGCGGCACGCATGGTGTTCACGTTGCCGATGCACTCGAACGAGTAGTCGACGCCGCCGTCGGTCATCTCCGTGAGGACCTGCTGGATCGGCGCGTCGTAGTCCTTCGGGTTGACGAAGTCCGTGGCGCCGAGCTGGCCGGCGAACTCGAACTTGCCGGGCTCGATGTCCACGGCGATGATGCGCTCCGCCTTCGCCAGCACCGCCCCCTGGATCACGCTCAGGCCGACGGCGCCGAGGCCGAACACCGCCACCGTCGAGCCGGGCTCCACCCTGGCGGTGTTGTGCACCGCGCCGATGCCGGTGGTGATGCCGCAGCCGAGCAGGCAGACCTTGTCCAGCGGGGCGTCGGTGCTGACCTTTACCAGCGCGATCTCCGGCAGCACGGTGTACTCGGAGAACGTCGACGTGCCCATGTAGTGGTGGATCTTCTCGCCCTTGTAGGAGAAACGGCTGGTGCCGTCGGGCATCACCCCCTGGCCCTGGGTGGCGCGGATGGCGGAGCACAGGTTGGTCTTGCCGGAGCGGCAGAACTTGCACTCGCCGCACTCCGGCGTATAGAGCGGGATGACGTGGTCGCCGGGGGCCAGGCTGGTGACGCCCGGGCCGACCTCCTCGACCACCGCACCGCCCTCGTGACCGAGGATGACCGGGAAGTTCCCCTCCGGGTCGGCGCCGGAGAGGGTGAACGCGTCGGTGTGGCACACACCGGTGGCGACGTTGCGCACGAGCACCTCGCCCTCGCGCGGCGGGGCGACATCGACCTCGACGATCTCCAGCGGATCTCCTGCCTTGAAGGCGACGGCGGCACGGGACTTCATGGTTATCCTCCTGCGCGGGGCGCGGGTGAGCGGTTCTGAATGTATCGCCGCAGTTTAGGAAGCCCCGAATACACGATAAAGTGCAAAAGTATCATTAGTCTTTTGCAGAATTGCATCAATGAGTCGATGGGATGATGTCGAGGCCTTCGTGGCCGTGGTCGAGGAGGGCGGTTTCTCCGCCGGTGCCCGGGCGCTGGGGACCTCGCCCTCGTTCGCCAGCCGGGCGATCCAGCGCCTGGAGCGGCGCCTCGCCGTACAGCTGCTCCACCGCACCACCCGCCAGCTGCGCCTGACCGACAGCGGCCGGCGCTACTTCGAGGAATGCCGCTCGCTGGTGACCGCGCTGGACGCGGCGGAGCGCTCGGTGCAGGCCATGGAGGCCGCCCCCCGGGGGCTGATCCGAATGAGCTGCGCCACCTACTTCGGTGAGCACTACCTCGCCCCGGCGGTGAACGACTTCATGCTCCAGTACCCGGAGATCAGCGTGGAGCTGGAGCTGACCAACCGCGTGGTCGACCTGGTGCAGGAGGGCTTCGACCTCGCCGTGCGCCTCGGCAGCCTCAAGGATTCCAGCCTCGTGGCCCGCCGCCTCGCCCCGCGGCGGCTGCACGTGTGTGCCTCGCCGGGGTATCTCGCGCGCCACGGCCACCCCGCGTCGCCGGAGGCGCTGGCCCGCCATCAGTGCCTGGTGGGCTCCACCGATTACTGGACCTTCTCCATCAACGGCCGCCGGGAGGATCGCCGTGTCCGTGGCCGGCTGCGCTGCAACAACGGCCTGGCGCTGCTGGATGCCGCCCTCAAGGGCCTGGGGATCGCCCAGCTCCCCGCCCACTATGTGGCCGGCCCGCTGGCCCGCGGCGAGCTGGTGGAGGTCCTGCCGGACTACCGGTTCACCGACGCCGGCGTGTACGCGGTGTATCCGTGGAGCCGCTACCCGGCGCCCAAGGTCCGGGCGATGGTCGATTTCCTGCTGGCGCATTTCCAGACCCCGGCATCGGCAGAGCGTGCCGGATCCGATGCAAGTGCCGCTAGCGCAGATGCGGGGCGATGATGCCGAAGCGCTGCATCCGGCGGTAGACCGTGGGCCGGGAGACGCCGAGCTGGCGGGCGACGGCGCTGACGTTCCAGCGCGAGTGGCGCAGGGCCTCGTGCAGGGCCTGGCCGTCCGGTGGCAGCGCCGCCGCCTCCGGGGGCGGTGCCTCGCGGTTGCCGGCCCCGGTGCGGCACTCCTCGGGCAGGTCGGTGACGGCGATCTCCGTGCCCTCGCCGGTGGCCAGCGCGTAGGCCAGGGCGTTGCGGAGCTGGCGTATATTCCCCGGCCAGGGGTAGGCGAGCAGGGCGCTGATGGTGTCCGCGCGCAGTCGCACGTGGCTGTCCCGTTCGCGGCTGAGCGCGGCGAACAGCCGCTCGATGATGTACTGCCGGTCGGCGCGTTCGCGTAGCGGCGGCAGCCGCAGCGTGGCACCGTTGAGGCGGTAGTAGAGGTCCTCGCGGAAGCCGCCCTCGGTGACCATTTCGTTGATGTCCCGGTGGGTGGCGGCGATCACCCGCAGGTCCACGCCCACCGGCCGGTCCGCCCCCAGCGGGGTGACCTCGCGCTCGGCGAGCACCCGCAGCAGCCGGGTCTGAAGGTGCAGCGGCATGTCCCCGATCTCGTCGAGAAACAGGGTGCCGCCGTCGGCCTGCTGGAGTAATCCCTGCATGCCCCGGCTGCGTCCCCCGGTGAACGCGCCGGCTCGGTAGCCGAACAGCTCGCTCTCGATCAGCGCTTCCGGTATGGCGGCACAGTTGACGGCAACGAACGCGCCACGGGCGCGGTGACTGGAGTCGTGGATGGCCCGGGCGAGGCGCTCCTTGCCGGTGCCGGTCTCCCCGGTGATCACGATGTTCACCGTTTCGTTGCGCAGCCGCCGGGCGATGGACAGGGTCTTGCGCATGGACGGATCGTCCGCGGCGAGGGCGTCGAGGGCCGGTACCGCTTCCCCGTCGGCCGGGGGGATGCCGGTCCCGCTGCCGGACCGGCGCCGGGGTTCCAGCACCGTGCCGAAGAGGATCTCGCCGTCGCCGCGGGTGCGGAAGGCACGGACCTGGTCATCGGAGGCGAGCGGGATGCTCCAGATGTCGGTGAGCTCGCAGTCGAGCAGGTGGTGGATGGGCGGGTGGGGCCGGCTGCCGTCCGCCCTCGTTGCCGGCCACGGGTGGCGTGCGATCAGGGCGCGGCCGGCGGTGTTGGCGGCGATCACGGTGCCGTCCCCGTCCAGCGCGAACATCCGCTCGCCGTTGACGTGCACGAACTCGCGCGAGCTGCCGCAGCGGAAGATGTGATGGTCGCGGTAGCGGCGCAGGAAGTAGGCGTCCTCGATCATGCGCGCGTGAAGCAGGACCAGCTGCAGCGCGAAGCTCTGGCTGGCGGCGTCGCCCGGGGAGTCCAGCGCCGATATGTCGAGCACCGCCATGACGTCGCCGGCGGGATCGGTGATCGGAGCTGCAGTACAGGTGAGCCCGATGTGTGTGGCGTCGAAGTGATCGTCGCGGTGGCAGGTGAGGGAAACCCCCTCCTCGATGCAGGTGCCCACGCCGCAGGTGCCGGCGTGATGCTCGCGCCAGTCCGCACCGAGATAGAGCCCGGCGCGGCGCAGCCGGCGGTCGTCGGCACGCTCGCCGAGGAACTGCACGGTGATGCCGCGGCGGTCGGTGAGCAGGAGGACGTAGCCGAGCTGCGCGACCTGCCGGTAGAGCTGCTCGACCCCGGCGCGGGCGACGTTGAGCAGCTCGTCGGCGCGATCCTGGTGCTCACGCAGGGTCTCGCTGGTAACGATACGTGCCGCCCGGGGGCGGCTCGGGTCGAGACCGTGCTCGAGCACGCAGCGTTTCCAGGAGCGCTCGATCAGCGAGGCCTTGCCCGGGATCGGTAGATCACTTCCCGCGCAACGGATGATCGCATCGATGTGCGAGCGCTGCTCGCCCCTGAGCGCCATCGTCTCTCCTCCACGGGCGGGCGGTGGTGCTGCCGGCCGTCCCTCGCCGTACGATGCCGGTCCGCCTCTGTTGTCCGCGCCGTCTCGTGCGGGCGTAGATTCTCCAGCTTACCCCCGCCCCATGTGCTGTCAACCCGACATGTTTTTATTAAAAACAGCACGTTACATGTGTAAAGCATACCCGGCCATGGCGTTACACCTGTAACGCCATGGCCGGGTATGCAGTCCCTTCAAGACTGCCCCGCGGCACTCTGGGGAATCCAGGAAAAGACGTTCAATCAGTGGCTTGTGTCATCCGCCGGCCGCGGCGGCGGGGCTGGCACGAACACTGCTCCGTCACCCCCGGTGGGCCATCGCGCCCGCTGCACGATAAACCAGCACCATGGAGGAGAGACCATGAACGCAGTCGTGGATGACGCGACCACCCGGGTGAACGCGTGGCTCCGGGACTTCGGCGCCGCTCTGGAGCGTCACGACGTCGAGGCCGCCGTGTCGATGTTCGCCGACGAGTGCTACTGGCGGGACCTCGTCACGTTCACCTGGAACATCAAGACCGTGGAGGGCCGGGATGCCGTACGGGACATGCTGGCCGCCACACTCGAGCATACCCGCCCGTCGCAGTGGCGGCTGGATGGGGAGGCCGGCGAGGCCGACGGTGTCAGTGAAGGGTGGCTGACGTTCTCGACGGCGACGGCGCACGGTGAGGGCCATATCCGGCTGGACCGCGACGGCCGCTGCTGGACGCTGCTTACGGCTATGACGGCGCTGAGGGATTTTCCGGAGCCCGCCGGAAAGCGGCGGCCGATGGGGGCCGAGCACGGCATCGTGCGCAACCGCCAGACCTGGCTGGAGGCCCGGGAGGAGGAGCAGCGGCGCCTGGGCTACGAGGAGCAGCCTTACTGCGTGATCGTCGGCGGCGGCCAGGGCGGGATCGGCCTGGGGGCGCGCCTGCGGCGCATGGGCGTGCCGACCATCATCGTCGAGCGTAATGCCCGCCCCGGGGACTCCTGGCGCAAGCGCTACCGCTCGCTGTGCCTGCACGACCCGGTCTGGTACGACCACCTGCCGTACCTGCCCTTTCCCGATCACTGGCCGGTGTTCTCGCCCAAGGACAAGATCGGCGACTGGCTGGAGATGTACACCCGCGTCATGGAGCTGAACTACTGGCACTCCACCGAGTGCCGCAGCGCGGCCTACGACGAGGACGCCGGGGAATGGGTCGTCCACGTCGAGCGCGAGGGCCGGCCGGTGACGCTGCGCCCCCGCCAGCTGGTGCTCGCCACCGGCATGTCCGGCATGCCCAACGTGCCCGATTTCCCGGGAGCGGCGGATTTCCGGGGCGAGCAGTGCCACTCCAGCCGGTTCACCAGTGGCGAGGCGTACGCGGACCGGCAGTGCGTCGTTGTGGGCGCGAACAACTCCGCCCACGACATCAGCGCGGATCTCTGGGAGAACGGTGCCCGCGTCACCATGGTCCAGCGCTCCTCCACCCACGTGGTCAAGTCCGAGTCGCTGATGACCCACGCCCTGGGGCCGCTGTACTCCCAGGAAGCGGTGGATGCGGGCATCACCACCCACCGGGCGGATATGACCTTCGCCTCCATTCCCTTCCGGATCATGCCGGACTTCCACATCCCGGTGTACGAGCGCATCGCCGAGGAGGACGCGGCGTTCTACCGGCGCCTCGAGGAGGCCGGTTTCACTCTCGACTTCGGCGAGGACGGCTCGGGGCTGTTCATGAAGTACCTCCGCCGGGCCTCGGGCTACTACATCGACGTCGGTGCCTCGGAGCTCATCGCCCAGGGGGAGATCGGGATACGCAGCGGCGTGACCATCGAGCGCATCAACGAGCGCTCGGTGACGCTGACCGACGGCAGCGAGCTGCCGGCGGACCTGATCGTCTACGCCACCGGCTACGGCTCCATGAACGGCTGGGCCGCCGAGATCATCTCCCAGGAGGTCGCCGACCGGGTCGGCAAGTGCTGGGGCATGGGCTCGGACACCAAGCGCGACCCCGGCCCGTGGGAAGGCGAGCTGCGCAACATGTGGAAGCCCACGCAGCAGCCGGCGCTGTGGTTCCACGGCGGCAACCTGCACCAGTCGCGCCACTACTCCCACTACCTGGCGCTGCAGCTCAAGGCGCGGATGGAGGGCATCGACACCCCGGTGTACGGCATGCCCGAGGTCCACCACCTGAGCTGAGCCGCGGGCGTAAACAGATCGCCACGAAGCAGGGCAGTCGCCCCACGACGGAGACGGCCCCGCGTAGGTCGTGCACGGCCTCTGGCCGTGTGCGATGTTTCGCTGCAACGCCCGGGACGTCGCGCACCTCACGGTGCACGACCTACGTGTCTATTAGTCCCGGCCGTCGCGAACACAAGGTCGGTTACTCGTGGCAACGGACGGCGGTGGTGGTGTTGCCGGACACCTCTGCGGTCGTGCCTGGTGTCGGTGTGATCGCGGCCATGAACGGGCCTGTGGTCGAGGAGGGCACGACGGCCCCGGCTCCCTGGTCATCGCCTGTGGCCACTTCCCGGCAAGGCGCGCTCAACCAAAAAAAGGCCGCCCCGGGGGGCGGCCTTTTCGTGTTGCCGGAGTGTCTTGCCGGCGGTTAGAACTGCTTGACCACCTGAACCAGCTCGCCGGCGACCTTCTGGCCGTCGCCGAAGAGCATGCGGGTGTTGTCCGCGAAGAACAGGTGGTTCTCCACCCCGGAGAAGCCCGTGCCGCGTCCGCGCTTGATCACGATGACGTTCTCGGCGTCGGACACGTTGAGGATGGGCATGCCGTAGATGGGGCTGGACTCGTCGGTCTTCGCCGCCGGATTGACCACGTCGTTGGCGCCGATAACCAGGGCCACGTCGGTGGTCGCGAACTCGGCGTTGATGTCCTCCATGTCATAGATCATGTCATAGGGGACACCCGCCTCGGCGAGCAGGACGTTCATGTGCCCGGGCATGCGGCCCGCCACCGGGTGGATGGCGAACTTCACGGTCACGCCCTTGTCCTGCAGCAGCTCGACCATCTCCCAGATCTTGTGCTGCGCCTGGGCGACGGCCATGCCGTAGCCGGGGACGATGATCACCTGGCTGGCGTAGGCCATCATGATGCCGGCGTCCTCGGCCTGAACTTCCTTCATCTCGCCCTCGGGGCCCTCGGACTCGGCGGACTCGGTGGTGCCGAAGCCGCTGAACAGCACGTTGGTCAGCGGGCGGTTCATCGCCTTGGCCATGAGCTGGGTGAGCAGCGAGCCCGCCGCGCCGACCACGGTACCGGCGATGATCATCGCCGGGTTGCCGAGCACGTAGCCCTCGAAGCCGACGGCGAGGCCGGTGAGTGCGTTGAACAGCGAGATCACCACCGGCATGTCGGCGCCGCCGATCGGCACGGCCATGAACACGCCGAAGAGCAGGCCGAGGGCGAAGAAGATCACCAGCACTGCGAGGCTGTCGCTGTAGAAGCTCCAGATGCCGAAGATGATCGCCGCGGCGAAGACCACGATGTTCACCAGCTGCTGTGCCGGGATGAGGCGGTTGCGCTTGAGCCGGCCGTCGAGCTTGGCCCAGGCCACCAGCGAGCCGGTGAACGCCACCGTGCCGATGAGCGCGCCGACCAGGCCGAGGATGGCGACGTCGGCGCCCAGGGCGTGGCCCACGGTGGAGTTGCCGCCGATCAGCACCTGCGCCTGCTCGATGGTCAGGTCCTTGGCCGCGGCGAACTCGCGCACCCGCACCATCGCCTCGGCGCCGACGCTGTCCACCGCCTTGATCAGCTCCACGGCGGCGATGGCCGCGGCCGCGCCGCCGCCCATGCCGTTGTAGAGCGCGACCATCTGCGGCATGTCGGTCATGGCGACCTTGCGTGCCGAATACCAGGCGAGAACGCCGGCTACGCCGATGGCGATGACGATGAGCGTGTAGTTGGTCGCGCCGTGGAGATCCGGCTTGAAGAAAGTGGCCACGGTGGCGATGACCATGCCCACGCCCGCCCAGACGATGCCTTTGCGGGCCGTCTTCGGCGAGCTCATTCCCTTGAGGCCGAGGATGAAGAGCACGGCCGCCAGGAAGTAGGAAAGCTGTACCACGTTATTCATTATCGACAGGCCCCCTGCTTACTGCTCGTCCTTGCTCTTGAACATCTCGAGCATACGTTCGGTCACCACGTAGCCGCCGACCGCGTTGCCGGCGGCCAGCAGCACGGCGAAGAAGCCGATGAGCTGCTCAACGCCGGTCTCGGCGTGGCCGAGCGCGACCATCGCGCCGACGACGACGATGCCGTGGACGAAGTTCGACCCCGACATCAGCGGGGTATGCAGGATCACCGGCACGCGTGCGATCACCTCGTAGCCGGTGAACGCGGCGAGCATGAAGATGTACAGGGCGACAAAACCTTCGATGACCATTACTTGTTCCCTCCTTCCAGGCGCTCGCGCGTGGGCTCGTGCCGGACCTCGCCGTCGTGGGTGAGGCAGCTGTCGGCGATGACCTGGTCGTCCCAGTCGAGCGTGAGCTCGCCTTCCTTGACCAGCAGCGTCAGCAGATTGTAGAGGTTGCGCGAGTACATCTCGCTGGCGTGGGTGGCCGCGGAGCTGGCGATGTTGCGCGGGCCGACGATGATCACACCGTTGTGGTCGACGTCATCGCCGGCCTTGGTGAGCTCGCAGTTACCCCCGGTTTCCGCGGCCATGTCCACGATCACGGCGCCGCGCTTCATGCGCTCCACCGTGGCCTTGTCGATGATCTTGGGTGCTGGCCTGCCGGGGATGGCGGCGGTGGTGATCACCGCGTCCGCCGCGGCGACATGGTCCGCGAGGACCTCCTGCTGCTGACGGCGTTCGTCGTCGGTGAGTTCGCGGGCGTAGCCGCCCTCACCCTCGGCCTTCACGCCGGTGTCGATGAACTTGCCGCCGAGGGACTCCACCTGCTCCTTGGTCGCCGAGCGCACGTCATAGGCCTCGACGATCGCACCCAGGCGCTTGGCCGTCGCGATCGCCTGCAGGCCGGCCACGCCAGCGCCGATGACCAGCGCCTTGGCCGGGCGGATGGTGCCCGCGGCGGTGGTGAGCATCGGGAACAGCCGCGGGCTGCGCGAGGCGGCTAACAGGGCGCACTTGTAGCCGGCCAGACTCGCCTGCGAGGACAGGGCGTCGATGGACTGTGCGCGGGTGATGCGCGGCACCAGCTCCATGGAGAAGCTCGTGACACGGCGCTTGAGCAGGTTCTTGATCCGGCTGTCGCCCTCGTGGGGGGCCATGAAGCCGAGCAGGCAGCTGCCTTCGCGGAGCTTGCCTGCATCCTCCACCGTCGGCGGCTGGACCCGCAGGACCACGTCGGCGGCGGCGTAGAGCTCGTCGGCGCTGTCGACGACGGTCACGCCCTCGTAGTCCGCGTCGTTGAAGCCGCTGGACTCGCCGGCGCCCGCCTGCAGCAGGACCTCCACGCCGAGCTTGTCGAGCTGCTTGACGACGCTGGGTACCAGTGCCACCCGGCGTTCGCCGGGCGCCGTTTCCCTGGGCACGGCAACTTTGATCGTCATTAAACTGTCTCCCGTATTGTCGTGCTGTTGTATCCGGTGCCGTTCCCCGTCGTGGCGGGTCGGGGGTTCCCCCCGCCGGGGCCGGCCGGATCGGTCCGGACGCGCTGGTGGTGCCGCGCCGGCGCAGCATGCCCGCGGGCGTGCCTCGGCAGCGCTGGGGCAGGCCCACGCGTACCAGTGTAGTGCCCGGCCCGCCGCACCATGGCCGCCGGCGGGCGGCGTAGCGCGGGCGGGACCACACGGGTCGACCGATCGACCAGTATATGGGGGTTCGGTGCTAGGGTCTAACCTATGGAAAGTATATTTTAGATAGCTTGCCTCTATCCTAATGCCATGATCCCGCCCTCTGCGGGCGCCGGAGCCGCTGTCAGGCGCGTGTAACGGTTGCGCGGCAGAGTGTGGGTATGGAATAAAGGATTCATCCAAGACCCGTCGCAGGGCGGCGGGAAGGCGGGGTGTATCGATGAGGGGCCTTGAGCACCACATACTCCGCACCGATGTCTCCGGCATGCCGCTGGAGTGGATCACCTACCAGGACGCGGTGCGGCTCTATTATCTCGAGCAGGTGGCTTTCGCCTGCGGCCAGCGGCTCTATCGCATACGGGGCGGATACAACGCGGTGACGGGCAGGCGCAGCGTTATCGACGTCAACTCGATCATCGCCACCGAAGGCACCGCCCAGGCGGCACTCAAGGGCCGCGCCGGTTACATTCCCCCCCTCAACAACGCCACCCTCTTCCGTCGCGACGACCACATCTGCCTCTACTGCGGCGAGCGCCTGCGCGTGAGTCTCCTCTCCCGGGATCACGTCAAACCGGTGAGCCGCGGTGGCCTGGACGTGTGGAACAACGTGGTCACCGCCTGCAAGCGCTGCAACAACCACAAGGGGCATCACGCCCCGGAAGAGGTGGGCATGCAGTTGCTCGCGGTGCCGTTCACGCCGACCCACGCCGAGTACGTCTACCTCCAGGGCCGGCGCATCCTCGCCGACCAGATGGCGTTCCTGCGCGCGCATTTCCCGCGGCGCAGTCCGCTGCGCGAGCGCCGGGGCATGCTGCCGCACGCGTGAGCCGCGCCGGCTGGCCAAGGCGCGGGCGCTTGCCTACACTGCCTGCGGTACCCGACAGCCCCATGGGAGAGCCGTGTACCGGCCGTTGTACCTGATCGACGCCAGCCTCTACATCTTCCGTGCGTGGTTCGCCGTGCCCGAGGCGGTCCGCGACGATAGCGGCGCCTGCGCCAATGCCGTCCACGGCTTCGGGAGCTTCCTCTGCGATCTCATCGAGTACGAGGGGCCGAGCCACGTGGTCTGCGCCTTCGACGAGAGCCTGACCACCTCGTTCCGCAACGAACTCTATCCCGACTACAAGGCCAACCGCCCGCCGCCACCGCCGGAGCTCGAGCGCCAGTTCGGCGTCTGCCGCGAGCTCGCCGAGGCGCTCGGCGTGGCCACCCTGGCGAGTCCGCGCTACGAGGCGGACGACCTCGTCGGCAGCGCGGCGCGGCACTGGCGCGAGGCGGGCTACCACATGGTGTTCGTCACCGCGGACAAGGACTATGCCCAGCTCCTGGAGCCGGGCGACTGGTGGTGGGACGCCGCGCGCGACCGCTGGCTGGATCCGGCCGGGGTCGAGGAGACGCTGGGTGTGCCGCCCGGGCGGGTCGCGGACCTGCTCGCGCTCGCCGGCGATGCCGTGGACAACATCCCCGGGGTGCCCGGCATCGGCACCAAGACCGCCGCCGCGCTGCTGGCCCGTGCCGGCAGCCTCGACGACCTGTATGCGGACCTGGACCAGGTCGCCGAGAGCGGCGTGCGCGGGGCGCGACGGGTGCGGGGGCTGCTGGAGACCCACCGCGAGCAGGCGTTCCTCTCGCGCCGGCTCACGCGCATCCGCTGCGACCTGCCCATCGCCCATGCTCACGAGCAGGCGGGCTGGAGTGGGGCGGACCCGTCGGCGCTGGACGCCATGGCGCTGCCGGTGCAGTTGCGCAATCGAACCCGGCGCCTGCCGGTGGCCGATGCGATGGTGGCGCCGTGACCGCCGTCCCGGGCGAGGTTCTCGACGCGATCGAGGCCGCCACCGGAGAGCGCCCGGCCGGCGCCGGGATGCCCGTGGCAGGTGGCGACATCAATCACGCCGTGCGTCTCGGTGAATGCTTCGTCAAGCTCAACGATCCCGGGTACGCGGCGATGTTCGAAGCCGAGGCGGAGGGGCTCGCCGAGCTGGCGGCCGCCCGCGGCGGGCCGCGCGTGCCGGCGGTCGTCGCCCGGGGCGTGGCCGGGGGCCGGGCCTATCTCGTGCTGGAGTGGATCGATTTCGGCCAGCCCCGGCGGAACGGCTGGCACCGCATGGGCGAGGCCGTGGCCGCCATGCACGCCACCACCGCCGAACGCTTCGGCTGGCACCGGGACAACACCATCGGTACCACCTCCCAGCCCAATGCCTGGATGACCGACTGGGTCGCCTTCTTTGCCGAGCGGCGGCTCGGCCACCAGCTCGCCCTGGCGGCCGAGCAGGGCGCCCCCACGGGCCTGATCCGCGACGGCGAGCGCCTGCGCGACGGCCTTGGCGGGCTGTTCAG
Source organism: Arhodomonas aquaeolei DSM 8974 (assembly GCF_000374645.1). GTDB lineage: Bacteria > Pseudomonadota > Gammaproteobacteria > Nitrococcales > Nitrococcaceae > Arhodomonas > Arhodomonas aquaeolei. The sequence goes on from NZ_KB894803.1 coordinate 218,138, forward strand.
CGGCTACCAACCCGTGCCGTCACTACTCCACGGCGACCTCTGGGGCGGCAACGCCGCCTTCGACGGAGATGGGGCCCCCGTCATCTACGACCCCGCCGTGCACTACGGCGACCGCGAGTGCGACCTGGCGATGACCGAGCTGTTCGGCGGATTCCCCGCCGATTTTCACGCTGCCTACGACGCCGTTTGGCCGCGGGACGCCGGCTATCCGGTCCGGCGCACCCTCTATCAGCTCTACCACCTGCTCAACCACTTCAATCTCTTCGGCGGCGGCTTTGCCCGCAGCGCCCATGATGCGGTGCGGCGTCTGCTATCGGAGATCGGTTGATGCTGCATTGCGCGGTCGCGGGTGCGACGGCGCCGTCAATGACCGGCCGGAGTCAGCGATAACTGCCGTCGGGCTGGCGTTTCAGTCCGTAGTAGCTGGGGCGTACGCTGTTGTGCTCCTCCTGCCAGCGGCGGGAGCGGGCGATGGCCTCCTGGACCTGCTCGTCGGTCATCTTCTCGGCTAGCGCCTCTTTCTTCTCGATGTCGCCGGTACCGCCGAGGTCGTACATCATGTACGCCTTGACCAGGTCCTTTTCGGTGCCGATGCCCTGGGCGTAGTAGTCACCCAGCCATCCCTGTGCGGTTAGGTCGTCCATTTCCGCTGCCTTTTTCATTAACTGGAACGCCTTTTTCTCGTCCTTGGCAACGATATGGCCGTGTTCATACTTGCCCGCCAGCTCCGACATGCCATCGGAGGCACCGCTCTGGGCATACTTCCTGAGCCAGTACAGGTATTTCTCGTCATCCGGCTCAATGTTGTTCCTCTCATCGCCGTCCCTGAACGCATAAAACAGTTCTTTCTGCGCTTTGGGAAAGCCCTGCTCGCCGGCCTCGGCGGTGAGCTCGAGCCATTTCTCCGGGCTCTTCTCCACGGTGTAGCCGGCGGCGTACATGCCCCCCAGGGCATAGAGACCTTCGGCGAGATCCTGGGCGGCGGCCTTCTTGATCCACTTGGCGGCCTTGGGGAAATCGATGGGCACGTCCTGGCGATCGAGTCCGATCGTATATGCCACCCCGACGAGGATCTGTGCTCTGGCATCACCGTTGCGGGCGGCCTCGAGGTTGGCCGGGAAGTCCTGGCGGTAGAGGGCGTGCATGAACCCCCCGGGCTCGGGGAAGGCGACCTCGGCCCGGGCGTTCAGGGCTATGGCGAGTACCAGGGCCACGAGGCCAAGTACGCGTGTGGGGATCGTCATCTTTAGCTCCTCGTGAGGCGCTGGCCCGCCTCAGCGATAGCTGCCGTCGGGCTGGTGCTTCAGCCCGTAATAGCTGGGGCGTACGCTGTTGTGCTCTTCCTGCCAGCGTCGGGAGCGGGCGATGGCCTCCTGGACCTGCTCGTCGGTCATGTTCTCGGCCAGCGCCTCTTTCTTCTCGATGTCGCCGGTACCGCCGAGGTCGTACATCATGTACGCCTTGACCAGGTCCTTTTCGGTGCCGATGCCTTTCGCGTAGTAATCGCCCAAGTATCCCTGTGCGATCAAATCGTCCTTCTCCGCGGCCTTTTGAACTAATTGGAAGGCCCGTTTTTCATCCTTGGCGACCAGTTTGCCCTGCAGGTAGACGCCCGCCAGTTCCCGCATGGCGATCGTCGCACCGCTCTGGGCATACTTCCTGAGCCAGTACAGGTATTTCTCGTCATCCGGCTCAATGTTGTTCCTTTCATCACCGTCCCTGAAAGTGAGCCAGAGTTCACTCTGCGCCTTGGGAAAGCCCTGCTCGCCGGCCTCGGCGGTGAGCTCGAGCCATTTCTCCGGGCTCTTCTCCACGGTGTAGCCGGCGGCGTACATGCCGGCCAGCCAGTAGAGGCCCTCGGCGAGATCCTGGGCGGCGGCCTTCTTGATCCACTTGGCCGCCTTCCGGCCATCGACGGGGACGTCCTGTCGTTTTACGCCAATGGCGTACGCGGCCCCGACCAGGGCCTGTGCTCTGGCATCACCATTGCGGGCGGCCTCGAGGTTGGCCGGGAAGTCCTGGTCATAGACGGCATCCATGAATCCCCCGGGCTCGGGGAAGGCGACCTCGGCCCGGGCGTTCAGGGCTATGGCGAGTACCAGGGCCAGGAGGCAGAACACGCGTAAGGGGGATGTCATCATTAACTCCTCGTGAGGCGCAGCGGGAACCTGTCGTTGGCCACGGGCCAGGCGCGGCGGAGACTGAAGTACTGCACCTCGGCGACGATGCGCGTGGCCCCGGCACTGACCTCGACCCTGCCGCTGATGCTCGTCTGCCCGTCCCGGGTCTCGATCTCCAGCGGTACCTTCGTCTTCTCGGACAGGGGTTTTCCGTGTGCCAGCGCCTCGAATCGGTCCTGGGCATCATGGTTTTTGTCGTCCGTGTCGCCCTGCTGGTGCTCGAATTTGGCGATCGGATTAGCCTTTTGACCGGGAGAGGATTCTTCGATCCTCACCCGGACCACCCCGTGGAGCGCCTCGGGGACCGTCAGCGTGAAGGTCAGCTCGGGGGTTCGGACCGCCTCCTCGGTCCACGCGATCGTCCCGGCGACACCGCTCTGGTAGGCGTCGGCGAGCATGAGCGTGCCCCCGACGCTCCCCTGCAGGTCGGTGACCGTCATGTCGAAGACGATGCCGCGCAGCACCATCGCCAGCGCCTCCTGCTCCTCCCCGGCACTGTGGAAGGGCTCGTAGCGGTAGTCCTCCTGCTGGACGCCGTAGAGGCTGCGGCGCAGCCAGATGCGGATGTTCAGCGGCACGAGCTGGCGTAGCAGGCTCACGGTCACGAGGGTGATCAGCGTGAACACGGCGGGGACGAGCACCGCCGAGGAGCAGGCCAGCGCGATCAGGCCACCGGCGAGCCCGATGCCACCGAGGAAGGCATGGCCGTAGACCTGGCGGGCCACGGCGCCGCGCCGTGACAGCGCGGCGGCCTCGGCGAACTCACGGAAGCCGTCGATGATGGCGATGACCGTGGTGGCCACGCCAAGGTGCTTCGCCGCCCGGGTCAGGGCCGTCTTCGGGGGCCCGGAGAGCAGCCGCCCCGTGGTGGCGGGGCCGGCGGCGGCGATGCCGCGGCGCGCCTGCTGGAGTTCGGCGGCGCCGTTGACGACGAACTCGGCGGTGCCGGCGACGGCGCCGATGAGCTGCCAGCAGTTCTCGAGGCTGTCGGGCTCGTCGTGGACGGCCCGGGCGGCCTGGAAGAGGCCGGCGACGCTGAACACCGCGTCGAGGAAGCGGAAGGGGTTGTCGGTGCTGCGCAGCCGCTTGCTGATGCGCCGCTGCTGCTCGAAGACGGCGTCGTCGTCGAGGCGCAGCACGGGGGGCGGGCCGCCGTCGGTGAAGCGCCGCTCGTCGTCGAGATAGGGCAGCAGCGCGGCGCGCTCGTCGTGGGGGATGAGCCAGGGGACGCGCACGCGGTTCTCGTCGGTGATGGCGACGCCGGCGACGTTGCCGCCCACGCGCCGGCCGTCCCCGGTGGCCTCGGCATGATGATACGTCTGCGGGTCACCGGCGTCGGCGAGGTCATAGGTGATGGCGTTCACCATGCCGTGATAGGCGCCGACGCTGATGTCGAGCTCGCCGAGGAAGCTGGCCCGGGTGTGGAACGCCGCCTCCGGGTCCAGGCCCAGGGCGGTGATCTGCAGCAGCCGGGCGAAGCGCATCGTCACGGGCATGTCGATCGCCGGCGGCCCGCCGCCACGCACCGGTGCGCTGGCCTGGTGGCCGAGCACGGCGGTGAGTGCGCTCACCGCGATACCGTTGAGCCGCTCGATGCTGCGGCGGAAGGCGGCGAGCTCGGGCAGCGCCCAGCCCTGCGCGTGCACGGCGTGCAGCGCCTTGAGCTGCTGGTACCAGCTCTTGAGCGTCTCGAGCTCGAGGGTGGCATCGCCGGCCTCCTCCAGCGCGGCGCTGTCGGCGACGAAACGCCCGGTGCTGGCGCGGTGGTTGTGGAAGTAGGCGCGCAGCAGCAGCCCGTCGGCCTGCCCGAGGCCGTCGAGGAGCTGCTCCCAGGCCCAGCGGCTGTTGGCGGAGAGTATGCCGCCCTGGAGCACGTCCGCGAGGATCTCGGTGACGCGCAGGCCGCTGTGGACGTCGTCCGGCTCGTAGCGGGCCAGCGCCTCGCCGAGGCCGTGGACCAGCCACTGGGCGTAGTCAGCGTCCAGCCGCGGGGTGTCGGTCTCGATGGCGGCCTGGTAGTCGGCGAGCTCGGCGACGACGTCGCCGGGCCGCTCGTCGTCGTAGTACTCGGAGAACTCCTGGATGGTGTCGTCGAGGGTGCGCTCGAGGGTGTGCAGCTTTCGGTGCCGCTCGGATTTGAGTCGCAGGTACTCCGGGGTCACCTCGCAGCGCGGATAACCGTTCACCCACAGGTCGCGCTTTCTGCGCTGCAGCTCGCGGATGGTGCGCCTTTCCGCCTCGCCGTCGGCCTCGGCGAGTTCCCTGGCGAACTGCCGCTCCGCCGCCCGGCGCTCGGCCTCCAGGCGCTCGTAGACCGCCGACATCCGCGCCTGGTAGGTCTCGTCCACCTCGCTCATGCGGTTATCGGCGGCGGCGTCCAGCGCCGCGACGAGGCGCCGGACCGAGGCCAGCCACAGCGAGCGCCGGGCGTTGTCGCCCTCGGCCTGGAACAGCCGCATGCGCTCCAGCGGCTGCTGGCGGTAGGCGTTGAGCTCCTCGAGGATGCCGACCTCGTCGTGCACGGCGAGCATCACCGCCTGGCCGTGCTTGCCCTGCAGGCCGGCGTCGTGGCGGGCCTGGGTGGTCATCGCCTCGATCAGCGCCTCGGCGTCGTCCACGCCCGCGGCGAGCGGGAAGCGGTGCCAGCGCAGCGCCTCGCGGGCCGGCCCGGTGCAGCACTCCGGCACCTGCTCGCCGATGAGCGAGGGCGCGAAGGCGTGCTCGGCGACGCCGTCGTTCAGCCAGGCCTCGACGTCGAAGCACTGCATGTGGCGCTTGCGCCAGTCCTCGTCGCCGGCCACGCGCTCGAGCTGCGCCAGCGACCACGGGCGCTCGAGGTAGGCGAACCACACACGGCCGGCCTCCAGGGGGTACGGCAGCCCGATGAACGAGGCCGCGGCGTGGCTGCCCGGCCGGTGGCAGGCGAACGGCTCATCATCGATCTGCGCCGGCGGCTCGCCCGGCGGGAACTGCCAGAACTCACCGCCATCGGTGACCTGGTAGGCGAGCCAGCACTCGTGGCCTTCGTCGTAGAGGTAGAGATAGCCCCCGCGCAGGCGGCGCAGGATGTAGCCGCATCGCGGCGGCTGACCCGTGTGCCACTCGCCCTCGTCGTCGAGCACGGTGTCGAGCCCGAGCGGCACCGGATCCCCCTCGGCGTCCCGGGGATAGAGCGCCCCGACACGCGCGTGCGGCAGCACCGGGACCTCCGGGGTCTCGTCGATACGGGTGATCGCGTAGCGTACCGGCAGGATCGGCAGGCCGCGGCGCGTGCACCAGCGGCAGTCGTTGAGGCCGAGACCGGCACAGGTGGCCTGCTTGATCCAGGCGTCGAGCTGCGGGACATCCATTGTCTGCGTCCCTCACGTTCCATGAAGAGGGCGAATCAGCGCTAACGGGCGCGCCTGACGGCAGCAGGCGTGTGATCGCGCCCGCTAGCGGGGACTGCGGTGCAGGCAGGGCCCCACGGCGGGGCGCGGCAGGTATCGCTCATGTCTGGCCACCTTCCCTGGTTGGCTGTCGGGGATCACGCTTGTCCGTGCGCCGGGTGCCGTTGCCGTCTCCTTGCCCCGGACTCCGCTACATGCTGCCCCATTTCCCGTCGCAATCCAAGATGGTATGCGCGGGGGCGGAGCGGCTATGTGCGTTGTCTGCCGTTCACTCTTTGCCGCCGGTCCCGTCCCCGGTGGCCGGCTGATCCAGCTCGTCGAAGAGGTCGCCGTACGGGTCTTCCTTCTCCGGCGGGTTGCCGTCGTAGACCAGGTTGCGGCGGTACTGGAGGTAGCTCGAGCGCGTGAAGGCGTAGGGGTCCAGTGCGGCCTCGTTGCGCAGGCGCACGGTGCCCTCGAGCTGGGCACGGGTGTTGACGAAGTTGAGCGCCGTCAGCCCGCCCAGGGTGACGGTGTTGAGCGCGGTGTAGGTCAGCACGTTGGTGTAGTAGGCCACCGGATAGCGGGTGACGTCGCGGGTGCTCGACGGTCCCAGCGCCGGCACGACGAGGTAGGCGCCGCTGTCGACACCGTAGGTGCCCAGCGTCTGGCCGAAGTCCTCGGTGCGGTCCGGCAGGCCCATGCGGCTCGCCGGATCGAGGAAGCCCGCGAGCCCGAGGGTGGTATTGAACATGAACCGCGCGGTGTCGGCAAAGGCGTAGCCGATCTTGCCCTGGAGCAGGTCATTGAGCAGTACGCCCGGATAGGCGAGGTTGTCGAAGAAATTGTCCACGCCCGTGCGTACCGGCTCGTTGGTGACGGCCGTCCATCCCCGGGCGGCGGGGGCGAGCACGTAGCGGTCCAGCCCCTCGTTGAAGTCGTAGACCTCGCGGTTGGCGCCCTCCAGCGGGTCGTAGGCCTGATCCGGTGTCGTCTGCGGCGTGCTCGCGCAGCCGGCCAGCACCGACACCAGGACGGCAGGGGCGAGGGCCCGGAGTGCATTGTGGGCGGTGGCGGTCACGGCTCACTCCTGCTCACGGATGAATGTCAGTACGCTGCGGTTGAACTCCCGCGCCCGCTCCAGCATGAGCATGTGACCCGTTTCAGGGAAGAGCTGGAGCCGGGCCTCCGGGATGGCCTCGGCGAGATACTCGCCGTTTTCCATGGGCCAGACGATGTCGTCCTCGCCGTGCAGGACGAGCACCGGGATGCCGATGTCGGCGAGCCTGTCACCCTGGCCCGGCTGGCTGTAGACCGCCTCGAGCTGGCGGGTCGGGCCTTTGGGGTCGACGTCGAGCTCGCGCTCGAAGCGCAGCAGCCGCTCCGCGAGGTCGGGCACCCGTTCGCGGTAGGTGGGATGGTAGAACACCTCGGTGAGCCGTTGCACGGCGTTGGCGTGGCCCACGGCCTCGCGGTCGATATGCAGGATCTCCTCCACCGCCCGGGCGGGGCGGGCGAAGGCCGGGTCGTTCACGCCCGGGCCGGTGCAGCCGAGTATCAGGCTGCACAGCCGCTTTGGCGCCATGTGGTAGAGGGCCTGGGCAATGAGTCCGCCCATGGAGACCCCGACCACGTGGGCCTCCGCGATACCGGCGGCGTCCATGGCCGCGAGCACGTCGGCGGCCATGTCGTTGATGGTCCAGCTCTCGGTATGGCTCTGGGTGCGGCCCGTGCCGCGGTTGTCCATTACCAGCACGCGGCATTCCCGGCTCAGCGCCGGGATCTGCATGCCCCAGGCCTCGACGGTGCCCCCCAGCCCCATGATCAGGACGACGGCGGGGCCGCTGTTGCCGTGGGTCTCGAAGTAGAGCCGGGCGTCGCCCGTATCTACGTAAGGCATGTGGGTCTCTGCTGCACTGAACAAACAGCGCTCGAGTATAGACTTTCGCCTGTCCGATTGCATCGGCGTGACCGCTCAGGCCGGATCGTCTTCCGGGTCGACGGCGAAGTCGAACGAGTCGAAGTAGAGATGTCCGGGGTCCAGCCCGTGGATGGCGAATGCCGTCTTCGCGGCCTCGATCATCGGCGGCGGCCCGCTCATGTAGACGTCGTATCCGCTGAGGTCCGGGTAGTCCTCGATCACGGCCTCGTGGACGAAGCCGGTGCGCCCGTTCCACCGGTCGCCGGCCCGGGGCTCGGAGAGTACCGGGGTGTAACGGAAGCTCGCGTGCTCCCGCGCCCAGCGCTCCGGCAGGTCCGCGAGGTAGAGGTCGTGCCGGGCGCGCACGCCCCAGTAGAAGTGGATGGGCCGGTCGATGCCGTGGTGGAAGGCGTGCTCGAGCATGGACTTGATGGGCGCGAAGCCCGTGCCGCCCCCGATCATGAGGATGGGGCGGGGCGAGTCCTCGCGCAGGAAGAATGTCCCGAACGGGCCCTCGAAGCGCAGCAGCGCGCGCTCCTTGAGCTCCTCGAAGATGTAGCCGGTGAAGCGCCCGTCCGGCACCTGGCGGACGTGCAGCTCCAGCAGCTCGTCGTCATGGGGCGGGTTCGCCAGCGAGAAGCTGCGCCGGCGGTTGCCCCGCAGCAGGAAGTCGATGTACTGGCCCGGCAGGAACTGCAGCCGTTCGTTGCCCGGCGTGCGCAGCCACAGCCGGCGCACGTCGTGGGCAAGGGTGTCCATGCGTTCGACCCGGCAGGGGAGCTTGCGTGGCCGGATATCGTCGGCCGAGCGGACCTCGCGCACCTCGATGGCGAGGTCCGTGTCGGCTCGTGCCTGGCAGAACAGGGCCTGGCCGACGGCCTCCTCCGCCTCCGAGAGCGCCGGCGGGCGTCCGTCGGGATAGCTCACCCGGCCCTCGACGACCTTGCCCATGCAGGTGCCGCAGGTGCCGCCGCGGCAGCTGTAGGGCAGGATCAGGCCGTGACGGAGCGCGGCGCTCAGCACCGCCTCGCCCTCCTCCACGGTGAACTCGTGCTGTGTGTTCTCGATCCGGACTCGGTAGCTCATCGTGCCTGCCGCTTTCCGCGTGCCTCTGCGCCATTCTCGCCCAACGTCGCCGTCGGGCCTAGGGCCGGTCGATATCACCCGCTCGGATTGCCCCCGCCCGGATTGCCGATGGCACGGCCCCCGGCGGGGTGGGGTCTCAGTTGATACCCAGTTCGTCCCAGTAGGCGTCGACGCGCTCGCGCACGGCCTCGTCCATGCGGATGGGCGTGCCCCATTCCCGCGTCGTCTCGCCGGGCCACTTGGAGGTGGCGTCGAGGCCCATCTTGGAGCCGAGCCCCGAGACCGGCGAGGCGAAGTCCAGGTAGTCGATGGGTGTGTTCTCCACCAGCGTCGTATCCCTTGCCGGGTCCATGCGGGTGGTCAACGCCCAGATCACGTCCCGCCAGTCGCGAGGGTCGACGTCGTTGTCCACGACCACCACGAACTTGGTGTACATGAACTGGCGCAGGAACGACCAGACCCCGAACATCACCCGCTTGGCGTGACCGGGGTACTGTTTCTTCATGCTCACCACCGCCATGCGGTAGCTGCAGCCCTCCGGCGGCAGGTAGAAGTCCACGATCTCGGGGAACTGCTTCTGCAGAATCGGGACGAATACCTCGTTGAGCGCGACCCCGAGTACGGCGGGTTCGTCCGGGGGGCGGCCGGTGTAAGTGCTGTGGTAGACGGGGTCGCGCCGGTGGGTGATGCGCTCGACGGTGAATACCGGGAAGTGCTCGACCTCGTTGTAGTAGCCGGTATGGTCGCCGAACGGGCCCTCGGGCGCGACATCGTCCGGGTAGATGTGGCCCTCGAGGAGGATCTCCGCGCTCGCCGGCACCTGCAGCTCCGAGCCCAGGCAGCCCACGAGTTCCGTGCGCCGGCCGCGGAGCAGCCCGGCGAAGGCGTACTCGGAGAGGGTGTCGGGGACCGGTGTCACCGCCGCGAGGATGGTCGCCGGGTCCGCGCCGAGGGCTACCGCCACCGGGAAGGGTTCCCCGGGGTGGGCCTGCTGCCAGTCGCGGAAGTCCAGCGCGCCGCCGCGGTGGGCGAGCCAGCGCATGATTACACGGTTGCGCCCGATGACCTGCTGGCGGTAGATCCCGAGATTCTGCCGGCTCTTCTCCGGCCCCCGGGTGGTGACCAGCGCCCAGGTGATCAGCGGGCCGGCGTCGCCGGGCCAGCAGGTCTGCACCGGGATGCGCGAGAGGTCCACGTCGTCGCCCTCGATCACCACCTCCTGGCAGGGCGCGCGGCGGACCTTCTTCGGCGCCATGTCCAGCACCTTTTTGTACACCGGCAGGCTCCGCCAGGCATCGCGCATGCCCTTGGGCGGATCAGGCTCCTTGAGGAAGGCGAGGAGCCGGCCGATCTCGCGCAGCGCCTCGGTGTCGTCCGCGCCCATGCCGAGGGCCACGCGACGGGGCGTTCCGAAGAGGTTGGCGAGCACCGGCATGTCGTGGCCGACCGGGTTCTCGAACAGCAGGGCGGGGCCGCCGCGGCGCAGCGTGCGGTCGCAGACCTCGGTCATCTCCAGCACCGGGTCCACCGGATGGCTGATGCGCTTGAGCTCGCCGGCCGCCTCCAGCTTCTCGATGAACTCCCGAAGGTCGTGATACTGCAACGTCGTCGTCCCCTGCCGTGCGCGAGAGTCACGATACTGCCTGCTCGCGCTATTGCCTGTCACCGTTGC
>NZ_KB894804.1 GCF_000374645.1 Arhodomonas aquaeolei DSM 8974
AGTGTGTGGTGGGTAGTTTGACTGGGGCGGTCTCCTCCCAAAGAGTAACGGAGGAGCGCGAAGGTACCCTCAGCGCGGTCGGAAATCGCGCCTTGAGTGTAAAGGCATAAGGGTGCCTGACTGCGAGACACACACGTCGAGCAGGGGCGAAAGCCGGCCTTAGTGATCCGGTGGTTCTGCATGGAAGGGCCATCGCTCAACGGATAAAAGGTACTCCGGGGATAACAGGCTGATTCCTCCCAAGAGTCCACATCGACGGAGGAGTTTGGCACCTCGATGTCGGCTCATCACATCCTGGGGCTGTAGCAGGTCCCAAGGGTATGGCTGTTCGCCATTTAAAGTGGTACGCGAGCTGGGTTTAGAACGTCGTGAGACAGTTCGGTCCCTATCTGCCGTGGGCGTCGGAGATTTGAGAGGATCTGCTCCTAGTACGAGAGGACCGGAGTGGACGTACCTCTGGTGTTCCGGTTGTCACGCCAGTGGCACTGCCGGGTAGCTACGTACGGACGGGATAACCGCTGAAAGCATCTAAGCGGGAAGCCCCCCTCAAGATAAGATCTCCCCGGGGACTCGATCCCCCTGAAGGGCCGTGGAAGACCACCACGTTGATAGGCCGGGTGTGGACGTGCAGTAATGCATGAAGCTAACCGGTACTAATTGCCCGTGCGGCTTGGCCATATAACACCCAAGCAGTCTGAGACCAATGCGCATGTCCAAGTGCGCGTGCGACTTCCCGATCAAACGGCCCGCGCGGCCCAAAAAACCGCGCTCAGGCCAACCGGCTCGCCTGGCGAATATAGCGAGTGGGAACCACCCGATCCCATACCGAACTCGGAAGTGAAACCACTCCGCGCCGATGATAGTGCCGCCTCGCTGTGGTGCGAAAGTAGGTCATCGCCAGGCTCTTATCCCTAAACCCCCGGCCATTAATGGCCGGGGGTTTTTTTATGCAAATTTGTCAGGTGCCGCGGTACGCCGCAGGGGCCCCTCGGCCCCGGATACTGCCCCGCGGCCGGCGTAATTGGTTTACCCCGGCTCGTACGGGATGGGGGCAGCCAGGTGTGCGCGCCTCCCTTGGCAGAGGTAAATCAGGTACAGTGACGGCCTGTCTTCAACGGCCACGGACAGGCCATCACGTCGGAAATTCGCGGAGAGGGAATAATGGCAAGCGGCTCGGTCAACAAGGTCATCCTGATCGGCAATCTTGGGGCGGATCCGGAGGTGCGTTACGCGCCCTCGGGCAGCGCGGTCACCAACATCCGGGTCGCGACCACCGAGCAGTGGCGGGATCGCCAGAGCGGCGATCGCCAGGAGCGCACGGACTGGCACCGCGTCGTGTTCTTCAACCGCCTGGCAGAGATCGCCGGGGAGTACCTGCGCAAGGGCTCTAAGGTCTACATCGAGGGCCAGCTCCAGACCCGCAAATGGCAGGGGCAGGACGGTCAGGACCGCTACACCACGGAGGTGGTGGCGCGCGAGATGCAGATGCTCGATACCCGTACCACCGGTGGTGGCGGCGGCGGAGGCGGCCCGCGGCCCGAGCCCCAGGGCGGTGACGGGGGCTACGGTGGCGGCGGCGGCCGTCAGCCGGAGCCGCCGCAGGACGATTTCGACGACGACATCCCGTTCTGACACCGCGAGTGACGGCGAGGACGGACCTGCCGGGCGAGTGCGTCCCGGCAGGCAGCGCATGGTGGTCTGATGCCCCCGCCACCCGGGGGGGCAGGCCAACGGCGGTACCCGCGCTTGCTGGGAACGCGTAATGCGGCTGGCGAAGATCAAGCTCTCCGGCTTCAAGTCGTTCGTGGACCCCACCACGGTGACGCTTCCCGGCGATCTCGTGGCGATCGTCGGGCCGAACGGCTGCGGCAAATCCAACATCATCGATGCCGTGCGCTGGGTCATGGGCGAGAGCTCGGCCAAGCACCTGCGCGGCGAGTCGATGGCGGACGTCATCTTCAATGGTTCCGGCAGCCGTAAGCCGGTGGGTGCCGCCTCGATCGAGCTCGTCTTCGACAACAGCGACGGCACCATCACCGGGCAGTACGCCGGCTACAACGAGATCGCGGTGCGCCGCCAGGTGAACCGCGACGGCCAGTCCGCGTACTACCTCAACGGCACACGCTGCCGCCGGCGCGACATCACCGACATCTTCCTTGGCACCGGTCTCGGGCCGCGCAGCTACTCGATCATCGAGCAGGGCATGATCTCGCGGGTGATCGAGGCGCGCCCCGAGGAGCTGCGCCGCTACCTCGAGGAGGCGGCGGGCATCAGCCTGTACAAGGAGCGCCGGCGTGAGACCGAGCGGCGCATCCGCGACACCCTGGAGAACCTGGAGCGGCTCGAGGACGTTCGCGACGAGGTCGCGCGCCAGCTCGAGAAGCTCAAGCGCCAGGCCGACACCGCCGAGCGTTACAAGGGCCTGCGGGCCGAGCAGCGCCAGCGCCAGGCGGAGCTGCACGTCCTGCGCCTGCAGGGTCTGGAGGCCGAGCGCGAGCGCCTGGAAGGCGAGCTGCGGCGCCGCGACACCGAGGTCGAGGCCGCGGTCGCCGAGCAGCGCCGGCTCGAGCGCGAGACCGAGAGCGTGCGCGCACGCCACGCCGAGGACAGCGACCGCCTCAACGAGATCCAGGCCGAGTACTACGGTGTTGGCTCCGAGATCACCCGCCTCGAGCAGCGCATGAAGCACCAGCGTGAGATGCGTGAGGCACGCCGCGCGGAGGAGGCGCGTACCCGTGAGGCGCTGGATGAGCACCGGGCCAGCCTGGAGCAGGACGGCGAGAAGCTGCGCCTGGCCGAGGAGCGCGTCGCCGAGCTGGAGCCGGAACACGAGGCCCTTGCCGAGGCCGAGGCCGGTGCCGACGAGGGCGTGCAGCAGGCCCAGCAGGCACTGGAGGACTGGCGCGAGCGATGGGAGCGCTTCAACGAGGACGCCCAGCAGCCGGCGCGTACCGCCGAAGTCGAGCGTGCCCGTATCGAGCAGCTCGAACGTCAGGGTGAGGAGCGGATCCGTCAGCGAGAGCGCCTCGCCCAGGCGATCGAGTCCCTGGACGAGGCCCTGGCCCGCGAGTCGGACGAGGCCGGCGCGGAGCGTCTGGAGGCCCTGGAGGAGCGCCTGGAGGGCCTGCGCGAGCGCCTGGACGAACGCGACGAGGCCCTGACGGCACTCGAGGACGAGGCCACCGAGCTGGACGAGTCCCTGGAAGGGACCCGGGAAGAGCGCCACCGTACCGCGGCACGGCTCACCTCCCTGGAGACCCTGCAGGAGGCCGCCCTCGGCGAGGGCGAGGCGGCGGGGCGCTGGCTTGCCGCGCAGGGCCTGGACGACGGCGAGCGGCTGGCCCGCCGCCTCGACGTCGAGCCGGGCTGGGAGCGGGCCGTGGAGGCGGTCCTCGGGGCCCACCTGCAGGCGGTCCTGGTCACGGATCCCGGGCGCTACGTGGCCGCCCTAGCGGCCCTGGAGGGTGACGAGATCGTGCTCCAGCGGCCCGCGGACGGGGTGCCGGATGGGGCATCGCCCGGCGACGGGCTTGCGCGGCGGGTAAGCGCCCCGTGGCCGGTGGCGGGGCTCTTCGCGGGGGTCCATACCGCCGAGGATGTGGATGCCGCACTGGCCCGAGCCCCCGACCTCGCGCCCGGCGAGGAGATCGTCACGCCGGACGGCACCCGTTTCGGACCGGACTGGGTGCACGCCCGCGGCGAGGCCCGTGACGACACCGGCGTGCTGGCACGGGAGCGCGACCTCTCGGAGACGCGGGAGGCGCTTGAGACGCTGGATGCCCGGCTCGCCGAACAGGAGGCCCGCCGCGGCGAGCTGCGTGAGCGCATCGCCGATCTCACCGAACGACGGGACGACGACCGCGATGCCCTCCACGAGGCCGAACGCGAGCGCGCCAGCCTGCAGGCGCAGGTGGACAACCAGCGGGCCCAGCAGCAGGAGCGCGGGGAGCGCCGCCGCGCCCGCCAGGCGGAGCTCGAGGACCTTGCCGAGGCCATCGAGGAGATCAATGCGGACGTCCGTGCCGCTCGCGAGCGCCAAGCCGAGGCGCTGGATCGCAGTGAGGCCCTGGACGAGACCCGGGAGCGGCTCAACGAGGAGAAGCTCGGTCTGCAGGACCAGCTGGATGCGGCGCGCGAACGCCTGGCCGACGTGCGCTCGCGCCGGCACGACGTGGCACTGCGCCTGGAGAGCGCGACCACGGCCAGACAGTCCCTGGCGGAGTCCGTCTCGCGCCAGAAGGCCCAGTGCGAACGCCTCGAGGCGCGGCTCGCGGAGCTCGCAGCAGCGGACGACGAGCCCGCCGAGGTCGACGACGAGGCCGCCGAGGCCGAACGCCAGCGCCTGCTGGAGCGTCGCCAGTCCGTGGAACACGAGCTCGGCGAGGCCCGCACCCGCCTGGGTGACGCGGAGGAACGGCTGCGCGATCTCGAGACCCGCCGCGGCGAGGCCGAGCGCTCGGTCACCGAGCTGCGCGAGGGCACGGAGTCCGCGCGTTACCGCAGCTACGAGCTCAAGATCCGCATTCAGACCCAGGCCGAGCAGCTCGCGGAGATGGAGGTGGATCGCGCCGAGACCGCCACGGCGCTGCCGGAGGACGCCGACGAGCAGCGCTGGGAGGCGGAGCTGGAGCGCCTGGATGAGCGCATCCGCCGCCTGGGGCCGATCAACCTGGCGGCGATCGACGAGTACCGCGAGCTCGAATCCCGCAAGGGCTACCTCGACAGCCAGTACGAGGACCTCAACGAGGCCCTGGAAACCTTGCAGTCCGCGATCCGGCGCATCGACCGGGAGACGCGCCAGCGTTTCAAGGAGACCTTCGAGAAGGTCAACGAGGGCATGCAGCGTCTCTTTCCCCGGCTTTTCGGCGGCGGCAGCGGCTACCTGGAACTCACGGGCGAGGATCTGCTCGAAACCGGTGTGGCGATCATGGCGCGCCCGCCGGGCAAGCGGGTGAGCAACATCCACCTGCTCTCCGGCGGCGAAAAGGCGCTCACGGCAGTGGCCCTGGTGTTCGCCATCTTCGAGCTCAACCCGGCGCCGTTCTGCATGCTCGACGAGGTGGACGCACCGCTGGACGAGGCCAACGTCGGGCGTTTCTGCGACATGCTCCAGGCCCTGTCGGACCGGGTGCAGTTTATCGTCATCACCCACAACAAGGTGACCATGGCCGCGGCCAGCCACCTTGCCGGCGTGACCATGAACGAGCCCGGAGTCTCCCGGCTGGTGGCCGTGGATATGGAGGCGGCGACCGCGCTGGTGGACACCCCGGGGGACGGGGCTTGAGCTTCATGCACGCGCCATGCAGGCTGTTCCGAGCATGGCGAGCGCCCTCGGCCATGGCATCCAGGTGAGCGATCGGACGGGAAGATGGACGAACTGCGCTGGCTTTTGATCATTCTCGGTGCCCTGGTCATTGTGGCCATCTACCTGCATGGCACGTTCCAGAACTGGCGCCATGACGGCCTGCCCTGGTCCCGGAACCGTCGCAACCAGCGCGAGCCGTTCGCCGGCGGTGGTGTCGAGGAGCCCCACCTGGACGACGAGCTGCCCGAGTTCGATCCGGAGCTGGAAACCGGGCGCGAGACCGGGGACCTGGGCCGGGAGGGTGACGATGACGACCGGGTGTCGCCGTTTCACGACGTGGGGGCGGAGGCCGATCCCGAAGCCGGCATGGACGAAGGTGACGACCTCCCCGCCGGCCGCGACGAACGTGACTTCCCCGCCTGGGCCCACAGCCGCGTCGAAGGCTCACGCTCCCGGGCCGAGGAGTGGCCCGTGCCGGAGGCGGACGACGACGACTGGTGGCCGGACGATGACCTTCCCGTTGGCAGCACGCCGGATGACGGAAGCCCGGACGCGCCGGAAATCGAGGAGGGTGTCGAGGGCAGCGACGCCGGTGCGCTCGGCGACGGTGGCGGCGAACGCGAGCCCGCCCGCCGTGGCCGGCTCGCCGAGCGCCTGCGCCGGGCCCTGGGCACGGACGGCGGTGGCGACGGCAGCCGTGGCGGGGGCGAGGCCGAGGCGGACGTGCCCCCGGGGCTGGAGGAGAAGATCGTCGTCATCAACGTGCTCGCCCCCAACGGCGAGCGATTCCTCGGGCCCGCGGTGCAGGATGCCCTGCAGTCCGCCGGCCTGACCTTCGGCGAGCACGGCATCTTCCATCGCTACATCGAGGGCAGCCGCGGCCGGGTCGCGGAGTTCAGCGTCGCCAACATCCTCAACCCCGGCTGGTTCGACCTGGAGCGCATGGAGGGGTTCGAGACCCCGGGACTCGCGTTCTTTCTCCGCCTGCCGGGGCCGTTCGACGCCGTGACGGCCTTCGAGGAGATGCTGGAGGCCGCGCGCCACGTGGCCGGCGAGCTCGACGGCCAGCTTCTGGACGCGCGCCGCTGCGACCTCACCCACCAGGCCGTGGAGCACCTGCGCGAGGAGATGATCGAATACCGCCGGCGCGCGCATCTCGCCCGCCGGCAGCACCGAGAGTGACCACCCCGAACCCATGAGCGAGTCCAACGACGCCTTCCCCGAGGCGGAACGCCGTGCCGCCGAGCTGCGCGAGACCCTCGCCTACCACAACCATCGCTACTACGTCCTCGACGAGCCGGCCGTCTCCGACGCCGAGTACGATGTGCTGCTGCGCGAGCTCCAGGACCTGGAACGGCGATGGCCGTCGCTGGCGACCCCGGACTCGCCCACCCAGCGGGTCGGTGCGCTGCCGCTGGAGGCCTTCGAGCCGGCACGCCACGAGCAGCCCATGCTCTCGCTGGGCAATGTCTTCAGCGAGGAGGAGCTGCGCGAGTTCGACCGCCGGGTGCACGAGCGTGCCGCCGGTGACGGGGTCGCCTACGTGTGCGAGCCCAAGCTCGACGGCCTGTCGGTGAACCTGCGCTACGAGGACGGCCTGCTCGCGCGTGCCGCCACCCGGGGCGACGGCGAGGTCGGCGAGGACATCACCGCCAACGTGCGCACCATCCGCTCGGTGCCCCTGCGCCTCACCGGCGAGGCCCCGTCGCTGCTGGAGGTCCGTGGCGAGGTCGTCATCCGCAAGGCGGACTTCGAACGCCTCAACGCCCGGCGCGAGGCCGCCGGCGAGCGGACCTTCGCCAACCCCCGCAACGCCGCCGCCGGCAGCCTGCGCCAGCTCGATTCCCGGATCACCGCGCGCCGGCCGCTGACCTTCTTCACCTTCGGCACCGGGGCCAGTTCCGAGGCGCTGGCAGCTACCCACAGCGATGTGCTCGCGCGGCTCGAGGGCTGGGGGTTCCGGGTCAATGAGCACGTCCAGCGCGTCGACGACGTGGACGGCTGCCTGGACTACTACCAGTGGCTGCTGGAGAACCGCGAGACGCTGAGCTACGAGATCGACGGCGCGGTCTACAAGGTCGACGATCTAGCCCTGCGTGAGCGCCTGGGTTTCACCGCCCGTGCACCCCGCTGGGCCGCCGCGCACAAGCTCCCGGCGCGGGAGGCGACCACGGTGGTCGAGACCATTGCGGCCTCGGTGGGACGCACCGGCGTGATCACCCCCGTGGCCGAGCTGGCGCCCGTCGAGGTCGGTGGTGTGACCGTCAGCCGCGCCACGCTGCACAACCTCGATGAGGTGCGCCGTAAGGACGTGCGCGAGGGGGACACCGTCATGGTCCGCCGTGCCGGTGATGTCATCCCCGAGATCACGGCGGTAATCACCGAGCGGCGGCCTGCCGGCGTCGAGCCCTGGGAGATGCCCGAGGCCTGTCCGGTATGCGGCTCCGAGGTGCTGCGCCTGGACGAGGAGGCCGCCCACCGCTGCATCGGCGGGCTGTACTGCCCGGCCCAGCGCATGGGCGCGCTGCTGCACTTCGTCTCGCGCCGGGCCATGGACATCGACGGGCTCGGCGAGAAGCTCGTCGCGCAGCTCGTCGAGCGCGACCTGGTGCGCACCGCCGCCGACCTGTATCACCTCGATGCCCGGCGCCTGAGCGGGCTGGAGCGCATGGGCGAGCGCTCCGCCGCGAACCTCCTGCGCGCCATCGACGCCTCCCGCGAGACGACCCTGGCGCGGTTCCTCTATGCCCTGGGGATCAATCACGTGGGTGAGGTCACCGCCAAGGCCCTGGCGGCCCACTTCGGCGAGCTCGATGCCATCAGGCAGGCGGATGAGGAGGCCCTTGAGTCGGTGCCGGACGTGGGGCCCGTGGTCGCGCAGAGCGTGGCGCACTTCTTCGCCCAGCCCCACAATCAGGAGGTCATCGACGGCCTGCTCCACGCCGGTGTCCACTGGCCGGCCCCGGAGGGGCGTGACGGTGATGAGGCGCCCCTGGCGGGCCGGACCTTCGTGCTGACCGGCACCCTGGAGGGGTTCACCCGCGACGAGGCGCGGGCGCGGATCGAGGCCCTGGGCGGCAAGGTGACGGGCAGTGTCTCCGGGCGCACCGACTACGTCGTCGCTGGCGCGGACCCGGGCTCCAAGCGGGACAAGGCAGAGCGCCTGGGGGTGAGCGTGCTGGACGAGGCCGCCTTCCGCGAGCTCGTCGGCGGCGCCGGCTGAGAGGCGGGTGGCCGGCTCAGCTGTCCTCGCCGAAGCGCTCGGCGATCAGGGCCTCCAGCGCCTCCATTGCCTGCGCCGCGTCGCTGCCCTCGGCCTCGATGAGGATGCAGCTGCCCTGGGCGGCGGCGAGCATCATCATGCCCATGATGCTCTTGCCGTTGACCGTGCGTTCGTCGCGGGTGACCTGGATGTCGGCGTCGTAGTGCCCCGCGGTACTCACGAACCGGGCGGCCGCGCGGGCATGCAGGCCGAGGCGGTTGACGATCTCCACCTCGCGGCGGATCCGGGTCGGTTCAGCGGTGTCGCTCATGGTGCCTGTCTTGCTCCGCGGGGGTGGGTTCGACGAGCAGCACGCCGTCGCGACCGCCGGTGTAGGCCTTGTCCCTAAGGGCCGCCAGCGGCAGGTCCGGATAGTTGAGCACGCGCAGGAGCATCGGCAGGTTCAGCCCCGAAACCACCGCCGTACCCATGCGCTCACCCAGGCGCACCGCCACGTTGCTGGGGGTCGCGCCGAAGGCGTCGGTGAGGATGAGCACGCCGTCGCCGCTGTCGAGGCGGGTGAGCAGCTCGGTGCCCCGGTGGACCATCGCTTCGGGGCTGCTGTCCTGGGGGACGTTGAGGTGCGCCGTCTCCAGCGGGCACGCGCCGAGGATGGTGCGCGCGGTGTTGAGCAGCTCCTGGCCCACACGGTTGTGCGTGATGATCAGCAGCCCGACACTCATGGCAGCTCCCGGTGACGGACGTTGACCTGCCCGAGGCGGCCGCGGAAGTCCCCGCACAGCCGCTCGGCGAGATAGACGGAGCGGTGCTGTCCCCCGGTGCAGCCGATGGCGATGGTCAGGTAGCTGCGGTTCTCCTGCTGGAAGCGCGGAATCCATTCGGCGAGGAAATCCCGCACCTGGGTGTGGAAGGCGGTGACCGTCTCCTGCGCCTCGAGGAATGCCGCCACCGGCTCGTCGCGTCCGGTGAGCGGGCGCAGCTCGGCGTTCCAGTGGGGATTCGGCAGGCAGCGCGCGTCGAAGACGAAGTCCGCATCCGGCGGCAGGCCGTGCTTGTAGCCGAAGGACTCGAACATCAGCGAGAGGGTGTAGGGGGCCCGGACCAGGCGGGCCCGGACCAGGTCACGCAACTCGTGGACGGTGGTGCGCGTGGTGTCGATGGTCAGGTCCGCGCGCTCGAGCAGCGGCTCGAGCAGCTCGCGCTCGCGATGGATGGCCTCGTCCAGGGAGGTGTCCTCGCCGCTCAGCGGGTGTCGCCGGCGGGTCTCGCTGAAGCGCTTGAGCAGGGTGTCGCGCTCGGCGTCGAGGAAGAGGATCTCGCAGTTGATGCCGCTGGCGCGCAGCTGATCCAGTATCGCCGGGATGCGTGCCAGGTCCGATGGGCGGTTGCGCGCGTCCACGCCCACGGCGTAGCGGTCGTTGCCGGGCTCGTCCCCGGCAACGGCGGTAATGTGGCGGCCAAAGGCCTCCAGCAGGTCCACCGGCAGGTTGTCGATACAGTAGAATCCGGTGTCTTCCAGCGTGCTCAGTGCCACGCTCTTGCCCGATCCGGACAGCCCGCTAATGATGACGAGCCGCATTCAGTCGGTCCTCCGCGCTCGCTTGGCCGTGCGTAATGCCGCCGGCCTGACGGCACTCGCGTACCGCTGCCTCGATGAGCAGGGCGGTCATGGGGCCCGGGGCCAGGGTCAGCCGGGGCAGGGGGCGTCCGAGCAGTCCGCCGGTGGCCCAGCCCCCGGTCAGCGGGTCCGCACTCGCCCCGGGCGCGAGTACCACTTCCAGGACCACCGGGGCACGCCGTGCCAGCGCCGCATCCCCGAAGTGCTCGTCCACCCGGATCACGCCGAGGCCGCGTACGGCGAGCCGTCCGCGGGGGCCCTCGTCGGGGGCGCGGCCCTCGGGGGTGGCGCTGGCGGCGGCGAGTGTCACCAGGTCGTCGGCCACCAGGGCGTGCCCGCGATCGAGCAGGGCCAGTGCCGTGTGGCTCTTGCCCGTGCCCTCGGCCCCCCTGAGCAGGACCCCGTGACCATGGATGCGAACCAGGGTGCCGGGGACTCCGGGGCGCCCGGCAAGGCGGACGAGGGCGCGATCGATTCGCCAGGCCAGGGCCTCGTCGTCCGCCTCCAGTGTCATCCAGGGCGTGCCGTCGGCCGGCGCGGCGTCGGCGGACTCGCAGACGATCAGGCAGGCGCCGTCCGCGTCGGTGGTGCCACGGCGTACCGGGGCGTCGCCACCGAGCCAGCGCGGTGCATCCACGGGTAGCTCGACGGTCTCGCCGCCGCCGTGCGCCGCGGCCCCGAGCGCCCGTGCCAGGGCGGTGCGGGGGATGCGCAGCCGAGGCGTCATGCCGGCGCGCCGTCCACCAGCCGTTGTGACACCTGCTCGTAGAGGGAACGGTCGGTGCCGCTGGCACGGAGATGCTCGCAGAAGGCCGTGTCACTGAACATCTCCGCCAGCGTGGCGAGGATGCGCAGATGCTCGTCGGTGGACTCTTCCGGCACGAGCAGCGCGAAGAGCAGATCCACCGGCTGACGGTCGACGGCGTCGAAATCCACGCCCGTGTCGAGGTTGAGCACCGCCGCCACAGGGGCATCCAGGCCCGGCAGCCGGGCATGTGGCAGGGCGACGCCCCGGCCCAGACCGGTGCTGCCGAGCCGCTCGCGTCCGATCAGGCTCTCGAAGATGCTGCGGGTGTCCGGACCGGTCGCATCCTCGTTGAGCAGTTCCGAGAGCAGCTCCAGGCTGCGCTTCTTGCTGGTGGCATGCGCCCCGTAGCGAACCCGCTCGGGGGAGAGCAGTGCTGCAATGTTCATGGTGCCCCGGCCCTGAACTGGCGTTGTCCGGCACGTCGGCGGCGGTACGGGCCCGAGGCACCTCCCTGCGCCCGGTCTGGCAGGCCCGCCGCCGGCGTGGTCACTGGTCTGCCGGCCACCCCGGCCGGCAACGATGGATCATTCCTCGAGGGCCTGGCTCACCGGCCCCTCGTTACGGCGATGATCCGCGCGTTTCTCCTTGTGTTTGACCACCTGGCGATCGAGTTTATCCGTGAGTGCATCGATGGCGGCGTACATGTCCTCATCGGTGGCGTCGGCGAACAAGCGGGCGCCGCTCAGGACAAGGGTGGCTTCCGCCTTGTGGGTCAGCTTCTCGACCGTGAGGATGACATGCACATCGACGACGTTGTCGAAGTGACGCTCGAGTTTCTGGAACTTCTCGTTGACGTAGTCGCGCAGCGAGTCGGTCACTTCGATGTGGTGGCCGGTGATGTCGATCTGCATAGAGCCTCCTTTGTGGTTCTCAGGCGAGGCGCTTTCGGTCCGTCGAGGACGCGATCGCCATGGCCTCGCGATATTTCGCCACGGTGCGGCGGGCGACGTGTATCCCCTCGTCCTGCAGGATGGTGGCGATGCGGCTGTCACTGAGCGGGCGGCGCGGGTCCTCGCCGGCGATCAGGCGGCGGATACGCGCCCGTATCGCGGTGGCGGAGCACTCGCCGCCGTCGGCGGTCTGCACGTGCGAGGAGAAGAAGTACTTGAACTCGAAGGTCCCGCGCGGGGTGTGCATGTACTTGCGGTTGGTGATCCGCGAGATGGTGGATTCGTGCATCTCCACGGCCTCGGCGACCTCGCGCAGCACCAGCGGCTGCATGAACTCCTCGCCGCGTTCGAGGAAGTCGTGCTGGTGGTCGACAATGAAATGGGCCACGCGCAGGAGGGTGTCGTTGCGCGAACGCAGGCTCTTGATCAGCCAGCGCGCTTCCTGGAGGTGCTCGCGCATCAGGCTGTTCTCGCGGCTGCGGTCGGCGCGGCGGACCATGGCCGCATAGTCGGCGTTGATGCGGACACGGGGAAAGGCATCCGGGTTGATCTCCACCTGCCAGCGCCCGTCCTCGCGGCGGACGAAGACGTCGGGGATGACGTATTCCGTATTGTTGCTACCGTAGCGCAGGCCCGGGTGGGGGTCGAGCCCCCGGATCAGCTCGATGATGCCGCCCAGGGCCTCGTCGTCGAGCTGCATGCGGCGCTTGATCTGGGCGAGCTGCCGGTTGACCAGCAGATCCAGGTGCTCGTCGAGCAGCAACCGTGCCTGCGCGAGCCACGGGGTGTCCTCCGGCAGCTGCTCGAGCTGCAGGGCCAGGCATTCCCGGGGGTCACGCGCGGCCACGCCCACGGGGTCGAGTCGCTGCACCTCGCCGAGCACCTCGAGGAATTCCTCGTGGCCCACCGCCCAGTCCCCGGGCAGGGCCGCGAGAATGTCGGCCTCGTCGGTGTTCAGGTAGCCGTCGTCGCTGACCGCGTCGATGATCGCCTCGGCGATGGCGAATGCGCGGGGGGTGAATTCGCCGAGCTGGATCTGCCAGATCAGGTGCTCGCGCAGGCTCTCGCTGGCGGCGGCCAGGCGGGAGACCGGATCGTAGTCATCGTCCTCGCCGCTGCCGCGGCTCCAGGCCGTGGTGCCGTCGTAGATGTCGTCCCAGCTGCCGTCCACCGGCAGGTCGTCGCCCAGGCGCGTATCCTCGGTGTCCGTCGTTTCGGCGGCCGGCTCGCCGTCCGCCTGCCCGGCGCTGTCCCCGGTGCCGGCGTCCCGCAGGGCCTCTTCGGTGGTGGCCGCCTCGTGCTCGTCCTCGGTCTCGAGCATGAGGTTGGAGTCGAGCGCTTCCTGGATCTCGGCACGCAGCTCCAGCGTCGGCAGCTGCAGCAGGCGGATCGCCTGCTGCAGCTGGGGTGTCATTGTCAGCTGCTGACCGAGTCGGAGCTGGAGCGTCTGTTTCATGGGTCGTTCGTCAGCTCTCCGCTGGCCGGGCGGCCCGCGCCCGCTTGCCGCCATCGTAATGCAACAGGCAGCGGCCTTGCACCTGAGCGCGGGCGGTCACAGCCGGAAATCCTCGCCCAGATAGACGCGCTTGACCTGCTCGTCGGCGAGCACCGTCTGGGCGTCGCCCTCGGCAATCACCTCGCCGGCATTGAGGATGTAGGCGCGGTCGACGATGCCCAGGGTCTCGCGCACGTTGTGATCGGTGATCAGCACGCCGATACCGCGCTCGGCCAGGTGGCGGATGATCTGGCGGATGTCGTGCACGGAGATCGGGTCAACCCCGGCGAATGGCTCGTCGAGCAGTATCACGCGGGGGCGGGCCGCCAGCGCCCGGGCGATCTCCACCCGGCGGCGCTCGCCGCCGGAGAGGCTGATACCGGGCTGATCGCGGAGGTGGCCGACGCTGAACTCCTCGAGCAGCTCCTCCATCTCGTCGTGGCGCTGGCCGCGGTCGAGATCGCGGCGCAGCTCGAGCACCCCGAGGAGATTGTCAGCCACGGAGAGCTTGCGGAAGATCGACGCCTCCTGGGGCAGGTAACCCAGGCCGAGCCGGGCCCGGCGGTGCATGGGCAGCCGGCCGATCTCGCGACCGTCCAGGCGGATCTGTCCGGCATCGGGACGGATAAGGCCGACGATCATGTAAAAGCAGGTGGTCTTGCCCGCGCCGTTGGGCCCGAGCAGGCCCACGATCTCGCCGGGGGCGACCGCGAGTGCGGCGTCGCTGACCACGCTGCGCCGTCGATAGCGCTTGATCAGGCCGGTGGCCTCGAGGCGTCCCGTCTCCCCCATGCTCACTGCCCGTCGCCGCTGTTGTTGCCGCTGTCGTCCTTTTTGGGGAAGAGCGTGACCTGAACGCGCTGGTCCTTGCTGCTGTCCGCTTTCACCTGGTCGGCGGCAATGTCGTAGTTGACTGTCTCGCCGCGAAACTCGTCGCGCCCGCGGGTGAGCGTGGCACCGCCGGAGAGCTCGATGCGCTCCGGCGGCCCGGAGTAGTAGGTCATCGTCGGCGCCTCGGCGTCCACCGGCGTCTCGCGCTGCGGCGACTCGTCGTGGAAGGTCGCGGGTTCACCCTCGACCTCGATCCGGTCCAGGGTGTCGCCGTCGCCGCGGTAGACCCGCAGGACATCGCCCGTGATGCGCATCTGGCCGCGGGTGACGACGACGTTGCCGGTGTAGGTGCTTACACCGCGCACGTTGTCGAGCTCGCCGGTGTCGGCGCTCAGGTGCAGTGGCTGCTTGCTGCTGTCCTGCTGGGCGAGGGCGCAGCCGGCCACGGCGAGCAGGCAGGCCGCGAGCAGGCGAATCAGGCTATTCGGTCGCATAGGTCCCCCTGACTTTGGCGAGGAGTCTCACTTGTTGTCGGTCCATCCAGGCCCGCGCGCCGACACCGGTCATCTCGCTCGCGGGGGTGCGCAGTGTCACCGCCGCGTCGGTCTCCGCATAGTCCCGGGCAGGCTCCAGGGTGAGGGTGTCGGTGAGCAGGGTGAGTGGGTCCGGCGCCTCGCGGTGGAGCTCGACATCGCCGTTGAGCACGATGCGGCGCTCGTGATCGCCGATGGGCGTTGCCTCCGCGCGCCGGGCGCGGCCGTGCCACGGCCGCCCGTTGCGGCGCCCCTGCCAGCGCGGCTGCTGCATCTCCCAGCGATCGGCGCCGGGGAAGTAGGCGGCGCGCTGCGCACGGAGCTCGTCGCTGGGGTTGCCGTCCGCGTCGGTGGCGACGATGCGGACCTCGGTGGCGTAATAGCGGGCCTCGGGTTCGCGTACCGGCGGTGCCGTGCCGGTGCCGCCGTCGTCGCGGCCGCCGAAGGAGAACCACGCCAAGGCCACCAGCAGCGCGGTGACGACCAGCGGGAATGTCCGGCGGCTACGCTCGCGCATCGTCGCTCAGCCATGGCCGGAGGGCACCGCGCGCACCGAGGAGCAGCTCGCAGACCTCGCGGACGGCGCCGTCCCCGCCGCCGCGCCGGGTGACCCAGTGGGCGATGGCGCACACCGCAGGGTGGGCATTGGCGACGGCCACCGCGAGCCCGGCGGTGCGCATGGGGGCAAGGTCCACCAGGTCGTCGCCGACGAAGGCGCATGATTCCGTGGCCAGGCCGAGCGCATCCGCCAGCCCCGCGAGAGCGGTGGCCTTGTCGCGCACGCCCTGGTGGACGTGCTCGATGCGCAGCTCACGGGCCCGGGCCTCGACCGCGCCGGAGCGCCGGGCGGTGACAATGGCCACCGCGATGCCCGCTTCCCGGAGCATGGCGATGCCCTTGCCGTCGTGGATGTTGAAGCGCTTGAAGGGTTCGCCGTCGCCGCTGATGTAGACGCCGCCGTCGGTGAGTACGCCGTCCACGTCCAGTGCGAGCGCCCCGATACGCGCGGCGCGCTCGGCCACCGCCGCCGGTGGCGTGCCGCAGTAGGCGTGCTCGAAGGCGTCCACTACACCACCCCCGCGCGCAGCAGGTCGTGCATGTTCAGCGCCCCGACGATGTGGCGTTGCTCGTCGACCACGGGCAGCGCGTTGATACCGTGATTCTCCATCAGGGCAAGGGCTTCAGCGGCGAGGCGGTCCCGGCTGATGGTCCGCCCGCCGCGGGTCATCACCCTGTCCACCGGGGTGCGATGGACGTCCACCTCGTGGTCGAGGGCACGGCGCAGGTCGCCGTCGGTGAACACGCCGAGCAGGTGATCCTCGGCGTCGACCACCGCGGTCATGCCCAGGCCCTTGTTGGTCATCTCCACCAGGGCCTCGCCGAGCGGGGTCCCCGCCTGGACCCGGGGTATGCGCTCGCCGCCGTGCATGATGTCCTCGATGCGCAGCAGCAGCCGCCGTCCCAGTCGGCCGCCGGGGTGGGAGCGCGCGAAGTCCTCGCGGGTGAACCCTCGCGCCTCCAGCAGTGCCACCGCCAGGGCATCGCCCATGGCGAGCGCGGCGGTGGTGCTCGCGGTGGGGGCGAGGCCCAGCGGGCAGGCCTCCTCGGCCACACTGACGTCCAGGTGTACGCTCGCCGAGCGGGCCATGGTGGACTCCGGGCGGCCGGTGAGGGCGATCAGCGGCACCGACAGGCGCTTGATCAGCGGCAGGATGGTGGTGATCTCGTCGGTCTCGCCGGAGTTGGACAGGGCCAGCACGACGTCCCGCGGGGTGATCATGCCGAGGTCGCCATGGCTGGCCTCGCCCGGGTGGACGAAGAACGCGGGCGTTCCCGTGCTTGCTAGGGTGGCGGCGATCTTGCCGCCGACGTGGCCGGACTTGCCCATGCCCAGGACCACCACCCGCCCCTCGCACGCCAGCATGTACCGGCACGCGCGGGCGAATTCGGCGTCGATGCGTGAGGCGAGGGCGCGGACTGCCTCGGTTTCCACCTCGATGACCGCTTGGCCAAGGCTGCAGAGGTTCGCGTCCTCGTCCCGGGGGAGCTGTCTCTCGCTCATGCTGCTATGTCTCACACACGTAGAGTAACGCCTGATATCCAATATACGCTGCCAGCAGCAGCGCGCCCTCGATGCGGTTGATCCGCCCGTGACCGTAGCGGCTGAACGCCATCACCGCGAACACCAGCGTTATGCCGGCCATCACCGGGATGTCCCGGTACAGGGTCGCCGGGTCGCTGTCCAGCGGGTTGATGGCCCCGGCGACGCCCATCACGCCCAGCAGGTTGAACATGTTGGAGCCGATGACGTTGCCAATGGCGATGTCGTGCTCGCCCTTGCGTGCGCTGGCAAAGCTCGCGGCGAGCTCTGGCAGACTGGTGCCGAGGGCGACGATGGTCAGGCCGATGACCAGGTCGCTCACGCCGAGGGCCTCGGCAATGCTGACCGCCGCCCAGACCAGCGCGCGGGAGCTGGCGAGCAGTACCACGAGGCCGATGATCAGCCACAGGACGCTGGTGCCCAGGGGCTGGTCCGTCGGGATCTCGCTCTCGAACTCGGTGCTCAGCGGGTCCGGCTCCTCGCCGTTGCGGCCCTGTATCCCCATCCAGGCGAGCAGGGCCCCCATGCCGGCGAGCAGGAGCAGTCCCTCCCACCGTTCGAGCCGTCCGCCGAGCAGGAACAGAAAGGCGATGGCCATGATCGCGAACAGCATCGGGATCTCGCGGCGCAGCAGCCGCGAGCGGACCTGCAGGGGGACCATCAGCGCCGTGGCGCCGAGGATCAGCCCGACGTTGGTGATGTTCGAGCCGAGCGCGTTGCCAACCGCCAGCCCGGGGTTGCCCTGCCAGGCGGCGATCGCCGAGACCAGCATCTCCGGCGCCGAGGTGCCGATGCCGACAATGGTCAGCCCGATGATCAGCGTCGGTATGCCCAGGTGCCGCGCGGTGCCGGAGGCACCGATGACGAAGCGGTCGGCGCTCCAGGTGAGGGCGATGAAGCCGACGACGATGGTGAGCAGGGCTGGCAGCATGGGCGGTGTCGTCCCGGTTCGGGTGTTCAAAGCCGGCCATGATACGGCCCGGCTCCCGCGTGGGCCAGTATGCCCGGGTGGTGGGGCGTGTTGACTGGTTCGCGAGGGTGGCTGATACTGCCCGCCGCTTGCCACGCCGGGCGCCGCATTCCGGCCAGCCCCTTCCGGGAAGGATTCTGATGGGTACTGATACCGCCCCGGCCGAGGAGCCGCTCATCGAGATCCGGGACCTCCATTTCGCACGCGGCGAGCGTGCGATCTTCAGCGGTGTGGACATCACCGTCTACCGCGGTGAGGTGACCGCCATCATGGGCCCCAGCGGCACGGGCAAGACCACGCTGCTGCGGCTCATCGGCGGCCAGCTGCGCCCGGACGCGGGCGAGATCCGGGTCGCCGGCGAGCGTGTGGACCGCCTCTCGCGCCGCGCCCTCTACCGGCTGCGCCGGCGCATGGGCATGCTCTTCCAGGCCGGCGCGCTGTTCACCGATCTCACCTGCTACGAGAACGTCGCCTTCCCGCTGCGCGAGCACACGAGGCTGTCCGAGGCGCTGATCCACCAGCTCGTGCTGCTCAAGCTCGAGGCGGTCGGCCTGCGCGGCGCCCGTCATCTCTATCCGGCCGAACTTTCCGGCGGCATGGCGCGGCGCGTGGCACTCGCGCGGGCGATCGCCCTCGACCCGGAGCTGGTGATGTACGACGAACCCTTCTCCGGCCAGGACCCGATCTCCATGGGCGTGCTGGTGAAGCTGATCCGCGAACTCAATGATGCCCTGGGGCTCAGCAGCGTGGTGGTCTCCCACGACGTCGCAGAGACGGCCGCCATCGCCGACCGCATCCATGTCATCGCCGATGGCGAGGTGATCGCCTCGGGTTCGCCCGAGGCGCTGCGCGACACGGACTCGCCGTGGGTGCGCCAGTTCATGGATGCGCGGCCCGATGGTCCCGTGCCTTTCCACTATCCCGCACCGTCGCTGGCCGCCGAGACCCTCGGCGGGGAGGCGCCGTGATCCGCTGGCTGCAGGGCCTTGGGGCCTGGACCCTCGCGCGCATGGCCCGGCTTGGCCGGGCCTCGCTTTTCCTGCTGCGGGTGCTCGCGGGGCTGCCCGGGCTGCTCGCGCGCTTCCGCCTGCTCGTCCACCAGCTCTACTCGGTGGGCGTGCTCTCGCTGGTCATCATCGTCGTCTCCGGCATCTTCGTGGGTATGGTGCTGGGGCTTCAGGGACACAACACCCTGGTGGACTTCGGGGCCGAGGACTCCCTCGGCACCCTCGTGGCGCTGTCGCTGACCCGCGAGCTCGGGCCGGTGGTCACCGCGCTGCTGTTCGCCGGGCGCGCGGGCTCGGCGCTGACCGCCGAGATCGGCCTGATGAAGGCGACGGAGCAGCTCTCCAGCATGGAGATGATGGCCGTCGATCCCCATCGCCGCGTGGTCGCGCCGCGGCTCGCGGCCGGTGTGATCGCGATGCCGCTGCTCTCGGCCATCTTCACGCTGCTCGGCATCCTGTCGGCCTACGTCGTGGGCACCGAGCTGCTCGGCGTGGACGCCGGGGCCTACTGGTCGCAGATGCAGGCCAATGTCTCGTTCTACGACGACATCGCCAGTGGCATCATCAAGAGCCTGGTATTCGGCGTCGTGGCGAGCTGGATCGCCGTTTTCGAGGGCTTCGACTGCATGCCCACGTCGGAGGGCGTCAGCCGGGCCACGACCCACACGGTGGTGAATACCTCGCTGGCCGTGCTGGGGCTCGATTTCATTCTCACCGCCCTCATGTTCGACTAGGGCGGCCTATTTCCGGGTTTGGGGCATCATGGATAAGACACGCGCCATAGAGATCGCAGTGGGGCTGTTCGTGGTCGCCGGCCTGGCGGCGCTGACGGTGCTCGCCATGCGGGTGAGCAATATCACGGCGTTCCAGACCACCGAGGGCTACACGGTGATCGGCCACTTCCGCAACGTCGGCGGTCTGCGCGAGGGCGCGCCGGTGAAGATGGGCGGGGTGCAGGTGGGCCGGGTGAGCGGCATCAGCCTGGACACCGACACCTACGAGGCGCGTGTCGAGCTGACCATCGATTCGCGGTTCGACGACCTGCCCATGGATACCAGTGCGAGCGTTCTGACCTCGGGGCTGCTCGGTGAGCAGTACGTGGGGCTGGAGGCGGGTGGCATGCCCACCGCGCTGCAGCCCGGCGACGAGCTGATGCTCACCCAGTCGGCGATCGTGCTGGAGAAGATCATCGGGCAGTTCCTTTACAATAAGGCGTCCGGCTCGGACTCGGGCTCGGATGGCGGCACGGAGGGTAAGTGATGTTGCGACGGTTATGCCTGACACTCGCGCTGCTTCCGGTCGTGCTCGCACCGGCTCTGGCCGGTGCGGCGCAGCAGTCCCCGCAGGATCTGGTCAAGGACACCACCCACGAGGTGCTCGCTGCGCTGGAGGCGCACAAGCAGGAGATCAAGGGTGATCCCGGTGCGGTCTACCGCTTCGTCTCGGACCTGGTGTTGCCGCGCTTCGACTTCCAGCTGATGAGTCGGTTCGTGCTCGGTCGCCACTGGAACGACGCCTCCGCCGAGCAGCGCGCGCGTTTCGTCGAGGAGTTCAAGGGCCTGCTGATCCGCACCTACGGCACCTCGCTGTCGGAGTACAGCAACGAAAAGGTGAAGTTCCCGCCCATGAACGCGGATACTTCGCGCGGGCGGGTGACCGTGCCCACCGAGATCGTGCGCAGCGACGGTCCGCCGGTCCCCGTGAACTACAGCCTCTACAAGAACGACAGCGGGGAATGGAAGGTCTTCGACGTGGTCATCGAGGGTGTGAGCCTGGTCCAGAACTACCGCAGCAGCTTCGGCGACGAGGTCAGCCGCAACGGGCTGGACGCGCTCATCAAACGCCTCGCCGAACGCAATGCCGAGCGGGGGGTGCCGGGGTGAGTTCGGCGTCGCTGAGTAGCGACGACGCCGGGGTGTGCCGCGTCAGCGGTGCCCTCGGCTTCGACACGGTGACGCAGCTGCCGGCCTCGTTGCCCGGGGATGGGGACGTGGTCGCGGACCTCTCCGCCGTGGAGCGCGTCGACAGTGCGGGCCTCGCGCTGCTCCTGGAATGGGTGCGCACCGCGCGGGCCCGGGGCCGGAGTGTCGTCTTCCAGGGTGTTCCGGGGCAGCTCAGCGCGATCGCCCGGGTGAGCGGGGTGGATGAGATCCTGGCATTGGATCAGAATACGCCGTCCGATACCGGTGGGCGGGCCTGAGCGGTCCGTAACCGGCAATCGCACCGCAGAGCAAACGAGCGAGCATCATGGATTCCGAACGCATTCGCGAGATCATCGAGGCCGGCCTGACCGATGCCACCGTGCAGGTGGATGGGGACGGCGTGCATTTCCGGGCGCTGATCGTGAGCCCCGATTTCGAGGGGGTGCCACGGATCCGACAGCATCGGATGGTCAACGAGCTGCTGCGCGATCATATCGACAGCGAGGCGCTGCATGCGATCTCGCTGGTGACCCGGACGCCCGGACAGCACGACGCGTCCAATGGCTGAGGGCGTGCTAACGGTGGCCATGGACGGGGGCCGGCACGGCCGGCCGGGCGGGGCGTAATGGAGCGTCTGATCATTCGCGGCGGCGAGCCGCTGGACGGCGAGATCCGTATCTCGGGGGCCAAGAACGCGGCGTTGCCGATCCTGGCCGCGACCATGCTCGCCGATGGGCCCACCATGGTGGGCAACATCCCGCACCTGCACGACATCACCACGACGATGGAGCTGCTCGGGCGCATGGGCGTGCGTCTCACCGTCGACGAGCGCATGCGCATCGAGGTCGACCCGACCGGCATCCGAGAGTGCTACGCGCCCTACGAGCTGGTGAAGACCATGCGCGCCTCCATCCTGGTGCTCGGGCCGCTGCTCGCGCGCTACGGCGAGGCGGATGTGTCGCTGCCCGGCGGCTGCGCCATCGGCTCGCGGCCGGTGAACCTCCACGTCGAGGGGCTTCGCCAGATGGGGGCCGAGATCAGCGTCGACAGCGGCTATATCCGCGCACGCTGCAGCCGGCTCAAAGGGGCGCGCCTGGTCATGGACCTGGTGACCGTCACCGGCACGGAGAACCTGATGATGGCCGCGACCCTCGCCGAGGGCGTGACCGTCATCGAGAATGCGGCGCGCGAGCCGGAGGTGGTGGACCTGGCGAACTGCCTCAATGCCATGGGGGCGGATGTACGCGGCGCCGGCTCGGACACCATCGAGATACACGGCGTCGAGCGCCTCCACGGCACGCACTACGACGTCCTGCCAGACCGCATCGAGACCGGGACCTACCTTGTGGCCGCGGCGATGACCGGCGGGCGGGTCCGGCTCAAGGATACGGCCCCGGAGCTGCTGGACGCGGTCCTCGCCAAGCTCGGTGAGGCGGGTGCGGAGATCGCCGTCGAGGGGCGCACCATCGACCTCGCAATGCCCGGCGGGCGCCGGCCGCGGGCGGTGAACGTGCGCACGGCACCCTATCCCGCCTTCCCCACGGACATGCAGGCGCAGTTCTGTGCCCTCAATGCCGTGGCCGAGGGCGTGGGCATGGTCACCGAGACGGTCTTCGAGAACCGCTTCATGCACGTGCTCGAGCTCCAGCGTATGGGCGCCGACGTCCGCCTGGAGGGGCACACGGCGATATCCACCGGCGTTCCCCGGCTGACCGCCGCACCGGTGATGGCCACGGACCTCAGGGCCTCGGCGAGCCTGGTGCTCGCCGGCCTGGTGGCGGACGGCGAGACCTGCGTCGACCGCATCTACCATATCGACCGCGGCTACGAGTGCATCGAGGAGAAGCTCGCGCAGCTGGGCGCCAACATCCGCCGCGTGCCGGCCTGAGGCCCGCGGCCGATCAACCGGACGGTTATGCACGACCAAGACATGCTGACCATCGCGCTCTCCAAGGGGCGCATCCTCGAGGAGACCCTGCCGCTGCTTGCGGCGGCAGGCATTGAGCCGGCGGAGGACCCGGAGGCCAGCCGCCGGCTGGTGCTGCCCACCAACGATCCGGCGGTGCGCCTGGTCGTTGTCCGCGCCACCGATGTGCCGACCTATGTCGAGTACGGCGGCGCGGACCTCGGGGTGGCGGGCAAGGATGTGCTCCTGGAATACGGCGGCCAGGGGCTCTACGAGCCGCTGGACCTGGGCATCGCCCGTTGCCGGCTGATGGTGGCGGGGCGTCCGGGCAACGAGGCCTTGCGCCGGCCCCGGGTCGCCACCAAGTTCGTGAATATCACCCGGCGGTACTTTGCCGATCGCGGGCGTCAGGCGGAGCTGATCAAGCTCTACGGCTCCATGGAGCTGGCGCCGCTGGTGGGGTTGGCGGATCTCATCGTCGACCTCGTCGATACGGGCAACACCCTGCGTGCCAACGGCCTTGAGCCGCTGGAACCGATCGCCGACATCAGCTCGCGCCTGGTGGTCAACAAGGCCTCGATGAAGATGAAGTACCGCCGGATCCGGCCGCTGATCGAGGATCTCCGCCGCGCGGTGACCACCGCGGCGTGAGCCCGGGCGGCGTCCAGCAGCGAACACCCGCCCTGACCGGGCAAGGAGCCATCTGCCGATGCTTGAGATCACGCGCCTGAGCACTACCCAGCCCGACTTCTGGTCGAGCCTGGGCGCCCTCACGGAGTGGAACGACGGCGCGACCGCCCGGGTGGAGGAGGCCGTCGCCGAGATCCTCGCCCGCGTGGCGGCGGAGGGGGACGCGGCGCTGCTCGACTACAGCGCGCGTTTCGACCGCCTGAGCGTGGACAGCGTGGCCGCGCTGGAGGTGGGCCGGGTCGCGCAGGATCAGGCCCTGGCGTCGCTGCCCGGGGCCCAGCGCGAGGCGCTGGAGACCGCGGCCGAGCGTATCCGCGACTATCATCGCCGCCAGCTTGCCGAGTCCTGGGACTACGAGGACGGTCAGGGCAACCGCCTGGGACAGCAGGTGACGCCGCTGGGGCGCGTGGGTGTCTATGTGCCCGGCGGCAAGGCGGCCTATCCCTCGTCCGTGCTCATGAATACCCTGCCGGCCAAGGTCGCCGGCGTGGACGAGGTGATCATGGTCGTGCCGGCGCCGGACGGCGTGGTCAATCCGCTGGTGCTCGCCGCGGCACGCATCGCGGGCGTGGACCGGGTCTTCCGTCTCGGCGGGGCGCATGCGGTGGCGGCGCTCGCCTACGGTACGGACACCATCCCGGCGGTGGACAAGATCGTCGGTCCCGGCAACGCCTACGTCGCGGAGGCCAAGCGCCGCGTTTTCGGGCGGGTGGGCATCGACATGGTCGCCGGTCCGTCCGAGATCATGGTGATCTGCGATGGCCAGACCGAGGCCGACTGGATCGCCATGGATCTGTTCTCCCAGGCCGAGCACGACGAGGACGCCCGGGCGATCCTGGTCTGTCCGGACCCGCTGTTCCTCGATCAGGTGCAGGCGTCGATGGAGCGGCTGCTCCCGGAGATGGAGCGCTCGGAGATCATCCGCGCGGCCCTGTCTGCCCGCGGCGCGCTCATCTACGTGCGCGACCTCGCCGAGGCGGCGGCGGTCGCCAACCACGTTGCCCCGGAGCACCTAGAGCTCTCGGTGGTGGAACCGCGGCGCATGGCCGCGGGTATCCGTCACGCCGGAGCGGTCTTCCTGGGGCGCTACACGCCGGAGGCGGTGGGCGATTACTGCGCCGGCCCGAATCACGTGCTGCCGACCTCGCGCACCGCGCGCTTTGCCTCGCCGCTCGGCGTATACGACTTCCAGAAGCGCACCAGCCTGATCGAGTGCTCCGAGGCCGGCGGGGCCGCGCTCGGCCGGGTGGCCAGCGAGCTCGCACGCGGTGAGGGGCTCACCGCTCACGCCCGCTCCGCAGAGATGCGCGGCGAGTAGGTCCGGCGGCGGGGCGCGTTCAGCCCCCGCCCGTCGGGCGCCGGCCGATGGTCACGCGCCGGTTGAAGCGCCCGTCCCGGCCGATCCCGGCGACAACGGCCTCGCTGCCCGGGCTCAGTCCGCTGATACGGTTGAGCAGCTGGGTCGGTCCGTCCACCGGGTGTTCATCGATGGAGAGGATGACGTCCCCGGGCTGGATGCCGGCCTCGTGCGCAGGGCCGCCGCGGAGCACCCCGGCAATCAGTACCCCGCCGACGTCCGGCAGTGACAGCGTATCCGCCAGCGGCGGCGTCATCGGCTGGACCTGCACGCCGATCCAGCCGCGGGTGACATGCCCCTGTTCAATGAGCTCGCGCATCACGCCGCGGGCGAGGCTCACCGGGATGGCGAAGCCGATGCCCATGGAACCGCCGGAGCGGCTGTAGATCGCGGTGTTGATCCCCACCAGCTCGCCTGCGGCGTTGATCAGTGCGCCGCCGGAGTTGCCCGGGTTGATTGCCGCGTCGGTCTGTATGAAGTTCTCGAAGGTCGCCAGCCCCAGGTGGTCCCGGCCGGTGGCGCTGACGATCCCCTGGGTCACGGTCTGGCCGACTCCGAACGGGTTGCCCACGGCGAGGACGATGTCGCCCACCCGCAGCGCCGTCGAGTCACCGAAGGTGGCGTGGGGGAGTTCTCCGAGGCCGACGTCGAGTACGGCGAGATCGGTGTCCGGGTCGCTGCCCACCACCTCGGCGGTTGCCGCGCGTCCGTCGCTGAGCAGGACCTCGATGGCGTCGGCGTCGCGGACCACATGCTCATTGGTCAGCACGTAGCCGTCGGGGCTGACGATGACGCCGGAGCCCAGCGAGCGCTCCGGGCGCTGTTCCTTGGGGGCGCCGAAGAACCGCCGCAGCTGCGGGTCGTCGAAGAACGGGTGGTGGCGCTGCTCTGGTGCGCGGGTGGTATAGACGTTGACGACTGCGGGTGCGGCGCGCTCCACGGCGTCGGCGTATGACGCCGGGCGCGGCGGCGTGGGCGCGGAGCCGTCCGCCGACGGGGCCTCGCTGACCCGCACGACCGGTGCCGGCGGTGTGAACACCTCGGGGGCGAGCCATACCGCCGCCAGCGCGGCGAGGACGCCGACGACGACGTAGCGTAGTACGAAGCGGCCGATGCGGCTGCCTGGCATAGCGATATCTCCTGGTGTGCCCGGACCCGGCAGCCGCGCTACCATGGCCGTCTGCGCGGTGACGGGAGGCATTATGGTACAGATTCCGGAGCTCGTTCGTTACTGTGACGAGCTGCTCGCGAGCGCGGATTTCCGTGACTATGCACCCAACGGGCTGCAAGTCGAGGGCACCCGGCCGGTGCGCCGCCTCGTCTCGGCGGTCACGGCCACGCGGGACGTGATCGAGGAGGCCGAGGCCGCCGGCGCGGACGCGCTACTGGTGCATCACGGCTATTTCTGGAAGGGGGAGCCGGCGGCGCTGACCGGAATGAAGGGGGAGCGGGTGCGCCGGCTGATGACCGCGGGTATCTCGCTGCTCGCCTATCACCTGCCGCTGGATGCCCACGGCGAGCTCGGCAACAATGCCTGTCTCGGCGAGCGTCTCGGCCTGCAGGTCGAGTCGGTACAGCCGGCCGGCGGCGTGCCGGGGCTGCTCTGGTTCGGCACACCCGCGGAAGCGGGGCCCGAAGCGCTCGCCTCCCGTATCGAGACCGTCACCGGGCGCGCGCCCCTTCAGGTGGGGGCGGGACCCGGGCAGCTGCGGCGGGTGGCCTGGTGCACCGGTGCGGCCCAGGGCTTCCTGGGCGAGGCCGTCGCCCACGGCGCGGACGCCTTCATCAGCGGGGAGGTCTCGGAGCGGACCACCCACGAGGCCCGTGAGCTGGGTATCCACTATTTCGCCGCCGGTCACCACGCCACCGAGCGCTACGGCGTGCAGGCCCTGGGTGCCCGTCTCGCGGACGTGTTCGGCCTCGAACATCGCTATATCGAGGACGACAACCCCGTCTGAACAGCCAGCGGGGGATCTGGAAAGAACCATAAGAAT
Organism: Arhodomonas aquaeolei DSM 8974; assembly: GCF_000374645.1. Classification (GTDB taxonomy): domain Bacteria; phylum Pseudomonadota; class Gammaproteobacteria; order Nitrococcales; family Nitrococcaceae; genus Arhodomonas; species Arhodomonas aquaeolei. The sequence continues at coordinate 26,651 of NZ_KB894804.1, forward strand.
CTGTATAAAAAGGGAAAAAACAACAACCTTTGGCCTTTTCGCTTGACGCTTCGCGGTCGATATTGGATCCTAAGGCGCCTTCGATGGGGCGATTGTAGCCGAGCGCCGCGTTTGCGCAGACCGCGGCGTCGCTGGATCTCCAGCCTTAACCCAACGTCAGGGGGACGTGCATGAATCAGGATGGCGCGGATAGGAGCAGACGCCGCTTCCTCACCGGCGCTGTAACCGTCGTGGGCGGTGCGGGCGTCGTGGCGACGGCTGTCCCGTTTCTGTCCTACTGGCAACCCAGCGCGCGGGCCAGGGCCGCTGGAGCGCCGGTGGAGGTGGACATCAGCAAGCTCAGGGCCGGGCAGCGCATATCCGTTGTCTGGCGGGGCAAACCAATCTGGGTATACCGGCGCAGCGAGGCCGCGGTCGATGAGCTGCCGCAGCTCAACGAGCGGTTGAGCGATCCGCAGTCCAAGGTGCCTTCCCAGCAGCCGCCGTACGCGCAGAACATCACCCGGTCGATACGCCCGGAGATCGGGGTCCTCATCCCCATCTGCACCCATCTCGGCTGTATCCCGCTGTACCGCCCGGAGGAGGGTAGCGTCGAGGCTTCCTGGCCCGGCGGCTTCTTCTGTCCGTGCCACGGCTCGAAGTACGACCTCGCCGGGCGCGTTTATTCGGGCATGCCGGCACCGCTGAACCTCCAGGTGCCGCCGTACTGGTATCCCGCGGAGAATAAGCTGATCGTCGGTGAGCATCAGGATGGGGGGGCAGCTTGATGAGTGAAGGCACGAAGACGACGGGGTTCGTGGGCTGGATCGATCGGCGTTTCCCCCTGACCCAGCTCTGGGAAGACCACCTGTCGAAGTACTACGCGCCGAAGAACTTCAACATCTGGTACTACTTCGGCTCGCTGGCACTGCTGGTGCTGGTCAACCAGATCCTCACCGGTATCTGGCTGACCATGAACTACAACCCGAGCGCGGAGGGCGCCTTCGACTCCGTGCTCTACATCATGCGCGACGTGCAGTGGGGCTGGCTTATCCGCTACATGCACTCCACGGGGGCCTCGGCCTTCTTCGTGGTCGTGTACCTGCACATGTTCCGCGCGTTGCTCTACGGCTCGTACAAGAAGCCGCGCGAGCTGCTGTGGATCTTCGGCATGCTGATCTACGTGGCGCTCATGGCGGAGGCCTTCATGGGCTACCTGCTGCCCTGGGGCCAGATGTCCTACTGGGGCGCACAGGTGATCACTTCCCTGTTCGGCGCGATCCCGGGCGTAGGCGACGCGTTGATGACCTGGATCCGGGGTGACTTCAACATCTCCGGCGTCACGCTGAACCGTTTCTTTGCGCTTCATGTGATCGCACTGCCGCTGGTGCTGGTCTTCCTGGTGGTTGCGCACATCCTCGCGCTGCACGAGGTGGGCTCGAACAACCCGGACGGGGTCGACATCAAGAAGAACAAGGACGCCAACGGCGTGCCGAAGGACGGTATTCCCTTCCATCCGTACTACACCGTCAAGGACCTCTTCGGTGTGGGCGTGTTCCTGTTCTTCTTCGCCGCCGTGGTGTTCTTCATGCCGTCGTTCGGCGGGCTGTTCCTCGAGCCGCCGAACTTCCAGCCGGCGGACCCGCTTCAGACCCCCGCGCATATCGCGCCGGTGTGGTACTTCACCGCCTTCTACTCGATCCTGCGCGCGGTGCCGGACAAGCTCATGGGCGTCATCGCGATGGGCACGGCGATCTTCCTCCTGTTCGTGCTGCCGTGGATCGACCGCGGGCCGGTGCGTTCGATCCGCTACCGTGGGTTCAGCTACAAGGTCGCTCTGGCGCTGTTCGCCGTCGCCTTCGTGGTGCTGAGCTACCTCGGGCTGCAGTCCCCGTCGATGATGATCATGGGGCTGTCCGTGAAGGGGTGGGCACGAATCGGCGGGGTCATGTACTTCGCGTTCTTCGTGTTCCTGTGGGTCTACACGTTCTTCGGTTTGGAGAAGACCAAGCCGGTGCCGGCAAGGGTGAAGCACTAATGAGAAAGTTTGCCGTGGCACTGCTGATCGCGCTGCTGCCGGGGATCGCTCTCGGCGCGGAAGGCGGGCAGCACCTGATGAACCCCGATGTCGACGTCTCCAACACGGCATCGCTGCAGCGCGGGGCGAAGTACTTCGCGAACTACTGCATGGGCTGTCATTCCCTGAAGTACCTGCGCTACAGCCGCATGGCCGAGGACCTGAACATCCCCGAGGACGTGGTCGAGAAGACCATGATCTGGGACGGCGGGCAGGTGCACTCGAAGATGATGAGTGCGATGGCCAGCGATGACGGCAAGAACTGGTTCGGCGCCGCGCCGCCGGACCTCTCGCTGACCGTGCGTGCGCGGGGTGCGGACTGGGTATACACCTATCTCAACACCTTCTACCGTGATCCCGAGTCGGATACCGGGGTTAACAACCTGACCCTGCCCGGGGCGTCCATGCCGCACGTGCTGTGGCAGCTGCAGGGCATGCCGGAGCCGGTTTACGGCGAGGGCAGCGGTGGTTCGCTGCACGTCAAGGAGGTCGAGGTCCCCGAGGGGGCCGGGCTGCTCAGCGAGGAGGAATATCACCAGGTCACCCGTGACATCACGAATTTCCTCGCCTATGCGGCGGAGCCCGTGCAGGCTGAGCGGGAGCGGCTCGGCGTCTGGGTCCTGCTGTTCATCGCGGTGTTCACCGCACTCGCCTACCTGCTCAAGCGCGAGTTCTGGAAGGACGTGCATTGATTATGGCTGGTGTGGCATGCGTGCCGGCCTGGGAGCGCTAGATGGCAGCGGTTAGTCGACGCTCGGTGATGACGCTCTTCTCGGGGCCGACGTGTATCTACAGCCACCGGATCCGTCTGGTGCTCGCCGAAAAGGGCATCTCGGTGGAGATCGTCGATGTCGAGCCCGGGGCGCCGATCCCCGAGGACCTCGCGGATCTCAATCCGTACGGGGAGGCGCCGACCCTGGTGGACCGTGATCTCGTGCTCTACGACACGAAGGTGATCGCGGAATACCTCGACGAGCGTTTCCCCCATCCGCCGCTGATGCCCGTGGACCCGGTTTCGCGGGCGAAGGCGCGGCTCGTGATCTCGCGGATCGAGCGTGACTGGGTGCAGAGCCTGGATGCGCTCGACGAGCTCACCGGGAAGGACGCGGAGAAGGGCCGCAAGGCCCTGGCCGAAAGCCTCGTCGCCAGCGACGAGGTCTTTGGCTCAGGCCTGCCGTTCTTCCTCAGCGAGGAGCTGTCGATGATGGACTGCGTCCTCGCGCCGCTGCTCTGGCGACTTCACCACTACGGGGTGGAGATTCCGGCGAGTGCGGAACACATCCAAGCCTACGCCAAGCGCCTGTTCGGCCGCGAGGCGTTTCAGAAGAGCCTGAGCGACGCCGAGCGGGCCATGCAGGCCGTTTAGCCGACTGCGACCGACGAGGGCTCATGACCCCGAAACGACCGTATCTTGTCCGCGCACTCTACGAGTGGATAGCGGACAATGGCCTGACTCCCTATCTCCTCGTGGACACCAGCGTGCCGGGTATCGAGGCACCGCTGGAGTATGCGGACAAGGGCAAGCTTGTGCTCAATGTCGCGCCCCGGGCGGTCCGCGGGCTCGATCTCGGTAACGAGTGGATCAGCTTCAATGCCCGCTTCGGTGGTGCTCCGCGGGACGTATTCCTGCCGGTGTCCGCGGTCCTGGCGATCTACGCCCGCGAGAACGGCCAGGGCATGCTCTTCGGTGAAGAGGACGAAGGCGGTGACGATCACGATCCGCCGCCGGATGGCGGCGGCGACGGCGACGGTAGCGGCACCGGTGGGGACGGCGGCGGCCGCAAGCCCCAGCTGCGCGTCGTGAAGTAGTGATCCCGCAGCGCCGCCGGCCCCGGCGGCGCTTCCTTCCCGTTCAGTCCGTACCGAACAGGGTGTGGTCGATCAGATCGCACAGGCAGTGGATGACCAGCAGGTGCACCTCCTGGATGCGGGCGGTGACCGTGGCCGGCACCCGGATCTCGACGTCCCCCTCGCCCAGCTGACCGGCGATAATGCCGCCGTCCCGCCCGGTCAGGGCCACGGTGTGCACGCCACGCTCCCGCGCCGCGCCCACGGCGGCAACCACGTTGTCGCTGTTGCCGCTGGTCGAGATCGCGAGCAGCACGTCCCCGGGCTGGCCGAGTGCCCGGACCTGGCGGGCGAAGACGTCCCGGTAGCTGTAGTCGTTCGCCACCGACGTGAGGGTGGAGCTGTCGGTGGTCAGCGCGATTGCGGGCAGCCCCGGGCGCTCCATTTCGAAGCGGTTCAGAAGCTCCGAGGAGAAGTGCTGGGCGTCTGCGGCGGAGCCGCCGTTGCCGCAGGAGAGGACCTTGTGCTCGGCCTGCAGGGCGGCGGCCATGCGCTGGCCGGCGGTGATGATGGCCGGGGTAAGCCGGTCCATCGCCATCTGCTTGGTGCGGATGCTCTCGTGGAATTGCTGCGAGACGCGCTCGTGTAGATCCATCGTTTGCCTTGTTTGCCTGATCGTCACTCGTCCGCGCGGAATGCGTCGCGGAGCCATTCGATGCGTCCGTCGCCGTCCACGGTGACCGCGTCGAAGCGGCACGGGGCGTCGTCGGCGCCGTTGCTGTGGAGATAGTACCGCGCCGCCGTTACCAGGCGACGGCGCTTGCCTGCCGTGATGCTCTCCGCCGCGGTGCCGAAGTCGTTGCGGCTGCGCTGGCGCACCTCGACGAAGGTCAGTGTGCCGTTGTCGTCCATCACCAGGTCCAGCTCGCCGCCGCGGCAGTGAACGTTGGCCGCGCGGAAACGCAGGCCCTGGCGTTCCAGGTGTCGTCGCGCCAGTGCCTCGGCATCGGCGCCGCGCTCCCGTGTGGGTCGGCGCGGCCTCATTGTCGCGGTGCGGGGGTCGTCCAGACCGCGGGTGCCTGGCCGTCTCCGGACGCCGGGGCAAGGCCCGGGAGCGGCGGCAGCGGATCGAGCGGCCCGGGCCGGCGCTGGATGTTCTCCCGGGCGGTCGGCCGAAGCCCGCCGGCGGCGACGCGTACGGGGGTGGGCGTGCGGTGAACGATCCCCGCGTCGTCAATCGTGAGGGTGCCGGTCGCGCCGGGTAGCCCGCTCGCCCGCGCGCTGCCGCGCACGAGGCCGATGGCACGGTAGGCGTCCACGCCGAAGGCGAGGAGCCCGGGCAGGGCGTCCATGCTCTGTGACCACTGGTCGACCGCACTGGTGTGCAGTGCCATCAGAGAGGGGTCGTCGAGGGTGCCCAGCAGCCAGGGCAGCTCCACCAGCCGAAGGCCCTCGAGGTCCTGGCGTACGGCGTCGTCCGCCGTGCGCGGGTAGGCGTGGGAGGTTGCGTACACCGCCAGTCCCAGGCCGTGATGGAAGCGGATCTGCGGCATGATCAGCCGTGCCTGCCGGGGGAACGCGCCTATGAACACCGCCTGCATATCCTGGCGGCGGCGCGGCGAGAACTCGATGTCCCGCCGCAGCAGCCGGCGTAGCTCACGGTAGCGGCGCTCGCTGACATCGAGGTTGAAGAGTTGACGGAGGGTCGTGCTGTAGTCCGATTCGTCCTCGGGGTAACGGGCAGTCTCCAGGATCTTTCCGCCCAGGTCCTCGAACGCCTCGGTATAGGCGCCGGCCACGCGCGATCCCCATTCCCCCGTGGGCACGAGCACCACCGCGCGGTCCTTGCCGCTGGCCCAGGCGGCGCGTGCGGCGGTACGGGCGTCGTCCTCCGGCGAGAGGCCGAAGTGGTATACGCCCTCCGGCGACGACTCGCCGTCGACGGTATTGAGGGTGAGGACCTGTCGGTCGTCGTTGCGGCGCGAGCTCACCGCGCGCACGCCGGCCTTGGTAAGCGGACCGACCACCATGTCGGCGTTGCCGGCATGCTGGTAGGCGGCGACGGCGCCGGCGACGCTGCCTTTGGTGTCGAGGATGTCGAGGGCGGGGCGTTCGTCCCCCGCGGCGTAGTAAGCGGTCAGGAAGCCGTCCCGGATCGCCTTGCCGACCTCCGCGAGGTCGCCGGACAGCGGCAGCAGCAGCGCGATGCGTTTCGGCGGGGCGAGGGCCGCCCGCCGCCGCTCGACCAGCTGGTCGGCGAAGTCCGATGCCGGATGATCCGGGTAAAGTGAATGCCATGACGATACCGCGGATGCCACCGCATCGGTGTCGTCCCCGGCGTCACGCACACGGTTGGCGAGTGACAACCAGCCGGCCTCTGCGCCGCTGTCCGCGCGGCCTGCCGCCTGCTCGAGGCGGTCCGGCGGAATCTGCTGGAGTATGGACCAGATGCGTTCCGAGCGGGCACCGTCGGTGCGCCCGGAGAGCACCTGCGCGCGAATGAGATCCCGGGCGGCGGCGAGCGGCTCGCCGCCCGCACGCCGGGCCTCGGCGCGCTGATCCAGCCAGGCCGCGGCTACCGGCGGAGCGAGGCCGTCCGGTACCGGCGTGAGCCGGCGGATCACCGTGGCGGGGGCGAGCGTCTCGCCGTCCAGGCGCATGCGCAGCAGCAGCCGCAGGCCCGCGCCGGCCTCGCCGGCGTCAGCGTCGCCCACATCGTCGCGAAGAGTGGATGCGGTGGCGTCGTCGCCCGCGCGCGCATAGAGAATGGCCGCCTGCAGGCGCAGTGCGTTCGCCCGTGCCGGTGACGACGCCTCGCCGGCGGCCTGCTCGAGCCGTGCCGCCGCCGCGTCCATCCGACCGTCGCCGGCGAGCCGCGCGGCCTCGGTGAGTGCGGGCGACGGCGCCGGTGTCGGCGGCCCCGGTGTCGGGGTGGTGGCGCAGCCATGGAGCAGCACGGCAAGGACGGCGGCGATCAGTAGCCTGCTCGGGGTGGTCCGGGGCATTGTGCGGGTGTCCTGGGGTTGTGCCGCGCGGCACGGATCCCTCGCCCCGTGCCGGCGCAATGGTTAGACTGCGCCTGGCGGCGGCCGCCGCCGGTCGCCTGTATGAGTATCCGCAGGGTGGAATCAGCGTGTCAAATAACCCCGGACGGCTGTTCGTCGTCGCCACGCCCATCGGCAACCTCGAGGACATCAGCGCCCGTGCGGTAGCGGTTCTCGGTGGGGTGGGACGTATCGCCGCCGAGGATACCCGTCATACCGCCGCGCTGCTCAGTCATCTTGGTATACGCCGTCCGCTGCTCAGCCTCCACGAGCACAACGAGGCCGTCCGGGTGGAACGGGTGGTCGCGGCCCTGGCCGCGGGCGAGGACGTGGCGTTGGTCAGCGATGCCGGCACCCCGCTGATCAGCGACCCGGGTTACCGCCTGGTGCGCGAGCTGCGTCACCAGGGCTACGCGGTCACGCCGGTGCCGGGGGCGTGCAGTGTGATTGCGGCGCTGTCGGTCGCCGGTCTGCCCAGTGACCGTTTCGTCTACGAGGGGTTCCTGCCGGCGAAGGCGCAGCAGCGTGCCCGGCGCCTCCAGGCTTTGGCCGCGGAGGCGCGCACCGTGGTGATGCTGGAGTCCGGCCACCGTATCGCGGCGTCGCTGGAGGCGATGGCGGCGTCGTTCGGCGGCGACAGGGAGGCCTGCCTGGCGCGGGAGCTCACCAAGCGCTTCGAGACGGTCCGGCTCGCCACCCTGGATGAGCTGGCCGCGTGGGTCGCGGCGGACGCGAACCAGCGGCGTGGCGAGTTCGTGCTCATGGTCCGCGGTGTCGAGGCTCAGGCCGTTGCGGACACCGTGACGGTGGATGCGCTGATCGATGAGCTCGCGGGGGAGATGCCGCCGCGCCGGGCGGCACGGCTGCTCGCCCGGCTTACCGGTGGGAGTGCCAATACATTCTATCGGCGCCTCGCCCGGGAGGACGGGTGAATCTGGTATCCTTGCGCCGGGGAGTCGGCCGGATGGTCGCTGCGTCTTCGACGTGGAGGAAAGTCCGGGCTCCACAGGGCAGGGTGCCAGGTAACGCCTGGGCGGCGTGAGCCGACGGAAAGTGCCACAGAAAATACACCGCCGATGGCCCCGTGCGGGGCACAGGTAAGGGTGAAAAGGTGCGGTAAGAGCGCACCGCGCGGGTGGCAACATGCCGCGGCACGGTAAACCCCACCCGGAGCAAGACCAAATAGGGGGGCGTACGTGTGGCCCGCACGGCTCCCGGGTAGGTCGCTTGAGGTGTGCGGTGACGCACATCCCAGAGGAATGATCGTCCCCGACAGAACCCGGCTTACAGGCCGGCTCCCCACTTTTCCCCCGCATGACGGTGCTTCCGGGGTGTCCCCGGAGGTATCGGCGTTGCGGTCGTGGCCTTCTTTTTCCTGCTATTCCGCGGCACTCCGTCGAACACTTTAGTGTCGACTCTCCTTTTCGTTCCTAGTGGCATGTTTCAGCGCCGGTTTTCGGTGCTTCCCGACCGTCTGTCGTGCGCCCTGTGGCTTCTTTCGTAAGTTCCTGAGTGGAAGGGAAAAACGCGCCCGTCGCTCCTTGACGGTGCGATAGGGGGTGCCTATAGTGTGTCGCTAAGTGGGAGAAAGTGGTGGGAAATGGAACTCCCGGGCCGAAAAGGGGTAGCGAGTGTTTCGCGGTGTCGCCCATATCAATCTTGATGCGAAGGGCCGGATGGCGTTCCCCAGCCGTTACCGCGAGCGGCTGCAGTCCCTTTGTGACGGTGAGCTGGTACTGACCGTGGACCGCGATCACTGTCTGCTCGTCTACCCGATGCCCGAGTGGGAGACCATCGAACGCAAGCTTGTGGAGCTCCCCGCGCTCAACCGCACCGCACGCCGGCTGCAGCGGCTGCTCATCGGCCATGCCACGGACTGTCAGCTGGACGGCAACGGCCGAATCCTGGTGCCGCCGCCGCTGCGCGAGTTCGCCGGGCTCGATAAGCGGACCGTGCTGATCGGCCAGGGCAACAAGTTCGAGCTCTGGGACGAGGATGAATGGCTGCGCCGTCGTGACGAATGGCTCGCCGAGGCCTCCGAGGAGGAGGATCTGCCCGAGGAACTGGAGGCCCTGTCGCTGTGACCGCCGAGGCAACCCCCCGTGACGACGCACACCGCCCGGTGTTGCGGGACGCCGCCGTCGAGGCGATGGCGGTGCGGGGGGACGGCACCTATATCGACGCGACCTTCGGGCGCGGCGGGCACAGTGCCGAGCTGCTCGCGCGACTTGGCCCGGGGGGGCGGCTGTGGCTGCTGGACCAGGACCCGGCCGCGATCGAGGCCGCGCGCACCCGCTTCGGTGACGACCCGCGCTGCAGGATCCGCCACACCTCGTTCGCGCGGCTTGCCGAGCTTGCCGACGAGGAGGGTCTGGGGGGCGCGGTGGACGGTCTGCTGCTGGACCTCGGGGTGTCCTCGCCCCAGCTCGATGAGCCGGAGCGGGGGTTCAGTTTCCAGCACGACGGCCCGCTGGACATGCGAATGAACACCGGGGCCGGGCCGACCGCCCGGGAGTGGCTGATGGAGGCGCCGGAACGCGAGATCGTTCGCGTGCTGCGCGAGTACGGCGAGGAGCGTTTCGCCCGGCGTATCGCCGCGACGATCGTGCGCCATCGCGACGCGGGGACGCTGCCGGCGCGCACCGCCGCCTTCGCCGAGCTGGTGGGGGCGGCGGTGCCGCGCCATGAACGCCACAAGCACCCGGCGACACGCACATTCCAGGCTCTGCGTATCGCGGTCAACGACGAGCTCGGTGCCCTGGATGCTGGCTTGGCTGCCGTCCGCCGGCTCCTGGCCCCGGGAGGCCGGCTGGTGGTGATCAGTTTCCATTCGCTGGAGGATCGGCGGGTCAAGCGTTTCATCCGCGACGCCAGCCGGGTGGGTGAGCTCCCCCCGGGGGTCGCCCAGGCGCCGCCGGAGCTCGAGCCGTGGCTGCGCCGCATCGGCCGGGCGGTCCGTGCCGACGAGGCCGAGCTCGGTGACAACCGCCGCGCACGCAGCGCGGTGATGCGTTGTGCGGAGCGCTTGCCGTGAGGTCGGGCTGGGCGATCGGTGTGCTGATCCTGGCGGTGGCCGCGAGCGCGGTGGCGGTGGTGTACAGCACCCACGAGAGCCGCAAGGCGTTCGTGGCGCTGCAGGAGCTGCAGCGCGAGCGCGACACGCTGAACGTCGAATGGGGTCGGCTGCGCATCGAACAGGGCACCGTGGCGACTCACGGGCGTATCGAGCGCATCGCCCGCGAACGCCTCGGCATGCGGATGCCGGAGCGCGACGACATCGTCATTATCCGCGCGACGCGCGTGGCCGGGGAGGCAACGCATTGAGCGGTACGCCGCACAGGACAGACAGCACACGCGGCTCCGGGCGCTGGCGGCTCGTTGCCGTCGCCGGTGTGCTGGGTCTGCTCGCCTTCGTGCTGGTGGCGCGGGCGGTGGAGATCCAGGTGGTCGAGCGTGCCTTCCTCGAGGGGCAGGGGCATGCCCGCCATGTGCGTGTGAATACCGTGCCGGCGCACCGCGGCATGATCACCGACCGCTTCGGCGAGCCGTTGGCGATCAGCTCGCCGGTGGATTCGGTCTGGGCCGATCCCTCCGCGCTGTTGCCTGCCGTGGACCGCCTCGACGAGCTCGCCAGGCCACTCGGCCTCGATCCCGCGAAGCTGCGCCGGCGCCTGGAGGCGGAGGCGCAGCGTGGCCGCGAGTTCGTCTACATCCGCCGGCACATTCCGCCGGCGCTCGGCGAGCAGGTCATGGATCTGCGCATCCCGGGGGTCTCGCTGCGGCGCGAGTACCAGCGTTTTTACCCCACCGGCGAGGTTAGCGGTCACGTGCTCGGTTTCACCGACATCGACGACCGCGGCCAGACCGGCCTGGAGCGGGCGTACGATTCCTGGCTGTCGGGTCAGTCCGGAGCCAAGCGGGTCATGCGTGACCGCCTCGGGCGCGTGATCGAGGACATCGAGCAGCTGCGTGAGCCCGAGCCCGGCAAGGACCTGGCCCTGAGTCTGGACCGCCGCCTGCAGTACATCGCCTACCGCTCTCTGAAGTCGACAGTGCAGCGCTTCCAGGCCAGGAGCGGCTCGATCGTGGTGCTCGATGCGCGCAGCGGCGAAGTGCTCGCCATGGCCAGTCAGCCGGGCTTCAACCCCAACGACCGCAGCCAGCTGCGTGGGCCCCTCTACCGCAATCGTGCGGTCACCGACGTGGTGGAACCGGGCTCCACGATGAAGCCGTTCGCCGTCGCCGCCGCGCTGGAGACGGGCAAGTTCGAGCCGGGCACGCCCATCAATGCCGATCCCGGCTGGATGATGGTGGGCGGCAACACGGTGCAGGACGTCCACAACTATGGCGCCATCGACGTCGCCACGGTCCTCCAGAAATCCAGCAACGTTGGTGTCACCAAGATTGCCCTGTCGCTTGAGCGCGGCCGCATCTGGCGGATGGTCGACGCCGCCGGTTTCGGGCGTTCCACCGCCAGCGGCTATCCCGGCGAGGCCGGGGGCCACCTCGCACCGGTGCCACCGGACAGCCATTTCGAGCGGGCGACGCTTGCCTTCGGTTACGGCCTGTCGGCGACGCCGCTGCAGATCGCCCACGCCTACACGGCCTTCGCCAACGACGGGCGGATGCCGATGATCTCGTTCCTGCGCGGCGGCTCCCAGGAGCCGGCGAAGCGGGTGATGAGCGAGAAGACCGCGGACAGCGTCCTGCACATGCTCGAGGGGGTGGTCACGCCCGAGGGTACCGCCGAGCGCGCCGACATCAGCGGCTACCGGGTTGCGGGCAAGACCGGCACCTCCAAGCAGGCGGTGGCCGGAGGCTATTCCGACGACGACTACCTCGCGCTGTTCGCCGGCATCGTCCCGGCGAGCGATCCACGCTTCGTGTGCGTCGTGGTGGTGCGCGAGCCCAAGGGCGACAGCTACTACGGTGGTACCGTCTCCGCTCCGGTGTTCCGCGAGGTCATGTCCCAGGCGCTGCGGCTGTACAACATTCCGCCGGACGAGGACGGCGGCCTCGGGCCGCTGATGATCGCGGGAGGGCGCGGCCATGACTGAGCGGCGCCTGGACGGACTGCTCGCGCCCCTGGGGATCGACGCCCCGGCGCTCGCGCTGACTGACCTCGCCCTGGATAGCCGCGAGGTGGCTGAAGGCGGCGTGTTCCTCGCGGTGCGGGGCGCCGGCGGGCATGGCCTCGCGCACCTGGAGGACGCGCTGGCGCGCAAGCCCGCGGCGGTGCTGTGGGACCCGGAGGGCGCGCCGGACGCCTACGCCGTGCTGGAGCGCTGCGAACGGGCCGGGGTGGCCGCGGTCGCGGTGCCGGGGCTGGGTGACCGGGTCGGCGAGCTGGCGGCGCGGTTCTTCGGTGATCCCGGTCGGCGGTTGCGCCTGGTGGGAGTGACCGGTACCGACGGCAAGACCTCCACCACCCAGTTTGTCGCCGCTGCCCTGGACCGGGCCGGTCACCCCTGGGCGAGCATCGGCACGCTCGGCTGGGGCCGGCCTGGTGCACTGCGGGAGACGCGCCATACCACGCCGGATGTGGTGGGTCTGCAGCGCCGCCTCGCCGCGCTCGTCGACGACGGGGTCGAGGGGGTCGCCATGGAGGTCTCCTCCCATGCCCTTGACCAGGACCGTACGCAGGGCCTCGATTTCGAGGTGGCGGTGCTCACCAATCTGAGCCGTGACCATCTCGACTATCACGGCAGCGACGCGGCCTATGCCGCTGCCAAGGCGCGGCTGTTCCTGGACACGGAGCCGGCGGCCGCCGTGCTCAACCTCGACGATGCCTTCGGCCGGGATATGGCGGCGCGTACCGGGGCGGCGGTGATCGGTTACAGCCTCGCTGATGCGCCTGGCGCCCGAATCCGGGCCCGCGGGGTGCATGCCGGTGACGAGGGGCTGGCGTTCACCCTGGATATCGACGGCGATGCCGTCGACGTGGCGGTCCCGGTCTTCGGGCTGTTCAACGTCGCCAATCTCCTGGCCACGGCCGGGGTGCTGCTGGCCCTGGGCGAACCTGCCGGATCGATCGCTGCGACGCTCGCCGCCTGCCGGCCGGTCCCGGGCCGCATGCAGGCGCTCGGCGGCGGTGACCGGCCGCTGGTCATCGTCGACTACGCCCACACCCCCGCGGCGCTGGAGGCCGCCCTCGCCGCCTCCCGGCAGCACTGCGCGGGGGCGCTGTGGTGCGTGTTCGGCTGCGGCGGTGACCGGGATACCGGCAAGCGTGCGCCGATGGGCCGGGCGGCAGCCGGTCTCGCCGACCACGTGATCCTCACCAGCGACAATCCCCGGGGCGAGCCCCCGGAGTCGATCATAGACGCGATCCGGGCCGGTTTGCCGGCCCCGGACGCGGCCCGGGCCATCCCGGACCGTGGCGAGGCCATCCGCACGGCGGTGGTCGGTGCACACGCCGGCGACGTCGTGCTGGTGGCCGGCAAGGGGCACGAGGCCTACCAGATCGTGGGTGATGAGGTACGTGCCTTCAGCGACCGCGAGGCGGTCGAGGCGGCGCTGGCCGCCGGGGAGGGCCCATGGAGCCGGTGAAGCTCTCGCAGCTCGTGGTGGCCCTCGGTGAGGGGCGCCACCGCGGCGCCGACGCCATCGTCACCGGCGTGGTCATCGATTCCCGCATCGCCGGCGAGGGCACGCTGTTCGTGGCGCTGCCGGGGCGCCACGTCGACGGCCACGATTTCATCGCTTCTGCCCGGGCCGCGGGCGCCGCCGCCGCGCTGGTGGCCCGGGTGGTGGACGACCCGCTGCCGCAGTGGGTGGTCGAGGATCCGGCCGCCACGCTGGCGCGCCTCGGTGCCCGGGTGCGGGCCCAGGCGCCGGCGACCGTGATCGGTGTGACCGGCTCCAACGGCAAGACCACGGTCAAGGAGATGATCGCCGCGATCCTCTCGCAGGGGGCGGAGACGCTCGCCACCCGCGGCAACCTCAACAACGACCTGGGCGTGCCGCTGACGCTGTGCCGGCTCAACGCCGGGCACCGCTACGCGGTGATCGAGATGGGGGCCAATGCCCCCGGGGACATCGCCCGGCTGGCGGCGCTCGCCGCGCCGGACGTGGGGGTGGTGACCAATGCCGGGCCGGCGCACCTGTCGGGGTTCGGAGACATCGCCGGCGTGGCCCGGGCAAAGGGTGAACTGTTTGCCGGGATCGCGCGTGACGGGGTTGCGGTGATCAATGCCGACGACGATTATGCGCCGCTTTGGCGGCAACTGGCGGACGGACGACGCAGCGTGATGTTCGGAACTCGAGGGGATGCTGACATTCGTGCCACCGCGGAGGCGGACGGCACCACGATCCTGGTCCTGCCTGGCGGCGAGCACCTGCGGGTGCGCCTGCCGCTGCCCGGTGCGCACAACCGGCTCAACGCGGCGGCGGCGGCCGCGACCGCGCTCGCCGCCGGCGCCTCGCCGGCCTGGATCGTGCCGGGGCTCGAGCGCATGGCGTCGGTGCCGGGGCGCTGGAGCGAGGAGGTCCTGCAGGGCGGTGTGATCCTCATTGACGACAGCTACAACGCCAACCCCCGGTCGCTGGGCGCCGCGGTCGAGGTGCTCGCGCAGACACCGCCGGCCTGGGTGGTGCTCGGCGACATGGGCGAGCTCGGCGAGTCGGCCGGGCGGCTGCACGCCGAGGCCGGCGAAGCCATGCGCCGGGCGGGTATCGAGCGGGTGTTCGCCCTCGGGCCGCTGGCCGCGGAGGCCGCGGCGGCGTTCGGCGAGGGCGGCGGGTCCTTCGATGACGTCGCTGCGCTGGTCGACACCATGGCCCGCGACTGGCGCGCCGGCGTGCGTGTGCTCGTGAAGGGGTCGCGCTCCGCGGCGATGGAGCGCGTCTGCGAGGCGCTGAGGCAGCGCTACGGCATCGCAGGGGGGGCGTGACCATGCTGCTGGCACTGGCGAACTGGCTCGAGGGCTTCTACAGCGGCTTCAACGTGTTCCAGTACCTCACGTTCAGGGCCATCCTCGGCACGCTCACCGCGCTCGGTATTGCGCTGCTCGTCGGCCCGGTCCTGATCCGCCGTCTGGTGCGTTACCAGATCGGGCAGTACGTCCGCGAGGACGGCCCCCAGACCCATCTCTCCAAGGCAGGCACACCCACCATGGGCGGTGCGCTGATCCTGGTGGGGATCGCCGTGGCCACGGTGCTGTGGAGCGACCTCACCAACCGCTTCGTGTGGATGGTACTGCTGGTCACCCTGGCGTTCGGCGTCATCGGCGGCGCCGACGACTGGCTCAAGCTCACCCGCGGCAGCAGCCACGGCCTGTCCGCCCGGGCGAAGTACCTGGCGCAGTCCGCGGTCGGCCTGGTGGCCGCGCTGGTGCTGTTCACCAGCGCGCAGACGCCGGTGGAGACCTCGCTGATCGTGCCCTTCTTCAAGAGCGTCGTGCTGCCGCTGGGCTGGCTGTTTCTGCCGCTGGCGTATTTCGTGATCGTGGGCAGCTCCAATGCGGTCAACCTCACCGATGGCCTCGACGGCCTCGCGATCCTGCCCAGCGTGCTCGTGGGCGGCGCACTGGGCGTTTTCGCCTACGCCACCGGCCATGCCAACTTCGCCACCTACCTCGGCATCCCGTTCATCCACGGCGTCGGCGAGGTCGTGGTGTTCTGCGGTGCCCTGGTGGGGGCGGGGCTGGGCTTTCTCTGGTTCAACACGTACCCGGCGCAGGTGTTCATGGGCGACGTCGGCGCGCTTGCGCTGGGGGCGGCCCTGGGCACCATCGCGGTGGTCGTCCGCCAGGAGCTGGTGCTGTTCATCATGGGCGGCGTGTTCGTCGTCGAGACGGTCTCGGTGATGCTGCAGGTGGCCTCGTACCGGCTTACCGGGCGGAGGATCTTCCGCATGGCGCCGTTGCATCACCACTTCGAGCTCAAGGGCTGGCCGGAGCCGCGGGTCATCGTGCGGTTCTGGATCATCACGGTCGTGCTCGTGCTCATCGGTCTGGCAACACTGAAGCTGCGCTGATGATGGCAATAAAGGACCACAACCCGGAGAACGCGCGCCGCGCGACGGTGGTCGGCCTCGGCGAGACCGGCTACGCCTGTGCGCGCCATCTCCGGCGCCAGGGCTGGCGGGTGGCGGTAACGGATACACGTGCCGAGCCGCCGTATGCGGCCCGGCTGCGTGACGAGCACCCGGAGATCATCCAGGCCGTCGGTGACCTCGATGCCGCGCTGCTGCGGGGGGGCGACACCGTGGTCCTGAGCCCCGGGGTCGATCCCAGGGTGCCGGCGATCGCCGCTGCCCGGGCCGCCGGCGTGGAGGTGATCGGCGAGATCGAGCTGTTCGCCCGCGCGGCCGAGGCCCCGGTGATCGCTGTCACCGGTTCCAACGGCAAGAGCACGGTAACCACGCTCGTCGCCGCGATGATCCAGGAGGCGGGGCTGAATGCCGCGGCGGGCGGAAACCTGGGGCCTGCGGCGCTGGCACTGCTCGAGCGTCCGGTCCCGAACTATTACGTCCTCGAGCTCTCCAGTTTCCAGCTCGAGACCGTCACCAGCCTGGCGCCGGCGGCATCGGTGGTACTCAACGTCAGCGCCGATCACATGGACCGCTACGACGGGCTGGGCGACTACGCGGCCACCAAGGCGCGGATCTACGAGCGCGCGGCGACCGCCGTGATCAACCGCGACGATCGGGTGGTCGCCGCCATGGCCCACGGTCCGCACTCCGTGGGCTTTACCACGGGGCGGCCGCAGGGCTGTGACTGGGGGATTGCCGACGGCCGTTTCACCCGCGGCCACAGCCCGTGCGCACCGGTGGAGGCGCTGGCGCTGCCGGGCACGCACAACCGTGCCAACGCCCTGGCCGCGCTGGCGCTGGGTGACGCCATCGGCCTGGCCTGGGCGGCGATGGCCCGCGCCCTGTCGCGTTACCGCGGGCTGCCGCACCGCATGGCGCACATCGCCCACGTGGCCGGTCGTGACTACTACGACGATTCCAAGGGCACCAATGTCGGTGCCACGGTCTCCGCCGTCTCCGGGATCGCGCAGCCGCTGGTGCTCATCGCCGGCGGTCAGGGGAAGGACCAGGATTTCGCACCGCTGGCGGCGGCCCTGCGCGGCCGGGTTCGCGCTGCGGTGCTCATCGGCACCGATGCGGCGGCGATCGCGGCGGTGCTGGCGGATGTCTGCCCCGTGGAGACCGCGGTGGATATGGACGGGGCCGTGCACCGGGCGGCGGCACTGAGCCGTCCCGGGGACGCGGTGGTCCTGAGCCCGGCGTGCGCCAGCCAGGACATGTTCACGGACTATGCCGAGCGCGGACGTGCGTTCCAGGCGTGCGTGGAGGGGCTGAGCCATGATTGAGCGCGCCCTGGCCCGATTCACGCCGCAGGGGCGGGATATCCCGGCCGCGCTGGACTGGCCGCTGGTGGCGACGGTGGGGGTGCTGCTGGTTTTCGGTCTGGTCATGGTCGCCTCGGCATCCATGGCCGTGGCCGAGCGCGAGACCGGGGCCGCCCTCTCGCTGTTCTATCGCCAGGGGTTCTTTACCGTCATGGGGGTGATCGTCGTCACCCTCGGGCTGATGCTGGTCCGCACCACCGACCTGGAGGCGGCCGGACCGGGGCTGCTCGGCGTGAGCCTGCTGCTGCTGGTCGTCGTGCTGCTGCCCGGGGTCGGCCGCGAGGTCAACGGCGCGGTGCGCTGGCTGCCCCTCGGTGTGGTCAACCTGCAGGTCTCCGAAGTCGCCAAGCTCGGGGTGCTGATCTATCTCGCCGGCTATGTGGTACGCCGGGGCGAGGCACTGCGCACACGCTTCAGCGGATTCCTGGTGCCGGTGGCGATCCTGGCGCTGGTGGCGGGCCTGCTGCTCATGGAGCCGGATTTCGGCGGCGCCGCGGTGATCCTCGCCACCGGTGCGGTGGTGCTGTTCCTGGGCGGGGCGCCGCTGTCCCGCATGCTGCTGCTGGCCGCCCTGGGCGTCATTGCCGCGGCCGGGCTGATCGTCAGCTCGCCGTACCGCTGGGAGCGACTGACCGGCTTTCTCAACCCCTGGGCGGACCCGTTCGACAGCGGTTTCCAGCTCACCCAGGCGCTCATCGCGGTGGGCCGCGGCGGCTGGTTCGGGGTGGGGCTCGGCAACAGCGTGCAGAAGCTGTTCTATCTGCCCGAGGCGCACACGGACTTCCTCTTCTCCGTGCTCGCCGAGGAGCTCGGCGTCCTCGGCGTGACGGCGGTGGTGGCGCTGTTCACGTTCATGGTCTGGCGCATCCTGCGCATCGGCGTGGCTGCGTTCAACGAGGGCCGGCCGTTCGGCGCGTACGTATGCTGGGGCGTCGGCTTCTGGCTGGGGGCGCAGGCGTTCATCAACATGGGCGTGAACCTCGGCCTGCTGCCGACCAAGGGCCTGACCCTGCCGCTGATGAGCTATGGCGGGAGCAGCCTGGTCGTCACCCTCGCCGCTGTGGGGCTCGTGCTCCGGGTCGACTGGGAGCGTCGGGCCGCGGCGGCCGCGGCCACGGACGAGCCGGGGAGGGTCGCGGCATGACGGCGCCCGTGATCATCACCGCCGGCGGTACCGGCGGCCACGTGTTCCCGGCCCTGGCGGTGGCGGAGGCCTTGCGCGAGGCGGATGTTCTGGTGGTGTGGATGGGCACGCCCCACGGGCTGGAGGCGCGGGTGGCCGGCAATGCTGGCATCCCCTTCGAGCCGGTGACCGTGCGCGCGCTGCGCGGCCGCGGCCTGCGGGACACGCTGACCGCGCCATGGATGCTCCTGCGGGCGCTGCTCCAGGCGCTCGCCGCGGTGCGGCGGCGCTCGCCGCGCGCGGTACTCGGCATGGGCGGCTATGCCAGCGGGCCGGGGGCGATCGCCGCCTGGCTCCTGCGCCGGCCGCTGATCATCCATGAGCAGAACGCCGTCGCCGGCATGACCAACCAGCGCCTCGCCCGGATGGCGGCGCAGGTGCTCACCGGTTTCGACCGTCCGTTCCCGGGGGCGCCGGCAGCGCGCTTCGTGGGCAACCCGGTACGCGCCGCGGTCGCCGCGGTGGCGCCGCCGCAGGAGCGTCTCGCCGGCCGCGAGGGACCGGTGCGGGTGCTGGTGCTCGGCGGCAGCCTCGGTGCCCGGGCCCTCAACGAGACCGTGCCCCGCGTGCTTGCGGGCCTGCCGGGCGGGGTGCGCCCTGAGGTCCGGCACCAGGCCGGCGAACGCACCCTCGCGGTCGCCCGCCAGGCCTACGAGCAGGCGGAAGTGGACGCCGAGGTCATGCCGTTCATCGAGGACATGGCCGCCGCCTACGCCTGGGCGGACCTGGTGATCTGCCGCGCCGGTGCGCTCACGGTCGCGGAGCTCGCTGCGGCGGGCTGCGCGGCGGTGCTGGTGCCGTATCCGTACGCGGTGGACGACCACCAGGCGGCGAATGCGGCGTTCCTGGTGGACGCGGGGGCGGCCTTCATGCTGCGCGAGCCGGAGCTCGCGCGGGGGGCGCTGGAGCGGGTGCTCTCGGAACTGCTTGGCGACCGCGATCGTCTTCGCGCCATGGCCGTCCGGGCCCGGGAGAAGGGCCGGCCGGATGCGGCGCGCGCGGTGGCGGATGTCTGTCTGGAGGTAGGGGCATGAGCGATATGCCGCAGGGTGCCATGGACCCGAACGCGCCGGGCGCGATGGGCCGGGTGCGACACCTGCATTTCGTGGGTATCGGTGGCGCCGGTATGGGCGGCATCGCCGAGGTGCTGTGCAACCTCGGCTATACGGTCACCGGCTCGGATCTGCGCGAGAATGCGATCACGCGCCGGCTGGCCGGTCTCGGGGTGACGGTCTACATCGGTCACGACGCCGGTCACGTCGCCGCCGCGGACGCGGTGGTGATCAGCTCCGCGGTGGGCGAGGACAACCCGGAGGTGCAGGCGGCGCGGCGCCGTCGGCTGCCGGTGGTGCCCCGCGCGGAGATGCTCGCGGAGCTGATGCGTTTCCGCTTCGGGATCGCGGTTGCCGGCACCCACGGCAAGACCACGACCACCAGCCTGGTGGCGAGCATCCTCGCCGAGGGTGGCCAGGACCCGACCTTCGTCATCGGTGGCCGGCTCAACAGCGCGGCCAGTCACGCCCGTCTCGGCGCCGGGCGCTACCTGGTGGCGGAGGCGGACGAGAGCGACGCCTCGTTCCTCTACCTCAAGCCGATGATCGCGGCGGTGACCAATGTCGACGCCGACCATCTCGGCACCTACGAGGGCGATTTCCAGCGCCTGCGCGGGACGTTCCTGGAGTTCCTGCACCACCTGCCCTTCTACGGACTGGCGGTGATGTGCATCGACGACCCGCAGGTGCGCGAGCTCGTGGACCGGGTGACCTGCCCGGTACGGACCTACGGCTTCGCCGAGGACGCCGACGTGCGCGCCACCGATATCCGTCAGGACGGCATCGCCACGCGCTTCACGGTCACCGTGGAGGACGGCGAGCCCTTCGAGGTTACGCTCAACCTGCCCGGCCGGCATAACGCCCAGAACGCGCTGGCGGCGATCGCCATCGCCGCCGAGCTGGAGATCCCGCAGGAGGCGATGCAGCGGGCGCTGGCGCACTTCCAGGGCATCGGCCGGCGTTTCCAGGTCTACGGTGAGCTGGCGCTGCCCGGCGGCCGCGCGCTGCTGGTGGACGACTATGCCCATCACCCGCGGGAGATCGCCGCGGTGATCCACGCGGTGCGTGAGGGCTGGCCCGGGCGGCGACTGGTGGTGGCGTTCCAGCCGCACCGCTACAGCCGCACCCAGGAGCTGTTCGACGAGTTCGCGCGGGCGCTCTCGGAGGCGGACGCGCTGCTGATCAGCGAGGTCTACGCCGCCGGCGAGGCGCCGCTGCCCGGTGTCGACGGCGCCTCGCTGTGCCGGGCCGTGCGTGCCCGGGGCCAGGTGAATCCGGTGTTCGCCGCGGATGTCGAGGAGCTGGGTGCGCTGGTCCCGGACGTGGTCCGGGACGGCGACCTGCTGATCACCCTGGGCGCGGGCAGCATCGGCGGCGTCGCGCCGGCGCTGGTCGCCCGGTTCGGTGACGGGGAGGAGCGCGCATGACCCGCACGGCCGGCCAGCTCCTGCACGACGAGCCCATGGCCCGGCATACCTCGTGGCGGGTCGGGGGGCCGGCGGAGTGGCTCTACCGCCCGGCGGATGCGGACGACCTGTGCCGTTTCCTCGCCGCGCTGCCGGCGGACACGCCGGTGCACTGGGTGGGGCTCGGCAGCAACCTGCTGGTCCGCGACGGAGGGCTGCCGGGTGTCGTCATCCAGGCCGGCCGCGGGCTGGCGGGGCTGGATGTGGAGGCCTCCGGCGAGGTAACGGCCGGGGCCGGGGTGCCCTGTGCCAAGCTCGCCCGGGCCTGCGGGCGGGCAGGGCTGGTGGGTGCGGAGTTCTTTGCGGGCATCCCGGGGATGCTCGGTGGCGCGCTGACCATGAATGCCGGGGCGTGGGGCGGCGAGACCTGGGCCCACGTGCTCGAGGTCGAGACCGTCGACCACGCCGGCGGGCGGCGCTGGCGGGCGTGCTCGGAGTTCGAGATCGGATACCGCAGTGTGGCCGGTCCGACGGGCGAGTGGTTCCTGGGGGCGCGTCTCGCATTCGCCCCGGGGGGCGACAACGCCGCGCTCGCCGATCGGGTGCGCGAGCTTCTCGCCGAGCGCGCGGCGCGCCAACCCATGGGGCAGGCGAGCTGCGGCTCGGTGTTCCGCAACCCGCCCGGGGATCACGCCGCGCGGCTGATCGAGGCGGCGGGCCTGAAGGGCCATGCCATCGGCGGTGCGCGGGTCAGCGACAAACACGCGAACTTCATCATCAACACCGGCGAGGCCACCGCGGCGGACATAGAAACGCTGATCGGTCATGTCGCCGCGTGCGTGCGCGAGCGCTTCGGTGTCTCGCTGCAGCCGGAGGTACGCATCATCGGGGAGGAGGCGCGTCATGACTGAGCATACGTGGCAGAGCGCCGCCGATGCGGGCCGGGTGGCCGTGCTCATGGGCGGCTGGTCCGCCGAGCGCGATATCTCGCTCAAGAGTGGGGCGGCGATCCTGGAGGCGCTGCGCGGCCGCGGCGTCGATGCCCATGCCTTCGACCCGCGCGACCGGGCACTGCCGGACCTGCTCGGCTTCGACCGCGCCCTGGTCGCGCTGCACGGGCGCGGCGGCGAGGACGGTGCCATTCAGGGCGCCCTCGAGACCCTGGGCATCCCCTACACGGGTAGTGGGGTGCTCGGCTCGGCGGTGGCGATGGACAAGCTGCGCACCAAGCTCATCTGGCGCGGCCTGGACCTGGCGACGCCGCCGTTCCGCATGCTCGGCCACGCCACCGACTGGGACGGCGTGGTCGACGAGCTGGGCCTGCCGCTGATGGTCAAGCCGGCGAACGAGGGCTCGAGCCTGGGCATGTCCCGGGTGGGCGAGCGCGACGGTCTGGAGGCGGCCTGGATCCGGGCCGCGGACTACGACACCGCGGTGTTCGCCGAGCGCTGGATCACCGGCGAGGAATACACCGTCGCGGTCCTCGACGGCGAGTGCCTGCCGGCGATCCGTATCGAGTCGGCCCGCGGGTTCTACGACTTCGACGCCAAGTATGTCGCCGAGGATACCCGCATGCACTGCCCCTGCGGTCTGCCGGCGGACACCGAGCGGGCCCTGGGCGAACTGGCGCTGTCCGCCTTCGAGGCGACGGGAGCCGAAGGCTGGGGGCGCGTGGACCTGATGCGCGACGGCGACGGGCGGTTCTGGCTGCTCGAGGTCAACACCGTGCCGGGCATGACCGACCACTCCCTGGTACCCGCGGCGGCGCGGGTGGCCGGGCTGGACATGGGTGAGCTGGTCTGGCGGATCCTTGCCACCAGCCGCGCGAGGGGCGGGGAGCGATGAGCGCGGTCATGGGCATGAACGGGCCGGTCGGCGTCGACGGCGGCGCCGGCCGGCGGCGGACACCGACGCGATGGCTCGTCGGTGCGGTGCTGGCCGTGATGGTCGCCGCCGGCGCGTCGCTGTTCTGGTCGCACCTGCGCCGCAGTGACCCGTTTCCCGTCCAGGCGGTGCGTCTGGAGGGCGACCTGGCCCACGTGGCGGACGCGGACCTGCGTGCCGCCGTGGCGCCGCACCTGGGTGACGGTCTGCTGTTCGTGGACCTGGACGCCATCCGCGACGCGGTAACCGCCCTGCCGTGGGTCGCCAGCGCCGCGGTCTGGCGGGTCTGGCCCACCGGGCTGCGGATCCGCGTGCAGGAGCACGAGCCCATCGCCGCCTGGGGCGAGCGTGGCGTGCTCTCCGCCAAGGGCGAGCGTTTCACTCCGCCGCAGCGTCCCGAGGGACTGCCGCAGCTCGGCGGGCCGGCGGGTAGCGCGTCGCTGGTGTGGGCGCGCTTCGAGCAGCTGCGCGAGGCCCTGGGCGAGCTGGGCCGGCCGGTGGCCCTGACCCTGGACAAGCGCCGCGCCTGGGTCGCGCGGCTGGACAACGGCATGCGCCTGCGTTTCGGGCGGGACGACTTCGACGAGCGCCTGCAGCGGCTGCTCGCAGCGTGGCCGGCGGTGCAACGCCGCGCCGGTGACCGCGCCATTGCCGCCGTGGATCTGCGCTACCCGAACGGCCTGGCGGTGGAATGGGGACCGCCGGCCTCGGAACCGACAACCGGAGGGGATTCCAAGCGATGAGTCGCAAGCAGGACAGCAATCTGCTGGTGGGCCTGGACGTGGGCACCTCGAAGGTGGTCGCCATCGTCGGTGCGCTCAAGGATACCGGCGAGCTGGAGGTCGTGGGCATCGGCTCGCATCCCTCGCGGGGGATGAAGAAGGGCGTGGTGGTCAACATCGAGTCCACCGTGCAGTCCATCCAGCGCGCGGTGGAGGAGGCCGAGCTGATGGCCGGCTGCGAGATCCACTCGGTCTACGCCGGCATCGCGGGCTCCCACGTGCGCTCCCTGAACTCCCACGGGATCGTCGCCATCCGGGATCGCGAGGTCTCCCAGGGGGACGTGGACCGCGTCATCGACGCTGCCCGCGCGGTCGCCATCCCGGCGGACCAGCGCATCATCCATATCCTGCCCCAGGAATTCATCATCGACAGCCAGGAGGGCATCCGTGAGCCCGTGGGCATGTCCGGGGTGCGCCTGGAGGCGAAGGTGCACATGGTCACGGGCGCGGTCAGCGCGGCGCAGAACATCGTCAAGTGCGTGCGCCGCTGCGGGCTGGACGTCGACGACATCATCCTCGAGCAGCTCGCCTCCGCGCAGGCGGTTCTCACCGAGGACGAGAAGGAGCTCGGCGTGTGCCTGGTGGACATCGGCGGCGGCACCACCGACATCGCGGTATTCACCGAGGGCGCGATCCGGCACACCGCCGTTATCCCCATCGCCGGCGACCAGGTCACCAACGACATCGCCGTGGCGCTGCGTACCCCCACGCAGCACGCCGAGGAGATCAAGGTGAAGTACGCCTGCGCGCTCTCCCAGCTCGCGAGTCCGGAGGAGACCATAGAGGTCCCCTCGGTGGGCGACCGGCCCCCGAGGCGGCTCTCGCGCCAGACCCTCGCGGAGGTGATCGAACCCCGCTACGAGGAGCTGATGACGCTGGTGCAGAACGAGTTGCGGCGCAGCGGCTTCGAGGACCTCATGGCCGCGGGCGTCGTGCTCACGGGCGGGAGCTCGAAGATGGAGGGCGCCGTGGAGCTCGCCGAGGAAGTCTTCCACATGCCGGTGCGCCTGGGTCTGCCCCAGGGTGTCACCGGTCTCACCGACGTCGTGCGCAATCCCATCCACGCGACAGGAACGGGGTTGCTGCTTTTCGGCAGCCGGCAGCGCCACGCCGGGCATGGACTCCCCGCCGACGAGACGGCGGAGGGTGGCGCATTCAACCAGCTTTGGACGCGCATGAAGGGGTGGTTCCAGGGGAATCTTTGACGAGGCACGGGTAGAGCAGAACAACAGCTGAAACGCTGCGAATGGAAAGGAGACGCGACATGAAATTCGAGCTCATGGATTCGTTCAGCCAGAACGCCGTAATCAAGGTGATCGGTGTCGGCGGCGGTGGCGGCAACGCCGTCCAGCACATGGTGTCCGCCGACGTCGAGGGCGTGGACTTCATCTGCGCCAACACCGACGCCCAGGCACTGCGCAACACCTCCGCGAAGACCACGCTCCAGCTCGGGGCGAACATCACCAAGGGCCTCGGCGCCGGCGCCGACCCGACGGTGGGCCGCGAGGCCGCGATGGAGGACCGCGACCGCATCGCCGAGGTCCTTGACGGGGCCGACATGGTCTTCATTACCGCCGGCATGGGTGGTGGCACCGGCACCGGGGCGGCGCCGGTGGTCGCCGAGGTCGCCAAGGAGATGAACATCCTCACGGTCGCCGTGGTGACCAAGCCGTTCCCCTTCGAGGGCGGCAAGCGTCTGGGCGTCGCGCAGGAGGGCATCAAGGAGCTCGGCCGCCAGGTCGACTCGCTGATCACCATCCCCAACGAGAAGCTGCTCTCGGTGCTGGGCAAGGAGCTGACGCTGCTTAACGCCTTCAAATCCGCGAACGACGTGCTTCTCGGTGCGGTCAAGGGCATCGCCGAGCTGATCACCCGCCCCGGGCTGATCAACGTCGACTTCGCCGACGTGCGCACGATCATGTCCGAGATGGGCATGGCCGTGATGGGCTCGGGCTACGCCTCCGGGGAAGGCCGTGCACGCGAGGCCGCGGAGCGGGCCATCGCTTCGCCACTGCTCGAGGACACCAACATCTCCGGCGCCCGGGGCATTCTGGTCAACGTCACCGCCGGCATGGATCTGTCCATCGGCGAGTTCGAGGAGGTCGGCAACACGGTCAAGGAGTTCTCCTCCGACGACGCGACGGTGGTCGTGGGCACCGTCATCGACCCGGAGCTCGAGAACGAACTGCGCGTGACGGTGGTTGCCACCGGCCTCGGTGCCGGCCAGCCCGCCGCCGAGACGCCGGCGGAGGCGCCCCGCACGGTCGCGCGGTCTTCGACCGGCGAGGTGGACTACCAGCAGCTCGATCGTCCGACGGTGATTCGCAAGAAGGCGGCCAATGACCGGCCGTCGGGCCAGGACGAGGGCGACATGGACTATCTCGACATCCCGGCCTTCCTGCGCCGCCAGGCGGACTAGGCGGCGGGCCGGCTCGAATTGTCCTGAGTGTCGTCTCTCCGAGCGCTTGGCCGGGTCCCCTTGCGGACCCGGCCCGTTCTGGGGGAAGAGAACGAAACTCGTTCCCTTCCAGGTGTACAATTATGGACCGGTCTGTTAAATTAGCGTGATTATGTGTCTGCGTAATGTATCGGGCCGCATCTGCGTACGCGCCGGCACGGATGTCCCTCTCCACCGCGGCGCCACCGGGGGAAGCTCAAGCGAATGATCCGCCAGCGAACGCTCAAGAACAGCATCCGTGCCACGGGTGTCGGCCTGCACACGGGCGAGAAGGTCTATCTCACGCTGCGACCGGCCGCACCGGATACCGGCATCGTGTTCCGCCGTGTCGATTTCGATGAGCCCGTGGAGGTTCGCGCCCACCCGGAAAACGTCGGCGACACCCAGCTTTCCACGTGCCTGATCCAAGACGGTGTGCGTATCTCCACCGTGGAGCATCTCCTCTCGGCCCTGGCGGGCCTCGGGATCGACAACGCCTATGTCGATCTCTCCGCCCCCGAGGTGCCGATCATGGACGGCAGCGCCGGCCCGTTCGTGTTCCTGATCCGCTCCGCGGGCGTGCAGGAGCAGAATGCCGCCAAGCGGTTCATCCGGATCAAGCGCCCCGTTCGCATCGAGGAAGGGGACAAGTGGGTCGCCTTCGAGCCGTTCGACGGCTTCAAGGTGGGCTTCACCCTGGAGTTCGATCACCCCATCTTCAGCGACGGTCTCCAGCGCGCGGAGTTCGATTTCTCCTCGACCTCCTTCGTCAAGGAGGTGAGTCGCGCGCGGACCTTCGGCTTCATGCGGGACATCGAGTACCTGCAGCAGAACAATCTCGCGCTTGGCGGTAGCCTCGACAATGCGATCGTGGTGGACGACTATCGCGTACTCAATGAGGACGGGCTTCGTTACGCCGATGAGTTCGTCAAGCACAAGATCCTCGACGCCATCGGCGATCTCTACCTCCTCGGCCATAGCCTGGTCGGCTCCTTCACCGGTTACAAGTCCGGCCACGCACTGAACAACCGCCTGCTCCGGCGTCTGCTCCAGGAGGCGGATGCCTGGGAGGCCGTGACCTTCGACGAGGTCGAGGACGCCCCGATCTCCTTCGATCAGCCCGTCCCCGTGGGCTGAGGCCGCAGGGCGGGCGCCTGCCGCCGCCCTTCGCGGACCCGACCCCCGGTATCGTCCGGGGGTTTTGTTTTTCCGGCCCCTGTCATATCCGCACCCGACGGCGCCGCGTGTGCCATCATTGGGGCATGAAAGCCTGTCGTCGTACAGCCCTGATCGCAATGGTCCTCACCGTGCTCGCCCTTGCGGCAGCCGGGCGTGCGGCGGCGTCCACTGTCTGGGAGTTGTCGGTCGAGGGGCCGATCGGGCCGGTCACCTCCGCCTACGTGGACGAGGAGATAACGGCCGCGGACGAGGCCGGCGTCGAGGCGGTCATCCTGCGCCTGGACACGCCCGGCGGGCTGGACCAGGCCATGCGCGGGATCGTGCAGAGGATCCTCGCCGCGCGCACGCCGGTCGTTGC
Source organism: Arhodomonas aquaeolei DSM 8974 (assembly GCF_000374645.1). Taxonomy (GTDB): domain Bacteria; phylum Pseudomonadota; class Gammaproteobacteria; order Nitrococcales; family Nitrococcaceae; genus Arhodomonas; species Arhodomonas aquaeolei. The sequence goes on from NZ_KB894804.1 coordinate 54,179, forward strand.
CTGGGTCGCCCCTGCCGGGGCCCGCGCGGCCAGCGCGGGGACCTATATCCTCTATGCCTCCCATGTCGCCGCGATGGCCCCGGCGACGAACCTCGGGGCAGCGACCCCGGTGCGTCTCGGTGGCGGCGGTGCCACGCCCTCGGGTGACGAGGGCGGGAGCGGCGACGGGGATGCGCTGCACCGGAAGATGGTGAACGACGCCGTCGCCTACATCCGCGGCCTGGCGGAGCTGCGCGGGCGTAACGGCGACTGGGCGGAGAAGGCGGTGCGCGAGGGTGCCAGCCTGGAGGCCGGCGCCGCCCGCGAGGCCGGGGTGGTCGAGCTCCTCGCCGGCAACCGCGACGAGCTCCTCGCCACCCTGGACGGCCGGCGCGTGGAGACCGCCGCCGGCGAGCGGACGCTGCACACCCGTGGCGCCACGGTCGTGGACCGCAGCCCGGACTGGCGGACCCGGCTGCTGGCGGCTATCGCCCATCCCAATTTCGCCTATATCCTCATGCTCATCGGCATCTACGGGCTGATCTTCGAGCTCGCCAACCCCGGCGCGGTGGTGCCCGGCGTGATCGGCGGCATCGCGCTGCTGCTGGCGCTGTACGCGCTGCAGGTGCTGCCGGTGAGCTATGCCGGGCTCGGGCTGATCCTGCTCGGGGTCGGTCTCATGCTCGCGGAGGCATTCGCGCCTTCGTTCGGAATCCTCGGCCTGGGCGGCGCGGTGGCGTTCGTCGCCGGTTCCTTGATGTTATTCGACACGGAGGCGCCGGGATTTCGGTTATCGTTGGCGCTGGTGGTCGGTGTGGCCCTGGGTAGCGCGATACTGCTGTTCGCGACCGGTACGCTCGCGGCGCGGGCGTACCGCCGCCCGGTGGTCTCCGGGCAGCAGCAGCTCGTTGGCGCCCGCGGGCGGGTTGTCAGCGGCTTCCCCGGGGCGGGTCACGTCCGCGTGTTCGGCGAGCTCTGGCGGGCCGACTGCGACACGCCGATGACCGCCGGCGCGCCGGTGCGCGTGGTTGCCGTCGACGGACTGCGCCTGCACGTGGAGCCGGCCGATTCCACAGCCGAGTCAGCAGACAGCGAGGATCTATGAGCGATAAGACCTTTGAGCGGGCGCTGGCCCAGTTCCGGGAGTGGTTCGACCGGGCGCGGGCCCACGAGGCCGTGGGCGAGCCTACGGCGATGACCCTGGCCACCGCGGGTGCGGACGGGCGGCCCTCGGCGCGTATCGTGCTGCTCAAGCAGGTGGATGAGGACGGCTTCGTGTTCTACACCAACACGCGCTCGCGCAAGGGCCGGCAGCTCGCCGAGAATCCGGTCGCAGCGCTGACCTTCTTCTGGCAGCCGTTACTCGCGCAGGTGCTCGTGGAGGGGCCGGTCAAGCCCGTCACGGACGCCGAGGCGGACGCCTACTTCGCGTCACGCCCGCGGCTCAGCCAGATCGGGGCCTGGGCGTCCCACCAGTCGGAGCCGCTGACTACCCGTGCCGAGCTCGACGAACGTGTCCGCCACTATGAGGAGCGCTATCCCGACGGGGAAGTGCCGCGGCCGCCGCACTGGAGCGGCTACCGCCTGGTTCCGGAGATGATCGAGTTCTGGTCCGGGCGCAACGGCCGGCTACATCACCGCGAGCGCTTCTGGTGCGAGGACAGCGCCTGGCACCATACCTTGCTCAACCCCTGACCCGCCCGCTCAGGCGCTGCCCTGGTAATCGAGCCAGGGCATGAGCTGCGGCGGCTCGCCGCCGGTGACCGCCGTGGCCGGCTGCTCCACGTGGAAGCCCGCGCCGAGGGCCTCGGCGCGTTCCCGCCAGTGGGCCTGGATCGCCGGCACCGCCTCGGGCGCCATCGGGTAGTCGTTACCCAGATAGGCGATGGCGCCGTCATCGCGCTGGGCGAGCACCGTGTAGGCGAAGGGCCCGACGCCGGGCAGGCGCTGCTCGGTGAGCGTGATCGCCGTGGCGTTCCCGAAGGCCGGGTCCCCGTCGCGGGGCTCGCGGCGCTGTGTGGTATCCGCCAGCGAGGCCTGATCCGCAACGGTGATGGCCATCTCCGCATTATCACTGAACACCCCCGGACGCGGGAGCGTCGGGGTCACCTCGACGCCGTGGGCCGTCAGTCCGGCGGTGTACTGACGCTGGCGCCGCAGCCAGTCGTCGTAGCCGGCAGGGTCGTCGCTGCCCATGTGCCGGGCCCACTCGTCCAGGGTGAGGAACGGTGTCCATGCACGGCCGTGGAGGCCGAGAAAGGTATTACCCTCTTCCGTATGTATCGCCACCGGCTCGTCCGGGCGGTAGAGCGCGCCTTCCAGCAGGGCCCACAGTGATCCGAACCCGGCGTGCTCGAGCTGGACCTTGAGCAGGGCGCTGAGGTCGTGAAAGCTCGCGTAGGCGAGGTTGACCGGCTCCAGGCCGAACTGCTGGCGCACGACCTGGTCCGTGGCCAGGGCCGGCGCGCCACGCTCGAGCAGCCGCTCCTCGACCACCTGCCGCACGGTATCGAGTGTCGGGCCCGGCGCGACCAGCGCAAAGGGCAGGGCGAGCATCGGGCCGGCGCCCGGGCTGCGGCGCGGCGCCACTGCCGGCAGCGGAAAGCGCCCGCCGGCGCAGCCCAGGCTCAGCCGGTGCGGGGTGAACGGCGCGCCGCGCAGACTGCCGCGGTAGACCTCCAGCAGGGCCTCGGTCATGGGCAGGCCGGGCTGGAGCAGCTCGGTGAGGTCGTACAGGCCGCCGGCGATGATGAGCCCGGCCTCGGTCACGGTCTCGCCGAGAATGCGGTGGAGGTCGGCGGCGACGGCCTGGCCGAGGACCTCGGCGGCGTCCCGGCTGAGCGGCTCCGGGGGGCGGGCACCGCGGGCGACGACCTCCGGATCGAGTTCGATGGTGAGCACGGCGGGGGTCGCGGACAGGGCGGCTTGCATGATCTGGCGTATCTCCGTGATCGGCATCTGGGCGGTGGTCGGGGTCAGGCGTAACGGCGCGGCCCCGAATCAGCGGCACCCATTATGCCCGCCTGCGCGTGCCGAATTAAGCCGTATCCTGCGTGGACCGCGGCATTATGCCCGGGGCGTTTCGTCCTTTTTCGTCTAATTGATGGAAATCAGGGCGTCGGAATTCAAGGACGTGAACAATCTCAAAAAATTACAATTGTCTCCCGCCTCTGTCTGCGATTTAATAATATGCGATCATGGATTGATCGGATCGTGAAACCGGCACTTCACTCGATCGTTTAACGGGGAGTATGGGGTGTTGCCGCCACGGTCATATTTCGTCACCCCCGGATACCGCCGGCCGGTTATCGCGTGGGGAGGCGAATTTTTCGAACACACTGGCTGGTTATTGCAGAGGAAAGAACAAAATGGCGGATCTGGATCTCTCGAAGTACGACTCCCAGCAGCTTCGCGAGCTGAAAAAGGACATCGACAAGGCGCTGGAGTCCCGTCGCCGTGACGACGCGAAAAAGGCGCAGCAGGAGCTGAAGCAGGTGGCCGAGCGCTATGGCTTCAATCTCAACGAGCTGGTGGCCGGGCAGGGCACCAAGCAGACGCGCCGCCGCAGTGGCGGCAAGGCGCCGGCCCAGTTCCGCCATCCCGAGGACGAGACCAAGACCTGGTCCGGTCGCGGCCGTAAGCCGGTCTGGGTCAAGGAATGGGAGGCCGCGGGCCGCTCACTCGAGGATCTGCGGATCAAGTGATCCGCCGCGGTGTGGTGCGGCCGGGCCGCACCACACCGGCCCTCCGGCATGGCGCGGGATGCCTAGGTCCGCGCCGCCAGCCGTTGCAGGGCCGGGCTGACCGTTACCGGGGATTCCCCCGGCGCGGCCAGCGCGCCAGCGCCCGGAGGCAGCAGGCCGTGTTGCTCGCGGGTGCGTGCCCGTGCCGCCTCCAGTCCATTTTCCGCACCGCCGTCCAGGCGCTCTCCGTTTCGCATCACCGGCACCAGCAGCGGCTCACCCTCGTAGCCCTCGTCCGCCAGTGCAATGACGTCGCCGGCGAATCGGCCGCCGTCGTCGTACCGGCGGTAGACCTGCTTGAGGCCGGGGAGGTCCGTCTTGCCCTCGGAATGCTTGGCGCGCGCCCGCTCGCCGAAGTGGTGGAGCTTGTAGGCGGAGTCGAGGAAGGGCTCGTCGGCGGAGGTGTCGACCTTGGAGCCGACACCGAAGCCGTCCACCGGTGCGCCGCTGGCCACGATCGCGGCGATGCGCTCCTCGTCCAGGCCGCCGCTGACCAGGATCAGGGTGTCGGTGAGGCCGCCGTCGTCGAGGATCCGGCGCACCGTGCGGGCGTGGGCGCTCAGGTCGCCGCTGTCGATGCGCACGCCCTGGACACGGATACCGCTGTCGGCGAGCCGGTGCCCGAGAGCGACGGCCTTGTGCGCCCCCTCGGCGACGTCGAAGGTGTCGATGAGCAGGACGACGTTGTCCGGGTGACTGCGGGCGAAGCGCTCGAAGGCGGTCGCCTCGTCATCGTGGGCGAGCACGAACGAGTGCGCCATGGTGCCGGTCACCGGGATCCCGTAGGCGGCCCCGGCGAGGGTGGTGGCGGTGGCACCGAAGCCTGCTAGATAGCAGGCCCGGGCCGCCCACATACCGGCCTCGCCGCCGTGGGCGCGGCGCAGACCGAAGTCCACCACGCGCCGGCCGCCGGCGGCCTCGACACAGCGAAGCGCCTTGGTGGCGATGAGTGTCTGGAAGTGGACGATGTTCATCAGGCGCGACTCGACCAGCTGCGCCTCGGGTAGCGGGGCGATGATCTGCACCAGCGGCTCCTCGGGGTAGCAGATCGTCCCCTCCGGCATTGCGCGGACCTCGCCGGTGAAACGCAGGTCCGCGAGCCGGCGGATGAACGCCGCGCTGAACAGGCCGCTGTCGTCGAGCCATGCGAGTTCGCGTTCGTCGAAGCGCAGGCCCTCGAGCCACGTCAGTGTCTGCTCCAGGCCCGCCGCGAGGAAGCAGCCGCGCCGGGGCGAGCGCCGCAGGAACAGCTCGAAGACGGCGGGCTGCGTCATGCCGTGCTCGTAGTACGTCTGCAGCATCGTCAGCTCGTAGAGGTCGGTGAGCAGCGGCGAACGCTCCAGTTCCATCAATGTCCTCCCAAACAGCGTGGCCCGCCGGGACTCAGGTCCGCAGCCCCACGCCGCGGTTCAGCAGATAGAGGCTGAATGCGGTGAGGCCGACGATGAACAGGATGATGATGCCATACGCGGTCCCGATCGGGATGTCCGAGGTGCCGAGAATCCCGTAGCGGAAGGCGTTGACCATGTAGAGGATCGGGTTCACCAGCGATACCCCGTGCCAGAAGTCCGGCAGCAGCTGGATCGAATAGAAGACACCGCCGAGATAGGTCAGGGGCGTGAGAACGAAGGTGGGCACGATGGATATGTCGTCGAACTTGCGCGCGAACACGGCGTTGATGAAGCCGCCCAGCGAGAACAGCACAGCGGTGAGAAAGACCACCGAGCCGGTGATCCAGACATTGTGTACGCTGAGATCTGCGAAGCCGGTGGCGATGAAGGTCACAATCAGCCCGGTGAGCAGGCCGCGGCCGACACCGCCGGCGAGGTAGCCGATCAGGATGGTGTAGTTCGGCGTAGGCGAAACGAGGATCTCCTCGATGTGTTTCTGGAATTTCGCGCCGAAGAACGAGGAAACCACGTTGGAATAGCTGTTCGTGATCACCGACATCATGATGATGCCGGGGGCAATGAACTGCATGTAGGAATAGCCCGCCATCGGTCCGACGCGGGAGCCGATGAGGTTGCCGAAGATCACGAAGTACAGCGACATGGTGATCGCCGGCGGCACCAGGGTCTGCACCCAGATGCGCAGGTAACGGGTGGTTTCCTTGTGGGCGATGGTCGCCAGTGCGACCAGGGTCTGTTGAAGGTAGGCGGGTTGCACGCGATCTCCCCCTAGCGGTTCGCCGGCGCGGCGGCGCCGGACTCCTCGGGTGCATTGCGTTCGAGCATGCGCACGAACAGCTCCTCGAGGCGGTTGGCCTTGTTCTTGAGACTCACCACACCGACGCCGGCGGCGTCCAGGGCGCGGAACAGCGGGTTGAGCCCCTGCTCTACGTGGACCTCCACCTCCAGGGTGCCGTCGTCGAGCGGCAACACACGGTAGCCCTCGATGCTCGGTACCTGCTCGATCGGGCAGTCGATGTCGAGGATGTAGCTCTGCGTGGACAGCCGGCGCAGCAGCGCGCGCACGTTGGTGTTCTCGATGATGCGCCCGTCATCGATGATCGCGATGTTGCGGCACAGCGACTCCGCCTCCTCGAGGTAGTGGGTCGTGAGCACGATGGTGGTGCCCTCGCTGTTGATCTTGCGCAGAAACTCCCACATCGAGCGGCGCAGCTCGATATCCACGCCCGCGGTGGGCTCGTCGAGGATCAGCACCTGCGGCTCGTGGATCAGCGCGCGGGCGATCATCAGGCGCCGCTTCATGCCGCCTGACAGGGTCCGCGAGACCACGTTGCGCCGGCCCCACAGGCCGAGCTCGCGCAGGTAGCGCCCGGCGCGTTCACGCGCCACCTTCCGCGGAATACCGTAGTAGCCGGCCTGGTTGAGCACGATCTGGCTGACGGTCTCGAAGTGATTGAAATTGAACTCCTGGGGCACGAGGCCGATATTGGTCTTCGCCCCCCAGGGGTCGCGGTCGATGGCGTGGCCGAAGACCTCCACCTCGCCGCTGGTCTTGCGTACCAGCGAGCTGATGATGCCGATGATGGTCGATTTGCCGGCGCCGTTGGGGCCGAGCAGGCCGAAGAAGTCGCCGGGCTCGACGTCGAGGTTGACGTCGCGCAGCGCGACCACGCCGCCGGCATAGGTCTTGTTGAGCTGACGCAGCGATAGCGCCTTCATGCGTGATGTCCCGGGGTCGAGATGAGTGGGTTTCGGGTGCGGGGCATGGGCATCACCGCACGGACGTGGCGGACGCCCGCGGGGAATGCCAATGAGCGGCGATCATACGGCATTCGACCGGTAGAAGGCTACTTGCCCGCCCCGGGAAGCGGGCGGCCGGCAGGATGGACACCTCGGCGGTGTCCCCGTAAAATTACGGCGTTACACTCCGAATCGGCGCTAATGCCAAACCTGTGCCAACGGGAGGCGATCTGACGGCGGATCCCTCCCGTTTTTGCGAGCAGTGGAGGATCCCCCTTGAACACGCCTGCCATTCTGGCACTGGAGGACGGATCGGTCTTCGAGGGAGAGGCGATCGGCGCGGACGGTGAGACCGTCGGCGAGGTCTGCTTCAACACCGCGATGTCCGGTTACCAGGAGATCTGCACGGATCCGTCGTACAGCCGCCAGCTCGTGACCCTGACCTATCCGCACATCGGCAACACGGGCACGACCCCGCTGGACGAGGAGGCCGACGGTGTTCAGCTCGCCGGGCTGATCATCCGTGACCTGCCGCCGCGGGTGAGCAACTGGCGCTCCCGCGAGGACCTGCCGGCCTACCTCGCGCGACAGGGGATCGTCGCGATCGCCGGTGTGGATACCCGCCGCCTGACGCGGCTGCTCCGCGAGAAGGGCGCGCAGAACGGCTGCATCATCACCGGCGATGCCGATCACGAGACGGCGGTGACCCGTGCACGGGGCTTCCCCGGTCTCAAGGGCATGGATCTCGCGCGCGAGGTCTCGGCGGCCCGGCCCTACGAGTGGCGCCTCGGCACCTGGTCGCTGGACGACGGCGAGGTGGAGGTCAGCCCCCGTGGCGACGACGAGCTCTCCTGGCACGTCGTCGCCTATGATTTCGGCATCAAGCGCAACATCCTGCGGCTGCTGGTCGACTACGGCTGCCGCGTTACGGTGGTGCCGGCGACCACGCCGGCCGCCGAGGTCATGGCGATGGCGCCGGACGGGGTGTTCCTGTCCAACGGGCCCGGTGACCCGGAGCCCTGTGATTATGCCATCGAGGCGACCCGGGCGTTCCTGGATGCCGGCGTGCCGGTGTTCGGCATCTGCCTGGGCCATCAGATCCTGGGCCTTGCCGTGGGCGCGCGCTCGGAGAAGATGAAGTTCGGCCATCACGGCGCGAACCACCCGGTCCTCGACGTCGATACGGGCCGGGTCATGATCTCCAGCCAGAACCACGGTTTTGCCATCGACGAGACCACGCTGCCGGCGAACGTGCGCGTCACCCATCGCTCGCTGTTCGACGAGACCCTGCAGGGGATCGAGCTGAGTGACCGGCCCGCGTTCAGCTTCCAGGGCCACCCCGAGGCGAGTCCCGGGCCCCGTGACGTGGCACCGCTGTTCCAGCACTTCGTGGACCTCATTCGCGCCTATCGCGGCGAGACCGCCTGAGGCGGCCCGCCGGCACAGCAGAGAGCGACGATGCCCAAGCGTACCGATATCCAGAGCATCCTTATCCTCGGCGCCGGCCCGATCGTGATCGGCCAGGCCTGCGAGTTCGACTACTCCGGCGCGCAGGCGTGCAAGGCCCTGCGCGAGGAGGGTTACCGGGTCATCCTGGTGAACTCCAATCCGGCGACCATCATGACCGATCCCGAGATGGCCGATCGTGTCTACATCGAGCCGGTGAACTGGCGAACCGTCGAGCGGATCATCGAGCAGGAGCGCCCGGACGCGGTGCTGCCCACCATGGGCGGGCAGACCGCGCTGAACTGCGCCCTCGACCTCGACCGCTACGGCGTGCTCGAGCGTCACGGCGTGGAGATGATCGGCGCCACCAAGTCCGCCATCGACAAGGCCGAGGACCGGGAGGCCTTCCGCGCCGCGATGGAGAACATCGGCCTGGCCACGGCCACCGCGCGCATCGCCCACAGCATGGAGGAGGCGCTGGAGGTGCAGGCGGAGATCGGCTTCCCGACGATCATCCGGCCCTCGTTCACCCTCGGCGGCTCCGGGGGCGGCATCGCCTACAACAAGGAGGAGTTCGTCGACATCTGCGAGCGCGGCCTCGACCTCTCGCCCACCAACGAGCTGCTCATCGAGGAGTCGGTTCTGGGGTGGAAGGAGTTCGAGATGGAGGTCGTCCGCGACAAGGCGGATAACTGCATCATCGTCTGCGCGATCGAGAACGTCGATCCCATGGGCGTGCACACCGGCGACTCCATCACCGTGGCGCCGGCGCAGACGCTCACGGACAAGGAGTACCAGATCATGCGCGACGCCTCGCTGGCGGTGCTGCGCGAGATCGGCGTCGAGACCGGTGGCTCCAACGTGCAGTTCGCCATCGACCCGGAGACCGGGCGCATGGTGGTCATCGAGATGAACCCGCGGGTGTCGCGTTCCTCCGCGCTGGCCTCCAAGGCCACCGGCTTCCCGATCGCCAAGGTCGCGGCCAAGCTCGCGGTGGGGTATACCCTCGACGAGCTGCGCAACGAGATCACCGGCGGCCGGACGCCGGCCTCGTTCGAGCCGAGCATCGACTACGTGGTCACCAAGATCCCGCGGTTCACGTTCGAGAAGTTCATCCGGACCAAGCCGGTGCTCACCACCCAGATGAAGTCGGTGGGCGAGGTCATGGCCATCGGCCGGACCTTCCAGGAATCGCTGCAGAAGGCGATGCGCGGCCTGGAGAACGGCCTGGAGGGGCTCGACCCGCGCATCGAGGCGGGCCGCGACGACGCCGCCCAGCGCATTACCCAGGAGCTGCGCCTGCCCGGGCCCGAGCGCATGCTCTGGCTCGCCGACGCCTTCCGCGCCGGCTTCGAGCTGGAGGCGGTCTACCAGCACACCTGGGTGGATCGCTGGTTCCTGGCCCAGCTCGAGGAGCTGATGGCCTGGGAGGGGCATATCGCCGAGCAGGGCGCCGACGCCCTCGATGCCCGGCGGCTGTTCCAGCTCAAGCGCCGAGGTTTCTCCGACGCGCGGATCGCGCGCCTGGTGGGCTGGAACGAGCACGAGGTGCGAGCCCACCGCCGCCGGCTGGGCATCCGCCCGGTCTACAAGCGGGTCGACTCCTGTGCCGCCGAGTTCGCCACGGCCACGGCCTACATGTACTCCACTTACGAGGAGGAGGACGAGGCCGCGCCGTCGGACCGGGCCAAGATCATGGTGCTCGGCGGCGGTCCCAACCGCATCGGCCAGGGCATCGAGTTCGACTACTGCTGCGTCCACGCCGCACTCGCCATGCGCGACGATGGCTATGAGACCATCATGGTCAACTGCAACCCGGAGACGGTGTCCACCGACTACGACACCTCCGACCGGCTGTACTTCGAGCCGCTGACCCTCGAGGACGTGCTCGAGATCGTGGAGACGGAGCGCCCGGAGGGCATCATCATCCAGTACGGTGGGCAGACGCCGCTCAAGCTCGCCCGTGACCTGGAGCGTTTCGGGGCACCCATCATCGGCACGACGCCGGACTCCATCGACCTCGCCGAGGACCGCGAGCGCTTCCAGCGCATGATCGGCGAGCTCGGGTTGCAGCAGCCGCCGAACCGCACCGCCCGCAGCGCCGACGAGGCCCTGCGGCTGGCCGCCGAGATCGGCTATCCGCTGGTGGTGCGGCCCTCCTACGTGCTCGGTGGCCGGGCCATGGAGATCGTTTACGAAGAGTCCGAGCTCGTGCAGTACATGAACGAGGCGGTGAAGGTCTCCAACGAGTCGCCGGTACTGCTCGACCGCTTCCTCGACGATGCCGTCGAGGTGGACGTCGACGCCATCTGTGACGGCGAGGACGTGCTCATCGGCGGCATCATGGAGCACATCGAGCAGGCCGGCGTGCACTCCGGCGACTCCGCATGCTCGCTGCCGCCGTACACGCTGGCGCCGGAGACCATCGACCGCCTGCGCGAGCAGATCCGGGCGATGGCCCGGGCGCTCGGCGTGGTCGGGCTGATGAACACGCAGTTCGCGATCAAGGGGCCGGAGATCTTCGTCCTGGAGGTCAATCCGCGGGCCTCGCGCACCGTGCCGTTCGTCTCCAAGGCGACGGGCGTGCCGCTGGCGAAGATCGCCGCGCGCTGCATGGCCGGCTGCGGCCTGGCGGAGCAGGGCTACACGCGGGAGGCGGTTCCGGCCTACTATAGCGTGAAGGAAGCGGTCTTCCCGTTCATCAAGTTCCCGGGGGTCGACCCGATCCTCGGCCCCGAGATGAAGTCCACCGGCGAGGTCATGGGCGTGGGCCGGGATTTCGGCGAGGCCTACGCGAAGTCCCAGGTCGGCGCCGGCGTGGTGCTGCCCCGCGACGGGGGCAAGGCGTTCGTCAGCGTCCGCGATGCGGACAAGGGGGCCGTGGTCGCGGTGGCCCGCGATCTGCTCCGCCGCGACTTCACCATCGTCGCCACCCAGGGCACCGCCGGGGTGCTCCGGGAGGCCGGGATCGACTGTGAGGTGATCAACAAGGTCACGGAAGGTCGGCCGCACATTGTCGATGCGATCAAGAACGACGAGATCGCGCTGATCATCAATACCACCGAGGGGCGTCAGGCCATCGCCGATTCGTTCTCGATCCGGCGCGAGGCGCTGCACCACAAGGTCTGCTACACCACGACCCTGTCGGGTGCCCGCGCCACCGTCCAGGCACTGGGCTACTCCGAGCACGGCGACGTGAACGCCCTTCAGGACCTCTATAAGGAGGCGAGCGCATGAGCAAGACGCCGCTGACGGTCAAGGGCGCGGAGAAGCTCCGCGCCGAGCTCGACCGCCTCAAGCACGAGGATCGCCCGCGGGTCATCCAGGCCATCGCGGAAGCGCGCGAGCACGGCGATCTCAAGGAGAACGCCGAGTACCATGCCGCCCGCGAACAGCAGGGTTTCATCGAGGGCCGGATCGCCGATATCGAGGGCAAGCTCGCCAACGCCCAGGTGATCGACGTCGCGAGCCTGCCGGCCAACGGGAAGGTGGTCTTCGGCGTGACCGTCGATCTCGCCGACGAGGACACCGGCGAGGAGAAGACCTATCAGATCGTCGGCGAGGACGAGGCCGACATCAAGCAGGGCCTGATCTCCATCCAGTCGCCGATCGCCCGCGCCCTGATCGGCAAGGAGGAGGGCGACATCGCCGAGGTGCAGGCCCCGGGCGGGACCCGCAGCTACGAGATCGTGGCGGTGCGCTACGAGTGAGCGGACGCCGCCCCGCGGCGGCGGGGCCGCCGCCTCAGGGCAGCGCGATGGGCTCGCGCCGCTCGGGGTTGCGGCGGTAGAACAGCGCGACGTGGCCGATGGCCTGAACCTCGACGGCGCCGGTGGCCTCGACGATGCGCTCGATGAACGCACGACGCTGGGCGCGGTCGTCGGCGACGAGCTTGACCTTGACCAGCTCGTGGTCGTGCAGGGCGCGCTCGAGCTCGGTAAGCACACCCTCGGTCAGTCCGGCGCTGCCGGTGCGAACGACGGGTTTGAGGTCATGGCCCATGCGGCGCAGATAGCGGCGCTGGGTTTCGGTAAGAGACTGCATGCTGGTGATTGATCCCGATGTCCGGAAAGCGCGGTGACGAGATGGTAGCACGCGACGATGGCGATCGCCGACCGGCGGCGTTCGCCGGTCTGCGCTACGAGCTGGGCGTGGTCATGATCTTTGGTGTCGTGGCGGCACTGCTGATCGTCGGTCTGGACCTCGGGCGCTGGGTCGAGCTGGTCCTGCTCGCCGTCGTGGGGTTCGGCGCCGGGGGCTGGATCGCCGTGCGGGTTCGGCTCGCCGAGCAGCGGGCGCTGGCCGACGAACAGGCGGAGACGGGCGATGGCACGCACCAAGAGTAGCCGGCGCTGGCTGCGCGAGCATTTCGACGACGCCTACGTGCAGCGAGCCCAGAAGGAGGGCTGGCGCTCGCGGGCGGCGTTCAAGCTCGCCGAGATCGACGGCAGGGACCGCCTGGTGCGGCCCGGACGGAATATCGTCGACCTGGGGGCGGCGCCCGGCGGCTGGGCACAGTACTGCGCCCATCGCCTCCGGGGGCGCGGCCGGGTGGTCGCGCTGGACATCCTGCCGATGGATCCGCTGCCGGATGTCACCTTCATCCAGGCGGATTTCACCGAGGACGAGGCCCTCGCGGCACTGGATGAGGCACTGGCCGGCGAACCGGTCTCCCTTGTGCTCTCGGATATGGCCCCCAATATCTCCGGGCAGAAGGCCGTGGACCAGCCCCGGGCGATGTACCTCGCGGAGCTGGCGCTGGCGTTCGCGACGGACAATCTGGAACCGGGTGGCGACTTCCTGGTCAAGACCTTCCAGGGGGAGGGGTTCGATGCCTTCCTCGGTGAGCTGCGGCGCTCCTTCTCGAGCGTGGCGACACGTAAGCCCGGCGCCTCCAGGGGGCGCAGCCGGGAGGTCTTTCTGTTGGCGCGTCAGTTACACTCGTAGTAACGTTGCGGCAACGCCGAAGGCGGCCCGGCGTGCGGGCCGGTGGCAGACATTTTGTGCCTTGCGCGGCATGCGCATGGCACCAGATCGAGGTGACGAGCCTTGAACGACATGGCGAAAAATCTAATCCTCTGGGTGGTCATCGCCATTGTGCTGATGTCCGTGTTCAGCAATTTCCAGGGCAACAGCATGAGCCCGGGGGAGATCCCGTACTCCCAGTTCCTCTCCGACGTGAAGCAGGGGAACATCGAGCGGGTAACCATCAAGGGCCCCGTCATCCGCGGTCAGCAGGGCAACGGTCAGCAGTTCACCACGTACAGCCCGGAGACGGATAACGGGGCGCTGATCGGTACGCTGCTCGACAACGGCGTGACCGTGAACGCCGAGCCGCAGGAGGGGCGCAGCATCCTGCTGCAGATCCTCATCTCCTGGTTCCCGTTCCTGCTGCTCATCGGCGTGTGGATCTATTTCATGCGCCAGATGCAGGGCGGCGGCGGTGGCCGCGGTGCCATGTCGTTCGGCAAGAGCCGGGCGCGTATGATGTCCGAGGAACAGGTGAAGGTCACGTTCGCCGACGTCGCCGGCGTCGAGGAGGCCAAGCAGGACGTCATGGAGCTTGTGGAGTTCCTGCGTGATCCCTCCAAGTTCCAGCGCCTGGGCGGCCAGATCCCGCGCGGCGTGCTCATGGTCGGTCCGCCCGGCACGGGCAAGACGCTGCTCGCCAAGGCCATCGCCGGTGAGGCCCGGGTGCCGTTCTTCAGCATCTCCGGGTCGGACTTCGTCGAGATGTTCGTCGGCGTCGGTGCCTCCCGCGTGCGCGACATGTTCGCCCAGGCCAAAAAGCACGCGCCGTGCATCATCTTCATCGACGAGCTCGACGCGGTGGGCCGCCAGCGCGGCGCGGGCCTCGGCGGCGGTCACGACGAGCGCGAGCAGACGCTCAATCAGATGCTCGTCGAGATGGACGGCTTCGAGGGCAATGAGGGCGTGATCGTCATCGCCGCCACCAACCGTCCGGACGTGCTCGATCCGGCGCTGCTGCGCCCGGGCCGCTTCGACCGTCAGGTGGTGGTGCCGCTGCCCGATGTGCGCGGTCGCGAGCACATCCTCAAGGTGCACATCAGCAAGGTGCCGGTGGCCGACGACGTGGACGCGCGGATCATCGCCCGGGGCACGCCCGGTTTCTCCGGTGCCGACCTGGCGAACCTCGTCAACGAGGCGTCGCTGTTCGCCGCGCGCCGCAACAAGCGGGTGGTGGACCAGCACGATTTCGAGGACGCCAAGGACAAGATCATGATGGGCGCGGAGCGCAAGTCGATGGTCATGACCGAGGACGAGAAGCGCCTGACCGCCTATCACGAGTCCGGCCACGCCATCGTGGGCCTGCTCTCCCCGGAGCACGATCCGGTGCACAAGGTCACCATCATCCCGCGCGGGCGGGCGCTCGGCGTGACCATGTTCCTCCCCGAGGAGGACCGTTACAGCTACACCAAGCGCCGTCTCAACAGCCAGATCGCCAGCCTGTTCGGCGGCCGGCTGGCCGAGGAGATCATCTTCGGCGCGGACCGGGTGACCACGGGCGCCCAGAACGACATCCAGCGCGCGACGGAGATCTCCCGGAACATGGTGACCAAGTGGGGTCTGTCGGACCGCATGGGGCCGCAGTCCTACGGCGAGGACGAGGGCGAGGTCTTCCTCGGCCATCAGGTCACGCAGCACAAGCAGGTCTCCGACGAGACGACCCATGCGATCGACGAGGAGGTGCGGCGGATCATCGACGAGAACTACCGTCACGCCAAGAACCTGCTCGAGCAGAACATGGAGAAGCTGCACGCGATGGCCGATGCGCTCATGAAGTACGAGACCATCGACCATGAGCAGATCCAGGACATCATGAACGGTCGCCCGCCGCGGCCCCCGGAGGATACCCAGGGGCCGGCGCAGCCGAGCACGGGCGGCGAGGGCGCCGGCGAGTCGGAGTCCGACTCCGGCAAGGTCGGGCGCCCGGCCAGCGAGCACTGAAGCAGTAGGCGGCACCGGGCGAGCGCGCCCGGTGCCGTGGTTCGCACCAAGGGGATTGCAACTACGGACATGACACGACGGGTCATCGACTGTGGCGGCCGGCCGCTGGATATCTCCCGGCCGGCGGTCATGGGGATTCTCAATATCACCCCCGATTCGTTCTCGGACGGGGGTGATTTCGTTGCCCGGGACGACGCGCTCGCCCGGGCGCGGGCGATGGTCGCCGAGGGCGCCGACATTATCGATATCGGCGGCGAGTCCACGCGCCCTGGGGCCGAGGACGTGCCGGTGGACGAGGAGCTGGCCCGGGTCGTCCCGGTGGTCGAGGCGCTGGCCGGCGAGCTGCCGGTGCCGCTGTCGGTGGATACGACCAAGCCGGAGGTCATGCGCGCCGTGGCTGGCGCCGGCGCCGGATTGATCAACGACGTGATGGCGTTGCAGCGGCCCGGCGCAGTGGTGGCCGCCGCGGACACCGGGTTGCCGGTATGCCTGATGCACATGCAGGGCACGCCGCGGAACATGCAGCGCGATCCCCACTATGACGACATCGTCGACGACGTCGCCCGGTTCCTGCGCGAGCGCGTCGACGCGTGCGTGGCCGGCGGTGTGCCGCGGGAGCGGCTGATCCTGGATCCCGGGTTCGGGTTCGGTAAACGCCATGAGCACAACGCCGGGCTGCTGCGTCGTCTCGCGGAGCTGACCGGCGGGGACCTCCCGGTGCTTGTCGGTCTCTCGCGCAAGTCCTTCATCGGCGAGCTCGTCGACCGCCCGCCCAAGGAGCGGGTTGCCGGCAGTATCGCCGCTGCGGTGCTGGCCGCCGCTGCCGGCGCGCGCATCATTCGTGTCCACGACGTCGCAGCCACGGTGGACGCGCTTAAGGTGGTCAACAGTGTCGCCGCTCCGGATGATGGGGTGCCGGAGGCGGCGAATGGCTGATCCGGCGTCGCGGGGCGCGTCGTTCAGGGCGGCCGGGTAGGGCCGCGCGGTGAACCCTACGGAGGGCGTGCTCCCATGAGCGAGGACAGCAGGCGTTACTTCGGGACCGACGGCATCCGGGGCCGTGTCGGTGAATATCCCATTACCGCGGACTTCATGCTCAAGCTGGGCTGGGCGGCCGGGCGTGTGCTTGCCGGGCGCGGCGCGAACAACCAGGTGGTCATCGGCAAGGACACCCGGTTGTCGAACTATATGTTCGAATCGGCCCTGGAGGCGGGCCTGTCGGCGGCGGGCGTGAACATCCAGCTCCTCGGCCCGATGCCGACACCGGCGATCGCCTACCTAACGCGTACGTTGCAGGCGAACGCGGGCATCGTCATTAGTGCCTCCCACAACCCGCACTACGACAATGGCATCAAGTTCTTCTCCGCAGAGGGGCGCAAGCTCGACGACGCCACCGAGGCGCGCATCGAGGACTACCTGGAGCGTCCTCTGGAGACGGTGGACTCGGCGGGTCTTGGCAAGGCCTACCGGCTGGTCGACGCGCCCGGGCGCTATATCGAATTCTGCAAGCACACCCTGCGCGCGGATCGCGACCTTTCCGGGTTGCGCCTGGTAGTGGACTGCGCCAACGGTGCGGGCTATCAAGTGGCGCCGGCGGTGTTCCGGGAGCTCGGTGCCGAGGTCACTGCGCTGGGTGCCGAGCCGGACGGGCTGAACATCAATGTCGACTGCGGCTCGCTGCACCCCGGAACGCTCTGCCGCGAGGTGCGCGAGCGCGGTGCCGACGCCGGTATTGCGCTGGATGGCGACGGTGACCGGGTGATTATGGTCGACGGTGAGGGGGAGCTCCTCGACGGTGATGACCTGCTCTGGATCATCGCCCGCGAGCGCCAGGAGCGGGACGAGCTCCGTGGCCCGGTGGTGGGTACGCTGATGTCCAACCTGGGGCTGGAGCTGGCGCTGCGTGACCGCGGGGTGGCCTTCGAACGTGCCCGGGTCGGTGACCGGTATGTCCTGGAACGGCTGCTCGAGGCGGGCGGGATCTTGGGCGGCGAGTCCTCCGGGCACATCGTCTGCCTCGACCGGACCACCACGGGGGACGGCGTCGTGTCCGCGCTCCAGGTCCTGGGCTACGCCGTGCGCACCGGCCGGTCGCTGGCGGAGCTGCGCCGCGGCATGGAGCGCCTGCCTCAGGAGACGGTCAACGTCCGTATCGCCGAGCGCCGTGACCCCCTGGGGGTTGGCGGCATCGTGGCGGCGATCGAGGAGGTCGAGGCGTCTCTGGGAGAGACTGGTCGCGTGCTGCTTCGCCCTTCCGGCACCGAGCCACTGATTCGCGTGATGGTGGAGGCCCCCGACGCCGGCTCGGTCGCGCGTGCGGCGCGCTGGCTGGCGGACCGGGTGGCGGAGGAGATGGCCGGCGAGCGCCTGGGTGCGGATTGATTTTGACCGGCGTGCTGGGTAACCTTGCGCGCTTTCAGCCTCGTTTCGGACGGCTCCATGCGACAGCCCCTCGTGGTCGGCAACTGGAAGATGAACGGGGACCGCTCCGGGGCCCGGGCCCTGGCGAATGCGGTCGCGGCGGGTGTTCCCCGGGGCGTCGAGGTGGCGGTGCTGCCGCCGATGGTGCACATCGCCGATGTGTCCGGGCTTCTCTCGGGGGCTGCCGTGGACGTCGGCGCCCAGAACGTCGCCGACGCGGACGAGGGGGCGTACACCGGTGAGGTGAGCGCGTCGATGCTCGCCGAGTTCGGTTGTCGATACGCCCTCGCAGGCCATTCCGAGCGGCGCGAGCATTACGGGGAGTCCGACGCCCTGGTCGGCGCACGTTTCCGGGCGTCCCTGGCGGCCGGGGTGACACCGATCCTGTGCGTGGGGGAGTCTCTCGCGGAGCGGGACGCGGGTAAGACGGCGCATGTCATCGCCCGTCAGATCGACGCCGTTGTTGATGCCGTGGGCGCCGAAGGGGTGGCCCGCGGTGTCGTCGCCTACGAGCCGGTCTGGGCGATAGGTACCGGACGCAGCGCGGACCCGGAATCGGTCCAGGCGGTTCACGCCGGGATCCGCCGCCATCTCGCCGCGGCCGGGGTGGACACTGCCGCCGTACGGTTGCTCTATGGCGGCAGCGTCAAGCCGGGTAATGCGGCGGCGCTGTTCTCGCTCGATGACGTCGATGGCGGGCTGATCGGCGGGGCGTCGCTGAACGCTGATGATTTTCTTTCGATCTGTCGGGCCGCCGTCAAGGGCGACCGGACGGGTCCCGTTTAACTTGGGGCGCAACGCATGTCCTTATACAGCATCCTTCTTGCCGTCCACGTACTGGTCTGCCTGACGCTGGTCGGGGTCGTGCTGCTGCAGCACGGCAAGGGGGCCGACGCCGGTGCCGCTTTCGGCAGTGGCGCGTCGGGCACGGTGTTCGGCGCCCGCGGCGCGGCGTCGTTCCTCAGCAAGGTTACCGCCGTTCTGGCGGCCGGCTTTTTCGTCACCAGCCTGGTGCTGGCGATGCTCTCCGGCAGTTTCGACGAGGTCGGTAGCGTCATGCAGTCCGACCAGGCCGCGCCGGCGGAGCAGGCCCCGGCCCAGCCCGAAACGTCGTCTTCCGGCTCGTCGGGCGCAGCGGGCGGCGGGGAGCCGGCGCCGGCCCCGGCACCGTCCGAATAGGCGTTGTCGGCGGGCGGGCTCTTTGGTATATTGCCCGCTCCTCGGCTGGTGAGCCGATCACGCTTTCCTGAAGCGGATGTGGTGGAACTGGTAGACACGCTGTCTTGAGGGGGCAGTGGCGCAAGCCGTGCCGGTTCGAGTCCGGCCATCCGCACCAACCATCGCCTTGAGCGCGGGGCCTATGCCCCGCGCTATCTCCTTGTTTTTAAAGGGAAAAAGGCGAGGCCGCAAGTTGACAGCGGCGTCACTCCTGCCCTACACTGCTCCCGGTTTGCCGGCGCCCACATCCATCCTCGCGGGCGTTTTCCTTGAGTGTTGGGGCAGGCGGTCCATGGTTGAATCGTATCTACCGATCCTCGTATTTATCGTGCTCGCTGTAGGGCTGGGCGTGCTGTTGCCGGTGCTCGGGTTCATCCTCGGGCCCAGGCGGCCGGACGACGAAAAGCTCTCGCCCTACGAGTGCGGCTTCGAGGCCTTCGAGGACTCGCGCATGAAGTTCGATGTGCGCTACTACCTCGTGGCCATTCTGTTCATCATCTTCGACCTGGAGATCGCCTTTCTCTTCCCGTGGGCGATCGTGCTCGACAAGGTCGGCCTGTTCGGCTTCGGCGCCATGGCCCTGTTCGTCGGCATCCTCCTGGTCGGGTTTCTCTACGAGTGGAAGAAGGGGGCGCTGGAATGGGAGTAGAAGGCGTTCTCGAGCAGGGGTTCGTCACGACCTCTGCTGACAAGCTGATCAACTGGGCGCGCACGGGGTCGCTCTGGCCCATGACCTTCGGGCTGGCATGCTGCGCGGTGGAAATGATGCATACCGGTGCGGCGCGCTACGACATGGACCGCTTCGGTGTCATCTTCCGGCCGTCGCCGCGCCAGTCCGACGTGATGATCGTGGCCGGTACCCTCGTCAACAAGATGGCGCCGGCGCTGCGCAAGGTCTACGACCAGATGGCGGAGCCACGCTGGGTGATCTCGATGGGGTCGTGCGCCAATGGCGGCGGCTATTACCACTACTCCTATTCGGTGGTGCGCGGGTGTGACCGCATCGTGCCCGTGGACATCTACGTGCCCGGCTGCCCCCCCACGGCGGAGGCGCTGCTCTACGGCATCATTCAGCTGCAGAAGAAGATCCGCCGCACCAACACCATCGCCCGCTGAGGAGAGCGCGTTCTCATGGCCCTTTCCGCGGAAGAGCTCGCCGGGCGTCTCGAGCAGGCGCTTGGGCAGAAGATTGCGAAGCTGGTTATCGATCGCGACGAGGTGGACATCGAGGTCCGCCCCGAAGATCTCTACGCGACGATGCTGGAGCTGCGCGACCACGAGTCGCTGCGCTTCGAGCAGCTCATCGACATCGCCGGCGTCGATTACGCCGCCTACGGTGACGACGAGTGGATAACGGAGGAGGCCACTTCGGTGGGCTTCAGTCGTGGTGTCGACGGGTTTACCACCGGGCGGCTCGGCCTTACCGGCATCTATGGGGTGCAGGAGATCCATTCCAGCACCGGGCGGCGCTTCGCGGCCGTCTACCAGCTGCTCTCGCTCAGCCACAATCACCGCGTGCGGGTGCGCTGCTATGCCGCGGATGACAACTTCCCGGTCGTCGATTCCGTGGTTCCGATCTGGAGCTGCGCGAACTGGTTCGAGCGCGAGGCCTTCGATCTCTACGGCATCGTCTTCGACGGCCACCCGGACCTGCGGCGCATCCTCACCGATTACGGCTTTGTCGGGCACCCGTTCCGCAAGGACTTCCCGCTGATCGGCAATGTCGAAGTCCGTTTCGACGAGGAGCGCGGGCGCGTGGTCTACGAGCCCGTCAGTATCGAGCCGCGGGTGACCGTGCCCCGCGTGGTTCGCGAGGACAATCGCTACGCGCAGCCCGCGCCGCAGCAGGAGGGTGGCGCTGATGCCTGAGATCAGCAGCTATACGATCAACTTCGGTCCCCAGCACCCGGCCGCACACGGTGTGCTGCGTCTGGTGCTCGAGCTGGACGGCGAGGTCGTACGCCGGGCCGACCCCCATATCGGCCTGCTGCACCGTGCGACGGAGAAGCTCGCCGAGACCAAGCCGTTCAACCACAGTATCGGCTACATGGACCGGCTCGACTACGTTTCGATGATGTGCAACGAGCACGGATACGTGTCGGCCATCGAGAAGCTGCTCGGCATCGAGCCGCCGGTCCGTGCCCAGTACATCCGCGTGATGTTCGACGAGATCACGCGGATCCTGAACCACCTCATGTGGATCGGCGCCCATGGACTGGACGTCGGTGCGATGACGGTCTTTCTCTATGCCTTCCGTGAGCGCGAGGAGCTCATGGACTGCTACGAGGCGGTCAGCGGGGCACGCATGCACGCGACCTACTACCGCCCGGGCGGTGTCCACCGTGACCTGCCGCAGCAGATGAGCCGCTACGAGCCCTCGCCACACCGCTCGGAGGCCGACCTCAAGCGGCTGAACCGTGATCGCGAGGGGTCGATGCTCGACTTCCTCGACGCCTTCTGCGAGCGCTATCCGAAGGTGATCGACGAGTTCGAGACCCTCCTCACCGACAACCGGATCTGGAAGCAGCGGCTCGTCGACGTTGCCGTGGTCTCGCCGGAGCGCGCACTGCAGCTCGGCTTTACCGGGCCGATGGTGCGCGGCTCGGGGATCGAGTGGGACCTGCGCAAGAAGCAGCCCTACGAGGTCTACGACCGCCTCGATTTCGATATCCCGGTGGGCACCAACGGCGACTGCTATGACCGCTACCTGGTGCGCATCGAGGAGATGCGCCAGTCGGTGCGCCTGATCAAGCAGTGCGTGGACTGGCTGCGGCGCAACGACGGTCCGGTTCGGCTGGAGGACCACAAGGTCACGCCGCCGACCCGTGAGCAGATGAAGGACGACATGGAGTCCCTCATCCACCACTTCAAGCTGTTCACCGAGGGTTACAGCGTCCCGTCGGGCGAGGTCTATGCCGCGGTCGAGGCCCCTAAGGGCGAGTTTGGCTGCTACCTCGTCTCCGACGGCGCGAACAAGCCCTACCGGGTGAAACTCCGTGCCCCCGGGTTCCCGCACATGGCGGCGATGGATGAACTCGCGAGCGGGCACATGATCGCTGACGTCGTGACCATCATGGGCACGCTGGATATCGTATTCGGGGAGGTCGACCGGTGAGTTCGGAGCAACTGGCGGAAAAGTACCTCACCGCGCACCAGCGCGAGGAAATCGACCACTGGCTCGCGAAGTACCCGGACGACGACAAGGGGCGGCGTTCCGCCGTGATCCCGGCGCTGCACATTGCCCAGGAGGGTAACGGCGGCTGGCTGTCCCGGGAGCTCATCGACGCGGTGGCGGAGTACCTGGGGCTGCCCACGACCAAGGTCTATGAGGTCGCCACCTTCTACTCGATGTTCGACACCTCGCCGGTGGGCCGCCACAAGGTCAACGTCTGCACCAACGTCTCGTGCATGCTCCGCGGCGGCGAGGAGCTCCTCGCCCATATCGAGGAGCGTCTCGGCATCACGGTGGGGGAGACCACCGCGGACGGGCGCGTCACCCTCAAGCACGAGGATGAGTGTCTCGCCGGTTGCACGGGCGCGCCCATGATGCTTGTCGATGAGGTCTATCACACGAACCTCACGCCGGAGAAAGTGGACGAGATCCTGGAGAACCTGGAGTAGCCATGGCTAACGAGGTCTGTTACGCGACGCTGCAATTCGACGAGCCGTGGACGCTCGAGAATTACCTCAAGGTCGGCGGCTACCAGGCGCTGCAGCGTGTGCTCAAAGAGGGCATGTCGCGGGACGACGTCATCGAGGAGGTCAAGAAGTCCTCCCTGCGCGGCCGCGGCGGTGCCGGCTTCCCGGCGGGGATGAAGTGGAGCTTCATGCCCAAGGATGCCCCGGGGCCGAAGTACCTGCTGTGCAACTCCGACGAGTCGGAGCCGGGTACGTGCAAGGATCGCGATATCCTGCGCTATAACCCCCATGCGCTGATCGAAGGCATGGTTATCGCCGGCTACGCCATGGGCGCGACCCATGGGTACAACTACCTGCGCGGCGAGTTCATGAAGGAACCGTTCGAGCGCATGGAGCAGGCACTGGCGGAGGCGCGCGAGCAGGGCTACGTGGGCGAGGACATCCTCGGTTCCGGCTTCGACTTCGAGCTCTACAACCACCTCGGCGCGGGTGCCTACATCTGCGGCGAGGAGTCGGCCCTGATGGAGTCGCTGGAGGGCAAGAAGGGCCAGCCCCGCAACAAGCCGCCGTTCCCGGCGCAGTTCGGCGTCTATGGCCGGCCGACGACGATCAACAACACCGAGACCCTGGCCTCCGTGCCCTCCGTGATCCGCAACGGTGCGGACTGGTTCCTGGATCTCGGCATCCCCAATGCCGGCGGCACCAAGATCTTCTCGGTCTCCGGGCATGTGGAGCGGCCCGGTAACTTCGAGATCCCGCTGGGCACGCCGTTCAGTGACCTCCTGGAGATGGCCGGCGGCATGCGCGGTGGGCGCAAGCTCAAGGCCGCGATCCCCGGAGGCTCGTCCATGCCCATTCTCCCGGCCGACGTGCTGATGGAGATGAACATGGACTACGACTCCATCCAGAAGGCCGGGTCCGGCCTGGGCTCGGGTGCGGTCGTGGTAATGGACGAGACCACCGACATGGTCAAGATGCTGATGCGCATCTCCCGGTTCTACTACGCCGAGTCCTGCGGTCAGTGCACCCCGTGTCGCGAGGGCACGGGCTGGATGCACCGGGTGATCAAGCGCATCTACGAGGGTCGTGGTCGCGCCGAGGACCTGGAGCTGCTCGAGGCGGCGGCGGGCCAGATCGCCGGGCATACCATCTGTGCCTTCGGCGAGGCGGCGGCGTGGCCGGTGCAGGGGGTGCTCAAATACTGGCGCCACGAGTTCGAGTACTACATCGAGCACAAGCGCTCCATGGTTGAGGCGGCAGCATGAACGCGAAGGTCGAGGAAACGAAGCCGGACACCGTCACCGTCACCATCGACGGCCGCGAGGTCGCCGCGCCCAAGGGCGCAACGATCATCCAGGTCGCCGACGAGCAGGGCATCGACATCCCGCGCTTTTGCTATCACCGCAAGCTCTCGGTGCCGGCGAACTGCCGCATGTGCCTGGTGGACGTGGAGATGAACGGGCGCCCGGCGCCCAAGCCGCTTCCCGCCTGCGCCACCGCCGTAGGTGACGGGATGACGGTCTCCACGCAGTCCGAGCGCGCGCTCAAGGCGCAGCGCGGCGTGATGGAGTTCCTCCTGATCAATCATCCGCTGGACTGCCCGATCTGCGATCAGGGCGGCGAGTGCGAGCTCCAGGACGTCTCCATGGGCTACGGCCGGAGTGTCTCCCGCTTCGTCGAGCGCAAGCGCTCGGTCAAGGACGAGGACCTGGGCCCACTCGTTGCCACGGAGATGACGCGCTGCATTCATTGCACCCGTTGTGTGCGTTTCCTCGACGAAATCGCCGGGACCTCGGAGCTCGGCGGCATGTACCGCGGCGAGCACATGGAGATCGGCACCTGGGTCGGGCATGGTGTTCACTCCGAGCTCTCGGGCAACATCATCGACCTCTGCCCGGTGGGCGCGCTGACCAACAAGCCCTTCCGCTTCCGGGCCCGTGCCTGGGAGATGCTCAGTCACCCCTCGGTGAGTCCCCATGACCCCGTCGGCGCCAATCTGAACCTCCATCACGTGCGCGGGACGATCAAGCGTGTCGTGCCGCGGGAGAACGAGTCGGTCAACGAGAACTGGATTGCCGACCGCGACCGCTTCGGTTACCAGGGTGTCTACAGCGAGGACCGACTCGCCCGGCCGATGATCAAGCTCGACGGCCAGTGGCGCGAGACGGACTGGGAGACGGCGCTGGAGCACACCGTCTCGGCGCTCAAGTCCGTGGTCTCGCGCCACGGCGGCGAGGCCCTGGGCGCGCTGGTCTCGCCCTCGGCCACCACCGAAGAGATGTACCTGCTGGCGCGTCTGGTCCGTGACCTGGGCAGCGACAGCATCGATCATCGCCTGCGCCAGGCCGATTTCCGGGACGATGATCACGCCCCCGAGCGCCCGTCGCTGGGGCGGCCCATCGCGGACTTCGAGAGCGTGGACGCGGCATTCGTGGTCGGTGGCTATCCCCGCTGGGAGGTGCCGCTGCTCAACCACCGGCTCCGCCAGGCCAGCCTGCGCGGCGGTGACGTCATGTTCCTCAACCCGCGTGCTCACGACTGGAACTTCCGTCCGACCCTGGAGCACGTGGTCCATCCCGGTGCCATGGTCGAGGCGGCAGCGGCCGTCGCGACCGCGCTGGCAGAGAGCCGGGGCGAGTCCCTGCCGCAGTGGGTCGCCGCCTATGGTGCCACGGTCGGGGACGAGCACCGCCGCATTGCGGATGCGCTCGCCAATGCCGGGGATGCCGCCGTGCTCACCGGCGGGCTCGTCGAGGGCCATCCGGCGGGCGCCGAGCTGCGCGCGCTGGCGGCCTACGTGGCCCGCACTGCCGGCGCGTCCTTCGGTGTCCTGACGGCCGGGGGCAACAGTGCCGGCGGCTGGCTCGCGGGCGCCGTGCCCCACCGTCAGGTTGGTGGCGGACAGGGCCGCGGCCGGGATGCCGGGGCGATGATCCGCGAGGGCATGTCCGGATTCATCACCCTGGGCGTGGAGCCGGAACACGATTTCTGGAACGGCGCCGCCGCGGAGCGGGCGCTCGGTGAGGCGGAGTTCGCGCTGGCGCTCAGCCCCTGGGCGACGCCGCGCATGAAGGCCTGGGCGGACGTCATCCTGCCGGTGGCGAGCTTCGGCGAGACCGCCGGAACGCTGGTCAACGCCCAGGGTGACTGGCAGACCTTCGCGGGCGTCGGCCGTCCGGTGGGCGAGGCCCGTCCGGCCTGGCGTCTGCTGCGGGTGCTCGGCAACCTGCTGGATCTGGACGGCTACGACTACCAGGCACCGGACGAGATCCACGCCGATCTGCGCGGGCGGGTCCGCGGCGGCGAGCCGGACATGCTCGCGTGGGAAAACGATACCCTCGAACCGCGCTCGCCCTCCGGGCTGATGCGTGCCGGCGGCGTCGCGCTCTATGGCACCGACGCGCTGGTGCGCCGCGGCGAGGCCCTGCAGCGGACCTCGCAGGCGCGTCCGGCGAGTGCGGTGCTGGCCCCGGCGACCGCCGCGGCGCTGGGTATCAACGAGGGCGAGACCGTTGAGGTGCGCCAGGGCGAGGCGACGAGCCGTCTGACCGTGACGGTGGACGCCGCGGTCCCGGCGGAGACCGTCTGGGTGGATGCCGGGCTGCAGGGCAGCGAGGCCCTGGGGCCGCTGATGGGTGAGGTCACGGTCACGCGCGTGTGAGCATGCGCGGCTGCATCGAGGGCAAAGCGAGACAGGCATGGCTGAAATACTCGAGCTAGTATGGATTCTGGCGAAAATCGTGGTGCTGCTGGTGCCGCTGTTGATCGCCGTGGCGTACATGACCTATGCCGAACGCAAGGTCATCGGCTGGATCCAGCTGCGCCGCGGCCCCAACCGCGTGGGGGCCTATGGACTGCTGCAGCCGTTCGCGGACGCGCTCAAGCTCATGCTCAAGGAGATCGTGCTGCCGCTGAACGCGAACCGCGGCCTGTTCGTGATCGCGCCCATGCTCTCGATCATGCCGGCGCTCGCGGCCTGGGCGGTGCTGCCCGTCGGCCAGGGGCTGGTGATCGCGGACGTCAACGCCGGCCTGCTCTATGTCCTCGCGATGGCCTCGCTCGGTGTCTACGGCGTTATCGTCGCCGGGTGGGCCTCCAACTCGAAGTACGCGCTTCTCGGCGCGCTGCGCGCCGGCGCCCAGGTGGTTTCCTACGAGATCGCCATGGGTTTCGCCCTGGTGGGCGTGCTCATGGCCTCGGGCAGCCTCAATATCAGTGAGATCGTCGAGGCCCAGGCCGGCCCGATCTGGAACTGGTTCTGGCTGCCGCTGCTGCCGCTGTTCATCGTCTACTGGATCTCCGGCGTTGCCGAGACCAACCGTTTGCCGTTCGACGTCGCCGAGGGCGAGTCGGAGATCGTTGCGGGCTTCCACGTGGAATACTCGGGCATGGCGTTCGCCGTGTTCTTCCTCGCCGAGTACGCCAACATGATCCTGATCTCCGGGCTCGCGGCGATCATGTTCCTCGGTGGCTGGTACTCGCCGTTTCACGGTCTGCCGGTGCTCGGCCCGATCTTCGATCTGGTCCCGGGCATGATCTGGTTCTGCCTGAAGGTGGCGTTCTTCCTGTTCTGCTACATCTGGTTCCGCGGCACATTCCCGCGCTATCGCTACGACCAGATCATGCGGCTCGGCTGGAAGGTGCTGATCCCGGTGACCGTGGTCTGGCTGGTCGTCGAGTCGGTGTTCATTCTCACCGGGTTCGGCCCCTGGTTCTGAGCTGGAGGCTCCCATGCAAGCGATTCGCGACTTCTTCAACAGCTTCCTGCTGGTCGAGCTGCTCAAGGGCCTGAAGCTCACCGGCCGGCATCTGTTCGACGCGAAGTACACCATCGAGTACCCGGACGAGCGCGCCCCCCAGTCGCCGCGTTTCCGCGGGCGGCACGCTCTGCGCCGCTATCCCAACGGCGAGGAGCGCTGTATCGCCTGCAAGCTCTGCGAGGCGGTCTGTCCGGCACTGGCGATCACCATCGAGTCCGAACCGCGCGAGGACGGTACGCGGCGGACCACGCGTTACGACATCGACCTGTTCAAGTGCATCTACTGTGGCTTCTGCGAGGAATCCTGCCCGGTGGACTCGATCGTCGAGACCCGCGAGTTCGAGTACCACTTCGAGGAGCGCGGTGAGCAGATCGTGAACAAGCAGCAGCTGCTGGCGTTCGGTGATGAGTACGAGGCGCAGCTGGCCCGGGACCGGGCCGCGGACGCGGTGTACCGGTGAGCCCCGCGGGCGTCACAGGCCAACGAGGAAGAAGGCGACGTGATTGAGCTGATCATCTTCTACGTATTCGCGGCGGTGCTGATCTTTGCCGCCACCATGGTCATCACTGCGCGCAACCCGGTGCACTCGGCGCTGTTCCTGGTGCTGGCGTTCTTCAACAGCGGCGTGCTCTGGCTGCTGGCGCAGGCGGAGTTCCTCGGCATCGCCGTGGTGCTCGTTTACGTGGGCGCGGTGATGGTGCTGTTCCTGTTCGTGGTGATGATGCTCGACATCAACGTCGCACCGCTGCGCGAGGGCTTTGCCCGCTATCTGCCCGTCGGGGTGCTGGTGGGCGCGGCGATGCTGCTGGAGATGCTGCTCGTGCTGGGCTCCGGCGAGCTCTCGGCGGTCGGGCTCGCCGGCGGCGCCAGTGAGGCGCTCGGCGGTGTGGGCACGGCCCAGAGCAACACCGCCCTGATCGGCAACGTGCTCTACACGATCTACGTCTATCCGTTCGAGGTCGCCGCCGTGGTGCTCATGCTCGCGATTATCGCCGCGATCATGCTCACGCTGCGCCGGCGCTCGGGCACGAAGCATCAGGACATCGCCAAACAGGTGCACACCAGGAAGGCCGAACGGCTGCGCGTGGTGCGCATGAATCCCGAGAAACGGGACTGATAGATAGACCTCGCAAACCCCAAGACGGTCGGGACGAACGCATGCTGGAACTGTCGCATTATCTGGTGCTCGGGGCGATCCTGTTCAGCCTCGGTGTGGCCGGGATCTTTCTCAACCGCAAGAACGCGTTGATCCTGTTGATGTCCATCGAGCTGATCCTGCTGGCGGTGAATTTCAACTTCATCGCCTTCTCCAGCGCCCTGGGGGATATCCACGGACAGGTGTTCGTGTTCTTCATCCTTACGGTGGCCGCTGCCGAGTCCGCCATCGGACTGGCGATCCTCGTGGTGCTGTTCCGCAACCGCGACACCATCAATGTCGGCGACCTTGACAGCATGAAGGGCTGATCGAATGGAGACGGTATATCTGCTCATCGTTCTGGCGCCCCTGATCGGGGCCGCGGTCACCGGCCTTTATGGCCGGCGGCTCGGCCGGGTGGGGGCCCATCGGGTGGCGATCGGCGCGGTCGCGATCTCCTGCGCGCTGTCGTTCGTGACCCTGTTCGGCCAGCTCTCCGGGGCGGCGGAGCCGTTCAACGGGGCGGTCTATACCTGGGCCGCGATCCAGGGTCTGACCGTCGAGGTCGGCTTCCTGGTGGACCGGCTTACCGCGATGATGATGGTGGTCGTCACCTTCGTGTCGCTGATGGTGCACATCTACACCATCGGTTACATGGCGGACGACGAGCACAATTGGCCGGCGGGCAGCGGTGCCGGTGTCGCCAGCTACCAGCGATTCTTCAGCTACATCAATCTGTTCACCTTCTCCATGCTCATGCTGGTGATGGCGAACAACTTCATGCAGCTGTTCTTCGGCTGGGAAGGCGTCGGCCTGGTTTCCTACCTGCTGATCGGGTTCTGGCTTAATCGCCCGAGCGCCACCTTCGCCAATCTCAAGGCGTTCCTGGTCAACCGCGTCGGTGACTTCGGTTTCGTGCTCGGCATCGCCACGGTGTTCATGTACTACGGCAGCCTGGACTACGCGCAGGTGTTCGGCACGGCTGCGCAGAGCACGGGCGAGACCATGACGCTGTTCGGCGGGGAGGCGCTGGTCGCGACCGTCGCCTGCATCCTGCTGCTCATTGGCGCGATGGCGAAATCCGCGCAGGTGCCGTTGCACGTGTGGCTGCCGGATTCCATGGAAGGTCCCACGCCGATCTCCGCGCTCATCCACGCCGCGACCATGGTCACGGCGGGCATCTTCATGATCGCGCGCATGTCGCCGCTCTACGAGCAGTCGGTCACCGCACTGTCGGTGATCCTGGTCATCGGCGGCATCACGGCGTTCTTCATGGGCCTGGTGGGCCTGGTTCAGGACGACATCAAGCGCGTGATCGCGTACTCCACGCTCTCGCAGCTCGGGTACATGTTCGTGGCCCTGGGGGCGTCCGCCTACGCGGCGGGTGTGTTCCATCTCATGACCCACGCCTTCTTCAAGGCGCTGCTCTTCCTCGGCGCGGGCTCGGTCATCATCGCCATGCACCACAAGCAGGACATGCGCGAGATGGGTGGGCTGCGCAAGTACATGCCGGTGACCTACTGGACCATGCTGGTCGGTACACTCGCGCTCATCGGCACGCCGTTCTTCTCCGGTTACTACTCCAAGGACGCCATCATCGAGGCGGTGCATCTCGCCGCCACCGAGGGCCGGCCGGGGGCCGAGTTCGCTTACTGGTGTGTGCTCCTCGGGGTGTTCGTCACGGCGCTGTACTCGTTCCGGCTGTTCTTCCTCGTCTTCCACGGCAAGGAGCGCATGGACGCCCATACCCGCGAGCACCTGCACGAGTCCCCGCGCGTGGTGACCGTGCCGCTGATCCTGCTCGCGATCCCCTCGGTGGTCATCGGCTGGTTCACCACCGGTCCCGTGCTCTACGGCGATTACTTCGGCGGTGCCATCCACGTCGCCGAGGCGCATGACGTCCTCCATCACATGGCGGAGGAGGTCTGGCACGGCCCGGTCTCCTTCGGCGTGCACGCGCTGGTCAACCCCGCCTTCTGGCTCACCGTGGCCGGTGTCGCGGTGACCTGGGTGCTCTATATCGCACGCCCGGGGCTGCTGCCCGGCGTGCGGCGCGCCTTCGGGCCGGTCGGGGGGATCCTCGAGCGCAAGTACGGCTTCGATGCGCTGTGGATCAATGGCTTCGCTGGCCTCGGGCGCGGTATCGGCCGGGTGCTCTGGCGCGGCGGTGATGCCGGGCTCATCGACGGCGTGCTGATCAACGGCACGGCGCGGACCATCGGCCGGGTGGCGGCGCTGGTGCGTGGCGCGCAGTCCGGCTACCTCTATCACTATGCGTTCGCGATGATCATCGGCCTGCTGATCCTGCTCACCTGGCTCGTGGGCGGCTGGCAGGGCTGGTTCGCCTAGTGCGCGCCGCGACCGGCGCGCTGCACGGCGCATCTCGATACAACGACGGCAAGGAATGAGCGAATGTTTGAAGGTTGGCCTGTGCTTAGCCTGCTGATCTGGCTGCCCATTCTCGGCGGGTTGGCGGTGCTGATGACTGGCGAGCGGGCGGCCGATTTCAGTCGGCGGCTCGCGCTCGCGATCAGTGTGGTGGTCTTCGTTCTCAGTCTCGCCCTGTGGGCGGGCTTCGAGAGTGGCACCGCGGCCATGCAGTTCGTGGAGCGCACGACCTGGATCGATACCTTCGGCATTGAGTACTTCCTCGGCGTCGACGGCATCTCCATGCCCCTGGTGATCCTGACCACGTTCTCCACGGTGCTCGTGGTGATCGCCGGCTGGGAGGTCATCCGCTACAAGCCGCAGCAGTATCTCGCCGCCTTCCTGGTGATGGAGGGCATCATGGTGGGCGTGTTCAGCGCTCTGGATGCCATCCTGTTCTACGTGTTCTGGGAGGCCATGCTCATCCCGATGTTCCTGATCATCGGTATCTGGGGCGGACCGAACCGTATCTACGCCACGCTGAAGTTCTTCCTGTATACGTTCCTCGGCTCGGTGCTGATGCTGGTCGCGCTGATCTACCTCAGCTATCAGGCGGGCAGCTTCGCGATCCCGGACTTCTACGGACTGGGCCTGGACCCGGCCATCCAGACCATGATCTTCCTGGCATTCCTCGCCGCGTTTGCGGTGAAGGTGCCCATGTGGCCGGTGCATACCTGGCTGCCGGATGCCCACGTCGAGGCGCCCACCGGCGGCTCCGTGATCCTGGCGGCGATCATGCTCAAGATCGGCGGGTACGGTTTCCTGCGGTTCAGCCTGCCGATCACCCCGGTGGCGAGCGTGCAGCTCGACTGGCTGATGATCTCGCTGTCGCTGATCGCGGTGGTCTACATCGGCCTCGTGGCGATCGTCCAGAGTGACATGAAGAAGCTGATCGCCTACTCGTCCATCGCGCACATGGGCTTCGTCACCCTGGGGTTCTTCGCCATCTTCCGCATCGCCGGTTCCGAGGCGGTCTCGGGTTCCGGCGTGGTGCTCGCCCTCGAGGGCGCGGCGGTGCAGATGATCTCTCACGGTTTCGTCTCCGCGGCGATGTTCCTGTGCGTCGGCGTGCTTTATGACCGACTGCATTCGCGGCGGATTGCCGACTACGGCGGGGTGGCCAACCGCATGCCGATGTTTGCCGGCTTCTTCGTCATGTTCGCGATGGCGAACGCCGGGTTGCCGGGCACATCCGGATTCGTCGGTGAGTTCATGGTGGTGCTCGCGGCCTTCCAGGCGGACTTCTGGTTCGCGTTCCTGGCGGCCACTACGCTGGTGCTCGCGGCGGGCTACACGCTGTGGATGATCAAGCGGGTGGTCTACGGCGAGGTCGCCAACGAGGGTGTGGCGGCGCTCCGTGATATCAATCGCCGCGAGTTCCTGATCCTGGGCGTGCTGGCGCTGGCGGTGCTGGCCCTCGGCGTGTGGCCGCAGCCACTCGTGGAGGTCATGGAGCCGACACTCTCGCACCTGGCGAATATCGTCATGGCGGCCAACTAGTGTCCAGAGGTTGAACGGGACGGCGCGTCCAAAGGAATAGGCTCGAGGTACTCTATGTCGTTCGTGATCCCCAACTTCTCGCTGGCACTCCCGGAGATCTGGCTGCTCGCCATGATCTGCGTGGTCCTGGTCGCGGATCTGTTCGCCACCGGGCGCGAGAGCGCCCCGGCGTTCTATCTCAGCCAGATCGCGCTGCTCGGCGCCATGTGGTTCGCCGTGCAGAGCCAGTGGGGCGTGGATACCGTTGACTTCAACGGTACCTACGTCGCCGACAGTCTGGCCGCGACGCTGAAGGTGAGCATCGCCGGCTTCGCCTTCCTGGCGTTCGCCTACAGCCGTGATTATCTGCGCCAGCGCAACCTCCTGCGTGGCGAGTTCTACCTGATCGGGCTGTTTGCGGTGCTCGGCGGGTTCGTCATGTCCTCGTCGGGCAGCATGCTCACGCTGTATCTCGGCCTCGAGCTCATGTCGCTGGCGCTGTACGCGATGGTGGCCTTTGACCGGGACAGCCGTATTGCCTCCGAAGCAGCGATGAAATACTTCGTCCTGGGCGCGCTGTCTTCGGGCATGCTGCTCTACGGCATGTCGATGATCTACGGCGGCAGCGGCAGCCTGGAGCTGGCGGAGATCGCGGCGCAGGCGGCGGGCGGCCCGGACAACATGCTCCTCGCCTTCGGCCTGACCTTCGCGCTGGTGGGCGTGGCCTTCAAGTTCGGCGCGGTGCCCTTCCACATGTGGGTGCCGGACGTCTACCAGGGCGCGGCGACCCCGACCTCGATGTTCATCGGCACCGTGTCCAAGGTCGCCGCCGTGCCGCTGTTCCTGCGCCTGGTCGCGGAGGGGCTCGGCGCGCTGCACGGCGACTGGCAGGTCATGGCGACGTTCATGGCGGTGGCATCGCTGGCCGTGGGTTCGCTGTTCGCGCTGGTGCAGGACAACTTCAAGCGGCTGCTGGCGTACTCGACGGTGGCCCACATCGGCTTCCTCTTCCTCGGTTTCATTGCCGGCACGGAAGAGGGCTATGCCGCGTCGCTGTTCTACGCGATCAGCTATGCGCTGATGTCGGCGGCGGCGTTCGGGATGATCATGGTGCTCTCGCGCCGGGGCCACGAGGCCGACGAGATCGCCGACCTGCGCGGTCTCAACGATCGCAGCACCGGTATGGCGCTGGTCATGCTGGTGGTGATGTTCTCGATGACCGGTGTGCCCGGGACCGTGGGCTTCTACTCCAAGTGGGCGGTGCTCAAGGCGGTGATCGATACGGGGCATGTCTGGCTCGCGGTGGTCGCGGTGCTGTTCGCGGTGATCAGCGCCTTCTACTATCTGCGCGTGCTCAAGGCCGTGTACTTCGAGCGTATCGAGGGCGAGGCCGAGGCGATTCCCGCCTCCGCGACCGTGCGCTGGGTCTGCGGGCTCAACGGCGTGGCGATCCTCGGTCTCGGGCTGTTCCCCGGTGCGCTGTTCGCGGTCTGTCGCGCGGCCTTCGGCGGGTAGCACGGGAGGGTTGCATTGCCCGTCGCGAGGCGTATCATACGTCCTCCGCGGCGGGGTCAACGCCCCGCGGGATCCTCGCAAGAGGGCTTGCAAAAGGCGCAACGCCGCGGTTAGAATACTGTTTGTCAGATGCGGGGTGGAGCAGTCTGGCAGCTCGTCGGGCTCATAACCCGAAGGTCGCAGGTTCAAATCCTGCCCCCGCTACCAGGCATCTTCGAAAAGGCCGCTTGCGGCCTTTTTTTGTAGGTGGCGCAGCCACGGCGCCGCCGCAGCGGTTTTTCGAAGAATGGGCCGACGTGGCCCATTTTTTGTTTGTGGGGACGATACAGACGGCATGGCGGCGGCACAGAGACTGACCGAGATCCTGCAGCCGGTGGTCGAGGCGATGGGCTACGAGTTCGTTGGCCTGGAGTACCACCCGAACAGCAAGCGCGGGCTGCTGCGGATCTACATCGACACGCCGGAGGGCATCGACGTCGACGACTGCGAGGCGGTGAGCCATCAGGTCAGCGGTGTGCTCGACGTCGAGGACCCGATCCCGGCGGAATACAACCTCGAGATCTCCTCGCCGGGGCTCGAGCGTCCCCTGTTCAAGCCCGCGGACTACGACCGCTTCGTGGGCGAGCGGATCCGTATCCGTATTCGCGGCCGCCACGACGGCCGGCGCAGTGTCCGCGGCGTGCTGCGCGGTCTGCGTGACGACGCCGTCGCGGTCGACGAAGACGGTGAGGAGGTGCTCGTGCCGCTGGAAGTGGTCGATCGCGCCAATCTCGAGCTGGAGCCCGAAGGCCGGTGAGCTGGAGTAATCAATGAGCAAAGAAGTCCTGTTGGTTGTCGATGCCATCTCGAACGAGAAGGGCGTGGACAAGGAGGTCATCTTCGAGGCCATCGAGGCGGCGCTCGCCTCGGCGACGCGCAAGCGCCATGGCGGCGAGATGGATGTGCGCGTGAGCGTGGACCGTCGCACCGGCGAGTACAGCACGTTCCGGCGCTGGACGGTGGTCGAGGACGAGGCCCTCGAGGAGCCGGACCGCGAGCTCACCCTGGAACAGGCCCGCGAGCGCGATCCGGAGGCCGAGATCGACGGGACCATCGAGGAACCGATGGAGTCGGTGGAGTTCGGTCGTATCGCCGCCCAGACGGCCAAGCAGGTCATCGTGCAGAAGGTCCGCGAGGCCGAGCGCGCAAAGGTCGTCGAGGCCTATCACGAGCGCGAGGGCGAGCTCATCACCGGCATTGTCAAGCGTGTCGAACGGGGCAATATCTACCTGGACCTTGGCGGCAACGCCGAGGCCTTCATCCCCCGCGAGGAGATGATCCCGCGGGAGGCGGTGCGCCCCGGTGACCGCCTGCGGGGCTACCTCAAGGAGGTCCGTTCCGAGAATCGGGGTCCGCAGCTCTTTGTCTCCCGCACCGCGCCGGAATTCCTGCTGGAGCTGTTCAAGCTCGAGGTCCCCGAGGTCGGCCAGGAGCTGCTGGAGCTGCCGGCGGCGGCGCGTGATCCGGGCATGCGCGCGAAGATCGCGGTACATGCCCTGGATCCGCGCATCGATCCGGTCGGGGCCTGTGTCGGCATGCGTGGCTCGCGCGTGCAGGCGGTGTCCAACGAGCTCGCCGGCGAGCGGGTCGACATCATCCTGTGGGACGAGAACCCGGCCCAGTTCGTGATCAACGCGATGGCGCCGGCGGAGGTCGAGTCCATCGTCGTCGACGAGGATCGTCACAGCATGGACATCGCGGTGGCGGAGGATCAGCTCTCCCAGGCCATCGGCCGCGGCGGGCAGAACGTCCGCCTCGCCAGTCAGCTCACCGGCTGGGAGCTGAACGTGATGACCGCCGACGAGGCCCGCGAGAAGAGCGAACAGGAGACCGCGGAGCTGCTGCAGATGTTCGTCGACACGCTGAACGTGGACGAGGACATTTCCGCGGTGCTGGTCGAGGAAGGCTTCTCGAGCCTCGAGGAGATCGCCTACGTGCCCGCCGCGGAGCTGCTCGAGATCGAGGATTTCGACGAGGATATCGTCGAGGCGCTCCGTGCGCGGGCACGGGATGTGCTGGCCGAGCGCGAGGCCGAGCGGGCGCAGGCCGCGGGCGAGGTGCCGGCGGAGGACCTGCTCGGCATGGAAGGAATGGACGAGACGCTGGCCCAGGCATTGGCGCAGCAGGGCATCACCACCATGGAGGACCTGGCCGAGCAGTCGGTGGACGACCTGCTCGAGGTTGAGGGCATGGACCAGGAGCGTGCCGCGGCGCTCATCATGAAGGCGCGCGAGCCCTGGTTCGCCGAGCAGCAGGACGGGGAGTCCTGAACGGGGCCCGCGGCGACGGGAGGCGTCGTCGCTACCCGCTCGGAAACGGCGCTCGGCAACAGGTGGACCGGAGGTAGAAGTTTATGGCGAATACGACGATCAAGGATTTCGCGGAGGCCGCTGGCATCCCCGTGGACCGCCTGTTGACCCAGCTCAATGAGGCCGGCATCGAGGGGCGGAACGCGAGTTCCACCTTCTCCCGCGAGGACATGTCCACGCTCGTCGAGCACCTGCGCAAGGCCGCGGGTCGCGGTGACAGCGAGGCCGGTCCCGGTCCCAAGCAGATCACGCTCAAGCGCAAGAGTCACAGCCAGATCCGCGTGCCCGGCGGTGCCGGTGGGCGCGGCAGCCGGGGCAGCACCGGCGGGCGCACCGTCAACGTCGAGGTTCGCAAGAAGCGCACGTACGTCAAGCGAAGTGTCGTCGAGGCGGAGCAGCACGAGCGCGATGCCCGTGTCCTCGAGGAGGCACTCGACGACGCCCTGGCGCGTCCGGACGCCCAGCCGGAGCCGCAGCCGCAGGCATCGGAGACGGCCGTCTCCACCGAAGCGGCCGGCGAGGCGTCCGTCCCGGAGCAGGCCGAGGCCGACGAGCAGTCGACGCCGGAGGCCGAGGAGGCGCCCGCCGCCGAGGAGACTCCCGCGGAGGAGGCCGAGCCCGTAGCCGAACCGGAGCCCGTTGACGAGGCCACCGCGGCGGACGAGGCCGAGGAGACGGAGGAGGCCAACGAGTCCGAGGCCCAGCGCCAGAAGGAAATCGAGGAAGAGAAGGAGCGCAAGCGTCTCGAGGCGGAGGCGAAGCGCGAGCGTGAGGCCGAGGAGCGGGCCGCGCGCAAGGCAGCCAAGGGCAAGGGCAAGGCGCGTAAGAAGGGCGCCGAGACCAAGGGTGCCGGCGGTCGCGGTCGCCGGGGGGGGCGTCGTGCCGGTGGCGCCGCCGAGCAGCTGCAGCACGGCTTCGAGCGTCCGACCCAGCCGGTGGTCCGCGAGGTGGAGGTGCCCGAGAGCATCACCGTCGGCGATCTCGCCCAGCGCATGAGCGTCAAGGCGGCGGATCTCATCAAGGAGATGATGAAGCAGGGTGTCATGGCCACCATCAACCAGGCCATCGACCAGGACACCGCCGTGCTGCTCGTCGAGGAGCTGGGGCACCGTCCGAAGGTGGTCAACGAGAACGCCGCCGAGGAAGAGATCCTCGCCCAGGCGGAGGAGCCCGAGGGCGAGCGCGAGCCGCGGGCGCCGGTGGTCACCATCATGGGCCATGTCGACCACGGCAAGACCTCGCTGCTCGACCACATCCGCCGCACCAAGGTGGCGTCCGGCGAGGCCGGCGGCATCACCCAGCACATCGGTGCATATCACGTGAAGACCGACCAGGGCATGGTGACCTTCCTGGACACCCCCGGGCACGAGGCCTTCACCGCCATGCGTGCCCGCGGTGCGCAGGTCACCGACGTGGTCATCCTGGTGGTCTCGGCGGACGACGGCGTCATGCCGCAGACCCAGGAGGCGATCAAGCACGCCCGCGCGGCCGGAGTGCCGATCGTCGTGGCCGTCAACAAGATCGACAAGCCCGGCGCCGACCCGGATCGCGTGCGCCAGGAGCTGACCCAGTTCGAGGTCATCCCCGAGGAGTGGGGCGGCGACACCCAGTTCGTGAACGTCTCCGCGGTGACCGGCCAGGGCATCGACGCGCTCCTCGAGGCGCTGCTGCTCCAGTCGGAGCTCCTCGAGCTCAAGGCCGTGGTGGACTGCCCGGCGAACGGCGTGGTTATCGAGTCCAGCCTCGACAAGGGGCGCGGCCCGGTGGCGACCGTGCTGGTGCGCAACGGCGTGCTCCACACCGGTGACGTCATCCTCTCCGGCACGGAGTACGGGCGCGTCCGCGCGATGCTCGACGAGGGCGGCAACCGCGTCGACGACGCCGGTCCGTCGACCCCGGTGGTCGTGCTCGGTCTCTCCGGTCTGCCTGAGGCCGGCGACGAGGTCCTGGTGCTCGAGGACGAGCGCAAGGCCCGCGAGATCGCCGAGGGCCGCCGCGAGAAGAGCCGCGACAAGCGTTTGCAGGCCCAGAAGGCCGCCAAGATGGACGAGCTCTTCTCCCAGATGGGCGAGGGCGAGGTCAAGACCGTCAACCTCGTGATCAAGGGCGACGTGCAGGGCTCCGTGGAGGCGCTCGGCCAGTCGCTGCAGAACCTCTCCAACGACGAGGTCAAGATCAAGGTCGTCAGCAGCGGAGTGGGCGCGATCAACGAGGGCGACGTCAACCTGGCGCTGGCCTCCGAGGCACTGCTCATCGGCTTCAACGTCCGCGCCGACGGCAAGGCGCGCAAGGCGGCCCAGGAAAACGACGTCGAGCTCCACTACTACAGCGTGATCTACGACGCCATCGATCAGCTCCGCAACGCCATCAGCGGTATGCTGGAGCCGGAGGTGCGCGAGGAGATCATCGGTCAGGCGGCGGTCATGGACGTCTTCCGCTCCTCCAAGCTCGGCCAGATCGCTGGCTGCCTGGTCGAGGAGGGCGTGGTCCGGCGCAACAACCCGATCCGCGTGCTGCGTGACAACGTGGTGATCTTCGAGGGTGCGCTGGAGTCGCTGCGCCGCCACAAGGACGACGTCAATGAGGTTCGTGCCGGCACCGAGTGCGGCATCGGCGTGAAGAACTACAATGACGTCAAGGTCGGCGACCAGATCGAGTGCTACGAGCGCGTCGAGATCCGGCGTGAGCTGTGATCGCCGGGACGGGGGACGTTAATGGCACGTGATTTCTCCCGGACGAGGCGGGTCGGCGAGCAGATCCAGCGCGAGCTCGCCGAGCTCATCCGCGACGAGGTGCGCGACCCGCGCGTCGGTTCCGTCACGGTCTCCGAGGTCTCGGTGACCCGTGACTTCGCCCACGCGCGGGTGCTGGTCACCGTGCTCGGGGCGAGCGCCGAGGCCTCCGCTGATGCCGTCGAGGCGCTCAATCACGCGGCCGGTTTCCTGCGCTCGCAGCTCGCGCGCCGCGTGCGGCTGCGCCAGGTCCCGGCGCTGGTGTTCGAGTACGACGAATCCTTCGACCGCGGTGCCCGTGTCTCGCGCCTCATTGACGAGGCCGTCGCGCGGGACGACGGGACGGACGACGACAACCCGGACAGCTGATGGGTCGCAGACGCAAGGGACGCAACGTCCACGGCATCATGCTGCTGGACAAGCCCGCCGGCGTGACGTCCAATCACGCGCTGCAGCGGGTACGCCGGCTGCTCGATGCGCGCAAGGCCGGCCACACCGGCAGCCTCGATCCGCTCGCCACCGGCTTGCTGCCGCTGTGCTTCGGCGAGGCGACCAAGGTCAGCGCCTTTCTCCTCGATGCGGACAAGCGCTATCGGGTCACCGCCCGGTTCGGCTGCGTGACCGACACCGGTGACGCCGAGGGCGAGGTGGTGGCGGAGCGGCCGGTCATCGGTCTCGACCGCGATACCCTGGGGGCGGCGATGGTGCGCTTCGAGGGGGCGATCGAGCAGGTGCCGCCGATGTACTCGGCGCTCAAGCACGAGGGACGGCGGCTCTACGAGCTGGCCCGTGAGGGCCGCGAGGTCGAGCGCCCGCCGCGCCCGGTGACGATCCACGAGCTGCGTCTGCTCGCGATCGACGGCGATACCGCCACCCTCGAGGTGGCGTGCAGCAAGGGCACCTACGTGCGCACCCTGGTCGAGGATATCGGCGAGGCCGTCGGCCCGGGCGCGCACGTCACCGCCCTGCGCCGTACGGCCCTCGGGCCGTTTCGCGACGAGGCGGCGCTCGTCACCCTGCCGGCGCTGGAAACGCTCGACGGGGACGAGGGGCGTGCCGCGCTGGAGCAGCGCCTGATCCCCATGGAGCAGGCCCTCGGTGACTGGCCGGACATCCACCTCAGCGGCGATCTGGCGGCCTACGTCCGCCAGGGGCAGCCGGTGTGGGTGCCGCGGGCGCCGGGGCAGGGCTGGGTACGGCTGTTCGCCGAGGGCGAGCGCTTCCTCGGCATGGGCACGGTACTCGACGACGGCCGCATCGCGCCCAAGCGTCTCGTCGCCACCGGGTGAGGCCCGTGGGTGACGTAACGATCCGTTTCCCCGCGGTTTTGGTTGTTCCTCAGGCCGCCGCGGGGATAGAATACGCGTCTTTCGGGAACATCGAGATAACCAGGAGCAGTTGATGTCTTCTCTTTCTGCCGAGCAGAAACACGAAATCGTCAAGGATTTCGCGCGCACCGAGGGCGACACGGGTTCGCCGGAGGTCCAGATCGCGCTGCTGACCGCGCGCATCCAGCACCTCACCGAGCATTTCCAGACCCACAAGCAGGATCACCACTCCCGCCGTGGGCTGCTCAAGCTGGTCAACCAGCGTCGCAAGCTGCTGGACTACGTCAAGCGCAAGAACCGTGAGCGCTATCAGACGATCATCGAACGCCTCGGCCTGCGCAAGTAAGCCGAACGAAAGCTGCCCAGACAATGGATAGGCCTGTGATTCCTACTCCCGTCCAGAAGACGTTCCAGTACGGCGACCACACCGTAACGCTCGAGACCGGACGCATCGCGCGGCAGGCCAGCGGCGCGGTGCTCGTCAACATGTCGGACACGGTGGTGCTCGTCACCGTCGTGGGTAAGCAGGACGATGGCGAGCCCCGTCCCTTCCTGCCGCTGACGGTCAACTACCAGGAGCGGACCTATGCCGCGGGCAAGATCCCCGGCGGGTTCTTCAAGCGCGAGGGACGGCCTTCGGAGAAGGAGACACTGGTCTGCCGTCTGATCGACCGACCGATCCGGCCGCTGTTCCCCGCGGGCTTTACGAGCGAGGTCCAGGTCATCGCCACGGTTATCTCGATGAACCCCGAGGTCGACGCCGACATCCCGGCGCTGATCGGTACCTCGGCGGCTCTGGCGATCTCCGGCATCCCGTTTGAGGGGCCCATCGGTGCGGCCCGTGTCGGCTATCAGGATGGGCAGTTCGTGCTCAATCCGACCTTCAGCCAGATCGCGGCCTCCGACCTCGACCTGGTGGTGGCGGGCACGGAGGAAGCGGTGCTGATGGTCGAGTCGGAGGCGGACCGCCTCCCCGAGCAGACCATGCTCGATGCCGTGCTCTTCGGTCACGAGCAGATGCAGGCCGCGATCGGCGCGATCAAGGAGCTCGCCGCCGAGGCCGCCAAGCCCCGCTGGGACTGGGAGGCGCCGGCCAAGGATCAGGGGCTGGTCTCGCGCATGCAGGAGCTCGCGGGCGGTGAGCTCGCCGAGGCCTATCAGGTGGTGGACAAGCAGGAGCGCCAGGCCGCGGTCGGTGCCGTACGTGACCGCGTCGTTGCCGAGCTGACCGCCACCGAGGAAAATCCGGAGGGCTGGAGCGAGCGCGAGGTCGCCGATGCGTTCAAGTCCCTCGAGAAGCAGATCGTGCGCGGGCGCATCATCCGCGGCGAGCCGCGGATCGACGGGCGTGACAACAACACGGTACGGCCGCTGACCATCGAGGTCGGTGCGCTGCCCCGTACCCACGGCTCGGCGCTGTTCACGCGCGGCGAGACCCAGGCGATGGTCATCACCACGCTGGGTACCGGGCGCGATGCCCAGGTGGTGGACGCCATCGAGGGCGAGCGCAAGGAGCCGTTCATGCTCCACTATAACTTCCCGCCGTACTGCGTGGGCGAGACCGGCTTCATGGGCAGCCCCAAGCGCCGTGAGATCGGTCACGGCAAGCTCGCCAAGCGCGGCATCCAGGCCGTGATGCCGAGCAGCGAGGAGTGTCCCTACGTGATCCGCGTGGTCTCGGAGATCACCGAGTCCAATGGCTCCAGCTCCATGGCCAGTGTCTGTGGCACCAGCCTCTCGCTCATGGACGCGGGCGTGCCGATCAAGGCGCCGGTGGCGGGTATCGCCATGGGTCTGATCAAGGAAGGCGACGACTTCGCCGTGCTCACCGATATCCTCGGCGACGAGGATCACCTTGGCGACATGGACTTCAAGGTCGCCGGCTCCGAGGACGGCGTCACCGCGCTACAGATGGACATCAAGATCAACGGGATCACCCGCGAGATCATGGAGAAGGCGCTGGAGCGCGCCCGCGAAGGCCGGATGCACATCCTCGGCAAGATGAACGAGGTGATCGCCGAGCCCCGCCAGGAGATGTCCGAGCACGCGCCGCGGCTGCTTACCCTGCGCATCGACCCCGAGAAGATCCGTGACGTCATCGGCAAGGGCGGCAGCACCATCCGCCAGCTCACCGAGGAAACCGGCACGAGCATCGACATCTCGGATGACGGCGTGGTTACCGTGGCCTCCACGGACGCCGCTGCCGCCAACGAGGCGCGCCGGCGCATCGAGCTGCTCACCGCGGACGTCGAGGTCGGCCGCATCTACGAGGGCCGGGTGATCAAGCTCATGGACTTCGGCGCGTTCGTGAACATACTGCCGGGTCGCGACGGGCTGGTGCACATCTCCCAGATCTCCAACCGCCGTGTCGAGAGCGTCGCCGACGAGCTCTCCGAGGGACAGGTGGTGCGCGTGAAGGTCCTGGAGGTGGACCGCCAGGGCCGGATCCGGCTGAGCATCAAGGCGGTGGAGGAGGCCGACGCCTGACGGGCGCCGGTTTCTGAAACATGCGAAAAAGGGGCCGTAAGGCCCCTTTTTTTGGTTCATCGCATATTGCCGGGAAAGACGGTTTCCGGGGATGGCATGTTCGCGCTGTCTCCGCCGTTCGTTGACAGCGCACCACGCGATTCTAGACTCACAGTGTACTCCTCGTTTCGCGAAGGAGGACACAAAAATGTCCAACTATCCCCGTGAATCCGCCTCTTTCCCGCGGCGTTGTGCCACTGCGCTCCTCGCCGCCTGCCTGGTGACGGGCACCGCATGGGCCGCCGGCGAACCGCCGGCCCCCGACTTCTCCAAGACCCAGTACGGGGACATGAGCTTCCCCGAGCAGTTCCCCGACGGCACGAGCATCAGCATCACCCAGTGGAGCCACTTCGTGCCCCGCTATGACCAGTGGTTCAAGCAGTACGCCCAGGAATGGGGTGACGCGCATAACGTCGACGTCACGGTGAATTTCATCAACATCGCCGATCTGGCCTCGACCCTGTCCGCGTCGATCTCCGCCGGCGAGGGGGCGACGCTGTTCGAGATGGTGGCCCCGCCGACCGCGTTCATCGACGGGCTCAAGCCGCTGAACGACGTCAACAAGGCCGCCGCGACGGAGTTCGGCGAGCGTGCCGGCACCTGCGAGCGTTCCAGTTACCTGCCGGCGAAGGACATGTGGTACGGCTTCTGCCACGGCTGGGTGCCGGACCCGGGTGACTACCGTCGCTCTCTGTGGAAGGACGCCGGTTACCCCGATGGCCCGCAGACCTACGCGGACCTGCTCGAGGGCGGCGGCAAGATCTTC
Organism: Arhodomonas aquaeolei DSM 8974; assembly: GCF_000374645.1. GTDB lineage: Bacteria > Pseudomonadota > Gammaproteobacteria > Nitrococcales > Nitrococcaceae > Arhodomonas > Arhodomonas aquaeolei. Next base: position 97,759 of record NZ_KB894804.1, read on the forward strand.
CAGAAGACCGGCACGCCGGTTGCCGTGGGGATGTCGCCGGAGATCGACTCCGAGTTTTATGCCCGCGCGCTGATCTGGTCCTTCGGCGGCTCGATCCAGGACGAGAACGGCAATGTCACCTTCGACTCGCCGGAGGTCGTCGAGGCCGTGAAGTTCCAGAAGCAGCTCTTCGAGAACGCGATGACCCCGGAGGTCTTCGCGTGGAACGCCGCCTCCAATAACCAGACTTTCATCGGCGGTTCCGCCTCCTATATCCAGAACTCCATCTCCTTCTACCGCAGTGCCCAGGAGAGCTCGCCGGACGTGGCCGCAGACACCGGCTTCCGGCCGGGCCTGAAGGGACCGCGGGGTGACGTGAAGATGCCGGCCCACGTGTGGTTCATCCACACCATGCCGGAGTACGTCACCGACGAGACCAAGATCCAGGCGGCGAAGAAGTTCATGCTCGATCTCGAGCACAACTATCCGTCCGCGAGCTACTACTCCAAGTTCTACAATTTCCCGGCCTTTACCTCCCAGGTGCCGCAGCTCTTCGGTGATGACAGCTGGCTGAACGACGATCCGTGGGGCGCGGAGCCCCCGGACAAGCTCGGTCTGTTGAAGACCGCCGAGGACTGGACCGCGTGGCTGGGCTACCCGGGCTATGCCAACCCTGCTGTCAGCGAGGTGTACCAGTCGCACCTGATCTCCAGCATGATGGCGGACGTCGCCCGTGGCGTGAAAACCCCGGAGCAGGCGGTGGAGGACACTGCCGGGGAGATCCGCGCCATCTTCGAGAAGTGGCGCGAACGCGGCTACGTGGGCGGCGGCTGAGCAGCGCCGATGTCCATGGCCCGCCCCCGGCCGGGGCGGGCCGGCTCCCCCGAAATGAGTCCCGCTGCGCCGGCCCGTTCCGGTGCGGCGGGCGATGATCCATGACTGTATTAACGGGGCGAACGGCGACATGGCGGTACTCGAGACTCGTGGCCTCAAGAAGCACTTCGGCCGCATCCGCGCGGTGGACGGCATCGACCTCACGTCCACGGACGGCGAGCTCCTCGCCATCCTCGGACCGTCCGGCTCCGGCAAGAGCACGCTGATGCGCATGGTTGCCGGGCTCGAGGAGCCGAGTGCCGGCGACATCCTGGTGGACGGACGCTCCATCGTTGGCATCCCGCCCAAGCGGCGCAACGTCGCCATGGTCTTCCAGAGCTTCGCGCTGTATCCGCACATGAGCGTGCTGGAGAACATCCGTTTCCCGCTGGTGGCGCGCCGGGTACCCGCCGCGGAGCAGCGTGAGAAGATCGACTGGGTGACCGGTATCCTGGATATCGGCGATCTGCTCGAACGCCGGCCCACCCGGCTGTCCGGCGGGCAGATGCAGCGGGTGGCGCTGGCCCGGGCGCTGGTGCGCGACCCGGAGCTGTTCGTCTTCGACGAGCCGCTGTCCTCGCTGGACGCCCAGATCCGGAGCCAGGCACGCGGGGAGCTGCGCGAGCTCCACGACCGTACGCAGATCACCACGCTCTACGTCACCCACGATCAGCTCGAGGCCCTCGGGCTCGCGGACCGGGTGGCGGTGGTGCACAACGGCTGCATCCAGCAGCTGGGCACACCGCGAACGCTCTACGAGGATCCCGGCAACCTCTTCGTGGCCGGCTTTATCGGTGATCCACCCATGAACCGTCTCGATCTCGGTGACAACGTCATCCTCGGTGTGCGCCCGGAGCACCTGCTTCTCGAGCACGGCGAGGAGGACCCCGGGGAGGTGGCGCTGCGCCTCGAGGTCGAGCTGGAGCACCTGGAGTTCCTCGGTGCGGAGTGGCTGATCTACGCTGCCGTGTGCGCCGGCGTCCCCGAGACCGGGCGGCGGCGTCCGCGGGTGATCGCGCGGCTGCGGCAGGCGGAGCCGCCGAGCATGGAGACCGGTCAGCGCCGGACCCTGGTCGTGCGCCGGGCGAACGCGCGCTACTTCGATGCCGAGAGCGGCGAGCGCCGGTCTGCCCCGTCGGGGGTGGCGGCATGAGTGCCGCGGCGCAGGGCGGCTGGTTCGCCCGCGCGGGGGACGCCCTGGAGCGGCCACGGGTCCTCGGCACCGTCATGCTCGCGCCGGCGGTGCTCTATATCGTCGCCTTCGTGGCGGTGCCGTTCTGCATCGCCATCGCGCTGAGTTTCAGCGATGCCACCGTCGGCGATCCCACGATCAGCAGCTTTGTCGGCCTGGAGAATTTCCGTGCGGTGATGCAGCAGGAAGCGTTCATGAGCGCGCTGCGCAACAGCATCATCGTCACCGTCGCTACCGTCGTGGGCATCGTGGTGCTGGCGACTATCGCCGTGGAGATCCTGGCGCGGGAATTCCCCGGCCGGCGGCTCGTGCAGGTGCTGTTCATGCTGCCCTGGGCGATGCCGGTGGCGCTCGCGGCCATCACCTGGCTGTGGCTGCTGGACTCGCAGTTCAGCCCGATAGACTGGCTGCTGGTACAGCTCGGCCTGCTCGGGCCGGGCACACCGCTGGGGCCGGCAAAGCACCTCTATTACCTCGGCCGGGAGTGGCTGGGGCTGGGTTCGGTGGTGTTCGTCGATATCTGGCGCACCCTGCCGCTGGCGACGATCATTGTCCTCGCCGGCCGGCTGTCCATCCCCCGGGAGCGGCTGGAGCAGGCCCAGATCGACGGCGCCGGATTCTTCCGGGTGCTCCTGCGCATCATTATTCCGGCACTGGCGCCGGTGCTCATCGTGGCCATCCTGTTCACTGCGCTGCTGGTCATCGGCGAGATGTCCACGGTGGCACTGCTCACCCGGGGCGGGCCGGGGCACTCGGGCCAGATCCTGCCCTACTGGGCCTATCTCAAGGGCATCGAGAGCGGCGACCTCGCCCAGGGGGCCGCCGTGTCGCTGTTTCTCTTCCCCGTGCTCGCGGCGGCGGCGATCGTGGCGCTGCGTTTCGCCGCACGGCTGCACCGCGACTGAGGTGACGGGCATGCGCAGGCAGGCGAGAAAAACCGGGTTCTACACGGCGGTCGTGCTGCTGGTACTGTTCTCGATACTGCCGATCGCCTATGCCGTGCTCACGATCTTCAAGAAGGAGTCGGAGCTCTTCGACCCGGGGTCGAACCCGTTCCTCTACGAGCAGGGCGCGACCCTCAAGCACCTGGTGTTCCTGTTCACGGGCACGCCGTTCCCCACCTTCCTGTGGAACTCGCTGGTGATCGGGGTGTTCGTGGTCGCGATCACGGTGGTGCTGGCGGTGCCGGCGGCCTACGCCCTCGCGCGGCTCACCGGGCGCTGGGGCGAGAGCTCGGGCATGGCGATTTTCCTCGTCTACCTCATCCCGCCGACGCTGCTGTTCATCCCGCTGTTCCGCATCGTGGTGTGGCTGGGGCTGGCGAACAGCATCTGGTCGCTGGTGGTGGTCCTGCCCACCATCACGGTGCCCTTCTGTACGTGGCTGCTGCTGGGCTTCTTCCGCTCGGTGCCCCGGGAGCTCGACGAGGCGGCGCTGCTGGACGGCTGCTCGCGCTTCACCGCGTTCCGCAAGGTCGTGCTGCCCCAGGCCCTGCCGGGCATCGGGGCATGCATGGTGTTCGCGTTCTCGCTGTCGCTGTCGAATTATATCTACTCCGTGACCTTCATCAGCGAGAGCGCCTCGCGCAACCTCAGCGCCGGCGTGCCCACGGAGCTGATCCGCGGCGATGTCTACTTCTGGCCTTCGCTGATGGCGGCGACGGCGATCGTGGCGATCCCGCTGGGGCTCGCCTACGGGCTGCTGTTCGACTACCTGGTCCGTGGCTTCCAGAGCGCGGAGACGGGATAGGGCGGCTCAGGCGAACAGCCCGTGGAGGAACCAGCCGCGGGCATGGCCCCTTTCGCGGTAGACCCACAGCCGTTCCCCGCCGGGGTTGCTGGCCACGTAGTAGTCGCGGGCCACGTCCTGGCCGTCCCACCAGCCGGACTCGATGCGCTCCGGCCCGTCGTGGAGGGTGAGGGGGCCGTGCCATGCGGGCGTCTCGCCGCTCACGGTCAGTGCCCGGGGCGGGTCCAGCAGCCACAGCGGGCGTGCGGGGTTGGGCGCCGGCGTCCCGCCGCCGCGGCCGGGGGCGACGTAATGCCAGGCACGCTCGGGTCGATGCTCGCTGCGGGTGTGCAGGCCGTTGACCGTCTCCTCGCCCAGGCGCGTGGAGAGCCGTTCCACCAGGCCGTGCCACGGCGTCTCTTCCCGGGCGCCGGGCAGGAGTGCCGGCGATTCCGGGGCCAGTGGCTGGAGGTCGCCGGCCAGCAGGGTGAGTGACTGCACGGGGCCGGACAGGGCCAGGCGTTCCAGGCGTTCGCGGGCGAGGGTGAGCAGGTGTGCGGCATCGCGGCTCGGGGCGAGCAGGCCGACGCGGGCGGTGCTCGCCCCGCGGGGGACGTGGTGGAGCCGCAGCTCCAGGCGCTGGACCCCCCGGCCGAGCCCGCTCAGGTAGCCGCAGAGCTCGCCGAGCAGTCGTTCCAGGCCCCGGGCGATCAGCTCCCGGTCGCCGCTTTCCCGGGGCAGGGCGATCTCGGCGCGGTAGCGCGGCGGGGGCTGCCAGGGGTGGCGCGGGTCGGCGTGACGGCCGTGGGCGCGGTCGAGCTGGCGCAGCAGGGCATGGCCGAAGCGCCGGGCGAGGCCGTCCCGGGGCAGGGCGAGGACGTCGCCCAGGGTCTCGCAGCCGAGGCCGGTGAGCTCTTCATGGTGGCGGGGCTGTTCCAGCGCGAGGACCGCCACGGGCAACTGGGTCAGTGCCGCATCGCTCTCGGTCTGCGTCGTCGCGGCCGTCGTGTCGCCGGCGCGGGCAAGCAGCCAGGCGGCGGTAGGGGTCGGGGCGAGGCTGGTCAGCGGCCGGTAGCCGAGCCCCACCACGCCGTCGGCGATCGTGGTGCGCAGCCGCTCCAGTCCGCCGAAGTAGCGCAGGCTGCCGCCGATCTCCAGCAGCAGGGCGTCCGGGCGCTGGGGGCTTACCACCGGGGTGAACTGCAGCGACCAGGCGGCGAGCTGACGCAGGGCCCGAGCCTCCGCGGCCGGATCGCGTTCGTGGCAGAGCAGCCGGGGCACCAGGGCCCGGGCGGCGCTGACGCGCTGGCCCGGTGCCACCCCGGCGCGGCGGGCCGGCCGGTTGGCCGCCGATACCGTACCGCCTTCGGCGACCACGCGGGCATCGTCGTCGCCTCCGGCCCGCTGGAAGACCTCCAGCGCCAGCTCCGGCACCCGCAGGCACAGCCACAGCGTCATGGGGCGATCCTCCGCCGGCATCCGGCGCTCAGCCCCGGGGCACCAGCCCCAGCTCGATCTGTGCGGCCCGCGGCCGGCCGCCGCCGCGGCGGTGCGGTGCCGGGCGCGGTGTCGCGGCATTGCGTACCGGGGCCGGTCCGGCCGCCTCGCGTGCCGCCGGTGGTGCGCTGACCGCGGCGGGCACCGCCGGGGCGGCGTCCGTCTCCGGGTAGAGGACCCGGCGCCGGCCGCCGCCGCGGCACTTGAGCAGCTCCATGCGCAGGCCGCGGTCGTCCCGGTCCAGGTGCATCCGCAGGGCTGCCGGCGAGGCGCTGCTGCGGTTGCTCTCGCGGCGGAAGATCAGCCCGAGGCTGTCCCCGGCCTCGGCGGCGAGCTGCAGGCGGCGCAGGCTTGCGGTGTCCACCTGGCGCGGCCAGGCGAGCACGGCCCCGCAGGTCCCGGCGCGCAGGGCCTGCTCCACGGCCCACAGGGCGTCGGTCCCGCTGCGGGGGTGGATCAGCAGCAGCCGGCCCAGATCGAGTCCCTGGGCGGCGAGTGCCGGTGCGTAGGGGACGAAGGGCGGGGCGATGAAGGCTACCCAGCGCCCCTGGCGCGCGATCTCCGCCAGCGCGGGCATCAGCAGCCGTAGCTCACCGATGCCGTGGTGCTCGTGGAGGACCTCGGTGAGTGCCCCCCGGGGCCAGCCGCCGCCGGGCAGCACCGCGTCCAGGGCCGGGTGGCCGGTGGTGACATGACGTCCGTCCGGCCCGTCCCCCGTGGTGCCGGCCCGCCAGATACCGGGCTGACGGAGCAGCTCCTCGACCGCTTCACTCATGGCTGACTCTCCTCAGAGCGCGGGGCGGATGACACCCACCCCGATGCCCTCGATGGCAAGGGATTCGACTCGCAGATCCACCTCGATGGGGCGGAATGCGTCGTTTTCGGGCAGCAGCTCCACGTGGGGGCCACGGCGGCGGAAGCGCTTCACCGTGACCTCGTCGTGCAGGCGTGCCACCACGATCTGGCCGTCCCTTGCCTCTTCGGTGCGCTGCACCGCCAGGAGATCGCCGTCCAGGATCCCCGCGTCCTGCATGCTCGCGCCCCGGACCACCAGCAGGTAGTCCGGACGCCGGTCGAACAGCGCCTCGGTGATCGCGTAGCGCCGCTCGATGTGCTCCTCCGCCAGGATCGGGCTGCCGGCGGCGACCCGGCCGACCACCGGCAGGCCCTCGCCGGTGTCGTCGCCTGCGTCGCCTTCATCGGTCTCCATACCGATCAGGCGGATGCCCCGGGAGGCCCCCCGGCGCATCTCGATGACCCCCTTGCGCGCGAGTGCCCGCAGGTGCTGCTCCGCGGCGTTGGGCGAGCGGAAGCCGCAGGCGCGGGCGATCTCGCTGCGCGTCGGCGGGTAGCCCGTCTCCGCGATGCAGCGGCGGATCAGCGCCAGTATCTCGGCCTGTCGGGGGGTCAGTTCGTTCATGCATCCTCCGGTTACTGTATAAATATACAGTATCTTCGCCGGCTGGCAAGCCCGGTTGAGTACCGGGCATTCATGGGAATACTGTAAATATATACAGCAATCCGCGAAACCCCGTGATGGACGACGAGACCGCCGCCTACGCCGAGCTCTACTGCCTGAGCAACTTCAGCTTCCGCCGCGGGGCCTCCCATCCCGGCGAGCTGATGACGCGCGCCGCCGAGCTGGGGTACACGGCCCTGGCGGTGACCGACGAGTGCTCCGTCGCCGGCGTGGTGCGGGCGCACATGGCCGCCCGGGAGACGGGGCTGGCGCTGATCGTCGGCAGCGAGTTCGTGCTCGAGGACGGCACCACGCTGGTGGTGCTCGCCCCCGACCGCCGTGCCTACGGCCAGCTGTGCGCGCTCATCAGCCTGGCGCGGAGCCTGGCCCCGAAGGGGGCCTACCGCCTGGGGCGCGCGGAGCTGGCCGGGGCGTTGCCGGACTGCTTCGCCATCCTGTGGGTGACCCCGGCGCTGACGGAGGAGACGGCGGCGTGGTTTGCCGGATGCTTCCCCGGCCGGGGCTGGCTCGGCGTGGGGGCCCTGCGCGACGGCTCGGACGCCGAACGGCTGCGTGTCAGCGCCCGGCTGTCCGCGGCCACCGGGGTACCGCGACTCGCCTGCGGCGGGGTGCTGATGCATCGCCGTGGCCGGCGAGCCCTCCAGGACACGCTCACCGCGATCCGCCTCGGCCGTCCGCTGGCCGAGCTCGGCACGGCCCTGGCCGGTAACGGCGAGCGCCACCTGCGTTCCCGCGGCGAGCTCGCGCGGCTGTTCCCGCGGCCCCTGCTGGAGGAGGGGGTCCGGGTGGCGGCGCGCTGCCGCTTCTCGCTCACGGAGCTGCGCTACGAGTACCCCGACGAGCTGACAGGGGAATACGCGACGCCCGGTGAACGGCTGCGCGCGCTGGTGGAGGCCGGACTGGCGGATCACTGGAAAGACGGCGTGCCCGGGGAGGTGCGCCGGCAGGTGGAGCACGAGCTCTCGGTCATCGCCGGCATGGGCTATGAGCCGTACTTCCTCACGGTCCACGACGTGGTGGAATTCGCCCGCCGCCGCGGCATCCTCTGCCAGGGGCGGGGCTCGGCGGCGAACTCCGTGGTCTGCTACTGCCTCGGCATCACCGCCGTGAACCCCACCCGTCAGCAGCTGTTATTCGAGCGTTTCATCTCCCCCGAGCGGGGCGAGCCGCCGGACATCGACGTGGACTTCGAGCACGAGCGCCGCGAGGAGGTGATCCAGTACATCTACCGCCGCTACGGTCGCGAGCGCGCGGCGCTGGCCGCCACGGTGATCACCTACCGCCCGCGCAGCGCCCTGCGCGACGTGGGCCGTGCGCTCGGTCTGGGCCAGGACCAGCTCGAGCGGCTGGCCGGTGCCATGCAGTGGTGGGACGGGGGCACCATCGGCGACGAGCGTGTGCGCGAGGCCGGCCTGGACCCCGAGAGCCCGGTGGTGCACCGGCTGATCGTGCTCGCCCGCGAGCTGCTGGGTTTCCCCCGTCACCTCTCCCAGCACGTGGGCGGGTTCGTGATCTCCCGCGGGCCGCTGGCGGAGCTGGTGCCCACGGAGAACGCCGCCATGGCCGGGCGCTCCGTGATCCAGTGGGACAAGGACGACCTGGAGGCCCTGGGACTGCTCAAGGTGGACTGCCTGTCGCTGGGCATGCTCACCGCGATCCGGCGCTGCTTCGAGCTCGTCGCGCGCCACCACGGCCGGTCCCTGGGCCTGGGCGACATCCCGGAGGGCGACCCGGCGGTCTACGACATGATCGGCCGGGCGGACACGGTGGGGGTGTTCCAGGTGGAGTCCCGGGCGCAGATGGCGATGCTCCCCCGCATGCGGCCGCAGACCTTCTACGACCTGGTGGTGGAGATCTCCATCGTCCGGCCGGGTCCCATCCAGGGCGACATGGTCCATCCCTATCTGCGCCGTCGCGAGGGGCTGGAGCCGGTGGACTACCCCAGCGAGGCGGTGCGCGAGGTGCTCGAACGTACCTACGGCGTGCCCATCTTCCAGGAGCAGGTCATGCAGCTTGCGGTGGTGGCCGCCGGCTTCACCCCCGGCGAGGCGGACGGACTGCGCCGGTCCATGGCCGCCTGGCGCCGCAAGGGTGGGCTCGGGCCGTTCCGCGAGCGGCTGGTGGAGGGCATGCGCGAGAGGGGGTATGACGTTGACTTCGCCGAGCGGGTGTTCCAGCAGATCCTGGGCTTCGGCGAGTACGGCTTCCCGGAGAGCCATGCGGCGAGCTTCGCGCTGCTGGTCTATGTCTCCGCCTGGCTCAAGCACCACTACCCCGCGGCGTTCACCGCGGCGCTGCTCAACAGCCAGCCCATGGGGTTCTACGGCCCCGCCCAGCTCGTGCGTGACGCCCGGGAGCACGGCGTGGGCGTGCGCCCGGTGGACGTGGCCGTCAGCGAGGCCGCCTGTACCCTGGAGCCGTCGCCGGACGACGGGCCGGCGCTACGACTCGGGCTGAGCCTGGTGCGGGGGTTGTCCGCGGGCGGTATCGAGCGGCTGCTCACGGCCCGGCGCGGGTGTGCCTTCGATGACGTCACGGATCTCGCCCGGCGTGCCTCGCTGGAACGCCGGGATCTCAAGGCCCTGGCCGCGGCGGGGGCCCTGGCCGGGCTGGCCGGTCACCGCCGCCGGGCCCGCTGGGCGGTCCTCGGTGTGGAGCCGGAGCTGCCGGTGCTGCGGGGCACGGCGATCGAGGAGCCGGCCCCGGCGCTGGCGCCCCCCGGCGAGGGCGAGACCCTGGTGGCGGACTACGCCAGTACCGGCGTGAGCCTGGGCCGCCATCCCCTGGCCCTGCTGCGCCCGCACCTCGCCCGGCGGCGCTTCCGCACCGCCGCCGCGCTGCGGGAGGTCGGCCACGGCCGGCTGGTGCGGGGGGCCGGTCTCGTCATTACCCGCCAGCGGCCCGGCTCCGCCGGTGGGGTGACCTTTCTTACCCTGGAGGACGAGACCGGCGTGGTGAACGTCGTCGTCTGGCAGGCCACCGCCGAGCGTTTCCGTCGCGCCGTGGTCGGCGGGCGGCTGCTCGGCGTGATCGGCACCTGGGAGCGCCGGGGCGAGGTCATGCACCTCGTCGCCGGGCGCATCGAGGATCACTCCCGGCTCCTCGGGCGGCTGGTCACCCGCAGCCGGGATTTCGCCTAGCCCGCCGGGGTTGCCCCGCGGCTGCCACCCGGCGATACGGGCGCATGCTATCCCGGCTGGCCGTCCGCCCGCGGCGCGTTCAGCACCGGGGCATAGGCGACGACGAAGATCCCGAAGGAGGCGATCCAGGCCGCCCCCGCCAGGTGCAGGGCGCCGGTGGCACCAGTGGCGGCGGAGGTGAGTCGGGCGAGCACCGCCAGCGTGATCAGCGCGTAGATCGCGCGTCCCCCCGGGCGCAGCAGCAGCCCCCGGGCGGTGTGGGCGACGGCCACCCGCGTCATCACCCCGAGGATGAGCGTGCCGATGGCGCCGACGCCCAGGGCGTGGATCCAGGCCGCCGGCGGCACGGCGGGGACGAACGGGGTCAGGCCCTTGAGCAGCAGCGCCACCGGGATCCAGGCGTAGCCCAAGTGGAGGATCCACATCAGCGGATCGCCGACGGTGTGCCAGCCCCGCCAGCCGATCACCCGGGCCGCGTGCAGCGCCGCTGCGACGAGGGCGAGCACCGCGGTCACGCGGCTGCCGGGGGCGAGGGCGTCGGCAGCGAGCACGGCGACCAGCGCCAGCAGGGCCGCCCGGTCGAGCCGGGGCTGGCGGCGTATGAGCTCAGGGTCCCGTCCCTGACGCCGCAGCCAGTTGCCGGAGAATGCCGGTATGATCCGCCCGCCGATCACGGCCATGAGGATGGCGGTGAGATCAAGAGCGAGGTACTCCCCGGTGCGCGCCAGTCCCGGAGCGACCCCGGCCATGGCGAGGTGCAGGCACAGGTTGCCGAGGGCGAACACGGCCAGCACGGCCACCAGCGGCAGGTTGCGCCGGTTGCCGTGCCGCCAAAGCGTGCGCAGTGCCACCAGGGCCAGGGCCGGCAGGAAGGCGAGGTCGATGATGGCCGCCGGGACCACGGGTATGACGCCGCCGTACAGCGCCATCGCCAGCCGGCCGGCGAGCCACAGCGCCGCGAGGCCGAGCAGCCGGGCCCCGGTGGGCGGCGGAGCCCCCGTCCAGTTCGCCATCGCCGTGAGCAGGAAGCCGGCGACCGCGCCCGGCACCAGCCCGTAAAGCATCTCGTGGGCGTGCCACCACAGTGGCGAGGTCGCTGCCGGCAGCCGGATCGATCCGGTGAGCACACCGAGCCATACGGCGATGACCACGACCGCGAACAGCGCCGTCAGGAGAAAGAAGATCCGGAACGGATAGGCCAGTAGATGGGAGCGGGGCATGGGATCACCGACACGTTTTAAGATGTATCAAATATACCTTTTAAAGGCCGGTCTGAACACCACCGGCGATCCCGCCGGAGCGGGCTCAATGGCGGTGGGCCGAGATCGCGTAGGTGTCGCCCGAGGCGCTCTTGGCGCGATACATCGCCATGTCCGCGGCACGGATGAGGTTATGCCCGTCCTCGCCGTCCCCGGGAGCCAGCGCGATACCGATACTGGTGCCCACGCGGAAGGTATGGCCGTTCACTGTCACGGGGGAGTCCATGGCGTAGAGCAGCTTCTCGGCCACCGTCACCGCGTGCCGGAGCTCGCGGATGTCCTCCAGCACGATCGTGAACTCGTCGCCGCCCAGCCGGGCGACGAAGTCCCCGTCGCGCAGGGTGTTGCGCAGGGTGGTGGCGAAGTGGGCGAGCAGGCGGTCGCCGGTGTCGTGACCGTAGGCGTCGTTCACGCGCTTGAAGCCGTCGATGTCCAGGAACAGTACCGCCAGCATCCGGTCCGTGCGCCGGCGAGCGAGACTCAGTGCCAGGTGTTCCTCCAGCGCGGCGCGGTTGGGTACCCCGGTGAGCGGGTCGAAGTGTGCCAGGTAATCCAGGCGTTGCTCGGCGGCTTTCCAGCGGGTGACGTCGGTAATGGTGACGATGTTGTTACGGATGTTCGGTGCTTCACTGTCGCGGACGCCGATGACATTCACCCAGGCGACGAAGGTGCTGCCGTCCGGGCGCTGCGAGGCGATCTCGCCCTGCCAGCGCCGGCCCGCTGCCAGCGCCCGGTGCACCTCGCCGGCGAGCGCTTCGCTCCGTGCGGGGGCGAGGGCCCCGAGGATGTCGCTGCCGAGCAGCTCGCCGGCCCCGATACCGGTGATCTCCGTGACCGCGGCGTTGGCGCGCAGGACACGGTTGTCCGCGCCGGTGATCAGCAGGCCCTCGGCGGCGTTCTCGAAGATGCGGTCCGACAGGCGCAGGTCGTGCTCGAGGCGTTTGCGTTCGGTGATGTCGCGCAGGCTTGCGAGATAGCCCGTCCGTCCCTGCCAGGGAATGCCGGCTACCGCCATTTCCGCGACCCGGGGCGGCCGTTCCGGCGGCAGGACGTCGATCTCCGTGCGGGCGGCGGTCAGGGGAAAGCCGAATGGCGAGTGCACGAGTTCGTTGTGACCACGGCCGAACAGACGAAGCGCCGCGGGGTTGGCATAGCGGATGATCCCGTCGGGGTCGATCACCACCAGCGCGTCGCTGCTGTGCTCGACGACGCGGTGCAGCAGCTCCGGGCCGCCGTCGTCGGGGCCGGCGATGACCGGCGGCCCCCCGTCGATGCCCAGCGCCGGCGGCAGACCGGGAACCGGGCGCCGCGACGGTGAGTGGCCTGTCGGGATCTGGCAGTTCGGCATTGCTTGTTCTCCGCTGTCTCCCGGGGGCCCCCGGGATGCCGGCGGCGCCTGCTGCGCCGGTGCGTTATGCCACGCTTACGCGTGTCCCCGGCCCACGGGAATGAGGGCCAGGCTATGGAGGACCTGGTCGTGATCGGAGAGATCGCCGATGATTCGGCGCACCGGCGGCGGGAGCTCCTTGATGAGGGTGGGGGTCGCCACCACGTGCTCGTGCTCCGCGGCCTCCGGGTTTTCGATCACGTCGATGACCTCGAGCGCGTAGCGGCCGCCCAGGTCCTCCTGGCAGATCTGGCGCAGATCGGCGATCGCGCGCCGGGAGCGTGGCGTATGGCCGGCGATGAAGAGCCTGAGCAGGTAACCGGAGGCCATGGGTCGTCCCTGATGCGTGACCATGCGTCTGCGGGATGTCGACTACCTCACAGCGCGGTTTGGCGAAGCAACATAGCCGTGGCGGCGGGGACGGTCAAGCGCCCTGTCCCGGAAAACGGATGGGATGCCGGGGCCGGCGGGGGTTGCCGCGCCGGCCCCGGGGAGGGGGTCACCGGGGCTCGGTCGCCGGCTGTGCCGAATCTCCGTTGCCTTCCAGCCGGAGGTAGGCCTCGAGCTCGTCGCGTACCGCCGGGTCGAGATCCCCGGGGTGAGTGATGCGCATGTAGAACACGGTGAAGTAGACCACCTTCACCGACGTCACCAGGCGTTCGAACATGGCGCTGAACCCCTTGCACAGCCATATCGCCACCAGCGCCGGCAGCCAGTTGAAGTGCAGCGGCCCATCCGGCAGCCAGCCGGCCCCGAAGTCACCCAGCGCGGCACGCAGCGAGCCGGCGTAGAACGCGGACATCCCGTCACCGATCCACAGCCCCCAGAGTACGGCCACCACGGCGGCGAGGAGGTAGAGCGGCGCCACCAGCGTGCCCGCTGCGCGCGCGGCGAGATCGATGCCGAACACGCCCACCAGGCTCTCCGGTACGCGGTCGCGGAGGTCACGCATCTGCGAGATACCCTCGCGCACGCCCACGCCGTCCACCGCGATGGCGGGCAGCAGGTAGTGGTTGACCAGGTCCCAGACCTCGGTGAGACCGGCAAGCATGGCCGTTACCAGCCCCGAGATCAGCCCGGACTTCTCGCTGTTGCTGTTGCGGCGGGAGGCGACGAAGCCGAAGACCATGTCCAGCAGCGCCAGCCGGCGGTAGCCGTGTCGGCAACTACGGGCATGGGCCCGGGCCTCGGTGGACTCGGGGGACCGGCCCTGGACCGCCTCCGCCACCAGCCAGCTCTGCTGGATCTCCAGGCGGTTGTAGAAGAAGAACTTGTAGAAGAAGAGCACGACCGCGAGCACGAGGAGCAGCGTCCCCGTCCCGCCGCGGTCCACCGCGATCGCGGCGATGCCGGCGAAGAACACGGACACCATGACCGCCGCGTAAACCGCCATGTACACCCACGGCCGGACAATCCCGGGGTGGCGCCCTACGACAGCGAAGGTGTGCTTGAGCAGGTAGGCCAGTTGCCAGAGGCGTTCCCGGACGCCGGGTAGCTGCATGCGTTCCATTCCAGACTCCTCCCCGGGCCGGGAGCCTGCCCCCGGCGCCGCCCGTACCGTTTGACCCGGGGGGTGGAGTCACGGGCCGATGACCCGGACGGCGGTCCCGCCCCCGGGGACCTGTCCGGCAGTATCCGGCGCCGTCCTTACACCGGCCTTAATCAGGGGGGCGTGCTAGTGCTCCTCGCGGGCGCGTTCGCGGCCGGTGAGCGGGATCACGGCGACGTCGTAGAGCGGCTCCGGTTGCAGGGTGACGTGTTCGATACCGAAGCGTTCGCGCAGCAGCCGCTTCATGCCGTCGAGCTGCAGGGGCCAGTGCTCGAGGTCGCGGATGCGCACGTGGGCCGCGATGGCGTAGTGCCCGGAGGCGATGGTCCACACATGCAGGTCGTGGACGCTCTCGACGCCGTCCACCGCCTGCAGCTGATGGCCGACCCGCTCGAGGTCGATGTGTCGCGGCACGCCCTCCATCACCACGTGGATCGCGTCGCGCAGCAGCCGCGAGGTGGAGATCAGGATCAGTGCCGAGATCACCAGCGAGAGGAGCGGGTCGATGGGGAACCAGCCGGTAAGGGCGATCACCAGTCCGCTCGCCAGCGCGGCGACGGAACCGAGCAGGTCGCCGAGCACGTGCAGGATGGCGCCCTGGGTGTTGAGGTTCTGCTCGCCGCCGTGTAGCACGCGCAGCACCACGACGTTCATGGCGAGCCCGATGGCCGCCACCACCAGGACCATGCCGCCCTGGACCTCGACCGGGTGGATCAGCCGCTGGACGGCCTCGTAGGCGATCCAGGCGACCACCACCAGCATGAAGCCCGCGTTCACCAGGGCGCCGACGATCTCGGCGCGCTGGAACCCGAAACTATGGCGCTCGCTTGGTGGTCGCTGGCTGAGGCGCGAGGCGAGGGCGCCGAGCCCCAGGGCGAGGGAGTCCGTCACCATGTGCCCGGCGTCGCCGATGAGCGCCAGCGAGCCGGACAACCAGCCGGCGACCAGCTCCACCAGGGCGAAGCCGCCGGTAAGCACGAGCCCGATGAGCAACGCCCGGCCGCTTGATGGGGTGTGGTCGTGATCGTGTCCGTGACCATGCCTGTGGTCATGGTCGTGCGTGTGATCGTGGGTCGTGTCGGTCATTTCAGAGCCTGTTCCCCGTCGCTGATGGATTGACGCATGTGAGCCGCACAAGCGGACCGGCTCAGCCGCGGGGTGGGGGCGTGGGCGGTGCGGTGACGAGACGCACCGGTACCGGCGTGTCCGTCGGTGGTGGGTGAACGGTGTTCGGGGATCTCGCCGGTGCGGCGCGTACCGGCAGTGCGGGGACGTGGCTCGCGATGTGACACACCGGCGTCGCGGTGACCACCTCCGGGTGGCCATGATCGTGCGCGCTCGGGGGATGCGGACCGGTATCGGCGGCGTGTGCGGCCAGTGAGAGCGCGAGCGCGGCCACCAGCGCCGCGAGGGGCCGGCGCCAGGTGGTCGCGATTTGCCGCTGGGCATGGTTCATAATCCAAAGCCTAGACCTTATAGTACCTATAAGGTAAAGCCCGGGAGGCACGTACCGTGCACTACACCATCAGCGAGGCGGGGCGTCGGGCCGGGTGCCCGGCCGTGACCATCCGTTACTACGAGCGTATCGGGCTGCTGCCGCAGCCGGCCCGGGGGACGAACGGTTACCGCTATTACACCGGGGCGGACGTCGAGCGCCTGGCGTTCGTGGTCCGCGCCCGTGAGCTCGGCTTCGGGCTGAGCGATATCGGCGAGCTTCTGGCGCTCGCCGCGCATCACGACCAGCCGTGCCAGGCCGTGGACGAGAAGATCGCCGGCCAGCTCGCCGCGGTACGCGAGCGCATCGAGCAGCTCACCGCCCTGCAGGCGCGGCTGGAACGGCTTCAGGCGGCCTGCAACGGCCGTCACCCCATCGATCAGTGCGGCATCCTCGCCGCGCTCTCACCGGAGGCGACCACCGCCGGGCAGTGAGCCCGCCGGGCCAGGCTCAGCGCAGGGGTTCGCGGCTGCGGTCCTGCATCAGCCACAGTGCAGCGGCGGCGACGAGTGCGGCGACGACGAGATAGAGTCCCGGCGCCCCCTGGTAGCCGGTGGCCGACATCAGCCAGCTCGCCATCATCGGTGCGGTACCGCCGGCGACGCCGAGCCCCAGGTTGTAGGCCAGGGAGTAGCCGGTGAGCCGGTCCGCCACCGGGAACAGCTCCACCAGCATCGCCGGCGCGGAGCCCAGCGGCAGCGCGATCAGCAGTGCCAGGATCACCTGCGCGGCGATCAGGTCCGGCAGCCCCCGGGCGGCCAGCACCACCAGGGCCCAGCCGCACAGCGCGACCAGTACGAACGCACCGACCAGCAGGGTGCGTCGCCGCATGACATGGTCGGTGAGCCAGCCGCTCAGGGGGATGATCGGCATGGCGAGCGCCAGACCCAGCGAGTTCACCTGCAGCGCCACGTCGTTGCCGATGCCCCCGATCTCGCTGGCATAGGTGGGCAGGTAGACCAGCGGGATGTAGAACACGATGCCGTAGCCCGAGGCGAAGATCACCGCCAGTACCGTCTCCCGCAGGTTCTGTGTCAGCGCCTCGTGCAGCGGCGAGTCGTCCTCGTGTTGCGCCTGATGGTGTGTCATGTGCGGCGAGGCGTGGAGGTCGCGTACATAGAGATAGGCCAGCAGCGCGAACACGCCGCCGAGGATGAACGGTACCCGCCAGCCCCAGGCGTCGACGGCGCCCTGCGGCAGTAGCGTGCTCACCAGCGCGGCCAGCCCCGAGCCCACCAGGGTCCCGGCCAGGCTGCCGAAGTTCGCCCAGCTGCCGGAGAAGCCGCGCCGGTGCAACGGCGAGGTCTCCACCATGTAGGTCACCGAGCCGCTGAATTCGCCGCCCACGGACAGTCCCTGCAGCAGGCGCACCCCGACCAGCAGCACCGCCGCCCACAGCCCGGCGCTGGCATGGGTGGGCAGCAGCCCGAGCAGGGTGGTGGCCGTGCCCATCGTGATGATGGAGATCTTCAGCACCGCCGCCCGGCCGAGACGGTCGCCCACGTAGCCGAACACCACGCCGCCGATGGGCCGCATCACGAACCCCGCGGCGAATACGCCGAAGGTCGCGATCAGCGACGCCAGGTGGTTGTCCGACGGGAAGAAGAGCTGGGAGATCACCGGCGCGAAGAAGCCGTAGAGGGCGAAATCGTACCACTCCATGACATTGCCGATGGTCCCGCCGACGACCGTCTTCGGTGTATGCGCGCGACCGGTATAGGCGTTGGTACGCGTGGGTTTCTGTTGGGGTGTGTCGTCCCCGGCTGTCGAGGTCATTCGTTCTCCTTGTCGTGACACGTCGTGAGTGAATGTCCGCCCCCTTTTCCGGGCAGACCGGCGAACGCCGTCGCCCGTTCCTTCCGGCGGGCGCGGTCGCGGGGTCGTAACCTCGCCGGTGCCAAGCTGCGCCGCACCATAGGGGGCGGCGATGAAGTCATTGAAATCAGCGATTTGACGCTTATCCGCCCCGGAACTAGCGTTCTGATCAAACTATACGCCCCCGGCCGGAGACAGGGTGCCCGCCCCTGTGGACGGGGCACGGTGTGGAGGAGATGCATGCCGGAATACAGCGAATCACGCGCGGCGATCCTCGATGCGATCTGCCGACGCCATGCCGACGCACCCGGTGCGTTGCTGCCTATCCTCCACGAGGTGCAGGAGCGCCTCGGCCATATCCCGGGGGATGCCGTTGCCGGCGTCGCCGAACGGCTCAACCTCACCCGCGCCGAGGTCGACGGGGTGGTGGGGTTCTATACCGACTTCCGCCGCGAACCGGCCCCCGCGCGGGTGGTGAAGGTCTGCCGCGCCGAGGCCTGCCAGGCCGTGGGTGGTCGCGAGGTCTACCGCGCCGCGGTCGCCGCCGCCGAGGCCGCCGGCGGTACGGTGGAGGTGGAGGCGGTCTACTGCCTGGGCAACTGCGCCTGCAGTCCCGCCGCCCAGGTGGACGGCGAGACCCTGGGGCGGCTCGACACCGAGCGGGTGACCCGGCTGGTCGCAGGCACGGACGGGGAGGTGCCGGCATGAAGGTCTTCCTCTCCCGGGACAGCAGCGCGCAGTCCATCGGTGCCGAGGCCGTCGCCCGTGCCCTGGCCCGGGTGGCGGCGGAGCGCGGTGAGCCGCTGGAGCTGGTGCGCACGGGCTCGCGCGGGCTGTTCTGGCTCGAGCCCATGATCGAGATCGAGCGCGACGGCCGGCGCGAGGGCTTCGGCCCGGTCACCCCCGCGGACGTCCCCGGGCTCGTCGCCGCGCTGGCCGATGGCGGTACCCACCCCCTCCATCTGGGCCGCATCGAGGAGCTGCTTGCCGCCCAGGGGCAGCGCCGGATCAACTTCCGGCGCTGCGGCGTCGTCGACCCGGCGTCCTGGGAGGATTACGTGGTCACCGGCGGTACCCGGGGCCTGCGGGCCGCGCTGGAGATGGCGCCGGCGGACGTGGTGGAGGCGGTAACCGCCTCCGGGCTGCGCGGCCGCGGCGGTGCCGGCTTCCCCACCGGCGTGAAGTGGCGCACCACCCACGAGGCGACCGCCCCGCGCAAGGTCGTGGTCTGCAACGCCGACGAGGGCGACAGCGGCACCTTCGCCGACCGCATGCTCATGGAGGGCGATCCCCTCGCCCTCATCGAGGGCATGGCCATCGCCGCCGTCGCGGTGGGGGCGGAGGAGGGCTACATCTACCTGCGCTCCGAATACCCCCACGCCCGCGAGGCCCTGGAGCGGGCGATCGGGATCGCCTACGACAACGGCCTGCTCGGCGCGGACCTGCTCGGCTCCGGACGCCGCTTCGATATCGCCCTGCGCATGGGTGCCGGGGCCTACATCTGCGGCGAGGAGACCTCGCTGCTGGAGAGCCTCGAGGGCCGGCGCGGGGTGATCCGCTTCAAGCCGCCACTGCCGGCGGTGCAGGGCGCCTTCGGTGTACCCACGGTGGTGAACAACGTCATCACCCTGGCCACCGTGCCGGCGATCCTCGCCGACGGCGCCGAGGCCTACGCCGCCCTCGGCCACGGCAAGTCCCGCGGCACCCTCACCGTACAGCTGTGCGGCAACGTCCGCCGCCCCGGGCTCTACGAGGTGCCCTTCGGGGTGTCGCTGGCCCACGTCATCGACGAGCTCGGCGGCGGCACTGCCTCCGGGCGGCCGGTGCGCGCGGTGCAGGCCGGCGGCCCGCTGGGGGCCTACCTGCCGGCCCCGGCGCTGGACGTGCCGCTGGATTACGAGGCGCTGGCCGAGCGCGGCGGGATGATCGGTCACGGCGGCGTCGTGGTCTTCGACGACACCGTGGACATGGCCGAGCAGGCGCGCTTCGCCATGGAGTTCTGCGCCATCGAGTCCTGCGGCAAGTGCACTCCGTGCCGGATCGGCTCCACCCGCGGGGTGGAGGTCATCGACCGCATCCGTGCCGGCACCGACGCCGACGCCAACCTGGCCCTGCTCGGCGATCTCTGCGACGTCATGGAGCAGGGCTCGCTCTGCGCCCTGGGCGGGCTGACCCCGTATCCCGTGCGCAGCGCGCTCGAACACTTTCCCGAGGACTTCGGGACCCCGGCCGCCGCTGCGGCGGGCTGATCCGGCAAAGAGGTAGCCATGGCTGTCGTACAGGAAACGGACTACGGAACCCCGGTGAGCACCGACGCCCGCACGGTCACCCTGGAGGTGGACGGCCACAGCGTGACCGTGCCCGCCGGCACCTCGGTGATGCGTGCGGCGATGACGGCGGACATCGCGATCCCCCGGCTGTGCGCCACCGACAGCCTGGAGCCGTTCGGCTCCTGCCGGCTGTGTACCGTGGAGATCGAGGGGCGCAAGGGCTACCCCGCCTCCTGCCACACCAACGTCGAGCCGGGGATGGTGGTGCGCACCCAGACGCCGGCGCTGGAGAAGCTGCGCCGCGGGGTCATGGAGCTGTACATCTCCGATCACCCCCTGGACTGCCTGACCTGCTCGGCCAACGGCAACTGCGAGCTCCAGGACATGGCCGGCGCGGTGGGCCTGCGCGAGGTGCGCTACGGCTACGACGGGGCGAACCACCTGGACGCCCCGGTGGACGACTCCAACCCGTATTTCAGCTTCGACCCGAGCAAGTGCATCGTGTGCTCGCGCTGCGTGCGCGCCTGCGAGGAGGTGCAGGGCACCTTCGCGCTGACCATCGACGGGCGCGGCTTCGACTCCGTGATCAGCGCCGGCACCGCCGAGGATGACTTCCTCGACTCCGAGTGCGTCTCCTGCGGCGCCTGCGTGCAGGCCTGCCCCACCGCGACCCTGCAGGAGAAGACCATCGTCGAGCATGGTCAGCCCGAGCGCAGCGTGATCACCACCTGCGGCTATTGCGGCGTGGGCTGTTCGTTCAAGGCGGAGCTGCGCGGTGACCAGGTCATCCGCATGGTGCCCTACAAGGACGGCCAGGCGAACCACGGCCACTCCTGCGTGAAGGGGCGTTTCGCCTGGGGCTACGCCACCCACCCGGACCGGATCACCACACCGATGATCCGCGAGCGCATCACCGACGCCTGGCGCGAGGTGAGCTGGGAGGAGGCCATCGATTTCGCCGCCGGGCGTATCCGCGGCATCCAGGCGGAGCACGGGCGCGGGGCGGCCGGGGCGATCACCTCCTCGCGCTGCACCAACGAGGAGACGTACCTGGTGCAGAAGCTCGCCCGGGCGGTGTTCGGCACCAACAACGTCGACACCTGCGCGCGGGTGTGCCATTCACCCACGGGCTACGGTCTGAAGACCGCCTTCGGCACCTCCGCCGGCACCCAGGACTTCGATTCGGTGGAGGACTCCGACGTCATCCTGGTCATCGGCGCCAATCCCACGGACGCCCATCCGGTGTTCGCCTCGCAGATGAAGCGCCGGCTGCGCGAGGGCGCGCGGCTCATCGTGGTGGACCCGCGCCGCATCGACCTGGTGCGTACGCCCCACGTCGAGGCCGACTACCACCTCCAGCTCCGCCCGGGCACCAATGTCGCGCTGGTTAACGCCCTGGCCCACGTGATCGTCACCGAGGGTCTGGCGGACGAGGCCTTCGTCGCCGAGCGCTGCGAGTCCGAGGCGTACGCCGACTGGCGGGAGTTCATCGTGCGCCCGGAGAACGCCCCGGAGGCGGTGGAAGGGGTTACCGGCGTGCCCGCGGAGGCACTGCGCGGTGCCGCCCGGCTCTACGCCACCGGGGGCAACGCCGCGATCTACTACGGCCTCGGGGTGACCGAGCACAGCCAGGGCTCGACCATGGTCATGGGCATGGCCAACCTGGCCATGCTCACCGGCAACCTGGGGCGGCGCGGTGTCGGTGTGAACCCGCTGCGCGGGCAGAACAACGTCCAGGGCTCCTGCGACATGGGTTCCTTCCCCCACGAGTTCCCGGGCTACCGGCATGTCGCCAACGACGAGGTGCGCGGGGTCTTCGAGCGCGAGTGGGGCCTGTCCCTGGACAACGAGCCGGGGCTGCGGATCCCCAACATGATCGACGCCGCCATCGCCGGCAGCTTCAAGGCGCTCTACATCCAGGGCGAGGACATCCTCCAGTCCGATCCGAACATCAAGCACATCGCCGCCGGGCTGGAGAACATGGACTGCGTCATCGTCCAGGATCTCTTCCTCAACGAGACGGCGAGCTATGCCCACGTCTTCCTGCCCGGCTCGACCTTCCTGGAGAAGGACGGCACCTTCACCAACGCCGAGCGCCGGATCAACCGCGTGCGCCGCGCGGTGGCGCCGCCGGGGGGCATGGCGGACTGGGAGATCACCCTGGCCCTGGCCAGGGCGCTGGGCTCGCAGATGGACTACGGTCATCCCTCGGAGATCATGGACGAGATCGCCCGCACCACACCCACCTTCGCCGGTGTGACCTACGATAAGCTCGAACACTTGGGCAGCATCCAGTGGCCGTGCAACGAGGCCCATCCGGAAGGCACGCCAACCATGCACGTGGACACCTTCGTGCGCGGCCTGGGGCAGTTCATGCTCACGCCCTACATCCCCACCGAGGAGCGCAGCAACCGCAGGTTCCCGCTGCTGCTCACCACCGGGCGGATCCTCTCGCAGTACAACGTCGGCGCCCAGACCCGGCGCACGGACAACCGGGTCTGGCACGCCGAGGATCGTCTGGAGATCCACCCCCACGACGCCGAGCAGCGCGGCATCGGCGACGGTGCCCGAGTCGCGGTGCGCAGCCGCATCGGCGAGACCACGCTGCGGGCGCTGATCACCGATCGCGTGCCGCCGGGGGTGGTCTACACCACGTTCCATTTCCCGGAGACCGCGGCCAACGTGGTGACCACGGAGCAGTCCGACTGGGCGACCAACTGCCCCGAGTACAAGGTCACGGCGGTGGAGGTCACGCCCAGTGTCACCGATTCCGAGTGGCAGGTGCACTACCGCGAGCACCGCGAGCGGACCCTCGGCCTGCCCGCCGAGTCCGCGGAGATGGAGACGGCGGACGGTGCCGTGATCGCCGCGGCGGGGGCGGGCCGATGAGCCCCGCTCCCGCCACCGGGCGGCCCGGCCGTGTGCCCGTGGACGTGCCCGTGATCGCGGACGGCGCCGCCGTGTCCGGGCCGCCCCGGGCAGCGCCGTATCGCGAGGTTCCCGTGGCCCGCTGGTCCGGCGGAGCCCCGGCCAAAGGCCGCCGGCGCGTGCCCGAGGAGGTGCCGGTGGCGATGCGCGTGGACTGCGCGGACTACGCGGTCATGCTCGCCAGCCCCACGGACCTGGCGGACTTCGGCGTCGGCTTCTTCTACACCGAGGGCGTCATCGACGGTCCCGGGGACATCGCCGTGCTGTCGCACAGCGAGCACGACGCGGGCATCGTCCTGCGCGTCGAGCGCCGCTCCGGTGCCGCGCCGATCGCCGACGTCCGCGAGGGCGGACGCCGGCTGGCCGGCGCCACGGGCTGCGGGCTCTGCGGGGTGGAGGCCCTGAGCGACGCCGTGCGCCCGGTGCGGCGCGTGCCCGCCTCGGCGGCGGTGGACGCCAGGGCGGTGCACCGCGCGGTGGCCGGGCTGCGCGAGTGGCAGCCCCTGAATGCGAGCACCGGCGCGCTGCATGCCGCGGCCTTCGCCGCTGCCGACGGCACGGTCGTGACCGCGCGGGAGGACGTCGGCCGCCACAACGCGCTGGACAAGCTCGTTGGCGCGTTACTGCGCGACGGCACCGATCCCGGCGACGGCTTCGTGGTGATGACCAGCCGCTGCAGCTACGAGCTGGTCCAGAAGGCCGCCCGGCTGGGGACGGCCACGCTGTGCACGGTCTCCGCGCCGACGGGGCTGGCCATCCGCCTCGCCGGCGAGGCCGGTATGACCCTCATCGCCCAGGCGAGGGGTGACGGCTTCAGCGTGCTCACCGGCCGCGTCGCGGATGCCGCCGCGGGTGGGCGGTGATCCGCCCGGGCAGAGACGGGACGACCAAAGGACGCCCTATGCATACCGACAAGCTCGTGCACATGGCCAACGAGATCGCCACCTACTTCGAGGCCTACCCGGAGGACCGGGCCCGGCGCGAGACGCTGGGCCACATCCGGGCGTTCTGGGAGCCGCGCATGCGTTCGGCGCTGGGCGAGCACGCCCGCGCGGGCGGGGACGGGCTCCGAGCGCTGGCGCACTGGGCGGCGGAACAGTTGTAGCGGCGCCCCGCCGCAGGCCGGTCATGGCAGCCCGGGCGGTCCCCGCCGGGGCCGCCGCTGCCGGCCGTTCAGGGGGAGACAACGAACAGGCCACAGGCCAACTGCCAAAGGCGTAGCGGAGGAGAGAGATTATGAGCACCACCGACGCAGGGTTCCTGTCGAAGGAACGCATCACCGCGCCACGCAATTTCAACCGATGGCTGATACCACCTGCCGCCCTGGCGGTGCACCTGTCCATCGGCCAGGTCTATGCACTGAGCGTGTTCAACCTGCCGTTGACCCGGGTTCTCGGCGTCACCGAGCAGACACCGGCGGACTGGCGCCTCACCAGCCTCGGATGGATATTCAGCATCGCCATTCTGGTGCTCGGCCTGGCGGCGGCCTTCGGCGGCCATTGGGTTGAGCGGGTCGGCCCGCGCAAGGCCATGGCGGTGAGCGCCGTGACCTTCGGCGGCGGCTTCCTGGTCTCGGCGCTTGGCGTGCAGACCCACCAGCTGTGGTTGCTGTACCTCGGTTACGGCGTACTCGGCGGCATCGGTCTCGGTTTCGGTTATGTCTCGCCGGTCTCGACATTGCTCAAGTGGTTCCCGGATCGGCGTGGCCTGGCCACTGGCATGGCGATCATGGGCTTCGGCGGCGGCGCGATGCTCGCCTCACCCATGTCCGTGGCACTGATGGACTACTTCTCCACGCCGGAGTCGGTCGGCGTGGCGGGGGCGTTCGTGGTCCTCGGCATTGTCTACTTCATCGCCATCGGATTCGGCGCGCTGATCGTGCGGGTACCGCCGGAGGGCTGGAAGCCCGAGGGCTGGGACGGTCAGGTCGCTGGCGGCTCCGGCAAGGCGAGCCTGGTTACCGACGGCCACGTACACATCAACCAGGCGATGAGGACCCCGCAGTTCTACCTGATGTGGGCGGCGCTGTTCCTCAACGTCACCGCCGGCATCGGCGTGCTCGGACAGGCCTCGGCGATGAGCCAGGAGATGTTCCCCGGCGTGATCACCGCGGGTGCGGCGGCGGGCTTCGTGGGCATGCTCAGCCTGTTCAACATGGCGGGCCGGTTCTTCTGGGCGTCGCTGTCCGACCGCATCGGCCGCAAGACCACCTTCAGTACGTTCTTCATCCTCGGCATGGTGCTGTTCGCGCTGGTGCCGCAGACGGGGAATCTCGGTGCGGTGACGCTGTTCGTGATCGGCTACATGGTGATCATCAGCATGTACGGCGGCGGCTTCTCCACGATCCCCGCCTACCTCGCCGATGTGTTCGGCACCCGGTTCGTGGGCGGCATCCATGGCCGGATCCTCACCGCTTGGTCGGCGGCGGGTGTGGTCGGCCCGACGCTGGTTAACTATATCCGCCAGTACCAGATCGACCAGGGCGTGGCCAAGGCAGACGCCTACACCATCACCATGTACATCATGGCGGCGCTGCTGTTCGCCGGCCTGCTGTGCAATCTTAAGATCCGCCAAATAGCCGACCACCACCTCATAGACGAGGAGGCCGAACCCGTTCGTCCGGTCCGTGGTGGCCCGACGGTTGCGGCGGATGCCCAGAACTGAATAAATCCCCGGAGGAGGACTACCCATGGCCAACGGCAATGGTGAACACCGTGTACAGCTGACCGTCACCTGGTTGGTCGTGCTGATTCCGCTCGTCATCGGGGTTGTCTCGACCCTGTCCAAGGCGGTCAAGCTGTTCTGAACCGCCGCACACCCGGCGGGGCGGCGGTGCCGCCCCCCGGGGCGCCCTCATCAACAAGGCACGCACAGGCGCCACCGGCGCCCGGAGGGGCCGACCAGGGTATCCATGGACATCCGACAGCTCGAATACCTCGCCGCACTGGCCCAGGAGAAGCACTTCACCCGCGCCGCGGCGCGGTGCAACGTCACCCAGCCCACGCTCTCGGGGCGGATCCGCCAGCTCGAGCAGGAGCTCGGTGTGCCCATCGTCGAGCGCGGTCAGCGCTACCACGGCCTCACCGCCGAGGGACAGCGGGTGCTCAAGTGGGCCCAGGTGATCCTGGAATACCGCTCGTCGATGATGCAGGATCTCAGCGAGCTCAAGGGTGGGCTGAGCGGACGCCTGGTGCTGGGGGTCATCCCGTCGGCGCTGCCCATGGCGACCTCGGTGACCCGCGTGGTGCGCCGCGAGCACCCGAGCGTGTCCTTTACCGTGCACTCGGCGACCTCCAACGAAATCCTGCGCGATGTCCAGGAGTTCCATATCGATGCCGGTATCACCTATCTGGACAACGAGCCCGTGGAACGCGTGGAAACCCTGCCGCTGTACATGGAGCGCTATTGCCTGTTCCTGCCCAAACACCATGCCTGGGCGGGCAGGGAGCAGGTGACCTGGGCGGAGGCCGCGCAACTACCGCTGTGCCTGCTCACCCCGGACATGCAAAACCGCCGCATCATCGCCAAGGCGTTCCGCAGCGTGGACTGCAATCCGGAGGCGGAGATCGAGACCGATTCCGTGGTCCATCTCTGGGCCCAGGTCCGTTTCTCCGGCTGGGCCAGCGTGATGCCGGAATACTTCAGTGAGCTGTTCGGCAGCGACAGCGGTATCCGCGGCATCCCGCTGCACGAGCCGGATGTCGAGTACGCGGTAGGTCTCGTGGCGCTCGCCAGGGAGCCGCTCTCGCCGACCATCCATGCCCTGTTCGAGGCCTGCCGGGCCAACGAGCTGCTGCCGCTGGGGGAACCGGTGGAGCCGGTGGAGCCGGCGGGTTCCGGCGGCCTGCCCGTGGGGGAGTGACTGCCGGGGGTGCGTGGCGGGCCTGGCCGTGACCTTCCGGTAGGTCGTTCACCCGGGATCTACCCGGAAGACCGGTGGTGCGAGTCAGACCACTCCGCCAGGAGGCCCGGGTGAACGACCTCGTGTGCTGATCCTGCTCCCGGGTAGGGAATGGAATGTCGGGTAGATCGAGCACCACGGGCGTGCGACATTCCGGGCCGGTCCCGGCGGCGTCGCACACGGCCTGCGGCCGTGTGCGACCTACCCGCCCGGGATCCAGTCCGTGACGATGTCGGCTCTCGGGTGTGGCCGACCCTGTATATCCCGGGATCGAGGGGGTAAACGGTTAGCCGCCGAACGGTACGCGCAGCGTCAGGCGTATATCCCGCCCGGGAGAGAGGGCGTAGCCCTTGTAGGTGTCCAGGAAGGCGCGATAGTCCTCGTTGAGCAGGTTGCTCACGCTCAGGTCCAGGTGGATCACCCGGTTGCCGACGCGTGGCGAGAAGCCGGCGCTCATACCGACCAGCGTGTAGCTGTCCGTGGAGGCGCTGCCGAACGGGGCGTCGTCGAACTGCGAGAAGGGCTCGCCCGGGGCCGCGTCCTTGCTCGCATAGTGGCGGACGGTGACCGCGGCGTGCGGATTACGCAGCCAGCCCCGGCTCGCCGGCGTGAAACGGGCGCCGACGCTGAGGTTGTCCGCCGGGAGCAGCGGCAGGTCATCGCCGTTGTCGTCACGCTCGCCGTCCACCATCTCGGCGACCGCGGTGAGTGTCAGCCACGGGGCCAGCGTTTTCTCCACGCTGAGCTCGACGCCATGGAGTGTCGCATCCGCCTGCTCGTAACGGAGCACCGGCAGGCCGCCGTGGGTGCCGCCGGTATCCTGGAGCATGATGTAGTCGTTGATCACGTTGCGGTAGACGGTCGCTGTGGCCCTCAGTCCCGGGGACTGCCAGCGCAGCGAGAGGTCCGTGTTCAGCGAGGTCTCCTCGTCCAGGTCCGGATTGCCCGCCTGGTAGGCGGCCACGCCCCCGTGCTGGCCGGCGACGTAGAGCTCGAACAGCGACGGTGCCCGGAACCCGCGCTCCACGTTGGCGGCGAGCGAGAGCCTGTCGGTCATGCTGAGGACCCCGCCGAGCGAACCGGTGGCGACGCCGTAGCTGTTTTCCTCGGCATTGCGGACGCTTGCCGACGGCGCGCGTGTCCGGGAGGCGCGGGCCTCCGTGGTGTGGTGGTCATAGCGCACCCCGCTCTGCAGCAGCAGCGGGCCAAGGCGTTTCTCCTCGAAGGCGAATACCGCCGCGTTGTGCACGTTGCCGCCCGGCGAGAGCTGCGTGCTCCCGCGTGACTCCTGGGTCCTGTAGCGGTATTCCACGCCCACCGTGCCCCCGTCCAGTCCGGCAATGGCGCCGTGTTCGCCCTCCAGGCGGGCCGTGTACTGGTCGAACTCGATATCGATGGTGTGATCGAATCCGGCGGAACGCGGATAGCCTGCCGCGTTGGAGCGGCGCTCGTTGTTCTGCCAGAGCAGCCTGGGCTTCCAGGTGATGTTGCCGATACGGGTGCGCCCGGAGAGGCTGAGCTGTTCGTCGTCGATGTACTGGCCGATCCCCTCGGCGCCCGCTGACGGGGGCTTGATGCCGGCCGGCGGCGGCAGCAGGAAATTGTGCTCGTCGTTCCAGCGCGTGTAGCGCAGCCGCCACTCGCCGCCGCGGTCGTCACGTACGCCCACGGCGATATCGCCGGCCGCCTGTTCGAAGTCGGTGTAGTCGAGATCGCCGGTGTAGGCCGGCGCATCCTGGTGCTCCGGGCTCGGCGGCGGCGGGAAGTAGGTCCTCTCGTCGGGGGTTTCGATGTTGCCCGCGTCCCGCCGGATGACGCCCACGGAGATGCCGAACCGGCCGTTGCCGGCGCCGGCGCGCAGGCCCGTGTCCCACTGGCCGTTATTGCTGTAGTAGCGGGTCATCGCCTCGCCGTGGAAGTCGGTGTCGTAGTCGATTTCACGGGGGATCAGGTTGACTGCACCGCCGAGGGCGCTGGAGCCGTAGAGCACGCTGGAGGCGCCGCGAACGACCTCGACACGCTCGAGCAGGAATGGATCGTAGCCCGGCATGTGACGTACGCCGTACTGCTGGTGATCCAGTCCGACGCCGTTGGACAGCATCCGGATGCGTTCCCCCGACAGCCCGCGGATGACCGGCTTGCCGGCGCTGTTGCCGGTGGCGATGTTCTCCACGCCCGGCAGGTCCGCCAGCGCTTCCCCCAGGTTGGCGTCGCCGTCCGCCACGATCGAATCGGACGTGACGACGTCCAGGCTCGCGGCCTGTTCCGACAGCGCCCCCGGCACCGGGGTGCCGGTGACCGTGAGGGGATCCAGCGCCAGTGCGGTGGCGCCTGCCTCCGCCGCCGTGCCCGGCAGCGGCGCGCAGGCGGCCAGTGTCACGGTCGCAATCGCATGGTTTACGGGTTTGCGCAACGGTAACGGCATGTCGCCTCCTTTTACGTTATATCGTATCGATAGTGGTTTTTTTGCCGCTTTGTCAGGCTTGGCGCGGGAGCGCGTCCAGGCACAGCAGGACGCGTGTCCGGCCGCTGCCCCGTAGTGGCGGCGATCGGTGAACCAGTCCGTTTCCCTCGTTCCCGGGGAAACGCTCGCCCTTCATGATGGCGACGTCCGGCGCTGACAGGCGCCGCGGGGTGTGCGTACGGCAGATCGCCCCGTTCGACGCCCCCGCATAGAGCGCGCTGCGCGCGACCTCGTCGTTGCCCAGCCACTCCGTGCCCGGGCCCCGGTAGGTGCACACCAGGCGCAGGCCGACCTGGTCCACGTGGAAGCGGCGGCAGCCGTCGCCGGTGCTTGTCTCGAGACGCAGCGCCATGGCGTCCGTATCGATCAGCCCGGAGAACAGCCGGGCGAGCAGGGCGATGTCCTCGATCCAGTGCGGACAGGCACCGGGGTCGAGTCCGTGCGCCGCGAGCACCCGGGCGACCTCGCCATGACAGCCCGTCGTACTGATGCGTCGGCGTACGTCCGGAAGGTCGCCGGGGGCGAGGGGCGCGAGCTCGTCGTGGAGTGCCGCCGGCACCTGGCGGTGCCAGATGCACATGTTGACATCAGGGTCCCGTACGGCCGCGAGGTCCGAGGCGTCCATGGCGGTTACGTGAGGCCGGCGCGGCGCGTGCTTCGCTGGCGGGGCGATAGCGGCGGTCAGTGGTGTCATCGGTGAAGTGCCCGTTATGATTTAAATATGTTATATCATAACAATATCGGTCCGGTTAAGCGTCGGGACATGGCGGCGGGAGCCGGGGCGCGTGGCCGCCCGGCGGGCTCGTGCGCCCGAGGGCGGCGACTATGTGACCGCGGGCCCCGCGGTGACCCGTGTCTCAGGCGATGGCGATCGGGCGCAGCATGGAGCCGGTCGCGCCCTCGATGCGGGGTGGCAGGGCGATGAACAGGAACTCGTATACCCCGGCGGCGGCGAGCTCCTCGAGGTAGACGTTCTCCATGATGTAGATGCCGGCCTCGATCAGCAGCCGCTGGTGCACCGGGTGGGGATTGCCGGGCTCAATGGAGGGCACGACCTCGCAGGACTCGGTGTCCACGCCCACCGCGGTCACGCCGAGGTCGGCGGCCATGTCCGCGATGGCACGGGTTATACCCGATCCCTGGGTCTCCGCCATGCGCTGCTGATCCGGCCACACCGACATCTGTCCCGTGCGGACGAGGACGACGTCCCCCCGTTCGGGCGGGGCGGTGTCCTGCCGCGCCATGGCACCCTCGAACTCGTCCAGCGAGACCGGGTGCGACCGGCCGAGACGGTCGACGCCCAGGTAACCGGCGACGTCGGCGAGCACCGCGCGGGTGACGATGGGCGGCAGGGTGGAGGCGTCGTGGTCGGTCGGCCCGAAGTCCCCGAGCGCGTCGGCGGCGCTGGAGCCGCCGTGCCAGTGGTCATCCGCGCCGCAGGTGATATGGGCGAGGGCGTCGATGTGGGCGCCGGAGTGACAGGTCGCCACCAGCATTTCCGAGACGATGCCGATGTTCTCGCGGTTGACCTCCGGCGCGAGCCAGTCCTGGTCCTGGCGGATACGCAGGCCCTTCGGGGTGCGGTAGGTGACCACCTGGAACGGCGGGTGGCCCGCCCACATGGGCATGCCCGGGAAGCGTCCCGGGTCCAGGTCGAAGACCCGCCCCAGGGACGGGGCGCGGAGGTCGCCGAGCAGCTTGGCCGGCTCCGGGTGGCTGTCCGTGTTCATAGGGGCTCCGGGCGGTTCCGTCCCGCGGGGACGGGCGTGAAGGTGTCGCCGCCCGGGCGGTGTGCGCCGGGCGGTCCGGAACGGGGGCCGGGATCAGGTGATCCGGCGGATGCTCTCGCGGATGGCCTCCGGCTCGAAGACCTGCTTCCAGTCGTCGCGGATGATCGCCGGCTTGCCGTTCTCGATGGCCTTGTTGGCGGCATCCGAGAACACCCCGTCGATCTCCTCGAAGAGCACGGCCAGCTCGATGTTGGCATGACCGAGAACGAAGTCCCGGGCCGCCTCCCGGGAGACGCCGCGGGCGACGCACTCGTCCAGGGCCTCGCGCAGGGTGGCGAACAGCGTGGCGGCCACGGTCTCGGAGAGCCCCGGCTCCAGGATCGCCATGTGCTCGACGCTCACGCGGTGGGAGCGGTTCACCGGCGCGTAGATGGTGCGCGCGATCTCCTCGCCCAGCGCCCAGCTCTCCTCGGGGCCCTGCATGAGCGCGGAGACGATGTTCTGCTTGGCGGCGAGGCCGCCGAAGAAGTCCCGCTGCGCCTCCTCGGTGGGCTCGTAGTTGAAGATCGAGGGGTGGCAGGGGTGGGTGACGAAGTAGACGAGATCGTCGCGCTCCGGCAGGTGCCCGGCGAACGGTGCGGCGGCGTCCAGTGTCACCACCATCGTGCCCGCGGCGAGCTTGTCGTCGATGGCGTGGGAGACCTTGCCGATCAGGGTGTCCGGTACGGCCAGGATCACGGCGTCGGTACCGGCCAGGGCCTCGTCGACGTCCATGCAGTCCACGCCGAGATCGGCCTTCAGCCGTTCGCGGGCCTGCGGGCTGTTCTCCACGTGGCGCGTCTCGAACTCGGAGCTCTTGAGGTTCCGGCTGAGCCGGTAGCCCATCTTGCCGCCGGCGCCGATGAGGGTGATTGCCGTCATGGGAAACTCCTCCAGGGATTCGTTGTGGGTCGGTGATGGATCGTTCAGGCGTGGCCGGCCCGAACGTGTTCGAAGTACGGTGGCTGCCCGACCTGACCGCCCTTGAGCGCGATCTGCAGGCCGTTCAGGTCCGGGTCGTCGGCGTGGACGGTGCACAGCGGTGAGCCGGGGGCGATGGGGGCGAGCGTCGTCAGTGCATACGCCCCCATTTCGTTCATGGCGTGGCCGGAGGTGTCGCCGCCGGCGACGACGGCACGGCGCACTCCGGTGCGCCGGAGCGTCTCGGTGAGCAGGCGGCCCTGGGCCCGGCCGAGCCGGTGCGAGAAGCCCTCGGGATCGTCGTTGAACAGGGCCCGGGTGCGCTCGTCCGGTGCCCCCAGCGAGGAGAAGGCGATGACGCTGCGCCCCTGATCCAGCGCGGCGCTGCAGTGCCCGATGGCCTGCTCGAGGGCGGCTTCGCCGGTCTGCGGCGACAGCAGCGCCGCCGGGTCCAGCGTGTAGCCCTCGAACCCGTTCTCCAGGGCCCACCGGATCTGCCCGGCGGTGACCGGCGAGCAGCTGCCGGAGACCACCATGACCCGGTCGCTCTGCGCCGCGGCGTCGGCCCGGGGCGCCGGCAGCGGGACCGCGCCGCTGTCCCGCCAGTGGGCGATGAGGGCGTACTCGACGCCCGAGGAGCCGACGCAGAAGCGGCTGTCCGGTCCGTCGGTGACGTCCCGCCAGAGCAGCTCGCCGGTCCGGCGCTGGGTGACGTCGTCGAGGACGTCGTAGAGCAGCACGCCGGCGTCGCCGTCGAGCAGCGCCCGGTGCCGGGCGGGGTAGTCCTCCGACCAGAGGGCGAGCACGTCCATCAGGGCGATGGATTTGTCCGTCTGCCGGGCCAGGTGCCGGCGCAGGTCGCCCTCGGTCATGGGGGTGACCGGGTGGCAGCGCATGGTCGGGTGGCGGTCGATGCGGTAGGTCTCGCCGTCGACGGTGGCGAAGAGGTTGCCGAACGCCTGGTAGCGGCGCAGCACCGGCGCGCCCACGACCACCGGTGTCTGGCGCGTGCCGAGGACACGGGCGCCGATGTCGACGGCACGGCCGACGCTGCCGATCTCCGGCGCGCTGTCGAAGGTCGAGCAGATCTTGTAGTGCACCAGTGGGGCACCGAGCGCGCGCAGGTCCGTGAATATCCCGGGCAGGTGCTCGTCCATCCAGGCGGGGGACTTGCCCCGGCTGATGCCGGCGATGCCGACGGCGCGGGCCTCCGGGAACCTCGCCAGCTCCGCGGCCGTCGGCCGCCGCAGGAACAGGACCGTGGGCACGCCGTTGACGCTGAGCGCCTCCATGACATCGGTGGAGCCGGTGAAGTCGTCGCCGTAGTAGGCGATCAGTGGTGCCTCGGTCATCGCGCGAACGTCTCCAGGGCCCGGGCCAGGGCCGGGTGTTCCCTGGCGTAGTCGGCGAGGGGAACGCCGGCGGTCGCCGCCTCCCAGCCCTCGCGGACGCTGCGCACCCCGGCGGCGACGCCGTCCGGGTGGCCGACGATGCCGCCACCGCAGCAGTAGATGAGGTCGCTGCTGCCGAGCGCCGCGTAGGTGTCCGGCGCCTGCCAGGCGGACTGGCCGGAGGAGAACACCGGCATCGCCAGGCAGGCGGGCCGGGGGGTGTCGAACAGCGGGCTCAGGCAGGTGCGGGCGGAGGCGATCACGCTGTCGTCCGGCTCGCAGAACTTGTTGCGCAATCCGTTGACGTGCATGTGATCGGCACCGGCCAGACGCCAGAGCTTCTGCCAGGCGACGTAGCTGATGCCGACCGCCGGGGAGCGTGAGTACAGCCCCCAGCCGTTGCGGTGGGCGTGGATCGGCAGCTCGCTGTGCCGGCGCAGTGCCGTGAGGCCGCTGAGACCGACGCTGTGGAGGCTGACCATGACGCAGTTGCCGCCGAGGTCGCGGACGAGGTCGTGCCGGCGGCGCATCTCGTCGACTTCGCCGGTGAGGTTGAGCGCGTACATCACGCTGCGGCCGGTGCGCGCCTCGTGCTCGCGAATCACCTCGATCACCGCCCGGGCGCGTGCCTCGAAGGGGCAGTGCGGACCGTCCGCCTGGAGCTCGTCGTCCTTGATGAAATCGATGCCCGCGTCCACCAGGGTGCGGGTGGCGGCCGCGGTCTCGTCGGGGGAGAGGCCGACGGACGGCTTGATGATCGTGCCGATCAGGGGCCGGTCGTGGACGTTCACGAGTCGCCGCGTGCCCTCGATGCCGAATGCGGGCCCTGCATACGCGTCGGCGAATGCGCCCGGCAGCTGCACATCGAGCAGGCGCAGGCCGGAGAACTGCTTGAGCTCGAAGAGGTTGCCGGCGATGGTCGCGAGCAGGTTGGGCAGTGACGGCCCCATGTTCGCCAGGGGCCAGGAGAGCGTCACCGTCGCGCGCCGCCAACTCGCCGGTGCGTTGCCCGCCGGCGTGGCGGCCCCGGGCAGCGAGGGGCTGTCCGCCGTTTCCAGCTCGGTGATCGCCTCGACCCTGGCGCCGCTGCGTGCCTTGATCTCGTCGGTCTCGCCGGGGACGGCCAGGAATGTCCCCGACGACTGCTCGCCGGCCATGGCGGCCGCGGCATCCTCCAGCGGGAAGGCGGTCTCGATCCAGTAGGTCGCTTGGATTCTCTCCGGCATCCTGAAGGGCCTCTCCTCGTCGCGGGAACGGCTTTTCGTATCCCGCCTGTCGTTTTTTCGCCCGTCACCACGCCTGCGTGGCGCATGCCGGTCCAGGAGGGCCGGCTAGGCATCACGTCAGGCAATGATTAGCTCATCATACCAGTTCGCGTCAAGAAGCCCATGCTGACGCTATGGGGCGGAGGAAGTCGCATCGCCGGCGTGACGTGGGTGAGTCGCCGGGCCTGCTGCGGGTGTTTGCGGTTAACTTATGTAATCAGCACACATGGTATGATGACCTGCGCGCGCAGGGACGGCGGGCCGATCTCTCCCGTAGCGGACGGGAGCCGGCCATCCTGCTTGAGACGGCGCGGTCCGGTGAACAGGAGCGAGTGGATGAGCACGATCAAGACGACCCCGATTGCCCGCAGGAAGCTCTCCGACGAGGTGCTGGAGCGGCTCGTGGACCTGATCGAGAGTGGCCAGCTCAAGGCCGGCGACCAGATGCCCTCCGAGCGCGAGCTCATGGAGACCTTCAACGTCGGCCGGCCGGCGGTGCGCGAGGCGCTCCAGAGCCTGGCCTCCATGGGCATGATCACCATTCAGCATGGTGAACGGGCACGGGTGACCGCCGTCACCGCGCAGTCGATGATCAACCAGATCGACCGCTCGGCGCGGTATCTGCTCTCGACCTTCCCCAAGAACGTCGATCACCTCAAGGAGGCGCGGCTGTTCTTCGAGGTGGGCATGATCCGTATCGCCGCCGAGCGGGCCGGGCCCGACGACGTCGCCCGGCTGGAGGAGGCGGTCCGCGAGATGGAGCGCAACCTCGGCAAGGGCCGGACGTTCATCGAGGCGGATATGCGCTTTCACCGCATCATCGCCGAGATCCCCGGCAATCCCATCTACGCGGCCGTCTCCCAGGCCATGCTGCAGTGGCTCTCGGAGTTCCATGTGGACATGGTCAGCTTCCCCGGTGCCGAGGACGTGACCCTGAAGGAGCACTACGAGCTCCTCGAGCGGGTCAAGGCGAACGACCCGGACGGCGCCGCCCAGGCGATGACGGACCATCTCACCCGCGCCAGCTCCCTGTACACGGCCCGCGCCCGGGGCGAGCGCTAGACCTCTTCCCCCGGGGCCGTGCCGATGACGCGGAGCACGCCGTAGGGCGGCAGGGTCGCCTCCGGCCCTGCCATTGCGGCGGTGCGGTCCATCCAGTCCCGGGCCTCGCGGGCGCTCGCCGCCACCGTCGCGTCCAGGCGTTGCGCCTCCTTTACGTTGAATCCCTCGATCCGCACCGGGGTGGTCTCCGGCCGGCGGTTCGCGAGCCAGAGCTCCGCGCGGCCATCGGTCCGCGTCCAGGCGACGGCGTCGACGCGCTGCGGGTCCCCGATTGCGGTGCCGAGTCCCCGCGCCCGCGGGGCGCGGGCGAGCCCCCGGAGTACGTGGAACACCGGGTACGGGCCCCGCGCGTCCATCGTCGCAAAGGGGGCGTCCAGCGACGACAGCGCCACCGCGTCGACCCCGGCGGCACGGGCACGGGCGTAGTAGCCGAGGTTCCAGGCTGCGGCGAACTGGGCGGTCTGGCGCGGGTCGTTGCGTGCCATCGGCAGCCGGAGCCGGTCCCGGTTGTCGAAGGTGTGCACGCCGTAGGGGTTGCTCCACATGCCGATCGCGCTCATGCCGACCCGGTACGGCGTCCCCGCCGGCGCCATGGCCCGGGCCGAACGGAACACGTGGGGCAGCGCCTCCAGGGTCTCCATCACCGAGAGGTCGTCCGCGGCATGGACGATCGCGGCCGTGGCGTGGCTCAGGAAGTCGATCCGTGCGCGCGGCGGGCAGCGGTTCAGCTCGGTGAAGTAGGTGAGCATGCCGCCGCCGGCGGCGGCGCGGGGAAACACCTCGCGCACCGCCTCGGTCACGGCGTCCGGTGTCGGTGTCTCCGGCCACCGGCCGTCGGGCTGGTAGCTCCTGAGGTAGGCCGCGGGCAGTGCCAGCACGCCGGAGGGCACCACGCCGAGCGCCTCGAGGGTGTCCGCGAGCCACTGCAGGGCCGCCCGTGGCTCGGCGTCGTCCGGGAGGATCACGCCCAGGTCCAGTGCGGCTCCGACCCCCACGTCGTCCAGCAGCGCGGCGGCGGCGCGCAGGTGGTCCGCCGCCGAGGGACTGCGCAGGTCCACGCGCATGTGCAGGTGGTCCGGCCGGATACCGGCGAGGGTGCGCCGGGCGGTCTCCGAGACCGGTTCCCCGAGGTCGTGGCCCATACCCAGCGCGGGCAGCGCAGAGCGTGCATTGGGGTCCACGTGCACGGGAACCACAGCGCGGTCCCGGCGCGCCGCAGGGGCGTCGCCCGGGGCGGGGCCGTCGATGCGCACGCGTACGCGCTGCACCACCGTGTCGCCCGCCTCGATGCGGTAGGGCGTCGGCCATGCCAGTGGACGGTTGTAGGTCTTGAACGAGGCGTCTGTCCAGTTGCGCTGGTCCTCCATTTCGAAGACGTCGCCTTCGAAGGCGCACTCCACGGTGATCCCGGGTCGGGGCTGGTGGCGGATGGCGGCGATGTCGAAAAAGGGCTGGCCGGGGCTGATCCGGTCCGGGAAACGGCCCTCCTCGTGGCCGCCGTCCGTGTGTACGACGGTGACCGGACCGCCCGCGATGCCCTCGATGGGATGCAGGACCACGAGCCCGCTGCGGCTGGTGGTGAAGCCGCCGGGGGAGCGGAGCCTGGCGGTCACCGTGAGCTCGCGGTCGCGGATCCGGGCCTCGAACGCCGCCTCCAGCGTGCCGGCCCCGGCGGTGGTGGCCTCGAAGCGGAACACCCAGGTGCCGTCGTCGCGGTGCTCGAAGGTGTCCTCGCGCCGGAGCAGGCAGGTGCCCCACTGATCGTCGCGTATCGTCAGCCCGATACCGCGGAGGATCTCGCGCCCGCCGATGCGGATATGCCGGAGCCAGCCGTCATCGACCGTGAGCTCGAATGCGCCGGCCCGGAGGGCCGTGGGGGAAGGCGGGGTGGCATCGGTTCCGAACAGGGCCTCGGCGTCACTGGACTCCATGGCTGCGCTCTCCTCCTGCGCCGGATGCATTGTTGTTGAATTCAGGCTAGAAATAACGTCATCACACCAGTCGGTCAAACGCCTGGCTGGCCGACCGAGCCTTGACGGCCGGGAGATTACTGGTGTAATGAGTGTACGACATAATGATCGGACCGAATGAGTCCGGCCAGATCGGCGCCCCGGTCGCGCCGTATCGAAGAGCAAAACAGGCCGCGGTCACGCGGCGACAGTCCTGAGGAGGAGAAGCCCCTATGTCGACGAATCTATTCAAGGTTACGCGCCGTGCCGCGCTCTCGCTGTGCGCCGTGGCCCTCACCGTCCCCGCCTTCGCCCCGGCATCCGCCCAGGCCGC
Source organism: Arhodomonas aquaeolei DSM 8974 (assembly GCF_000374645.1). Taxonomy (GTDB): domain Bacteria; phylum Pseudomonadota; class Gammaproteobacteria; order Nitrococcales; family Nitrococcaceae; genus Arhodomonas; species Arhodomonas aquaeolei. The sequence goes on from NZ_KB894804.1 coordinate 135,407, forward strand.
GGACAAGCCGGTCATCGCCCTGTCGAACGCCTACTACGGCAATACCTGGCGCCGGCAGATGGTCGACTCGTTCGAGGCGGTGGCGAAGAAGGCCAAGGAGCAGGGGGTGATCGAGGACTACATCATCCTCAACGGCGACGGCTCGGTGAATCAGCAGATGTCCCAGATGGGCAGCCTGATACTCAAGGGCGTCGACGCCATCGCCATCGATGCCGCCTCCGAGTCCGCGCTCAACGGCGTTATCAAGAAGGCCTGCAGTGCCGGTGTGAAGGTGGTGGCCTTCGATTCGGTCGCCTCCGCACCGTGCGCCTACAAGCTCAACTTCAGCTTCGTGAAGTATCAGGCGGACCTCGCCGAGTACGTCGCGGACCGTCTCGACGGCGAGGGCAACGTCCTGGTCGTCCGGGGGGTGAAGGGCTCCGCGCCGGACCACGACATGTACAAGGGCCAGATGAGCGTGCTCAAGAAGTACCCGGACCTCGAGGTCGTGGGGACGGTGTACGGTCAGGCCACGGGTTCGGTGGCCCAGTCGGCGGTGGCGAACATCCTGCCGAGCCTCCCCCACGTCGACGCGGTGCTCACCCAGGGCGGCGGCGACGATTACGGTGTCGCCAAGGCCTTCGAGCAGTATGGCGGCGAGTACGCCGACGACATGCCGATCATCGTGGGTGGCGGCAGCTCGAACTTCATCCACTGGTGGGCCGATCGCCGCGAGAAGACCGGCTACAGCACGATCTCCAAGAACACCGCGCCGGGCATCGGCAGTGCCGCGTTCTGGCTCGCCTACGAGATCGAGCAGGGCGCCACGCCCCAGAAGACCATGCTCATGCCGGTGGCGACGGTCACCAACGACAACCTGGGCGAGTACAGGGACATGAAGCCCGGCGTCATCGTCAGTCCCGAGTACACGCACGACTGGGTCACCGAGCACCTGCTCGACAAGTGACCGGCCCGAGCCCGGTCGCCCCGGCGGGGTGACCGGGCCGACATGCATGTCCAGGAGCCGCTATGAGCCTCAGCGAGTCCCCACGCGATCACCGCCCGGAAACGGCGACCGGGGAGACCGGTGCCGCGCACGCGGTACCGCCGCCCGGGCCTTCCGCCCCGAACGTCGTCGCCCTCGAGGGCGTCACCAAGGCCTACGGTCCGACGACGGCCAACCGCGACGTCGGCATCGTGCTCGCCGCCGGTGATGTCCTCGGCCTCGTCGGCGCCAACGGCGCCGGCAAGAGCACGCTGATGCGCATCCTCTGTGGCGTGACCGTGCCCGATCGGGGCAGTCTTGCGATCGCCGGCGAGCCGGTGGACTTCCAGCGCTTCTCGCCGCGGCACGCCCGGGCGCAGGGGATCCGGATCGTCCACCAGGAGCTGTCCCTGTGCACCAACCTGTCGGTCACGGAGAACTTCTTCCTCGAGGACGCCCGGATCGCCGGTGGTGGCCCCCTGTGGCATGCCCATTACGGGCGGCGCGCCCGCCGGAGCATCGACCGGGTCTTTCCGGACGCCGGCATCGATGTCCACGCGCGGGTCGGCGACCTGCCCATCGGGCAGCGGCAGATGGTAGAGATCGCCCGGGCCGCGAGCGATCCCGCCCTGCGGCTGCTCATCCTCGACGAGCCCACCTCGTCGCTGGACTCCGAGCGCAGCATGCAGCTGCGGCGGTACATGGAGGCGCGCTCCGGGGACGGTGTGTCGTTCGTGTTCATCAGCCACAAGCTTGGCGAGGTCGTGGACATCGCCTCGCGGATCGCCGTGATGCGCAACGGCGAGAAGGTCTGGGAGGGCGATTCGGCGGAGACCTCGGTGAGTCAGCTCGTCGACTGGATGGGCGGTGACGCGGGCCGGGAGCTGGAGAGCCATCACGCCGATGCCGGGGCCCGCGGCCGGGAGCGCGCCGCGGCGGCGCGCGAGCCGCTGGTGCGCATCGGTGGCGATCATCTCCGCGGTGCCGGCGAGCAGGCCCTGGTGCTTCACGCCGGCGAGATCGTCGGCTTCGCCGGACTGGAGGGCAGCGGCCAGCGCGAGATGCTCCACGAGGTCTTCCGTCAGGCACGCAGGGGCAACGTGCAGTGCCTCGGGTCCGTGGGCTTCGTCTCCGGGGACCGCCGCCGGGAGGGGGTCTTCCCCCTGTGGAGCGTGGAGGAGAACATCGCCGTGGGACAGACCGGCAAGCGCGGCCCGCTGGCGCCGCTCGCCGGGCGCGGCGAGCTCGGGCGCATCGACCGGTGGCTGGAGAAGCTGCGCCTGGACCGCGAGCGCCTGCCCTCGCCGATCCTGGAGCTCAGCGGCGGCAACCAGCAGAAGGCGCTGGTGGCACGGGCGCTGTTCGCCGATGCGGACGTGATCCTGCTCGATGATCCCACCCGCGGCGTGGACGTCTCGGTCAAGCGCGATTTCTACGACGTGGTCCGCGAGCTGGCCGAGGCCGGCAAGCTCATCATCTGGTACAGCAGCGAGGATATCGAGTTCCTGGAGTGCGACCGGGTCCTGGTCTTCAGCGAGGCCGCGATCGCGTGCGAGCTCCGCGGCGAGGACATCAGCGAGGAGGCGATCGTGAGCTCCGCGTTCAGCGAGATCGTGGAGGAGGCCACGCCTGCCGCCGCCGGTGCGGGCCGGGCGCGCCAGGGGCAATGGCGGCAGTGGCTGTTCCGGGTCGCGCCGTTCCTGAGCACGATGGTGATCTTCGCCATCATCGGCTCGATGAACCCGATGGCGGTCAGCGCGTTCGGCCTCGACCTGCTGCTGGGGCCGGCGGTGCCGCTGGTGCTGGTGGCCGCCGCGCAGATGTTCGTGGTCGGGGGCAGTCATATCGACCTGGGCGTCGGGGCCTTCGCCGGGCTGGTCAACGTGGTCAGCGCCACGGTGCTGGTCGCCCATCCCGGCCCGGGGGCGCTGGCCCTGCTCGCGCTGGTTGCGGGCTACGGGAGTCTGGGCGCCCTGATCGAGGGGCGCAAGCTGCCCGCCATCGTTGTGACCCTGGGTGCCTCGTTCATCTGGCTCGGGATCGGCTATACGCTGCAGGAAAGCCCGGGCGGGAGCAGCCCGGCGTGGCTCAGCGCGCTGTTCTCGTGGTCGCTCGCCGGTGTCCCCGCCTCGGTGGTCATGATCGCCGGCGCGGGGGCGCTCGCCTGGGCGGTCAACCGCTCGCGGCTGGGCGTGGTCCTGCGGGGCTTCGGCAACAACGCCCAGGCCCTCAGCCACATGGGCTGGTCGGCGTTCACCTACACCGTCGCGCGCTACGTCGTCGCCGGCGTGTTCGGCCTGTTCGCCGGGCTCTCCCTCACGGCGGTGAACACGGCCTCGGATATCAACGCCAGCGGCTCGTTCACGCTGCTCAGCGTCGCCGCGGTGGTAATCGGCGGTTGCCGGCTGGTCGGCGGCTCGGTCACCCCGGTGGGGGTGGTCTTCGGCGCGCTCACGCTCTCGCTGATCGGGGCGCTGCTGGGCTTCATCGGGATCAGTACGGATTACAACGCCTCGGTCCAGGGGGCGCTGCTGATCGGCATTCTGGCGTTGCGGACGCTGGTCGGGCAGAAGGAGACGGCGGAATGAGCGTGTTTTTCAGCTGGGCGGCCGGCAATCGCTGGATCTGGTCGGCGATCGGCGTGGTGGTGCTGTGGGGGATCCTCAGCGTGTTCGCCGAGAGCTTCAGCCTCCAGAGCCTCAGCGGCGTGCTGACCTCGACGGCATTCCTGACCATGGTGGCCATCGGCCAGATGTTCGTGGTCTCCACCGGCCGGGGGAATATCGATCTGTCCATCCCCAGCGTGGTCACCTTCAGCGCCTTCGTCGGCATGAGCATCATCCAGGGCTCGGTGGCGATGGTGCCCGCCGGGCTGCTGGCGGTGGTCGTCATCGGTGCCGTGGTCGGCTCGGTCAATGCCTTCCTGGTCCTGCGCCTCGGCATCCCCGCCATCATCGCGACGCTGGCCACCGGCTACATCATGGCGACGGCGGTCCTGCTCGCCAACCAGCACTTCTCGACGTTCGCGGTGGATCCGGTGCTGAAGACACTCACCACCGGCAAGCTGCTCGGCTTTCCGGTGATCACGCTGGTGAGCCTGGTGATCGTGGCCTTTGCCGCCTGGGTGCTGCGCACACGGGCGTACGGGCGCAGCCTGATGGCGGTGGGGCAGAACCTCCGCGCGGCGGGGCTCGCCGGCGTCCGGACCGATCGCACCATCTTCCTGGCGTTCTTCACCAGCAGTGTGCTCGCGGCGGTGACCGGCGTGCTGCTCTCGGCCTACGTCGGCGGCGCCTTCCTGGAGATGGGCAAGCCCTATCTGCTCCAGTCGGTGGGCGCGGTCGTGGTCGGCGGGACGCTCATCTACGGCGGCAGCTCGACGGCGCTGGGTACGTTCTTCGGGGCACTGCTGCTGGTGCTCATCGTCACGACCATGCAGATCGCCGGCCTGCCCGCCGGCATGCAGGACATCGTCCAGGGGGCGGTGATCATCGGCGTGCTGGCACTGGCCGGGGACCTCAAGGCCGCCGGGCGTCCCCGCCGCCGGACCACCGGCAAGGAGGCGGCCGGCGGCTGACGCCGGGCCCCGGGCGGCCCGCCACCATGGCGGCGGGCCACGACCCGGTCGTCACGCCAGGCGCGTCATCCAGCCGCGCTCGTCGCGGCGGTGGCCGTACTGCAGGTCGAGGAGGGCACGGCGCAGCATCGGGCCGACGGTGCCGCCGTCACTGTCGCCGCAGGCGATGGTGCGCTCCTCGGTGACCAGCTCGCCGATGGGGGTCACGACCGCCGCGGTCCCGCAGGCGAAGACCTCCGTGAGCGCGCCGGAGTCCGCCGCCTCGATCCATTCCCCGATGCTCACCGGGCGTTCCTCGACGCTCAGGCCGGCGTCCGCTGCGAGCTCCAGCAGCGAGGCGCGGGTGACACCTTCGAGAATGGTCCCGGAGACGGGCGGGGTCACCAGCCGCTCGTTGTCGAACACGAAGCAGACGTTCATGCCGCCGAGCTCCTCGACCCAGCGGTGCTCGCTGGCATCGAGGAAGACCACCTGCTCGCAGTCGTGTGCCGACGCCTCCTGCTGGGCGGCGAGGGAGGCGGCGTAGTTGCCGCCGCACTTGGCCGCGCCGGTACCCCCGGGGGCGGCGCGGGTGTAGTGACTCGACAGCCAGATGCGGACCGGCTTCACGCCCCCGGCGAAGTAGGCGGCGGTGGGGCAGGCGATCACGTGGAAGTCCACTGTGCGCGAGGGGCGTACCCCGAGGAACGGCTCGCTGGCGATCATGAACGGACGCAGGTACAGGCTGGATTCCGCACCGTGATGCTGCGGTGTGGGCACCCAGTCGACGTCCTGGCGGACCAGGGCTTCGAGGGCTTCGAGGAAGGTCCCGGTGTCCGGCTCCGGCAGCGCCAGGCGGCGTGCCGAGGCACGCAGGCGCTCGGCGTTGCGTTCCGGGCGGAAGGTCCATACGGAGCCGTCGGGATGGCGATAGGCCTTGATCCCCTCGAAAACGGTCTGGCCGTAATGCAGGGCGGCGGTGGCGGGATCCAGGCTCAGCGGTCCGTAGGGCCGTACCTCGCCGGTCTCCCAGCCTCCGGAGGCGCTCCAGCGCACGTGGACCATGTGGTCGGTGAAGAAACGCCCGAAACCGGGATCCGCCAGTATCGCCGCCCTGTCCCCGGCGCTGGTCGGTTCGGTGTTCGGAGTGATCCGGAAGCTGGTGACGGACAATTTGACCTCCCGTGTTGTCGTGGTCGGATCCCGGTGCGCCGCCCGCGCACCCTTCAACGGGCTTTGCTGCAGGACGCAAGCCATCCCCGCCTCTCCAATAATCCCGTGAAACGGCACTGCCTGTCACGCCCGGTTTTGAAACGCCGATGCCAACGCCTGTCCTGTCGTTTCCAGCACGGCGGCGCGGGGTAGGGAGCCGGCTTTGCAGTGGTGATTCGGTGTTCGCGTTCGCGGGGGCTGTCGTTGCACAATAAGATTTATCTATTATACTTTTTATTATTGAGTGCAAGGGCGGCTTCCGGCGAAGCCGCTGACCCGGAGCGAATCCGGAAGATGTATCCGATCCACGGAGCGGGCGGCAGTCCGGTTCGTGACGGCGAGTGGTGAATCCATGGAAGTGGCCCGGCTTCTCGTGGCGAGCATGGAATGCGAGCGCGACCGGCTGCGGTATCTGGAGACAGAGCGCGGCGACGATGCGGCGAGGTGTTTCGCCGAACGTACGATGGCGTGTTACCGGAGTGCGGTGGTGCGGCGTTCCGCCCCTGCCGGTGAGCCGGCCCATCGCGTTCGCCTGATCGGTGCCTACAGTTATCTGAAACACTATCTCCGTGCCCGCCGGCGCGATGCCGGAGCCGGGCAGTCAACACCCGCGAGCCTTTCAGGAGGCACCATGAAACGCAATGCAACCGCGGTCTGGCAGGGCGGACTCAAGGAGGGGAGTGGTACCGTCTCCACGCAGAGCGGCACCGTGGCGGGGGCCGGCTATTCCTTCGGCACCCGTTTCGAGCAGGGCGAGGGGACCAATCCCGAGGAGCTCCTGGCGGCCGCCCACGCGGGCTGCTATTCGATGGCCCTGTCGATGGTGCTCGGGCAGGACGGCCTCACGCCGGAACGAATCGATACCACGGCGACGGTGACCATCGAGCCCGACGATAGCGGCTTTACCATCACCACGGTCCACCTGGACGTCCGGGCGCGTATCCCGGGTGCGGACAGGCAGCGCTTCAGCGCCGCGGCCGAGGCCGCTAAGGCGGGCTGTCCCGTCTCGAAGCTGTTCAACGCGGAGATCACGATGGATGCGCGGCTGCAGGAGTGACGGCGTTCCGCACCGGAGGCGTGGATGCCGGCTGCCAGGGAGTGACCATGCAATTTCCCGCGTTCTTTGACCGGGTGCCGGTCGTGCGGGTCCGGGATCCGCTGGCCGGGCTGCTCGGTGCCAGCGAGGACGGCGTTCTCGAATACCGCTACGCGGACGCGGTCCGTCTCGCGGGGCATTCCTGTCCTACCGTGGCCGGTGCCTTTCTCACCGGCCGCGCGGCCCTGGCGGCGCTGTATCCGGACACGTTGCCGGAGCGCGGCGGGGTCGCCGTGGACATGCCGGCCCGCGCCGACGACGGCACTACCGGGGTGGTCGCCCAGGTGCTGACCCTGCTCACCGGTGCCGCAGCGGAGGGCGGCTTCAGGGGGATCGGCGGGCGGTTCGCCCGCAACGGCCTGCTCCGCTTCGATATGCCCGTCGAGGGGGCCGGCGGGGGCGTGTGCCTCCGGCGCCTCGATAGCGGTGAAGCCGTCGCCGTGCGCTTCGACGCCGGCGTGGTACCGGCCGACGGACGGCAGAAGGGGCGCCTGATGACCATACTGCAGGGGCGGGCCGATACGACGGAGAACGCCGCCTTCGCCACGGCCTGGCAGGACCGGGTGCGCCGCATCCTCGTGGACCATGCCGACGATCCGGCGATGGTCAGGGTTACGCGGCTGAGGCCGGACCCCGGCGGGTGGCCGGCACCGGCCGGCTGAGTCCCCGCCGCCGGTCGTGCCCGGCATGCCGGGCGAGGCCCGCATGGTTCGGCGTATCGGTGTCGGCCATGCTCTCCCGCTCACGGCTGACGGGCTCCCGCCGGTTACCCCCGTGTCCGGCGTTCGCCCTTCCCCGGGCCGTAACGCGATCCCCCGGCCGGGGCGTCATCCCCGGCCGGTGGGTCCTTCGCCGCCGACGCGCCGGTGCACGAGTCGCCGCAACCGCGCCATCACGTCGAGGTTGTTCGCCTCCATGCGCTCCATGGCGGTAACGGCGGCCTCGATGTCACCGCGCCAGTACGCGGCGACCGCCGCCCCGGCCTGGACGTGCACCTCGCGGTGGGGTGCTTCGATCGCCCCGAAGTCCGGATCGTCACCGAACAGGGCGCGTCCCTCGCCGGCGTAGTACCACTGGCCGAGCGGGCATTGTGTCTCGTCCGGCAGATCGTCCGCCCCCTGCCCGGACGCGCCGCCGAGGACCTGGTAGACGGTGAGCTTGATCTCCAGCTCTTCAAGGTTGGCCAGTTCCACCTCCGCGAGCAGCCCGGCCCAGCCGAGGGTCGTGCTGGTGCCCCGGGCCAGTTCCAGCAGGTGGGCCAGGCGGTCGCGTACCTGCTGCGCCTCGTCGCTGAGCGCGGCGACCTGTTCCGCGTTGTCGCGGGTCACGGTCGTGGTCGTCGTCACCCGATCCTGAACCCGCGCCACGGCGGTGCCGATCTGTTCGGTCGCCTCGCCGGCCCGCGAGGCCAGGTTGCGTACCTCCTCGGCGACCACGCTGAAACCCCGGCCGTGGGCGCCCGCACGGGCGGCCTCGATGCTCGCGTTGAGTGCCAGCAGGTTGGTCTGGCGGGAGACGCCGTCAACGATATCGACGAGCTCCCGGATCGCGCCGGCCTCGCGGTCGAGGGTCTCCACGTGCTCCGAGGTCTGGCCGATCGTTTCGCTGACGTGGGTGAGACGGGCGACCAGGTCCGCGACCGCCGTGCCGCTGGTGGTCGATTCGCCGGCGGTGGTCTCCGCGTCCTCACGCCGGCTGTTCAGCATGGCGGAGAGCTGCTGGAACGAGCCGCGCAGGGCGCCGAGGGACTGGCCGAACTGGTCGAATCCGCGTACGACCCGGCCGCGTAGCTGCAGTGCGTCGTCGAGCTCGCGGCAACGCCGCAGGGCCGTGTCCCGCTCCTGTTCGAGCGCGGCGATCCGCTGGTGCAGCGTATCGTCCTCGTCCTCGTGGACAGGGGGCGGTGTTTCCGGCCGGTTCCGCCGGCGTCTGATTGCCTGCAGCATGTCGTCGCCTTAGAATAAGTATTTTATATGAATCTTATAGCGGCCGGGAGAAAGTTTCAATGGCAAACGAGGTGTGTCCGGCCGTCCGGGACGGTCCTCCGTTGACCGGCCGCTCCTGGCGGCCGACATCACGTCGTATGCCAGCTAAACGTCGGTGCCGATAGCAGCCGACCTGCGCGGGACTGACGCGTAGGCGAGCCGCGGTGCCGGCCTGTGTTTGTGTTAACGCCCCGGTGTCGGCAATGGGGTGGGAAGCCGCCCGGATAACCCAAAGGCACCGGGCGGCGATAGGTTCAAGGGAGCTGTAATGAGTGAATGCTGCGAGCAGGACTGGGATCCCACGGTCCCGGATGCGTCCCGGGGTCCCGTCGGGCGCTACGACGACATGCGCGAGCGCTGTCCCGTGGCGTTCAGCGACTTCGCCGGCTGGAGTGTCCTCCGCCACGAGGACGTCGAGCGTGTCCTCCACGATACCGAGACGTTCAGCAATCGCGTCTCGCGGCACCTGTCGGTACCGAACGGTATGGACCCGCCGGAGCACACGGCCTACAGGCGGGTCGTCGAGCGGCTCCTCTCCCCCGGCCGGGTCGCGGCGTTCGAGGCGCGGTGTGCCGCGGTGGCCCGCTCGTGTATCGGGGCGGTGCCGGCGCATGGCGCCGTGGAGATCATGGCCGCTGTCGCCGGGCCCTTCGCCGCGCGCGCCCAGTGCGCCTTTCTCGGCTGGCCGGACTCCATGGCCCCGTCGCTGCTGCGATGGACCGCCCGCAATCATGCCGCAACCCTCGCGCGCGACCGTATCGCCATGGCCGGGATCGCCGAAGAGTTCGAGGACTACGTCGATGACATGATCGGCCGGCGGCGCCGCGGAGAAATCCCGGGGGACGATGTGACCGGTGAGCTCATGGCCGGGCGCGTCGCCGGCCGGCCGCTTGGACGCGATGAGCTGGTGAGCGTGCTGCGCAACTGGACGATGGGCGAGGTGGGCACGCTATCCGCCGCCGTGGGTATTCTCGTCCACCACCTGGCGGCGGACGAGGCGCTGCAGGCACTGCTGCGGCGTGATCGCACTTTGGTATCGGCGGCGGTCGAGGAGATCCTGCGCGCGGATGGCCCGCTGGTGTCCAACCGGCGCCGCACCACCCGCGAGGTCACGCTGGGCGGCCGGACCATCCCCGCCGGGGCTACCGTGTCGATCAACTGGATCGCGGCGAATCGCGACGAGGCGGCGTTCGATCAGGCCCACCGGATCGATCTCACCCGCCGTCAGGACCGGAACCTGCTCTACGGTGACGGCATCCATGTCTGCCCGGGGGCGGCGCTCGCGAGGATGGAACTCCGCGTCATGCTGGAGGCATTGCTGGACGGCACGGCCTGGCTTCGCCCCGATCCGCAGCGTCTGCCCGAACGGGCCGGATTCCCCGCGGCGGGTTTCGCCACGCTGCCCGTGGCCGTGGAGTGAGCGTGGGAGGCCGAGGCGGCCCGTCCGGGCGGCGCGTTGCGGCGCAGGCGCTGTTCTTTCCCCTGGCCGCCGCCCATGCCCTGCTCGTCGTGCCGCTGTCCGTGCATGCGCTGACCGGCGGCGCCGCCCTGCTGCCGGGGCTCGCCACGAGCACGGGCCATGCCCACGAAATGCTGTTCGGCTTCGCCCTCGCCGTCGTTGCCGGCTTCACCATCAACCGTATCCGGCGGCCGGTGCTCGCCGCGCTACTGACGTTCTGGCTGGCGGGGCGTCTCGCCTTCCTGGCTGCACCCGGGGGTACGGTGGCGCTGCTCGCCAACGGACTGTTCGCCTCGGCCGTGGTCGTGCTCGCGGCACCGCCGTTCATGCGGGCGGCGAAGAAATGGCGGAACCGCGCAACCGGGCCGCTTCTGATCGCCATCGCCCTGGCCGCGGTGCTGACGCAGGTGAGCGATGTCGCAGAACTGTCCGGTCCCGAGCACGGTGTCCTGAGAGAGGCGGTGGTGCTGCTCGCCGTACTCATGCTCTTCATGGGAGGGCGCCTGATCGCGCCCGCGGCGGCCGGACACCTGCGCCTGCAGGGGGTCGTGCTGTCGGCCCGGGTACAGCCCCGGCTGGAGGGGGCGTTGCTGCTGCTCGGGGGCGTCGCCGTGCTGCTCCGGGCGGTTCCCGCTGGCCACCTGGTCGCCGGCAGCGCCCTGCTGCTGGCGGCCGCGGCCGCCGCGCTGCGGCTCGTACGCTGGCGGCTGTGGCGCTGCCTCGACCGGCACGACCTGTTCCTGCTCGGCGCCGGGTATGCCTGGCTGGCGCTCGGCCTGGCGCTGCTCGGGGCGGCCTGGGTGGCCGGCAGCCCGATGCCGACGACCGCGCTGCACGCGTTGACCGTGGGGGCGCTGGGGACGCTCACGATCACGGTCATGGCGAGGACGCGCCGGATCGCCACGAAGCGCCAGACCGCGTTCATGCCCGATATCGTGCTCGCGGTGCTGCTGGTCGGTGTCGCCGCGGCCCTGAGGCTGACGCTACCGGGGTGGTGGATGGCCGCCTCGCTGCTGTGGTCGCTCGCCTACACCATTGCGCTGGTGCATCTGCTGCGCCTGAACGGGCCCGCGCCCGGCGCCCGGCAGTCGGGTTGAACCACCCGCCCCCCGTTCGGCTTTTGCCGATTCCCGTACAAGCGCGCGTTTGCAGCGGGTTGAATGTAGTGGCCGGCGTGCCGGGAGACCCTGAAGCGTCCGGACAAGCCCCCGGCCCTCCCCACGCCAATCCCCCCTTTATTCCGCGTATTGACCGTCGTCAACCCCGGTGTGCTGAATCCGGCGCTATTCTGAAATCCGGTCAACCGCAGAAACGCCCGGATATCGCCCCGGCCGGAGGAGTGGCAATGGAACCGAGCAAGGACCAGCTGCTGTGGATGTACGCCGCCATGGCAAAGGCGCGCCATTACGAGGACACGATGGCCAGGGCCTACATGGAGGGAAAGACCCCGAAGTTCGACATCGGTGCCGGGCTGGTGCCCGGCGAGATGCACCTGGCCGCCGGCCAGGAGCCTTGCGCCGCCGGCGTGTGCGTGCACCTGCGTGCCGGCGACACGGTGACGGCGACCCACCGCCCCCACCACGTGGCCATCGCCAAGGGCGTGGACCTCAACCGGATGACCGCCGAGATCTACGGCCGGCGAGACGGCCTGGCGGGCGGGCGCGGCGGGCACATGCACCTGTTCGATCCGGCCGTGAACTTCGCCTGCAGCGGCATCATCGGCGAGAGCGCCGGTCCCGCCACCGGCGCGGCCCTGGCCGCCAGGCTGCAGGGTAGCGACGCGGTCGCGGTGGCCTACCTGGGCGACGGCGCTGCCAACCAGGGCGCCTTCCACGAGGCGCTCAACCTGGCGTCGCTGTGGCGCCTGCCGGTCGTGTTCGTCATCGAGGACAACGCCTGGGGGATCTCGGTGCCGAAGAGCCGGTCCACCGCGGTGCCGGACAACAGCGTGCGCGCCCGGGGCTACGACATGCCCGGCGTGCACGTGGCCGACAACGACACGCTGGCCGTGTTCGATGCCGCCGGCGAGGCCGTGGCACGGGCACGCCGGGGCGAGGGTCCGACCCTGATCGAGGTCCAGACCTACCGCTACTACGGCCATTTCCAGGGCGACCCGGAGGTCTACCGGCCGAAGGACGAGGTGGCGCGGCTCAAGGCCCGGGACCCCATCGATCGGCTGCGCGGGCACATGCTCGACAACGCCGGCGTCACCGAGGCCGAGGCGGACGAGGCGCTGACCCGGGTCCGGGCCGAGGTAGACGCGGCGTTCGAGTTCGCGCGCCAGAGCGGGGAGCCGGCGCCCGAGGACGCGCTGGAGCACGTGTTCGCGTAACCCGAGGAGGTGGGTCAGATGTCCAGGAATCGAGTACTGACAGGTTCGCGCGCGATGGTGGAAGCGATCGCGCAGGAGATGCGCGTCGACCCCACGGTCTTCGTCATGGGCGAGGACGTGGGGCCTTACGGGGGGATATTCAGTTCCACCACGGGGCTGCTCGACGAGTTCGGCGAGGAACGGGTGCGCGACACCCCGATCTCGGAGACGGCCTTCATCGGGGCGGGCGTGGGCGCGGCCATGGCCGGCATGCGCCCCATCGTCGAGCTCATGTTCGTCGACTTCTTCGGCGTCTGCATGGACGCCATCTACAACCTGGCGGCCAAGAACACCTATTTCTCAGGCGGCAACAGCAAGGTGCCGATGGTGCTGATGACCGCGACCGGAGGCGGCTACAGCGACGCCGGCCAGCACTCGCAGACGCTGCACGCCACGTTCGCCCATCTGCCGGGGATGAAGGTGGTGGCACCGTCGAACGCCTACGACGCCAAGGGACTGATGACCTCGGCGATCCGCGATGACGCTCCGGTGCTCTACATGTTCCACAAGGGGCTGCAGGGCCTGGCCTGGATGGCCGCGCCGGAAGGGGCGTCCACCGAGGTGCCCGAGGATCCCTACGCCATCCCCTTCGGCGAGGCCAGGGTGGTGCGCGAGGGGGGCGACGTCACCATCGTCGCGATCAGCATGACGGTGCACCACGCACTCGCCGCCGCCGAGGCACTGGCGAAGGACGGCGTCGACGCGGAGGTCATCGACCTGCGCAGCCTGGTGCCCCTGGACCGGGAGGCGGTACTGGCGTCGGTGCGCAAGACCGGGCGCCTGGTGGTGGCCGACGAGGACTACCGCAGCTTCGGCCTGACCGCCGAGATCATCGCCTCGGTGGCGGAGACCGACCCGGGCCTGCTCAAGAGCGCGCCCCGCCGCGTGGCCTGCCCGGATATCCCCATCCCCTACAGCCGGCCGATGGAACGGTTCGCGCTGCCCGACGCCGAAAAGATCCGGGCTGCCGTGCAGCAGACCCTGAACCGGGCGGTGGCCTGAACGATGGCGGACGTACGCATACCGGAGGGGCTCTGGGACGCCGACATAACGCCGGAGGGGGTGGTGGCCAACTGGCTCTACCGGGACGGCAGCGAGGTCGACGCCGGTGAGACGGTCGCGGAGATCATGGTGGAGAAGGCCACCATGGAGATCACCGCGCCGGCGGCCGGGCGGCTGGCGATCACGGTGGCGAAGGACGGTGTGGTCCGTCCGGGCACGGTGATCGGCCGCATCGATGAGCAGTGACGCGGTACTTGGCGGCGCCGGTCGGGACCGGCCGGGGTCGCCCGGTACCGGGCCGTTCCGGCGCGACGGACTCACGGCCGCGGCGGGCCTCGACTGGCAGCGCGACGTGGCCGCGGCGGTGGGGGCCGGGCACCGGCCGCCGGCGACCCTGATCTGGCGCTGTGCACCGGCACTGGTCGTCGGTGGGGCGGAGCGCGGACTGCCGGGCTTCGGCGATGCCTGCGAGCGGCTGGCGGCCGAAGGCTGGCCGGTGTGCGGGCGCGACATTGGCGGCAGCGCGTTTCCCGTGGGGCTGCACAGCGTTCAGCTCGCCCGCATCCTGCCGCGGCGCTCGGGGGCGTCGCTGGAGCGGTTCTACCGTTGCATGGCCGAGCCGGTGGTTGCCGTGCTTGCGCGGCTCGGCCTGGGCGCGGCGACGGGGACGGTGCCGGACGCCTTCTGTGCCGGGAGCCGGGATATCGCCGTGGGCGGGCGCAAGCTCGCCGGTCTGGCCCAGGTGTGGCGGGGCCCGGTGGACAGGGGCGGCTACGTGATGATCACCGCCTCCGTGCTCCTGGACGGCGAACCGGAGGCCCTGTGCCATGCGGTGAACCGGTTCCACGAGCTGGCCGGCGGTACCCTGCGGTGCCGGCCGCAGGCGGTGACCTCGGTGTGCCGGGAGCTCGGGGGGGTACCGGACGGTTCCGGTCTTGCCGCGGCCTTCGACGCCGCGCTGGCGGAGGCGCTGTCCCCGGAGGCAGGGGACACAGTCCCGCGGGCTTTGCCGGAACAGGCCGTCGGGTCGCCGTAACGGATAGACCGGTCTGATTGCCGTTGGCCAAACGCGCCCCGCGCGTGTAGCCCACGATGTGCTCACGAAAGCGGCCACGCCTGCTGGGACCCGTCTGCCCCCTCGGATTGCGGATCGGCGGCAGGCGCGATGCCGGCCTCAGCGCGGCGTGATCCTGACCGTTGCCGGGCGGGCACGATCCCCGATCATCGCTGCGAGGTAGGGGCTGGCCCCGTACTTCGCCCGGTAGGCGTCGTCGATGCGGTCGTTGACGGCCCCGGTGACGGGCTCGAACGCGACCTCCAGCGTCATGTCCGCGGCGGCGATCCGTCCCGCTTTCTGCGCGACAGCGGCCTGGTACCAGCGGGAGTTCCGGCCGTTGTAGGCGCGGACATAGAGGGCGCCGTCGACGGTCACCGACCAGATCCAGGTCGGGGTCCCGTACGTCCTGCCGTCGTCGCGGAAGGGGGCGATGTGCAGATCGTCGGCCCCGACGATCCGGTGAAGGACATCTTCTGACCATGCCGTCATTGCAGTAACCTCCGGTGGGTTTCACGTCCGGGATCGCGGGCTTCGGCCGGCGTCGTGCCGCCGAAGCCGGCGACCCCGGTTCCTCGTTCCGCGTCGCCGCTCAGTCGAACTCGAGCACGAACCGCCCGCGTGCCCCGCCGGCGTCGAGTCGCCGATGGGCCTCGCTCGCCTCGGCGGCGGGAAACGTCCCTGCCACCCGCGGGGGCAGCAGACCGCTTTCGACCTGCCGGGCGATCCGGGCGATCGCCTCGTGGTCGGTGGCGCGCTCGCGCACGTTGACGAACGTCACGGTCATGCCGCGGCCGAAGCTCGTCTGCTCCGCCGGACGCAGGATGATGAACATGCCGCCGTCACGAACGGCGGGGGCGATCCGCCCGCCGAGGCTCGCCGCGTCGACGACGGCGTCGACGCCGTCGGGGAACGCCTCGCGCACACGCTCCGCGGCGTCTTCACCCCGCGGGACGAAGTCCGTGGCCCCCCGGTCGCGCAGATAGGCCTCGTCCTGCGGCGAGGCGATGGCCACGACACGGAGGCCGTCGTCGTTCGCCAGGGCCGTGGTGTAGGTGCCGACCGCCCCCGCCGCGCCGGTGACCAGCAGGGTCGAGCCCGGTGCCAGGTCCAGCGTGTCCAGGGCGTTGCGGGCGGTGAGGGCGTTCATCAGGAATGCCGCCGCAGCGGGGATGTCCGTGCCCGCCGGCACCGGAGTGACGGAGGCCGCGGGCAGGCACACGTACTCGCTGTATCCGCCGTAACGGCCGTGGTTGTCGACTATCCCCACGACCTTCTCCCCGACCGCGGGAACGGACCCCGCCTCGACCCCGTCGCCGACGGCGTCGATGACACCGGCGATATCCATGCCGGGCACGAAGGGTGGATCGACTCCCGCGTAGAGGTCGGCGAGATCACCCTGGCGCAGCATTACGTCGGCGGGATTGATACCGGCCGCCTGCACCCTCACGCGGACCTCGCCGGGGGCGGGCTCCGGGTCGGGGAGTTCCACCAGGTGAAGCACGTCCGGACCGCCGTACTCGTTCAAACCTACTGCACGCATCTCGTTGCTCCATGTTGCCAGGAAGCCGGGGCCGGGGGCTGGCGCAGGCAGCCTCCCGGTCCCGGGAAATGAGTACCGCCGGGTGGCGGGGGCCACACGGTCTCGCCACGGGACCCCGCGGCGTGCCCCGCCAGCGCCGGTCATGCCCTGTGCCTCAAGGGCGAAGCAGGACCTTGATCGCACGCCGCTCGTCCATGGCCTTGTAGGCCTCGGCGACCTGGTCCAGCGGCATCGTCACGTCGAAGACCTTGCCCGGGTCGATCTTCCGGTCCCAGATGAGCGGGATCAGCTCGTCCAGGAAGTTGCGCACCGGTGCCGGCCCGCCGTGGAGATGGGCGTGGGTGAAGAACAGCTTCTCGCCCTCGAGCGAGACGCCGTGCGGCATGCCGACGTAGCCGACGAATCCGCCGGGACGCATCGCGCCGATGGCCTGCGACATGGACTCCTGGGTGCCGACGCACTCCAGCACCGAGTCGGCGCCGACGCCGTCGGTCATGTCCTTGATGCGGGCGATGCCCTCTTCACCGCGCTCGGTCACGATATCGGTCGCGCCGAACTCCTTCGCCAGCTGCTGGCGCTTTTCGTGACGGCTCATCGCGATGATCCGCTCGGCGCCCTTGAGCCTGGCCGAGAGCACGCCGAGCAGGCCGACCGCGCCGTCGCCGACCACTGCGGCGGTGGAGCCGGGCTGCACGTTCGCCGCCTCCGCCGCGAACCAGCCGGTGCCGAAGACGTCGGAGACCGCCTGCAGGCTCGGCAGCAGATCGTCGGCGGGCGTTTCCGGCGTGGCGACGAGCGTGCCGTCGGCGAGGGGAACGCGCAGCAGCTCCGCCTGCGCGCCGCCGACGAACTCCGCGTGCTCACAGGAGGGCTGGTAGCCGTGGCGGCAGTGGGGACAGGTGTTGTCCGAGGCGAAGAACGAGCCGATGACGAACTGGCCGGGCTTCACCGAGGTCACGGCGCTGCCGACCTCCTCGACGACCCCGCTGTACTCGTGACCCATCGGCGACGGTCCGTCGAGGGGCTGGAGGCCGCGATAGGGCCAGAGGTCCGAGCCGCACACGGACGTGACGGCCAGGCGCACGACGGCATCCGTGGGGTGGACGATCCTGGGGGATTCCATGTCCTCGAAACGAACGTCACGAGGGCCATAGAGCATTGTTCCCTTCATGATGATTACTCCCTGAGAGCGTTGATGGTGTATCGGGGGTCTGCCCGTTGAGGCCGGGGCGTCGCGTTGCCCCCGTCCTGGTGTCGCAGGACGGGTCACTCCATCTCGTAACCGGGTTTCCTGTAGACCTGGTCCCACTTGTCCCGGATCTCCGGGCGATAGACCCGCTCGGCCCAGTCGCCGGGCGTTATCTCCTCGAAGGCGACTGACACCTCCTCTTCGGCGGCGTCGAGATGGTTCACGACATCCCGGGTAATGGCCTCGGCGAGTTCGGTCTTCTGCCGTTCCGACTTGCCTGGCCGGTGCTTGACGACGACATGCGGCATTGCCTTCTCCTGTGCCTGTCAGCCGCGAAGCTCATGCGCTTCCCGGCGGTGTGTTTTCCCTTGCGGGCGCGGTTTCCGGTGCCGGGCGTTCGTGGGCGAAGAACACGACGAGCGCACCGAGGAGCGAGAATCCCGCGGTCACCAGCACCGCGACATTCCAGCCGGCGAGCAGGCCCGCGGGCCCGGACCCGGGACCCGCGTGGGTGACGAGTACGGTGACCAGCGCCAGCCCCGCGGCGGAGCCGAGGTAACGCGCGGTGTTATTGGCGCCGCTGCCCATGGCGGTCCTGCCGGCGGGCACGCTCGCCACCGCCTGACGGCCGAGGGCGGCGTTGAGTACGCCGTAGGCGGCCCCGGCGATCAGCAGTGCCGGCAGCAGGCGCGTGAGCGTCCCGTCCAGGGAGAGCCCGATCAGGCCGAGCTGTCCCGCGGCGGAGCCGAGGAGGCCGGCGATGAGCTGGGTCCGGGGCGTCACCCCCGTGGGCAGCCACCGGACCCCGAAGGCGGTCACGACGCTGGTCGCCGACCAGGCGAGCAGCATCAGGGCCGACAGCAGCGTGCTGGTGCCCAGGGCCCGTTCGAGCAGCATCGGCAGGGATGACACCAGGGAGAGCACGCCGGCGCCGGCGGCGAACGCCGCCGTCGTCGCGCCGAGGAAATCGGGGCAGCGGAAGAGCGCGATATCGAGCATCGGCCCCTCGATCCGGCGTTCGACCGCCACGAATCCGGCCAGCAGGACCAGTCCCAGGACCAGCAGGGCAACCACCAGCGGGCGGTCCCAGCCCATGCGCCCCTCGACCAGCGCGGACAGCAGCGCCGCGATCCCGCCCCCGAGCAGCAGGGTGCCGGCCAGGTCGATGCGGCGGGGCACCGGCGCACGGGACTCCGGCAGAACCCGCCGGGCCGTCCCGGCGAGCGCGGTCGCCGCCAGCGCGGTGAACACGTAGGGGAGGCGCCAGCCGCCCAGGTGGTCGAGACCCGCCGACAGCAGCGGCCCGATCGCCACACCGGCCCCGAGCGCGGCGGCCCAGACCCCGGTCGCCCGGGCACGGGGCGCGCCGGAGGGAAAGGTGTGACCGATCAGGCCAAGGCCGCACGCGAGGATGGCGGCGCCGCCCAGTCCCCCCAGGACACGGGCGATGACGAGCACCAGCGCCGTCGGCGCGAGGGCGCCGAGGATCGATGCGATGGCCAGTAGCAGGGCCCCGCCGACGAATACCCGGCGCCGTCCGTAGTCGTCGCCGATGGCGCCGCTGCTCAGCAGGCCGGCGGCGGCCCCGACGCTCATGCCGCTCATGATCCAGGCCTGGATGCCGGGGCCCACGCCCAGGGCGCCGGCCGTGCTCATCAGCGTGGTCAGGGGGAGCGTGAACGCCACGAGCACCAGCAGGGGGCCGGCGGCCGCGACGGCCAGGATCGAGCCGGGGCTCGGGGCGTCTGTGTTCGTTGCTGCGTTCATGCACCACTCCGCGCCGGCGGGCCGGGGCCATGGGGCCATCGGTCCCGCGCGCGCTGCGTTCGTGTGTTGGTCAGGGGCTCGGTGACGGGTGGGTCGACGGCGTGCCCCGGTGTCGGGGGGCTGCCCCGCAGGGCCGAAGACCCGGCGCCGCCGTTCGGGGGACGTCCCGGGTCGCGGTGTCCCCCGAGCGGGGAAGGGCGGAGCGCGTCACCGGCCGGAGAGCTTCATGAGGTCGTCCGGATAGCGTGCCCCCTGGACCGTGAAGTCGGCGTCCTCGATCTCGCGGAGATCGTCGTCGGTCAGTGTCACCGTCGTCGCCTCGACGTTCTCTTCCACGCGTGCCGGCCTGGTGGTGCCCGGTATGGGGACGATCCACGGCCGGCGGGTCAGCAACCAGGCCAGCGCGATCTGGGCGGGCGTGGCGTTCCGGCGCTCGGCGATCCGGCGGAGGACGTCGACCAACGCCAGGTTGGCCTCCAGGTTCTGCTGCTCGAAGCGCGGGATGCGGGCACGCAGGTCCGAGCCGTCGAACCGCGTCCCCCGGCCGATGCCGCCCGTGAGGAAGCCCTTGCCCAGCGGGCTGTACGGCACGAGTCCGATCCCGAGTTCTTCCAGCAGGGGGAGGATCTCGGCCTCCGGGTCCCGCGTCCACAGCGAGTATTCGCTCTGCAGCGCGGTGACGGGCTGAACCGCATGCGCCTCGCGGATCGAACGCACGCCGGCCTCGGACAGGCCGAAGTGCCTGACCTTGCCCTCGTCGATCAGCTCTTTCACCGTGCCTGCGACCTCCGGCATGGGCACCTCGGGGTCGACCCGGTGCTGGTAGAGGAGGTCGATGCACTCCGTTCCCAGACGTTTCAGCATCCCCTCGGTGGCCCGCCGGATCTGCTGCGGGCGGCTGTTGAGGCCGCCGAGGACATCGCCGGTGTCGGGGTCGATGTTCCAGCCGAACTTGGTCGCGATCACCACCTGGTCACGGAACGGCGCCAGCGCCTCGCCGACGATCTCCTCACTGCGGAAGGGGCCGTAGATTTCCGCGGTATCGAAGAAGGTGACGCCGCGCTCCACGGCCGTGCGGATGAGGCGGACCATGTCCTGCCTGTCCGGCGTTTCGCCATAGGCGCCGGATACGCTCATGCAGCCCAGCCCGATGGCCGAGACCTCCGGTCCCCTGCTTCCAAGTCTGCGTTTGTGCATGGTCGTGCCACTCCGTTGCGTGAAGAGAATGTCCCGGTGTGACGGCCATCCCGGGGCCGCCAATAACCCTGTCCGTTCCCCCGCGGCCGGGGGGGCGGCGCGGGGCACCCGCGTCACTGCGGGGCCCTGCGGTCACCCGGGTGTCGCCCGTCAGGGCCCGGATCAGTCCCCGCTGCCGAACGTCTCCGGCGTGACCTCGGCGGGGTCGGGGCCGCCTCTCTCGCCCCGGTCGAGGGCCTCGATCGCGGCGACCTCGTCACGTGTCAGCGAGAAGTCGAAGATGTCGCCGTTCTCGTGGATGCGGCCGGCACGGACCGACTTCGGGATGACCGAGTTGCCGAGCTCGATGTGCCAGCGCAGCACGATCTGGGCCGGGGTCTTGCCGTACCGCTCGGCCAGCGAGACGACGACGGGGTCCCGAAGCGGGTCGCCCGTCGCCGCCGCCTCACCCAGGTAGCGTTTGATGCCGCCGATCGGCGACCACGCCTGGGTGACGACCCCCATCTCGCGGTTCGCCTTCCGGAGTTCCGGCTGGGCCAGATACGGATGCAGCTCGACCTGGTTGACCGCCGGTGTGACGCCGCTCGCCTCGGTGAGCCGCCGGATATCGTCGGGCGAGGCATTGCATACGCCGATCGCCCTGACCCGGCCCTCCTCCAGCAGCCTCACTGCCGCTTTCCAGCTTTCGAGGGTGCGCTCGAAGTGTTTCGGCACCGGCCAGTGCAGGAAATAGAGATCGAGCGTCTCCAGGCCGAGCTCCTCCATCGAGCGGTCGAACGACCGCAGGGCCCGGTCGTAGTCGTAGTCGCTGATCCAGAGCTTCGTCTGGACGAAGAGGTCGTCCCGGGGCACGCCGCTCTCGCGGATGCCCTGGCCGACCTGCGCCTCGTTCATGTACCGGGTGGCGGTGTCGATCAGGCGGTAGCCGTCCGCCAGTGCGGTCCTGACCGCCTCGACGGTCTCCGCCGGGCCGGACTGGAAGACGCCGAGCCCGAAGGCCGGCATCCCGAGTCCATTGCCCAGTGTCAGCATCGGTCCCTTCATGGGAGGTGTCCTCGGTTGAAATGGGGGCCGAGCGACAAGGCCCTTACTCCGCCGACGCGACCGCGGCGTCGTAGTCCTCGTCGGTGACCTTCTCCAGCCAGTGGACGGGCGTGCCGTCGAGCGACTCCTGGATAGCGATATGGGTCATGGCGGTGCCGGGCATGGCGCCGTGCCAGTGCTTCTCGTTCGGCGGGCACTGGATCACGTCACCGGGACGGATGATCCTTGCCGGTTCTCCCTCGCACTTCACGATGCCGCAGCCGGACGTGACGATCAGGTGCTGGCCGAGGGGGTGGGTATGCCACGCGGTGCGCGCGCCGGGCTCGAAGGTCACGCTTGCACCGGAGGCGCGTGCCGGCTCGGCCGACTGGAAGAGCGGGTCGATGCGCACGGTGCCACTGAAGTAGTCGGCGGGGCCGGCGCTGGAGGGCCGTGATCCGGCTCGATGGATGTCGTGCATGGTATTTGCTCCTCTGGTAGGGGGCCCCCGATGGGGGCAGGGTTACGGGGTGCCGTCATCAGGACGGCGCCGTGCGAACCGGGTTCCGCTGCCGGGTGTCCCGGTAATCGGACGGGAAGGCCGTACCGCGCGGGTCGGCCGCGTTCACTGCGGGGGATCGATCAGCTCGATGCGGGTCCGCAGCGCTCCCCTGGCCTCGAGCGCGCTCACGTCCCCCTCGATCCGGCCGAGCCGGACCAGTCCGTTCGCGTAGCCGAAATCGCGGTAGAACAGGGCCAGGTTGCCCCACGGGGCGTAGTAGGTGACGTCGCCCACGTCGGGGTCCACCCCCTTGGGGGCGCCCTCCGTCGACAGCCGGGACGGCAGGTCCGCGATCTTCTCGGTCGCATGGAAGTCCTCGAGGGTGAGCTCGAGGGGCAGCATGGCGGCGAAGTCGCGGGCCGCCGGCGTGTCTTCCAGGCGCGCCACCAGCTCCGTGTCCTCCACCGTGATGCGTATCCTCATGGTGTCCTCCGTCGGTTCGGATCGCGTGTTCCCGGCGTACGCAACGCACGCCCCGAGCAGGGCGACGCCGCCGATCGCGGTGCGCAGGAATCGTCGGTCCAGGGCCCTCAACATGCCGAATGGCCGCCATCACCGATCAGGGCGGGGCGGGCCGACCCGCCGTTGTATCTGCCCCGTGGGACGGGCACGCCCGTTCCCCGGGGGGCGGACCGGATGCGGCGTCCCTAGATGGTCGTCGCATCGATCACGTAGCGGTATCGCGCCGCCTTGTCCAGGACGTCCGACCACGCGTCGTTCACCTTGTTCGCCTGGATGACCTCGATCTCCGGGTGAATCCCGTTCTCGGCGCAGTAGTCCACGAGCGCCTGGGTCTGGGGGATGCCCCCGGTGAGCGAGCCCTCGTAAGTGACCCTGTTGAAGAGGAACACCATCTGATCGAAGGACAGTGCCTCGCCGGGTGCGCCCACCTGCGTGTACGTGCCGTGCGCGCGCACCAGGGGAATGTAGGCGCCGACCTCGTAGGCGGCCGGTATCGTCGAGATCATGGTGTCCAGCGTGTTGTAGTAGGGGCGGAGCGATTCGGCCGATTCCACGACCACCGCCTCCTTCGCGCCGAAGGCACGGATGTCCTCGACCTTGCTCTCGGAGGTGGTGAATGCGTAGACCTCCGCGCCCCTGGAGACGGCCAGCTTCACGGCCAGGTGGCCGAGGCCGCCGATGCCGGCAACACCCACCCGGTCCCCCTTGCGCACGGAATGGTTGAGGAGGGGGGTGTACGTGGTGATCCCGGCACACAGCAGCGGGGCCGCGTGCTGGAGACTGATCCCCTCGGGAATCCGGATCGCGTAGTCTTCCTCGACGATGATGTTGTTGGCGTAGCCGCCCTGGGTGATCCCCGTCGGGGCGAGCGGGTCGGGGTAGCCGTACGTGTACAGCGTGTCCGGGGACCTGGGGATACTGCTGGGGACCCCAGTCGCCCCGGATCTGGTGGATATCCGAGTGGCACACCCCGCAGTACTGGATGTCGACCAGTATGTCGCGCGCCCGCAGCGCCCTGCGCTGGAACGTCCAGGGGCTCAGCGAGCCCGATTCGTCGCGGGCGGCGTACCCCTTGGCGCCGACGGGCTGCGCCTGATCGCCGTGCCGTTCGCCGCCGCCCGTGCCGTTCTGGGCGAGGACGGCGCCCGAACCGGTCAGTAGCGCACCGCCGCCGGCGAGTGCGGAGTTCCGGAGAAAATCCCTTCTCGATATGTGCTTGAAATGATCCATGTCGATCTCCTTTCTCCCGCGGGGGTCCCGCGTGCTCATGGACTGTGGGTGCGTCGCGGACCTTGACCGTTCAGCGCCGGCGCGTCTCCCGTGCCCCGTTCACCGGGCGGTATAGCCGCCGTCGACTGCCAGGGCGTGGCCGACGACGAAGCTCGATCCCGGACCGCAGAGCCAGAGCACCGGCTCGGCGATCTCGTCCGCCGTGCCCAGGCGCCGGGCCGGGACCTGTTCCATCAGAGTGTCCATGGCCTCGGTCTCCGTGTCCTTCATGCCGGCGACCATGGGCGTGTCGATAATGCCGGGGCATACCGCGTTGATGCGGATCCCGCGGTCCGCGTATTCCAGCGCCGCGCTCTTGGTGAGTCCGAGCACGCCGTGCTTCGCGGCGTGGTAGGCGCCGCGGCCGGGGACACCGACCAGGCCGCCGAGCGAGGAGCAGTTGACGATGGCGCCGCTGCCCTGGCTGCGCATCTGGGTCAGCTCGTACTTCATGCACGACCACAGGCCGCGCAGGTTGATGCCGAGTACCCGGTCGAACTCCTCGCCTTCCAGATCGGCGGTCTCGGTGGCGATGGACTGCACGCCGGCGTTGTTGAAGGCGGCATCCAGGCGGCCGAAGGTCGCGACGGTCCGCTCAACCATTTCCCGGACGGCGCTCTCCCGGGTCACGTCGCAGGTCACCGCGAGCGTCCGTGCGCCGCCTTCGGCGAGCTCCTCGGCCGCGGCGCTCACGCCCGCGCCGTCGATATCCGCCAGCGTGACCGAGGCCCCCGCATTCGCGAATGCCCTGGCCGTCGCCAGCCCCATGCCGGACGCGGCGCCGGTGACCAGCGCGACTTTTCCGGTGAAATCGTGGTTCATTCGGAACCTCCGCGTTGCTGTTCGAGACCGGCCCCCAACGGCGGGGCCGGGAAGGGCTATTCCGTGCCGCCGGCGTACTGTTCGTCGCTGACCGGCTCGCCCCAGATGACGTTCTCGCCGTCCTTGAACTGCTGGACGGCGATGTGCGTGACCGCGGTCGTGTCGGTCGCGCCGTGCCAGTGCCTCACTCCCGGTGGTGTCCAGATGACGTCTCCCGCCTGCATGACGACCTTTCTGCCGCCTTCCTCCTGGACCCAGCCGGTACCGCCGGTCACGATGATCACCTGCCCGGCGGGGTGGGTGTGCCAGTTCGAACGGGCGCCGGGCAGGAAGGTGACCTCGCCGCCGTTGGACCGGAACGGATCGTTGGCCGCGAACAGCGGTTCCACGTAGGCGGTCCCGGTGAAGTGCTCGCCCGAGCCGATAAAGCCCTCGCGGCTACCGTTCCTGGAGACCTGCATGCCCTCGGCGAGGGCGCGCCCGGCACAGGCCAGGGTCAGGATCGCGGTCAGCGTCAGGGTGGAGGTCTTCATGGACAGGCTCCCTTGTCACTCCGAGTGTCGGTGCGTGTACACCCGTGCGGATCGCGATACGCCCGTGGCACGGTCGTCGCCGAGGCGGTGGCCGCCGCCCGGTGCGGTGCCGTTCCGGGTCAGCCGTGCGCGATCTCGTGTCGCAGCCAGATCACGCCGCCCGACAGGGTCTGGCAGGAGAGCAGGCGCAGGTGTTGCCCCTCCGACGGCGCCCTGCCCGACGGGTCCGAGTGTTCGAATATGGCCGGAATGCCGGCGAGCCCGTCGATCGCCGGGCAGATCAGCGTGCTCACCTCGTCGATGAGGCCAGCCGACAGGAACGCGCCGTTGGTCGCCCCGCCGCCTTCGAGGACGAGATGGCCGATTCCGAAGGCGTCACCCAGTATCTCCATCGCCTCGGCGAGGTCGTCGCCGTGGGGGCCGGCGAACACATAGGAGACGCCCGCTTCCCGGAGCCGCTCGAGGTGCTCGTCCGGGACCCGCTGCGAGAGCACCACCACCGCGTGATCCCCGTCGACCTCGCCCTGGTCGAAGCGCAGGCGTCCCGAGGGATCGATGGCCACCGCGACGTCCCGGCCGGCGCGTTCCTGGAAGTAAGCCGGGCGCTCCCTGGGGGTCTCCAGGAGCGGGGGGCTCTGGTTCTGATCGACGTAGTCGGTCATCGTCCGGCGCCCGACGATCCAGCCCTCGCCACCAAGCCGCTCGGCGGCGGTGTCGTAATGCGCGTCGATGAGGTCCATGACGCGACTGCCCACCGGATCGCTCCATCGCTCCGGGCAGAGACGGCCGTCGAGAGAGGTAATCATGTGGCAGGTAATCTTCGGGCGCATGGATCCTTGCTGGCTCGGGTTGCTCATCGCCCGGGTTGCGGGCAGGGTTATTCACGTCGGCAGCGATTCAGTGGCCTTGCGAATCCACGTCAGGCGCTATGACTACGAGGGAAACCGTAGTCCGCCGGGTGATGCGAATAAACGGGGGTACGTTTCTTGGAGTCATGAGCACCACTCATTAGCTCATTCGCTGTGCCGGTGAATCCGGTCGAAGCGGTACACGAGTTCCGGGCCGCCCGGCTGGGCGTAGGCGAGCTCGGCGGTGACCATCGCGAAGGGCTCGACGAAGCGTGCGGTTCGGAGCGGGCCGGCATCCAGCGGCTCGTAGCCGACGTCCGCGATGAGCCGCCCGGCTACCGCTTTGGCGTCCGCGTCGTCGCCGTAGTAGAGAAGATGGGGGCGGGGTGACTCGTCACGGGCGCTGAAGACGTTGAACAACGCCTCGCTCGGGCTGGTGTTGAACGTGGAAACGAAGCGCACGTCGGGTCGCAGGCGTGCCAGTTCCTCCGCCCCCGACGTCGTCGTCCCGACCACGAGGTCGCGGTTCTGGCGGTCGAGGGGGACACAGCAGTTGAGTACGATGGTGTTGTCCATGTCCCCGGCCCGGGAGACCACGTCCTCCACCCGCGACCAGTGCACCGCGAGCAGGACCGCATCGGCGGTCTGCACGGCCTCCGCCGGTGTTCCGGTCCGCGCACCGGCCCCCCGGGCAAGGCGATCGAGCTTCCCCGGGGTTCGCGCGTAGCTGAACGTCACCTCGTGCCCCGCCATTGCCCAGATGGTCCCGAGCGTCCCGCCCATCAAACCCGAGCCGAGTATCCCGATCTTCATGGGTGCCTCCGATCGCCGATTTGCCTGGCCGGGAAAGTAGCACCCCGCGGTCCCGGGAAAACCCCCTATAATCAGAAAGGATTAATGAGGAAGGTTCATCAATGCTGAGAGAGAATGTTGTCGACCTGATGTCCTTCGTCGTCGTGGCTCGCGTGGGAAGCTTCACCCGTGCCGCGGCGCAGATCGGCGTCTCGCAGTCTGCCCTGAGCCACGCCGTGCGGGGCCTGGAGGAGCGCCTCGGCATCCGCCTGCTGATGCGCACCACGCGCCGGGTCAGCCCCACGACGGAAGGCGAGCGTGTACTCGAGCGCATCGCCCCCCACTTCGCGGAGATCGAGAACGAGCTGGAGGCCCTGGTCGAGATGCGGGACCGACCGGCCGGGACGATACGGATCACCGCGACCGATCACGCGGCGGACACCGTCATCTGGCCGAAGCTGGCGCCGGTGCTGAAGCACTATCCGGATATCAATGTCGAGGTGGTCACGGACTACGCCCTCACCGACGTCGTGGCGGAGAAGTTCGACGCGGGCGTGCGCCTCGGGGAGCAGGTGTCGGAAGGGATGATCGCCGTGCGGGTTGGACCGGATTTCCGCATGCTCGCCGTGGGGGCGCCGTCCTATTTCGAGGGGCGGGAGCTGCCCCGGGTGCCGCGGGACCTCACGGACCACTGCTGCATCAACCTGCGTTTGCCCACGCACGGTTCCATCTATGCCTGGGAGTTCGAGAAGGACGGGCGGGAGCTCCATGTCCGGGTGAACGGGCAGCTGACCTTTAATACCATCGGCCCGATCGTTGACGCGGCGCTCGAGGGTTACGGGATCGGCTACGTACCCGAGGGCCTCGTGCGCGAGCATATCGACGAGGGTAGGCTGGTGCCGGTGCTGGAGGACTGGAGTCCGCCGTTCCCCGGTTACTACCTCTACTATCCACACCGCCGGCGGTCCTCGCCGGCCTTCAACGTCATTCTCGAGGCGATGCGTCACGGGGAATGAGCCCGTCGCCGGACGGCCCCGCAATGGGGGCCGTACCGACCCGGGTGAATCCGGCGGTTCGCTGACGCGGCTCTCACCCCGCCGGAAAGAGGGGGAGCGCTTCCCCGTATTGATGAGTGCGACTCATGGCTCCTATGGAGCCGGGCTGGTTAATCCAACGGCGGCAGGCAGTTACGGTCCTCGGACGGTGTGATTGCCACCGGGTTTCCCAACCGCGGTATTCAGTAGCCACTGAGGAACGAGCCATGCGAGCAGCCGTATTCGCCGCGTTCACCCTGTCTCTCGCCGCACCGGCCGCCATGGCGCAGCCGGGCGTCGACGTCGATACCGGGAAGCTCTCCAGTGTTGCCCCGGCCCTGGAGCGCTATACCAGGGACGACCTGCTCGGGCGTGAGTGGCAGGACGATGCGCTATCGAAACGGGACCGGTCCCTCGTCACGGTGGCGGCGCTCATCGCCCGTAACCAGGGCGAGGACCTGCCGAACTACATCCGTGTCGCCCTCGACAACGGCGTCAGCCCCGCGGCGATCTCCGAGACCATCACGCATCTCGCCTTTTATGCGGGGTGGCAGAACGCCATGACCGCCGTCGATGCGGCGGCGGCGGTGTACGAGCAGCGCGGTATCTCCCGTGACGAGCTCCCGGCTGCGGCGCCGCAGGAGATGCTCCCCCTCGACAAGGAGGCGGAGGCGGAACGCCAGGCCTACGTGCAGAAGCGTTATGGCGATGTGTCCCAGGGCGTGGTGGACAATACCGAGGAGCTCCTCTTCCGTGACCTGTGGCTGCGCCCGGCGCTCGAGCCACGCGAGCGCAGTCTCGTCACGGTGTCCGCGCTGATCGCCGCCGGCCATGTGGAGCAGATCCCGTTCCATCTCAACCGCGCGATGGATAACGGCCTCACCAAGGACGAGGCCTCGGCGATGCTCTCGCACCTGGCGTTCTACGCCGGTTGGCCCAATGTCTTCTCGGCGCTGCCCGTTGCCCGGGACGTTTTCGAATCGCGGAAAGGGGAATGAAAGACGTCCGGTAGCGCCTTCTATGCAATCTGCACGGTGTCCGGTTCCCGGGCACCGTGCCTATGGCGACTTTTGCAGGGCCGTCCTCCGGGGCCCGGCCGGGGACACGCCGTGCATCCGCCGCCGGGTGGGCGGGAGCGTGACCACCGGCTCGGCCGCGCGCGATGGTCCGTTTCGCGCGTCTCCCATATCCACACTCGATCAAAGGCAAACACGGTTAGCGGGGCCGGCATGACATGCCCGCACTGAATCGTGAGGAACGACCATGAGTACCTTTACCGTCAATGGAAAGACCCACCGCTTCGACGGTGACCCCCAGACCCCGCTGCTCTGGTATCTGCGTGACGTCAGTCGCCTGACGGGCACGAAGTACGGCTGCGGGATGTCGCTGTGCGGCACCTGCACCGTCCATCTCGACGGCGAACCGGTTCGCTCCTGTGTCACACCGGTCTCCCAGGCCGAAGGCAAGGCCGTCACGACCATCGAGGCCATGAGCGAGGATGCGGTGGGCCGGCGTGTCCAGCAGGCCTGGCTCGATCTCGGCGTCGCCCAGTGCGGCTACTGCCAGGCCGGCCAGATCATGAGTGCCACCGCACTTCTCCGGGACAACCCGGCACCGGATGACGAGCAGATCAACCAGGCCATGAGCGGCAACATCTGCCGTTGTGGCACCTACGCCCGCAT
This sequence comes from Arhodomonas aquaeolei DSM 8974, assembly GCF_000374645.1. GTDB lineage: Bacteria > Pseudomonadota > Gammaproteobacteria > Nitrococcales > Nitrococcaceae > Arhodomonas > Arhodomonas aquaeolei. Next base: position 164,829 of record NZ_KB894804.1, read on the forward strand.
CCGCCAGGCCATCCACAGGGCCGCGGCAACGCAGGAGGACGAGGCATGAACACCCCGGTGGACGATCTGCTGCTCGCCAACGTCAGCCGCCGTCACTTTCTCAAGGGATTGGCCGCCGGGAGCGCCCTGGTGCTCGCGGCCCGCTGGGACCTCGCGCTCGGCGAGGAGGAGAAGGAGTATGGCGCCGACGCCATGCCCCATGGCTGGGTCGACGACCCGAACGTGTTCATCCGCATCGACGCGGACGGCACGGTCACGGTCACCAACCATCGTGCCGAAATGGGGCAGGGCATACGCACCAGCCTCGTGATGGTGGCCGCCGACGAGCTCGGTGCCGACTGGGACCGCGTGCGTGTCGAGCAGGCACCGGCGGACCAGGAGAAGTACGGTAACCAGAACACGGACGGCTCGCGCAGCATGCGCCACTGGTTCGCGCCGATACGTCGCGCCGGCGCGGCCGCGAGGATGATGCTGGAGCGCGCCGCTGCCGAGCGCTGGGGCGTGCCGGCCTCCGAGTGCCATGCCCGGGTGCACGCCGTGGTCCACGCTGCCAGTGGCCGGGAGCTTGGTTTCGGGGATCTGGCCGCCGCGGCCCGGGAGCTGTCGGTGCCGCCGCGGGAGCGTCTCGAGCTCAAGCCGCAGTCCGAGTGGCGCTACATCGGCGAGGATGCCGGTCCCGCCTACGACGTGAAGCGGGGCAGTGTCGTGCGCCCGAAGGCGATCGACGGCGAGGATATCGTCACCGGGCAGGCCGTCTACGGCGCCGATGTCGCGTTCGAGGACATGCTGTATGCCGTCGTGGCGCGGCCGCCGGTCTACGGCGCCATGCTGCGCAGCGTCGACGACGGCGAGGCGCTAAAGGTCCCCGGCGTCTTGCGGACGGTGGAGATCGACGGCACCGGTCAGCCGGCGGGCTTCAAGCCATTGGGCGGTGTCGCCGTGGTCGCCGAGAACACCTGGGCGGCGATCCAGGGGCGCAAGGCGCTGAAGATCGACTGGAACCTCGAGAGCGCCGGCGATAACGCCGCCTATGACTCGAAGGCCTACCGCAAGCAGCTGCAGCAGACCGCCCGCGCGCCGGGCAAGGTGATCCGTGACGAGGGGGATATCGAAAGCGCCCTGGCGGATGCCGCGGAGCGCGTGAGCGCCACCTACTACATGCCGCACATGGCACAGGCGCCGATGGAGCCGCCGGTGGCGGTGGCGCGCATCGTGAACGGCCGCGCCGAGGTCTGGGCCCCGGTACAGAACCCGGGCGCCACCCGCTCCGGGGTGGCCAAGCGGCTCGGGCTCGAGCCGGAGGACGTCACGGTCAACGTGACGCTGCTCGGCGGTGGTTTCGGGCGCAAATCCAAGCCGGACTTCGCCCAGGAGGCCGCCAGCCTGACAAAGGCGTTCGACGGCCGACCGGTACGCGTGCAGTGGACACGGGACGACGACCTCCACCACACGTATTTCCACGCGGTCTCCGTCGACCGCCTGGAGGCGGGCCTGGATGCGGACGGTCGGGCACTCGGCTGGCGCCACCGAACCCTGTCGCCGAGCATCGGCTCGCTGTTCGCCCCCGACCCGGAGCACATCGCCCCGTTCGAGCTGGGGCAGGGGTTCAACACCATGCCCTTCGATATCCCGGCCATCCGCCTGGAGAATCCCGAGGCGCCGGCACACGTGCGAATCGGCTGGTTCCGGTCCGTCTACAACCTGCCCCACGCCTTTGCCATCCAGAGCTTCGCCGCGGAGCTCGCCGAGGCCGCCGGGCGTGATCACCGGGACTATCTGCTCGAGCTGCTGGGGCCCTCCCGCGAGATCGACCCCCGGACCTTCGGCGATCAGTGGAACTACGGCGAGAACCCCGAGCGTTACCCCATCGATATCGGCCGGATGCGCGCCGTCATCGAGAAGGCCACGGCCGAGGCCGGGTGGGGGCGCGACCTGCCGAAGGGCAGGGGACTGGGACTGGCCGTGCACAACAGCTTCGTCTCGTACACGGCGGTAGTGTTCGACGTGGAGCTCGGCGACGGCGGCGGCCTCATCATCCACAGTGCCGACATCGCCTTCGACTGCGGTCCCCAGGTCAATCCCGAGCGCATACGGGCACAGCTCGAGGGGGCCTGCGTCATGGGTATCGGTATCGCGATGCAGAGCGAGATCACCTTCAGCGAGGGACGGGTCCAGCAGGACAACTTCCACCAGTACCTGGTCCCCCGCATCGACAGGGCGCCTCGCGAGACGCGTGTGCATCTGATCAACCCCGACAGCGAGGCCGCGATCGGCGGCGTCGGAGAGCCCGGGCTCCCGCCGGTGGCGCCGGCACTGTGCAATGCGATCCACGCCGCGACAGGCAGGCGCATCCGCCGGCTGCCGGTCGGCGACCAGCTGTCCGCCTGATGGGCGGTCTTCCCGTGACCCGCCACGGACCGTGCCTGCGCCGGCCCCACGGCAGGCGCCTTTCTGGAGCGGATCCGCGGCGGGCACGGCCCCGCGAGCCCGGGGTGCCGGGGCGGAGGTCACGGCTTCAGCCTGCACATCATCCAGAACGGATCGGAATTCGACATGACTAGCCGGAAAACACTCTGCGTGGCGGGAGCCAGCGGCCTGGTCGGCTCCAATATCGTCAAGGCGGCACTCGAACGGGGCTATCACGTCAACGGCACGATGCGCGATGCCGGCGACGACGATAAACGCCGCTATCTCATGGCATTGCCGGGGGCCGGGGAGCGGCTGACGCTGTTCTCCGCGGACGCCGGGGACAGCACGAGCTTCGATGCCGCGCTCGAGGGGGCCGATGCGGTGTTCATCGCCTGCCTCCCGCCGATCTATCGGGCGCAGGACGGCACGCCGGCGAGCGGGCTCGACCGCCAGCGGGGCTACGACGAGATCGTCCGACCCGTCGAGGAGGGATGCCTTAACGTCCTGCGCGCCACCGACCGCCAGGGGGTCGGCAACGTCATCCTGTGCTCCTCGACCTCGAGCACCAACCCGCCCGAACCCGTCGCGGTGAAGACCGAGGCGAACGCCGTCTCGGATCCGGAGCGGCAGATCGCGGCGGGAAAGTTCACCGCCGCCGAGAAGATCGTGATGGAGCGCGCGGTCCGCGAGTTCTGCGAGGGCCACGGCCAGCGGCTGTGCATCCTCCTGCCGACCATGATGCTCGGGCCGGTGGTCCTGCCCCGGCACCTCGAGAACGGCAGTCACAGCCTCCTCGTGCGGCTGAGCCGCGGTGAGCAGGGCTGGCATCAGTCCGTGCCGGCGGGGTCCATGTCCGTTTCCCACGTGGCCGACGTGGCCGCGCTGTTCCTCGCCGCTTACGAGGATCCGCGGGCGCAGGGCCGCTATTTCGCCGTGTACGACAGCTGGTCGTGGCGTGACCTCTATGCGGAGTTCGCCCGGCATGTGCCGGCGTCCGGGCTGCCTGCGCCGCTCGACGGCGAGCCCGAAGCGCCGACACGCTTCGATTTCACCCGCCGCGACAGCCTGGGTGTGGCCATGCGCGATATCCCCACGACCATCGCCGAGACCTGCGAGTGGCTGAAGGGCCATCCCTTCGGCGGTGCCGTCGGGCAGGGGTAGGGGCACCGGCCGCAGGGACGTTCCCACGGCATTGATCGCGTCATCTTCGTCGTACACAGGCGGCACGCCCTTTCTGGCCACGATCGATAGAGGCCCCGGTCCATGGTGTCGGGGTTGCCTCTGCGGCGGCCGATGGCCCTTCATCCGGGCGTCGCCCTGATCGTGATGCGCCATGACCGCCGTTCCCATGGCAGCGGCCGTGTCTACCCCGGGCAGGGCGCATATCCTCGCATCCGGTGATGGTGTCTTCTCGTTTTCGTGCGCTCCGGCGGTGCGGCGGTACCGGTGAGGGCGGGTGCAACCGAATTGACATAGTGTTGATTCGACACTAAGTTGGAGGCTCCTGTACGTGGAGGGACACGACGGTGCGCGAGGCGGAGGCGGTGTGCCCGGCCGGCTGGCTGGGGGTGTCCGCGGATGTGGTGGTCTTCAGTGTCGGCGACGACGCGTTGCGGGTGCGCCTGCAGCGCCGGCACCGCACGCCGTTTGCCGGCAGCCTGGCGCTGCCCGGCACGCTGCTTCGCGACGATGAGTCCCCGGAGGAGGGGGCCCAGCGGGTGCTCGGCGGCGACGTGGGACTGGACCGTGTCTACCGCGAGCAGCTCTACACCTTCGGCCGTCCCGGACGCGATCCCCGCGGGCGGGTGGTGGCGGTGGCGTACTTCGCGCTGGTGCCGGCGAGCGTGGCGGCGGGGCTGCCGGACGGGCCGGACGCCGCCTGGCACGCGGTGGACGCGCTCCCGCCGCTCGCCTTCGATCACGCGGAGATGGTGGCCATGGCGCACCGCCGGCTGTCGGCCAAGCTCGCCTATTCCACCATCGCCCTGGAGCTGATGCCGGAGCGTTTTACCCTCAGCCACCTGCAGGGCGTTTACGAGGTCATCGGCGGCGAACCGCTGGACAAGCGCAACTTTCGCAAGCGCATTGGTGCGCTGGAGTGCGTCGAGCCCACCGGCGAGACCTACCGCGCGGGCAATCACCGCCCTGCGCGGCTGTACCGGCGCCGGACACCGGGCCGGGTCGAGATCATCAAGTGACACCGGGTGCGTCCCGGTGTGGGGAGGACTGGCGATGAACAACGCCGAGCCGGCACGCACCGGCACACACCTGCGGGCCGAGGCCTTCAGCGCGGACGAGACCCTGCGCGCCGGTGAGGCCGATACCCTGCGGGCACGCATTCGCGAGCTGCTCGAGGCCCGCGACGCGGTGCTCGTGGCGCACTACTACACGGCCCCGGAGATCCAGGCCCTGGCGGACGAGACCGGCGGCCACGTCTCGGACTCCCTGGACATGGCGCGCTTCGGCGCGGATCACCCTGCCTCGACCCTGGTGGTGGCGGGCGTGCGCTTCATGGGTGAGACCGCCAAGATCCTCACCCCGGACAAGCGCGTGATCATGCCCGAGCTGGAGGCGACCTGTTCGCTGGACGAGGGCTGCCCGCCGGACGAGTTCGCCGCCTTCTGCGACGCCCACCCGGAGCGCACGGTGGTGGTCTACGCCAACACCAGCGCGGCGGTGAAGGCGCGTGCGGACTGGGTCGTGACCTCCAGCATTGCGGTGGACGTCATCCGGCACCTCCACGCGCGCGGCGAGCCGATCCTCTGGGGGCCGGACCGCCACCTCGGCGATTACATCCGCCGCGAGACCGGCGCGGACATGCTCCTGTGGGACGGGGCCTGCATCGTCCACGAGGAGTTCAAGGGTAGCGAGCTCGAACAGCTGCGCTCGCGCTACCCCGATGCGCCGGTGCTGGTACACCCGGAATCGCCGCGTTCGGTGGTGGAGCAGGCGGACGTCGTCGGCTCGACCTCGCAGCTGCTGCAGGCGCTCACGACCTCGTCGGCATCGCGGTTCATCGTTGCCACCGACAACGGCATCTTTCACAAGATGCGCGAGGCCGCGCCGGACAAGGAGCTCATGGAGGCGCCCACGGCGGGGCGCAGCGCCACCTGCCAGAGCTGTGCCCACTGCCCGTGGATGGCGATGAACGGCCTGCGCAACCTCGCCGGTGCGCTGGAGCGCCTGGACAACGAGATCTTCGTGGACGAGGCCGTGGCCGAGCAGGCCCGGATCTCGCTCGGGCGGATGATGACCTTCGGCCGCGAGCGCCGCCAGGCCGTTCTGGGCAACGGCGACGCCTGAAGGCGGCGGCGATGGCGGGGTTGCCCGTCTAAACTGTCCATAAAGGCATCGTCCGGAGACAGTGCTATGGGCAGGGGCAGCGCGTTGGTCGTCGGGGTTGGCCCCGGGCTCGGTGCGGCGCTGGTACAGCGTTTCGCCGCCGGTGGTCTGAACGTCGCGATGATCGCCCGCGGCGCCGAGCGGCTGGCCGATATCGCCGCCGGTATGGACGCCGACGAAGGGCAGGTCCTTCCCTATCCCTGCGATGCCACCGACGAGGCCCAGGTGGCAGCCGTGTTCGACGCCGCCGACGCCGAGCTCGGTCCGGTGGAGGCGGTGGTGTACAACGCCGGGACTTTCGAGCCCGGCGGTATCCGCGACATTTCCGTGGCCACCTTCGAGCGGTGCTGGCGGGTGGGGTGTCTGGGTGGTTTCATCGTCGCGCGCGAGGCCGCGCGTCACATGGCACCGCGGGGACGGGGCAGCCTGCTGTTCACCGGGGCCACGGCGGCATGGCGCGGCGGTGCCGGGTTCGCCACCCTCGCGGTCCCCAAGTTCGGCATCCGTGCGCTCTCCCAGAGCCTGGCCCGGGAGCTCGGGCCCGAGGGTGTGCACGTGGCCCATGTCGTCATCGACGGGCGCATCGGACCGCCCGACGGGGTCGCCGACAACGACCGGCTCGAGCCCGCTGCGATCGCCGAGAGCTACTGGCAGCTCCACTGCCAGCCCCCCAATGCGTGGACCCAGGAGCTCGACCTGCGGCCCGCCACGGAACGTTTCTGACCGGCCCACCGAGTGACGGCACCGGTGCCAGCGGTTATGGTGCGGGGCACCGTGGGTGTCCGGCACCCGTTTCCGGCCTGGTTGGCGACGACAGGGATAACGGCATGCAAGCAGTACCGATCATTCAGGTGGATGCCTTCACCGCGACGGCCTTCGGCGGCGTGGCCTGCGCCGTGGTACTCGACGCGGATGGCCTCGACGACGAGATGATGAGCACGCTCTCCGACGAGCTGGGCGTCTCCGCGACCGTGTTCGCCATGGATCCGGAGGACCAGACAGTGGCCGAGGTGGGGGCACGCTCGTTCGTCGGGCGCGAGGAGGTGCCGCTGTTCGGCCACCTCGCGGTGGCGCTCACCCATGCGCTGCTGACCAAGGGACGCCTGGCGCGGGGCGACGGGCACATCCAGCGCCTGGGCATCGAGACCAACCACGGCGTGGTCGAGATGGACGTGACCCATTCCGGCGGGGATATGCCGCTGCTGTCGGTCACGCAGCCGCCGCCGGATTTCTTCGAGGCCCAGGATCCGGCAGAGATCGCGACGGTATTCGGCCTGGAGCTCTCGGACCTGCGGGATGACGCGCCGGTGCAGACGGTGAATACCGTGATCCCGCACCTGATGGTGCCCGTGGTGAGCGAGGACGCGCTGCGGCGCGCCCGTGTCCGGCTCGACGCCTATGCCGAGCTCCACCGTTTCGGCGGTTTCGTGGGGGCCCATCTGTTCGCCCTCGGGGGCGCCACCGACAGCGGTGACGTGTTCTCCCGCCATTTCGGCGCACCACCGAACGCCTTCGAGCACAGCTTCAATGGCTCGGCAAGCGGCGGCCTGGCGGCCTACCTCTGGCACCACGGACTCATTCCGCACGCCCGTTTCTCCGTGGAGCAGGGGCACTGGCTGGGCCGGCCGGGTGAGGCCTGGGTCGAGGTCCAGGGTGAGCCCGAGGCGATCCGCGGTGTCCGCGTTGCCGGGCGTGCGGTGCAGGTGATGGAGGGGCTGATGCTGGTCCCCGACACCGGGGATGGCGACGACGGGTGAGCGAGTGGCTGATTGACGGGCCGGGGGGCGCGGCGGTCACGGTCGTCCTCGCCCACGGCGCCGGTGCCGCCATGGACACACCGTTCATGACGCACATCGCCGGAGGGCTCGCCGCGGCGGGCCACCGCGTGGTGCGTTTCGAGTTCCCGTACATGGCGAGGCGGCGCGAGGACGGTAAGCGACGTGGCCCGGACCGGCAGGAGACGTTGCTCGGGTGCTACCGCGAGGTCGTCGCGGCGGTGCGCGAGCGCTGGCCGGGGACCGTGGCCATCGGCGGCAAATCCATGGGCGGACGCATGGCAAGCCTGGTCGCGGACGAGCTCGGCGCCCGGGGACTGCTCGTCCTCGGCTACCCCTTCCATCCCCCGGGCCGGCCCGAGCGGCCGCGGGTCGCGCACCTGGCGGCGCTGTCGACACCGGCGCTGATCCTGCAGGGCGAGCGTGACCCGTTCGGCCGGCCGGACGAAGTCGCGGCCTACGAGCTCGCCTCCACCATTGCGGTGACCTGGGTGCCGGACGGCGATCACTCCTTCAAGCCGCGCAAGCGCAGCGGCGAGACCGAGGCGGGCAACCTTGACCGGGCGGTGGCCGCCAGCGCTGCCTTCCTGGCGCGGCTCGCCTAGTCCCCGGAGACGCCGATGCGGTTACGCCCGCCGTTCTTCGCCGCATAGAGCCCGGCGTCGGAACGCTCCAGTGCCCGTGCCGCCGTATCGTCGCTGCGTACCTCCGTCACGCCTGCCGAGATCGTGATACCGATTTTGTGCTCGCCGGTTTGGAAGTGCTCGTCGCGTATCCGTGCCAGCAGCTTGCCGGCGGTGTGGCGGGCCTGCTGCAGGTCGGTCTCCGGCAGCAGCACCACGAACTCCTCGCCGCCGTAACGGGCGAGCAGGTCGATGGCGCGCACCTCTGCCTGAAGCCGGCTGGCGACGGCGGTGAGGATGCGGTCGCCGGTGACGTGGCCGTAGGCGTCGTTGACCCCCTTGAAGTGATCGATGTCGAGGATGATCAGTGACAGGCGCCGGCCGTAGCGCTGGCGTCGCGCCAGCTCGACGGCAAAGCGCTCCTGGAAGGCCTTGCGGTTGTAGATGCCGGTGAGGGCATCGGTGGCCCCGCGGTTGCGTTCCTCGGCAAGGCGCCGACGAAGCTCCGCGATCTTTGCCTCGCTCTCGCGCAGGCGCCTGCGGTACGGGCAGGCCCTGCACGCCGTGCTCTGCCGTCCGGGGCTGCAACGCTGCAGCAGCGCCAGGGCGCGGAGGGCAAGGCGTCGGGGGATGTTACCGGGGATGGTGCGTGTGATTGGCCTGCCGCGCTCAGCCTGCTCGTCCTGAGCCATTGATCCCTACCTCTGCGCACGTCCCGTGCATCCGTGCGCGGCACGGGGGGCTGGTTCTGGCGTGTCCCTGCACCGGTGCCATGCAGTCGCGGGGTTTACGCGGGTGCATGGCTCGCGCCGCCATTGCGTCGTCCTTTCCCGGGGCGTTCCCGGTAATGGGACATGGTCGACATGACGCGATCGTCTGCCGCCCGGTATGCTCGTTCACTTATGGTCAGCCATAAGCCACCGCCGCCGCGCGATTGGGTATCCGCCCGGTGTGTCCATACTGCGGTGTCTCCGTGGCTCAAGGCGCACGGGCCGGCACGTTGCATGCGCCGACACGGTCTCCGGCCGTCCATTCCGTGACGCCGGAGTCCCGGATAAGGGTGAGACTGCCTTATCCGGGAGTTTCGTGTCAATGGTTTCCGGGCGTGTGTCGCAACCGGGGTGGCCCGGGCGTGCCAGTGGAACACGACAATGCCTGACGAAGGAAAAAACAACGACATGGCCGGCCGTTCACACGGGGGTGCATCGACGGATGCCGGCGCCATTGGGGCTCGCATATCCGAGATTGCCGCGCACGTCGGGGGCAAGAAGGCCCTCGCCGCGCGGGCCGGTGTCTCGGAGAGCCATCTCTATCGTTATATCGCGGGGGCCAGCGAGCCCACGGCGGGGCGCCTGGTGGCCCTGGCCCGGGCCGGCGGTGTGTCCGTCGCGTGGCTCGCGACCGGCGAGGGGGCGCTGGAGGTATCCGGTACCGTACGCGAGGCCGGGCCCCGATACGCCGCGGGGGAATACACGCCGATCCGTGCCGCGGACACGATGCCGGTGCTGGCGCTCTCATCGGCGTGGCTGAACGCGGAGGGACTGTGCGCCGAGGCGCTGGTCGTGGTCACGGCCAGCGGCGACTCCATGGCCCCGACCGTGAACGAAGGGGATCGCCTTCTCGTCGACACGACCCGGCACGATATCGGCGACGACGCTGTGTACGTGCTCCGCGTCGACGGTGCGCTGCAGCCGAAACGCCTGCAACGGGACTGGTCCGGCGGGGTGTGGGTGCGATCGGACAGCCTCCGCTACGCGGATCAGCACGTTTCCGGCGCGGCCCTGGCGGCCCTGGATGTGGTCGGCCGGGTGATCTGGATAGCGCGACGGGTCTAGCCCGGCACCGCGTTCGCTCCGCGTCGTCGTGGTTGACGTTGGTGACGCGGCACTCGCCGGGTGTCAACGCAGGCGCACGGCGATCCGGTCGCGTCCGGCGCGCTTGGCGTCGTAGAGGGCGTGGTCCGCGCGTTCGAAGGCATCCGTCATGTCGTCGCCGACCTGGACCTCGGTCACACCGGCCGAGATCGTAACCGGGACGGCCTCCGGGCCGCCGCCGTCGGGGCGCAGCCGGCGGACGGCCTCCAGCAGCCGGTCGGCGCTCTCCCGTGCCGCGTCCGCGTCCGTTTCGGGCAGCAGCGCGACGAACTCCTCCCCGCCGTAGCGGGCCATCATGTCCGTGGTGCGCAGGGCGGCGCGCAGCGTTTCCGCCACGGCCACGAGGATCCGGTCGCCGGCGAGGTGGCCGTGGATATCATTGACGCGCTTGAAGTGATCGATATCCGCGACGACCAGGGCGAAGGTCCGGCGGGTGCGCTGCTGGCGGGCCAGCTCATCGGAGAAACGCTCCTCGAAGGCCATGCGGTTGGGGACGCCGGTGAGGGTGTCGGTGGCCCCGCGGCTGCGCTCCTCGACCAGGCGCCGGCGTAGCTCGGCGGTCTCGGCCTCGGCCTCCTGCAGCCGGCCGCGCAGTGCGTCCGCCTCGGATTCCGCCGCCGCCACGCGCTCGTGCTGACGCCGGGAATAGGTCCGCAGGGTGTCGACGATGTGCGCGAGCCGTGATTCCACGCGCTGCATCGGGACGTCGGCGGTCCCGCCGGAGACCGCCTGACGGATGTCCCCGACGTGCTGGCGGACGTGGTCGCTCATGGCGTCGTGGTCGGCGATGGCCTCCGCGCGCTCGCTCTCGGCGTGGCGGAGGTGGCGGTCCAGTGCCGCGAGCTGGCGGGCGTAGGTGTTGAGCCCCTGCTCGAGCAGCCTGGCCTCCGAGCGCAGGTCCCTCTCCAGCAGGGCGTGGAAGCGGTGCACGCGCTCGGCGCAGTCGGTGTCGTCGCCAAGCTCTTCGGCGAGGGTCCCCCGGTGCGCGCGGCTGGTTTCCGGCAGCGCATCGGTGGTGAACAGGGCCGCCAGCGCCCGCCTGAGTGCAGCGGTGACGGAGCGGCGCCGGCGGGCGTGGAGCCAGTCGCAGAGGCGAGGGAGCAGGGCGCGGGCCATGGTCGCCCGTTAGTGCCCGTCGTGCAGCGGCGGGGTGAACTGCAGGCTCATGTCCCAGGGGAAATAGATCCAGGTGTCCTGGGAGACCTCGGTGACGAAGGTGTCCACCACCTCGCAGCCCTGGGGCTTGGCGTAGACCGTGGCGAAATGCGCCTTCGGGAGCATGTCGCGGACCTCGCGCGCGGTGCGGCCGGTGTCCACGAGGTCGTCGACGATGAGCACCCGCTCGCCGCTGCCGGCGCCGAGGTTGGTGACGGCGTCGGTGACGTGCTTGAGCACGACCAGGTCACCCTGGGTGTCGTAGTCGTGGTAGGAGGCGACGCAGACGGTCTCTATAAGCCGGATGCCGAGTTCCCGGGCGACGATGGCCGAGGGCACGAGCCCGCCGCGGGTGATGCAGACCAGGGCGTCCCACTGGCCGACGCCGGACAGACGCCAGGCCAGGGCCCGGGCGTCGCGGTGGAGCTGATCCCAGGAGACGGGAAAGGCCTTTTCCTGTGGGTGTGGCACCATGGTCGTCGAGTACCTGCAGCGGGGTTGGGGCGGCACATTATCGTCAAATCGGCCCGCGCGGCCAATACCGGAAGGCCGCCCCGCCCGGTGTCACCGCTTGCAGCTGCCGTCCGGGGCGGCATGGATGTCGTCGCCCGGGATGACGCTGACCTGCTTGTAATAGTCCCAGGCCGAGGTGCTGTTCAGCGGTGATTTCACCTGCATGAGATAGAAGTCGTGGACCATCAGCCCGTCCTCGCGCACGTGGCCGTTGTGGGCGAAGGCGTCCTCGATGGACATGCCCCGCAGCGTGTCCGCGACGCTCCGGGCGTCGTCCGTGCCGGCCTTCCTGGCGGCGCGGAGGTAGTTCAGCGTGGCCGAGTAGGTGCCCGCGTGGATCATGGTCGGCATCGCGCCGGCGCGCTCGTAGACCGCCTGGGCGAAGGTGCGCGAGGCCTCGTCGAGGTCCCAGTAGAAGGGGGTGGCGAGCTGCAGGCCCCGGGCGACGTAGAGCCCGAGATCGCGGACATCGGTGAGGAACATCAGCAGCGCGGCGAAGCGGTGCTCGTCGTCCACCAGGCCGAGCTCATAGCCCTGGCGGATCGCGCGCTGGGTGTCCTCGCCGCCGCTGGCGAGCGCGATCACGCCGGCCCCGGAATCCTCCGCGGCCGTCAGGGGCTCGGTGAGGTCGGTGGCCTTGTACGGGTAGCGTGCCGCGCCGAGGACCTCGCCGCCGGCCTGCTTGACCAGCCCGCGTGCGGCGGACTCGATGGCGCTGCCGAAGGCGTAGTCCGCGGTGACGAAGAACCACTCGTCGCCACCGTCCCGGGTGACCGCCGAGGCCACGGCGTTGGCGAGGGCGTAGCTATCGAAGCCCCAGTGGAAGGCGAGCGGCGAGCAGTACTTGCCGTGCAGTGCCGAGGCGCCCGCGCCGGTGGGCATGACCACCACGCCCTGCTCGGTCGCATAGCGCTGTACCGGGATTGCCGTGTTGGAGCGCACCAGGTCGGTGATCATGTCCACGTGGTGGGTCTCGACCAGTTCCCGCGCCGCCTTCAGTGCCTGATCCGCATCGCTGCCGTGATCCATGGCGATGATACGGATGGGGGCACCGTCGATATTCCCGCCCAGGCGGTCGGCGGCGACCTCGGCGGCGACCACGCTCAGCTGGCCGGCGTCGCCGCGGGAGACGCCGGAGAGGTCGGTAAGCACCCCGATGCGGATCTCACCGTCGGAGAAGTCGGCATGGGCCGTGGCATACGCGCCGCACAGCACCAGGGCGAGCAGTCCGCGAAGCATCGCGCGCATGGATGATCTCCTTGCTGGCCGGCGCAGTCCATTCCCTACCGCGCCTTATTGTTCGGATTGGGCCGTGTTGCCGCGACGGCGCGTATCCGCGCGGCTACGCACGACTGTAGCATTTTGGCGGCGTGGCGGTCGCCGGCGTGTGAGCAACATCAAGCTTTGATGGATCCACGGTCTCATCCGGTGCCTGATCGCCGTGTGTCCGTATGCCTTGCGGGTGCAACGGGCCCTTGCCGGGCGGCACCGCGGTCCGGTGAAGGGGCGTTCCCGGCATACCGGGGTGAGGACGGGCAAGCGTCCGGGTTAGTATGGCGGCACGCCTTTCACCTCCCGGAGGAGTCGCCGTGGCGGACACCGCCCCGCTGGTGCCGGCCGGTCCGGCGCGTGCCGAGACCTTGGTGCGCAAGAGCCGGTTCATCGCTCACGCCGAACGCGCGGAGACGCGCGGGGAGGCGTTCGCCGTGGTCGATCGGCTGACCGCGGAGTTCCCGGACGCGCGCCATCACTGCTGGGCCTACCTCGTCGGAGACCCCGAGGGGGCCGCCTCCGCGGCGGTGAGCGATGCCGGTGAGCCTTCGGGTACCGCCGGCCGGCCCATCCTCGGTGTGATCCAGCACAAGGGCATCGCCGACGTGGTGGTGGTCGTCGTGCGCTATTTCGGCGGTATCAAGCTGGGGGCCGGCGGCCTTACCCGGGCCTACGCGGGTGCCACGGAACAGGTGCTATCGGCGCTCGAGCTCACGCGTCACCGGCCGTGCTCCCGGGTCCGCCTGCATATGGGCTTCGCGGTCGAGCAGCCGCTGCGCCACTGGGCCTCCGGTCACGACGCATGGCCGTGCTCGGTCGACTACGGCGAGGGGGTGGTCATGGAGCTGGTGCTGCCGGACGACGAGCTGGAGGCGCTGTCGGCGTTCTGCGGCGCGCAGGGCGTCCGTATGGAGGCGCCCTCCGCCGCCCCGGGGACGGGCGGCGAGGGGCGCGGTTGATGGCGGGTGGAGCTCACCCGCCGGCCTCGTCACCCCAGATGGCTTCCAGCCGCTGGTCGCGTCCGCAGCGCAGGCGATAGTACTTGTAGCGGATCGGATTCTTCCGGTAGTAGTCCTGGTGATAGTCCTCCGCCGGATAGAACGCCGAGGCGTCGACCACCGGTGTGACGATGCGGTGATCGAAGCGCTGCGCCAGCCGCTCCTTGCTCTGCTCGGCGAGACGGCGCTGCTCGTCGTTGTGCACGAAGATCGCCGTGCGATAGGAACGGCCGCGGTCGCAGAACTGTCCGCCGGGGTCGAAGGGGTCGACGTTGCGCCAGTACACCTCGAGCAGCCGCTCGTAGCTGATCTTCGCCGGGTCGTAGACCACGCGTTCCGCCTCGTAGTGACCCGTGCCGCCGCTGCCGACCTGGCGGTAGGTGGGTCGCTCGACGTGGCCGCCGGTATAGCCGGAGATCGTCTCACGCACGCCGTCGAGCTTGTCGAACGGCGGCTCCATGCACCAGAAGCAGCCGCCGGCGAAGGTCGCCACCGCGAGTCCCTCCGGTGGCGGGCCGGCCGCGGGCTTGCCCATGCCGGCGGCGCCTGCGGCGGTGGTGACGGCGGCAAGGAGGATTACGGCCAGCCGGCGCATCATGCCGGGGCCTCCCCGGCGGGGACGAAATCAAGCGCCACGCCGTTGAGGCAGTAGCGCAGCCCCGTGGGCTCCGGACCGTCCTCGAAGACGTGGCCGAGATGGCCGCCGCAGCGGCTGCAGTGCACCTCGGTGCGCACCATCACGAGCAGGCGGCGGTCCTCGCGGGTGCCGATCGCGCCGTCGATGGGGGCGTAGAAGCTCGGCCAGCCGGTGCCGCTGTCGAACTTGGTCTCCGAGCGGAACACGGGCTGGTCGCAGCCGGCACAGGTGTATACCCCGGCGCGCTTCTCGTGCAGGAGCTCGCTGCTGCCGGGTGCCTCGGTGTCCTCCTCGCGCAGGACCTCGTACTCGCGTGGGGTCAGCCGCTTGCGCCACTCCGCCTCGCTGAGCTCCAGGGGGAACTCGCCGGCGGCGCGGGCGCTCGGCAGCAGCCGCCACACCCCGGCGGGGATGATGGCCGCGGCCCCGAGGGCCGCGAGCAACTGGCGTCGTGTCATGGCCATGCCTTCTCTCCGCTGACCTTTACCGTTTCGACAGCCCCGTCCCCGGTATGTTCGCCGGGGGCGGGCGGCCATGGGAATGACCGTGTCAGTAAGGCTAGCGCGGGGGCTCCAGCATGTGCATACGGGGCTTTACGGACCCCGCCCGCCCTCGTTGTTCAGCGCGCCGGCGGGGCGTCCTCCTCCTCGCGCACCTGCGCGGCCATGCCGGCGAGGTCCGGGAAGAGGAAGTCGACCGAGGGCCGTTCCGGCACCTCTGCGGTGGCCCCCCAGCTGCCGCCACGGGACAGGCCCTGGCGATCGATCCAGCATCGGGCGAGGCCGGCGTGGCTGGCCGGGACGTGGTCGTGGAACAGGCTCTGGGCGGTGTGCAGGATCTGCTCCGGGGCGATGCCGTGGTCCTCCCGCAGCCGGTTGACCATGTACTCGAAATTGCCGGGGGTGGGCTTGTAGGCGCCCATGTCCTCGGCGGTGTAGATGGCGTCGAAGGTGACCCCGAGCTTGCGATTGGAGGCGGCGAAGCCTCCGTGGTCCACGTTGGAGAGGATCACCAGCCGGTACGAACGGGCGAGCGAGCGCAGGGCGTCGGCGCTGTCGGGGAAGGCGGGCCAGTGAGGCACGGACTCGCCGAACGCCCGGTCCAGGGCCTCGTCGCTGCGCAGCCCGAAGCGCTCGACGAAGCGCTCGTGGACACGCCGCAACAGCTCGGGGTAGCGCATCCCGGGGGTCTCGGCCTGCTGCGTGCTCTCGAACTCGGCGAAGGCGGCGAGGCCGGTTTCGCGGGTGATTTCCGTGCAGCCGTTGGCGTGGAGCACCGGCTGCAGGGCGTCCCAGATCCCGCTCTCCCAGTCGATCAGCGTCCCGTAGCAGTCGAAGGTGAGCACGGAGAAGTCGGTCAGTCGACGGGTCATGGCTTGCATCTCCTCTGCGTCCTGAGGCCGCAGTCTGGAGCGTGGGGCGGAGGCCTGTCTTTGCCCGTTGCTGCCGCCGTTTGTGCCTGGGCTCCGCCTTTATCGCCGGCCACCGTGGCGGCGGCGGTAAGCGGCCGGCGGCATGCCCGTCTCCCGGCGGAAGGCGCGGGTGAAGGTGCTCTGGTCCGCGTAGCCGGAGGCCAGGGCGATCTCCGCGAGCGGCCGGCGCGTCGTCTCCAGCAGCCAGCGTGCGTGGTGCAGGCGCTGCCGGGCGAGATAGCGGCCCGGCGAAGTCCCGAAATGCGTATCGAACAGCGTGAACAGCCGGCTGGTTCCGACACCGGCCTCGCGGGCGATCGCCGCCACCGTGAGGGCCTCGCTGCAGTGGGATTCCATGAACCGGATGGCCCGCGCCAGCGGCCGTGGCAGGGCGGCGGGGACCGTGTCGAGGCCCCGGGCGAGGGTCTCGACGATCATCGATCCGGTGACCTCGGAGCGCACCCCGCCGAGACCGTCCGGGCCGATGCGCTCGGCCATGAAGCGGCACAGCCCGTGGAGGCTGGCGTCGAAGCGCACGAAGGGCTGTTCGGCGGCCGCCTGCCAGAATTCGCGGCCGTTGCCGGGGGAGGGCGGTGCGGTGATGTCGAGGATCAGGAACGCGTTGTCACCGCTGCCGGCGAAGCCGTGGGGCCGGCCGCGGGGGATAACGGCGGCACAGTCGCCGGTGACGTCGCCGCCCCGGCCGTCCACGTCCATTTCCAGTGTGCCCGCCAGCGGCAGCACGACCTGGTGATGGGGATGAGCGTGGTGGTGTGTCTCCCGCGCGTAGCGCCGCAGCGCCAGGTGTGCCGGTTCCGTGGGGACCGTCATGACCGTGTCCTCCGGGCCGGCGTTCGCCGCCGGCCATGTTCAGCCGAGTACGAGTGCGTCGTCGTCGACCTCCTCGCCGCGGACCTTCTCGAACATGTGCAACAGGTCCTCGACCTTCATGCCGCGGCGCTCCTCCCCGCTGACGTCGAGCACCACCCGCCCCTCGTGGAGCATGACCGTACGGTCGCCGTGGTCCAGCGCCTGACGCATGGAGTGGGTGACCATCAGTGTAGTCAGCCCGGACTCTCCCACGAAGCGGTCCGTCAGGCCCATGACGAAGTTCGCGGTACGCGGGTCCAGCGCCGCAGTGTGCTCGTCGAGCAGGAGGATGCGCATGGGGTTCATGGTGGCCATCAGCAGGCTCACGGCCTGGCGCTGGCCGCCGGAGAGCAGGCCCATGCGGTCGCCGAGGCGGTCCTCGAGGCCGAGGTTGAGCTCCGCGATCCGCTCGCGGAAGGCGCGGTGGCGGCCGCCGTCGACCGCGCGGCGCAATCCGCGGCGGTGGCCGCGGGCGCAGGCAAGGGCCAGGTTCTCCTCGATGGTGAGGTCTTCGCAGGTGCCGGCCATGGGGTCCTGGAACACCCGGGCGACCAGCCCCGCCCGTGCCGATGTGCTGCGGCGGGTGACGTCGTCCTCGCCGATGAGCACGCGGCCGGTGTCCGTGCCGGTCTCGCCGGCGAGGACGTTGAGCATGGTGGACTTGCCCGCGCCGTTGGAGCCGATGACGGTGACGAACTCGCCCGTGGGGATGTCCAGGTTCAGGCCCGTGAGCGCGTGGGTCTCGATGGCCGTACCGGGATTGAAGGTGACGTGGATGTCCTCGAGACGGATCATCAGCCCTGTCCCCCCTTGTTGGCCGGAGTGGCCCGGGCCCGGCGCTGCATGGCGCGCTTGGTGCGCAGGCCCGGCAGCACCATGGCGACCACGACCAGCACCGCGGTGATGAGTTTGAGGTCCTGCGCCTGCAGGCCGATGAATTCGGCGTTGAGCGCGAAGGCCACGGCGAAGCGGTAGATGATCGAGCCGATCACCGCGCCGATGACCGCGCGCACGATCGTCTTCGGCGGTACCAGCGCCTCGCCCACGATCACCGCGGCCAGGCCGATCACGATGGTGCCGATGCCCATGGTGATGTCCGCTGCGCCCTGGATCTGGGCGAACAGCGCGCCCGCGAGTGCCACCAGGGCATTGGACAGCGCGATGCCGAGCAGCGTCATCCGCCCGGTATGAATGCCCTGCGCGGAGGCCATGCGCGGGTTGGCACCGGTGGCGCGCATGCCGAGTCCCATCTCCGAGCCCAGGAAGCGCGTGATCAGGTAACCGGTGACGAGGACCACGACCAGGAGCACCGCGGGATTGAGCCAGTAGTAGGGGATGTCCAGGCCCTCGAATGCGGAGAAGACCGTGGGCTCGCCGAGCAGTGCGACATTGGGCCGGCCCATGATGCGCAGGTTCACCGTGTGCAGCGAGATCATCACCAGGATGCTCGCGAGCAGGTGGAGGATGCGCAGGCGCACGTTCAGCCAGGCGGTGACCAGCCCGGCGCCGGCCCCGGCGAAGAAGGCGGCCACGGTCGACAGCCAGGGGTTCACGCCGGCGAGGATCAGCGTTGCGGCGACGGCGGCGCCCAGCGGAAGGCTGCCGTCGACGGTAAGGTCGGGGAAGTTGAGTATCCGGAAGCTCAGGAAGACGCCGATGGCGACCAGGCCGAACAGCAGGCCGGTCTCTATGGCGCCGAGAATGGCGATCTGACTCACGTCGCTGCCCTTTGCGTCATAACCGAAGGTGCCGGTCCGGGCCGGCCACGCCTTGTGGGCGCGGCCGGAAAACGGCCGGTGGCCGGGCGCCGGCGTGGTGGCCGGCGCCGTTCGGACCCGGCCGCGGGCCCGCGCGTGTTATTCGACGATCTCGTCGGCGTCGTCGAGCACCGACTGGTCGAACTCCAGCCCCATCTTGCGGGCCGCCGCCGGATTGAGATGGATCCGTGTCTTGTCGACGAACTCCACCGGGATATCCCCGGGGGCCTCGCCCTCGAGGATGCGGGCCACGATGGCACCGGTCTGGCGGCCGACGTCGTAGTAGTTGAACCCGATACCGGCGGCGGCGCCGCGGCTCACGATGGTGGTGTCGCCCGTGAAGATCGGGATGTCCGCCTCCATGCCCACCTTGGCCACCGACTCGAAGGCGCTGATCAGGGTGTTGTCGGTGCCGATGTACATGGCGTCCACGTCGCCGACCAGTGAGCGGGCGGCGCCGAGCACGTCCGCTGTTGACGGGGCGGCCGCGGTCTTGACCTCGATGCCGTACTCCGGCGCGGCCTTCTTGATCGCGTCGACAAGCACGACGGCGTTGGGCTCACCGGGATTGTAGGGAATGCCGAGGGTCTCGAGCTCCGGCATTACGCGCTTGATGAACGCCAGGTGCCTGGCTACCGGCGTCATGTCGGAGACGCCGGTGACATTGCCGCCCGGATGGTCGAGATCGTTCACCAGCTTGGCGTTGACCGGGTCGGTCACCGCGGAGAAGACCACCGGGATCCGTCCGCGGGCGGCGGATACCGCGGCCTGTGCCGAGGGCGTGGCGATGGCGACGATCACGTCCGGGTCGTCGCCCACGTACTGCCGGGCGATCTGTCCGGCGATGCCGACATCGCCCTGGGCGGTCTGGAACGCCCAGTCGAGGTTGTCGTTCTGCTCGTAGCCGCGCTCGCGCAGCTCGTCCAGCGTGCCATCACGCACGGCGTCCAGCGCCGGGTGCTCGACGATGGAGGTCACCCTGACGGTCGCCGGGGCCGCGGCCGCGGGGCCCGCGATCAGTGCCATGGACAGCGAGGCGGCCCCGAGCAGGCCGCGGACGAGGTTTTTGCCGATCATTCCCTTTCCCCCTGGCTGGTGTTGCCGGCGCCGACGTGTCCCGGCGAAGGCGTCGTGCGCGGCGCCGTAAGCCGCCAATTCTGCCGCAAAGGCCGACGCGGGCAAATACCGCCGGCCGTAACGAAAAGAGCCCGGGGCGCCGCCCCGGGCTCGATCGGGTCTCGAGGTTTCCCGCTTCGGGAAGCCTACTTCTTCTCGGCCTCGTCGAACAGCTTGGTTACCAGATCCAGCAGCTCCTGGCCACTGTCGCCGACCTCGTCGACGAAGACCTGGCGCACCGGCTTGGCGAGCTCGCGGAACTGGTTCCGCTCCTCGTCGGAGAGCCGGATGATCTCGATGTCGCTGTTGGACTTGATGATATCCAGGCGCTTGCTGTTGAGCTCCTGCTGCTTGTCGTGGATATAGCGCACGAGCTCGTCGGTGGCCTCCTTGATGAGCTGCTTACGCTCGTCGGACAGGCCGCTGTACCAGTCCTGGTTCGCCATCGCGGTGGCCACGAACTGCGCCTGGTTGGCGAAGATCATGTAGTCCTGAACCTCGTAGAAGTTCATCTCCTCGTGGGCGAAGACCGGCTGGATGTTGCCCTCGGCCTGGCCCTGCTGGAGGGCGCTGTAGAGCTCGCCGTACTCGATGGTCGTCGGCGACGCCCCATAGGCGCGGTAGGTCTCGAGCAGCAGGCGGTTGTCCATCACGCGGATGGCGAGACCTTCCATGTCGTCAGGGGTGTGGATCGGCTTGTTCGCCGTCCAGACCTGGAAGCCCTCGGGCACGATCGCGATCGGGTGCAGGCCGCGATCCTGGAACGCGTTCTGCCACGGGTCACTCTCCAGGAACTCGGGGGAGTTGAGGACCTTGGTGGTCATCCACTCGTCCTGGGGCAGGATGAAGTTCAGGCTGAACAGCTGGCTCTCGGGCACCGTCCCGCCGAGGAAGCCGGAGCCGAACGCGAGCTGGATGGCGCCGCTCTGGACGGCATCGTAGATGTCGGTGAGCCCGCCCAGCTCGCCGTAGGGATAGAGCTCGACGGTGACGTCGCCGTCGGTCTTCTCCTCGATGATGTTCTTGAACTCGGCCGCGTACTCGTACTGAACGCTGCCCTCGATCTCTTCGAGACCGAAGCGCCAGGTCTCCGCACTGCTCGCTGTTGCCGCGAACGCCAGGCCCAGGCCGAGCGCCGCGATGGAGATGGACTTGTACAGCCGCATGGGTAAGGACCTCCTTTCTGATTGGCTGTTCTCGTTCGTGTCGAGGCTCCCCGGTAACAGTAACACAGGGTTTTCGGCCGTCCAGCGAGTAGGCAAACCCGGATTCTTGGTTTATGGTCAATTAAGGTTTGACCAGCCGCGGCGGGGGAATTCGCTATGACGCAATCCGGTGATGGTGCGGCGGGACCGCGCAGTCACAACGTCTTTCTCAGAGGGTTGGCGACGCTGGACCGCTGGCTCGGCAACATAGAAAGGCTGATAGTCGGCGGCGGTATCCTGGTCATGGCCATCGTCATGAGCGGGCATGTCCTCGGAAGACTGATCTTCGGCGAAGGCATCCCCGGCACCAGCGAGATCACCGAGCTCCTGATCATCCTCATCACCTTCATCGGCGTCAGCTACGCCGCCCGCTCCGCCCGCCACATCAGCATGTCCGCCCTCTACGATCAGCTCGGCGGCACCGCCCGCAAGGGGCTGCTCGTGCTGATCTGTCTCGGCACGGCCGCGCTGATGTTCTACCTGGCCTTCGAGTCCGCCGACTACACCCTGGCGATCTACGAGCGGGGGCGCACCAGCTCGGCGCTGACCATCCCGCTGTGGATCGTCTACCTCGCCGCGCCCATTGGCTTCACCCTCGCCGGCGTGCAGTACGTGCTCACCGCCGTGCGCAATCTCGCCAGCCACGAGCTGTATCGCTCCTTCACCGAGAAGGAGGAGTACGCCGAGGTTCCCGTCGAGGAGGAGGGTGCCGCGGCCGGCACCACGACGAATCAGAATAACGGCGCCTGAGCGGGCGCATAGGCTAGAGAGCAAGGGGAGCGCGCCGGATGTTGACCTGGCTTGTTGTGACGATGATCGTGCTGCTGCTGCTCGGGTTCCCGATGATGGTCCCGCTGGCGGCCGGCACGCTGTACATGATGTTCACGGGGATGACCTTCTTCGGGCCCGACCAGGGTGTGAGCTGGATGATCTCCGGTATCGGCACCTGGGTGCTCGCGGCGGTGCCGATGTTCATCTTCGCCGCGGACATCATGACCAAGGGGCACACCGCCAACCGGCTGCTGGACCTGGTCTCCGCCTTCACCGGCCATCTGCGCGGCGGCCTGCCGATCACCACCGCGGCGAGCTGTGCGGTGTTCGGCGCGGTTTCCGGCTCGACCCAGGCCACGGTGGTCGCCATGGGCGGGCCCATGCGCCCGCGGCTGCTCGAGAAGGGCTACACCGACAGCTTCGCGCTGGCGCTGATCATCAACTCCAGCGACATCGCACTGCTGATCCCGCCGAGCATCGGCTTCATCGTCTACGGGGTGATCATGCCCGGGGCGTCCATCGGCGACCTGTTCATCGCCGGTATCGTCCCCGGCCTGCTCATCCTGCTGCTGTTCTCCGTGTACTGCTACATCGGCTCGCGTGTCCAGGGCATCGAGCCCGAGCCGCGGACCCCGTGGCCGGAGCGCTGGCAGTCGATCAAGCGCGCGCTGCTGCCGCTGGGCTTCCCGGCCATCGTGGTGGGCGGCATCTACGGCGGTTTCTTCAGCCCGGTGGAGGCCTCGGCGGTGGCGGTGGCCTACGCCTTCGTGCTGGAGGTGATCATCTTCCGTCAGGTCACGCTGCGCGATCTCTGGGACCTGGCGCTGTCCACGGGCATGATCACCGCCGTGGTGTTCATCCTGGTCGCGGTGGGCGCCGCGTTCTCGCAGACCCTGGCGACGGCGCATATCCCGGAGCAGGTCCTCGGCCCGGCGGTGGACAGCATCGGCGACAACCAGATCGCCGCGCTGTCGCTGATCGCGCTGTCGTTCTTCATCGGCTGCATGTTCGTCGACCCGATCGTGGTCATCCTGATCCTGGTGCCGATCTTCAAGCCGCTGGTCGACTCGGCCGGGCTGGATCCGGTGCACGTGGGCGTGATCGTTACCCTGCAGGCGGCGATCGGCTCGGCCACGCCGCCGTTCGGCTGTGACATCTTCACGGCGATGGCGGTGTTCCGGCGGCCCTATTTCGACGTGATCCGCGGCACCCCGCCGTTCATCCTGATCCTGCTGCTCGCCACTGCGCTGCTGATTGTCTTCCCGGAGCTGTCGCTGTGGCTGCCCTCGTTCGGGGCGCAGTAGCAGGCCTGCCTGGGAGCGCCGCCGGCCAGGCGGCGCCCCAGGTCCGGGGCGCAAAGGTGTTTCACAAGGGCAGAGACGGGGCCGCATGCCGGCCCGGGCGGCGGGTGCCGCCGCAGGGCTATCGGCGCAGGCGCGTCGCGATGTCCGGGTAACGGCTCAGCCGTTCCACCTCGTCGTCGTCGGGCAGGGTGGGGCGGTCGCGCTCGCGGTCGACGATGCACAGAAAGCCGAGGGGCCCGTCGCCGGTGGCGTGGAACTGGTGGACGGTGTGCGGCGCGATGTAGACGACGTCATGGGGGTGCACCGGCTCCACGCGGTCCCCCAGGATCACCTGGCCGCCGCCGCGCAGCACGACCACCGAGTGTGGGTGGGCGTGGTATTCCAGCGTGGAGTAGCCGCCGGGCTGGATCTCGAAGTACCGCGTCACGAAGCCCGGGGCGCGTTCGTCCTCCCCCTCGCCGATCAGCGTCTGGCGGGTGATGTCGCGGAAGGTCGTGGTGCCCTCGCTCTTGTATTCGCGCACCGGCACCGCCTCCCAGCGGAAGTCCCGGGCGTGGAGCACCTTGCTGCGGTCGTCGTCACTCGTCATGGGCGTGTTCCAGGGCCTCGATCAGGCGCGCGGAGGCGGCGGCGATATCCCCGCGCGCGTACAGGCTGCCGCCGACCAGGAACAGGGTATCGCGCCCGTAGTGCCGTGCCCAGGCGCCGATGCGCGTGACGTCCAGGCCGCCGCCCGGCGTCGGCATGGCGGCGCGCAGGCCGCCGAGGGGGCGGCGCAGCCGCTCGTTGATGCGCTCGCAGCGGGCCAGCGAGAAGCCGAAGCGCCCGCCGCGGTTGGGGTAGATGACGGCGTCGCCGCCGGCGATGCGGAAGAGCTCGCCGAGCAGCAGCGGCGCGCTGATGCCGTGGCGCGGCGAGAACAGGTCGCCGGTCAGGGCCGGGTGGGCCATGACCGCGAGGCCGGGCTCGTCGCGCAGCCAGGCGACGGCGTCCATGCCGGTGAGCCAGGGGTTGACCAGCACACCCGCGCAGCCCGCCTCCCGCGCGGCGCGGGCACGGGCCATGAGCGTGGTGCGCTGGGCGGTGACGTTGGGGAAGTACTGGCACCGGCGGCCGGTGGCGGCGTTGGCGTCGGTCACCGCCGCCTGGCAGCGCGCCAGGCGCTCCTCGAAGGGCGCGGCGGCCTGGTCGGTGAGCCCGTGATCGTCCTTGATGATGTCCACGCCGCCCCGGGCGAAGGCCGAGCAGCGCGCCGCCAGCTCGCTGGCGGACAGCCCCATGGGCTTGAGCGCGGTGGCGAGGAGGGCGCGGCGGGGTACGCCGGTGAGCGCGCGCAGCCCCTCGGTGCCGGTGCCCGGCCCGCCGAAGGTGTCCAGCAGCGTCTGCGGCCAGTTCACGTCGATCAGACGCAGGCCGCGCTTGAGGGAGATGTTGCCGAACAGCAGGTTGATCAGCTGCGGCCATTCCGCCGCGGTGGCGGCGACCGGGAAGCGTATCCGTGCCTGCCAGACGCCGCGTCCGCTCGGCTCGACCGAGCGCACCTCGCCGACCATCCCCGCCGCCGCTGCCGGGACCAGTGCCGCCGGCAGTTCCACGGTCTGCTCCAGGGCGATGTCCTGCGCCCGTTCCTCGGCGCTCTCGCCGCGGCCGGGGCGTATTTCGTAGGTGGCGGTGAGGTGCTCGCTCATGCGCGGCTCCCTTCGGCGGACGAGGTCTCAGGGCGGGGTGCCCTGTGGCCCCGCAGGGTGAGCAGGCCGGCGCCGACGATCAACAGGCTGCCGGCCACGGTCAGCAGGCCCGGCACCTCGCCCCAGAACAGCCAGCCGGCGAGCGAGCCGAACACCACCGAGATGTAGGTGAACGGTCCGATCTGGCCCGCGGGCGCCAGGCTGTAGGCGCGGGTCAGGCAGAGCTGGGCGGTGGTGGCGCAGGCGCCCATCAGGCCGAGCCAGCCCAGCGACGCGAGCCCCGGTGTCTGCCAGGCCCAGGTGAGGGGCAGCGCCGTCAGCGTGGTCGCGAACACGCCGAAATAGAAAACGATCCGCGGGGCGGGCTCGCTGCGGCCCATGCGCCGGATCGCGACCTTCGCCAGGCCGCCCAGGAACGCCCCGCCCAGGCCGGTGAGCCCGGCCAGGGCGAAGCGGTCCGCGCCGCCGGGGCCAAGCACCAGGGCGCTGCCGGCGAAGCCGACGCCGATGGCGATGCGCGCGCTCGCGGGGATGCGCTCGCCGAGCCAGACCAGGGCGATCAGCGGGATGAAGAACGGCGCGGTGAGCTTGAACAGGATCGCCTCGGCCAGGGCGAGGTGCTCGATGGTGTAGAAGAAGCAGTACATCGCGCCGACGCCCGCGGTGGCGCGCAGCAGGTGCCACTGGATGCACTCGGTGCGCAGTGCCCCGGGTCCGTGGCGCAGGGCCACGGGCAGTACCAGTGCCAGCCCGAAGAGGTTGCGGAAGAACACCAGCATCTCGTTGGGCAGGTCCGCCGAAACCACCTTGATGGCGGCGCTCATGGTCGCGAGCAGCGCCTCGGAGAGGATGATCAGGGTGGCGCCGGTGAGCAGGGGGTTCGGGGAGGCGGGGCGGCTGCGGCGGTCGGCGTGTCTCCCGGGCCAGCTCATGCGCCGCCCGGCTCGCGCACCGTGTCGCCGCCGCGCTGGCGGGCGTTGAAGATGCCGTCCTCCGCGGCGGCGATCAGCTCGGCCGGGTCGTCGGTGCCGTCCGCGGCCGTCGCCACGCCCGCCGAGAGGCTGACCCGTGCCTCCCGCCCCTCGCCGTCGGTGACCGTCAGCGCCGCGAGCGTCTGGCACAGCGTCTGTGCCGCGGTCCGGGCGGCGGTCCGGTCGTGGCCGGGGAGCAGGACCGCGAAGCGCTCGCCGGAGTAGCGGCAGCACACGCCGCTGTCCGGGGTGTGCTCGATGAGCGTGGCGCCGATGGTGGCGAGCATGCGGTCGCCGACGGCCGGTCCATGGCGCTCGTTGAACAGGCTGAAGCGGTCGATGTCCAGCATGATCAGGCCGGTGCCGTCGCCGCGCGCGGCGCCACGGGCGAGCTCCCGGGGCAGGGCCTCGGTGAAGTAGGCGCGGTTGAGCAATCCGGTCATCGGGTCGCGCACGGCCTCGTCGCGCAGACGCCGCTGCAGGGTCATGCCCGCGAGCACGAGGCCGGCGCTGCGGGCGAGCAGCTCGCAGCGCCCGGATATCGCCTCGGTGGCCGACGCCTCGTCCTCCGGCCAGACCCGCAGCTCGCCGACCAGCAGCCCGAAGCCGCGGGCGGGATAGACCCAGCCCTGGCCCGTTGGCCCGGCGGAGACGCGCCCCGCCAGGCGCTGCGGCGGCGAGCCGCCCTCGCGCCGGCGGTAGGGGCGGTTCCACTGGTCTTTGGCGTCCCAGACCGCGGCCACCGCCATGGTGCCGTCATCCCCGGCCAGGCACAGCGCCCCGCGGGTGCCGGGCAGCAGGTAGCGGGCGGCGGAGACGATGACCTCGCAGGCGTCGGATTCCGTGGGGGCGATGGCGAGGTGGCCGAGCAGGTCGAGGACCTTGTCCATGCCGATACGCCGTTCCGGTGCCTCCTGGCCGGCGCTGGCGCCGTGGTGCTCGAGTTCCGCGACCTCGTCGGACATGCGCTCGGTGAGCGCGGCGAGCTGGCCGCGCAGGTCCTCCTGCTGGATGAGCAGCTGCCGGAGCCGCTCGCCGATTTCCTCGCCACTACGCTTGCGCGGCATGGATGGTCTCCCGGCGGAATGGGCGTCTATTCTTCGGCGTCCCCGTCGGCTTCGCGGCCGCGGCGGCGCAGCAGGGCGTGGACGTGCCCGAGGAAGGGCCAGGCCACGAGGAGCTGGGTGAACACGATGGTCGAGGCCTCGTTCGCCACGTCGGTATCGCCGTCGGTCTCGATCCCCGTCAGGCGCATTATATCCGATTCCAGCCGGGCCAGCGCCTGGACCGGCAGGGCGCCGTCGATGTGCACCACGTTCACCGCCCGTCCCCAGAAGCTGCTGGGCACGTTCGCGAGCATGAACGGCAGGGCCTGGCGCCGGGTCATGGCGTTGAGGTCCACG
The DNA here is from genome assembly GCF_000374645.1 of Arhodomonas aquaeolei DSM 8974. Classification (GTDB taxonomy): domain Bacteria; phylum Pseudomonadota; class Gammaproteobacteria; order Nitrococcales; family Nitrococcaceae; genus Arhodomonas; species Arhodomonas aquaeolei. Next base: position 191,923 of record NZ_KB894804.1, read on the forward strand.
GGCAGGTGCAGCGGCGGCAGCGGGGTCTGCGTCGGCGTGACGATGATCTCCATGTGGTGGCAGTGCTCCGGGATCTGGCCCTGGAGCTCGTCCACCGCCAGTGCGCCGAGCTCGCTTTCATTGATGCGCACGATGACGTCGGCGTTGGCCTTCTGGAAGTCGATCCAGCGCTGGTAGTGGGCCTCGCGGCGGTCCATCTCCGTGCGCGCCTCCTCCGGCGTGTAGCCCCGGCGGTGGACGTCGCGCTCGAGCTTCCAGTGGCGCTTGACCTCGCGTTCCGGGTCGACGAACAGCCGGAAGTCGAGCAGCGGCAGGAATTCCGGGTAGAGCGCGTGCAGGCCCTCGACCACGATGACCGGTGTCGGCCGGAACAGCTCGGCCTCCCCGAAACGGCCGGTGACGTGGTCGTAGGTGGGCACCTCCACCGGTTGCCACTCGCGCAGCGCCGCCAGGTGTTCGCGCACCCGGGGCAGGTGGTTGGCCCGCGGATCCAGCGGTGAGCGGCCGCTGCGGCGGCGGGCCTCGCGGTCCTCCTTGTGGTAGCCGTCCAGGGTGAGGGTGGCGACCATCTCGTTGCCGAGCAGCCGGCGGATGCCGCGGGCGTAGGTGGATTTGCCGCTGCCGCTGTCACCGGCCACGCCCACGACGACGGGCCGGCGCGCGGCGGCGAGCAGCGCGCGGAGGTCGCCGTCGAGGCCGTCCGCCTCCGGCTGGCGGGCGCTTTCGGGACCGTGCGGCATGGGGATCTCCGGGTGTGTTCTGCCCCGCGCAGTGGGGCGGCTGTTTCGTCGTAATTGTGCGCTGCGTCGGGCCTGTGTCAAACCGCGACCGGTTGCCGTGTCGCGGGCGGGCCGGTTGGTGCCGCTGTGGCGTTTCCGCTACCATTGCGCGGCTATGGCCGAACCCCTTGTCAGGACCCGTTTCGCCCCGAGCCCGACCGGGCGGATGCACCCCGGGAACGTGCGCACGGCGCTGTTCAATGCGCTGCTCGCGTGGCACCACGGTGGGCGTTTTCTCGTGCGCATCGAGGACACCGACGCCGGGCGCAGCGACCGGGACGCCGAACGGGCGCTGCTCGACGGGCTGCGCTGGCTCGGGCTGGACTGGGACGAGGGGCCGGACTGCGCGGAGCCGCGGGGCGGCGCGCGCCAGTCGGAGCGCGGCGAGGTCTACGCCGACTGGTACCGGCGGCTGCTCGACGCGGGGCACGCCTACCCCTGTTTCTGCAGCGCGGAGACCCTGGAGCGCAACCGCCAGGCGCAGCGGGCCGCCGGCCGGCCGCCGCGCTATCCCGGGACCTGTGCCGGTATCGATCCGGCGGAGGCGGCCCGGCGTGTGGCGGCCGGCGAGTCCGCCGTTCTGCGCCTGCGGGTGCCGGCGCAGCGGCGCATTGCGTTCACCGACCTGGTCCGCGGCGAGCAGGCGGTCGACGCCGCCGAGCTCGGGGACTTCGTCATCCAGCGGGCGGACGGCACGCCGGCCTTCCTGTTCTGCAATGCCGTCGACGACGCCCTCATGGGCGTGACCCATGTGCTCCGCGGCGATGATCACCTCGCCAATACGCCGCGACAGCTGCTCGTGCTCGAGGCCCTGGGGCTCACGCCGCCGCGCTACGGACACCTGCCGCTCATCCTCGGCGACGACGGCGCGCCGCTGTCCAAGCGCAACGGCAGCCGCTCCCTGGAGGCCTTGCGTGAGGACGGTTTTCTCCCCGCTGCGCTGACCAACTACCTCTACCGTCTCGGGCACAGCAGCCGGGACGATACCCTGATGGACGTCGCCGGCATGGCGCGCGTCTTCGACATCGCGCGCCTGGGGCATGCGCCGGCGCGGTTCGATCCCGTCCAGCTCGGTCACTGGCAGGACGAGGCCGTGGCTGCGGCACCGGTGCGGACACTGGCCGCCTGGCTGGACGCGGACGCGCCGGTGCCGGCGGCGCAGCGCGAGGCGTTCGTCGAGCTGGTGCGCCCGAACGTGCGTTTCCCCGGGGAGGTTCGGGAGTGGGCGGAACGGCTGTTCGGCGCGGTCCCCGAGGGCGACGCGGCGGTCCTGCACGAGGCGGGGGCGGCGTTCTTCGAGACGGCGGCGGGCGTTTACGACGAGGCGGGCCCGGACTGGCGGGCGTTCACCACCGCACTGCGCGAGCGCACCGGCCGGGGCGGGCGGCGGCTGTTCATGCCGCTGCGCGTGGCGCTGACCGGACGCGGCGACGGACCGGCGCTCGCCGAGGCCGCGCGACTCATGGGCCCCGAGCGGGTCGCCCGCCGCCTGCGCGCCGCCGCCGGGCGCGCGGCGGGCGCGTGAGTACAACGACACCGCCTGCCGCGCCACGGTGGGCCGGAAGAGGACGACGAACATGCTCCAGATCTACAACAGCCTGACGCGCCGCAAGGAGCCGTTCCAGCCCATCGAGGCCGGCCGGGTACGCATGTACGTCTGCGGCATGACCGTCTACGACTACTGCCACCTCGGCCACGCCCGGGCGATGGTCGTCTTCGACGCCGTCGTCCGCCATCTGCACCGTCTCGGCTACGATGTGACCTACGTGCGCAACATCACGGACGTGGATGACAAGATCATCCGCCGGGCGGCGGAGACCGGCGAGGCCCCGGAGGCGCTGACCCGGCGGTTCACGGCGGCGATGCACGAGGACGCGGACGCCCTCGGCTGCCTGCGTCCGGACCTGGAGCCGCGGGCCACGGGCCACATGGCGGCGATCATCGCCATGATCGAGCGCCTGATCGAGCGCGGCTACGCCTACGCCGCGGACAACGGCGACGTCTACTACTCGGTGGCGCGTTTCGAGGGCTATGGCCGGCTCTCCGGCGAGCGCCTGGAGGACCTCCGTGCCGGCGCGCGGATCGAGCCCGGCGAGGCCAAGCGCGACCCGGCGGACTTCGCGCTGTGGAAGGCGGCCCGGGAGGGCGAGCCGAGCTGGCCCTCGCCGTGGGGCGCGGGGCGGCCGGGCTGGCACATCGAGTGCTCGGCGATGTCCACCGCCGCGCTCGGGCCGCACTTCGACATCCACGGCGGCGGGCTGGACCTGAAGTTCCCCCACCACGAGAACGAGATCGCCCAGTCGGAGGCCGCCTGCGGCACGACCTACGCCAACTACTGGATGCACAACGGGCACGTGCGCATCAACGACGAGAAGATGGCCAAGTCCCTGGGCAACTTCTTCACCGTGCGCGACATCCTCGCCGAGCACGCCCCGGAGGTGGTGCGCTACTTCCTGCTGAGCAGCCATTACCGCAGTCCTCTAAACTTCACCCCGGAGTCCCTCGCCGAGGCCGCCTCAGGGCTGGAGCGGCTCTATCTCGCCGTGCGTGACCTTCCCCCCGTGGCCGCCCAGGACGACGAGGACTGGCGTGCGCGCTTCGACGCGGCGATGAACGACGACTTCAACACCCCCGGGGCGCTGGCGGTGCTCTTCGAGCTGGCGCGGGCGGTCAACCGGGCCCGCGAGGCCGGGGAGCGGCGCACCGAGGGACTGGGGGCGCTGCTGGCGGAGCTTGCCGGCGACCTCGGGCTGCTGCGCGAGTCGCCGGAGGCGTTCCTCAAGCGTGGCGGCGGCAACGGCGACGGCCCGGATGATGACGAGGTTGTCCGCCTGATCGAGGCGCGCACGCAGGCCCGCCGCGAGCGGGACTTCGCCCGGGCGGACGCCATCCGCGACGAGCTTCAGGCCGCCGGCGTGGTGATCGAGGACGGCCCCGAGGGCACCACCTGGCGGCGTACCCGCCAGTAGGGTCGCCCCGGAGCGCGTTGTCGTCAGCGCCGGTTCCCGCCGGTGGGTGGCGGCTGGATACGGGCGAGCTTCACCCGGTTGCCCTGGGTCTGGATGATGGTCACCGGGTAGCCCTCCAGCATCAGGCTGGTGCCGGGGGCCGGGATGGTCTCGAGCTGCTCGAGGATCAGCCCGTTGAGCGTCTTCGGCCCGCCGGTGGGCATCTCCGCGTGGAGCGTGCGGTTGAGCTCGCGCACGCTGGCGCTGCCCTCCACCAGGAACGAGCCGTCCGACTGCGGGTGGACGTCGCGTATCACTTCCGCCGGGTCGGTGGTGAATTCCCCGACGATCTCCTCGAGCAGGTCCTCCAGGGTGATCAGCCCCATGATGTCGCCGTACTCGTCCACCACCAGGGCGATGCGCCGGCGCCGGTTCTGGAAGTTGAGCAGCTGCACGTGCAGCGGTGTGGCCTCCGGCACGAAGTAGGGCTCGTGCATGCCGGCGATCAGCTCCTCGCGGGTGAGCTCGCCGGTGAGCAGGCTGGAGAGCACCCGGCGGACGTGGAGTACCCCCTCGATCTCATCCACCGCGCCGCGGTAGACCGGCATGCGCGTGTACTCGGTGTTGGCGAGCAGTTCCAGGATCGCGTCCCAGTCGTCCTCCAGGTCGATGCCCACGATCTCGCTGCGCGGGATCATGATGTCCTCGACAGTGGCCTGCTCCAGATCGAGGATGTTGGTGAGCATGCGCTGGTGGGTGCGCGGGATCATCGCGCCGGCCTCGTTGACCACGGTGCGCAGTTCCTCGCGGCTGACCGCCGCGCCGGCATCCTTCTCGATGCGCACGCCCACGGCCCGGAGCATGCCGTTGGCGATGAGGTTGATCAGCCACACCAGCGGGTAGAGCACGCGCAGCAGCGGTGACAGCGCGAACGCGGCGGGGAAGGCCACGCGCTCCGGGTGGAGCGCGGCGAGGGTCTTGGGCGTGACCTCCGAGAAGATCAGGATGGTCAGGGTCAGCAGCCCGGTGGCCACGGCAATGGCACTCTCGCCGCCGAGGCGCAGCGCGATCACCGTGGCGATCTGCGCGGCGAGGATGTTCACCAGGTTGTTGCCGATCAGGATCACGCCGATCAGCCGGTCGGGGCGCTCGAGCAGGCGCTGGGCGATGCGCGGCCCGCGACGGCCCTCGCCGGCGAGGTGATTCAGCCGGTAGCGATTGAGGGTCATCAGCGCCGTCTCCGAGCCGGAGAAGCACCCGGAGAGCACCAGCGAGACGATCAGCGCAATGACCAGCCCGGATAGCGGGATGTGTTCCACGGCGCCTCCTCAGCGCACCATCAGGCGCCGAGCACCAGTTCCAGCATGATCTTGGAGCCGAAGTAGCCGAGCGCGAGGACGAGGAAGGCGGCGATGCTCCAGCGTGCGGCCACCTGCCCGCGCCAGCCGTAGTGCCGGCGCCCCAGCAGCAGCATCGCGAACAGGGCCCAGGCGAGCACGGTGAGCACGGTCTTGTGCACCAGGTGCTGGGCGAAGAGGTCCTGGACGAAGAACCAGCCGGTGGCGAGCGAGGCCGTGAGCAGCACGAAGCCGACGCGGAGCATGGTGAACAGCAGCGCGTCCATGTCCTGCAGGGCGGGGAGCAGCCGCAGGAAGCCGCCGGGATGGCGGTTGCGGAGCTGGCGCTCCTGGACCGCCAGCACCACCGACTGCGCCGCGGCGATACCGAGCACGCTGTAGGCGATCACCGACAGCAGCACGTGACTGTCCACCCCGGCGAAGCCCACCGGGTTGGTCGTATGGGCCACGCCGAAGCAGTACTGCGCCAGTACCGAGGCGGCACCGATCGGGAAGACGATCACGCCGAGGCTTTCCACCGGCTCGCGCACGGCGGCGAGCACCAGCAGTGCCGCCATCACCCAGCCGATGAGCGCCCCGGCGTTGAACAGCCGCAGATCCAGGCCGTTGCTCTGCCAGATGGTCTGGCTGAGGATGACGGCGTGCAGGGCCACGCCGGCCACTGCGAGCGCGATAGCGGCCTGGCGGGTGCCTTCGCGGGCCGGGAGCCGCCGTGTGAGGCGCAGCACGAGGACCACGGTGGCCGCCAGGTAGAGGGCGATGACGGTGATAGTCAGTAAGGGGTGAATCATTCGCGCCGGTGTGCGCTCCTTGAGTTGGCGTCGATCATCGCACACCTTGCTCCGGGCTTCGAGTCCCGGACACGGTCCTCGCCCCGGCATCGCCCCGACCGTTATACTAACGGGCTGTCGACGAATATCCATTGGAGCGCGCCATGTTCAGCAGTCTCAGCGAACGGCTCGAGGGCATCAGCAAGCGCCTGCGCGGCCAGGGGCGGTTAACGGAGGACAACATCCGCGACACCCTCCGCGAGGTGCGCATGGCGCTGCTCGAGGCGGATGTCGCGCTGCCGGTGGTCAAGTCCTTCGTCAACGACGTCCGTGAGCGTGCCCTCGGCTCGGAGGTGATGAAGAGCCTCTCGCCGGGGCAGGCCTTCGTGAAGATCGTGCGCGACGAGCTCGTGCGCGTGATGGGCGAGGAGAACACCGGCCTGGACCTGGCCACCCGCCCGCCCGCAGTGGTCCTGGTGGCGGGGCTGCAGGGCTCCGGCAAGACCACCAGTATCGCCAAGCTCGGGCGCTGGCTCGCCGAGCGTGAGAAAAAGAAGGTCCTCACCGTATCCCTGGACGTCTACCGTCCCGCCGCCATCGATCAGCTCGAGCGCCTCGCCGGCGAGGTGGGCGTGGATTTCCAGCCCACCCAGACCAGCGACGACCCGGTGACCGCGGCCGAGGCGGCCGTGGACCGTGCCCGGCGCGAGTACTACGACGTCCTGCTGGTCGACACCGCCGGCCGGCTGCACGTCGACGAGACGATGATGGACGAGGTCAAGCGCGTGCACGGCGCCCTCGATCCGGTGGAGACGCTGTTCGTCGTCGACAGCATGACCGGCCAGGACGCCGTCAACACCGCCAAGGCGTTCGACGAGGCGCTGCCCCTCACCGGTGTGGTCCTCACCAAGACCGACGGCGACGCCCGCGGCGGTGCGGCGCTGTCGATCCGCTACATCACCGGCAAGCCCATCAAGTTCCTCGGTGTCGGCGAGAAGACCGACGCCCTCGAGCCCTTCCACCCGGACCGGGTGGCCTCCCGCATCCTCGGCATGGGCGACGTGCTCAGCCTCGTCGAGGAGGTCGAGCGCTCGGTGGACAAGAGCGAAGCCGAGAAGATGGCTTCCAAGCTCAAGAAGGGCAAGGGCTTCGATCTCGACGACCTGCGCAAGCAGATGCAGCAGATCAACAAGATGGGCGGCATGGGCGGGTTGATGGACAAGCTCCCCGGCATGGGCAAGCTCACCGAGCAGATGCAGGACCAGGTCGGTGAGAAGCAGATCCGTCGCCAGATCGCGATCATCGACTCCATGACCCCGCGCGAGCGGCGCCGCCCCGACATCATCAGCGGCTCGCGCAAGCGCCGCATCGCTCGCGGCAGCGGGCTGCAGGTGCAGGACGTCAACCGCCTGCTCAAGCAGCACAAGCAGATGCAGAAGATGATGAAGCAGATGAAGAAGGGCGGGATGCAGAAGATGATGCGCCAGTTCGGCGGCGGCGGAGGCGGCGGCTTTCCACCGGGGGGCGGCGGCATGCCGCCCGGCGGCCCGTCCGGTTTCCTGCGGTGATGCCCCGTCGGGGCGGTTTTACATCGGCGCGGTTTCAAGTAGACTTGCGCGTTTTACATCGGTAGCCCAGTTCTGTTTGCCGATCACAGGGGATTAACGAACACGATGGTAACCATTCGTCTAGCTCGCACTGGCGCGAAGAAGCGGCCCTTCTACCACCTGATCGTTACCGACAGCCGCAACCCGCGGGACGGTCGGTTCATCGAGCGCCTCGGGTTCTATAACCCGGTCGCGACCGGTCAGGAAGTCTCGCTCAAGCTCGAGCTCGAGCGTGTCGACCACTGGCTCGAGCGTGGCGCCCGTCCGACCGAGAGTGCCGAGGGGCTGATCCGCAAGGCGCGCAAGGGCGCGGCCGCGGAGGCGTAACGACCCGGGAGGCGGCTGGTGCAGCGTGGCGCGCAGGATGACCCGCCCGTGGTGCTGGGCGAGATCGTGGGCGTTCACGGTGTGCAGGGCTGGGTCAAGGTGTATTCCTGGACCCGGCCGATGGATAACATCCTCGGCTTCACCGAGTGGCAGCTGCTCGACGATGCCGGCGCCGCGCGTACTCTGAAGCTGCGTTCGGGCCGGCAACAGGGCAAGGGCCTGATCGCGCATCTGGAGGGCGTCGAAGACCGTGATGCGGCGCGGGCGCTCATCGGGCGACAGATCGCCGTGCCCCGCTCGGCGCTGCCGCCGGCGGAAGAGGGTGAGTACTACTGGCACGACCTCGTCGGGCTCGAGGTCGTCAACCGCGAGGGCGTGGTCCTCGGCCGTGTCAGGCGGCTGATGGAGACCGGGGCGAACGACGTGATGGTCGTGGCCGGCGAGCGCGAGCGGCTGATCCCGTTCGTCGTCGACGTCTTCGTCCTCGACGTCGATCTCGGCGCGGGGCGTCTGGAGGTCGACTGGGACCCGGAAGACTGACGGTGCGCTTCGATGTCGTCACGATCTTCCCGGAGATGCTCCGGGCGATCACGGAATCCGGGGTGACCCGGCGCGCGGTGGAGCGCGGGCTGATCGAGATCGCCCCGCAGGACCCGCGGGACTACACGACGGACCGCCACCGCACGGTGGACGACCGGCCCTACGGCGGCGGTCCCGGCATGGTCATGAAGGTCCAGCCGTTGCGCGACGCGATACACGCGGCGCGTTCGGCGGTGCCGACGCCGGCGACGGTGGTCTATCTCAGCCCTCAGGGCCGGCCGCTGGACCAGGCGACGGTGAGCGAGCTGGCGCGGCTGCCGCGGCTCATTCTGCTGTGCGGCCGCTACGAGGGTGTGGACGAGCGCCTGATCGCCGCGGAGGTGGATCGCGAGATCTCGGTCGGGGATTTCGTGGTCAGTGGCGGCGAGCTGCCGGCGATGATGCTCATCGATGCGGTGAGCCGGCTGGTGCCCGGGGTGCTCGGGCATGTGGATTCCGCCGAGGAGGATTCCTTCACGGCGGGATTGCTGGACTGCCCGCACTATACGCGTCCGGAGTCCATCGACGGGCGCGACGTGCCGGCGGTGCTGCTCGGCGGCGATCACCAGGCGGTGGCGCGCTGGCGGCGCAAGCAGGCGTTGGGACGGACTTGGCTGCGGCGCCCTGAGCTGCTGTCCGGGCGGGAGCTGGACGGCGACGCGCAGGCGCTACTGGAAGAATTCATCGAGGAGTACCGAGGGGACTCGGAACGCTAGGGGTTTGTGGTCATGAGCAACATCATCAAAGAGCTTGAGCGGGAACAGATCGAAAAGTCCGGGCGCAGCCTCGACGCGTTCGCACCCGGTGACACCGTGCTGGTGAACGTCTGGGTCAAGGAGGGCAACCGCGAGCGTGTGCAGCCCTTCGAGGGCGTGGTCATCGCCAAGCGCAACCGCGGTGTGAACTCCGCGTTCACCGTGCGCAAGACCTCCCACGGCGAGGGCGTCGAGCGCGTCTTCCCGCTGCACAGCCCGGTCATCGAGAGCATCAAGGTCAAGCGCAAGGGCGACGTGCGCCGCGCCAAGCTCTACTATCTCCGCGATCGTCAGGGCAAGGCCGCCCGCATCAAGGAGAAGATCCGCACCAAGGGCGCGAAGCAGGGCGCCTGAGGCGCAACGCCCGTCCGTGTCCCCCGCGCCGGGGGGCGCGCGAGCGTGACGAAGGCCATCGGCACCCCGTGCCGGTGGCCTTTTTCGTGGCACCGCCGGATTTGCCATCGGCGCGGCTGCGCGCGAGAATCACCGACTCACCACAATCCGACCGTCGCCAGGGGAGTCCGTCACGGACTGAGAGTGCGCGCCGCGCAGACCCTGGAACCTGATCCGGATCATACCGGCGGAGGTAGCGCGACATGTACCTGACCCTTGCCACGCTCGGCGTGGCCCTCATCGCCTTTACCTGGATCGGCCTGCGTGCCCGTGCCACCTCGGCCGGGCTGGACGACTACGTCACCGCCCGCAACAGCCAGGGCGCGACCGTGCTGGGCCTGTCTTTCCTCGCCTCCGGCATGGGGGCATGGATCCTTTTCGCCCCGCCGGAGGTGGGCGCCTTCGTGGGGCCGGTGGCCCTCGCCGGCTATGCCGTCGGTGCCGCGCTGCCGTTCCTGGTCTTCGCGCTCTGCGGCCCGGCGATCCGGTCCCGGGTGCCCCAGGGGCGCAGCGTCGGCGACTTCGCGGAGGCCTGTTACGGGACGGCGGTACGGCGCTGGGTGGCGCTGATCTCCGTGCTCTACATGCTGTGCTTCCTCGCCGCGGAACTCACCGCCATCGGCGCGATCACCGCGCTGCTGTCGGATCTGGACGGCGGCGTGGTCGTGGTAGCCGTGGCGGTGGCGACCCTCGCCTACACCGCCGCCGGCGGACTGCGCGCGAGCCTGGAGACGGACCGCTGGCAGGCCTGGCTGCTGCTTGCCTTATTGGCCCTGGTGACCGGTGTCGCCCTGGGCGGGACGGGACGGCCGCCGGCGGCGTCGGCGATGCCCTCGGTGCCGCTGGCGGACGGCCTGGCGGTGGCACTGGCGCTGGTGCTCGCGGTGACCGCCGCCAACCTCTTCCACCAGGGCTACTGGCAGCGGGTCTGGGCCGCTCGGGACGCACGTGTGCTCGGGCGCGGGGCGCTCCTCGGGGCCGGCACCACCGTCGTGGTGGTCGCGGTGATCGGTGCCCTGGGCATCGTCGCGGCGATGACCGGACTGTCCCTCGGCGATCCGCCGATCCCTTTCTTCGCGCTGCTCAATGCCGCCCCCGCATGGGTCACCCTGCCGGCGCTGGTCCTGGCGGTCACGCTGGTGGCGTCGTCCGTGGACACGCTGCAGAACGGCATCGCCTCGCTGGCGGTCACCGAGGCCCGCGGCCTGTCGCTCGGTGCGGCCCGCTGGGTGACCGTGGTGCTGATGGTGCCGGTGGTGGCCGTCGCGTTGCAGGGCCTGTCCGTGCTGCGACTGTTCCTCATCGCCGACCTGCTGTGCGCGACCACGGTGGTGCCGGTGCTCATGGGACTGTGGCGGCGGACCACGCCGGCCGCCGCGGTGGCCGGCACCGCCGCCGGTCTCGCGGGTTCCATTGTGCCGGGCTGGTGGCAGGGTGGCGGTCCCGTCGCCGGCCTCCATGCGGCCTCGTTCCCCGGTGGGGCGCCGACCCTGGGGCCTTTCGCCGGGGCGATGATCGCCTCTACGGCGGTCTGCCTGCTGGTGGCACTGCTCGTGCCCGGACGCGAGGCCGTCGCCCGGGCCTGAATGGTTCCGTGGCCGCCTTTCCGGGCGGCGGTTAGAATGGCGGTTTTTTCGACGGGGGGGTGCCCATGGCGGAGAAGACGGCCTACACGGTGGTGGACATGCACACGGCGGGCGAGCCGGTGCGTATCTTCACGGGCGGGTTGCCCGAGCTGGCCGGCGAGACCCTGCTCGATCGCCGGCGCGACGCGATGGATCACCACGACCACGTGCGCCGGCGCCTGATGCTGGAGCCCCGCGGGCATGCCGACATGTACGGCGTGTGGCCGACGCGGGCGAGCCATCCGGATGCCGCCATGGCGGTGCTGTTCACCCACAACGAGGGCTATAGCACCATGTGCGGGCACGCCACCATCGCCCTGGGTCGGTATGCGGTGGACCAGGGGCTGGTGACCCTGGGTCCGGACGGCGCCGACTTCGTGCTGGAGTGCCCCTGCGGGCCGGTCACCGTGCACGTGCACGCGGACGCCGATGGTGCCCCGGGGGACGTGAGCTTCGACAGCGTGCCGGCCTTCGCCAGCCACCTGGACGCCGACGTGACCGTGCCGGAGTACGGCCGTATCGCCGTGGACGTCGCCTATGGCGGGGCGTTCTACGTGATCGTGCCCGCCTCGCGGCTGGGGCTCGATCTCTTCGCCACCCCCTACGAGCAGCTGCTCCACGCCGCCCGCGCCATGACCGCTGCGGCCCGCGAGCAGCTCAGCGTGAGCCATCCGGACGCCGACGACCTCGGCTTCATCTACGGCACCATCCTCACCGACGACGTCCCGCCGAGCAGCGAGGCGCCGAGCCATAATGTGTGCATCTTCGGTGGGGGACAGGTGGATCGCAGCCCCACCGGTTCCGGCGTCACCGCGCGGCTCGCGCTGGCCCACGCCCGCGGGCTGATCGAGCCGGGACAGATACGGACGTTCCGCGGCATCGCCGGGGTGGACTTCACCGCCGCGGTGCGCGGGGCCGCCGCCGACGGCAGCGTGGTCGTCACCGTGAGCGGCCGTGGCCACTACGTGGGTGAGGCACGGTTCGTGGTCGAGGCCGGCGACCCGCTGGCCGACGGCGTCGCCCTGCCGGACGAGCTCTGGGGGCGGCGCTGAGCGCGCCCCCGTTCAGCCCTTGAGGGCCTCCCGCGGGGGCAGGTAGCGGTAACCCAGCTCTTCGGCCACCGCGCGGTAGGTCACGTGCCCGCGGCAGACGTTGAGGCCGTCGAGGAGGTGCGGGTCCTCGGCCAGCGCCTGCGGGAAGCCCTTGTCCGCCAGGGCGAGGGCGTAGGGCAGGGTGACGTTGTTGAGCGCCAGCGTGGAGGTGCGGGGTACCGCGCCGGGCATGTTCGCCACGCAGTAGTGGACCACCCCGTCGACGACGAAGGTCGGCTCGTCGTGGGTGGTGGGGTGGGAGGTCTCGAAGCAGCCGCCCTGGTCGATGGCGACGTCCACCAGCACGCTGCCGGTGCGCATGCGCGAGACCATCTCGCGACTGACGAGCTTCGGGGTCTCCGCGCCGGTGACAAGCACTGCGCCGATCACCAGGTCCGCGTCGAGGACCTGGTCCTCCAGGCTCTGGCGGGTGGCGTAGATGGTGGTCAGCGCCGGTCCGAAGTGCGTGGCGAGGCGGCGCAGCACCCCGACGTCGCGGTCGAGCACGACGGTGTCGGCGCCCAGGCCGATGGCCATCGCGATGGCGTTCTCGCCGACCACGCCGCCACCGATCACCACGACGCGCGCCGGCGGTACGCCCGGAACCCCGCCGACGAGCACACCGCCGCCCCCGGCCGCCTTCTCCAGGCAGTGGGCGCCGGCCTGGATGGACATCCGGCCCGCGACCTGCGACATGGGCGCGAGCAGGGGCAGGCCGCCGTGGCCGTCCGTGACCGTCTCGTAGGCGATGCACACGGCGCCGCTGTCGACCAGGTCGTGGGTCTGCTCCGGGTCCGGGGCGAGGTGCAGGTAGGTGAACAGGATCTGGTCCGCCCGGAGCTGCCGGCGCTCCTCGCGCTGGGGTTCCTTGACCTTGACCACCAGCTCGGCCTCGGCATAGATGCGCTCCGGCGTGTCGCTGATCCTGGCGCCGGCGCGCTCGTAGTCCGCGTCGGCGTAGCCCACGCCGATGCCGGCGTCGTGCTCGACGAGCACCTCGTGGCCGTGGGCGACGAACTCGCGCACGCTGTCCGGGGTGAGGCCGACCCGGTACTCCCGGTTCTTGATTTCGCGTGGCACACCTACCTGCATGATCGCCTCCGCGCTAGTGTCGTGTCCGCTGCCGGCCGCCTCAGTGGGGCAGCTCGGCGTCCTTCATGCCCATAAGATAGAGGATTCCGTCGAGGCCGACGGTGGAGATCGCCTGGCGCGCCCGCTGCTGCACGAGCGGCTTGGCGTGGAAGGCGATGCCCAGGCCCGCGAGCTTGAGCATGGGCAGATCGTTGGCGCCGTCGCCCACGGCGATGACCTGGTCCAGGGTGATGCCCTCCTGCACCGCGATCTCCTCGAGCAGCGCGGCCTTGCGGCCGCCGTCCACGACCTCGCCGATCACCCGGCCGGTCAGTCGGCCGTCGGCGATTTCCAGCTCGTTGGCGTGGACGTAGTCCAGGTCGAGGCGCTGCTGGAGGTAGCGGCCGAAGTAGGTGAAGCCGCCGGAGATCACCGCCGTGCGGTAGCCCAGGGTGTGCAGGGTCTTGAGCAGTCGCTCCGCGCCCTCGGTGAGGGTGAGCCGCTGCGCGACGGCCTCCAGGGTGGTCTCCGGCAGGCCCTCGAGCAGGGCCACCCGCCGGGCGAGGCTCTCGCGGAAGTCGATCTCGCCGCGCATGGCCGCCTCGGTGACCGCGACCACCTGCTCGCCGACGCCGGCCTCCTTGGCGAGCTCGTCGATGACCTCCTGCTGGATCAGTGTGGAGTCCATGTCGAAGACCACCAGCCGGCGGTTGCGGCGGTAGAAGTTGTCCTCCTGGAACGAGATGTCCACGCCGAGGGCCTCGGAGATGCTGAAGAAGCTCGCCTTCATGGCGTCCGGGTCCCGGGGCGTGCCACGCAAGGTCAGCTCGATGCAGGCGCGGCTGCCGCCGTTGTCGTCGTGCAGCGCGCTGCGCCCGGTGAGGCGGACGATGTCCTCGATGTTCAGCCCCTGGTCGGTGATCACGTGGGCGATGCGCCCGATCTGCTCCGCGGTGACCCGGCGGCCGAGCAGGGTGAGCACCTGCCGTGGCGCCCCCTCGTGGGCGACCCAGCGCTCGTAGTCCTCCGCGGAGATCGGCGTGAAGCGAACGCGCAGATCCAGCTTGTGGGCCTCGTAGAGGAGATCCTTGAGCACCGGCGCGCTCTGCGCCTCGTCCGGGATCTTGATCAGTATGCCCAGCGCCAGGGTGTCGTGGATCATGGCCTGGCCGATATCGAGCACCCGGGCGCCGTAGCCGGCGAGGATGTCCATCAGTGCGGAGGTGATGCCCGGGTTGTCGTGCCCCGAGATATTGATCAGTACCACTTCGCTCATCGCGCGCGGTCCCGTCCTGCTGCGGAAAGCGCTCCATTGTAGGCCATGGGACCGGTCATTGCCCGGGTGGATTCGGGGCGGTGCGCTTCCAGTGCCATCACTGCCATTGGTATCTTGAGGGAATGACCGAGACATCCACCGAGGCGCTTCCCGCCGCCCTGACCGAGCTACTGGGCCGTGCCCGGCAGGTGCTCGCCCTGACCGGGGCGGGCGTGTCCGCGGCGAGCGGTGTGCCCACGTTCCGCGAGGCTCAGACCGGGCTGTGGGCGCGGTACGATCCGACCGCGCTGGCCACCCCGGAGGCGTTTTCCCGGGATCCGGGGCTGGTGTGGTCCTGGTATGCCTGGCGGCGCTCTCTGCTGGCGGGGGTGGAGCCGAACGCGGCCCACACGGCCCTGGCCTGCTGGCCGGGGCCGGCACGGCTGACCGTGGTCACCCAGAACGTGGACGGTCTGCACCAGCGTGCCGGCAGCGGGGACGTCATCGAGCTGCACGGCCGCATCGACCGGGACCGCTGCAGCGCCGGCTGCGCGGTGCGTCGTCCGGGGGCCACGGGTGAAACCCCGCCGGCGTGTCCGGAATGTGGCGCGCCGATGCGTCCCGACGTGGTCTGGTTCGGCGAGCCGCTGCCGGTGGCGGCGCTGTACCGGGCCGGCGAGCTCGCGGAGTCGGCGGACTGCGTGCTCAGCATCGGCACCTCGTCCCTGGTGCGCCCGGCGGCGGACTTGCCGTGGGCGGCGCTGCAGGCGGGTGTGCCGGTGGTGGAGATCAATACCGAAGCCACGCCGCTGACGCGGCAGGCGGACTGGTCGCTGCGCGGCGGTGCCGACGAGGTGCTGCCGCGCCTGGTGGCCGCACTCGGCGGCGGGCCTGGAGGATAAAGGCGATGAGCGATACCCGTGACAACGATACCCCGCAGGCACGGCTGACCCCGGAGCAGTACCGGGTCACCCAGCAGCACGGCACCGAGCCGCCGTTCTCCGGGGAGTACAACGACTTCAAGGGCGACGGCACGTTCCGCTGCGTGTGCTGCGGCGGGCCGCTGTTCGACAGCCGGGACAAGTACGACTCCGGCAGCGGCTGGCCGAGCTTTACCGCGCCGGCGGATCCGCAGGCGGTGGGCGAGTCCTTCGACGAGAGCCTGGGGATGCGGCGCACCGAAGTGCACTGCCGCCGCTGCGCCGCCCACCTGGGGCACGTCTTCCCCGACGGGCCGGCGCCCACCGGGCTTCGCTACTGCATCAACTCCGCGGCCCTGGATTTCCACTCGCGGGACGACTGATTGTCGCGCCGGTCCCGAAGGAGCGGTGCCATGCCGCTCCCGGGGAGCGGCCCCGCCGTCGCGGACGTCCGTCGCGCAGGCGCTTCCGGGCGCCCTGAAAGCTGGCATTACCTATCGTCACATTAGTATATTGATCGATCGATCCCCTGATGTTAGGGGCCACGGAGCCAGTGGAGACGAAGACCGACCATGACGGAACAAGCACCCCGCATCCCGCACAGTACCCAGCACCCCCTCGCCGGCGAGCAGATGAGCGGCGCGGAGATGGTCGTACAGGTCCTGGCGGATGAGGGGGTAGATACGGTCTTCGGCTACAGCGGTGGCGCGATACTGCCGACCTACGACGCCGTGTTCCGCTACAACGAGCGCCAGCGCGGCGATACCGGTGGTGCGCCGATGAACCTGGTGGTGCCTGCCAACGAGCAGGGTGCCGGCTTCATGGCGGCGGGCTATGCCCGCAGTACCGGCCGGGTGGGGGTGTTCCTGGTGACCTCCGGTCCCGGTGCGACAAACACCGTCACCCCCATCCGCGACTGCATGGCGGACTCCGTGCCGGTGGTCGCCATTACCGGCCAGGTGGCCCGTGGCGCCATGGGGACGGACGCCTTCCAGGAGGCACCCATCGTCAACATCATGGGCAACTGCGCCAAGCACGTCTTCCTCGTGACCAATCCGGAGGACGTGGAGGCGACCATGCGCACCGCCTTCGAGGTGGCGCGCTCCGGGCGGCCCGGGCCGGTGGTGGTGGACCTGCCCAAGGACGTCCAGAACTGGGTGGGGGAATTCCACGGCGAGGGGCTGCTCGATGTGCGCGGCTACCGTCAGCGCATGGAGTCGCTGCGCCAGGCCAAGCTCTCCGAGCGCAAGTGCCGGCAGTTCTTCGACCTGCTCGGCCAGTCCTCGCGGCCGCTGCTCTACGTCGGCGGTGGCGTGGTCAGCGGCGACGCCGGCGATGACCTCACCGCCTTCGCCAAGGCGTACGGGATCCCGGTGGTGACCACGGTGATGGGCCTGGGTGCCATCGACACCACCGACGACCTGTGCCTGCACATGCTCGGCATGCACGGCACCGCGTATGCCAACTACGCGGTGGAGGACTGCGACTTCATCATCGCCGTGGGCGCGCGTTTCGACGACCGCGTGGCCGCCAAGGCGGAACTGTTCGCGCCGATGGCCGAGCACGTGGCGCATATCGACATCGACGCCGCGGAGATCGGGAAGGTCAAGCTCGTGGACTGGGCGCATGTCGGCGACGCCGGGCGCTCGCTTCGACAGCTCGTGGAGTTCGGGCGCAGCGAGGGCTTCCGCCGGGACTTCACGCCCTGGCTGGAACACGTGCGCGGCCTGCGCGGCAGCTACCCGATGAACTTCGACCGCGAGACGCCGCTCATCCAGCCCCAGGAGGTGCTCGAACGGCTCAATACGCTGACCCGGGGCGAGGCGGTCATCGCCACCGGCGTGGGCCAGCATCAGATGTTCGCGGCGCAGTACCTCGATTTCCACCGCCCGCGCCAGTGGCTCACCTCCGGGTCCATGGGCACGATGGGCTTCGGGCTGCCGGCGGCCATCGGCGCCCAGTTCGCCAATCCGGACGCGCTGGTCATCGACGTGGACGGCGACGGCAGCATCCGTATGAACCTGGGCGAGATGGAGACCGTCACCACCTACGGCCTGCCGGTGAAGGTGCTGCTGCTCAACAACAGCTGCGACGGCATGGTGCGCCAGTGGCAGCGGCTGTATTTCGAGGACCGTTTCTCGGGCAGCGACAAGTCCCTGCATCGCAAGGACTTCATCAAGGCGGCGGAGTCGGATGGTTTCGAGTTCGCCCGCCGCGTCACCGACAAGGCGGAGCTCGGCGAGGCGCTGAAGGCCTTCGTGGGCTTTGAGGGGCCCGCATTCCTGGAGGTGGTCATCGATCCGGACGCCGGGGTGTACCCGATGGTGGGGCCGGGCATGAGCTACCGCGAGATGGTCACCGGCGATCACATCCCGTCCCGGGATTACGGTGACAGCCGTGACGGGCCGGAGCGGCTGGCGCCTTCGGAGGCCTTCTAGGCGGCGCCGTCCCGGATTGAGCGGGCCTTATTGGCGGCCGGCCCGGCGCCGGCCGCCGGCTCGCCGCGCCGCGGTTCCCGGGCGCGGGCCCGTTATCGCTGCCGCCGCCTAGCCCCGCGGCTGTTCCGTCTCTTCCGCCGTTTCCGGATCCGACTCCGATTCACCGAGGCGGGCCCGCAGCTCCTCGATCTGTTTGTCCTTCATCGCCATGACCTGCTCGATCTCCTCGGGCACGGAGACCCCGTCTGCTGACGCGTCCCCGCCGGCGTCCGGCGGATCGGCCTCCACGGTCTCCGAGAAACGCTTTTCCAGCTCTTCCAGGGAGGCCAGCCAGCGGGTCTCGGTCTCGCGGTAGGTCTGTGTCTCCTGTTCGTCGAGGCCGTGCGCCTCGACGTTCTCCAGCAGCTTGCCGGCCAGGTGGCGGACCCGGTCGTAGCCTACCCGCAGGGTGCGCAGCTCGTCGCGCAGCTCCAGCAGCGAGGCGACCCGTTCCTCCTCGCGGGTGAGCAGGCGTCGCAGGCGTGCCGATTCTTCCGCCGCGTCCTCGTTCGCCTTGTCCACGGAGGACAGGGCCGCGTAGGCGGACAGCGCCTCCTCCCGGTCGTCGGCGGTGTCGGCGTCGATGGCGGCGATCTCGGCGGCCAGGGCCTGCCGCCGGACCTCCGCCGCGCTCCCGCTGCCCGATTCGCTCGCCGCCAGGGCATCGGCGAGGTGGGCGCGGGCGGCATCGAGCGGGTCCGCATGCCGCCGGCGCAGTCGCAGAGCCAGCCAGATCGTGATGGCAGCGAGCACGAGGGCGACCTCGGCAGAGATCACGAAGGCGATGAGAACGCTGTCGTAGGTGGTCATGCCGTCGGCCTTTGTGTCGTCGTAGTTGTAATAGAATCGACCCCCGGCTCTCCCCGGCCTTGAAATGGGATCGATCCGGCACCATGCGAAGATCGTCGCCGCGGTTACGATCGTACAGACCGCGGCCGTTGTGGACCACGTCATTGATCAAGAAGGGAATGCGAAGCGGTATGAGCGCAGAGGCACAGCAGGAGACCCTGGAATTCCAGACCGAGGTCCAGCAGCTGCTGGATCTGATGATCCACTCGCTGTACAGCAATCCGGAGATCTTCCTCCGCGAGCTCGTCTCCAACGCCTCCGACGCGGCGGACAAGCTGCGTTTCGAGGCGCTGAAGGACGAGAGCCTGCTCGAGGACGACCCGGAGCTCGCCATCCGGGTGCATGCGGACAGCGAGGCACGCACGGTCACGATCGAGGACAATGGCATCGGCATGAGCCGGGACGACGTGGTCGAGAACCTCGGCACCATCGCGCGCTCCGGCACGCAACGCTTCCTGGAGGCGATGACGGGTGACGAGAAACAGGACGCGCAGCTCATCGGCCAGTTCGGCGTGGGCTTCTACTCCGCGTTCATCGTCGCCGACCGGGTGGACGTCTACACCCGCCGCGCCGGCGAGTCCCCGGAACTCGGTGTGCACTGGTCCTCCGACGGCAAGGGCGCCTACTCGGTGGAGTACGTCGAGCGCCCCGAGCGCGGCACCCGCGTGGTGCTCCATCTCGCCGAGGAACGCGACGAGTTCCTGGAGCCGCAGCGGCTTCGCCACATCATCCGCCGGTACTCCGATCACATCTCGCTGCCCATCCGCATGCCCGCCGAGGCGGATCCGGAGTCCGACGAGGCCCCGGGGGAGGAGACCGTCAACCAGGCCTCCGCGCTGTGGATGCGCCCGAAGGGCGAGATCAGCGACGAGGAGTACATCGAGTTCTACAAGCACGTCGCCCACGACTTCGAGGCGCCGCTGACCTGGCTGCACAACAAGGTCGAGGGCAACCAGGCCTACACCTCGCTGCTCTACATCCCTGCGCGCCGGCCCTTCGACCTGTTCGACCAGGACCAGCGCCACGGCGTCAAGCTCTACGTGCGCCGGGTGTTCATCATGGAGGACAGTGAGCACCTGATGCCGCGCTACCTCCGGTTCGTGCGCGGCGTGATCGACTCCGACGACCTCCCGCTCAACGTCTCCCGCGAGCTGCTCCAGCACAACAAGCTCATCGACCGCATCCGCGGCGCCTCGGTCAAGCGGGTGCTCGACACCCTGGAGCGCATGAGCCGGGACGAGCCCGAGAACTATGCCACGTTCTGGTCCCAGTTCGGCTCGGTGCTCAAGGAGGGCGTGATCGAGGACTCGGGCAACCGTGAGCGCATCGCCGGACTGCTGCGTTTCTCCTCCACCCAGGAGGCGAAACAGGAGGCGGACGTCACCCTCGCGGACTACGTCGCGCGGATGCGCGAGGGCCAGAAGCACATCTACTACGTCACCGCCGAGGGCTTCAACGCGGCGCGCAACAGTCCGCACCTGGAGATCTTCCGCAAGAAGGGCGTCGAGGTGCTGCTGCTCCACGAGCCCATCGACGAGTGGCTCGCGAGCCATCTCCACGAGTTCCAGGGCTACCCCCTGCAGTCCGTCGCCAAGGGCGAGCTGGACCTGGACGAGCTGGAGGACGAGACCGAGAAGCAGGCCCGCGAGGAGCGCGCCGAGGCGCTCAGGCCGCTCACCGAGAAGCTCCAGGAGTCGCTGGGCGAGCGGGTCTCCGAGGTCCGTGTCAGCGACCGCCTCACCGACTCGCCGGCCTGCCTGGTAGTGGGCGACTACGAGCTCGGCATGAACCTCCAGCGCATGCTCAAGGCCGCCGGCCACGAGATGCCCCAGGGGGCGCCGGCGCTGGAGATCAATCCGGATCACGCGCTGATCCAGCGGCTCGAGGGCGGCGGCGAGGATGCGCGCTTCGACGACTGGGCGCAGCTGCTCTTCGACCAGGCCCAGCTTACCGGCGGCGGCCAGCTCGAGGACCCGGCGGCGTTCGTGCAGCGGGTCAACCGTCTGCTGGAAACGCCGGCGTGAGCGGCACCGGGCAGCCGTGGCCGTCGGCGGATGCCGGCGGCCACGACCCGGCGGAGCTGATACGGCTGTTCGACGACGAGTTCGCCCCGGAGAACACCCGGCTGGTGCGCGGCGATGAGGAGCCGCTGTACCTGCCGGCGGACGACACGTGTGCGTACCATCGGGTGGTCTTCGCCCATGGCTTCTTCGCCAGCGCGCTCCACGAGATTGCGCACTGGTGCATCGCCGGACCCCGGCGCCGGGCGCTGGTGGACTACGGCTACTGGTACGAGGGGGACGGACGGGACGCCGTCACCCAGGCCGAGTTCGAGCGGGTCGAGGCCCGCCCCCAGGCGCTGGAGTGGGCCTTCAGCATGGCCGCGGATGCACCCTTCCGGGTGAGCGTCGACAATCTGGACGGCGATCCCGGTGATCCGGACGGCTTCCGCCGCGCCGTCCGCGACGCCCTGGCGGTGTATCTCCGCGACGGACTCCCGCCGCGGGCCCGGCGTTTCGCCATCCGCCTGCAGGACCGCTACGGCGGTCATATCGAGCTGCCCGCGGATCTTCCTCGTTTATGATCGCGTTGGGTTGCGGTGTGAGTGATCCGCATTCCGGACTCGGCAACCGGAAAGTACTGAGGTAGGCTGATATCGCCCGGACCGGGCAAGCCTGGCCCGGTACGCACCGCCAGGAAGGCGGAAGGCGCATTATCGCGCGGGTTGATGCACTTCGGCTTTTGACCAGGGAAGGTGGCACATGGCTGACGATTCCTTCACGGGCATCCCGCCCGGGTTGTCCGGTTCCTCGCCGACACGACACACCGCACCGCCGGGACCGGCCGGGGGCGGTCACGGAAAGCCGGGCATCCCCGGGCCCGCCGGCGTGTCAGCATGACAGCACGCCGCTCGACCCCCCTCATCGTCTGGCCCCTGCTCATGGCCGCCCTGCTCACCGCCTGCGGCGGCGGGGAGGGCATCGGCGTGTCCGTCTCGGCGGTGAACTACACCGAGCGGGGTATCCGCTACTTCTCCGTGCACCGCCCGGGCGATGCCAAACGCAGCGCCGTGGGCATGAGCATCCGCCCTTACGGCGCCGGCGGCGTGACCTGCTGCGTGCCGCTGCCCAGGCAGTGGCACGAGGGGCTGGAGGTCGTCGTGACCGTGCGTCCCTCACTGGTCGGGGATTCCTACGAGGAGCGCCAGCAGAACTACGTCGAGCGCCGGGACAACGGCACGCTGGACCTCGAGCGCACGGTGGCGGTACCCCGCTACGGCGA
>NZ_KB894805.1 GCF_000374645.1 Arhodomonas aquaeolei DSM 8974
CTGTCCCCTTCCCGTAGATTAGGTCCATGGATTAGTAGAACTTCCGGCATGATGGCGGTCTCGACCTGGAGGTCATCATGCGCAAGAGTCGGTACAGCGAACACCAGATCGTCAGCGCCCTGAAGCGCGCCGAAGAGGGCATGGCGCTCAAGCGCTATTGCCATCTGTACAATCACCACATCCCGCAGAGAGCGCTGCATCACCGAACACCGATTCAAGCGCTCAACGGCTGGCAGCAAAGCCATCTGCATCTGTTCGTCCGGGAAGAGCGCAATCATCCGGGACGTGACACATAGCCAGTATCTGTTGGCGGGAGCACCTGTGCTCTGTTCCGGTGCGCAGCAAAGCGAAAACGTTGGGCTGGAGTTGGTCCGGTGGCGTTGAAAGGGGGTTGTCGATGCTTTCAGATGAAGTGAAGTCGTACGTGGAGCGTAGCGTCCTATGCTGGCTGGCTACTGTGGACGCTGAGGGCTGGCCGAATGTTTCCCCTAAGGAAATATTCACAGCGTATGACGACGAGCGCCTTATCATTGCGAATGTCGCCTCGCCCGGTAGCGTCCGCAATTTACTACGCGTGGAACGCGCATGCGTGAGCTTCATAGACGTTTTCGTGCAGAAAGGTTTCAAGGTGCGTGGGCGCGCGCAGCTAGTGTGGGTGTCAGATCCGCGGTATCGCGAGCTGCTGACGCCGCTGGAAGATATGGCCGGGGGTAAATTCTCGATCAACGGCATAATTGAGGTATGGGCCGATGAGGTCGAGGCAATTCTTGCCCCAAGTTACCGGTTCTATCCGGAGACTACGGAAGGCGAGCAAGTGGAAGGGGCGATGGTGGCGTATGGGGTGACGCCTGCCCGGCGATAAAGGCGTTCGGGAGTGGGTCTAACGTTCCAGCGTTTGGCAGTGAGACGGCAGGGCCGTGGCCAGCGGCGGTTCTCACGGCCCAATAGCCACTGTCGCGCTTTGCGAAGGGCGCCCGGTATCGAGTCGGGGCATTGATTCGACGGCCGTTGTCGGCTGCCAGGAGCAGCCGACCTACCGGGGATTGCGGTTTTGTTTGCGGTGCGGGGGTTGTCGGGTGGGGGTGGTGTAGTCAGGTGATCTGGCGTTGCTGCTCTTTGCGTATTGGCGGTACCGGCCCCGTTCGATCCCTGCTCCTTTGATATCCCCGGGCGGTGACGCCCTGAAATATCCGTGTCCCAATCACGTCATCCGGCCGTCACACCTCGGACGCGTGTTCTCCCTAGACTGTGGCTCGGTTGAGCCCAACGCAAGGGAGCTAAGACGATGTCGACCAAGCGGAATAACAAGGGAATCACGGCCCGGGTGCTCACGGCGGTGCTCGGGGGGGCGCTGCTGATGTCCGGCTTCTCGGCCGCTCAGGCGCAGTCGATGGAGTGCAGTCACCGGGGCGATCTCGCCGAGCGCTACTGCGATGAGGACCGCGATCTGGTCGCGGACCTGCCGATGGACGAGTCGGAGTGGCAGGACCCGGACACGCTGTTCTTCTCCTACGTCCCGGTCGAGGACCCGGCGGTGTACGCCGACGTCTTCAAGCCGTTCATCAAGCACCTGGAAGAGGTGACGGGCAAGGACGTGCGCTACTTCTCCGCGCAGTCCTACGCCGCGCAGATCGAGGCGCTGCGCAGTGGGCGGCTGCAGGTGGCGGGCCTGTCCACCGGCTCGGTGCCCTTCGGCGTGAACATCGGCGGTTTCGTGCCGTTCACGATCATGGGCACGGAGGACGGTGAATACGGCTACCGCATGCAGGTGATCACGCGCCGCGACAGCGGCATCAAGAACCTGGACGACCTGCGCGGCAAGACGGTCGCCCACACCGAGTAGGCCTCGAACTCCGGTAACCAGGCGCCGCGTGCGCTGCTCGCGGAGCGGGGCATCGTCCCCGGCGAGGACTACGAGGTGGTCTACTCCGGCGGGCATGACCGCAGCATCCTCGGTGTCGCCAACGGCGACTACGCGGCGGCGCCGGTGGCCTCCTCGGTGCTGGATCGCATGGCGGACCGTGGCGTCGTGGACCGCGACAAGCTGCGGGTGATCTTCGAGACGGAGTCGTTCCCGACCACCGCGTTCGGTACCGCCCACAACCTGAACCCGAAGCTGGCGCTGCTGATCCGCAAGGCGTTCTTCACCTTCGATTTCGAGGGCAACAGCGTGGGTGAGGAGTTCTCCGACGCGGACCGCTTCATCCCGATCACCTACCGTCAGCACTGGAAGGACATCCGCACCATCCAGCAGGCGAACGGCGTGGAGTACACCCAGGAAGGGCTCTCCGAGGAGTAACGCCGGCCCGCCCCGGCCACCGCCGGGGCGGGGCCTTCCGGCAGGAGCCCGCCACGATGCTCGAGATCGATAACCTCACCAAGACCTACGCCGACGGCCTGCAGGCCCTGCGCGGATGCAGCCTCACCGTGCCCGGTGCGGAGGTCGTGGCCGTCATCGGCCCGTCCGGGGCCGGCAAGAGTACGTTCATCCGCTGTATCAATCGCCTGGTGACGCCCACCGGCGGCAGCATCCGGCTCGACGGCACCGAGCTCACCGCCCTCGGCGAGCGTGGCCTGCGCGGTGTCCGCCGGCACATCGGCATGATCTTTCAGGAGTACAACCTGATCGAGCGGCTGACCGTGATGGAGAACGTGCTCGCGGGGCGGCTCGGCGCCGTGTCCTTCATGCAGGCGTTGCTGCGGCGTTTCCCCCAGGCGGACGTGGACCGCGCCTTCGAGCTGCTCGCCCGGGTGGGGCTGGAGGGCTACGAGAACAGCCGTGCGGACGCGCTCTCCGGCGGGCAGCGCCAGCGCGTGGGGATCGCCCGCGCCCTCATGCAGGAGCCGCGGCTGCTGCTGGTGGACGAGCCCACGTCGTCGCTGGACCCGAAGGTGGCGCGTTCGATCCTGGCGCTGATCTGCGAGCTCGCGAGCGAGCTCGGGATCCCGGCGCTGATCAATATCCACGACGTCGGCCTCGCGCTGCGGTTCGCACGCCGGGTGATCGGGCTCTCCGCGGGGGAGATCGTCTTCGACGGGGCGCCGGCGGAGGTCGACGAGGCGGCGCTGTCGCGCATCTATGGCGCGGATGACTGGCGGGACGCCTTCCGCCAGGAGGGCGAGGAGGATCGCCACGTCGCCGGCGAGGGCATGGCATCGTGAGCGCGCCCGCCACCGTCTCCCCGCGCCGCTGGCGGCGGCCGCCGGTGATCGCCACGCCGTGGCTGCGCTGGGTGGCCGTTGCCGGCGTGATCGCCTATCTCGCCTTCGCGGTGGTGGACCTGGAGTTCGACTACGCCCGCTTCGTGCGCGGCGTGCCCCGGGGCGTGGACATGGTGGTGTCCATGTTCCCGCCGGACTTCAGCCGCTGGGACCTGCTCCTGGGTGGCCTGCTGGAGAGCCTGCAGATGGCCTTCTTCGCCACCGCGATCGGGGTGGTGGTGAGCATCCCCATCGCCGTCGGGGCCGCGGCGAACGTCGCGCCTAAGTGGCTGTATGCCGTCTGCCGGGGCTATATCGGGGTCTCGCGCACCTTCCCGGAGGTGCTCATCGCGATCTTCTTCGTGAAGGCCTTCGGCTTCGGCGCCTTCGCCGGCGTGCTGACGCTGGTGATCGCCTCCACCGGGTTCGTGGGCAAGCTCCTCGCCGAGGAGATCGAGGCCATTGACCCGGGCCAGGTGGAGGCCATGCGCGCCACCGGCGCGGGGCCGCTCGGGGTGCTGCTCTTCGGTGTCGCGCCGCAGGTGATGCCGCGCTACATCGGTCTCGTGATCTACCGGCTGGACATCAACCTGCGCGAGTCCACGATCCTCGGCATCGTCGGTGCCGGCGGCATCGGCGCGGTGCTGTACAACTCCTTCGCCCGCTACGAGTACGACTTCTCGCTCGCTATCCTGCTCGCGATCATCGCGGTGGTGCTGGTGGCGGAGTGGTTCAGCGGGTTCGTACGGGCGCGCACCAAATGAGCACGATGATCCGGGAAGGCGCCGCCCCCATGCCGCGCCCATGGCACCGCTACAGCGCCCGGGAACGCCTGGCGCGCTTCGCCGCGTGGCTCGTGGCCGTCGCCGTCATCGCCTGGTCGGCGACCACGCTGGATATCTACTGGCCGTTCGTGCTGGACGCCCCGGAGCAGGTCGCGGACCTCGCCGGGCGCATGGTGCCGCCGGACTGGCCGTTCTTTCTGCAGATCATCGACCCTATGGTGGAGACCCTCAATATCGCCACCCTGGGGACGATCCTCGGTGCGGTGCTGTCGGTGCCCGTGGCGCTGATGGCCGCGCAGAACACCACCCCGAATCAGACGACGCTGTGGCTGGCGCGGGTGATCGTGGTGGGCTCGCGCTCGGTGAACGAGCTGGTTTGGGCGCTGATCTTCGCGGTGGTCTTCGGGCCCGGCGCCACCGCCGGCATGGTGGCCATCGGCGTGTCCTCCGTGGGCTTCATCAGCAAGCTCATCGCCGAGGGCATCGAGGAGATCGACGATGGCCAGGTGGACGCCATCAACGCCACCGGCGCGGGTCGCGGCCAGGTGCTGATCTACGGCGTGCTGCCCCAGGTCATGCCCACCATCATCGGGGTGCTGACCTTCCGCTGGGACATCAACATCCGCCAGTCGTCGATCATCGGCCTGGTGGGCGCCGGCGGCATCGGCATCACGCTCAGCAACCAGATGGACAGCTTCGCCTGGGACAACGTCAGCGTGATCCTCATCGCCATCTTCGCCGTGGTGATGGCGAGCGAGTGGGTGTCCGCCGCGCTGCGCCGGCGGGTGACGTAGTGACCCGGCCCGTGAGAGGGCGTGCGCCGTGCGGGCGTTTCACGCTTGTGTCGTTCGGTGCCGTTATCACCGGCGGCCGGGGCAGGGGACTGGCCTCGGCCGCGATGTACAGCCTCCATCGCGTTTGGCGCGGGTGTTCGCCGAACGACGAAGGCGGGCTCCGTTCCATCCACCTGATGCGTGATCCTGCAGGCCTAAGCGGTGGCGGGGTTTCCCGCCTGTAGTGGCCGGGAAGGGGCGGGGACAGGTGCAGGGATAGAGAACGCAGGTATCAGTTTGCCCGCTACGGGCTTTGAAACTATGATAAAAAGCGAATCCGTTATTCGCTATACAAGGCAGGGAGGCAAGCATCATGGCAGCGGAAGGCACGGCGCGCCCCGGTGGTGACGGGTTCGCTGATCTGGACGCTACTGCGCAGGCGCGGCTGGTCCACAGCGGTGACGTCTCCCCGCTCGAACTGGTGGATGCGGCCATAGGCCGTATCGAGCGGCTCGATCCGCTGATCAACGCCGTCGCCGCCGCCGATTTCGAGCGGGCGCGGGACCAGGCGGGGCGTGTGGACACATCCGGCCCGTTCGCAGGCGTGCCGACGCTGGTGAAGGACCTGCTTGCCTATCCGCATTTGCCGCTCGGGATGGGGGCGCGGCTGTTCGAGGGGCAGGTTGCGCCGGCGGGGTCGGCGTACACACAGGCACTGGATGCGAGCGGGCTGATCGTGCTCGGGAAATCCACCACGTCCGAGTTCGGGCTGCTGGGGACGACCGAAACACTCGCGTGCGGCGTGACCCGCAATCCCTGGGACCTCGAGCGCTCGCCGGGTGGGTCCTCCGGCGGTGCGGTGGCCGCCGTCGCCTCCGGGATGGTCCCCGTCGCCCACGCCTCCGACGGGGGCGGCTCGATTCGAGGGCCCGCGTCGTTCTGCGGCCTGTTCGGGTTCAAGCCCGGCCGGGGGCGGCACCGGTCCACGGGGCAGCCCGGGGGCTCGCCCTTCACGGCGATGCTCAGTGAGCACTGCGTCTCCCGCAGCGTGCGGGACAGCGCCACCTGGCTGGCCGCTACCGAGCGGAACGATCCTGCCGCCCCGTTCGCTCCCGTCGGCCGGGTGACGGAACCGTCGCGCCGGCGGCTGCGTATCGGCCTGTATCAGCGCACCGCTTTCGGCGAACTGCCCGACCCGGAGGTGGCCGGGGCGCTGGTCGAAACGGGCCGGCTGTGCGAATCGCTGGGGCATGAGGTAGTGGTGACGCCGGGGCCACAGTACGACGCCCGGGCGGCCAGCGATGCGTTCTTCACGTTCGCCGCATTGACGATCGGTGCGGCCTGCGAGCAGATACGCGCGGCCATGGGTCCGGCGTTCGACGAGGAGCGACTGGAGCCGTACACGCGCGAGCTCATCCGGTACGCGGGCCGTCTCCCGGAGGCGGCGGGGACGGACGCGGCGGCTGCACTCGAGGCCGCCGCGGGCGCGGCCGATCGCTGTATGGCCGGATTCGACGTGCTCCTCTCGCCCACGGTGGCCTTCCCGGCGTTTCCGCTCGGGCGTCACGGCGGTGCGGAGCCTTTCCAGCAGGCTGCCGCTTTTACCGAGGCGCTGGCCGGCTACACGGCGATCGCCTCCATTGCCGGGTGGCCTGCGATGTCGGTGCCGCTGCACGTCTCGCCACAGGGCCTGCCGATTGGCTCCCATTTTGCCGCGCCGCGGGGGGAGGAGGCGCGCCTCCTGGGCCTGGCGCTGGAGCTGGAGCAGGCAGCGCCCTGGGAAGACCGACTGCCGGTGGATGTGGGCGCCAGCCAATGCCTCAGCAGCTGAAGCCCGCTGTCAGGGCCCGGATTCTCGCCGCCGCGGCCGATGCCTTTGCGCAGCGCGGTTACGCCGCCGCGCGGCTGGCCGACATCGCCGGGGCGGCTGGCGTGTCGACGGGCAATCTCTACCGCTACTATCCGAACAAGGAGGCGCTGTTTGCGGCGGTGGTCCCGCGTTCTGTCGCTGCGCGGTTTCTCCGCCTGATGCGGGCACGCGTCCGCGAGCTCGCGACGCGCAGCGACTGGCGTACCGCCACGGCCGCCGGCTCGTCGAAGGCGGACGCCCTGCTGGATTTCTGGATCCGCCAACGCCTTCCGGTGGTTATCCTGCTGACCGGCGCCCAGGGCTCGCCGCTCGCCCACGTGCGCGCGCTGGTGGTCTCGGAGCTTGCGCGGCTCTCGGATGAATACGCGGCGACGCGGCTCGGGGATAATGCCGGCGAACGGGTGCCGCGCGTGGTCCTGGTGCAGCTATTCTCCGCCACGGTGGACATGATCGCGGCGATCCTGCGAGAGCACGCCGACGACGCTACGATCCGGACCGCCTTCCAGGCCTTCTGGCGCTATCAGCTTGCCGGCCTGGATGCCCTGCTCAGGGACGGTTAGAACGGTGGCTCTACGTGATTTCACCGGATACGGGCCGGGCGCATCAGGGAGGAACGTCTGAATGTTACGGACACTGCTGGCCCGCGATGTCTACGTGCAGGTCTACCCGAACCGCTTCGTGCTCAGGCGCCTCGAAGCCGGCGCCCGGCCGGTGACGCTCGAGGCCGACGAGCCGTTTACCACGGAGCGCCTGCTGGTCGGGCAGTTTTCCATTGCCGAGCGCCTGCTCAGACAGGGGCTGAAGGCGGTCTTTCCCGCGCGCTGGTTGTCGCCCGGCCCGGTCGTGGTGGTCCATCCCATGGAGAAAGTGGAAGGCGGCCTGTCGGAGGTGGAAGACCGGCTGTTCCGGGAGCTGGCGGCCGGGGCGGGGGCGCGCAGGGTGGTCGTCTGGACCGGGCACGAGCTCTCGGATGCCGAGGCGAGGGCCCGGGCCGCCGACGCGTAGTCGCCCGGCCAGCGCGGTGTTTCGCATCCCGGGGCCGGGCATGCAGCCCACGCCCCGTTTCGGCGCCGTGCTCACCGGATCGCGATCCCGGCCTTCGCGGCGACCATCTCCCCGAGCACCCGGACCGTTCTGACGTCCTCCGGCGGTTCCAGGCCCGCGGCGAGGCGGGCGATCTCCAGGTTGAGGTAGCCGATCTCTGTTTCCCGGTTCGCGCGGATGTCCTGCAGCGTGGAGATGAGCTGGCCGTCGGAGCCCTGGCTGATGCGCAGCAGCTGCTCCATCAGCTCGCGCTGCTCGAAGGGGATGCCGAGCCGTGCGGCGACGGCGCGGGATTCCGCCACCACCGTCTCCGCGATCCGCGCCGCCTGTTCGTCCCGGTGGAAGATGCCGTTGTCCACGTCCAGCAGCGGGCAGATGGAGTTGAAGGCCGCGTTGATGATGGCCTTCTTCCACGCCTCGCGCTGGATCGCGTCCGTGGCGCGAAAGCGGAAACGGGGCGTGGACAGCGCCTGGACGATGGTTTCCGCGCCGGCCGCATTCCCGCCGGCCGTGCCCACCGGCGACTCGGCGACCTCGCGGAACCGGTAGGCGTGCTCACCGAGGACCTGGCCGGTGGCGTAGAGGACGCAGCGGTACACCGCGGTGAATCCCGCCTCGGTGAACGGGCGCTCCACGCCGAGGCCGTTCTGCATCGCGACCAGGGGCATGTCGCCGAAGCGCCGCCACAGTTCCGCTGCAACGGCCCGGTTCGCCGTGGCCTTGATCGTGACGGCGAGGATGCCCGGCTTGGGGTCCCGTACCGCGGACAGTGGGATGGCGCGGACCCGGGCCTCGATCGGCCCGCCGTCCTCCGGCTCGACCGTGACGGTGATGTCGTTCTCCGGCCGGTCGCGGGCGCTCGTGCGTACGGCGAGGGTGGGGCGGCCCTGCGCGGACAGCAAGGCCGCCAGTGGCATGCCGATCGCGCCGGCGCCGACGACGTAGACGGGAGTGGTGGCGTCCATCGATGTGCTCCCTGTTGGCGGCGTGCCGCGACGGCCGATGAACCCGCCTGACCTGGCGGCAGGCCGTGGTGTCGGACGATGACTGGGCGGGGCGGCCCCGCTATGGCGCCGCGTTAACCGCCTGTCGGGGCCGTGTGCCCGGCGTTGCCCTCGATGAGCCTGCGCCAGCGGCCGGGGCTGATGCCGTAGGCCTCGGAGAACTGGCGCGTCATGTGGCTCTGGTCGGCGAAGCCGGCCTCGATCGCGGCGTCCGATAGGGCGGCGCCGGAGCGCAGGCGCTGTTTCACGCGCTCGAGGCGGCGCATGGTGAGATACCGGTACGGGCTGGTGCCGAACAGCGTGCGGAAGTCACGGGACAACCGCCAGCGGTCCCGCCCGCTGGCGGCCTCGAGCTCGGCGAGGGTGACGGCCCGCCCTTGCGCGGCATCCAGGAACTCCCGTGCGCGCTGGGCGGCGGGGTAGTCGAAGCCGTGCCGGTCCGGTCGCTGGCCGGCGTGCGCGCTCAGCGCCATGGCGAGGTCGAAGAGGCCGTCGTCCTCCTCGAAGTCCTCCGGCGGATTGTCGACGTGGCGCAGCAGCCGGGCGACGCAGGCGCCGAGCCGGCGGTCCCGGGTGATGCCGCCGGGGATGTAGGGCAGGGCGCGGCCGCCGAGCATGTCCTGAATGATGGCCGGCGGGATGTAGATCATCCGGTAGCGGAAGCCGCCCTCACTGCCCGCGTGGCCGTCGTGCAGCTCGTCCGGGTGGAGCACGATGGTCCGCCCGGGCACGCTGTGGCGGTGCTCGCCGCGGTAGTGGAAGCTCTGCACGCCGGACAGGGTCATGCCGATGGCGTAGGTGTCGTGGCGGTGCGGCTCGTAGGCATGGCCGCCGAAATAGGCCTCCAGCCGCTCGATGCGGGCATTCTGCGAGTGGACGAACCAGTCGCGGTCGCTGGTGCTTTGCGTCATGAAGGGCCCCCGGGGGTGGCCACGAAGAAGTCGTAGATGATCGAGCATGCCACCAGCACCAGCATGAGCGCCATTGCCCGGTTGAAACGGCGGAAGTAACGCTCAGCCCGGATCCGCCGGCCGGCCAGCGCGCCGAGGAGGGCATAGCTCGCCGGTGCACCGACGGCGCCGAGGGAAATCAGCCCGGCGGAGAGCGTGACGTCGATGCCGGTGATCTGTGCGGCGGGGAACATCAGCGTCGTCACCGGCAGGATCACCACGAACCCCTTAGGGTTCAGGATCTGCAGGAAGTAGCCCTCCCGGAACCGCAGCCGCGAGCGCGCGTCCCGTCCGGGCTGCTCGACGGACACCTCCGCGACGAACAGCCGGTATGCCAGGTACAGGATGTAGCCGCTGCCCACCGCGGCGAGGTAGGGCAGCACCGCCTGGCGCACCAGCGCCTCGCCGGCGTAGCCCAGCACCAGGAACGCGCTGAACATGCCGGCGCCGACGCCGACGCAGTAGCCCGCCAGGGTCCAGCCGTTGCCTCGCAGCCCGCCGTTCAGGGCGAGGATGTTCACCGGCCCGGGCGAGTACATGACGCAGAAGGCGTACAGCGCGATCTCCACCGTTCCACTCCGCAGCATTCGATCGGATACCGCCCGATAGTGCGCGCACGCGGCGCGGCAGTATTGAACGATCTTGCAGGGGCCGTGGGTTCGTCGCGTCGGTCCTGGCGTCGGTGTGTCGCGCCGTGCCGAGGGGGTATAGAGTGCCTGTTGTCGATGGGCTGCCGGCCCCGCGGCGCGTGAATACGACGCTCCGCGCCTGCCGGCGGGAATGCGATAACAGCCGACGCCCGGTGAGGCGATTCGTGGCGCGGGCCCCACCGGGATGCAGGGGCCGGCGATTACCGGGTCAGGTGGGTGAGGAATGATGCTGCGACGTTTTCAACAGGTCGATGTCTTCGGTGCCCGGCCGTTTGCCGGTAACCCGCTCGCGGTCGTGCTGGATGCGGAGGGCCTCTCCACCGGGGAGATGCAGGACTTCACGCGCTGGATGAATCTCTCCGAGACGGCGTTCATCCTGCCGCCGACGACGGACGAGGCGGACTACCGCGTCCGCATTTTCACGCTCTCCCACGAGCTCCCTTTCGCCGGGCACCCGACGCTGGGCAGCTGCCACGCGTGGCTGGCGGCCGGCGGTGAGCCGCGGGACCCCGGCCGGATCGTCCAGGAGTGCGGCGCGGGCCTCGTGCCGATCCGCCGGGAGGCGGGCCGGCTGGCGTTCGCGGCACCGCCGCTGGTGCGCTCGGGGCCGGTCGACGAGGCGCGGGTCGCCGAATTCGCCGGCGTGCTCGGGATCGGTCGCGAGGAGATCGTCGATGTCCGGTGGGTGGACAACGGGCCCGGCTGGGTCGGGATCCTGCTCGCTGACGCGGACGCCGTGCTGGCCGTTGAGCCGGATTTCGGACGCTATTCCGGCGAGGACGAGCTCGATATCGGCCTCGTGGGCCTGTACCCCGAGGGCTCGGAGTGCGCCGTCGAGGTGCGCGCGCTCTTCAACGACGCCCACGGCGCGATGATCGAGGACCCGGTGACCGGCAGCCTCAACGCCTCCCTCGCCCAGTGGCTGCTCGGCGCCGGCCGCCTGGGCGCACCCTACGTTGCGAGCCAGGGCACGCGGCTCGGCCGCAGCGGCCGGGCTTTCATCGATCGGGGTGCCGGGGACACGGTCTGGGTGGGCGGTGCCACCGCGACCTGCATCAGCGGGACGGTCGAGCTGTAGCGGCCGGCGAGACCCGGGAGGGCAATCCGGGTAGACTCCGCAAACCGGGGCGGCCCCGTCCCGGTGACGGGATGTTCCCATCATCGTTCCGGCGGCGTACGGCCGTTGGACAAACCAGCGACACAGGCAGGGAGGCGGAATGCTGGACCGGCTTTTCATGAAATATCTGAGCCGAAAGGGAATCTGGTGCTACTGGGTGGGGCAGATCGCCCTCGATATCATCCTCCTCGGTTATCTGTTCGGGATCGCCGGGTACTCGTTCGACGACGAGAGTGTCCGGACGACGCTGATCGTCGGCGTGCTTGGTGTGGCGGTCGTTTGGGGCGGAGTGTGCCTGGTGTTCTGGCGCAGGCAGGACGAGCCAGAAGGGGAAACGGCGTCCACCGGGGATAGCTGATGCACCGCCCGGTGTAGCGAGCCGGGCGGGACGGTCATGCAGGGGGCCGTGCCCTGAAGCGGCCCGCCTGCCTGGAGCGGCGCCGTCGGCGTGTGCGACACCGCCAGGTGTCCCCCGCGCCCGGTGCCGTTCCGAGTCGTGCGGTGAGTGCCGGGTGGGTCCCTGCCGTGGCACATTCGTACCAGTGACATACACTTGAGTGACCCGCCGGGCGGGCCGGTTTCCCGCCCACCATGCTGCATGCGCACACAGCCCGTCGGACTCTCGGGCAAATATCCGGATGGACTGGCCATGCCGTGCCGGGGTTTTCTCCGTAGCCTGATTCCCAGGCCAACCGTTGGTTGTGCCTCTCCTCTTTAAATCTGGTCGCTCCACGAATCCCATTTGGAGCGAGTGCGCGGGGCGCCGGCGTAGGCCGCCGGCTTACGGCCTGCCCCCGCGCCGGCCTTTTTTGCCGCGGGTCTTGCAAGGCAGGTCTCGGGCGGCTCCGCCCGTGACCTTGCCCGCACCTGGCGATGACCGGCCTGGATAGGGTCGCGATCATCCACTTCCTCGCCGTGCAACCGTTTCCGCGTCAAGATGGTGACTAAGGCGTTCGGTAGCGGTGTGACGCAGAACGAGGAATTCCTGGCAGTGCACCCGCCGATACCGGGGCCCGCCTACGTGCGCTAGCTTCAGCGTAGTGCACGTGCGATTCGAGGAGGAGAGTGAGGATGGGAGAGATAACCCGGCGTAATGGCGGCCAGATCCTGGTGGATGCCCTGCGCGTCCATGGCACGGACACAGCGTTCTGCGTGCCCGGAGAGAGCTTTCTGCCGGTGCTGGATGCCCTGCACGGGGCGCGGGACGAGGTCCGCCTAGTCGTCTGCCGCCAGGAGGGCGGTGCCGCGCACATGGCCGAGGCCTACGGCAAGCTCACCGGGCAGCCCGGCATCTGTTTCGCGACCCGTGGCCCGGGCGCGTCCAATGCCAGCATCGGCGTCCACACCGCGGCCCAGGACTCCACGCCGATGGTGCTGTTCATCGGCCAGGTGGGCACGGACGCGCTGGAGCGCGAGGCCTGGCAGGAGGTCGACTTCCGGCGGATGTTCGGCGGCATGGCCAAGTGGGCCACGCAGATCGAGCGCGCCGACCGGATCCCCGAGGTCGTGGCGCGGGCGTTCCAGACCGCGGGCTCGGGGCGGCCGGGCCCGGTGGTGGTGGCGCTGCCCGAGGACGTCCTGTTCGACGAGGTCGAGGTTGGGGACACCCGCCGCTACTCGCCGGTGCAGGCCCATCCCGGCACGGCGGACCTGGAGCGGCTGCGCTCGCTGCTCGCCGATGCGGAGCGGCCCTTCGTGCTCCTGGGCGGCGGGGGCTGGGACGCCGGGGCCTGCGAGCGTATCCGCGCCTTCATCGAGGCGGCGGACCTGCCCGTGGGCTGCACCTTCCGGCGCCAGGACCTGCTCGACAATCACCACCCCAACTACGTCGGCGACGTCGGCCTCGGGATCAACCCGGACCTGGCCCGCCGGATCCGAGAGGCGGACCTGGTCCTGGCCATCGGTCCGCGCCTGGGTGCGACCACCACCAGCGGCTACACGCTGATCGAGTCGCCGACCCCCCGGCAGACGCTGGTGCACGTCCACGCCGACCCGGACGAGCTGGGCCGTGTCTACCAGGCGGAGCTGATGATCAACGCCGGCATGCGGGAGTTCGCCGAGGTGGCGGAGCGGGCCGTGCCGCCGGGCGCCGGCGGGCGCTGGGCGGCATGGACCGAGGCCGCGCGCGAGGACTACCGCCGGGAGATCCGCCACGCGGCCATGCCCGGTCCGCTGGACCTCGGCGAGGTCATGGCGCACCTGCGCGAGACCCTGCCCCGGGACACCATCGTCACCAACGGTGCCGGCAACTACACGCTCTGGGTGCACCGCTTCTACCGCTACGGCGGCTTCCGCACCCAGCTCGCGCCCACCAGCGGGGCGATGGGCTACGGCGTGCCCGCCGCGCTGGCGGCGAAGCTCGTCCACCCCGAGCGCGAGGCCGTGTGCTTCGCCGGTGACGGCTGCTTCCTGATGAACGGTCAGGAGCTGGCCACAGCCGTGCAGTACGGCCTGGACGTGTTGTTCATCGTCATCAACAACGGCATGTACGGCAGCATCCGCATGCACCAGGAGAAGCGATACCCCGGCCACGTGCACGGCACCGCCCTGACGAACCCGGACTTCGTCGCCCTGGCCAACGCCTACGGCGTCCACGCCGAGGCGGTGGTGGAGACCGACGCGTTTGCCGCGGCGCTCGAACGGGCGCGTGCCGTCGAGGGGCCGGCCCTGCTGGAGCTGCGCATCGACGCCGAGGCGATCACGCCGCGCACCACCCTGAGCGCGCTCCGCGACCGCGCCATGGCCTCCGGGAGTGGCGGGGCATGAGCGGCACGGCCACCGGGCACGATGCCGGCGCCCCGGGCGTCGAGTCGAACTGCGAGGAGGTACTACCCGAGGGGCACAGACGCGCTGCGGCCGGCCCGGGCTCAATGTCGGCAACAGCGTAACACCCGCCCCCGTTCCGGTCCTGTCTCCCGCCGGTCTCCCGAACACCGTATGATGCAGAAAAACCGCAGCCCCCGGAGCGGCGAACCGCCGAGAGGGCATGTCCGGTGATCCCGAAACGGTGGCCACGGCGCCGTCACGCGTGAACAGGGAAGGTGGGTATGGGGTTCGTTGTGGTGCTCTCGGTGGTGATGTCCATCGGCAATATGGTGCCGGCTTACCTGTACAGCCCGGAGACCGCGGTGCCGCCGGTCCCGGATCGGGGCCGGGAGGAGCGGCCGGTCCGGGAGGAGCGCGAACCCTGCGGTTTCGAGGGGTTGCGTCTGCCCGGCGATGTGGCCGTCTACGCCGCCGGCGGCTACGCCGGCCGGGACGCCGGCTTCCAGATCGACCAGAGCGGGCATGAGGCCACGCGATTCGACGTGACCGTCAACAGCCGTACCCGGCCGGTGGTGCTGATGCTCGGTGCCTACGAGCCGACGATCTGGAACCTGGAATGGACCGAGGGCACGCGGATCCTGGCGGTCTTCGCCTCGGGTTACCACAGGCAGGTGATCGCGGGCCTTGGCGATGATGTTCCCGTGCGTGTCAGCACGCACGGGAACCGCGGCGGTTGCGGCTATTTTTACGTTCGCGACGCGGGCAATCCGGAGCTGAACCCGATGGCCCGGACCCTGTTCGACAGGCCGGTGGCGCTGGTGTACCCGGGTGACAGCGCCGGGCGGATCGTGGTCGGGGAGACGGTCTCCCCCGGGCAGCGGTTGATCACCTCGCCCCGGACGACGCCGGAATCGTTCAGGGATCCGGACGCGCCGCTGGCCGGGGAGGCCGGACTCGAGGCCGCGGTGTCCCGGGGCGCTATCCGTCCTGCCACGGATGCCGATGCCGTGCGGTGGGTGGCGGCCGTGGCCGCGAACTCGCCGGAGCGCGATGTCCCGCCCGTGGCGGGGAAGGGCGTGCCGCGGCCGCCCCGTCCCCGGCTGCACAATGCCTACGTCGTCATGAAGGATTTCACCTATCCTTCGGGCCTGTACGGGGCCAACGCGGCGACGTTCTTCATCGAGCGTGGCGTGCCGGAGCCCGCGGGCGACCCGGGCCACTCGGCCGTCTACGACTTCAACACGCTCGACTGTCACGGCGCGTTGTGCCGATAGTCACGCGCATGCAGCAGGGGGCGGCGGATGATCGGTATACGCGCTGCGACGATGGACGACGCTGACGCCGTTACCGCCTGCGTCCATGCCGCCTATCGACACTATGTGCCGCGGCTCGGGTGCCGGCCCGGTCCCATGGATGACGACTACCGCGCGGCGATTGCCGCGCACGATGTGTTCGTCGCCGTGGCGGACGACGTGGTCGCCGGGGTGCTGGTGCTCGTCGCCGAGCCTCACGCCTGCCTTCTGGACAATGTCGCGGTCGATCCGAGTATGCAGGGCCGTGGCATAGGCCGCCGGCTGCTCGCCTGGGCGGAACAGTGGGCCCGTGAGCGCGGGTACGCCGCCATCCGGCTCTACACCCACGAGCGCATGACGGAGAATCAGGCCCTTTACGCCCGCCTTGGCTACGCGACGTATCGGCATCGGACGGAGAACGGGCTGGCCCGCGTGTACATGTGCAAGCGCCTGGATTCCTCCGGGCCCTGATCCCCACACCGCCGGAATCCCCGAGCCGGTCAGGGCTGGTCGTATGACACGGCCACGCCTGCCCGGGCGAATCCCGGAAATGTCTCATCCCACCGCCCGTCGGTTCCTGGTCCGGGGGGCCGCCGGCCCGTCGACGGTTATCCCCGGTATCGGCACGAGGTATCAGACATGCTTTGCATAAATGTCAGACATGATCTACGTTAGGTCAGATCAACGGAGGAGAGCGCGATGACCCCGAAGGGCCGGAACACGGGTCGGGATCTGGGCAGACAGCTTGCGGAGTCGCTGGCGGCGGACCTGTTCGCCGGGCGTTACCGCCCGGGTGATTTCCTGCCCAAGGAGACCGAGCTCTGCGAGCTGTTCGACATGAGCCGGGCGTCGGTACGCAGCGGCCTGCAGCTGTTGCAGTCGCTCGGGATCATTGCCCGTACCGCGGGTCAGGGGACGCGGGTGGAGGAGTTCCGCGACTGGAACATCCTCGATCCGGTGGTCATGGGCTGGATGGCCGAGCACGCCGTCCCCAACCCGGAGTTCCTGCGCGAGATCTACGAGTTCCGTCACGCGGTCGAGCCGTTCGTTGCCATGACGGCGGCATCCAGGGCCACGGCCCGGGACCTGGTGGCCATGGAGGAGGCCTTCGCCGGCATGGAGGCGGCGGTCGAGTCCGGTGGGCTGCAGCACGACGGCGAGGCGTTCAGTGATAACGACATCGCCTTTCACGCCGCGATCTACCGGGCCACGCACAACCTGGTGTGGTCCCAGCTAGCCACCATCCTGAGACCGTCCATCCTGCTCGTCATCCGCAAGAGCAACGACACCGCCGACGAGCTTCGCGACAGCCTCAACCGCCACCGCCATCTCATGGAGTGCATCCGCCTGCGCCAGCCCGAGGCCGCCCGGGAGGCCGCACAGCACGTGCTGCACCGGACCGGACAGGACCTCGGTGTCGACGGGGTGGAGGCGGCGGCGCAAGACCCGTCCGCCGCCGGCCGTGGGGCCGGCTGAGTTCCGATGCCGCCCGTTCGGGCGCGATATCACTGCCGCCCAGGCGGCAGATAAGAGAGCCAATGTGAGGAGGAGACAATGACTATGCCCAATATCACCAGGCGGATCGCCGTTGCCGCGGTGACCCTTGGCGTCGCGTTCGCCACGCAGGCCGCGCTGGCCGCCAAGTACGAATGGACCTTCCAGACCTCGGAAACCGCCGGAGAGCCCCAGTTCGAGATCAAGAAGGCGTGGGCGGAGAACGTCGAGACAATGTCCGAGGGGCGGATCGAGATCGAGATCCTGCCCACCGGTGCGGTGGTGCCCTCCGACCAGACGCTGGACGCGGTCTCCAGCGGTATCCTGCAGGGCCACCTCACCGACCCCAGCTACTTCACGGGCCTCAACCCTGCCTTCGGCATGATCGGTAACCTGGTCGGCGCCTGGAGCGACCCGATGGACTTCCTCGAATACATGAAGGAAGGCGGCGGCGAGGAGATCTACAACAAGCTGGTCGAGCCCTACGGCGTGCACCTGATCGGTGCCGCGGTGACGGGCCTGGAGTCCCTGCCCTCGAAACGCCCGATCCGCAAGGTCTCCGACCTGGAAGGGCTGAAGATCCGTGCGCCCCAGGGCATGGTGTACAACGTCTTCGAGCGTGCCGGCGCCACCCCGGTGAACCTGCCCGGCTCGGAGGTCTACACCTCGCTGCAGAAGGGCGTGATCGACGCCGCCGACTACACGGTGTTCGCCACCAACCAGTCCCAGGGGCTGCACGAGTTCGCGCCGTACCCGAACTATCCCGGCTTCCATTCGCTGCCGATGGTGGCGGTGTCCCTCAACAAGGAGATCTGGGACGGCCTGCCCGATGACCTGAAGGCGATCCTGAAAACCTCCGTCGATGCCATGGCCTACGAGATGGCGTTCAAGCTCAAGGAGCGCGACCTCAAGGCGGTGAAGAAGGCGCGGGAGAATCCGGACGTCCACGTCATCGACATGGCCGACGAGGAGCGCGCCAAGTTCCGCCAGATCGCGCAGAAGGAATGGAAGGCCTGGGCGAAGAAGAACGATCTGTGCCAGCAGATCTACGACACCGCGGTCGGGTTTCTCAAGGACCGTCACCTGATGTGAATCCGTTGGTCCGGCGGGGGGCCGTCCGGCGCCCCGCCGCCCGGTCTTTGGCGGCCCGGGCGGCCGCGGAGGAGAACCTTCCATGACAGTGGAATTCGAGGACACCGGGGAGGATCCCCGGGAGTCGTTCGACGACGCCGTCGGCGCACGCACACGGCTGGACCGGTTCATCAACCGGGGGGCGAAGGGTGTCGCCTGGCTGGTCTTCGCGGCCATGGCCATCAGCGTCTACGAGGTGTTCATGCGCTACGTGCTGAACGCCCCCACGTCCTGGGTGCACGAGACGACCGTATTCCTGGTGGCGATCACCTTCGCCCTAGGCGGACCGGTGGCCCTGGCCCGGGACCGCCATATCCGGGTGCGTCTGCTCTACGACGCGGCGGGGCCGCGGCTGCGCTACGTCCTCGATGTGTTCAACGACGCGGTGACGCTGCTGTTCTGCCTGACCATGACCTACGCCGCGTACGTGATGTTCTGGCGGGCCAGCCACGGCCCGACGGGCGATTGGCACCTGGAGCGTTCGGGCACGAGCTGGAACCCGCCGTTCCCCGCCCTGACCAAGGGCATCATCATGGTGGCGGTGGGCATCATGTGCCTGCAGGCCGTGCTCCATCTCGTCCAGTCGCTCCGCGGTCAGCGCTCCGGCGGCCAGCCGGCGGAGGGGCACTGACATGGATATCGCGACGGGAACCTACCTGCTGGTCGCCGCGATCTTCGCGCTGCTGATCACCGGCCTGCCGCTCGCGTTCATCACCGGGCTCGTCGCCCTGATCTTCACCCTGGGCTGGTTCGGGCCCGACGCCCTGCCGCTGGTCACCGCACGGGTGTACGGCTTCATTACCGAGTACTCGCTGGTGGCCGTGCCCATGTTCGTGTTCATGGCCTCGCTGCTGGACCGCTCCGGGATCGCCGAGGACCTGTTCAACTCCATGCGCGTGTTCGCCGGGCGGCTGCGCGGCGGGGTGGCGGTGCAGACCATCATCGTCGCGTTCTTCCTCGCGGCGATGTCCGGCATCATCGGCGGCGAGATCG
Organism: Arhodomonas aquaeolei DSM 8974; assembly: GCF_000374645.1. Taxonomy (GTDB): domain Bacteria; phylum Pseudomonadota; class Gammaproteobacteria; order Nitrococcales; family Nitrococcaceae; genus Arhodomonas; species Arhodomonas aquaeolei. The sequence goes on from NZ_KB894805.1 coordinate 19,071, forward strand.
TGCTGCTCGGCATCCTGGCACTGCCGCAGATGCTGCGCCTCGGCTACGACCGCCGGATCTCCATCGGGGTGGTCTGCGCCGGCGGCTCGCTGGGGACCATGATGCCGCCCTCCATCGTGCTCATCATCTACGGGCTGATGGCCAGCGTGTCCATCGCGGACCTGTTCGTCGCCGCCATCACCCCGGCGGCGATCCTGATGATCTCCTACATCGCCTACGTGCTGATCCGCTGCTCGATCAACCGGGACATGGCGCCGGATCCGGGGGTTCCGGAGACGGAGCAGCCGCTGACCACCGGGCAGGCCCTGCGTGGCATCCTCTCGCCCGCGGTGATCGCGTTCATGGTGCTGGGCACGATCTACACCGGGATCGCCTCGGTCACCGAGGCCTCCGCCATGGGCGTGTTCGCCGTGCTGCTCACCATCGTGCTGCGCGGCGAGATCAGCTTCCGCCTGCTCCAGGTCAGCCTGATCCAGACGATCAACACCTGCGGGATGATTGTGTGGATCGGCCTGGGGGCGGCGACGCTGGTGGGCGTGTACAACCTCATGGGCGGCGACCGCTTCGTGCACGCCGCGATCATGGGCCTGGACGCCGAACCCATCGTGATCATCCTCGTGATGATGGCCATCCTCGCCGTGCTCGGCCTGTTCATGGACTGGATCGGCATCGCCATGCTGACGCTGCCGATCTTCGTGCCCATCGTGGAGGCCCTTGGCTACAGCCCGATCTGGTTCGGTGTGCTGTTCGCCATCAACATGCAGGTCTCCTTCCTGAGCCCGCCGTTCGGGCCCGCAGCGTTCTATCTCAAGGGGGTGGCGCCGCCGGAGATCAGCCTGAAGGACATCTTTACCTCCCTGGTGCCCTTCATCGGCATACAGATCCTGGTGCTCGCGCTGATGCTGATCTCGCCGGACCTGTCCATGTGGATGCTCCGGTAGGGCAGAGGGCCCGCCGCGGGGGTGGAGACCACGACACAACAAAAGGTGAAACGGGGAATCGTGAAAGAGCGAGGAACGGCGACGGTCGCCGTGATTTTCGGCGTTTCGGGCTGCGGCAAGACGGAGATCGGCCGGCGTGTGGCGGCGGCCTGCGGCTGGAGCTTCATCGACGCGGACGACCTGCACACGCCGGCGAACATCCGCAAGATGCAGGCGGGGGAGCCGCTGTGCGACAGCGACCGCTGGCCGTGGCTGGCGACCCTGAGGGAGCGCATCGAGGCCGAGCTCAACGCCGGCCGCTCGGCGGTCCTCGCCTGTTCGGCGTTGAAACAGGTCTATCGTGATCGCCTCACGGTGGACCCGAAACGCGTCCGCTTTTTCTACCTCAAGACCCCGTCGGCCCTGCTGGAGCGGCGGCTGCAGGGCCGACGCGGGCACTTCTTCGACCCCGGGCTGCTCTACAGCCAGCTGCAGACGCTCGAGGAGCCGACGGCCATCGCCAGCGTCATCGACGCCTCCGTGAGCCGGGAGGCGGTCACGGCCGCCATCCGGGCGAGGCTCACCAGCGTGGAATAGGGCGCGTCGCGCGGGGCGTCTTTCGCGGACGCCGGCAGGGGCGGACTGGACGTATCCCCGTCTTGCCGGCGAGTGTATCGGGGCCGGTTGCCACGGTGGTGCCCGTGCAGGCCGGTAAAACACCGACGGGACGGGGATGCACTATGGAACGCGCGCGGCGGCGTATCGTGATGTTCAACTGGGTAACCGCCGACGGATTCTTCGCGGGATCCGACGGCGACCTGGACTGGGTCGTTCCGGATGCCGAGCAGGCCCGGGCAACCGCCGGGGAGATCCGGGGTTTCGACACGGTGCTTTTCGGGCGGCGGACGTACGAGATGTTCGAGGGATTCTGGCGGCATGCGGACATCGACGAGTCCGGCACGGTGCCGGACCCCCACCATCCGGGCCGGCGCTCGGAGGACCACGGTGCGGTGGCGCTCGCACTGAACCGGATGACGAAGCTGATCTTCTCTGCCTCCCTCGAGGAGGTGACATGGGAGCCTGCACGCCTGCTCCGCTCATTCGATCCGCGCGAAATTGAGGCCCTCAGGGAACAGCCCGGCGGGGACATGATCGTATTCGGTAGCGGCTCCATCGTGTCGCAATTGATGCAGCACGACATGATCGACGAGTATCAGCTCGCGGTGTGTCCGGTCTTTATCGGGAACGGACGGTCCCTGTTCAGTGGCGCGTCGGCGCGTCTGCCGCTGGAGTTACTGGAGAGCAGGCCGCTCGCTTCCGGTGATGTCATGCTGCGCTATGGGCGTTCTGCCTAGAAGCGCGGCGGCATTGGCGGATTGCCGGGATCGGCCGGCAGACCCGGCGATGGCGGGCAATCGGTTGCCGGCCCCGTTACGGCCTTCCGGTGCGGACCACGCGCCGCCGGCGTCTGCGGCGGCGTGTGGTCCACTTTCCCCTACCAGCGCATTCGCCAGGTGAAGGCAATGCCGTGGTGCCGGTCGGATTCCGCGAACTCCCCCCGGTATTCGAGGTCCAGGCGTGATGCCTGGTCGATCCGGGCCGTGACGCCGAAGCCAATCGCCGCACGGTCGCGGTCGAGCGCCGGGCCGTTGACCTCGAAGGTGGCGGCGGGCGTGGGGGCGAAGTGTGCGGTCATCGCCGTGTCGCGATCGCCGTGCTCGCGGACCCACGCGAACTCGGCGCGGGGTTCGATCGTGGCGCCGTCGATCTCCGCGGTTCCGGCCAGCCGTACGCCGACGCGGGTGCGCAGCGACTCGGTGGTCTCCTCGTCCACGTCCAGGTTGGCCGTGCCGGCGCCGCTCTCGCTGAAGTCCTCGCGCCGGGTCCGGCTCACGTCGGCGCCCAGGAAGGGGGTGACCACTGCGGAATCACCCCAGTCCCACTGGTGGCCGCCTTCGATCGACCAGGAGAGCTGGTTGCTCGCGTAGTCCGCGGATGCCGTGCGCGGATCACCGCCGACAGTGACGACACGCTGAGCATCCGTCTGGTGCCGACCCACGCCGAGGGTGGTGTCGACGTAACTGCTGTCCGCCGACCAGCCGGCGTAGCCGGCGATCTGGTAGCTGTCGATGTCCAGGTCGCCGTTGCCGGTGTCGACGTCGGTGCGCCCGTAACTGCCGGCAAGGCCGACGGTGATGCCGCTGGCGAGCCGGGTGTCCGCGCCGATGGCGAGAGTGGCGCTGTTGTAGTCGTTGCCCGAGGCGTTGTCGGTGCCGCTGATCCTGCCGGTGCCGCCGATGGCGCGGACCCACAGGCCGCGGTTGCGGCCGACCGGTCCGCCGGTGCGGTTCATGGTGGCGGCACTGGCCGCCAGCGCGTTGGCCCAACCCCGGCCGGCGAAGGCGAGCCGGAGATTGTCCGGACTTCCGGCGCCGGCCGTGGTGCCGTTGCCGAGGTGGTCGAAGACCAGGCCGCGGAAGCGGAGCTGCTGGTTACGGGTCATCGTGTGGTTGTGGGTGTGCTGAACACCGGAGAGGTTGTCGTAGGCAGCCCGGGCGCCGGAGGCGCTCATGCCCCGTACGGCCTCGACGATCGGCGTGACGCCGTTACCGGGACCGTTGGCGGCGGCGGTAATGGCTGAGCCGACGGCGCGCTGGTTGGGGGTGTTTGCGACATCGGCGTAATCGATGTCGTTGCGTGCGAGGGTGAGGGTGACGTCGTCGGTACCGTAGTCGAGCGACGGGTCGAGGAATGCGAAATCCGAGGTCACGCTGTCGAACGTGCCGTCGATCCCGTTGTCGGCGGTCAGGACGGTATAGGACGAGGTGGGGGCGTAGGCGCTCCCGGCATCCAGGCCCAGATGCAGGATAGTTCCTCCGTCGAGGCCTGCCGAACCGGCGACGTCGATCCGGTCGCCGCGGCCGTCCCCGGGGACGACCTGGAGCTCGTAGCGGGCACCCGTGGAGACATCCAGGTCGCCGTCTATCGTGAGGGTGCCGATTCCGTCGCCCCCCGGCGCAATCGCGCCGTCGGTCCCGATGGTGGTCGTCCCGACGGTACCCGTGCCGCTCAACCGGCCACCGGCGCTGACACTGATCGTGCCGCCCAGCGTGCCGGTGACGTCCAGTGTGCCGCCAGTCACGCTCGTGCGCCCGGTGAAGCCGGCGCTGTCCGCGCCCAGCAACGTGGTGCCGGCGAGATGCCGGATCGTGCCGCTTCCCCTGATCGGGGTGTCGAATGCGTAGCCATCGGCCGTGTGGTTGAAGATCAGGCTGCCGCCGCCCTCGTAGAACTCGACCACGGTCGCGTCGAGCCCACCGGGGGCAGCCGGCGCGTCGCCCCGGGCAGCGCCGATATTCAGCGTACCCGTGCCGTTGCTGCCGTAGCCGATCACGACGCCCCGCCCACCCGTGATCCGGATGGTGGCGTCATTGCGTAGCGTGGCGTCGCCCGGCCCGTGATAACCGAGCATGAGATAGTCCTCGGCCGTTACCACGGTGCCCGGTCCGTCGACCAGCAGGAACCCCTCCGCTCGCGGCCGGTATCCCAGCAGAATCGGTGCCGCCGTGAGCGAACCCCGGTTGGTGACCGTGACCGACCCGGTCCCGTTGTCACCCACGTTGAGAAAGCCGGTCGATACGAATTCGCTGCCGTCACCCGAGACCGTGAGCGAGCCCACGCCGGTACTGTCGGAGGCAATCGTGAACGTGCCGCCGGTACTGACCGTCGCGCCGCCGGTCACGTTCATCGTGGCCGTTCCCTCGCCGGCGAGCGTGGTTGCTCCAGGCCTGAGAACGGTTCCGTCACCGTCCACTGTGACGATGCCCGTACCCTCTCCTCCCGGGTAATCGTTCTGAAGGTCCTGCGAACCGACGTAAAGCGAGTTGACCTCAGCGGACGCGCCGCCGCCGAGCATGAACGTGCCGGTGCCGTTGATCCCCACCGTCAGCTCGCTGGTCACGTCGAACCGCGTGCCGGAGCCGGTGACGGCGATTGTGCCGTCGGCGCCGGACGCCGTGCCCAGGAATCCGCGCTTGGTTTCAAGCGAGCCGCCGTTGGAGACGGTCAGCGAGCCGTCGGAGCCCGTCGCCACGACAAGCCGGTCTATCACCGAGGCGTCGGATTCTATTGCCGGCGCATCCGGATAGGGCCCGGAAATGGTGACGACCCTGTTGATTGGCGGGATAGTGCTCGGAGGCGTGGTGCCATCCGCCCAGTTAGCGTCGGTAAACCAGTCGGGGGACTCCGAGCCGTCCCACGTGTAATCGGTCGCGTGTGCCGCGCTGACCGCCAGCACAGATGCTGACGCAATAAAAACGGCACAGAATGGCCAGGCATTTTTTTTATTATTCATTTGTTTTCCCCCTTGTCCGAGAGCGTCGTCGCCTGTGGTGGGTGGCTTTTTTCTGACGACGTCTGGAAGTTTTTTTGTTGTCTATTGGTAGACGAATTGAACGTAGCAGAGGGCTCTTTCAGGCGCAATATTGGCGATCCTGGTTCGCGTTGTCCCACGGTTGAGGGGAGTTAACGGGGGTGGGCGGGAAGCGCCTGTCCGGCGGCCTGCGACCAGGTGATCGACGATTCCGGAAGCGCTGGGGGGCGCAGAGCTCCTGATTTAACAAGTTTCTATTATGCTTTTTATGTCGATGGGGCGGGGGCGGGCTGTTGTCCCGGGGTGTGTGAAATAAAAAACGATACTTCGGGGATTGATTTGCAGGTGTTTGTGCTGTTGATTTCCCGGTTTTTCTTTGTGTCAATTTCCGTGTCGGCGAATTCCCCGAGTGATTCCGGGCCGGCCGCAGCGGGCGTGAATCAATCTCGGTCCGAGAGCTGCCGAACCTGGGTTACCGGATACCGGGATAGGCGTGCCTGGCCCGGCAGCGCCCTCTGCACGTCGGTGCCTCAGGCCCGGGGAAGGCATCAATCCCGGTTGTGACCCGTGGTGCAGGCGGGTCACAACCGGAAACTGAACGCTGCCTCCTCCGGCTGCATCTCGTTGCGTACGCGCTCGCGGATGGCGGGGTCGATCCGCGGGTCGTCCAGGTCGTAGAGGCCGCAGCCGCGCAGGGTCTCGCGCAGGGGCACGTCGCGGCCGAGGTACTGGAGGATGACGCGGTAGCAGGCGATGCCGCGGTCGGCCGTGCCGGTCACGCCGAGGGTCAGGCCCGGCATGAGCGAGGGCTGGTCGCGGTCCCGCGCGTAGAGGACGGTGAGCCACACCATTTTCCCCACGCTCGCCTCCCGCTCGAACATCAGCACGTTCTGCCCCGAGTGGACGAACAGGCCGTTGTACTTGAGCGTGGTCTGCCTGGGGTCGTCGGGGTAGCGCTCGATGTTGCGGCTGAACACGAAGCCGCTGTCCTCCGTCACCTGGATGAATCCCCGCATCAGCCGGCCCGGGTGCTCCGCCGGGCAGAAGTAGTTGTAATAGTAGCCGGTGTACTCGCGCAGCCGTTCGTGGCTGTCCGGGTTGAGCAGCAGGATGTCGCGCATGCGCTCGGAGATGGCGGAGAATTCGCCGGCCACCGGGCGCTTGACGGCCACGAGCCGCCGGAAGGTTTCGTGGTCCAGCAGCATCTCCGACTCCTCGAAGCCGAAGTAGTCGCTGATGAGGCGCAGGCGCTGGAGTCCGGGCCGGCTGTCCCCCGAGAGATAGCGATGGAACTGCTGGCGATTCACACCGAGGCGGCGGCAGGTGTCGGCGATGGAGCGGGTGTAGCTGCACACCAGCCGGAGGTTGCGGGGGAAGTCGTCACTCGCCATTTGGATGACACCTGTCGCATTATGTCGCATTAACTATAACAGAGCGCGTCATATTGCGGTGCCGCATTCTGTTGCCGCGTCGCCACAACGCTCCATAGACTGCGATGAAGCCCGGGGAGCGTCGGTCGAGATCCGTGACCCGCAAGGCCGCCTTCAGAAACGACCCGCGGGGTCCGGAGGAATGCATGTCCGAGAAACGTCCGTCGTCTTTGCCACTCGCCCGGGCCCTGGTGCTCGGCACCGCCGGCCTGGCCCTCGTGGCCGGTGCCTCGTTCCGCGCCAGCGCCGCGGATGACGTCCTGCGTGTGCTGACCTGGGAGGGGCTGGCGAACGACCAGTGGGTAAAGCCCTTCGAGGAGGCGCACGACGTCGAGGTCAAGCGCACCTACGTCGGCTCCAACGACGAGTACATGGCCAAGCTCGCCGCCGGCGACACGCAGTACGACGTGGTCGTGATCGTGAGCTCGCTGGCGCAGCCCGCCATCGACGCCGGCTTCGTCGAGCCGGTGGATCTGGACAGGATCCCGAATTTCGGACAGCTCTACCCGAGGTTCCAGAAGCTCGGCTTCCTGCGCCAGGACGGCCGCCAGTACGGCGTGCCCAATGACTGGGACGTGCTGCCGGTGACCGTCAACGCCGACGAGGTCGACGGCTGCAGCTTCGACGTGCTCTTCGACGACAGCTACAGCGGCCGGATCTCCATGTGGGACGACGTCGCCACCCTCGGCACCGTCGCCGCCTACATGGGCTACGACAACATCTGGACCCTCTCCGACGAGCAGCTCGAGAAGGTCAAGCAGAAGATGATCGAGCAGAAGCCGCTGGTGCGGACCTACTGGTCCACGGGCGGACAGATCACCCAGCTGTTCGCTAGCGGCGAGGTGGTGGCGACGCTGTCGTGGAGCTACGTGACCGAGCAGCTCAAGGACCAGGGCGTGAATGTCGTGCAGTGCACCCCCGAGCGCACCACCGCGTTCCTGGACTCCAACTTCATCGTCTCCGGCACCGAGCACCGCGATCTCGCCCACGCCTTCATAAACTACCTGATCTCGCCGGAGGTCATGGCCCAGGTCTACGAGTCGAGCGGTTTCGGTGTCACCAACCCGAAGGCCGAGGCGCACCTGCCCGCGGAGGCGTTCGCCAAATCGATCATGGCCAGGGACGAGAGCTTCCGCCGCAACATCAACTTCTGGCGGGAGATCCCGCGTCGCGGTAAGTACCTCGAGGTCTGGAACGAGATCAAGGCGGCCAATGTTGACTGAAACGGGTGAGGTGATCCGCCTCGATGGTGTCGCCAAGCGTTTCGGCGGGTTCGTCGCGCTGGACCATGTCGATCTCGACATCCGGCGCGGCGAGTTCCTGACGCTGCTCGGCGAGAGCGGCAGCGGCAAGACCACGACGCTGCGGATCATCAGCGGCTTCGAGGCGCCGAGCGAGGGGGCCGTCTACATGAACGGCCAGTCCCTCAACGACGTCCCCGCGCACCGGCGGCGGGTGAACACCGTCTTCCAGGACTACGCGCTGTTCCCGCACATGAGCGTCGCGGAGAACGTCGGCTACGGCCTGCGCTTCGACGGCGTCGCCCGTGCCGAACGGCGGCGCCGGGCGGGGGAGATGCTCGAGCGCGTGGGGCTTGCGGGACGGATGGACGAATATCCGGACGCGCTGTCCGGCGGCCAGATGCAGCGCGTCGCGCTCGCCCGGGCGCTGATCAAGGAGCCCGAGGTGCTGCTCCTCGACGAGCCGCTCTCCGCGCTCGACGCCAAGCTCCGCCGCGGGCTGCAGCTCGAGCTCAAGCGCATGCAGCGCGACACCGGCATCACCTTCGTCTACGTCACCCACGACCAGGAGGAGGCGCTGGTGATGAGCGACCGCATCGCCGTGATGGAGAGCGGCCGCATCCGCCAGCTCGGCGCCCCCTCCGAGGTGTTCGAGCACCCGCGCTCGCTGTTCGTCGCGGAGTTCGTCGGTGCCTCCAACCGGTTCGAGGGCCGGGTGGTGGACGCCGCCGACGGCCGGGTGGTGGTGGATCTGCAGGACGGCGCCCGCATCGCCGCCGCCGCGGGGGCGGCGACGGACCTGCGCCCCGGTATGGCGGCCTGCCTGATCGTCCGTCCGGAGCACATCCAGTTCGCTACCGGACTCGCCGCGCGGGAGAATGTCGTCTCCGCCCGGCTGGAGGACATGGTCTACCTCGGGGTCGACCGCAAGCTCGTCCTCCGCGGGCCGGACGGCACCCGCATCGAGCTCCACGAGCGCGGCGAGCGCCTGCCCGGCGACATCGGCGAACGGCTCGGCACCACCGTGCTGCTCCAGCTGCCCGAGACGCAGCTGCATGCCTTTGCGCTGGAGGCGCGCGGTGAGTAGGGCCCAGGGCGTGGCCACGGCCGCCGGTGGTGCTGCCGTCGGTGCCCCTGCGGTGTCGCTGCTGCGGCGTCTCGGACGCCGCCGCCTGGAGCTCGCGTCCGGGGGCGCCGCACTGCTCTACACGCTGGTGTTCATCGTGCTGCCGTACGCGATGGTCGCGATCTTCAGCTTCTGGGAGAAGGACCTCTACACGATCCGTCCGGCACTGTCCGTGGACAACTACGCCAAGATCGCGGGCAGCGGCGTGTACGCCCACGTCATCGGCAACTCCGTGCTGGTGGCCACCACGGTCACGGTGGTCGCCTCGGTGCTCGGCTATGTGCTCGCCTACTACCTGGCCGTGTACGCCCGGCGCTGGCGCAATCTGCTGTTCTTCCTGCTGGTGGTGCCGCTGTGGACGAGCTTTCTGCTGCGCGCCTACATCTGGACCATCATCCTCGGCCGCGAGGGGATACTGAACACGCTGCTGGTGAACCTGGGGATCATCCAGGACCCGACCCCGCTGCTGCTCTACAACAAGTTCTCCATCTGCCTTGCGCTGATCTACATCTTCCTGCCTTTCGTGGCGCTGCCGGTGTACGCCGCGCTGGAGAAGATCCCGCGCAGCTACATCGAGGCCAGCCGTGATCTGGGCTCGCCGCCGCTGCCGACCTTCAGGCACGTGGTCTTCCCGCTGACGGTGCCCGCGCTGGCGGCGGGGGCGACGGTGGTGTTCTGCCTGTCCTTCGGCGACTTCATCACGCCCAAGCTCCTCGGCGGCAGCTCCGACATCATGATCGCCAACGTCATCATCGAGCAGTTCGGCGCCGCCTTTAACTGGCCGTTCGGCAGCGCCCTCGCGGTGATCGTGCTGCTGGTGGTCTTCGCGCTGCTGGGCGTGACCTCGCTCGTCGCCCGCGGCCTGGGGCGGAACGCATGACTATGAATGCATCGACGTCCGGCAACGCGGCCCGGCGCCTGTTCACGGCGGCGGCCGCGGCGATATTCGCCTTCCTCTACCTGCCGCTGATCGTGTTGGTGGCTTTCTCCTTCCAGGAGAGCCGGATCCTCGCGTGGCCCATCGAGTCGTGGTCGCTGCACTGGTACCGCGTGCTCTGGCAGGACGCGGAGATGATTGCGGCGGTGGGCAACAGCCTGTTCGTCGCCACCGCCTGCGTGGTCATCACCACCGTGGTGGGGGTGCCGCTGGCGCTGACCCTGCGCCGCCTCGGCGGCGGCATGCGCACCGGCGTGGAGCGCGCGCTGCTGCTGCCGCTGATCATCCCCCAGCTGATCACCGGCCTGGCGCTGCTGATCATCCTCCACCGGGTGGACGTGGGCCTGTCGCTGGGCACGGTGATCCTCGGCCAGAGCCTGGTGTGGATGCCCATCGTGGTGACCCAGGTGCTCGCGCGGCTGGAACGGGTCAACCCGAACCTGGAGAAGGCGAGCATGGATCTGGGCGCGGGCATGTGGCAGACGTTCTTCCTGGTGACGCTGCCCTCCATCCGCACCGCGATCATCGGCAGCGCGCTGCTGGTGTTCACGCTCTCCTTCGACGAACTGCCGGTAACGTTCTTCCTCACCGGCTCACGCAATACGCTGCCGATGCATATCTGGTCGATGCTGCGGATCGGGATCACCCCCGAGATCAACGCCATCGCCACGGTGACCGTCGGCGTATCCATCATCCTCATCCTGGCCGGAATCCGGCTGCTTGCGCGCGAGCGCGGGAGGCCCTGAACCGATGACCAACGCCCTGTCCCCGCTGTTCGACCTCGTCCCTGCGGTCGACCTGTCACGCCGTGAGCGCATGGCGCTGCTGATCATCGACATGCAGTACCACGACGCCTCACCCGCCCGCGGCCTCGGCCGGGCGATCGAGGCGGTCGCCCCGGGCGCGATGGACTACTACAACGAGCGCCTGGAAGGTGTCACCGTGCCTGCCATCCGCCGGATGCTGGAGTTCTTCCGCGGCGAGGGGATCGCGGTGGTGCACCTGGTGCTCGGCTCGCGCTACCAGGACCTGCGCGAGTGCCCGCCGCGCTTTCGCGAGTGGACGCGCAACCTGGAGCGCGTCACCGGTGCGCGGGACATCTGGTGGTCCGGCAATCCGGATTTCGCGGTCCGTGACGAGCTGGCCCCGATCGAGGGCGAGACCGTGGTGCGCAAGACCACCAACGGCGGCTTCAACGGCAGCGGCCTTGATGACGTCCTCCGCCGCATGGGCATCGATACCTTGGTGGTCGCCGGCGTGGTGACCAGCGCCTGCGTGGAGACTACCGTGCGCGATGCCGCCGACCGCGGCTATCACTGCGCCCTCGTCGATGACGCCACCGCCGACTATGATCCGGAGATGCACCGTGCGACGCTCAAGGCCTTCTCCCTCAACTTCGGCCGGGTGGTGGACTCCGCCGACGCGCTGATCGAGGCGGTGGATCGGGGGGCGAGCGTCTAGCGCCCGGGTCTCCTACCGGCTCATGGCGTGGAAGCGCTCGATGACGTGCTCGGCGAGGGCGTCCGCGGCGCTGCCGCGGCCGGGGGCGCGCAGGAGCTGGATCCGGTAGGCCCCGAGGGGCGGCAGACCGGCATCCGCGTCCAGCACGCGCAGGGGCGGGCGGATCAGGCTCCGGGGGAAGGGGGCCACCGCGAGATCGGAGAGCATCGCCGCCTCCTGGGCGGCGCAGTGCTCGCTGGTGTAGGCGATGCGGTAGTCCCGGCCGCTGCGGTCCAGCGCCTCCAGCGCCATCGCCCGCCAGGCGCAGCCGTGTTCGGCCAGGGCCAGGGGCAACGGCGTTCGCCCCGCGCAGACACCGCCCTCGCGGCCTGCCCAGACCAGGTGTTCGCTGTAGACCACCTCGCCGCGGCGATCCTCCTGCCCCTCGTTGCTAGCGGTCATCAGCAGCAGGTCCAGCTCGCCGGCATCCAGGCGTTCCAGCAGATCCCCGCTGCGGCCCACGCGCACCGTGACCTGCACCGCCGGGTGGGTGCGCGCGAAGCGCGATAGCACGCCGGGCAGGATCCGGGTGCCAGCGTCGTCCGGCGTGCCCAGGCTCACCGAGCCGTCCACGGCAGGGGAGAGGAACCGCGACACCGCCTCTTCGTTGAGCTCCAGCAGCCGCCGGGCATAGCCGAGCAGGGCCTCGCCCTCCGGCGTGAGCCGCGTGCGCCGCGGCTCACGGACGAACACCGCCCGACCCAGCGTCTCCTCCAGGCGCTTGATCTGCATGCTCACCGCCGCCGGCGTGCGGAAGACCTGCCGTGCCGCCCGGGTGAAGCTGCCGGTCTCTGCGATGGCGACGAAGGTGCGCAGCACGTCGTGCTCCAGCAGCGGCAGTGCCCCGGCGGCGGGGCGGGACTCCGGATGGGCGCTCATGGCATTTCCGTTAACAAAAACTGAAAGGCGAATTTATTCCTTTTTGTTTGAGTTAACAATGTCCGCGGCACATGCTCTCCCCAACAGTCACGGAGGCGCCGGACAGGCGCTACCACCGGGGAGGCAAGCGCAATGGCCGTCCACCACGATACGCCGAACACCACCGAATGCGCCCGCCGGGGCGGGTCCGCACCGTCGTCCTCCGCGGGGCTCGTCGGTGCGCTGCGCGATGCCGTGCGGCGCCGTCTCCGGGCGTGGCGGACCCGTCTTGCCCTGAACCGGGTGATGGACATGGATGACCACCTGCTCAGGGACATTGGTGTCACCCGGCAGCACGTGTGCCGTGCCGTGGATCGGGCGGGCCGCCGCGGTCGTGGGCAGGACCTGTGCAGGCGTTGAATATGCGATAGCGAATAATTATCATTTGTTAACGTATCCGTGCGGCCCTGCCTTCGCCCGCGGGGAGGCCTTTGCGGGCGGCTCCGTGTGCAGTGGGGAGCGGCGAAGGGTGGACTTTAAGGGTCCGCCGCTCCGCCGGTCCCGCCGCACGTCCACTCCGCCATCCACCAGGGAGCGTGATCATGGTCACCACCCGCGCCACCGTTACCACCGAGAAGCCCGCCGTGAATCTCAAGAAACTCTGCCGACACTTCGGCCACAAGGTCGAGGCCCGCTTCGACGACGAGCGCGGCGAGGTCCATTTCCCCTTCGGCGATATCGAGATGGCGGCGGGCGAGGGCGTGCTGGTCCTCTCCGGCCGGGCTGGCGACGGCGAGTCCCTGGCGCGTCTCGAGCAGGTGGTGGGTGACCACCTGGTGCGTTTTGCCTGGAAGGAGTCGCTGCAGGTCGACTGGCGGCGCGACGCCTGACGTTGGCCGACGGGAGATCTGACCCATGCAGCAGACAGCAGCGGCCGAGCGTATCCACGGTATCCTTGCGATGACGCTGGTTTTCATGGTCGCCCTCGCGGCGACCCCGGTGGCGGACGCGCGCACGGTGGTGACGGCCTACGGAGAGGTCGATATCGACGGTACGCCGCAGCGCGTTGTCACCCTCTACGAGGGCGCACTGGACGCCGCCCTGGCGGTGGATGTCGCGCCGGTGGGTGCGGTCACCACCCGCGGGGGCGATGGCGTCGCGGGCTATATCCAGGATCGCGCCGGGGATGTGGCCATCGTCGGTACGCCCCGGGAGACGAACGTCGAGGCGGTGCTCGCGCAGCGCCCCGACCTGATCCTGGCCTCGCCGCGGCTGCCGCGGGCGCAGTATGAACTGCTCTCCGGTATCGCACCGACGGTGGTCCCGGATGTTCAGGGCTTCCGCGCCGATGCCTGGAAGGACGAGGCGCAGCTCTACGCCCGTGCGCTCGGGCAGACGCCGGCCATGGACGAGGCGATTGCGCGCGTGGAGAACCGCGCTGCGCGGATCGCGTCCGCGGTGACCGGGCGTTACAACGCCGATGACCGCACCGCCTATCTCGTCCGCTGGATGCCGCAGGGGCCCATGGTGATGTCGTCTAGGCTGTTCGCCACCGGGCTGCTCGGCGCTGCCGGTTTCGACGTGGAGACCGCCGGACTGGTCGGCGGGGACCGCCCCCACAGCGACCCCCTCAGCCTGGAGGCGCTGTCGCGCATCGACGGCGACTGGCTCTTCCTCGCCACCCTCAACGCCGACGGCCGCGAGGCCCTGGACGCGGCCCGTACCTCGCCGGCGTTCCGGCGACTCGACGTCGTCCGGCGCGAGCGCGTGGTCCCCGTGGACGGTCAGCTCTGGACCAGCGCGTCCGGGCCGCTCGCCGCAGAGGCGGTGCTGGACGACATCGAGGCGGCGGTCCTGCAGTGACCGCCGCCGGTTCGAACGGAGCCCCCCGGGTGGGGGAGGCGGGGACGCGCATGCGCATGACCGGGCTGACCGCCGCCTGCGCCGCCGTGCTCGCCCTGGCGTGTCTCGCCAGCCTGCTGCTCGGGGCCGGCAGCGTCGACGCCGGCCCGGCGCTGGCCGGGCTGCTCGGTCACGGCAGCGAGGAGGCGCGGTTCGTGGTCTTCGAGCTCCGGGCCCCGCGCACCGTAATCGCCCTGGTGGTGGGGGCGGCCCTCGGCGTCGCCGGGGCGCTGCTGCAGGCGGTGACGCGCAACCCGCTGGCCGAGCCGGGCCTGCTGGGCGTGAGCGCCGGCAGTGCCTTCGCCGTGGCCGTCGCGCTCACCCTGGGGGCGAGCGCGGCGACGTTGCGCAGCACCGTGGCCCAGCTCGGTGCCCTCGGTGGCTGCCTGTGCGCCATCGGCGCCGGGCGGCTGCGCGGCGTCGGGGACGATCCGGTGCGCCTCGTGTTGGCCGGCGCGGCGCTCTCCAGTCTGCTCGCCGCGCTCACGTCCATGCTGCTGCTCGTCGACCAGCGCACCGCCGACGAGATCCGGTTCTGGGTGGTGGGCAGCGTCGCCGGGCGGCGCCTGTCCGATCTCTCCGGCATCCTGCCGTCGCTGGCGGCGGCCGCGCTCATCACCCTCGCCATCGCCCGGCCGCTGGCGGCGCTGGCCCTCGGTGACCGGGTTGCCGCCGGGCTGGGGCACCGGCCGGGGACGGTGCGGCTGCTCGCGGTGATCGCCGTGGCGCTGCTGGTGGGGGCCGCCACCGCGGTGGCCGGGCCAATCGCCTTCGTCGGCCTGGTCGTACCCTTCGCCGCCCGGGCGCTGGCCGGTCCGGATATCCGCCGCACGCTGTGGCTGAGCGTGCCCCTGGGGGCGCTGGTCGTGGTGGCGGCGGACGTCGTCTCGCGTCTGGTGGTTCAGCCCTCGGAGCTGCCCATCGGGGTGCTCACCGCGCTGCTGGGTGCGCCGGTTCTGATCGCCGTGGTGCGTGCCCGGCGGCTGCCGACGCTGTGACCGTGGCGATGTCCGGTGGCGCTGTTTCCCGCTCCCCTGCGCACACTGCGGTGCTGCGCCTGCCCGGCGGGCGCACGCTGCTGGTCCAGCGCCGCACACAGCGGGCGAACCTGCTGCTCGCGCTCCTGCTCGCCGCGGCAGCGGTGATGGCCCTGTCGCTGGGCAGCACGGTGGTGGCGCCGCACGACGCCGTCACCGCGCTGTTCGGCGGCGGCGATGCGGTCACGCGCTTTCTGATACAGGCGCTGCGCGGGCCGCGGCTGCTTGCGGGTATCCTCACCGGCACCGCCTTCGCGGTGGCGGGCTGCCTGATGCAGACGCTGGCGCACAACCGCCTGGCCACGCCCGGCATCATCGGCATCGACAACGGCGCGACGGCGTTCGCGGTGGCCTCGGTGCTGGGGGTGGGCATCGCCGTCGCGCCGCCGGCCATGGCCCTGGTCGGCGCGGCCACTGCCACGGCGCTGGCCTTCGGCCTTGCGGGTGGCACCGGCACGCGGGGGTACCGCTTCATCGTCGCCGGTATCGCCATAGGTGCCCTATTCGGGGCGGTAACCCAGCTCATGCTCGCCCGCGTGGCGATCGACGCCGCCAACCAGGCCTATCCCTGGACCGTCGGCACCCTCAATGCCCGTTCTGCGGATGCCGTGTGGGTGCTCGGGGCGGGGGTCGCGGTCGGATTGCCGGCGGCCCTGGCACTGGCGCGGACGCTGACGGTGATGCGTCTCTCCGACTTCACCGCCCAGGGGCTGGGCGTGCGCGTGCGAGCCTGCCGCTGGCTCTCCCTGGCCGTGGCCGTGCTGCTCACCGCGCTGGCGGTGGCGGTCGCCGGGCCGGTGGGGCTCGTGGGGCTGGTCGGCCCGGAGATCGCCCGTCACCTGTCCGCGCCGGCGAGCGTGCCGGTGGTCGGTGCCGCGCTGGCCGGCGCGCTGGTGATGGTGCTCGCGGACCTGGCCGGACGGCTGCTGCTCGCGCCCATCGAGATCCCGGTCGGGATCGTCACCGCCGTGGTCGGCGGTCCCTATCTGCTCTGGATCCTGCTGCGTGCATCGAGGATGACCCCGTGAATCGACCCGTGACCGACGGTGACAGCCGCCTGCAGGCCGACCGTCTGGGCCTCGCCTACGGCCGGACCACGATCGTCCGCGAGCTCAGCCTCGCGCTGCCGGACGGTCGGGTCACGGCCATCGTCGGCCCCAACGGCTGTGGCAAGTCCACCCTGCTTGCCGGGCTGGCGCGGCTGCACCCGCCGAGCGGTGGCGGTGTGGTGCTGGACAGCCGGGATATCCGGGACCTGCCGACCCGGGAGGTGGCCCGCCGGATTGCGCTGCTGCCCCAGCACACGGTGGCGCCGGAGGGCCTGACTGTCGCGGAGCTGATCCGTTTCGGCCGTCACCCGCATCAGGGCCTGATGCGGCAGTGGTCGGCGGAGGACGAGCGGGTCCTGGCGGAGTCCCTTGCCGTGGCGGACATCGAGGCCCTGGCCGACCGACCGCTGGACGCGCTCTCCGGCGGTCAGCGCCAGCGTGCCTGGATCGCGATGGCGATCGCCCAGCAGACGCCGCTGCTGCTCCTCGACGAGCCCACCTCCGCCCTGGATCTGGGCCACCAGCTCGAGGTCTTCGAGCTGATCCGGGCGCTGGCGGCGAGCGGCAAGACGGTGGTCATGGTCGTGCACGACCTCGTCAGCGCCTGCCGTTTTGCGGATCACATGGTGGCGATGCTGGACGGTGACGTGGTGGCGGAGGGGCCGCCGGCCGAGGTGGTGACGCCGGCGCTGGTACGCCGGCTCTACGGCATCGAGTGCACCCTGATCGAGGACCCGGTGACGGGCAGCCCCATGCTGGCGAACCCGCGTCGTCCGGCGACTGCCCGGTCATGAGGCACACAACCGATCCAGCCTGAGGCCGGTCTCATCTTGTGGTCCGGCCGTTGCCGTGCGGCAAGGCCGGTCCGTGAGGGCGCGGCACACGCTATCGGTGTGTCGCGCGGGGGTCAGTCGATGCGCTTGTGCCGCCGGTGCCGGTCGTGTCCATCGTCCCAGTCGTTGCGGCCGCCGAAGCCACGACCGTAGCGATCATGGTCCTCCCGGTAGCCGAATTTGTGGCGCAGTCCGGGCGGACCACCGTGGTGGCGAAAGGCCGGTGGCGCGAAGTGGCGGCCGCGGTGGTGGTGGCGGTCGCGGTAGCGGTAGCCGTCGTGCCGGTTGAACCAGCCCCGGTAGTCGCCGTAGTAGGGGGCCGGGTCACGGTAGCCGAAGTGGATGGTGACACCGCTCTCGACGTACTCGCGGGCGTCCGCCCGGGGGCTGGCGACGGCGGCGCCGATGCCCAGGGCGGCGGCCGCGGCGATGAGGGTGAGTGTACGCAGGCGCATGACGGTACTCCTTCCGGTGGTAGGGCCGGATGCCGGGGTTCGGTACCTAACCGTTATGCCCCCGCGTGCCTGAACCCGGGCTGAACGGCACGGTCGCCGTGTGCCGGGCCGACGGACGGTCGCCGCGTCAGTGGCCGGCCTCGCCCGTCGCCATGGTGGGGCGCTTCATGAGCAGCATGACGGGGACGGCGCAGAGATAGATCATCCCCAGCCACAGGAAGATGTCGTTGAAGGCCATGGTCTGTGCCTCGACGCCGATGCGTCGTGCCAGATTGGCGATGGCGCCCGCCCGCGGATCCGCGACGGCGCCGGTGAGCTGCTGGGTCTGGGCCTGGAGCTCGTGCACGACGGTGGCGCGGCCGGTGTCGATCGCGGGGATGATTTGGCTCCAGTGGAAGTCGAAGCGTACGTCGCGGATGGTGTCCATCATCGCCAGGCCGAAGGCCCCGCCCAGGTTGCGCAGCACGTTGAACAGTCCGCTGGCGTTGCCCACCTCGTGGGGCGGCAGGGTGCCCAGGGCGATGCGGGTGATGGGGATCATGCACAGCACCATGCCGGCGCCGCGGATCACCTGGGGCCAGAAGAATAGCTCGTAACCGGCCTCACTGGTCATGTGGGCGTTCATGACGGTGCCGGTACCCACCAGCGTCAACCCGATGGCGAGGAGGATGCGTGGGTCGATGTGATCGGAGGCGCGTCCGGCGATCGGTGCGCACACGAACATCGCCGCGCCGGTGACGAACATGATCTCGCCGATCTGCAGGGCGTTGTACTGGCGCACGATGCCGAAGAACAGCGGCATCAGGTAGGTCAGGCCGTACAGGGCGATCCCCAGGCAGAACCCGAGCGCCGCACCGATGGCGAAGTTGCGGTTGCGGAACGCGTGCAGGTCGACGATCGGGTGATCGGTGCGGAACATCCGCACGAAGAACGCCACGCCCGCCACCGCGCACAGCACGCTCATGTCCCGGATCAGCGCGCTGGCGAACCAGTCGTCGCCGGGACCTTCCTCGAGGATGTATTCGAGGGTGCCGAGGAAGACCGCCATGAACACCAGCCCCGGGACGTCCAGGCGCCTGAGCAGGGAGCGGTTGCCGTGGTCCAGGGCGAGGGTGTTCCAGATCGCGAGGCTGACGAGGATGCCGGGCAGTACGTTCACCAGGAACAGCCAGTGGTAGCTCATCGTCTGGGTGATGTAGCCGCCGATGGTGGGGCCGATGGACGGCGCCATGGTCGCCACCAGCCCCATCACCGCCTGCACGCTGCCCATCACCCTACGGGGAAAGATCGAGAAGCTGATGGCATAGGCGATGGGGATCATGGCCCCCCCGAGGAAGCCCTGCACGGCCCGCAGGGTGATGAGCGTGCCCACAGAGCTCGCCATCGCGCAGCCCAGGCTCGCCAGGGTGAACCCCCCGCAGGAGACGACGAACGCGACCCGGGTGGAGAGGATGCGCGTGAGCATCCCCGACAGGGGGATCATCACGACCTCCGCGATCAGGTATGCCGTCTGCACCCAGGAGATCTGGTCCTCGGTGGCGGACACGCCAGCCTGGATCTCGTTGAGCGAGCTCGCCACGATCTGAATGTCCAGGATCGCCATGAACATCCCGAACACCGCGGCCACGAACCCCAGTCGCTGGGACCAGGGCGGCATGTCGGTGACGTGGGTCACGGCCGCCCGCCGTCGCGGTTGTCGTCCGGGCCGCTACGCTCGCCCTGATCCGCGTCGGCGAGGGGGTTGCGATCCTGATTGCGATAGACCCGGCCCTCGCCGGTCTCGCGGGTGTCCACCTCCGGGACCACCGACAGCCCCGGGCGCAGCAGTGCGAGGCGTTCCGGCGGCTCGGTCACGCGGATGCGCACCGGCACCTTCTGTACGATCTTGTTGAAGTTGCCGGTGGCGTTGTCCTGGGGCAGCAGGCTGAACTGCGCGCCGGTGGCCGGGGAGAGGCTCGCCACGCGGCCCTTGAATACCCGGTCCGGGTAGGCGTCGACGTGGATATCAACCGGTTGGCCGATCTCCATGCGCGCGATCTGCGTCTCCTTGAAGTTGGCCACCACGTAGACCTCCGGCAGCGGCACCACGTGCAGCAGGGTGCGCGCGGGCTGGGCCATGGAGCCGGCCTCGACGGTGACGTCGCCGACCACGCCCGCGGCCGGTGCGACGATCCGCGTCTTGTCGAGCTGATGGCGGGCGTAGGCGAGGGCGGCCTCGGCGTCCGCCACCGCGGCACTGGCCTGGTCCCGCTGCGCCTTGAGCACTGGCAACTGACGCTTCTCGGCGGTCAGCGTCGCCCTGGCGGCCTGTCCCTCCGAACGGGCGACCCGGTAGGCGGCCTGGGCGTTGTCGAGCTCCTGGCGCGAGCTGTAGGAGCGTTTCTCCAGGCTCTTGGCGCGCTGGAGGTCGAGCCGGCTGCGCTCGGTCTCCGCCTTCGCCGAGTCGACCCGCGCGGCCGCCTGCTCGATGCGTGCCTGCTGGAGGGTGATCTGGCGCTCCGTGGCCTGGAGGTTGGCGCGGGCCTGTCGCAGCTGCGCGGCAGCCCGGTCCCGCTGGGCGGTGAGGTCCTTGTCCTCGAGCCGGACGAGGAGCTGGCCCTTGTCGACGACCTGGTTCTCGGCGACCGGCACATCGACCACGCGGGCGTTGATCTCGGGCTGGATGGCGACGCTGTCGGCGGCGACCTGGGCGTTGTCTGTCTCCTCGATGAAGCGCCCGACCCGGTACCACTCTATGCCGTAGACCACACCGGCGGCGATCACCGCGGCCAGCACGACGCCGAACACCACCAGTTTGATACCCCTCACGGCATGCACCTCGACGGAACGTTGGACAATGGAGAACGTGAAGACGTGAAATCGTAACGTAGATTACGTTTCTATCAAGTGTTAGTTTTCGCGGCATGACCGTGACGGCCGAACAGGTGAGCGATGGCTGACAGCGAGACGCCGGGGTGCACGCCCGCGACCCGGCGTGGCCGTGAGCGCGCGGCGCGCATCCTCGATGCCGCTGCCGGGGTGTTCCTGGAGCGCGGTTTCGAGGCGGCGACCATGAGCGAGATCGGTCGACGGGCCGGCGGGTCCATGCAGACGCTCTACCGCCTTTTCGGCAGCAAGGAGGCGCTGTTCCGGGCGATCATGGAGCGCAAGGCCGCCAGCGTGTACGCGCCGCTGGAGGACGAGTCGATCTTCGAGCAGCCGCCGGAGCGCGCGCTCTTCGAGCTGGGCATGCGGCTCAACCGCCTGCTCCTCGACCCGGATACCCTCCGTACCCACCGCGCGATGATCATCGAGTCCCATCGCAACGCCAACCTGAGGCAGATCTTCTACGAGACGGGCCCGGGCCGGGTGCGCGCCGCGCTCGCCCGCTATTTCCGCGTCGAGTGCGAGCGCGGTCACCTGCGCCTGGACGACCCGGATGCCGCCGCGCGGCAGTTCCTGGACTTCGTCAAGGGCGCGCACTACCTGGAGGCGGTGCTCGGCCAGCCGGTCACGGCCACGGAGGCGGAGATCGAGCGCTGCGTGGACGAGGCGGTACGGATCTTTCTCAACGGGGCGCGGGGCGTGGCACCGGATCAGCCCTCGCGCTGATCCGTCCAGTGCGGATAGTCGCTGCGCAGCTTGTGCAGGTCGAAGTGGCGCTCCACCCAGTCGATCAGGCGGGGCGTCAGGTCGAGGTCGCGGGATTCCTCCGGCGCTGAGAGGTCGAACGTCCGCCGGGCACCGTCCGGGGCGGCGAGGGTGAGCCGGCGGGGCAGGTCGACGACGACCAGGTCCGCGGCGTCGCCGTCGTAGTGATTGGAGTGGCGGGCCCCGCTGCGCGTGGCATAGACCACGTTGTAGGCCTCGGCCATACGCCGGGCCGCCTCCTTTGTGGCCCGCCAGCCGTCGTCGGTTTGCCAGCGGATCGGGATGTCCAGCCCCCACCCGGCATTGAGCCGCTTCAGCTCGGCGGCCCGCCGCGCCACCGCCTCGGGACCCCTTGCCCGTGCCAGGATGAAGGCGCCGTACATCAGGTAACCGCGTTCGCGCCGGCGCACCGTCGAGTACAGATACGCCTCCGCGCCCTGGTCCCGGCACTGGGCCATCAGCGAGAGCAGGCGCGCCGCGAAGTCCGCGGAGCCGGCGTCCACCAGGGCCTGCAGCCGTGCCGCCTCGTCTGCGGGGTTCGGGTAGCGTGCCGTCCAGCGCGGTCCCGGCGGTGCGCCGTCCGGTGCCGGTTCCAGGTCCGGCGGGCTGGGTGGCGGGCGGATGTCGAGCCGCCGGCCGCCGTAGCGCCGGGGCGTGTCGCCGAAGACCCCGTCGGGGTGCAGCAGGATGCCCGCGCGCCGGGCCCGGCCGGAGTGCACGTCCACGCTGTCCAGCCGTCCGCGCGCGGCGGCGACGTCGTCGAGGAAGTAGAGCAGGTCGGTGAGGTCCACCGGCCGGCCGAGCCCTTCGCGCACGGCGCGAAGCAGCGGCTCGTCGGCCGGGGTAGCGGCGAGCGTCTTCAGCGTGGTGCCGTCCAGGCGCACCCCGGCCAGGGTCACCGGCAGGTCCCGGAGGGCCTGCGCCGCGGCGGCCAGGGTGGTACGGCCGCCGTCGTCCCCGGGGGCCGGCAGCGCCTCCCACTGCCGGTTCGTGTCGATGGCATCGACACCCGCGGTGGCCCGGCCCCCGGCGATGACGCCGAGGGCGAGCAGGATGGCGAGCGCGGCGATACGCGGACGAGGGGACGGGCGATATTGGGCGCTGGTGTATGGCACGGGATCAGCGTACCAGCCACGCGTCGAGCTGGTCGTCCGGCATCGGCCGGGCGAGGTGGAAGCCCTGACCCTCGTCGCAGCCGATGCCCTCCAGGAATTCATAGGCCGTTGCCGTCTCGATACCCTCCGCGACCACCCTGAAGCCTAGGCCGTGCGCCAGATTATTGATCTTGCCAACGAGAAAACGGGCCTGTTCGCCGCTGTCCAGGTCAAGCACGAAGGACTTGTCGATCTTGACCACGTCCGCCGGAATGCGGGTCAGATAGGCCATATTGCTGTAGCCGCTGCCGAAGTCGTCGATGGCCACGGTCATGCCCAGGGCACGGACCTGCCGCAGGGTCTCCAGTGTCCGCGCGTTGTCCGGCGAGACCGCCCCCTCCGTGAACTCCAGCTCCAGGCGCCGCGGGTCCACACCGTAGCGCTCGAGCCAGCCGTGCAGGCGGCCCAGGAACTCCGGCTCGGTGAGGTTGCGCGGCGAGACGTTCACCGAGATGCCCAGATCGCGTCCCGCGTCCTGCCATCGGCTGAGCCGGCGGATCGCCGTTTCCAGCACGAGGGCCGTCAGTGGCCGGATGAGGGCGGTGGTCTCCACCAGAGGGATGAACTCCGCGGGCGAGATCCATCCGAGCCTGGGATGCTGCCACCGGATCAGCGCTTCCACGCTGTGGCTGAGGCGGTCCGCGAACGACACCCGGGGCTGGAAGTGCAGGGTGAACTGGTCGTCGGCCTCCAGCGCCTCCGGCAGGTCGGTCAGCAGCTGGAAGGCACGGCGCTGGGCGGCATCCGAGCCCGGGTTGTAGTACGAGAACGGATGGTGGGAACTGCGGCTGTCCTGTGCGGCGGTGAGCGCGGCACGCAGTGCCTCGGCGGGGGCGGTGAAGCCGGCGTCCAGTGCCACCAGCCCGACCCCCGCGGCGGTCTGGATGGGGATGTCCTGAACCATGACGGGGTCGGTGAAGTGGGTGGCGATGCTCCTCGCGGTGTGCTCCGGGGGGTATCTGCCGTCGTTGTCGACGACGAACGCGAAGCTCAGCACGCTGACGTTGTAGACCGTCACGCCTGCATCCAGGCACTCGATGACGCGCTGGGCCCCGGCGCGGATGAAGTCCTCGGAGAAGGCATGGCCGAGTGCACGCAGGATGCCGTTGAAATGCTGCGCCTCCGCCAGTGTGACCAGTACCAGCGTACGCGGCCGGCCGCTGTACGCGATTCCGTCGAGGTCGGCGGCAAGCTGCTCCAGGCACTGGACCCGGCTTGGCAGGCGGGTGACATGGTCGTAACGGCCGATGTCCTCGGCGGTGAAACCGCCCGCCGGCGGCAGCGGCTGTCGCGGCATGGTGCCTGATTCGCCGGC
This sequence comes from Arhodomonas aquaeolei DSM 8974, assembly GCF_000374645.1. Classification (GTDB taxonomy): domain Bacteria; phylum Pseudomonadota; class Gammaproteobacteria; order Nitrococcales; family Nitrococcaceae; genus Arhodomonas; species Arhodomonas aquaeolei. Next base: position 42,830 of record NZ_KB894805.1, read on the forward strand.
GCCCGCGTTATCGGTGCTCATTCTTGGTGACTGCCCGGGCACGCTCGTGGCGCCCCCGTTTCCCTGTTAGCGTCCGGATTCGGCCAAGTATAGGGATTCGGGGTGACGATGTCCTTCCTGAAGACGATGTGGCGGGCGCCGGCGATCGCGGTGCTCGTGGCGCTCGCCGCCGGCTGTACGCGGCTCGGTGCGCTGGACTCGGTGATGCCCCGGGACGATGGCGCCCGGCGCGTTGCCCGGGATGCCTCGTACGGGACGCGGCCGCGTCAGCGCCTGGATGTCTATGCCCCGCGGGCGCCGGTGGCCGGCGCGCCGGTGATCGTGTTCATCTACGGCGGCTCCTGGGACAGCGGGCGCCGCCAGGACTACGGCTTTGTCGGCCACGCGCTGGCGGCCCGCGGCTTCGTGACCGTGATCCCGGACTACCGGCTGGTGCCGTCGGTGCGTTACCCCGCGTTCGTGGAGGACGTCGCGGCGGCGGTGCGCTGGACCCATGATCACATCGCCCGCTACGGCGGAGACCCGGCACGCATCGGCGTGGCCGGCCATTCGGCCGGGGCCTACAATGCCGTGATGCTGGGGGTTGCGCCGCGCTATACCGGTGCGGACGGCGCAGAGGGGCTGCCGGTGGCGGCGGTGGCCGGGCTCTCCGGCCCGTACGACTTCCTCCCGCTGGACGTGCGCGCCACCCGGCGGGCGTTCGCCGGCGTCGAGGACCTCCGCGCCACCCAGCCGGTGGCTATCGTCGGCTCCCGGGGGCCGCCGCTGTTCCTCGCCACGGGCACCGCGGACACCACGGTGAAGCCGCGCAACACCACCGCGCTGGCGGAGCGGGCGCGGGCACAGGGACGGCGGGTGGTGGTCCGCCGCTATGCAGGAGCGGACCACGTGGACATGCTGCTGTCCCTGGGCTGGTGGTTCCGCGACGATACCGCCGCACTTGCCGACATGATCGCCTTCTTCCGCGACACCCTCGGCGGAGCGCCGGAAGGTAGCGACGGCGAGACGGCTACGGACTGAGCCGGTAGAGCGCGCCGCTGCCGTAGTCGCCGATGTAGAGATTACCGGCGTCGTCGGTACCGAACGTGGAAATGGAAAGCCCCGTGTCGACGAGCAGCTCGCGCTCGTCGCTGCCGCGGTCGTAGGCCCAGATGCGGCCGCTGATGAAGTCGCCGAAGACGTACCGGCCGGTGAGCGCCGCCAGCCGCGTGCCGCGGTAGACGTAGCCGCCGGTAATGGACTCGCCGAGGTCGTGGCCGTACTCCGTGAGCGGAGCGGTGAAGTCGCTGTCCGTGAGACTGTCGCAGGCGCTGGAACGCAGGCTGGCGTCGACGGTGAGGCTGCCCTCGCGGCAGTCCCAGCCGTAGTTGCCGCCGGCGGTGACCACGTCCACCTCCTCGCGGGCGTCCTGACCCACATCGGCGACCCATATCCGCTGGCCCGAGAGGTCGGAGTCGACGCTCAGCCGGTACGGGTTGCGGAATCCGTAGGCGTAGATCTCCTCGCGCAGCCCCGCGGTGTTGCCGGCGTAGGGGTTATCCGAGGGCACAGCGTAGTTGGGCGTCACGCCGGTGCCCGTGACGGATACGTCGATACGCATCACCGAGCCGAGCAGGTTGGTTCGGTCCTGGGCATTGTCGTCCGGGTCGTAGGAGCCGCCGCCGTCACCCGCGGTGAGGTAGAGCATGCCGTCCACAGGGCCGAAGGCCAGGGCGCCGGCGTAGTGGTTGTCCGTGCCCGGATGGGGGATCTCCAGCACTACCTCCTCGGTCGCCGGGTCCACGGGGCGCACGCCGGTGTCGGTGAAGCGTGCGACGACGATGCGCCGGGGGCTGTCGGCCGTGTAGTGGACGTAGAAGTACCCGTTGCCCGCGAACGCCGGATCGAAGGCGAGACCGAGCAGGCCGCCCTCGCCGTCGGTAACCAGGTCGGCGCGGCCGGTGAGGTCCAGGAAGGTGACCGCGCCGGCAGCGGGGTCGTTGCGCGAGAATACGCGGATGCGTCCGGCCTTCTCCGCCACGAACAGCCGGGCGTCGGGGGCCGGCGGGGCCTGGATGTCGGTGACGCCGGGGAAGCTCAGGCCGGAAAAGACCCGTTCGACGGTGTAGTCCGTGGGTGTGGGTTCGGTCACCGGGTCGCCACCGTCGCTGCTTCCGCCGCCGCAGGCCGCCAGGCCGGCCGCGGCCAGGATCGCCGGTATCAGGGGGAGGGTACGCATGGCCGGTCCTCTGGCCGTCGTGGATGCCTGGGAGCATGGGTCAGCCGCGGGCCATCCGCCACGGCGGGCCGACAGTCGGCCGCCGGGGGGCGGCGACCGGTCCCGGTGTCCCCGAGGTGCCCGGCGACATCGAACGGCAACCCGGCATGGGGTAGAGTTGGAGCGGGGCATGGTCCCCGTTAACCAACGGATAAACAGCTCGTGCGAACCCACCCATGATCGCCCGTCTGTCGCCGATGGCGCTGCTCGTGCTGGCGGCGTGGATGGTTGCGCGCACCGTCGTCGCGGCGCAGACACAGGAACCGGTACGGCTGCCCGGCGGCGACGGTGGCCCGGTCGGGGAGCACGCCCGCTACCTGCGCGAGACCGGCGGGCCGCTGACACTGGCGGAGGCCGTCGGGGCCTTCCGCGGTGGCCGGTTCTCTGCCGGTGGATCGCCGGTCCTCGCCTTCGGGATCGGTGCCCGGCCGGTATGGATCCGTCTCGAGGTGGTCAACGCCGCCGCCGAGCCGCGGCCGGCGCGCCTCACCGTGGCCACGGCGTGGCTGGACGACGTCACCGTCTACATCCGTCGCAACGGCCGTACCGTGGCCGCCTACCATACCGGGGACCGGGAACCGCATGCCGCACGGCCCGTGGCGGGGCGTTACTTCGCGGTCGATCATCGCTTCGCCCCCGGCGCCGCCACAATCTATCTGCGGGTGGCGACCCCCGACCCGATGGTCGTGCCCCTTTATCTCGAGACCCCGGCGGCGGCCGCCGAACGGGACCTGGTGACCGGTTACGGCTACGGGTTCCTCTACGGCTTCCTGTTCGCCCTGGTGGCTTACAACCTGATGCTGTTCGCCGGGCTCCGGCAGGCCCGCTACGCCCTCTACGCCCTCTATCTCGGTGCCTTCCTGTTGATGAACCTCTCCTACACCGGTCACGGCTTCGCCTGGCTGTGGCCGCGGAGCACGGGCTGGGCGCAGTGGTCGAACCCGGTGCTGATGCTCGCCTACGCGACCACCGGGCTGACCTTCGCACTCAGTTTTCTCGATACCCGCGAGCATTTCCCGCGGCTGCGCCGGGCGGTGATCGGCTACATCGCCGTGGGTGCCGCGTCGATGCTCGCCGCCGTGACCGCCGGCTACCAGGCGGCGGCGCTGGTGGTGGCGTTCACCTTCATGATCGCGTTCACGGTGATCATGCTCGCCCTGGGGATCGTGTCCGTGCGCGCCGGCCTGCGTGCCGCGCGCTATTTCCTGCTCGCCGCGGTCTCGTCGATGATCGGCGCCGCGGTCACGGCGATGGCGGTATGGGGGTTCATCCCGTTCAATGCCTGGACCTACCGTGCCGTCGACATCGGCATGCTGGTCGACGCGACCCTGCTTGCCCTGGCGCTGAGCTATCGTTTCCGCGAGGGGCAGGCTCAGCGCGTCCGCGCGGAGCGGCTGGCACGCATCGACCCCCTCACCGGCGTCAACAACCGCCGGGCGTTCCACGATGTCAGCGCGCGGATCTGGAACCTGGCGGTACGCAACGCCCGGCCGGTGTCACTGGCGTTGATCGACCTCGACCATTTCAAGCAGGTCAATGACCGCTACGGACACACCGGCGGTGACGAGGCGCTGAAGGCGGTCGCCCGGGTGCTCCGTGCCAGTGTCCGGGATTACGACGTGCTCGCCCGCTGGGGCGGCGAGGAGTTCGTCCTGCTGATGCCCGAGACGGAGCTCGCCGAGGCCGTGGCGTTCGCCGAGCGCCTGTGCGCGGCGGTGGCCGCACACCGCGCTCACCATGGCGACGATATCATCGCGGTGACCGCCAGCGTCGGCGTCGCCGGCAAGGACCATCGCCATCGCACCCTCGATGACCTCCTTGCCGACGCCGATCGCAGCCTCTACGCGGCCAAGGATGGCGGGCGCGATCAGGTCCGGTTCGACGACGGCCGCGGCGTGGCCCGGGCCGGTGGCGGGCGCCGGGGGTGAGATGCGCACGGTGCTCGCGTTGAGGGCACCGTCTACTACACTGGGTCGTACGTTTTCGGACAGTTGCCACCCTTCGCGGTGGCCCGACCCGGAGAGAGAGCACTATGAGCATCACCCTCAAGGTCAACGGCAAGACCCACAGCGTGGACGTCGACGCCGACACGCCGCTGCTGTGGGTCCTGCGCGATGAGCTGCGGCTCACCGGCACCAAGTACGGCTGCGGGATCTCCCAGTGCGGCGCCTGCACCGTGCACCTCGACGGCAGCCCGACACGCTCGTGCGTGCTGCCGGTGCAGTCGGTGGGCGATCGTTCCGTCACCACCATCGAGGGGTTGGAGAGTCCGGCCGCCGCCGCGGTGCAGAAGGCGTGGGCGGAGATGGATGTCCCCCAGTGCGGCTACTGCCAGTCCGGGCAGGTGATGTCGGCGGTGGGGCTGCTCGAGCAGACGCCGCAGCCCGACGACGACGCCATCGACGGCGCCATGCGTGGCAACGTCTGCCGCTGCGCGACGTATCAGCGTATCCGTGCGGCCATCCATCGCGCGGCCGGCGAGCTGGAGGCGTGACCATGCAGCAGCCGTATTCACAGCCGTTCTCGCCGTCCCGGCGGCGCCTGCTGAAGGGGGCCGGTGCCGCCGGGGTGGGCCTCGTCATCGGTTTTCACTGGGGCCTTGGCGGTCCCCGCGCCATGGCGGCGGAGACGGAGAGCGGGGGCTGGGCCCCCAATGCCTTCGTGCGCATCGCCCCGGACGACACCGTCACGGTGATCTCGAAGCACATCGAGTTCGGGCAGGGTAGCTACACCGGCGTGGCCACCGTGCTCGCCGAGGAACTGGACGCGGACTGGTCGCGGGTGCAGGTTGCTCCGGCCCCCGCCAACGCCGAGCTCTACGGCAACGCGCTGCTCGGCGGTATGCAGGGCACCGGGGGCAGCACCGCGATGGCAAGCTCCTGGGACCAGCTGCGCCAGGCGGGGGCCACGGCACGGGCCATGCTCGTGGCCGCCGCGGCGGAGCGCTGGGGCGTGCCGGCGAGCGAGCTGAGCGTCGCCCAGGGCGTCGTCCGTCACGCCGGCAGCGGCCGCGAGGCGCGTTTCGGCGAGCTCGCGGAGGCCGCCGGGCGGCGCGAGGCGCCGAAGGAGGTTCGCCTCAAGGACCCGTCGTCCTTCCGCCTGATCGGCCACCGGGTGCCCCGGGTGGACGCCTCGGAGAAGAGCAACGGCGAGGCCCAGTTCACCCTGGATATCTACCTCCCGGACATGCTCACCGCGGTGCTGCTGCGCCCGCCGCTGTTCGGCGCGACCCTGCGCTTGCTGGACGACAGCGAGGCCCGCAAGGTGCGGGGGGTGGTCGACGTGGTGCGCACCCCCCGGGGCGTCGCGGTGCTCGCGGAGGGCTTCTGGGCCGCCAAGAAGGGCCGCGATGCCCTCAAGGCGGAGTGGGACGACAGTGCGGCCGAGAAGCGGGGTACGGAGGCCCTGTACGAGGACTTCGCCGCCCCTGGCCCGTGAGCCCGGCGCCACCGCGGAGGCCCACGGCGATGCCCAGGCCGCCATCGATGGTGGCACGCGGGTGATCGAGGCGGAGTACCGCTTCCCCTACCTCGCCCATGCGCCGATGGAACCGCTGGACGCGGTGATCCGCGCCACCGGCGATGGCTACGAGCTGTGGGCGGGCTCGCAGATCCCGACCATCGACCAGGGCGTGGTGGCGAAGACACTCGGCGTGCCCGCGGAGAAGGTGGCGGTGCACACGCAGTTCGCCGGCGGCAGCTTCGGCCGCCGCGCGACCCCCAACGGCGACGTCGCCATGGAGGTGGCGGGCATTCTCAAGGCCACCGATGGCCGGCGTCCGGTGAAGCTGGTGTGGACCCGCGAGGACGACATCCAGGGCGGGCGCTACCGGCCGCTGTTCGTCCACCGGCTGCGGGCGGCGCTGGACGACGACGGCCGGCCGGTGGCGTGGCAGCACCGCCTCGCCGGCCAGTCCATCATGAAGGAGATGGGCGGACTCCGGGACAACGGCGTCGATCCGGTCTCCGTCGAGGGGGCCGAGGACCTCCCCTATAGCTTCGAGCACTTCGCCGTCGAGGGGCACAACCCCGAGGCCGGCGTGCCGGTGCTGTGGTGGCGCTCCGTGGGCCATACCCACACCGCCTTCAGCACCGAGACCTTCATGGACGAGCTCGCCCACGCGGCGGGGGAGGACCCGGTGGCCTTCCGGCTCGCCCGGCTCGGCGATCACGATCGCCACCGCGGCGTCCTCGAGCTCGCCGCCGACCGTGCCGGCTGGGGCAAGCCCGTCCCGGAGGGCCGCGCCCGGGGCGTGGCCGTGCACAAGTCCTTCAACAGCTACGTCGCCCAGGTCGTGGAGGTCTCCAAGGGTGAGAACGGGCTGCCCCGGGTCCACCGCGTGGTCTGTGCCGTCGACTGCGGTGTCGCCATTAACCCGCACAACATCGAGGCGCAGATGCAGAGTGGCATCGGCTACGGCCTCGGTGCGGCGCTCTACGACGAGGTGGTGCTGGAGGACGGCCGGCCGAAGCAGGCCAACTTCGACACGTACCTGCCGACCCGGATGACGGACATGCCGGAGGTCGAGGTGCACATCGTCGACTCGGACGCCGCGCCCACCGGCGTGGGCGAGCCGGGGACACCGCCGGTGGCGCCGGCGGTGGCCAACGCCTGGTTCGCCCTGACCGGCGAGCGCGTGCGCCGTTTGCCGTTCCGACGTAATGGCTGAGCCCGTGTCGGCGCGGTTTTTCCGGCCTGGTGGTCTGCTATCGTGCGGCCCTCCGCCTGGAGGGCCGCCATGAATCACCACGTCCGTATCCGTTACTGCCCCCGCTGCGGCTGGCTCCTGCGGGCCGCGTGGATGGCGCAGGAGCTGCTCACCAGCCTGGGTGACGAGCTGGCGGAGGTCTCGCTGTGTCCGGCGGGGGCGGGGGTGTTCGAGATCGTCGTGGACGGCGAGTGCCTGTGGTCGCGCCGGGAGCAGGGCGGTTTCCCGGAGATCAAGGCGCTCAAGCGCCTGGTGCGCGACGCGGTGGCCCCGGATCGCGATCTGGGGCACACGGACCGCGGCGACGACTGACGTACGGCAATGCCGTTCCCCTGGCCGGGCATCCGCCCCGGCCGTCTTCGGAGGTCTCCGATCGGCAGCGGCATATCGTTTTCCCAACGGCATGGCGAGCCGGGTTTTCCCATTGCGGTATCGTTATTGCATCCCGTTCCGGGGCACCGGAATCAGGGAGTGATGGGATGATACAGCTCGACCGGGAGATGACCGACCTGGCCATGCGTCTGCGCCGGGGGCTGCGCGATCACGGTCTCTCCGTGCCGCGTCTCAGCGACGAGGACCTCGTGCCGACCCTGCTGGAGCTGGCCGCCTCCGTGGACGACCCGGGGTTGCAGGAGCTCGCTGCGGGTCTGGACGCACGCCTGCCGGCGGAGGAACCGGAGGCGGCTGACGGTGAGCACACCGTCCGGCGTTACCGGGGGGTCGCCCTGGCCGGTGAGGTGGCGGCCTCCTCCCCGGCGGCCGGGGAGGGGGAGAGCCCGGGCCGGGGGGCCATCGTCTACCGGGGGCGCCGGATCCGCTGAGGCCCCATTGCGGGGCGGATGCGTCATCGCGGTGCACTGGCGCGCGGTCAAGAGGGCCTGCGGAGACGGCGATCGTGCCTTGACAGATGGTTTGTCAAGGAGGGAATCGCAAGTTTGTACACAGGCCGCACAGCTTTCGTCCGGGGGAAGCCCGAAAACGCTGCCGCGTCAAGAAAACAACGCGAGAATATTTCAAGTAGCTGATTAAAAGCATGTTTTTTTCGTCGTTGAAAAACTGCGCAATCTAACGGGAAGCCGCTTCTGACAGGGGATTGCGATAACTCTCTACGGTTTGTTCACAGAGTTATCCACAGGTTCTGTGAAAAACTGATGACAGCGCCCACCTGCCCGAACCGGCGTCGGTGTCAAGGGCGATATGGCCGTCCCGGACGTGCGGTCCGGGACGCGGCGGGCCGTCACGGGAAGGTGTGGACGAAGAACGATTTCACCCGGTGCTGCCAGTGCACCAGCCAGTGCGGTGAGCCGGTACCGCTGCCCGCCGGCTCCACCGCCGGGTGACGGGCGACGACCGCCTCGAGTACGTCCTCCTGTCCCGGGTCCAGGTCCACGAAGAACACGTGCCGGCCGTCGGCCAGTGCCTGCTCGAACCGGCGGAAACGCTGGTTCGGGGTCTCGATACCGCGCAACCCCCCTTCCCAGGTGAAAAAGCCCAGCGTGATGATCGCCAGGAATACGAACGGCAGCCAGCCGGCGGCGGAGTGTACCCAGCCGGCGAAATGGGCGATGAGCAGCAGTATCACGGCGAGCACGGCGCCCACCGCGGCGCCGATGAGCGTGGAGTGGACCAGGTCGCGCTTCATCAGGGCCTTGACCTGGTTGAGGTGGCGGTGACTGTCCGCCGCGGCGTCGTCCGTGGTGAGGAGGTGGCACTGGGGCGTGACGATGCCTGCTGCCTCCAGGTCCTCCTCCAGTCGTTCGAGGTCATCCATGTCCGTACTGATGAAGAAGCGTCGCGTCATCTGCATGGCAACCTCCCTCCGTCGGCCGTCCCGCTGCGGGTGGGGATCGCGCCGCTCACTCACCGGAAAAGATAGTTCACGCAGCGGGGCCGGACCATGGCGGCGTTTCGCGTAGAATGCGCGCCCATGACGCAGACGGTGGACAGGGAACAGCACTGGGACGTGGTCATCATCGGCGCCGGCGCGGCCGGGCTGATGTGCGCCATCGAGGCGGGTCGGCGCGGTCGCCGCGTGCTGGTGCTCGACCACGCCAACCGGGTGGGAAAGAAGATCCTCATGTCGGGGGGCGGGCGGTGCAACTTCACGAACATGTACTCCGGCCCGGAGCACTTCCTCAGCGCCAATCCCCACTTCATGAAGTCTGCGCTCAGCCGCTTCACGCCGTGGGACTTTATCGCCCTGGTGGAGCGGCACGGGGTGGCCTACCACGAGAAGAAGCTCGGGCAGCTCTTCTGCGACCGCTCCTCCAAAGACATCGTGGCGCTCCTGCTGGAGGAGTGTGACGCGGCAGACGTGACCGTGCGCACCAAGGCACCGGTTCACGACATCCGCACCGGCGAGCCGCACGCGCTGGACACGGCGGTCGGCGCGGTGACCTGCGCATCCCTGGTGATCGCCACCGGGGGCTACTCGATCCCCAAGATGGGGGCCACCGGCTTCGGCATCGACTTTGCGCGTTCGCTAGGGATCGCCGTGCAGCCGACCCGGGCGGCGCTGGTGCCGGTGATCCTGGATGCCCGCACCCGCGAGCGCCTCGGCGATCTCGCCGGCGTGTCCCTTGATACCGAGACCGCCGCCGGCGGCGCGACCTTCCGCGAGAATATCCTGTTCACTCACCGCGGGCTGAGCGGGCCCTCCGTCCTGCAGGCGTCCTCGTACTGGCAGCCCGGCGGGCCGCTCGAGATCGACCTGTTTCCGGGGCTGGATCTCGCCGCGCATATCCGCGAGGTGCGGGCCCGGCGGCCGGGCCTGGCGCTGCGCACGCTCCTTGCCGAGCGCCTGACGCGCCGGGTGGCGCGACGCTGGTGCGAGCTGTGGTGCCCGGACCGGCCGCTGGGGGAGCTTGGCGATGCGGACGTCGATGCGGTCGTCCGGGCCTGCCAGCCCTGGACGGTCTGGCCCGAGGGCACGGAGGGCTACCGTACCGCCGAGGTGACCCTCGGCGGCGTGGATACCGCGGCGCTGTCGTCGAAGACCATGGCCTGCCGCGATCACCCGGGGGTGTATTTCATCGGTGAGGTCGTGGACGTCACCGGCCACCTCGGCGGACACAATTTCCAGTGGGCATGGGCATCCGGCCATGCGGCCGGCCAGCATGTCTGAACGTGTCCCCGCCCGGCACCGCCATGGTACGGATTTATCGTGATGATCGGTCGTTTCGATTTCTCAATGCACCCGGCCGACTCCATACTTAACATGGAATTTTTCTAACCAAGGGAGATTGAACCATGGACGTTCATATCGGTATCGACGAAGCCAAGCGCAAAGAGATCGCCGACGGCGTGTCCCGGCTGCTCGCCGACAGCTACACGCTCTACCTCAAGACCCACAACTTCCACTGGAACGTGACCGGGCCGATGTTCAACTCCCTGCACCTCATGTTCGAGGAGCAGTACACCGAGCTCGCCACGGCGGTGGATCAGGTCGCCGAGCGTATCCGTACCCTCGGGTTCCCTGCGCCGGGCTCGTACAAGCAGTTCGCCGAGCTCTCCTCGGTCGAGGAGGCGACGGACGTGCCCGAGGCCAAGGAGATGATCCGCCAGCTCGCCGAGGGCCAGGAGACCGTGGTGCGCACCGCGCGCCAGGTGGTCCCGCTGGCGGAGGAGGCGCACGACGAGCCGACCCTCGATCTGCTGACCCAGCGCATGCAGGTTCACGAGAAGAACGCGTGGATGCTGCGCAGCCTGCTGGAGTGAGCGGGATCCGTCTCCGGGGTGTGTGCCCCGGAGACCGCCTTTCCGGATGCCGGGTTCCCCGGTGGCAGGGCTGAGCGATCTCTCCGCCCTGCTGCGGGGGCTCTCACCGGCGCTTGCCCCCGGCACGTACGTGTTCGTGACCGTGGGCCCGGCGGCCTACGGTGCGTACGCCGGGCTCAATCCCCTGGCCAGCTTCCGCGAGGCCGAGGGCCTGTCGCTGGTGTGCCGCCGCGAGGCCGCGGACGGCCATGGACTCGCCTACGACGGCCTCTTCCGGCTCATCACCCTGCGCGTTCACTCCAGCCTGGGGGCGGTGGGGCTTACCGCCGCCGTGGCCCGGCGGCTGACCCGCGAGGGCATTCCCGCCAATGTCATCGCCGCTTTCCATCACGATCATATCCTGGTGCCGGCGCACCGCGGCAGCGATGCCGTCGCGGCGCTGCGTGCGCTCGCCGCGGAGAGGACGGGCCCCTCAGCCGGCGACCTCGAGTAACCGGTCGAGGCTGACATCCGCCCCCAGCACCCCGCGGATATCGCCGCGTGCGTCAACGAGGGGCACACCCACGGTGAGGCAGAACTGATTGTTCGCCGCGGAGCGGTAGATATCGGTGACGCAGGCCCGGCCGGTGCTCATCGCGCGGCGGAACCAGTCACGACCGGACCAGTCGCGGCCGGAGCCGTCGCCCTCGTAGCTGGTGGTGAACGAGGCCTGGGCGACGTTGGCGGTGACCTGATCCCCGGCGGGTGAGGTGATGTAGAACAGCTCCACCCACGGCATCTCCGAGAGGGCCTCGCGCAGGCGCCGCTCGCGTTCGTCGCGCCCGCCGCCGGCGAGCGCCGGGTCGGCGGCGAGCCCGGTCACCGCGGTGCGGGCGTGGCCGTGGGCGGCGAGCCGGAACGCGCCCAGGGAGGTGAGGACTTCATCGGAATACTCGTGGATGCGCTGGCTGGCGTGGTTTACCTTGCGCGACTGCTCGAGGATCGTCGCCGAGACGCTGGCCACCTCGTGGACCTGTTCGGCAACGCCCTGGGTGGTGGTGTTCATCTGGTGCATGGCCGTGGATATCCGCTGGCTGCGTGAATCGAGGTCCGCCATCGCCTGGCGGGCCGAGTCGAGCTCGTCCAGGGTCGTGGTGACGTCCGCCTGGGATTCGGTCAGCCCCGCCCGTACGGATTCCGCCGCGCTCCCGGTTTCCTCCATGCCGGTGGTCAGGCCCTCGATCACGCCGGAGACGCGTCCGGTGGCCTCGCCGGTCTGCTGGGCGAGCTGACGTACCTCCTCGGCGACTACCGCGAACCCCTGGCCGTACTGGCCCGCCCGGGCAGCCTCGATGGCGGCGTTGAGGGCGAGGATGTTGGTCTGTCCGGCGATCCGGCTGATCAGTCCCACCACCTCGGATACCTCCGAGGTCCGGGCCTGAAGCGCGTCGACCTGGGACTCCAGGGCCTGCAGCCGGGTGTCGAGATCGCTCATGTGCCGTGCGATCGCCTCGCCGCGCCGGTGGCTGGCGTCGACCAGGCCGGTGACCTGGCCGGCGTAGCGCGCGAGCTCCTCGGTGCTCGGGGTGATCTCCTGCTCGAGGGTGGTGGTCATCTCCTCGCTCGCCGCCGCGATGTGGTTGGCCGCGTCCGAGAGTGCCGTGCTCTGACTCTCGCCCGTCCGGGCGAGATCGGCGAGGGTCGGCGCGGTCTCCGAGAGCCTCAGCGCGCTGCCCATGGTGTCGGTGATCTGGGCGGCGGTGCGGTCCAGCAGGGTGTTCAGTGCCGCGGCGACGTCCGCCTGGCGGCCGGTCTCCGGCAGCGACAGGGAGAGGTCGAGGCCTTCCGTGGTGGCGTCCTCGATCCGGGCGGCGACGGTCTGACGCGGCTGGCTGGCGAGCGCGGTGATCCGGGGCATCGTGTTTCTCCTTTCGGGTGGGTGGGGGCTACATGGCGCCGGCGTAGCTCGGCTCGGGCACCAGTGCGTCCACAGGGACGGGGCGGGCGAGCCCGAAGCCCTGGAGCAGGTCGCAGCCGAGGCTGCGGAGGATGTCGGCGTGGGCCACGGTCTCCACGCCCTCGACCACGGTGTCCAGCCCGAGGGCCCGTGACATGGCGAGAATGCCGCGGAGGATGGCGTCGGAGTTCGGGTTATCGAAGATGTCGCCGACGAAGTCGCCGTCGATCTTGACCATGTCCACGGACAGGCGCTTGAGGTAGGTGAGCGAGGCGTAACCCGTGCCGAAATCGTCCAGTGCCAGGCGCACGTTGAGGCGGCGGCAGGCCGCGGCGGTCTCCGCGGCGGCGCTCATGTTGTCGATCAGCGAGGTCTCGGTGAGCTCCAGCACCAGGGTCTCCGGCGGCACCTCGGGGTAGAGGGCGAGGGTGCGGGCGAGGTGGTCCGAGAAGTCGCCGGCGATGAAATTCCGCGCGGAGACGTTGACGTGCAGTGTCGGGTGGGGGATGCCGCGACGGCGCCAGTCGCGGATCTGGGACAGCGCGGCGTTGAGTACCCAGCGGTCGATGTCGCGCACGAGCCGGCGGCTGCCGGCCTCCACCGCCGGCATGAAGGCTGCGGCGGGCAGCAATCCGCGGGTGGGATGCTGCCAGCGCACCAGGCACTCCGCGGCGGGCGGGACCTCCCCGGGGGCGGCGAAGATCGCCTGGTAGTGCACCCGGAGCTCGCCGTCTTCGAGGGCCCGGGCGAGGTCCTCCGCCAGCGACTCCCGCTCCCGGCTGGCCCGCTCCATGGCCGCGTCGAAACGGTGGAGTTCCGCCCCGCCGCGGGATTTGGCGCGGTACATGGCCATGTCCGCACGTCCGAGCAGGGCCTCCGGGCTCGCACCGTGCTCCGGGCACAGGGCGCTGCCCATGCTCGCGGTGCAGCGGAAGGTCCGGGGCATGGTGGCGGGCTCGGACAGCGTCCGGGCAATGCGGGCGAGCAGGGAATCCAGCGCCACGCTCCCGTGGGCGCCGTCGGCGAGGATCACGAACTCGTCGCCGCCCATGCGTGCGATGTCGTCGTTGCGCCGGCATACCGCATGCAACCGTTCCGCGGTGTGGCAGAGCACGGCGTCACCGCTGGCGTGACCGAGACGGTCGTTGACGGTCTTGAATCCGTCCATGTCGATCACGACGACGGCGAAGGGTGTGCCGTCCCGGTGGTAGCCGGCCAGGCGCTGGTTGAGCCGCTCCATCATGCCGGCCCGGTTGAGCAGCCCGGTGAGCTCGTCGGTGCGCACCATCGCCTCCAGGCGGTGCTCGAGCATCCGCCGCTGGCAGGCGACGGCGATCTGGCCGGCGACCTTCTCGGCGAGGAGGACGGCCTCCGTTTCCGGTGGCCCGTCCACCGGCCGGAACCACGACAGGGCCAGCGCCCCGATGGCGCCCTCACTGCCGATGAGGGGAATGATCAGGTTGGCGCGCAGGCCGGCGTTGACGAACGCCGCCATGGCGTGGCCGTCGTCGGCGTAGTCCGGCGTGAACAGGGTGTGGCCGGCGCGCAGGGCGCGCCCGACCAGACCCTCGTCCTGGGCGAAGCGCAGTCCGGCGAAACGGGCCAGCCGCCGCAGCGCGCCGTTGAAGAACTGGTACTCGAGGCGGTCGTCGTCCGTGCACAGGATGAGCGCGGCGCCGTCCGCCTCGACGAACCCCCGCGCCGCCTCTGCGGCGCGGGTGAAGAAACGTTCGAAGTCCGGCTCCAGGGTCAGCGCATCGGCGACCTGCAGCAGCCGTTCTGTGGCGGCGCTGCCCACGCCGGTGTGCCCCGGAGCCTGCCCCTTGGTATTCACGGTCCACCCCCTCGGAGAATCCGTCGGGGAGTGTCAAGCAAGACCCGCGCCAGTTGTTAACCCGGTCACACGATCACCGGGAAGAGGCCGGCGTAAGCGCAACCACGCGGAATGCGTGGGATTCGCGCCGCACCGTCGGGCCGTGCCCCGGTGCTTTCGCGACGCCCCGCCGTGGTGCGTGCGCGTCGTCGCTGCACCGTGCCGGCGCGGATCGGTGTCGCTATGATTGGGGGAGTAGCGCGGTGCTGCCGCACTGCATCCCCGTGAGGAGGGCATCCGCGATGGAGCCGCGTATCAGCATGATCACCCTGGGTGTGCGGGACCTGTCGGCATCCACGCGTTTCTACGGAGAAGGGCCGGGGCTGCCGCGCCGGGAGTCACCGCCGGAGGTGACCTTCTTCACCCTGGACGGGACCTGGCTCGGACTCTATGGACGTGAGGCGCTGGCCGCCGACGCCGGGGTGGATCCCGCGGGCAGCGGCTTCTCCGGGGTGACGCTGGCGCACAACGTCACCAGCCGGGCGGCGGTGGACACGATGCTCGCCCAGGCGCGCGTGGCCGGTGCCTCCTGGCTGCGGGCCGCGCGGGAGGCGGACTGGGGCGGGTACGCCGGCTATTTCGCCGACCCGGACGGCCACCTCTGGGAGGTGGCCTGCAATCCCTTCTTCTGGGTGGGGCCGCCGGCCCGGGGTGCTTGAGCCGGCGGGCGCTCAGCGGCCGCGGTGCTTCGGCTTCGCCCGGCGCCCGCCCCCCGCCGGGCCGGCCTCGAACGGGCGCAGCTCCAGGCGCCGCCCGCACACGCGGGCGGCACGCAGGCGGTTCAGCGTCTCGCCGGGGAGTTCCTGCGGCAGGTCGACGGTGGTGTAGTCGCCCTGGATATCGATCGCGCCGATGTAGCTGCTGTCCAGGCCGCCCTCGTTGGCGATGGCGCCCACCAGGTTGCCGGCGCGCACGCCGTTGCGCCGGCCGACGGCCACGCGGTAGCGCGTCATCGCCACGTCCGGGTGCTCGCGCAGCGGTTTCGCCCGTGCGTCCGGGGCGCCGCGGCGCGGGCCGCGCTCGCGCTGGGGGCCCGGTTCCGGCTCGGCGGCGACCTCGTCAAGGAGCAGCGGCGTGCCGCCCTGGGCGGCATGGGCGAGGGCGGCGGCGACCGCGGTGGGCTCGGCGCCGGTCTCTTCCACGTACTCCTCGATCAGCCGGCGGAACACGCTCAGGTCCGTGTCCGCGAGCGTCTCGGTGATCCGCTGCTTGAAGCGCTCGACGCGGCGCGTGTTCACGTCGTCGGCGCTCGGCAGGCGCATGGGCTCGATGCTCTGACGGGTGGCGCGCTCGATGGTGCGCAGCATGCGCCGTTCCCGGGGCGCGACGAACAGGATCGCCTCGCCGCTGCGCCCGGCCCGGCCCGTGCGCCCGATGCGGTGGACGTAGGACTCCGGGTCGTAGGGGATGTCGTAGTTGAGCACGTGGCTGACACGCTCGACGTCGAGTCCGCGCGCCGCCACGTCGGTGGCCACGATGATATCCACCCGGCCGTCGCGCAGGCGGGCGACGGTGCGCTCGCGCTGGGCCTGGGGGATATCGCCGTTGAGGGCCTCGCAGCTGAAGCCGCGGGCGGTGAGCTTCTCGGCGAGCTCCACCGTGGCGTTCTTGGTGCGTACGAACACCAGCATGCCGTCGATGGGCTCGGCCTCCAGCAGCCGGGTCAGGGCGTCGAGCTTGTGGATGCCGCTCACCGACCAGTAGCGCTGGCGGATGGTCTGGGCCGTGGAGGAGCGGGCCTCGATGCGGACCTCCTCCGGGTCGTTCAGGTGGTTGTGGGCCACCCGGCGGATGCTCGACGGCATGGTCGCGGAGAACAGCGCCACCTGCCGGTCCGGCGGGGTCTGGCCGAGGATCCACTCGACGTCGTCGATGAATCCCATGCGCAGCATCTCGTCCGCCTCGTCCAGGACCAGCGCGGAGAGGGTCTCCAGGGCCAGGGTGCCGCGGCGCATGTGGTCCATCACCCGTCCGGGCGTGCCCACGACCACCTGGGCGCCGCGCCGCAGCTGGCGCAGCTGGATGCCATAGTCCTGGCCGCCGTAGAGCGGCAGGACGTGGAAGTCCTCGAGGTGGCGGGCGTAGGTCTGGAATGCCTCCGCCACCTGGATGGCCAGCTCGCGGGTGGGGGCGAGCACCAGGAGCTGGGTGTCCCGGCGGCTGACATCCAGCCGGGAGAGCAGCGGCAGCGCGAACGCGGCGGTCTTGCCGGTCCCGGTCTGGGCCTGGCCGAGCAGGTCACGGCCGGCGAGCAGTGGCGGGATGCTCCGGGCCTGGATCGGGGTCGGGGCCTCGTAACCGGCCTCCTGCAGAGCGGTGAGAACGGGGGCACTCAGGCCCAGTGCCGGGAAGCCGGCGGGCGAATCGGAAGTCAACGTGGTGGAACCCTGGGTGTAGCGGGAGAGGACTGGCAGGCCAGACGAAACGTACAGTATACGTCATCCTCGTCAGCATCCGAAGCCCGGTGCGGTGCCGGCCGTCGCGTCGGTGGGCCGTTCGTCACCCGGCCACCGGGGCCACCGTGGTTTTCCGGATCAGGTCGTCGCGGCGGTGCCGGCCGCGTCGCCGCTCAGCCCTCCTTCCCTTCGCGGCGCCCGACCAGGCGGAAGGCCACGGTCACCGTGTCCTGCACCCGCAGCAGTCCGCCCATGGCGGTAATCGGCGTGATGCCGAAATCGCTCTGGCGCAGTACCAGACGACCGGTGGCCGTGAGGCCCTCCGTCCCGGCCTGCACCTCCACCGGCACGGTCAACCGGCGCGTCCTGCCGTGCAGGGTCACGGTCGTCCGGACCACCAGCCAGGGCAGGGCGCCACGGATGTCGTCGGCGTGCACGGCGATCTGCGGGAAACGCCCGGCATCCAGCACCTGCGGGCCGAGCATGTTGGCGCGGGTGCCGGTGCGGGCTTCGTCGTTCAGCGGGTGGGCGAACGCCCCGCCCGCTGCCGAGCGTGCCGCGGGCGGGTCCGCGACCATCCCCCGGGCAGGCACGGCGAGGTCGAGCCGGGCCTCGTCCAGACCCTTGTCCGGCAGGAATACCAGCCCGCGGAAATCCCGGGCTTCGATGATGTGGTTGTGTCCTTTTTCCGCGAGCGGACCGCCCCGATAGACGATGATCTGCAGCGAGGAAGCGGCGGGATCCAGCCGGTAAACCGTGCCGTCGGCGGCCAGGGCACGATAGGCGTCGGCGGGGAAGGCCGCAGATGCGGTGGGCCCCGGCCGCGCGGGGGTGCCGGCACAGCCGGCGGTCAACGCCGCGGCGAGCAGCGTTGCAACGAGAGGTCTGAAACGCGGATCATACATGTCGCACCCACCAGCCGGGAGGATCCCGATGTACCTTTCTGCCGAGGATATAGCAGCACTGGAAGGCGTGGAGAAGACCCACTTCCTCAATCCGCAGGCCGTGCGGGTGAATCGCTCGCTCGGTGACGCGGTGGGACTGCGTAATCTCGGTGTGCACCGGATCGCCGTCGAACCCGGCCATTTCTCCACCGAGTACCACTGCCATCACTACGAGGAGGAGTGCATCTACGTGCTCGCCGGATGCGGACGGGCGACGATCGGCGAGACGGAGCAGCCCGTCGGACCGGGCGATTTCATCGGTTGCCCGGCCAACGGCGTCGCCCACGACCTCTACAATGACGGTACGGAGCCACTGGTCTGCCTGGTGGTGGGCCAGCGCCTCGCCCAGGACGTAACCGACTACCCCCGCCGGGACAAGCGGCTGTACCGCAACAGCGGCGAGTGGAACGTGGTGCGGCATCAGGATATCGAATCCTTCCGGCGATGACGGTATCGCCGGAATCGGGCGGGGCAGGGCAACGGAGGTCGAGGAATGCCGCTTTCCAGCCGTAGGTACACGCTGGCGGAACAGATCGCCGACCGTATCATCCACGTCGTCGGGCTCGTCGTCGCGGTGCTGGGCGTGGGTGTGCTCGTGTGGCTCGCCGCCGGCCGGCGCGATGCCGTGATGCTGGGCGGGGTGATGCTCTACGGGGTGGGCCTGATCACCATGCTGGTGGCCTCGGCGCTGGCGAACTACGACCGCCATGACGACCCGAAACGGGTTGCCCGGCGGGAGCGTTTCGATCACGCCGCGATCTTCCTGATGATCGCCGGCACGTATACCCCCTTCACCCTGAGTGTGCTCGCCGGTGCCTGGGGCTGGGGGCTGCTGGCCTTCGTCTGGACCGTCGCGCTGTCCGGAGCCGGGCTCAAGCTCGCCGGCAGGCTGGGCTACGCCGCCTCCATCGCGCTGTACCTGCTGCTCGGCTGGAGCATCCTCCCGGCGCTTCAGCCGCTGGTTGCCGGGCTGGCGTTCCCGCCGCTGGTGCTTCTGGCCGTCGGCGGCGCCGTCTACACCGCCGGGGTGCTGGTGTTCGTGTTCTCCCGGCTGCCCTACCACACGGTCATCTGGCACTCCATGGTGCTCGTGGCCGCCGGCTGTCATTACGCCGCCGTGCTCACCGGGGTCGTGCTCTCCGCCCGGCCCGCCCCCGGCCTCTGAGCCGGCGTGTCCCGCCGTCCCGGCCCCGGCGCGGCCGGGCACTGGCGGTGGCGGTGGGTAGCGATGCTATGATTTGCCGTCTAACGGTTTCGTGCCGCGTTCCCCCGCCGGCGGACGCGAGTGCGTCCCCTTTCCCCGTATCCTGCAATCGAGGTGTTACATGGACGAACGCATCCGGCATCCCGGCCTGCGCCAGCTCCTGATGTCCGCCGAGGAGGCGGCCGCCCTGATCCAGCCGCACATGACCGTGGCGATGAGCGGTTTCACCGGTGCCGGCTATCCCAAGGCCGTCCCCCAGGCCCTGACCGAGCGCATGAATGCCGCCGCGGATGCGGGCGAGGGGTTTCAGCTGCGCGTGCTCACCGGTGCCTCCACCGCGCCCGAACTCGACGGTGCGCTGGCACGGGCCCGGGGCATGGAGCTGCGCCTGCCGTACCAGTCGGATCCGACCGTGCGCGAGCGTGTGAACGCCGGCGAGCTCGAGTACATCGACATGCATCTCAGCCACGTGGCGCAGCACGCGTGGTTCGGCTATTTCGGCGAGATCGACGTGGCGGTGATCGAGGTCGTCGGCATCCGCGAGGACGGGGCGCTGATCCCGTCGTCTTCCGTCGGCAACAACAAGACCTGGCTGGAGCAGGCGGACCGGGTGATCCTGGAGGTCAACCGATGGCAGCCCGCGGCCCTGGAGGGGATGCACGACGTCTATTACGGCACCGCGCTGCCGCCGCACCGCAAGCCCATCCCGCTGGAGCATCCGGACGAGCGCATCGGCGAACCCTACCTCCACTGCCCGCCGGAGAAGGTGATCGCGGTGGTGGAGACCGACGCGCCGGACCGCAACTCGCCGTTCAGCCCGCCGGACGGGGTCTCGCGTCAGATCGCCGCGCACCTGCTCGACTTCTTCGACCACGAGATCCGCCACGGCCGGCTTACCGAGCGGCTGCTGCCGCTGCAGTCCGGCGTGGGCAACATCGCCAATGCCGTGCTCGCGGGGCTCGCCGAGGGCGGTTACCGCGGGCTCACCGCCTACACCGAGGTGATCCAGGACGGTATGCTCGATCTGCTGCGCACCGGCGTGCTGGACATGGCATCGGCGACCTCCTTCTCGCTGAGCACTGACGGGCTGGCGACCTTCGAGGAGGATATCGAGCAGCTGCGCGAGCGCATCGTGCTGCGTCCGCAGGAGATATCCAACCACCCGGAGCTGATCCGCCGGCTCGGCTGCATTGCCATGAACGGCATGATCGAGGCGGATATCTACGGCAACGTGAATTCCACCCACATCGCCGGCAGCCGCGTGATGAACGGCATCGGCGGCAGCGGGGACTTCGCGCGCAACGGCTACCTCTCGGTGTTCATGTCGCCGAGCATGGCCAAGCGTGGCGGGATCTCCGCGATCGTGCCGATGGCGAGCCACGTGGACCACACGGAGCACGACGTCATGATCCTGATCACCGAGCAGGGGCTCGCCGATCTGCGCGGGCTCTCGCCCAAGCAGCGCGCGCGCACCATCATCGCCAACTGTGCCCACCCCGACTACCGGTCGCTGCTGGAGGACTACTTCGAGCGGGCCTGCCGGGAGAGCTACGGGCGCCATACCCCGCACCTGCTCGACGAGGCCCTGGCCTGGCACCAGCGCTTCGTCGATACCGGAACCATGCAGCCGGAGGCCGGCGCGGCGCGCAGCGCCGGATCGGCACGGGCATGAGGATCTGGGTGGACGCGGACGCCTGTCCCGTCCCGATCAAGGAGATCCTCTTCCGCGCCGCGGAACGTACCTGCGTGAACGTCACCCTGGTCGCGAACCAGCCGGTCCACGTGCCGCGCTCGCGCTACGTCGACCGGGTGCAGGTGTCGGCCGGCTTCGACGTTGCCGACAGCGAGATCGTCCGCCGGGTGTCGGCGGGCGATCTCGTGATCACCTCGGACATCCCCCTCGCCGCCGAGGTGCTGGAGCGCGACGCCCGCGTGCTCACCCCCCGGGGCGAGCGCTACACCGAGGGCACCATACGGGCGCGGCTGACCATGCGCGACTTCATGGAGACCCTGCGTGCGAGCGGCGTGCAGACCGGTGGCCCGCCGGCGCTCAGCCAGGCGGACCGGCGCGCCTTCGCCGGTGAGCTCGACCGTCTGCTCAACGAACGTCTCCGCGGCGGCTGACCCCGGTGCCGGCACGCCCGTGTGTCACCGCCGGCGGGACGTGATATAGTCGCCACCGCTGGTACCCTCCGGTCGGTATCACCGTTTTCGCGGTTTTCCCTCAGGGCCTGCCCCGAATTCCCGATCTTCCAAGCCTGGACCGGACCCCGCACGCGGCCCCTGGCCGCCGGGTAGGCATCCCAGGAGTATTCCCAGAACATGTCATTCGATGATCTCGGCCTCTCGGCCGCGCTGCTTCGTGCCGTGCGTGAGCAGGGCTACGACACCCCCACGCCCGTGCAGGCGCAGGCCGTACCGGCCATTCTCGGCGGCGGCGACGTCATGGCCGCCGCCCAGACGGGCACCGGCAAGACCGCCGGTTTCACCCTGCCGCTGCTCGAGCGGCTCATGCGCACGCGCACCGAGGGCCGCCGCCGCGCCGTGCGCGCGCTCATCGTCACGCCCACCCGGGAGCTGGCCGCCCAGGTCGAGAAGAGCGTGACTACCTATGGCCACCACCTGCCGCTGACCTCCGCGGTCATCTTCGGCGGCGTGGGCATGAATCCGCAGATCCAGGCGCTGCGCCGGGGCGTGGACATCCTGGTGGCGACGCCGGGCCGGCTGCTCGACCACCTGGGACAGGGCAACGTGGACCTCTCCCGGGTTGAGACGCTGGTCCTGGACGAGGCCGACCGCATGCTCGACATGGGCTTCATCCACGATATCCGCCGGGTTATCCGCGCCCTGCCCACGGAGCGCCAGACGCTGCTGTTCTCCGCCACCTTCTCCGAGGAGATCGGCCGGCTCGCCCAGGGCATGCTGCGCTCGCCGACCCGTATCGATGTGGCGCCGCGCAACACCGCCGCGGAGACGGTCAGCCAGACCGTCCACCCGGTGAGCCGCGGGGAGAAACGCTCGCTGCTGAGCCACCTGGTCCGCGACGGCGACTGGCGCCAGGTGCTGGTCTTCACCCGTACCAAGCACGGTGCCGACCGGCTTGCCAAGCAGCTCGACCGCGAGGGCCTCACCGCCGCGGCGATCCATGGCAACAAGAGCCAGGGGGCGCGGACCCGGGCGCTGGACGGATTCAAGCAGGGCCGGGTGCGCCTGCTGGTGGCCACGGACATCGCCGCCCGCGGCCTGGACATCGACCAGCTTCCCCACGTGGTGAACTTCGATCTCCCCAACGTCCCGGAGGACTACGTTCACCGCATCGGCCGTACCGGCCGGGCGGGCAACGGCGGCGAGGCGGTCTCGCTGGTCTGTGTCGACGAGCTCAAGCTGCTCAAGGGGATCGAGCGGCTGCTAGGCACGGATATCCACCGGCACACGGTGTCCGGCTTCGAGCCGGATCCCTCGGAGAAGCCGGAGCCCCTGTTCAAGAAGCCCTCGGGCGGTCGCCGGCGTTCCGGCGGTGGCGGGCGGCGGCGCAGCGACGCCTCGCCGCGGGGCGGCCGGGCCGCACGCAACGCCCGCTGATACGGCGGCTGCGGGGCCGCGTTATGCCGCCCCGCTCCCGGCAGGGGGCGACCAGGCCGGCGCTGCCAGCAGCCGGCGGGCGTCCGCCGGGGCCGCCGGCCGGGCGATGTGAAACCCCTGGGCGGCGTCGCAG
Organism: Arhodomonas aquaeolei DSM 8974; assembly: GCF_000374645.1. GTDB lineage: Bacteria > Pseudomonadota > Gammaproteobacteria > Nitrococcales > Nitrococcaceae > Arhodomonas > Arhodomonas aquaeolei. The sequence continues at coordinate 65,580 of NZ_KB894805.1, forward strand.
CCGAGCGCCTGCAGGCTCTGCAGCGTCGCCGCGTCCTCCACCCCCTCGCCGATCACGCGCTGGCCCAGGTCGTGGGCCATCTGAATCACCCGGTGCACGAGCGCGCGATCGCGGGGGCGTTCCGGCAGGGCATGGATGAAGGAGCGGTCCAGCTTGACCGCGGTTACCGGCAGGTCGCGGATGTAGGTCAGTGACGCGTAGCCGGTACCGAAGTCGTCCACGGAGATGCCCACGCCCCGGCGACGCAGCCGCTCCAGCTGGCCCAGCCGAGGGGCGCCTACGTTCAGCAGGGCGGTCTCGGTGATTTCCAGCTCCAGGAGTGCCGCGTCGATGCCGTGCTCGTCGAGCGTGCGGTCGACGAAGTCCAGCAGCGTGTCGCTGTGCAGGTTACGGGCGGCGACGTTGACGGCCACCGGCACCCACAGACCCGCGTGGCGCCAGGCGAGAATCTGTTCAATCGCTGTTTGCACGCTCCAGCGCGCGAACGGATCCACCAGCCGGGTCTGTTCCAGCAGCGGGATGAACGCCCCCGGGCTGAGCGGGCCGTACTCCGGGTGATGCCAGCGGGCCAGCGCCTCCGCACCCAGCAGCCGGCCGGTGGCGAGATCCAGCTTGGGCTGGTAGACGAGATGGAACTGGCCCTCCGCCAGGGCCCGGTCCACCTCGCCGAGCAGCTTGAGCCCACGACGGTGGTCGCTTTCCCGGCGCCCGTCGTAGACGGCCGTGTCGCGGCCGGCGCCAGCGGCGCGGGTGGTGGCCACGTCGGCCCGCGCGATCATCTCCTCCGGGTCGTCGTCGGGCGACTCCGAGCAGGCCAGGCCGGTCGCTATGTCCAGGAACAGCGGGACGCCGCTGACGTCCACCGGGTGGCTGGCGATCCCGTCGATCACCGGCAGGAGGCGTTCGGCATCGTCCTGGCCGCGGGGATGAATCAGCGCAAGTCGGTCCGGCGCGCTGCGGGCGACGAAGGTCTCGTCGCCGAGGCGGTCGCGCAGCAGGCCGGCGAAGCGCTGGACGAGCTGACGGACGTGTCCCTGGCCGAAGGTCTCCACGAGCTTCTCGTGGTTGAGGATGCGGATGCTGAGCACCGTGTAGGTACCGGGCCCGGCGGGGAGGCCGAGCATGTTCGTTCCCCGCAGATAGGCGCGTGCGGCGCTGATATTGGGGAGCTCGGTTGCCGCATCGGTGAAACGCAGCCGCGTCAGCTCCTGCGTCTGCCGGCCCATGATCCGGAATGCCATCCCGGTGACCGCGCCGACCGTGACGTAGCCGGTCCCTGCGCTGCCCCACGAGAGTGCCGCTGCCGCGGTCACGGCCTCGGCGAGCGCCGCGCTGAGGGCCGGGCCCGCGAGCAGCGCGCACACGACGCCGGCGGCGATGCCGCCTGCCGGGCCGTAAATGCTGGCGGCCACGATCACGGGGACATAGAGGAAGTGACTGGCGGTAGCCGCCGCCCCGTCTGCCGAATAGAGCAGTGCGGCACCCAGGATGAGCAGTGTCATCAGGACCGCCGCCGGTGCGGGCGAGTGCCGTGTCGGCCATCGGTGCGGGCGGGATGCCGGTATCACGGGCGGTACCCCGCCGGTGGCATGATCGTCGGCGCCATTTGTCGTGATCCGGTTCTGCGAATGTCGCGTGAATGATGTTGCATTCTTTTGAATGACGTTCGATGAAGGGTCGTCACTGTCCGCGTGATTGTGATGTCCTTCGTCATTTCCCGCAATCAATAGGACAGGGACGATGGGACGTGGGGCTTACGGCAAGGCCGTTCGGCGCGTGAGGCAGTTCCGGGGCGTTGCCCAGGACAGCATGGCCCCGGCGATCTCGCGTTCTTACATCAGCGAGCTCGAGCGGGGGCGCAAGCAGCCTACGGTGGTCAAGGTGGAGGATCTGTGCCGCGTGTTACACACGCCGCCGCTGACCGCTTACATACTGGCGTTCGCGGATAGCCCCGCGGATGTCGACCGGGTGGTGGACGATGCCGCTGCGCTCGCGAAGCAGATCCTCAATACGGATTCGGGGTACTGATCAGGCCGGTCACCGGTTCCCGGAGGGCGTTGATGACCCGCCGGTCGTCACAGGGTCAAAGGGTGCCGTGGCGCTCCGCCAGACACTCCTCCATCGCCTCGGCGGGCTGGGGCCGGCCGTAGAGGAACCCCTGGGCCGTGCGAACGCCGTGGGCCAGGAGCCATTCGGCCTGTGCACCGGTCTCCACGCCCTCCGGCAGGGCATCCATCTCCATGGCCTGTGCCACCGCGAGGATCGCCTTGACGATGGAGCGGTCGTGTTCGTCGTCGGGCAGTCCCCGGATGAAGGCCTTGTCGATCTTGAGGGTGCGGGCCCGGACGCGCTTGAGATAGGCGAGCGAGCTGTAACCGGTGCCGAAGTCGTCGATGGCGAGCTGGATGCCCATGTCGACGAGCCTGTCGATGTTGGCCATCGTCGTCCCGACATCCGCCAGGAAGCTCTGTTCCGTGATCTCGAGCTCCAGGTTCTCCGGGGCGAGCCCGCCCTGCTCGAGTGCCGCGGCGACACGGTCGGGCCAGTCCCGGGCCTGGAGCTGTGCGGCGGCTACATTGACGCCGATCCGTCGTACCGCCAGGCCGCGGCGGTGCCATTCGGCACACTGCCGGATCGCCTGGTGGAGCACCCACTCCCCCAGGGGCACCACCAGTCCGGTCTCCTCCGCGATGGGGATGAACTCCCCCGGTGACACCAGTCCCCATTCCGGGTGCTGCCAGCGCACCAGCGCCTCCACGCCGACGATCTCGGCACTGTTGAGCTCGACCTGGGGCTGATACCACAGCCGCAGCTCCCCGGCGTCGATGGCGACCTTGAGCGCCTCTTCCAGGCGTACCCGGTGCTGGACCTGCTCGTGCATGTCCGCCTGGAAGTACTCGATGCACCCGCGTCCCGCCTGCTGCGCCCGGTGCAGGGCGGTGGCGGCGCGGGTGAGCAGCTCGTCGGTGGTGCCGCCGTCCGCGGGGGCCATCGCGACGCCCATGCTGGCCGCCAGGCGCAGCGTCTGGCCGGATACGGTGATCGGTTCGGCCAGGGCGTCGATCAGCCGCTGGAGGAGGCGGTCGGCCTCGCGGCGCCTGCCCTGGCTCTCCAGCAGTATCCAGAACTCGTCGCCGCCGGGCCGCGAGAGGGTATCGTCGGCATGGAGGTGGGCGCCCAGCCGTTCCGCGGCCTGCCGCAGCACGGTGTCGCCGGCCTCCGGCCCCAGGCTGTCGTTGATCGCACCGAATCCCTCCAGATCCAGCAGCACGACCGCGAGCGCGCGGTTCCGATGGCCGGAGGTGGCCAGTGCGTGCTCCAGGCGTTCGCGAAAGAACGCGCGGTTCGGCAGGCCGGTGAGGTGGTCGTGATAGGTGCGGTAGGTCAGCTCTTCCTGCGCCTGGTGGGCCTCGGTGATGTCGGCGAACACGGCGACATAGTTCTGCAGGGTGTCGTCATCGCCGCGCACTTCGGTGATCGTGAGCCATTCCGGATAGGTCTCGCCATTGCGGCGGCGGTTCCAGATCTGCCCCTGCCAGACGCCACGGTCGCCCAGATCGCGCCACATGCTGCGATAGAACCGGGTGCTCTGAACGCCGGAGTGGAGCAGGGCGGGGGTCTTGCCGAGGGCCTCGGATTCCGGGTAGCCGGTGATCCGGGTGAAGGCGTGGTTCACCGCGACGATGCGCTGCTGCGGGTCGGTGACCAGGATGCCCTCGGCGCTGTGCTCGAACACCGTGGCGGCGAGGCGCAGCTCGGAGAGCTGGCGTTCGTGCTCGGCGCGGATGCGCAACGCCTCCACGCCGAAGGCGATGTCATCGGCGAGTTCGCGGAGCAGGTCCGCCTCCGCGTCCCCGAATGCATGGGCGACGTCCGAGTACACGCTGAGCACGCCCCGGGGACGCCCGTCGAGGATGATCGGGACGGTAACGAGGGCGTGCAGGCCATGGGCGGTCGCGGCCTCGCGCCAGGGCCGGAAGCCCGGGTCGCTGTCGACCTCGTCGACGCGCTGGATCGCTCCGGTGCGCACGGCGGTACCGGCCGGCCCCCGGCCGAGGGGATCGTCCTCCGCCCAGCTCACGCGGATGGCGTGGAGGTAGTCCACGCTCACGCCGGAGGCGGCGACCGCACGTATGTTGCGGCTGTCGTCGTCCTCGCTCCAGCCGACCCAGGCCAGCGGGTAGCCACCGGTGGCGTCGGTCAGCGCCCTGCACACGCCGCTCAGCAGGCTGTCCACGTCCTCCGCGTGGATCAGTGCGATGTTCGCCCGGCTCAGTGAACGCAACGCGCGGTTCGTGCGCCGCAGCTCCGTCTCGCTGCGCTCGCGTTCGGTGAGGTCCCGGATCACGGAGATCATGAAGGTCTCGCCGCCGTAGGTGAGCATGCTGATGCCCACCTCCACCGGCCGGGTCGGGCCGTCGCGGGTGAGGGTGCGCGTCTCGAGCCGCATCGTTCCCTGTGCCCGGACCTCTTCCCAGTGGGCGGGCCAGTTGTCGTCGTCGAACTCGGTCGACAGGTCGGGGACGCGCAGGCTCAGCAGTTCCGGGCGCGTATAGCCGAGCATGGCGCAGGCGGCCTGATTGGCGTCGATGATCCGGGCGTCAGGGGCGACGCGGAGTACGGCGTCGAAGCTGTGTTCCAGGGCGTAGCGGGTCAGCTCAAGCTCGCGCTCACGGCTGCGCAGCTCGGTGAGATCGGTGACGAAGGCGTAGGAGCCGGTCAGGTGTCCGTGCTCGTCGTAGAGACTGGTGGCGTGGAACAGTGCCGGTACCCGCTCGCCGTCGCGGGAGAGCAGCGTGATCTCGTAGCGGCGCGGTGCGGGGTCCTGGTGACGGAGGCCGGGGAGGCCGTCGTGTCCGACCTGATACTGGAAGTCGGCGCGGCTGGCGGGGTCGGCGAACTCGAAGGGCGGGCGCCCCCGGATCGTCTCCGGGGCGTAGCCCAGCCGTTCGGCCAGGGTGACGTTGACCTCGACGGTGCGGCCGTTGGGGTCGACCATCCAGAAGCCTTCCCGGGCCCGGTCGATGATGCCGTGCCAGAAGACGTCTACCTGTCGTGCGCGGTGGTGCTCCGCCAGTGCCAGGCCGGCGATGACCGTCGCGCTAAGCGCTACGAACGCCAGGCCCTTGTATGTCTGCCACTCCGACAGGGTGGCCTCGCCGGGGGCCATGAACGCCAGCAGCCGGTCCGATACCAGTATCCACACCAGTCCGAAGACGAGATAGCCGCCGGCGACCACCATGGCGGAGTGCCATGGGAACCGTTTGTTTCGTGTTGTGTGCACCGCAGCGCCTTTACGCATCGACACGCCGTTGTCGAACCAGCAGCATTCCCGTGCCCCACGGTGTGTCTTCGCGGGTTACCCCCACCCGCAGCGGACAGGGTAGGCCCGCCGGCTGTGGTGGTCCAGCGCCGGAAGGGTCAGGATAGCGCCAGGGCCGGCGTGGGACCCTGATTCTCGAGTTCCCACCAGGCTCGCCACCGTCCGGCGAGCCGTTCGAGCACCAGGTAGTTGCGCTCGGCGGTGTAGATCCCGCGCCGGCCCGGTAGCGGGTGGAGCCGGATCGGGTGGTCGGGCAGCGGCGCCTCGCCGGTGCGGGCGAGCGCGCCGAGGGCCGCCGCGTAGGTGCGGGGAGGCGGCGGGTGGGCGATGCCGGAGGCGACGAGCTGGTGCAGCGAGCCGGTGGCGGTATCGAGGGTGGCACGGGTGGCAAGGTGGATCTCGCCGGAGAGCACGGTCACCGGCGTTCCCCCGCGCTCGCTCGCCGCAACGAGGGCGCCCAGGAACCGCCGCCACTCCTCGCGGTGGGCGCGGCTCTGCCACTGGTCGCGCAGGTCGTCCTCGTATTTCTGCATCCGCGGGACGAGGTGCAGCAGCGCCTCCACCCAGGACAGACGGGGTCCCAGTGCCGGGACGCTGGAGAGCACCATCACGCGGTCGTCGCCGGTGTCGGCGAGGGCGCCGCGGAACGCGGCCCAGCCCGGCTCGCCCATGACCCGGTCCGGCCGGCGCTCCGAACGCAGGTCCGGGGCGATGAGGCGCAGCCCGGGCAGTGTCAGCGCCCAGGTGAGGGTGTCCCCGGCGGGGTCGCGGCATATCGGCGGCAGTGCGGCGTCCGTGGTGCCGAGCTGGAAGCACAGGAACATCTCGCGGGCGACGGCGAAGACTCGGCGGCCCACCGGATCGTCCAGCATCGCCGCGGGCAGCGACCCCCAGCCGTCGCAGATGTCATGGTCGTCCCACATCGCGAGCGACGGCACCCGGGCCATGAGCCGGGCGGGGCCCGAGTGGCTGAAGATCTCCAGGTAGCGCGTGAACAGGAACGCCCGCAGGGCCTCTGTGACCGCCTCGCCCTCGCCGGGGGCCAGTGACCCGCGGCGGCCGTCGGCCCAGGCCGTCAGTGCCGGGTGCTCGTCGAGCATCTCGTCGGCGTAGAGCTGGTCGCCGCCGTGGAGCAGGAGCTGGAATGGCCGTTCCGCGTGCGCCCGGGCGAGGCGTTGCCACAGGCGGTTGCGCTCGCCAAGCTCGCGTGCCCGGTCGCCGGCCTCCTGGCCGTTGCAGGAGACGTAGGCGAGGCGGATGTCGCCGTCGAGGGCGGCGTTCACGTCGTACCACGTTCCGCCGAAGCGGTAGCCGGTGTCGGCGCGGGCCGGCAGCGAGAAGCGGTAGGCCAGCACCGCACGGCCGTCCCGGTGCATCAGCGTCTCCGGCGTGACTTCGTCGTCGCCGCCGGTCAGTGTCGGTGCCCCCCGGTCCGCGGGGATTACGGCCAGGGCGGTGAGGTGCAGCCGCGCGCTATGGAAGTCGCGCACGAACAGGATCGGCCCGGCCTCCACGGCCGTGGCGGCGGTGTCCTCGGGGCTGTTCATCGCGGCCGCGGTTCCTCCCTTGGCTGCGGGGGTCAGGCCGGCGCCGTCGGGGGCAGGCTCGGTACCAGGTCGATCGTGCCGAAACTCTCCAGCGTGATCCAGACCAGGAGCACCGCGTAGGCGCCAAGCAGGGCCACGGACTCGTGCCGGCTCAAGACCATCCGGGTGCGCATGAGCAGAAACAGCAGCACCGTGGCACCGGTCAGGATGCCCATCAGCGGCGCGGCGACGGAGAAATTGATCACCGCCGCGCCGCCGAGCAGGATCCCGGCCGGGATGCACACCAGCAGGTCGAAGATGTTGCTGCCGAGGACGTTGGCGATGCTGGTGACCCCGCGCCCGGCGCGGGCGGCGCGCACGGAGACGAAGGCGTCCGGCACGGAGGTGCCGGCGGCGACCACCGTCATGCCCCAGAGGAAGCTGGGCGTGCCGAAGTATTCGCCGAAGTGCAGTGCGGCCTGCACCAGCGCCTCCACGCCGGCGACCGTGATCGCGAGCGACACTCCGAGCAGTGCCCACTCGCGCCCGGGGCGGATGTGCGAGGCGTCTACCTCGGAGCTGTACTCCAGGGTGTCCTGGTACTGCACGAAGATGTAGAGCGCGTATACCGCGAGCGGGATCAGCGCCAGGCTGCGCGTCATCGAGCCGCTGATGGCGCCGGCGGTGGCCTCCACCGGGTGGTAGATCACCGCGAAGGAGAAGCTCAGGGTCAGCACCGCGACCGCGATCATGTAGAACTGCGCCTCCTTGTAGACGAGGTCGCGGTTTGCGTGGAGCTGGCGCTTGCCCGAGAGCCCGCAGACGGCGGGGATGACCAGGATATTGAACAGTGCCGAGCCGACGATGGCGGAGACACCCAGCTCGAACTCGCCATGCACGAGCGTGGAGATCACGGTGGTGGAGAGCTCCGGGAAGCTCGAGCCGATGGCCACGACGATGGCGCCCTGGACGATCTCCGGCAGCCTGTAGTAGGCGGACAGCCGTTCGGCGGCGCGCTCCAGCAGGCCGCTGCCCTTCCAGATGACGCCGGTGGCGATCAGGGCCACGGCGCTCCACAGCATCAGTGTGGTCAATGGCACTCCCGGTGGTGGCGACGCACGGCTGCGGCGCTGACGCTACACTCGCGGTGGGCCGGGGTAAAGCGCCCGAACGTGAACAGCCGCAACCGGGAGGGGCCGATGGGCACGGCACTGGACTGGTACTTCGATGTCGTCTCGCCGTTCTCCTGGTTCGCGCTGCAGCGCCTGGACGCGCTGCCCTCGGAGCCGGCGCTGCACCCGGTGGTGCTCGGCGCCGTCCTCTCGCACTGGGGGCAGAAGGGGCCGGCGGAGATCCCGGGCAAGCGGCTGTGGACCTACCGGGTGTGCGTGCGCTACGCCCAGACCCACGGCATACCGCTGCGTTTCCCGGCGGCGCACCCGTTCAACCCGGTGCCCTACCTGCGCCTGGCCGTCGCCGCCGGGTGCGGACGCCGGGTGGTCCATCACGTCTTCGAGTACCTCTGGACCACCGGTGTCGATCCGCGCACGGAGGCGGCCGTGGCCGGGGCCGCCGAGCGGCTCGGGGTGTCGGTGGACGCGGCCGGCGAGGCGTCCGTGCGTGCCCGGCTGCGGAGTGAGACCGCGGCCGCCATCGAGCGCGGTGTCTTCGGCGTGCCCACACTGGCGGTGGGCGACGAGCTGTTCTGGGGCAACGACGGCATGGATTTCGCGCTGGCCTACCTCGCGGAGCCGGCGGTGCTCGACACCGCGGAGATGCGGCGGGTGGCGGCCTTGCCGGACGGGCTCGCCGACCGCGGCTGACCCCGGCGTTATTCCGTGTCGGTGGGCGGGTCCGGGGCGATCGGCGTCGCCGCCGTCGGGGCGGTGGCCCGGACGGCGGCGGTCACGGCGATCTGGACGGCGAGCAGCGCGGCGAGCGCGAGGATCAGGCGGCGCATCGTTATCCCTCCTCCGTGAGTATCCGGCGCAGGCGGCGGCGCCGGCGCCAGGCCGCGGCGCGCTGGACGACGAGCACCAGCAGCAGGCCGGCCAGCGCGGCCGCGTAGTTGCCGTACTCCACTAGCCGGCGGGTCTCGTCGCTCATCGGCCGGAGCAGCCGCGAGAAGCGGTTGCGCCCGCGCAGGGCGATCAGCGCCGGGTCCGCCAGCGAGGCCTCGACCAGGTTCTGCGCCATCGTCACCGGCTGCAGGTACTGGGTCTCCATGCTCCGCGCCATGATGTCCAGTGCGGAGTCGGTGAGGAAATTGCTTCCGCCGAACACGACCAGCCGCGTGCCCGCCGGTGAGTGGTCGATCAGCGGTGTGGCCCCGGCCGCGCCGTTGTCGTCCGGCCCCGGGGCGGGAGGATCGTCGAAGGCGGAGGTGAAGCGTCCCTGCAGCATGATCCCGAGGGTGCGCCGGCCGCGGTCCCGGGGCTGGGGGAAGCCGAGCAGCGGGTGGGCGTCGTAGTCCGGCAGCAGCGCGCGCTCGCCGCTGGTCCATGCCCGTGAGGAGCTCTGTACCAGCGGTGTGACGGAGAGTCCGCGGGCCTTCGCCGTGTCCACGTGGACCGGTGCGCTCCAGGCCATGGTGACCTGTCGGAGGTTGCCCAGCGCCGGCACGTCGGCGAGCCCGTCGCCGCGCACGTCGACGAACAGGGGGTAGTCCATGGTCCGCATGCTCACCTCGCCGTTGCGGCGCGAGGGCAGGGTGAGTGAGCCGCTCTGCGGGTCGAGGACGAAACGGTCGCTGACGGACACGCCGTTGTGCGCCAGCCACGCCGCCAGACCGGTGTCGCCGGGCTGCACGCTCAGTCCGTCCTTGGCGCTGACCAGTACCGGGCGGCGCGAGCCGGCGACGATCACCGTACCGCCGGTCATCAGGAACTGGTCGATGGCGAAGCGCTGGCGTTCGTCCAGGCCCCGCGGGGAGAGCACCAGCAGCAGATCGGTGCCGGTGGGCACGCGACCGTCGCGCAGGTCCGTGCGTGCGACCGTGGCGTGCTGCTCCAGGCGCTGGAGCAGGGTGCGGTAGGTCCGCCCGCCGGTACCGAGGCGCGCGCGCAGGCCCCTGGGCGGCCGGTAGACGGCGATGGTGCGCTGCTGGCGCGCGTCGAAGCGCCGGATGCCGGACTCGATCGCCTTGCGCAGGGTGTCGGGCTCGAGGTCCCGGGGCAGGTCGACGGTGACCGTGCGCCCGTTCTGCTCCAGGACCATGTAGAAATAGAAGCTGTTGTCGCGGTTGGCCCGGGTGGTCATCGCGCGGAAGCCGTACTCGTCCCGGAGGCGGCGGGCGAGGGTGCCGTCGCCGGCCTGCGGATTGTCGAAGGACACGCGCAGCCGTCCGTCCGAGCGCCTGCGCAGGTCCGCGAGGATATCCTCGAGCGACCCCCGCAGCGTCGCCAGGGGGCCGGGCAATCCGGCCGCCGGCGAGACATAGCCGTGGAAAGTGACCGGCGCGTCGAGTCCGGTGAAGGGATTGCCGTTGTGGCGGGCCCGCCGTCGGACCTTGCGGATCGCCGAGGTCAGTGCGTACTCCGGGTTGCGCAGGGTCACGCGCACATCGCCGCCGCGCCCGCCCTTGATCGCCACCAGGTCGTGGTAGTCGAGGACCACGTGCTCGCCGCCGTAGCGCACGAGCACGTGGAAGTAGGCGCTCACCACCGAGGACTCGTAGCGATTCGCGCTCTTGAGCGACACCGGCTCGATGCCATAGTCCTCGCGGATGCGCCGGGCGAGGGACGCGTTTGTCTGCGGGTCCACGGTGTCGACACTGACCCGCACGTCGCCGGCGCGGGCGTACTCGTCGAGGAGGTCGCGGAGCTGCGGAACCAGGGGCGCGAGCAGCGGGTGGGTCCGGCCGCTGAAGTAGCCGCGGATCACCAGCGGTCCGTCGAGGCCCGCGAGCTGGTCGCGGCTCGCCGCGGAGAGGGTGTAGCGATGCCCCGCGGTGAGGTCCGCCCGCGCGGTGGCGACGGGCTGCAGCCAGGCGTTGGCGATCAGGCAGTTGGCGGCGATCAGCGCGGTGACCGCGTACCACGCCCCGGCCCGGCGCCGGGAACCGCCGGCCCCGGCCCAGCGCAGCCGCTCGATGCCGAGGACGTTCAGCGCCAGGAAGGTGGCGGTGAGGCTGAGGTAGTAGTAGAGGTCACGCAGGTCAAGCACGCCCCGGCTGATGGCCTCGAACCGCGCGCCCGTGCCGATCAGTCGCATGGCGGCGGCGGTCGGCGCGGGGAACAGGGCGGTCAGCCAGTCGCTGCCGACGAGGTAGAAGCCGCCGGTGAGCAGCACGGTGGCGATCAGCGCGACCATCGGGTTGTCGGTGCGTGCCGAGACGAACAGCCCCATGGCGAGGTAGGCGGCGGCCAGGGCCAGGGTGGCGACGTAGCCGCCGATAACCGGCCCCGGGTCCAGGGGGCCGAGCCATGCCACCGTCACCGCCAGCGGCAGGGTCAGCGCCAGCGCGGTGGCGACCAGCAGCAGCGCTGCCAGGAACTTGCCGGCGACCAGTGCCGGACTCGCCACCGGGGTGCCGAGCAGGACCTCCATGGTCCCCGCGCGGCGCTCCTCACTCCACGCGCGCATGGTCACCGCGGCGACCAGCGCGATCAGCAGCAGCGGCATCCACTCGAACAGTGGCCGGAGGTCGGCGATGCCCCGGGCGAAGAAGGCCTCGACCCAGAAGACCACGAACAGGCTGACGGCGAGGAACGCGCCGATGAACAGGTAGGCGGCGGAGGCCCCGAAGAGCAGCCCCGCCTCGCGTCGGAAGATCTGCCGGATTCCACGCATGTCAGGCCTCGTTCTCCGTCTCGGCGAACATCGCCTCCAGGTCCTGGCGCCGGGGTTCCATGGCGTGCAGGCCAATGGCGTGCTCGTGCAGTCGGCGGGCGAGGGCCGGGGCGAGGGCGCCGGGGGTCCCGCTGTCGATGGCGAAGCGGTGCAGGCCCTCCGGTGCCGGCAGCGGCGTCACCTCGCCGAGGCCGTCGAGACCGGCCAGCGCCGCGCGCAGCCTCTCCGCCCCGGTGTCGACGGTGAGCGCCAGTCCCGTGGGCCGGTCCAGGCTGTCCAGGGGGGCGTCCAGTGCCACGCGGCCGCGGCGCAGCAGCAGCACCCGGCCGCAGACCGCGCGCACCTCCTGGAGGATGTGCGTGGACACCAGCACCGTTGCATCTTCTGCCAGCGTGCGGATGAGCGTGCGCATACCACGGATCTGGGCGGGGTCCAGGCCGTTGGTGGGCTCGTCCAGGATCACGACGGCCGGCTCGTGGATGATGGCGGCGGCGACGCCCACGCGCTGACGATACCCCCGGGACAGGGTGGCGATGGTCTGGGCGGCGCGCCCGGCGAGGTCGGTGCTCGCCAGCGCGCGCCGCAGCGCCGCCGGTCGGCTACGGCGTGCAACCCCCTGGAGGGCGGCACGCTGGTCGAGATAGTCGGCGACCCTCATCTCCGGGTAGACGGGGCAGTTCTCCGGCAGGTAGCCGATACGGCGCTGCAGCGCCCGCCGGTGCCGGTCCATCGCCGCACCGCCGATGATTACCTGCCCGGCGCTGGGATCGAGCGCGCCGGCCAGCATCTTCATTACCGTGCTCTTGCCCGCCCCGTTGCGCCCGAGCAGGCCCACGACCTCGCCGCGGCCGATGCGGAAGGACACGTCCTCAACGGCGGTGACACCGGCATAGCGCCGGGTCAGCTGCTGGCTCTCGATCATGCCGACTCCCTGTGGCGTTGTGACGGCACGGCGTGCCGCCGGCGGGTATAGTGTGCCCCCGCGGGGCACTCCGCCAAGTGGCCGCGCTCAGCAACAACGCGACGGGGAGGAATGATGGAGACGATCACGTTCGACGATTTCATGAAGGTGGAGCTGCGTGTGGGCCGGGTGGTCTCGGCGGAGCCGTTCCCCGAGGCGCGCCGGCCCGCCTATATCCTGCACGTGGACTTCGGCCCTGAGATCGGGCAGCGCAAGTCCAGCGCCCAGATCACCGCGCACTACACGCCGGAGTCGCTGGTCGGGCGGCAGGTGGTGGCGGTGGTGAACTTCCCGTCCAAACAGATCGGCCCGATCCGCTCGGAGTGCCTGGTCACCGGTTTCCATGACGACGACGGCGAGGTCGTGCTGTGCGTGCCCGACGGTGAGGTGCCGACGGGCACGCGGCTGCTGTGAGTTCCGTCCCGCCGGCACCGTGCCGGCGGGACGGAAGCCCCTACCGGCCGCTTTCCTCCCGGGCGAAGTAGTCGCGGGTGACCGCGAAGATCGTCCCGGAGAGCGCGAGCAGCGCAATCAGGTTGGGGATGGCCATCAGCGCGTTGAGCACGTCGGCGATCAGCCAGACGATGCCGAGCTTGGCCACCGCGCCGACGAACAGCAGCACCACCCAGAGGTAGCGGTAGGGCATGATGGCCTTCACGCCGAAGAGGTACTCGGCGCAGCGCTCGCCGTAGTAGCTCCAGGCCACGATGGTGGTGAACGCGAAGATGATCAGCCCGAAGGTGACCACCCAGTTGCCGCCGGGCACGCCGTCGCCGAAGGCGACCGAGGTGAGCTCGGCGCCGCTGGTGCCGCTCTCCCAGGCGCCGGAGAGCACGATCACCAGCGCCGTCATGGTGCAGACGATGATGGTGTCGATGAAGGTACCGAGCATCGCCACCGTGCCCTGGCGCACCGGATCGTTGGTGCGCGCGGCGGCGTGGGCGATGGGGGCCGAGCCGAGGCCGGCCTCGTTGGAGAAGATGCCGCGGGCGACGCCGAAGCGGATCGCCGTCATCACCGCCGCGCCGGCGAAGCCGCCGGTCGCTGCCGTGCCGGTGAACGCGTCGCCGACGATGTGGGCGAGCGCCCCGGGCACCGCCTGGATGTTCACGACGATCACCACCAGGGCGCCGAGTATGTAGACCACGGCCATCAGCGGCACCAGCCGCTCGGCGAGGCCGGCGATGCGGCGCACGCCGCCGATGATCACGAAGAACACCAGCACCGAGAGCACCAGCCCGGTGACCCAGGTGGGCACATAGAGGTTGGCCTCCATCACGTCGGCGACGGCGTTGGACTGCACGGTGTTGCCGATGCCGAAGGCCGCGACCATGGCGAAGAGCGCGAACAGCGCGCCGAGCCAGCCCCACTTCGCACCCATGCCGTTGCGGATGTAGTACATGGGCCCGCCGACGTAGCGGCCCTCCTCGTCGACCTCGCGGTACTTCACCGCCAGGACCGCCTCGCCGTACTTCGTGGCCATGCCCACCAGCGCGGTGATCCACATCCAGAAGACCGCGCCCGGGCCGCCGACGGCGATCGCTGTGGCGACGCCGCCGATGTTGCCGGTCCCCACGGTGGCGGACAGCGCGGTGGACAGGGCCTGGAACGGCGTGATCTCGCCCTTGTCCGCCTCCACGACGCGGCGGCCGCTCATGAGCTGGCGGAAGCCGTAGCCGATGCGCCGGATCGGCATCGCGCGCAGACCGATGGTGAGGTAGAGGCCCGTGCCCAGCAGCAGGATGAGCATGACGGGGCCCCAGACGAAGTCGCTTACGGAACCCAGCATCTCGCTAAGCGTTTCCATGAATGTCTCCAGAGCGCGTTCTTGTTCGGTGATCTTTCCCCGTTCCGGCGGCGTGGTCCGCCGCCAGCGTGAGAGTCTCGCGCCCGTGCGCCCGCGGTGCAATGGGGGGCCGAGTTGCCCCGGCCGACGCGCTCGCGCACCATGACGAACCGGCTATCGATATTGCCCCCCTCAGCGATCCCGTTGGCGGTCGTGTCCGGTTCGCCTGGCACGGGAATGCCCGCGACAACGCCCCCGTGCCCTGCCGGCAAGGTGGGCGGAGACGCCCCGGGGCCGGTGTGTGGTGACGGCCGTGGGCTGGTAATCCGTCCGCTGAATTTGCCCGGAGGAGGCTGCTGCATGCATCCGTACCGCAACCTCACGCTGCTCGCGCTCTGCCAGGCCGTGTTGATGACGGGCACGTCGCTGCTGGTGTCCACCTCGGCGCTGGTGGGCTCGGCACTCGCCGACTCGCCGGTGCTCGCCACGGTGCCCCTGGGATTGCAGTTCCTGGCGATGACCGTCGCCACCGTGCCGGTGTCGCTGTTCATGCAGCGCCATGGCCGGCGCGCGGGCTTTATGGCGGGGATGACCCTGGGGCTCGCCGGTGTGGCGCTGGCCACGGTCGCGATCCTGGAGTGGCAGTACTGGCTGTTCTGCGTAGCGGCGGTGCTGCTCGGCGCCTTCAACGGCTCCGGGCAGTTCTATCGCTTCGCCGCCGCCGACGTGGCCCCGCCGGAGCGCAAGGGCCGGGCGATCTCGCTGGTGCTCGCCGGCGGTATCGCTGCGGGCTTCCTCGGTCCGAACCTGGGGGCGTGGACGCGGACTCTGCTCGGTGCGGACTTCGCCGGCAGCTACATGGTGCTCGGCGGTGTCTACCTCGTCGGCCTGCTCGCCATCGCCGGGCTGCGGATCCCGTTGCCGCCGCCCCGGGCCCGGGGCCACAGCGGCCGGGGGCTGGCGGCGATCGCCCGTCAGCCGCGGTTCGTGCTCGCCGTGGCCACCGCCGCGGTGGGCTACGGCGTGATGAACCTGGTCATGGTCGCCACACCGCTGGCGATGCGGGCCCAGGCACACCTGTTTCCGGATACCGCCTTCGTGATCCAGTGGCACGTGCTCGCGATGTTCGTACCCTCGTTCTTCACCGGCGAGGTCATCCGCCGGCTGGGGCTGCTCAAGGTGATGGCCCTGGGCGTGGTACTGATGGCCGTCTGCGTGGGCATCAACGTCAGCGGCACCGGCGTGTGGCATTACTGGGCGGCGCTGGTCTGTCTGGGCGTGGGCTGGAACTTCATGTTCATCGGCGGCACCACCCTGCTCACCGAGACCTACACCGAGGCGGAGAAGGGCCGGGCCCAGGCCTGCAACGACTTCATCGTCTTCGCCACGGTGACGCTCACGGCGCTGTCCGCCGGCTCGCTGCTGGACGGGGTGGGCTGGTCGACGCTTAACCTGAGCGTCCTGCCGTTCCTCGCTGCGGTGCTCGCCGGCATCGGCATCGTCGCCGGTGCGCCGACCATGACAGCCCGCAACGGCTCGCGTAAGGTAAGCCCGGAGTCTGGCGACAACCCATTGAAATCCGGGAACCCATGAGCAAGAACCCGAATCCCCAGGGCAAGGGCGGGGCGCCGGTTCTCGCCACCCTAGAGGCGCAGCGTGCGGCGGTGGCGGCGGTGCCGCCGAAGCACATCGAGCAGGTGTCCACGGAGCTGTTCACCTCGCTGTTCGTGCTCGAGAGCGACTTCCGCTTCCGGCCCGTGCCCGGCAAGCGCTACTACCTCTACCGCAAGCCCGAGCGTTACTGGCTCTCCATGATCCCGCCGCAGGAGTGGGGCGGGGGCGAGGCGGTGACCGGGCGGTTCATCGGCGCCTGCGAGCTGCAGCCGGACATGACCTGGACGCTGGAGCTCGACGAGGCGGTGGCCGCGGACGACGCATTCATGAATGAACTCGCCGAGCGCCGGGCCGCCTTCGAGCGCCAGTTGGGCGATGTCGAGGCCGTGGACGACGTACTGCCCGTGCACGAGCGCCGCTTCACCTTCTACCGCCGCGCCTTCGCCTTCGCCCTGGCGCACTCGCTGGGCCGTTCGATGGAGCAGTCGGGGATCGCGGGGCTGTCCTACGAGGAGGCCCAGGGCCGGCTCGCCCACGAGAGTGGCGAGGCGGATCGCTGACGGTACTGCGGTGCGCCGGTCGCTGCCGCTCCGCTACGCCCTCATCCAGCTCCCGGAGCTCGCGCTGGTCGCGGTGCTGCTCGTGCTCGCCGTGCGTGCGGGCTGGTTCGCCGCGAATACAGCGGCCGTGGTGGCGGGACTGTGGCTGATCAAGGAGATCGCGCTCTATCCGCTCTACCGCCATGCGCTCCGCGACGACGCCCCCACAGGCGGCGCCGCGCTCACCGGCCAGCGCGCGGTGGCGCGCACCGAGCTCGCACCGCACGGCTGGGTGAGCGTGCGCGGCGAGCGCTGGCGGGCCCGCGCAGTGGACGGGGGGTGCATTGCCGCGGGGACGGCGGTCGAGGTGGTTGCCGCGGACGGCCTGACGCTCACCGTGCGCCGGTCAGGGTAGCGGCTCGCGGCTGCCGTCGGGCATGGAGATCATCACCGCCAGCGCGACCAGCGAGACCGCGGCGAGGAAGCCGGCGGGGGCGCTCGCCAGCCCGGTGGCCTCGATCAGCCACGTCGCGATCATGGGCGTGGCGCCGCCGACGACGCCCAGGCCGAGATTGTAGGCCACGGAGTAGCCGGACAGGCGGTCGGTGGCGGGAAAGAGCTCGACGAACATCGCCGGTGCGGAGCCGAGGGGGACGGCGAGCAGGATCACCAGCGTGAACTGCACGGTGACGGCGCCCCAGACGCCGTCCCGGGCGAGCCAGCCGTAGAGTGGCAGGGCAACGGTGGTCATCACCGCCATGGCCGCGGTGATGAAGTGTGTGCGCCGTAGCAGATGGTCGCCGATCCAGCCGGAGACCGGGATCAGCACCAGCAGCAGCGCCGTCGCCGCGGTATTGATGCGCAGCGCCTCGGCGAGGGGCATGCCGGTCTGGTCGTGCAGCCACTCCGGCAGGTAGACCAGCGGCAGATAGAAGAGCACTCCGTAGGCCGAGGCAAACAGCACCGCCTGTATCATCTGCCGGCGGTTGGCGGTGAACGCCTCCAGCAGCGGTGAGGTGTCCTCGCGCTCGCGGTGGTGGCGCTGAAAGTGTTCCGAGCGGGGCAGGTGGCGGCGCAGCACGATGGCCGCGGTGCCGAGCACGCCGCCGAACAGGAACGGCAGCCGCCAGCCCCAGGCCAGCACCGTCTCGTGGGCGAGCACCGTGGTCACCAGGGCGGCGACGCCGGCGCCGAGGAGCATGCCGAACATGCTGCCGGTGTTGGCCCAGCTCCCTGCAAAGCCCCGGCGCCCGGGGTCGGCGGTCTCCACGAGATAGGTCACGGAGCTGCTGAACTCGCCGCCCACGGACAGTCCCTGCACGATGCGCACGAGCACCAGCAGCACCGGCGCCCACAGGCCGATAGTCTCGAACGTGGGCAGGCAGCCGAGCAGCAGCGTCGGCAGCGCCATCATCATCACCGACACCAGCATGGTACGGCTGCGCCCGATGGTATCGCCGAGCCAGCCGAATACCCCGGAGCCCAGCGGCCGCATGATGAAACCGGCGGCGAACACCCCGTAGGTGGCGATCAGCGAGGCGGTGGGGTTGTCGCCCGGGAAGAACAGTCCGGCGAGGATGCCGGCCATGTAGCCGTACAGGGCGAAGTCGTACCACTCGACGACGTTACCGATGAAGCCGGCGAGCAGGGCGGTGTGGCGCTGGCCGATCTCCATGCGGGTCTGTCTCCTCGTGTCCTCAGGTTCTTGTGGTGCCGGGCAGACCGCGGATTCTACACGCGAGGGGCGGGCCTGTGGGGACTGGTACACTGGCGCTGAACCGTGTGTTCCATCCCCGTCCCGGCGCATTCGCGTGCCCGCGGCAGCCGCCGCTGGACTCGCGGTGGGGCGGCAGGACTCATGGCTGGTTGTAATGGTTGTCCGGTGACCGAGGGGGTGACGCCATGACGGGCTTCCGCGGCGGCGCTCTGGCCGCAGCCCTGCTGTTCGCACTACTGCTGGCGGTGACCCTGCCGCTGTCCGGCCAGGGGAGTGGACCGCGCAGCCTCGCGGCGATCCGGGCTTCCGGTGAGCTGGTGGTGCTCACGCGCAATGCGCCCACCACCTACTACATCGGCCGTGACGGCCGGCCCACCGGCCCGGAGCACGATCTGGTCGAGGCGTTCGCCGAGCACCTGGGCGTGTCCGTGCGCTACCGCGTTGCGCCCACCGTGGATGCGGTGATCGAGGGTATGGCCGCCGGCGGGGCGGACCTGGCCGCGGCGGGGCTGACCATCACCGGGCCACGCCGGGAGCGTTTCCGTTTCGGTCCGCCCTACCAGCCGGTGACCCAGCAGGTGGTCTGCCGGCGGGACAATGTCCAGCCGGAGTCCGTTGCGGATCTGGCCGGGCTGGACCTGGTGGTGATCGCCAACAGCAGCTACGTCCAGCGGCTGCGGGCGCTCAAGGCCGATGGCCACCCGGATCTGGACTGGCGCACCACCGAAGCGGTGGACACCGAGACGCTGCTGGCCCGGGTCTGGCGCCGGGAGATCGACTGTACGGTGGCGGACTCCAATATCGTCGACATCAACCGCCGCTACTACCCGGAGCTGATCGCGCCGTTCAACCTCAGCCGCGAGCAGCACCTGGGCTGGCTGATGCCCGCCGGCGCCGAAGCCCTGGACCAGGCCGTCAGCGACTGGCTCGACGACTTCCGGGCGCAGGAGGGCCTGGCGCTGATCCGCGACCGCTACTACGGGTTCTTCCAGGTCTTCGACTATGTGGATATCGCCCGCTATGTGCGTCGCATCGACGAGCGGTATCCGCGGTTCCGGGCGTTCTTCCGCGAGGCCGCCGAGCGCTATGACCTGCCGCCGCTGCTCCTCGCCGCCCAGGCCTACCAGGAATCCCACTGGCGTGCGGACGCCCGCAGCCCCACGGGCGTGCGCGGGATCATGATGCTGACGCGCTCCACGGCGCGGGCGATGGGTGTGAAGGACCGGCTGGACCCGGAGCAGAGCATCATGGGCGGTGCGAAGTATCTGGCGCGGATGAAGACGCGCTTCGATGACGGGGTCGAGGAGCCGGATCGCACGTGGCTGGCCCTGGCGGCCTACAACGTCGGTCGGGGGCACGTCCACGACGCCCAGGTGCTCGCCCGTCAGCGTGGACTGGATCCCCACCGCTGGCACGACATCAAGCAGGTGCTCCCGCTGCTTGCGGACAAGCGCTACTACCGGGATCTGAATCACGGCTACGCGCGGGGCACGGAGCCGGTGCGTTACGTGGGCCGGATCCGCGAATACCTGCACGTGCTCCGTGCACGCCTGACGGACGGGAACGGGATGGGGCCGGGGGCCGGCTGAAGGCCCCCGGTGCCGGGCCGCCTCAGAGCTTCTGGAGGACCGTCTCGGCGCTGCTCGCGTCGACGCCCTTGGGGTCGACGCCGATATACTCCACCACGCCGTCGTTGGCGACGAGTGCGAAGCGCTTGCAGCGCGTGCCCATGCCCATGGCGCTCACGTCCATGTCCAGGCCGAGGGCGTGGGTGAACTCCGCGTTGCCGTCGGCGACCATGGTGATGCGCTCGGCGTTCTGGTCCTTCTGCCAGGCATCCATGACGAAGGCGTCGTTCACCGCCATGCACGCGATGGTGTCCACGCCCTTGGAGAGGATCTCGTCGGCGTGAACCACGAAGCCGGGCATGTGGGTGTTGGAGCAGCCCGGGGTGAACGCGCCGGGAACCCCGAAGAGCACGACGCGCTTGCCCTTGAACAGCTCGTCGGTGGAGATGTCCGCGGGGCCGTCGGGTCCGTTGGTCTTGAGCGTGGCCCGCGGCAGGGTGTCACCGATTGCGATGGTCATGGTCGTCTCCCGGTCGGGTGGTGGGTGTGTCCCGCTACACTACTAACCCGATCCCGGTGGACGCTACCTCGTCGCGCGCCGTGTGGTGCGCGACGCGCCGATGCCCGCACTCAGTCCACGGATACCGGCGGGTCCATGTCGTCGTCCCAGCCCGCGTCGGGTTCGGGATACAGTGCCATCCAGCTCTCCAGCTCCGCGGCGTGTTCCGACTCCTCGGCGGCGAACTCGGCGGCGAGGCCGCGCAGCGTCGCGTTACCGGTGTTCCGGGCGCAGTGGTCGTAGAAACGGTGGGCCGCGGTCTCCGCGGCATGGGCCAGGCGCAGGGCGTGGGCCGGCGTCATCAGATAGTGGCTCGCCGACATCTCCGCCGACTCCGGGCTCTCGTCGTCCGGCCACTGGTACTCCCAGGGCTTGAGCTGTGGCAGCCCGCCCTCGGACTCGGCGCGCTCGCGGGCCTCCGCCAGGTGCAGCCGCGAGAAGTGGGCCATCTTGCGGAACAGGTCCACCACGTCCGGATTGTTGTGGACCTCCAGCGCGTCGGCGAGCTCGTCGTAGCGCTGGGCGGCCTCGTCCTCCAGTGCGACGGCGTGGGCGAGGAACAGGGGCACAGATTCCATCACTGTTCTCCTGCGGCCAGGGCGAACTGCCCGGCGATGCGGTCGAGGTCCGCCGCTTCCGCCCGGTCGGGGGTGTAGGGCGGCGCGTCGCTGCGGTAGAGCAGGCCCTGGGTGAAGTTGTCGTCGTCCATGAGCTGGGCGAAGGCCGCACGGCGGTCCGAGGTGGTCTCGAAGCCTTCGTGGACGTGCTTCTTGTACTCCATCTGCTCGGGCCGGTAGGTGATGCAGGGGGAGAGCACCTGGATGAAGGAGAAGCCGGGGTGCTCGATGCCCTGGGCGATGAGGTGGGCAAGGCCGTTGGGGTCACCGGAGAAGCCCCGGGCGATGAAGCCCGCGCCGGCGCTGAGCGCCAGCTCCAGCGGCCGGAGCGCCGGGATATGCGTGCCCTCCGGGGTGAGCTTGCTGCCTTCCCAGTCCGCCTCCGTGGTCGGCGAGGCCTGGCCCTTGGTCATTCCGTAGACGGCATTGTCCATGACGACGTAGGTCAGGTTGGCGTTGCGGCGGCAGGCGTGCAGGAAGTGGTTGCCGCCGATGGAGAAGCCGTCGCCGTCACCACCCATGGCGAGCACGGTCAGCTCCGGGCGCGAGACCGCCAGTCCGGTGGCCACCGGCAGGGCCCGCCCGTGAACGCCGTGGAAGCCGTAGACCGCGGCGTACGCGGGCAGCCGCGCCGAGCAGCCGATCCCGGAGATGAAGGCCACCTCTTCCGGCGCCAGCGACAGCCCCGACAGCGCCTTGGTCATGGCGTTGAGGACACCGAAATCGCCGCAGCCGGGGCACCACACCGGCTTGACGCCGGACTTGAAATCCTTGGGCCTGAATTCGCACGTGCTCATCACGCCGCCTCCCGCTTCGCCAGCTCCCGCAGCTCGGTGACGATCTCGCCCGGGCGCATGGGCAGCGGCCCGGGCCGGTGGAACGCCACCAGCTCCGCGCTGATGTCGTAGTGGCCCCGCAGGTACGCGAGGAACTGTCCGCCGTGGTTCTGCTCGACCACCAGGGCCCGCTCCACCCCGGCCAGTGCCCGGGCCATGTCCGCCGGGCGTGTCGGCGCGAGCAGCCGTACGGAGATCAGCCGCACGTCGATCCCGTCGGCGGCGAGCCGGTCGACGGCCTCGCGTGCCGCCGCGGTGATCGACCCCCAGGTGATCACGGCGAGTACGCCGTCGCCCTCGATGTCCGCCCAGTAGTCGCCGTAGCCGTGGCGTTCCAGCTTGTCCCGGCGCTTGTCGAGCTGGGCCTGGTGGTGAGCGGCCTGGGACGAGGGGGTGCCGGTCTCGCCGTGTTCGAGGCCGTCGGCGGTGTAGGCGCCGCCGGGCATACCGGGCAGGCTCATGGGGGAGACGCCGTCCTCGGTGACGCGGTAGCGGCGGTAGTCGTTCGCCTCGCCTTCCGAGGGGGTGCGCCGCGCGGTATCGACGTCCCGCAGCGCCGGCTCGGGCACGATGGCGCGGCCCTGGCCCATGGCCTGGTCGCTGAGCACGAGCGCCGGTGTCTGCAGGGCCTCGCTCAGCGAGACCGCCCACTGGGTCGCGTTGATACAGTCCGTGACGCCGTTCGGCGCGACCACCAGGTGCGGCGCGTCGCCATGGAGGCCGTGGACCGCGATATCGAAATCCCCCTGCTCCGACTTGGTGGGGATGCCGGTGGACGGCCCGCCGCGCATGACGTCGACCACGACCATCGGCGTTTCCGAGGCCACGGCAAGCCCCAGCGTCTCGGTCATCAGTGCGAGCCCCGGACCCGAGGTGGCGGTAAGCGAGGGTGTGCCGCCGAAACTCGCGCCCACGCACATGTTCGCCGAGGCGAGCTCGTCCTCCGCCTGAACCAGACATCCGCCGACGCGCGGGAGCTGCGGTGACAGCCATTCAAGCACGTCAGTGGCGGGCGTGATGGGGTAGGCGGCAACGAAGCGTACACCACCGCGCAGTGCCCCCAGGCCCGTGGCCTCGTTACCGCTGATCAGCCAGCGCGGGGTGTGCGCGGCGGTCAGTGGCTCCGGCGTCTCACCGAGGGTGGCGGCCGCCTCCCGGCCTTCCTCCAGGCAGCGCAGGCCGCTGGTCACCGCCGCCTCGCCGCGGCGGGCGAGGGTCTGGTGTACGCGGGCCTCCAGGGGCTCCACCGGCAGGCCGGCGAGCGCGGCGAGCACACCGAGGGCGATCATGTTCACGCGTCCGCCCTCAATGCCCTTGGCCATCTGCTTGAGCGCCACCTCAGCGGTGCGTGGTCCCGCACCGGCTATGGGCGCCGGCAGGGGGCCGGCGTCCGGGTCGTGGAGCACGAGGGTGCTGGCGTCGATGGGTATCTCGGCGGCGAAGCGTTCGATGTTGCTCCAGTCGAAGGCGAGCACGAGGCGGTAGGTGTCCGGCGGGGCCTCCACCGGCCGGGATGACAGGCGCAGCAGCGCTGCGGCCTCGCCGCCGCGGATCTGCGGGCCGAAGGAACGGGTCATCAGGCCGTACCAGCCGGCGTCGCCGGCCGCGGAGAGCAGCAGCTGGCCGGCGGTCATCACGCCGGTGCCGCCACTGCCCATGATCGCCAGTGAGATGGAGCCGTCGGGCATGGGAGGAACTCGCTAGAGACGGGTGACTCCGGCATTCTAGCGGGCATGCGCGAGGTCAACTTGATCTGGCGCAAGAGTGCCCGGAAAGGCCCTGCCGCGGTGCCGTTCGGGTGCCCCGGTCAGGCCGTTTGCGCCTGCGGGGCGCGCTCGCGGGTCAGCGCTACCAGGATCGTGCCCGCGATGCTCCAGGCGAGCATCAGCGCGAAGCCCTCGGTATAGGCGTGGAGCGGATAGATGTGCGTCCCGCCGCGGAGCGTGCCGTCCCAGTTCCAGTCAAGCACCACGCCGATCGCCGGTTGCAGCAGCATGGGCGCGATCAGCACGCCGGTATTCACGACACCGCCCACCGTGCCCGCGCACTCCGCCGGCACTGCCTCCCGGGCCTGGGCGAAGCCGATGATGATGCCGCCGGCGGCGAACCCGGCGAGCGCGAGTACCGCGGCGAGAGCCATCGGCGGCAGCGCCGGTATCAGGATGACCGCCGCCCATGCTGCGGCGGATGTGGCGAAGGCGGCGATATACAGGGGGCGGCGGCGGCCGAGCCGGTCCGAAAGGGCGCCGAGCAGCGGGCCGCCGAGGGCCCAGGTCACCAGCAGCAGGGTGCAGTAGCTGGTGGCCTCGGTGCGGCTGAAGCCATAGTGCGTGACCAGGAACGGTACGCCCCACAGCCCGGCGAAGGTCAGCACCGGTCCGGCCAGTCCGCCGGGGGCGAGTGTGAGCAGCCAGGTCTCGCGGTAGCGCAGCACGGTCGCGAGGCTCTCGCGGGCGCCGGGGCCGTCGCCGTGGGCCACCGCGGCGTGGCTGCGATAGCCCGCCGGCGCGGGATCGTCGCGGACCACCCACCAGATCGCGGCGGCGAGTATCGCGGTGCCCACCGCGACCCCGGCCATGACCGGGCGCCAGCCCACCGTGGTGACCGCGGCGGCGAGCGGAACGCCGGCGGATACCGCCCCGATGATCCCCACCAGCAGGGCGCTGCCCATGGCGAACGCGAACTGCCTCGGTGCCATCCAGTGGCTGGCGAGCTTCATGATGCACACGAATGCCACCGCGACGCCGCCCCCCACCACGGCCCGTCCGATCCCGGCGAGCCAGAATTGCGGCGCGAGGGAGAAGAGCAGGCCGCCGGCGGCGGCCGCCACGCTGCCGGCCGTCAGCAGCCGGCGCGGTCCCCAATTGTCCGCCAGAAGTCCGGTTGGGATCTGCATGGCCGCGCAGGTATAGAAGTAGAACGCCGAGAGGTTGCCCAGGCCGGCGGCGCCGATGGCGAAGTCGCTCATGAGCTCGTCGCCCATCACCCCGGTGGCCACGCGCTGAAAGAAGCCCACGAGGTAAAGACACGCCCCGAGTCCCCAGATCAGCCAGGCCAGGCCCGCGGGCGGGTGGCGATGTGTCATGCGCTGCCTCCGTCCAAACCGGCGAGTCTACTGCCGCCGGAGGATGCAGGCCAGAATCATTCGAACGAAAACGGGGGGAGTGCGGGAAGGAAAGGCCGCCGCGGGTGTCTCCCCGCGGCGGCCACACGGACTATCAGCTGGCCTTCTGGCTGCTGGTGGCCTTCTGCGCGGCCTTGGTCGCGTTGGTGACGTTCTGCTGCACGGCCTTCTGGGCCTTCTCCGTGAACTCCTGGTTCAGGGCGACGACCTTCTCCGCATCGCCCTTGAGCCGGTCGGTCACGCTCTGGGCGAGCTTCTGCTGGCTTTCGACATAGTCCTGCACGCCCTTCTGGTCGCGCACGTTGAGCAGCGCGCGCAGCTGCTGCACGCCCATGTCGGTGTAGGCCTTGCCCGCCTCGAACTGCACCTCGGCCAGCTTCTCGAAGTGGTCGAGGGCCATGACCGTCAGGTCGCGCGTCGGGGTGAGGAGGTTCTTCTCGATCTGCTGGTTGAACTGGTCGAAGTTGAGCTGATTCATGGTTATCCACCTCTTTCCTTGTGAGAGCCGTGATCCATTGTGGTTATTCTGACTGGATCGTAGCAGCGGTGGTGATGCGCTGCAACATTTTTGATCGAATGCCTTTTTTATTGCGTAACGTTCCTGTAACGCACTGACTGGCGGTATCTTTGTTTTTATCGGTTCAAAGGTGAATCCATTTCGCGTCGTGTCATCCCGCCTTGTCGGGGGCCCGTTCCCATGGTTCGGTTTCCCTGTGGCCGACGGCTTGGGGTAGGCTGCCGGTGTCCTGATCCAGGACACCAGTCCGGCGTCTCGGCGCCGGGGCGAAGCAATCGATGGATACGGGGAGGACTGCTCAATGGCCGGATTTCACAAGCACCGGACGCTGCTGCCGCTGGAGTCGGCGCGAGTGATCGCCCGCGAAACGCTGAAGGCGGCGCGGGATCGTGACCTCAAGCCCATGACCGTGGTCGTCGTCGACGGCGGAGGGCATCCGGTGGTGGTCGAGCGCGAGGACGGCGCCGGGACCGTGCGCTTCGAGGTCGCCCGCGGCAAGGCGTCGGCCGCTCTGGGCACGGGCGTGGCCAGCGGAGCCCTCGGCGCCGCCAACGCCGAGCGTCCGGCCTTCCTCGCCGCGGTCAGCGGCGTCGCCGACAACGGCGCGGTGCCGGTGGCCGGCGGCGTGCTCGTGCTCGACGGCGAGGGCCTGGTGATCGGCGCCGTCGGCGTCAGCGGTGACGCCTCCGACGCCGACGAGGCCGTGGCGGTGGCCGGCATCGAGGCCGCAGGCCTGGCTGCCAGCGCCTCCTGAAGACGATTCCCGCCCGCTGCTGATCCCGGGACGCTACGGGATCAGCACCGCCGCGCCCTCCAGGTTGCCGTCACGCAGGTCCCGGAGGGCCTGGTTGGCCTCGCCCAGCGGATAGCATTGCACATGGGTCGTCACCGGTACGGCCGGGGCCACGCGCATCAGTGCCTCGCCGTCCGCGCGGGTTAGGTTGGCCACCGAGCGGATGCTGCGCTCCTCCCAGAGGATGCGGTAGGGGAAGGCCGGTATCTCGCTCATGTGGATACCGGCGCACACCACCCGTCCGCCCTTGGCCACGGCACGGAGCGCGGCGGGCACCAGCGATCCCACCGGTGCGAAGATGATCGCCGCATCCAGCGGCTCCGGCGGCGCGTCCGTGGACGTCCCCGCCCACTCGGCGCCGAGACGCCGGGCGAATGCCTGCGCACGGGTATCGCCCTCGCGGGTGAAGGCGAACAGCCGACGGCCCTCGTGGCGCGCGATCTGGGCGACGATGTGCGCGGCCGCGCCGAAGCCGTAGAGGCCCAGCCGCGTACCGTCGCCGGCCATGCGCAGGGCGCGTTGTCCGATGAGCCCGGCGCACAGCAGCGGGGTGGCCTCGGCGTCGCCGTAGGGCTCGGGGATCGGGAAGCAGAAGCGCTCGTCGGCGACGGTGTACTCGGCATAGCCCCCCTGGAGCTGGTAGCCGGTGAAACGGGCGTCGTCGCAGAGGTTCTCCCGGCCGCTGCGGCAGTAATCGCACTTGCCGCAGACGTGGCCGAGCCAGGGCACGCCGATCCGGTCGCCGATGCCGTAGCGCTCTGCGCCCGGACCGACGGCGTCGACGGTGCCGACGATCTCGTGGCCGGGGATCAGGGGCAGGGTGGGGTCGGGCAGGTCGCCGTCGACCACGTGCAGGTCGGTACGGCAGACCGCGCAGGCGCGTACACGCAGGCGGATCTGTCCCGGGCCCGGCTCCGGTACCGGCCACTCCTGCGCCTCCAGAGGCCGGCCCTGTGCCGGCAGCACCATCGCCCTCATGCGCGCTTCGCTCATGGTCACGCCTCCGCTGCGTGGGGATCCGTCCATTGTGGCACAGCCGCCGGCCGGCGCGGCGTCACAGGCGGCGGAACCACCCCGTGGCGAAGGCGGCCCGCCAGCGTTCCCGCGAGAGATTGAACAGCAGCCGGGCGACGAGCACGAAGGCGAGGCTCCACAGGCCGACGGCCACCGGGATCAGCCCCGGGGCGAACTGCGCCAGCGTCGCCACGGCAAGCAGGACCGTCGCGACCGGCAGCAGCCGGATGCCGGCCACACCCTGGCGGGCGCGCTGCAGCGCGATCCGTGCCATCAGGTGCAGGCCGAAGGTGCCCAGGCCGCCGATGAGCAGGACATGAAGCATCGTTCCCGCCCGCAGCGGAGCGGCGACCCACGCAACAGCGAGGCCGAGTAGTCCGGCGCCGGTCCAGGCGTGGGCCGTGATCAGCCCCTGCACGTCCGGCTGGTGTCTCAGCGTCCACGGCCGCCAGCGAAAGACCCGCCACAGTGCCGCCGCCCCCGCCGCGGCGACCGGGACCGCCGCTGACGGCGCATGGTAGGGCAGCAGGACCGCACCGGCGGTGATACCGAGAAGAATGACCGCCTCGGTCGCCGGCTGGACGGCGGCCATGCCGGTGCGCTCCGCCGTGGGCCAGGCACCGCCGGTGGCGGGCGCGACCACCCGTCCGCCAAGGAATACGACCACCGTGCTGGCCAGCAGTGCTGCCTCGACGAGTGTGCTCGGCTGCCAGGCCGGCGGCAGCACGCCGTCCGCCAGGGCCGCGGTCGCGAGAGTGCCGCCCGTGGCGAGCAGGGTCAGTCCGAACAGGGTGCTGTGCCACCGCCTCAGGCCGCCGAGAAAACGGGGTGCGGTCATCAGCGCGATCGCGACGGCAAAGGCGGCGTTGAGCGCCATCGCGGGTTGCGGCCATCCCCAGGCGGCGACGCGGCCCGCGAGCCATAGCCCGGCGAGGGCGGCAGTACCCGCCGTGCCGGGGCCCGCGGGCAGCAGGAAGCCGGCGATCACCGCGAGGAAATAGCCGATGAGGAGCTCGAGCCCGTGGGCCGCCGGCGAGCCCAGCAGCGGCGGCCAGCTGCCGTAGGCCATCGCGAACACGCTGACCGGCACGCTCACGGCGGCGTAGACGGCGGCCAGGGGAAAGAAGACGGTCTGGGGATCGAGGTTGGGCGCGGCCGGGCGGGCCATGGCGGCACTCCTTGCGGGCTCCGTGGCGCGGAGGATGATACACCACGGCCGCCGCGGGGTTGTATCCGGGAGGGGCGGTGCAGCGTCGTCGGGTAGGGGTAGGAAGGCAAAAAAAAGCGCCGGTCGGGGACCGGCGCTTGGGTTCCGTGCGTCAGGCGCGGGCCTTACTTGGTGCCGGCGGCCTGGGAGACGGTCTTGGCGTTCTCCTGAACGGCCTTCTGCGCCTTCTCGGCGAACTCCTGGTTCAGCGCTACGACCTTCTCCGCGTCGCCCTTGACGCGGTCACGGATGGTCTCCGCGGCCTTCTGCTGCTGCTGCCAGTAGCTCTGCACGTCCGAGGCATCCTTGATGTCCATCGCGGAGCGGACCTGCTGGATGCCGAACTCGGTGTACGCCTTGGCGGCGTCGTACTGCACCTCGGAGAGCTTTTCGAAGTGATCCACGGCCATGGTCGCGTAGGCACGCATGGGACCGAGGACGGTCTTCTCGAACTGCTCGGTAAACTGACTGAAGTTCGTGTTCGTCATGATGAGCCTCCTAGGCTTTTGAGTTCACAAGGCCTGATCGAACTCATCAGCCTTGTTGCGATGCAGCGTAGCAAAGCGTTTGACGCGCTGCAACATCGCTTGAGGACCGTCCGTCAGCGACCAGTGGCAGCCCTCGTCCGCGCTCCCGGGCCGTTCCCGGCGGTTGCAATCCCACACGGATCTGTTTTACTCAATAAATATTTATATATAAAACAACATGGCGGTGAGCCGTGTGGGCAAAAACGAGAGGAGCCGAGATGCCGCTGGATCGCCGAACGTTTCTGAAGGGGGCCACCTCCGGGGCCGTGCTGTTCACTGTCGGTGGTGTGCCGGCCTGGCTGACACCCCGCGAGGCCCGGGCGGAGGGCGCCGATCTGCGCACGCTCACGCCGGCCCAGGCCCGGGCCCTGACCGCCTACGGCGAGGTGCTGCTGCCCGGTGCGGACGAGGCGGGTCTGGCGCACTACCTGGATGCACAGCTCTCCGTGGACCCGGCGGAGAGCCTGCTCATGATCCGTTACCTGGACGTGCCCGCGCCGTGGAACGGCTTCTATAGCGGTGTCGCCCATGCCCTCGATGCCCTCGCGCAGCGGCGTCACGACTGCCCCTTCGCCGAGCTGTCCGCCGACGCGGCCCACGATCTCGCCGGCGTGATCGCCGGCGGCGAGGTGGCGGACTGGGCGGGGCCGCCGGCCGGATTCGCGCACTTCGTGCTGCGTGCCGACGCCGTGGACCTGGTATACGGCCGGCCTGAGGGCTTCGACGCCCTGAACGTGCCGTACATGGCCCACATCGACCCGGAGGCGGTGGCATGAAGCGGATGAAGATGGTGGACGCGGTCATCGTCGGCGCCGGTGCCGCGGGGGCCTTCTATGCCCGCCACCTGGCGGAGTCCGGCCGTTCCGTGGCGGTGCTGGAGGCGGGGCCGGGCTGGCAGCACACCGATCTGCAGAGCAGCCTCATCTGGGCCCGCCGCCTGCGCTGGGGGGGAGAGCGGGTGGCGACAACCGGTGAACATCCCTTCGGCTACGGGTTCAACGCCGGCTGGGGCAACGGCGGCGCGGCGACCCATCACTACGGCACCTGGCTGCGCCTGGACGAATCGGACTTCGAGATGCGCAGCCGTTTCGGCCGCGGTCGGGACTGGCCGTTCGACTACGCCACCCTGCGCCCGTACTACGACCGCATCCAGAAGGCCGTCGG
This sequence comes from Arhodomonas aquaeolei DSM 8974, assembly GCF_000374645.1. Lineage (GTDB taxonomy): Bacteria > Pseudomonadota > Gammaproteobacteria > Nitrococcales > Nitrococcaceae > Arhodomonas > Arhodomonas aquaeolei. The sequence continues at coordinate 95,763 of NZ_KB894805.1, forward strand.
CCTGTCCGGGGACGCGGAGGCGGAGATCTGGCGCCCGGCGGGCGATCCCTACCCGATGCCGCCGCTTGCCACCTTCGGTCAGGCCGAGGCCATCCGTCGCGGCTTCGAGGCCATGGGCATGCACACGGCGCCCATGCCCATGGCGATCAACTCCCAGCCCTACGCCGGACGGGCCGCGTGTATCTATGACGGCTGGTGCGACGCCGGCTGCCCGACGGGGGCGCTCTACAACCCGCTGGTCCGCGATGTCCCCGGGGCGCTGGCCGCGGGCGCCGAGATCCGCAACCATGCGAGCGTCATCCGTGTGACCAGCCGCAACGGCCGCGCTACCGGTGTCGAGTACGCGGATGCCGACGGTGAGCGTTGTTTCCAGCCCGAGTCCGTGGTCGTGCTGGCGGCTTCTGCGGTGCACAACCCCGCGATCCTGCTCAACTCCGCCAGCGACGACTGGCCGGACGGCCTTGCCAACCGCAGCGGCCAGGTGGGGCGCGGGTTCATGACCCACTCGGTGGCGGGAATCTACGGCCTGTTCAAGGAGGACACCGAGCCGTTCATGGGGGTGAGCGGCGCCCAGCTGAGCTGCCGCGACGGCTACGGCAAGGACCGGGAGCAGGGCTTCGGCAGCTACCAGTGGCTGATCGCCCCGGCGATGAAGCCGAATGGTCTCCTCGGCATGGCGGTCACCCGGGCGGACCTCTACGGTGACGCCCTGCATGCGTTCATCCGGCGGGCCTCCCACCACATGGCGAACATGCTCGCGATGGGCGAGGACCTCCCCGACCCGGATAACCGGGTCGTGCTTGGCGAGGGGCGTGACGGCTACGGCCGGCGCCCCGCGAAGGTGGTTCACCGGTTCACCGACGACGCCATGGCGGTGCACCGCCACGCCCGTGAGGAGGGGCTCGCGGTGATGCGGGCCGCCGGGGCGGACGAGGCCTGGGCGGGGCCGCTGGGCACGGCGCACATGATGGGTGGCACGCCCATGGGCAGTGATCCTGCGGATTCGGTGGTGGACGGCTACGGGCGCAGCCACGATGTGCCCAATCTCGTGCTGGCGGGCACTGGCCTGTTCCCCACCGCCGGGGCGAACAACCCGACCTACACCATGTATGCCGTGGCGCTGCGGGGCGTCGAGCGACTGATCGACGACTGGGATGCCGTCGCCGCCTGAATTGATCGGGGTCAACTGCCCGGGACCTCCGGCGGGGTAGGGTCGCCATATTTCAGAAAGATATATGGATATTCGGATAACACCGTGACCAACCCCGCCATCCACCGCCTGCACCGGCGCCCCGCCTGGGTGATCGGCCTGTGCCTGCTCATGCTGATGAACATGAGCATGCCGCTGGCCACCGCCCTGGGTGCCGGTGCGGCCGACGATGGCTGGGTCACCATCTGCACCGGTGACGGCTTCCGCCAGGTCCGGCTCGCTACGCTCCTCGCCTCGGACGACGACGGTTCCGCCCCCCAGAGTTGCCCCCTGTGCCCGGACACCCCGGGCTGTCACAGCATGGGTGCCGCCCCGGCACCGCCGCCCGCCGGCGGTGACGGCGGCGGCATCCGCCGGCCTTTCGACGATCCCCGGCCGCCGATTGCCCCGGCGGCCGAGGTGTCTGACTGGCCGGTGCCGTCCCAGGCGCGTCCCCGCGCGCCCCCCGTCCTGTCCTGACCGCGCCGCGGTAACACCGCCCGTGCCGGCCCTCCCACTGCGGACCGCGTCCCCGCAGTGCCGGTGGTGTGGGCCGGTGGTGCCGCGGCGTGTCCGTTTCCAGCGTCAGTAGCGATCCGAAACGCCTGCAGGACAGGAGGCATCCGATCATGCCCGTAACCCGTATCGCCCGCCGCCGCGCGCCCGTGGCCGGCGGCTTTTTCGCGGCCGCCGTCGCCGCGTGTCCGGCCGTCGCGGCCGAGCCCGGAGACACATCCATCACCGTGGAGGACGTCGTCGTCACCGCCCCGATGATGGGCGATCCCTTCACCGTGGTGACCGACCCGCGCCGGCCCCGCCAGCCGGTGCCGGCCCCCGATGGCGGCGCCTATCTCAAGCCGATTCCCGGATTCAGCCTCTCGCGCAAGGGCGGGACCAACGGCGACCCGGCCCTGCGCGGCCTGGGCGGCTCGCGGCTGAACATCGGCGTGAACGACAGCGCCATCCCCGGCGGTTGCCCCCACCGCATGGACCCGCCCACGGCCTACGTGGTGCCGGAGGCCTTCGACCGCATCACCGTGCTCAAGGGGCCGCAGAGCGTGCGCTACGGCGCCAGCGTCGCCGGGACCGTGCGCTTCGAGCGCGACACCGGGCGCTTCGAGGCACCCGGGACCCGGGCCGTGTTCAGTGCGCTCGGTGGCAGCTTCGAGCGCAATGACCAGCTCGTGGACATCACCGCCGGCAATCGCTCCGGCTACCTGCGCGGCATCGCCACCCGTTCGGAGGCCGGGGACTACGAGGACGGCGACGGCGAGACCGTGCACTCGGCGTTCGAGCGCTGGAGCACCACCGCCATCGCCGGCTGGACCCCGGACGCGGACACCCGGGTGGAGCTGACTTACGAGCGCGGTGACGGCGAGGCCGCCTACGCCGACCGGAGTATGGACGGTGCCGCCTTCGATCGCACCGGCGTGAGCCTTCGGGCCACCCGTGAGAACATCTCGCCGCTGATCGCCCGGGTGGAGGCGACGCTCTACCGCAACGAGATCGATCACGTCATGGACAACTACACCCTGCGCGACACCGCGCCGTCGGTGTACCGGGTGATGAACCCCCGCCGGGTGACCCGGGGCGGGCGGATCGAGGCGACCCTGGACCTGTCCGCGGCGACGGCGCTGGTGACCGGCGTGGACTATCAGCACAGCGCCCGCGACGGGCGCATGGCCATGAGCGCCACCGGCGAGCCCGCGCTCGGCGACCGCGAGGACGTCGCCACCTTCCGCCAGACCGGGGTGTTCGGCGAGCTCGCGCACTACCTCGGTGCCCGGGACCGTGTGGTCGTCGGCGCCCGCGCGGACGAGGTCACGGTCACCGCCGACAGGCAGGTCACCATGATGGACCCGGACGGCTACGGCGGTGTCGCCGCGGGCACCGACGACAGCGACACCAACCTCAGCGGCTTCACCCGCTGGGAGCACGAGCTCGCGGCGAGCCCGGCCAGTGTCTATCTCGGCCTCGGTCACGCCCAGCGCTCGCCGGATTTCTGGGAGCGCGACCGCGACTTCCCCCTCGACCCGGAGCGGGCCACACAGCTCGATGCCGGCTGGCAGTACCGCGGCTCACGGCTGACCACCACCGTGGCGCTGTTCTACAGCCGTATCGACGACTACATCCTGATCACGGATGACGGCGATGACGCCCGCAACATCCGGGCACGGACCGTCGGTGGTGAGCTGGACCTGCGCTACGCGCTGACCACGCGCTGGGCGCTGACCGGCACGGTGTCCTACGTCCGCGGCGAGAACCGCACCGACGGCGTGCCCCTGGCGCAGATGCCGCCGCTGGAGGGCACCCTGGGTCTGCGCTACGACGACGGTCCCTGGTCCGGCGGCGTGCTCCTGCGCGGCGTTGCCCGCCAGGACCGTATCGACCCGGGCAGCGGCACCATCTACGGCACGGACATCGGCGAGACCGGCGGCTTCGGCGTGGTGTCCGTGAACGCGGGCTATCGTCCGGGCGAGCGCTGGACGGTCACCGCCGGGGTGGACAACCTGTTCGACCGCACCTACGCCGAGCACCTCGCCTCGGGATCGGCGGACGCCGGTACCCGTACCGGGCGCGTGAACGAGCCCGGGCGCAACGCCTGGGTCAAGCTGACGGCGCGTTTCTGAGCCCGTGAACCGTCGCCGGGACGATGCGACGTCCCGGCGGTGTCCCCGATACCGTGTCATGCGCCGCCCCGCGGGCGGCGTTCAATCGGCGACGCGCTGCCACAGCGCGGCGAGCTCCGCGCTGGAGTGGGCCCCCATCTTGCGCATCGCGGCCGCGCGGTGGACCTCCACGGTGCGCACCGCGACGTGCAGGCGTTCGGCGATGGCCCGGTTGGTGAGCCCGTCGCGGACGAGCCTGGCGACGTGGCGTTCGCGCTCACTCAGCGTCGTCGCCCGCTGCGCCAGTATCCGCACCTCCCACGCCGAGCGCGAGCGCGCCAGCGCTGTGTCCACCGCCGCGATCAGGCGGGTGCCGTTCACCGGTTTCTGGAGGAAGTCCGCCGCGCCCTGCTTCATCTGCTCGACCGCGGTGGGTACGTCCCCGTGGGCGGTGAGTATCACCACGCCCAGGGGGCTGCGGCGCTCCCGCAGCGCCGCGTGCACTGCCGTGCCGTCCATCCGCGGCATGCGCAGGTCCAGGATCACGCAGCCCGCGGCCTCCAGCGTCGCGCCGGCGAGGAAGTCCGTGCCGGCGGACCAGTAGGTCACGCCGTAGCCGTAGCCCTCGAGCAGGAACCGGCACGCATCGCCCGTGGAGGCGTCGTCGTCAACCAGGTGGATGTCCGGCTCAGGCATCGTCGTCTGTCTCCAGGGGGAGTCGCAGGGTGATCTCGGCACCGTCGTCCCGGTTCGCCAGCGCGATGGCGCCGCCCTGGGCCGTCATCAGCCGGCGACAGATGAGCAGGCCCATGCCGAGCCCCTCGGGCCGGGTGCTGCGGAAGCCCACGAAGGGCTCGTCCAGGTGGGCCGCCGGGAAGCCGCCCGCAGCGTCGCGTACCCGGATCATCGCGGTATCGTTCGCCGTCCCCGCCTCGATCCATAGCGGACCGCCGCAGCCGGTAGTGGCGTATGCCTCGATTGCATTGGTCACCAGGTTGCCGAGGACCTGCTCGAGGGCGTGGGGCTCGGCGCACGCGGTCAGCTCCGGCGGCCGGACGTCGACGGACACGGTGACGTCCCGCCGGCGCAGCGGGTGCTCGTGCAGGGCCAGTGCGTGGCGGATCAGCGGCCCCAGCCGAACCGGCCGGTTCGGCGGCGTTTCGCGCCGCAGCGACGCCCGGGTGCGGGCGACCACGGCGGCGCCGCGCTCCGCCTGGTCGTCGATCCGGTGGAGTATCGGCAGCAGGGGATGGGCGGGATCGTCCCGGCGCAGGCGCACGAGGCAGCCCTCGGCGTAGTTGCGGATCGCGGCCAGGGGCTGGTTCAGCTCGTGGGCGAGTTCCGTCGCCATCTCGCCGACCAGGCTCGCGCGCTGTGCCGCGGCCAGCTCGCGCTCCCGCGACTGGAGCCGGGCATGCGTGGCGTGGAGCTGGCGTGCCCGCCGCCGGGCCAGGGCCTGCAGCCAGCAGTGGTGCAGCAGCCCGAGCAGGGCGAACAGGGCGGCGAGCACGACCAGCGCCCGGTTCCTGGCCACCCAGGCGGCGATCTGTTCGGACAGCGGCGGGCGCATCGGGTGGAGCGAGAGCTCGTCGAGCAGCCGCTCGACCCGGGCCTGGGAGACCGGTGCCCCCCAGCGGCCGCCGTCCTCGGCGGGCATGCGCAGAAGCGCCCGGGCCACCGCCGAGTTCAGGGCCTCGGAAGTGCCGGGCAGGGCGGCGAACGACCATGCCGGATAGAGGGCGGTGCTGGTGAGGCAGTCCCCGGCCGTGTCGTGGATCATCAGCGCCCGGAAGTCGGTGCGCGCCACCAGCTCCTCGGCATCCATGCGCTCGAGCAGGCAGGCCGGCGCTATGGCGGCGTCGACGTCGCCCCGCTGCAGGCGCAGGAGCAGGCGGTCCACGGGGTAGCCGAGGAAGCGCAGGTCGTAGGCCTCGCGGGCGTCGATCCCCTGCCGGGCGAGCTCGGCGCGGAGCAGCAGGAAACCGCCGAATGCCCGCGGGTGTACCGCGGCCACCGGCCGGCCGTCGAGGGATTCCGGGTCCCGGTACCGGCTGTCGGCGCGTACCAGCAGTACCGAGCCGGTGGCGTGACGGGCGGAGCCGCGGTCCGCCGGACGCAGGGTCGCCAGCCGCGTGAGGCGGTAGCGTGGTGCCAGCATCCCGTACTGTCCCGGCTGGGTCAGCAGGAAGTCCAGATCGCCGTCGTCCAGTGCCCGTGCCATCCCGTCCAGGTCGAGGGGATGGATCTGGAAGCGTCGCCCTGGCAGTGCGTCCCGGAGGTAGTCCATCGTCGGTGTCCAGCGCTCCAGCGCGCGGCCCTCGCCGCGGTAAGCGAGCACGCCCACGGTCAGCGGCTCCGCCGCGCCCGCCGCCGTGCCCAGCAGCAGCATCACGCCGAACACGAGCCTGGAAATCGCCACAGACGCCTCACCTTCCGTGCGGAAAACCCGGATTGATTGTCCCAGATCAAGCCACACCCGGATATGTGGAAAACCACAATACCGGCGCCGTGCGCGGCGGCACAGCATGATCGCGACATCATCTTTCGGAGCGTGATCATGGACCCAAGCAGACGCGAGTTCCTGCGCCGGGCCGGGGTGCTCACCGCCGGTGCGGCGACGATCCCCCTCAGCGAGGCCCGGGCGGCGATCAACGAGCAGCCGCCACGCCGCGGCGGCGATCCGGAACGCCGCTACGCGATGCTGATCGACCTGCGCCGCTGTATCGGCTGCCAGGCCTGCACCGTGAGCTGCTCGCTGGAGAACCGGCCCCCCATCGGGCAGTTCCGCACCATCGTCCACCAGTACGAGGTGGCGGAGTCCGACGGCGACGGCGTCGCCAGCTTCATGCTCCCGCGGCTGTGCAACCACTGTGACGAGCCGCCGTGCGTGCCGGTCTGCCCGGTGCAGGCGACGTTCCAGCGCCGTGACGGCATCGTGGTCGTGGACAACGAGCGCTGCGTGGGCTGCGGCTACTGCGTGCAGGCCTGCCCCTATGACGCGCGCTTCATCAACCACGAGACCCGTACCGCCGACAAGTGCACCTTCTGCGTCCATCGCCTGGAGGCGGGGCTGCTGCCCGCCTGCGTGGAGAGCTGCGTGGGCGGGGCCCGGGTGATCGGCGACCTGCGCGACCCGGACAGCACCATCAGCCGGATGCTGCGCGAGCACGAGGACGACATCCGCGTGCTCAAGCCGGAGATGGGGACCCGGCCGCACGTGTTCTATCTCGGCATGAACGAGGCCTTCGTCGAGCGCGTGGACGGCCAGCCCGGGCTGTGGTTCCAGCCGGAGCATGCCGCAGAGGAGGCCACGGCATGACGATCACGGAGATCATCGTCCCCGCCCAGGACGTGGCCTGGCTGCCCTGGGCGGTGCAGTACTTCTTCTTCATCGGGCTGAGCACCGCCGCGGCACTGCTGGCGTCGGCGGGCGAGGCGGGCGGCCCGCTGCGGCGGCTGCAGCCGGCGGCGGTGCTGGTCGCCGTCTCCGCCGGGGTGGTCGCGCCGGTGGCGCTGCTCGCTGACCTCCACCAGCCCGGGCGGTTCTGGCACTTCTACGCGCATTTCACGCCATGGTCGTGGATGTCCATCGGCTCGCTGCTGCTGCCGGCCTACGTGGCGGCCCTGCTGGCCTACGCGGTGGCCTGGCAGCACTGGCGCGGCGGGGCGGGGCGGCGGCGCACCGCTCTCGCCCTGGCGGTGGTGCTCGCGGTGCTGGCGCTCGCGGTGCTCGTCTACACCGGCGCCGAGGTCATGATCGTGCGTGCCCGCCTGCTCTGGCACACCTACTGGCTGCCGCTCAACTTCGCGCTCACCGCACTCGTGGGGGCGGTCGGGGCGGTGCTGTTCACCCTGCGCTGGTCCGGCGTCGCCTCCGGGGACGACTACTGGCTGGCGAACCGGGTCCAGCTCGCCGCGCTCGTGGCCACCGCCGCGGCCGCCGTCGGCTGGGCGGTGACCGGCGCGCTCGGCCTCGGCGCCGGCGGCGGGGCGTCGTTCGCCGAGGCGCTGCGCCTCGCCGTCGAGCAGCCGTTCTGGCGGGTGATGTACGCCGGCTCGGCGGCCGTGGGGGGGCTGCTCATCGCGGGGACGGCGCTCGCGCTGCGCCGCCCGGCGCTGCTCGCGCACAGCTGGTGGCTGTCGGTGCCGGCGCTGCTGTGTACCTGGTCGTTCCGCTGGGTCGTGTTCATCAACGTGCAGACGGTGCCCAAGTACGGCGCCGGGCTCTATCCCTACGAGCTGCCTCTGGGCAGCGACGGTCTGCTCGGCATCGTCGCCACCTTCGGCCTGTGGGTCGCCGTCGTGATCATCGTCTCCACCGTCGCCGCCCGCTGGCCCCAGGGTCCGGCGGCGGCCGCTCCCCGGGAGGTCGCTCATGGATAAAACACGCCGCAATCTGCTCAAGGGCGGGCTCGCCGCCGGCGGTCTCGGTGTCTTCGCCGCCGGCTATGCCGGCCCCGCCGTCAACGCCGTGAGGGGGCTCGTCCGCGGTACCGCCGGGGTGCCCACGCAGGACCGCATCGCCGGCAACGCGCTGCCGCCGGAGTGCCGTATCGACCCGGAGACCGGGGCGGTCACCATGGCCGAGGGGCAGGTCGTCAGCCTGACCCAGTGCTTCGGCTGCTGGACGCTGTGCGGCGTCCGCGCCCGTGTGGACACCACGGGCAACCGGATCCTGCGCATCGCGGGCAACCCCTACAATCCGCTCTCCCACGAACGGCCCGAGGACTACACCACACCGGTGCGCGAGGCGTTCGCCCGGCTGGGCGGCGAGTCCGGCCTGGACGGGCGCTCAACGGCCTGCGCCCGCGGCGCCGCCATGCTGGAGCAGCTCACCAGTCCGTACCGTGTCACGCAGCCGCTCAAGCGGGTGGGGCCGCGGGGCGGTGGCCGCTGGCAGACCATCAGCTTCGAGCAGCTCGTCGAGGAGGTGGTCGAGGGCGGCGATCTCTTCGGCGAGGGCCACGTGGACGGGCTGCGCGCGGTACGCGATCTGGATACCCCGGTGGATCCCGAGAGCCCCGAGTACGGCCCCCGGGCGAACCAGCTGCTGTTCACCACCGGCGCCAACGAGGGGCGGGATGCGCTGGTCCGGCGTTTCACCTTCAACGCCTTCGGCAGCCGCAACTACGGCCACCATGGTGCCTACTGCGGCTTCGCCTTCCGCGCCGGCTCCGGCGCCTGGCTCAACGACATGCGCAAGTACGCCCACGTCAAGCCGGACTGGGAGCACGTGCGTTTCGCGCTGTTCATGGGCACGGCGCCGGCGCAGTCCGGCAAGCCGTTCAAGCGCCAGGGCCGGCAGCTCGCGAGCGCCCGGGCCGAGGGCCGGCTGGAGTACGTGGTCGTCTCGCCGGCGCTGCCGAACAGCTCCAGCCTCGCCAGCCAGCCCGGCAATACCTGGCTGCCCATCCGGCCCGGTGGGGATACGGCCCTGGCCATGGCGATGATCCGCTGGATCATCGCCCACGAGCGCTACGACGCCCGTCACCTCGCCCAGCCGGGGCCCGCCGCCATGGCCGCCGCGGGCGAGCCGAGCTGGGGCAACGCGACGCACCTGGTGGTCAGCGAGCCGGGGCATCCGCTGGAGGGCCGGCTGCTGCGCGGCAGCGACCTGGGCTGGCCCGCCGACGGCGACGACGAGGTGTTCGTGGTCGCCGACGCCTCGGACGGCCACTGGCGGGCGCACACCGCCGCCGCGCCGGCGCGGCTGTTCGTGGATACCACCGTGACCGTCGACGGCAGCCCCGTGCGGGTGAAGTCCGCCCTGCAGCGGCTCCGCGAGGAGGCGGAGCGGTTCACGCTGGCGGAGTACAGCGCCGAGTGCGGTGTGCCGGTGGCGGCCATCGAGGCCCTGGCGCGGACATTCACCAGCTACGGCAAGCAGGCGGTGGTGGATGCCCACGGCGGGCTGATGAGCGGCAACGGCTTCTACTCCGCCTTCGCGGTGATGATGCTCAACGCCCTGGTGGGCAACCTCAACGCCCGCGGCGGCACGGCCCTGGCCGGTGGCCACTACCCGGAGTTCGGCCGGGGGCCGCGCTATGACCTCAAGACCTTCCCGGGCATGGTCAAGCCGAAGGGGGTGTTCCTCTCGCGCAGCCGCTTCCCCTACGAAAAGACCAGCGAGTACCGCCGCAAGGTCGAGGCCGGCGAGTCGCCGTATCCGGCGCGGGCGCCGTGGTACCCCTTCTCGCCGCCGATCCTGACCGAGCACCTGGCCTCCGCGCTCGCCGGCTATCCCTATCCGGCCAAGGTCTGGATCAACCACCTGGCGAACCCGCTGTACGGCCAGGCCGGTCTGCGCAGTGCGGTGGCGGAGCGGCTGAAGGACCCGCAGCGCCTGCCGCTGATGGTCGGCGTGGATGCCTTCGTCAACGAGACCAATGCGTTCGCGGACTATATCGTCCCGGACACCATCACCTACGAGAGCTGGGGCTTCACCGCGCCGTGGTCCGGCGTGCGGCGAAAGACGAGCACCGCGCGCTGGCCGGTGGTCGAGCCGCGCACGGCGCGCACCGCCGAGGGCGAGCCGGTGGCGCTGGAGAGCTTTCTGGTGGCGGCCGCCAGGCGCCTGGGGCTGCCGGGCTTCGGCGACGGCGCGATCCCGGACGCCGACGGCGGGCTCCACGGTTTCCACCGCGCGGCGGACTTCTACCTGCGTGCGGTGGCGAACGTCGCCCATGTCGGCGAGCCGGTGCCGGAGGCGGACGACGACGACCTCGCCGTCACCGGCGTCACCCGTCTCGAACCCGATCTCACCGGGATCCTGACGGCCGGCGAATGGCGGCGTGCCGCGTATGTGCTGGCCCGCGGCGGCCGTTTCGGGGCCGAGCCGGAAGGCGACGCCCTGCCGCGCTGGGAACGCGGCCAGTGCCTGTGGAACGAGACCGTGGCGGCGAAGCGCCATGCCGTGACCGGCGAGCGCTTCAGTGGCTGCCCGACGTGGTATCCGGCGCGGCTCGCCGACGGTAGCGATGCGCGCGAGGCGTTCCCGGCGCAGTCGTGGCCGTTTCGGCTGACCGCCTACAAGTCGAACCTGCAGAGCTCGTCGTCCATCGGTTCGCCCCGGTTGCGCCAGGTCCACCCGGAAAACCCCGTCGGCATCAACCGCCGGGACGCCGAGCGGCTCGGCATCGCCAACGGCGAGGCGGTGATGCTGGTGACCCCTGGCGGGCGGGTCTCCGGGGTGGCATTGCTGCGCGACGGCGTCATGCCCGGCGTGCTCGCCGTGGAGCACGGCTACGGCCACCGCGAGCTCGGTGCCCGCGCCCACGTGGTGGATGGCCGGGAGACGCCCCACGACCCGGCGCTCGGCGCCGGCGTCAACCTCAACGACCTCGGCATCGTCGACCCGACCCGCGAGGCACCCAACGGCTGGGTCGACTGGGCCTGCGGCTCGGCGGTGCGGCAGGCGCTGCCCGCGCGGCTGGAACGGGCCACCTGAGGCCCGCCCGGGCCGCAGCGCGGCCCGGGCGGGCGTTACCGCATCACACCGGCACCGGCCGTCCGCCGGTGGCCGCCGTGCGCCAACGATTCATACCTTTCGGAGACCATCACCATGACACACGGTCACACGCGTCTCGCCACCGTCGCCCTCGGTCTGTGCGTCGGCATCGGCTGGGCCGGGCTCGCCCGCTCCGCCAACTGGCTGATGCTGCAGGGCACCGAGCGCGCGGAGAATCCGCCCCTGGCCCGGGTTTGGGGCTTCATCCAGCCGGAATACCAGCGCGACTTCAGCGACAGCGGGCCGGGGGATGCCTACATCCCGCCGAAGCTGATCGGCCCGGGGCTGGACGAGCAGTCCGGCTTCAACATCAAGCGCGCCCGTGTGGGCGTGCGTGGCGCCGCGCACCCGGGGGACCCGCGGATCAACTACTTCGTGCTCGCGGAGTTCGGCAACAACGGCCTCACCAACGGTGGGCGCTACGACAGCTACAGTCCCCAGCTCACCGATGCCAGCGTGACTGTGAACGCCATCGACGGTGCGCGGGTGCGTGCCGGTCTGTTCAAGACACCGGGCTCGGAGGAGGGGATGCAGGGCATCATCGCGCTGCCCTACGTCAACTACACCACCGTCACCAACCAGCTCCTGCTCGAGCGCTTCCCCGAGGCCGGGGAGACGAACGTCCCGCCGCAGTCGACCCCGGACGCGGACATGAACGCCTTCTCCAACCCCGTCGGGGCGTTCCGCGATACGGGCGTGCAGGTCTTCGACGCCTTCGACGCCGGCCGCTGGGAGCACAGCTACGCGGTGATGCTCGGCAACGGCAGCGGCGTGCAGATGGACGAGTCGGACGGTGACGAGGACCTCTATCTCTACTGGTCCTCCGCGTACCTCTTCGACGGTCCCGGCGGCGGCCCTTTCCGGCCGACGCTGAAGTTCTTCGGCTGGTACCAGGGCGGCGAGCGCACGGACGCCTATGACAGCAGCCGGACGCAGGACCGCGTCCGCTACGGTGTCGGCGCGTACTACCTCCGGCGTCCGTTCCGGGTGAGCGCGGAGTTCATGCAGGGCAAGGGCATGATCTTCCAGGGCCAGCACGCTCCGGAGAAGCTGTTCAACGACTATCGCGCTCGCGGCGGCTACATCGAGGGCGCCTACTTCGTCCCCGGCACGCCCTGGGAACTGCAGCTGCGCTACGACGCCTACCGCCGCAACCTCGACCAGCCAACCCGGGCCACCTTCGAGACCTGGACGGCGGGCGTGCAGTACCACTTCACGAAAAAGACCCGGGCCACGCTCAACTATGCGGTACGGGACTTCAGCTCCGAGGCCGCCGGGCCCGACGCCCACCTCGACGGGGTGGGGGACAGGCTTGCGCTGCAGCTCACCGTGCTGTTCTGAGCCGCCGGGGCGCAGTCGCCCCGGCGGCGGCGCTCACTGTGCCTTCGCCCCGGTGCCGATGGTGTGCCCGTCGCGCTCGTCACCGTAGAGGCAGGTGTGGTTGTGCCAGTCGCGGTCGGTGCTGGCGATATCGCCCTCGAAGCGTGGGTCCTGCGGGCGTTCGTGGCTGTTGATATAGGCGGCCACGTCCCACGCCTCCTGGTCGCTGAGTACGCCTTCGGCGGCCGCCGGGTTCGCCTTGCCGAGCGGCATGTTGTACTTGATGAAGGCCGCGGCGGTGTTGATGCGGTGCATGCCGGCGCCCCAGTTGTACGCCTTCGGGCCCCACAGCGGCGGGAAGATCTGGGTGCCGTCGGCGGCGAAGCGGCCGCGGCCGTCGTCGCCGTGGCAGATGGCGCATTCCTTGGTGTAGACGGTCTTGCCGCGGTCGATGCTGTAGCCGCCGTCCGGCTTCGGCACCGCCTTGTAGCCGCGGCCCGGGGCGGCCTTGCCGACGGTCAGGCCCTGGGCCATCCAGAACATGTATGCCTGCATGTCCTTGAGGACCTGGCTGTCCGGCGGCGGTGGATGGCCGGCCTCGGAATCCTGGGCGTTCATGGAGTAGGTGAAGCAACCGCGGATGCGCTCGTCCATGGTGTTCACGTGGTCGTTCTTGCCACGGTATTTCGGGTAGACGGGCCATGCGCCCCACAACGGCGCGGAGTTGGCGACGGTGCCGCCACCGACGTGGCAGTTGGCGCACTCCTGGCCGTTGCCGACGTACTGACCGGCGTTCTTGCGGGTATGGATGAATGCCTCGCGGCCGCGGCGCACGGAGTCGCCGAACGCGCCGTCTGGGATGGCGTCGGGGGAGGGGGCCTGGTGGTAGCCCGCCTCGCCGGCGTCCGGGCTCGGGGCCAGCTCCTTCTGGGCGCGCAGGTCGTCGGCGGCATGGCCGGCACCGGCGGCGAACGTGAGCGCGAGGCCTAGCGCGACGGCGGCCGGGATCGCGGCGTGCATGCGGGTCGTCATGATGGTTCTCCTCTCGGTTCCGCCGGCGCCTACTGCCGGGTGGCGGGCAGCGCGGCGAAGTATTCGGCCACGGCGGCTGCCTGGTCCGCCTCGAGGCGTCCGGCGACAGAGGCCATCAGGCCGTGGGGGTCGTCGTGGCGGTCGCCAGACTGCCAGGCCTCGATCTGGTTGCGCAGGTAGTTCGCGTGTTGGCCGGCGAGTGGCGGGAACACGCTACCCACGCCGCGGCCGTCCGGGCCATGGCAGGTGGTGCAGGCGGGCACGCCCTGCTCCCAGAGGCCGTCCTGGGCGATGCGCCGGCCCTGCGGGTGGTCGCCAGGCGTGCCGCCATCGCCGGCGGGGGGCGCCATCTGCGCGTAGTGCTCGGCGACCGCGGCGATGTCGGCGTCGGATAGCGCCGAGGCGGTCGGCTTCATCACCGCGTTGACGCGGCGGCCGTCGGCGAAGGCGTGGAGCTGGGCGGCCAGGTACTCTGCGGGCAGGCCGGCCAGCCGCGGGTAGCCGGCGGCGGCGTTACCGCCGCCGTCCGCACCGTGGCAGCTCGCGCAGGGCGGGGCGCCGTCGCCATTGCCGCTGCTGGCGACGGTCGCGCCGCGGTCGGCGCCGACCGCGGCCAGGGGAACGGTGAACGCCAGGGCCACAAGGGCCCGGCGCATTCCATGGAATGCGGGCATGGGTCTCTCCTCCTCCGGGATGCGCCTGGGTCAGTCCTGCTCGCTGGCGCAGTCGCTGCACAGCGTGGCGGTGGGCAGTGCCTCCAGCCGATCGGCGGCGATGGGACCGCCGCAGGACTCACAGGTCCCTCCCTGGCCCTGGTCGATGCGGGCGAGGGCGTGGCGGATCTGCTCGACGCGCTCGCGGCTGGTCTGCAGCAGCCGCTCGACGACCTCGTCGTTCTCCAGCTCGATGGCCTGCTCTTCGGTATCGCGGTCGAGGGCGCCGTCGGCGCGGCGGACGTGGCGCTCGTAGCCCTCGATCCGTTCGAGCTCCTCGCGCTCCATGGCCTTCAGTCGGGTCACGCGGTCTTCGCTCATCGGGTAGTCCCTGTTCCGTGGTTGTCGTCGGTTGTCGTCTCCGGCCCCCACCCTCATCGTGGCGGATAGATGATCCGGGTCAAGCGGTCCTGCCGCTGCCGGGCCATGATACTGATCTTCTCAGAGGTCTTGTCTCGTGTCTGAGCGCTCTGGCGCTCCCTTCGGGCTGGACCGTGCGCCGATGGGACTGCGTTGCTCGCCGCTCATGGTGCCGGTTATATCGCGCGCCTGGCGTCTTGCCCCATTGGCGCACGGTCCGGCTGACGCATGACAAGACCTCTGAGAAGATTAGTAATCCCCGAACGGTCACAGCGAGAAGGCGTAACGATGCAGATCGAGAAACACGACCTCGTCCACGAGTTCCCCGAGTTCCGCGAGCGTATCCACGAGCTCAAGATGAACGACCGGCATTTCGCGCGGTTGTTCGACGAGTACCACGAGGTGGATCATGAGGTGCGGCGCATCGAGGAGGGCAACGAGACCCCCTCCGACGACTACGTCGAGGATCGCAAGAAGCGCCGCGTCCAGCTCAAGGACGAACTCTACGCCATGCTCAGCGACGGCCAGTGACCGCCGCGGAGCGGCCCTGCAGGGCCGCTCCGTGCCCGGCCGGGACTACGCGGTGGCCGCTTGCTCCATGAACGGGTAGTCGGTGTAGCCGCGTTCGTCGCCGCCATAGAAGGTGCTGGAGTCCGCCTTCTGCATCGGCGCGTCCAGGGCGATGCGCTGCACCAGGTCCGGGTTGGAGATGAACGAGCGTCCGAACGCGACCAGGTCGGCGTAGCCGCTGGCGACGGCCTCGCCCGCCATTGCCGGGGTGTAGCCGTTGTTCGCCATCCAGCAGCCGGGGAAACGCCGGCGCAGGGCGGCATAGTCGAAGGGCTGGAACTCCCGGTCCCCCCCGGTCGCGCCCTCGATGATATGCACGTAGGCGAGGCTGCGGGCGGCCAGGCCGTCGACGACGTGCTCGTAGAGCGGTGTCGGGTCGCTCTCGCTGATCCCGTTGGCCGGGGTCACCGGAGAGATCCGGATGCCCACCCGGCCGGCACCGACGGCCTCGACGATGGCGTCCGTGACCTCGAATAGCAGACGGGCGCGGTTCTCGATGGAGCCGCCATAGTCGTCGGTGCGCTGGTTGGCGCCGTCCTTGAGGAACTGCTCGATGAGATAGCCGTTGGCGGCGTGGATCTCCACGAGGTCGAAGCCGGCGTCGCGGGCGCGCTCGGCGGCCCGGGCATAGTCGGCGACCAGTCCGGGGATCTCCGAGGCCTCCAGCGCCCGCGGCTCGGAGACGGGCTCGAAGCCATTGGCGGTATAGGTCTTGGCCTCGGCGCGTATCGCCGAGGGGGCGATCGGCGCCTCGCCGTTGAGCAGTGACGTGTGGGAGATACGGCCCACGTGCCAGAGCTGCAGTGCCATACGGCCGCCGGCCTCGTGCACGGCGTCGGTCACGCGGCGCCAGCCGGCCACCTGCTCGTCGCTGTGGATGCCGGGGGTATAGAGATACCCCTGGCCGTCCGGTCGGATCTGGGTCGCCTCGGCGACGATCAGGCCGGCGCCGGCGCGCTGGCTGTAGTACCGGGCCATCAGCTCGGTGGGGGCGTTGCCCCCGCCGGCGCGGTTGCGGGTAAGCGGGGCCATGACGATGCGGTTGGGGACCGCCACGTCACCGACCCGGAGCGGCTGGAACAGGGGCTCGACGGCGGGATTGCGGGGTGACGACTGCATGTTGCTCCCTGAATTTGATCGTTACACGGACTGTTAGTATAAGAACAATTGATCCGTCCGTGAAACCCCCGCCCGCGCTGTCCGGCTGTCGCCGTCAGCCCGCGAACAGCCGCGAGAAGAACCCGCGCCGGCGCGACGAGCTGGCCGCCACCTGTGCCCGGGCGTGCTCGGCAGCGGTCTCCACGAGGTTGTGGAAGTCCTCGTCCACCGGCTCCGCAAGGGTCCGTTCCTCGCGGCTGAAGGCGCTGCCTTCGCCCTCGACCCCGGCCTCCAGCATCGCGTCCGCCCACGCGATCAGGCCCTGGCGGACGGTCTCCAGCACCGTGGGGATGGCCGTCTGGGGCAGGGCGAGGGATAACCGGGTGTCGAGTCTGGCCTCCTGCTGAAGGGCGGCGAGCTCGTCGCCGTCGAACTCCATCCGCGCTGCCCCGCGCGGGCCCTGCTCCTCGATCTGGGTCTCCAGGTCCTCCACGCCGGTGCGCAGCTCGAAGTGCGACAGCCGCGAGGCCATCGCCGGAGAGATGGGGGCCTGGATCCAGCCGTCGCCCGGGCGCCAGGCGATCAGCACGCCGCCGTCGCCACGGCGGTAGTCCGGCAGGGTGGCATCATGGGCATAGCCGTTCAGCTCCGTCTTGAGCCAGTCGAGCGTATGCCGGGTGCGCAGCACCGTGGCGAGCAGCACCGCCCGCTGGACCAGCGGGGCCACCCGGCCACCGGACTGCGCCTCGTCGCGAATCTCCGCGATCACGCAGGCCATGGGCTCTTCTCCTCCTCGTTGTCCCGCCGATCCGGGGTGGCCGGCGGTGTTATGCTGTTGTTTTACCGCCATAGTAGCGGCGGATCGACAGCTACTGTGTGAAGCGCATCACCCTCGACGGGGTTGTGTCCACCGATCAAGGAGGCCCGTCCTGCTCGCCATCCTCAATGCCCTGGCCCCGGTGTTCTTCGTCATTGCGCTGGGCTGGGGGCTGACCCGAACCGGCTTTCTCTCCGAGCGCTCCCTGCGCGAGCTCAATCGTGTGACCTACTGGGTGGGGCTGCCGTCGCTGCTCGTGCAGCGCATCGCCTCCGCGAACCCGGAGTTCGGCGCGGTCACCGGGCTGCTCGCGGTCGCCATCGGTGCCACCGTGGGCGGGATCCTGATCGCCTACGTGGCGGCCCGGATGCTGGGGTTGCCGGCCTCGGCGACGGGGACGTTCGTGCAGGGCGTCTTCCGTGGCAATCTCGCCTTCATCGGGCTGCCGGTGGTGATCTATGCCTTCGAGGCGGTTGAACGGGCGCCGGTGGCAGCGGCGCAGTCCAGCGCGCTGCTGCTCTTCGGTCCGCTGGTGGTGCTCTACAACATCGCCGCCGTCGTGGTGCTGCTCGCCGGCCGCGGCGGTGGGGCCGGGATGATCCGCGGACTGGCCTACGGCCTGGTGACCAATCCTATCCTCATCGCCTGCGCGCTGGGGCTGGGGCTCGCCCTGGCCGGGGCGACGCTGCCGGTGATGCTGGACCGCAGTCTCGCCGCGGTGGGGCAGATGGCACTGCCCCTGGCGCTGGTGTGCATCGGCGGTACCCTGTGCACGTCCCGCGTGCGCGGGCGGGTGCGCTGGGCGCTGGCCGGGGCGGTGCTCAAGGTTGCGGCGCTGCCGGCGATAGGGGCGCTCCTTGCCTGGGCGCTGGGGCTGTCGCCGGCTCACACGCGCATCGCGCTGATCATGCTGGCCTGTCCGGCAGCGTCCGCCTCCTACGTGCTGGCACGCCAGCTCGGCGGCGACGAGGCTCTGGCCTCCAGCCTGATCCTGCTGAGCAGCCTGCTCGCCGTGCCGGCGATGATCGTGGTCCTGGCGTTCACCTGAGGGGGGAGGCGATGACACCGCCCGGGTTGCTGCCGCTGACGCTGCTTGCCGCCCTCGCCATGGCCTGGTGGGTGAACCTCCGTGCGCGGGCCGCGGCGCTGGGACGCTGCCGGCGCGTGTGCACCCGGCGCGGCGTCACCCTGCTCGACGATACCGTGGCCCTGGAGCGCTACTACCTCGTACGCGACGCCACCGGGCGGCTGCGTCTGGGGCGGGTGTACCGCTTCGAGTTCAACGGTCCGGAGCAGGAGCGCGGCCGCGGCTGGGTCCGTCTCGCCGGGCCGGTGGTGGTCGCCGTCGCGCTGGAGCGCGCCGACGGCGGCGCGGATGTGGAGCACCCGGGCACCGAATAGCCCGCTGACCGTAACCCGTCATAACCGCGTCACCGCACTGCCACCTGCCCGGGGCACGCTGAGGCCGTTGCAACCACGGCGAGGGTGCGTCGATGCGGCCGACACGGGCGATTGCAGGCTGGGGACGGGTCATGACGGCGGAGCGGGCGTTGTGTCTGCACGCCAACCGCGCCTGCCGGTTCACCACGGTGCGCTGGCTGTTCACCGGGGTCAGCCGCCTGGGCGACGGGGTATTCTGGTACGTGCTCATGCTCGTGCTGCCCCTGACCCAGGGGCGCGCCGGAGCGGAGGCGAGCCTGCGTATGGCGGCGTTCGCGCTGGCGGGGCTAGCGGCCTACAAATGGGTGAAGGCACGCACGGCGCGGCCGCGCCCCTGCGCCACGGACGCCGGCATCCGCTCGGCGACGCGCATGCTCGACCAGTACAGCTTCCCCTCCGGCCATACCCTGCATGCGGTGGGCTTCACCACCGTGGCGGCGGCCCACTTCCCGGCACTGACCGGGGCGCTCGCCGTGCTTACCGTGCTGATCGCCTGCTCCCGGGTGGTGCTCGGCCTGCACTATCCCACGGATGTCGCCATGGGGGCCGCGATGGGCTACGCCATCGCCCGCGGCGTGCTCGAGGTGCCCGCGGCGTACTGATCCGGCCGCGATCGTTACCGCAGCTCGGCTGCTGACGGCCACCGACATCCTCCGTTTCACGCGGTTTGATGTTGGCTGCCAGGAGCAGCCAACCTACGGGAACTCGCGTAGGTCGTGCGCCGCAGGCGTGCGACATTCCGGCGTGCTCATTGAAGATGTCGCACACAGCACGCGGCCGTGCACGACCTACCGGTCTGCCAGGAGCGGCCAACCCGCGCGGCCTGTCACCGCCCGGGATTCCTGCCGTAGATCGGCTGCTCGAGGCAGCCGACACTCTCCGTTTCGCCGCGTTGGATCTTTGCGGCCTGGGGCGGCCAGCCTATGCCGCCCGCCACGACGCGGATCCGGTGCCGAAGATCGCGCACGAGTTACTGCGCCGGCCCTTGGGCTTGTCGCCGCGCGCGGATACCCTGTCGGGCCATGACCGAGAGCGCGCCCCAACTCCCCATTGACGTCATCGAGCCGTCCTTCCGTACCGCCCTGGCGCAGGGGCCGGTGGTGGTGTCCGCGGCCACAGGCTCGGGCAAGTCCACGCGGCTGCCGCTGTGGGCGCGGGGGCAGGGGCGGGTGCTGGTGATCGAGCCGCGCCGGCTCGCGGCCACCAGCCTGGCCGGCTTCGTCGCGGGCAACCTGGGCGAGTCGCCCGGCGGCCGGGTGGGCCATGCCATCCGCGGTGATGTCCGCCACGGTCCGGACAGCGAGGTGGTGTTCGTCACACCCGGTATCGCCCTGCGCTGGCTGGCGGCGGACGGGCTTGCCGGTTTCGCCACTGTCGTGCTGGACGAGTTCCACGAGCGGCGCTGGGACACGGACCTGCTCCTGGCGCTGCTGCGTGCCCGCACGGAGGGGCCGCGGCTGGTCATCACCTCCGCGACGATTCAGGGCGAGCGCCTGGCGGGCCACCTCGGTGCCGAGCTGCTGGAGGCGGCGGGCCGGGCCTATCCCGTGAGCGTCCACCACCTCGGCGACGATCCCAGGGGGATGCCCGACAGCCGTGAGCTGAAGACCCGCCTTGCGCCCGCAGTGGAGCGGGCCCTGGCGGAGACGGAGGGGCACGTGCTCGTGTTCCTCCCCGGCCGCGGGGAGATCGCGGACGCGGCGCGGGCGCTCGGCGGGGTCCAGGCGGAGGTCATCGCGCTGCACGCGGGCGCGCCGGCGGCGGACCAGCGCCGGGCGTTGAGCCCCGAGGGGCCACGCCGGGTGATTCTCGCCACCAACGTGGCGGAGACCTCGCTCACCGTGCCCGGCGTCACCGCCGTGGTGGACAGCGGCCTGGAGCGGCGCACGATGCGGCGCAACGGCCGCACCGTGCTGGCGCTGCAGGCGGTCTCCCGCGCCAGTGCGGACCAGCGCAGGGGGCGCGCCGGACGAACGGCCCCCGGCGTATGCCTGCGCCTGTGGGGCGAACGCGCGCCGCTCGCCGAGATCACGCCGCCGGAGGTGGTCCGCGAGGATCTCACCGAGCTGGTGCTGGCCGCCGCGTGCGCCGGGCGGGATGCCGCGGCGCTCGAATTCCCCGAGGCGCCGCCGGACAACGCGCTTGCCGCCGCCCGGGCGCGGCTGCAGGCCATCGCTGCGCTGGACGAGACGGGTACGGTGACGGAACGCGGCCGCCGGCTGTTCTCGCTGCCGGTGGACGCCTGGCTCGCGCACCTGGTGGTGGCGATGCCGGACGCCGTCACGGCGGCCTTCATGGCCGACCTCGCCGCGGCGCTCTCTGCCGGCCGGGGGCTGGCGTCCCCGCCCGGCGATCCGGACGAGCGCGAGCGCCTGGGCAAGGCCCTGGGCCGGCGTTGCGATGCGACGCTGCGGGTGGCGGCGCTTCGCGGTGTCGATCTGCCGGGGGTGCGCGTGGACCGGCGCCAGCGGACCGAGGCCGGGCGGCTGGCCGCGCAGCTGCGCGAGGCCATGGACCTGCCGGGCACCGCCGGCGAGGACGCGGATCTCGCCACGCAGGCCGGCACCGCGCTCCGCGCCGCCGCGGTGGCGATGCCGGAGCTGGTGCACGTGCGCCGCACCAAACGTCGGGAAGCACTGGCGAACGGGCAGGGCGAGGCGTTCCCGGTTGGCGACAGCCTGTTCGGCGAGGAGGACGAGGCCGCACTGGTCCTCGACGATCACAGTGTCCCCGGCCGTCGCGGCACGCGGCAGAACGTCACCCTGGCCACCTGCCTGTCGCCGTTGCCGCTGGATGCGCTCCCTGAGCTGGGGATCACGGAGACCCGTCCCGGGCCTGCCGCGCTGGAGGACGACGCCCTGGTGGGTACGGTGGTCCACCATTATGCCGAGCGCACCATCCGCGAGGACCGCGAGGTCCTGACCGGCCCGGCGGCCCGGCGGGCCGCGGCCTCGCTGATCCTGGAAGACCGGCTGCTCGCCCCGGCGGGTGAGCGCCTGCGCGAGGATATCGATGCCTGGGCGCTGTACGTCGCGCTGGGCCACGGCGAGGGCGGGGTGCCCGAGCCGCAGGCGTGGCTCGCGGCCCGGCTGGGTGAGCTCGGCATGGAGGAGGGCGCGGATCTCACGCTCATCGAGCCGGGGGATCTCGCATTCGATGGCGTCCCGGGGTGGGAAAGGGACTGGTTCGACCGCACGTATCCCCGTGAGGTCCGGCTGACCGACCTCCACATGCGCGTGCACTATGATGTCCGTCGCCGGGAGGTCATCGCCGAGAAGGTCTCCGGCGTGCGCAAGCGCGACCCCCGGCGGTGGGAGCTGCCGGTATGGTCCGGCTGGCGGGTGAAGTTCCGCCAGGCGAGCCGCGAGGTGGAGGTGCGGTGACCGGCCGCCCAGTTATCAACGGAGTAGAGCCTTGCCATTACTGATTCTGCTGCTGTTCATCGGTGCGCCGCTGATGGAGCTGTACGTCCTCATCGAGGTGGGGAGCGCCATCGGTGCACTGCCGACCATCGCCCTGTGTCTGCTCACCGCGGCGGCCGGTACCGCGCTGCTGCGCCAGCAGGGGCTGGAGACACTCACCCGCGCGCGGGCGAACATGAACCGGGGCAGCGTGCCCGCCATCGAGCTTTTCGAGGGCGTGGCGCTGGCACTGGGCGGTGTCCTGCTGCTCACTCCGGGATTCATCACGGACGTGTTCGGGTTTGCCTGCCTTATCCCCTGGACACGACGGTTCCTGATCCGCTGGGTGCTGCGCCACGTCCACGTGAGCTACGGCCCGCCGCCGGGAAATGGGCCCGGGGGCGGCTACGGCCAGCGTGGTCACCGTGACGTCATCGAGGGCGAGTTCCAGCGCAGGGATCCGCGGGACGGGCAGTGAGCGCCCGCTCCCGGACGCCGGGGCGGCTCGCCGCCCTGGCGGATCTGTGTCTCGCGCTGGCCCTGGTGCTCGCCGCGGGCAGTGCCGCGCCGCTGGTCGTCGCCGGGTTCGCGCCGGCGAGCGGGCTGATCGGCGTGGTCGTGGCGCAGGGCGTGGTGATCCTCGCCGGCCTCGCGCTGCTCTGCTACTGGCGCGGGGTCACCTTCACGGGGCTTGGCCTGGTTGCTCCCGGCTGGCGGGACGTGCTGCGCGGCGTACAGCTGCTGGTGATCGTCTTTGCCGTCAACATTCTGCTGCGGCTGTTCGTCATGCAGCTCTTCCCGGACGCCGTCAGTGGCCAGCTTGCGCGCATCACCGAGCTCGGCAACCGGGTCGCCGGCGGGATAGGCGTGCCCGAGCTCCTGGGCCTGAGCCTGTTTATCGGCCTCTACGAGGAGCTGCTCGCGCGCGGCTTCCTGCTCCAGCGCGCCCGCGCGCTGCTCGGCGGCCTGTGGGGGCCGGTGCTGCTGTCCTCCCTCCTTTTCGGCCTCGGCCACGTCTACCAGGGGGCGTTCGGCGTGATCCAGACCGCCCTCGTCGGTGCCATACTCGCCGTCGCCGTCCTCCGTTACGCCAGCCTCTGGCCCGCCATCATCGCCCACGCGCTCATCAACGCCGTGTCGCTCTGGGTGCTTGCGGCGACGTAGCCGTCCCGGCGCTCTCTGGACAATCCCTGCCATGCCGTACAGCCTTCACGCTCGGGCCGGTCTTTCGTGTACGGCATGGTGCCGGTGATAAGCACGGATGCGCATTCGTGAGACGGTGAGGGGACGGGCATGCGGCGGATATCCGATTCCAGGCGCCAGATGCAGGGCGGTCTCACCCGCGCGACCGGACCGGGGCGTCGTATCCTGCTGGCGTTCTGTCTGGTCTGCGGCATCGCGGCGGTCACGCTCAGTGCGCTGGCCGGCCGGTTCGAAGTGGCCGCCTTCCTGCCGTTCGCCGGTGCACTACTCGTGTGGCAGTGGCAGAGCATGTTCACCGGGCTGGTCGACGACGTCTACGATGCCGGCGATGCACTCGTGATGCGCGACGGACGCGATACCGAGCGAGTGCCCCTGTCCGGCCTTGCGGACGTGGATTTCCGCTGGTGCCCGCTAAGCGGCAGCAGCCAGCGGGTTCTGCCCGTGCTGCACCTGACGTTGCGGGAGTCGTGCCGCTTCGGCAGCGCGGTGCGGTTCATCGCCCGGACGGCGCACAGCGGCCCTTCCGCGGCCGCGCAGGAGGCGGCGGGAGAGCGCATGGCCGAGGATCTCCGGCGACGCATCGATCGGGCGTAGCGCGCACGCTGCGGTAAAACCAACACCACAACGCCCCCTCTGGATCCCGATATGAGTACGTCCGTCGTTTCCTTCACCCCCATCGATGGGCCGTTCGCGCCCTATGCCATGGGCGTGTATCCACGCGTCGCCCTCGCGCCCGCGGACGACCGGCCGTGGGCCGCTATCGGCGGCGGAGGCGGAGGAGGAGGTGGTGGTGGTGGTGCAGCCGGCGGTGGTACCGGTAGTGGCGGTTCCGGCGACGGGCCATTCGCCAGGGTGATGTTCGCAGTTATCGCGATAATGGTTGTGATCCAGCTCTTCGTGACTTTCGTGCCGGAGCCGGAGGATATCGACCGGCGTCTGGTGGAGGCCGTCATGGTGCTTCCCGGGAGCAAGGTGGATGCCCTTGACGAGATGTTCATGCGGGCGGAGTTCTCCACCCCCGAGCAGCGTCGCGCGGTCCTCGACAAGCTGCTGGATATCACCGATCCCACGGATATCAGGGAGGGAAGTGTCCATGTGCTCGCACGCTCGGACGCCCGGCGTCAGCTGATGGACAGGGCGAAAGACCGTTACCGGCAGCAGATCGAACGCGCCGGCCTGGGCGAGTTCTCCACGGCGAACCTGTCCAGCCTCCGTGCCGGCGACCCGCGAACCGAAACCGTGCTCCTGGGCTTGATCGTCACCCGCCCCGCCGAGAACGGGGAGACCTTCTCGGGTGGCAAGTGGGAGACACGCGACTTCCTCTGGAGCCTGACCGGCTCCAGCTCCAGGGGGCCGCTGGCCCTGTATCTCTACTACGCGCCGGACCCCGGGAAGACGCTGAGCGAGTCGGTGGCCAATCGGCTGCTTCAGCGGCTTGGTGATGTGTGACGAGAGCGCGTGCTCCTGGGGGCAGAGGTGCTGGATGCCGGGCCGCCTTATTGAGACCGTGGACAGGTCCGGCTTGCATGCCTGTCCCGGTAGCGAGAGGCTTTCGTGTACCCGTACCCGGCGCGTCCGAGGTTGAGAGCCTGTGAAGACCCTGCTTTCCTGTGCCCGCCTGTTTGTCCTGCTTGGCACGGCGCTGCTGGCCGTGCAGGTGCCGTTCTATGTGGGCCAGTACGGGGAGACGCTCGCCGCACACTATGCGGAGTCGCAACGGAGCCTGGGACAGTTCCAGGACGAGGCGGACCGGTTCTTCGACGGCAGCATCGCCGAGCTGGTGTCGCACTATCGCGACAGTGACGACGAGGTGTTCCAGGCGGGCGGCGAAAGCATCCAGGCGATCTATCACCGCAACCTGGTGCTGGAGCGCAGCCTGACGCGGTACCGGACGGGGCCGGTGAGTGCGTATACGCAGGCCCTGGTCAGGCCGGTGCCGGAGATCAAACGGGCGGTGCTGAGCGATTACTCCTACGTCATCCGGCTGGATCCCGGGGCGATCGTGTTCGGCCTGGGGGTCGGTGTGGCGCTGACGCTGGTGCTCGAGCTGCTGGCACGTGGCGGGATGTTGCTGGTTCGGTCGGCGCGGCGGCGGAGACGGGCGGTTTCCCGAGGCCGGGCCTGACCTGCATCAGGGGCCCCGACCGTCGAGAGCCCTTCCCTTACCCCCTCGAATGAAGGGCGCCGGGCCTCGTTTGGTGCGGTTCGGTGCGGGGGTATACTGCAGGGGTCGCTCACACTTGGCCGTATCCGCCCCTGATGCAGTCCGAACAACCGATCGGGATTTTCGACTCCGGTGTCGGCGGTCTCTCTATCGCCCGCGGCATCCGCGGGCTGCTGCCGGCGGAGGACGTGCTCTACATCGCCGATTCCCGCCACGCGCCCTACGGCGACAAGCCCCACGACTTCATTCTCTCACGCTCGATGGCGCTGACGGCGTATCTGGTGGAGCAGGGCGCAAAGGCGGTGGTGGTGGCCTGCAACACCGTGACCCTGGCGACGATACGTGCGCTGCGCGAGCGTTTCGAGGTGCCCATCGTCGGCGTGGAGCCGGGGGTGAAACCGGCGGTGCTGGCGAGCCGCAGCGGAGTGATCGGCGTGCTGGCCACGGCGTCCACCGTTGCCAGTCCGGGGATCCGGTCGCTGATCGGGCGGTTCAGCGCGGGCAAGCGCGTGCTCCTGCAGCCCTGCCCGGGGCTGGCGGACCAGGTGGAGCGGCTCGCGCTGGATACGCCGGAGACCCGCTCGCTGGTATCGCGTTATCTCGAACCGCTGATCGAGGCGGGGGTGGACACGCTGGTGCTGGGGTGCACGCACTATCCCTTCCTCACGCCGCTGATCCGCGAGCGGGTCGGGTCGGACGTGGAGATCATCGAGACGGGGGAGGCGGTGGCGCGGGAGGTCCGGCGCCGGCTGGCCGAGGACGATCTGCTTCGTGACGAGTTTTCCGGGGCCGCCCCCGGCAGCCGGCTGTTCACGAGCGCCAGGGAGGCCGGTACGCAGCGGATTCTGGAGGCACTCTGGCCGTATCCGGCGGCCATTTCCGTGTTGCCGGGGCTGCCGAGCGTGCCTGCACGGACCTGACCGGCGCCATATCCAGCGGTGACGGCCCGCGCGGGGCCGCTTGCGTGATCGCGAGGGCCGACGGCAGCCGGCCGTGAATGGCCGGCCCCGGTCCCCCGCGGTCTATCCGCCCGCCGGGTTGTCCGCCTGGGCCTCCCGCTCGAAGACGTAGTCCAGCCACTGGCCGGTGAGGCGGTCGGTGAGGCGGTTCTGCTGCTGCCGCGCGGAGAGGTTGTCGATGTCGATCCACGACAGCGGCTGGTCCTGGCCGGCGCAGGTGAATACCGGGCGGGTGCGCTCGCCGGTATCCGGGTCGATCTGCCACTGCAGGCACTGGGCGCACACGCCCTTCATCATGCACTGCATGGGCGAGCCGACGGTGCCGAAGGCCTCCACACCGGGGGCGAAATAGCTGCGCAGCTCGCCCTTGAGTGCGGCCTGGAAGCCCTTGAGCAGTCCGGTCCCGCCCATGACCATAACCCGGTCCACGTCCGACAGCGGGATGCCGTCGGCGGGGCCGACCTCGCCGTCGCCGTAGCGGCGGACGAGGTCGAGCATGTCCGTGGCGACGAGGCTGGTGTCCTGCGGCCGGCGGGCCTCGATGGTGGGCTCGCCGGCGGTGCACCAGAGGATCTGGTCCGCGCCGCCCTCCAGCTCGTCCTGGTGGTCCACGTCGCCGGCCCTGCCGAAGGCGGCGACGTAGAGCACGCGGTTGCCCGCGGCACGCAGGGCGGCGCCGATGTCGAGCATCACCGCCGCGCCCCAGCGCCCGGCGACGACCATGATGGTCTTGCCGGTGGGCATGTCCGTGGGCGCGCCGGTGGGGCCCATGAGTACCAGCGGGTCGCCGGGCTGGAGCCGGCCGACGAGCCGCGGGCCGGCGCCCCACTGGAGGATCATCAGCCGGATGCAGTCGCCGTCGACGCCGGTGCCGCTGACCGTGAGCAGCGGGACCTGGAGTCGTGTGCCCTCGACCACCGGGCTGGTACTCTCGAAGGTCTGCAGCCGGAAGAACTGGCCGGCGCGGAAGTTCCGT
Source organism: Arhodomonas aquaeolei DSM 8974 (assembly GCF_000374645.1). Classification (GTDB taxonomy): domain Bacteria; phylum Pseudomonadota; class Gammaproteobacteria; order Nitrococcales; family Nitrococcaceae; genus Arhodomonas; species Arhodomonas aquaeolei. The sequence goes on from NZ_KB894805.1 coordinate 123,121, forward strand.
GCGGCGAGGGGGGCACGTACCCAGACCTCGGTCATCGCCGGATTCTCGCGGTTGACCGAGACCACCCGGGCGCTGAACTGCTCGTCCATCTCGGCAAGGAAGCCCGCGGCGCTGGCGTCCGAGGCCTGCGGTTTGGACTGCACCGAGCGCAGGATCTGCGGATAGCTGCGCTTGGCGGAGGCGATGGCCTTGACCACGCTGCCATTGAATGCCGGGTGGGTGTCGCCGATGAAGCTCACCCGGTGGCCGTCCTCGTCATAGGAGGTGAACGGCCCGAACTCCGGGGACTTGCAGTGATCGGCGTCCTCCACGGGCTGGAGCTCCTCGCGCCGGGCGATGTGCGGGAGGAAGTGGTTGCCGTTGAGCGCGAAGGTGCGCGGGTACTCGCGCTCGTAGATGGTGTTGGGCACCGTGCCCGCGGCGACGAAGATCGAGCGGGCGTCCAGCGTCACCTCCTCGCGGGTGGCGAGCCAGCGCCCCTCGACGCGCTGCATGCGCCGGCAGACCAGCGACTTCACGTGGTCGTACCGGTCCACGTCCGCGTACAGCGGCTCCAGGCCCTCCGCGTAGAAGAGCCCCTCCTCCATGGCCTTGGTGAGCTCCTCGTGGTTGCGCGTGTACGCCGGCGAGGCGTTCATACCCTTGCGGTAGGCGATGGTCACGCCGCCCCACTCACGCAGCAGCGGCGCGAAGTCCGGCGCCTCGCCGGCGGCCGCGGCGCGCTCGCGCTCGGCGCGCACCGCCCGGCCGTGGGCAAGGAATTCGGCGAGGGTCTCGCGGTCCTCGTCGTTGAGCGAGGCGGTCACGGCCTCCTCGCCACGGGCGGCGGTGAGGGTCTCGTAGCGGTGGAGGACCTTCTCCACCTGCTTGATGTAGTAGGCCTGCACCTCAGTGGCGGTGTCGACGCCGGTGAGTCCGCCGCCGATCACCACCGCGGGCAGCCGTACCTGGAGGTTGGCGAGGCTGGAGTCTTTGCCTGCGCCGGTGAGCTGCAGCGCCATGAGGAAGTCGTTCGCCTGGCGCATGCCGCGGGCGAGGCTGTTGCCCATGTGCAGGACCCGCGGCAGACCGGCGCCGGTGGCGATGGTGACGTGGTCGAACCCGAGCCGCCAGGCGTCCTCAAGGGTGACGGTGCCGCCCAGGCGCACGCCGCCGTGGACGCTGAAGTTCGGCCGCCGGGCCAGGGTCAGGTAGATGAGCTTGAGGAAGTTCTTGTCCCAGCGCACGGTGATGCCGTACTCGGCGACGCCGCCGAAGCCCATCAGGATGCGCTCGTCGAGGTCCTCCACCAGGTCGGACCAGCGTTCCACCGGCTCCTCCAGCAGCGCCCGAGGCAGGGGCTCGATCTTGAGCCCGTCCACGCCCACCACGGTGCAGCCCGCCTGGGTGAGGTGATGCGCCATGGTGAAGCCCGCCGGGCCCATGCCGGCCACCAGCACCCGGCGGCCGTTGTCCGCCGCCGGCAGGAACTGCTCGGCGCGCAGGGGGTTCCAGCGGGTGAACAGGTGGTAGAGCTCCACGCCCCAGGGCAGGTCGAGGACGTCGGTGAGGCAGCGCGTCTCGATCTGCGGGATATCCACCGGGTCCTGCTTCTGGTAGATACAGGCCTTCATGCAGTCGTTGCAGATGCGGTGGCCGGTGGCGGGGATCATGGGGTTGTCCACCATGGCCACGGCCAGCGCGGCGAGGGTGTGTCCGTCGCGCTTGAAGGAGTGCATCTCGGAGATCTTCTCCTCGACCGGGCAGCCGGTGAGGGTGTTGCCGAGCGGGTCCTCCTTGAGGCCGAGCTCCGGGGAGCCCTTCTTCTCCGGGAAGCCCTTGGAGCAGAAGTCGCCGTCGTGCTCGTGGCAGTAGATGCAGTAGTGCACCTCGCCCTGAACGGCGCGGGCGCTGGCGCGGCCGTCCGTGAGCCCGAAGCCGTCGCGGCGGCGCTTGTGGCCCTCGCCGGCCTCGCGGCGTGCGACGCCGTCGCCGGTCTCCTGCAGCGGCACCAGTGCGGTGTGGTCGACGCGCTGGGGCAGCCGGAAGCTGGTCCAGCCGGCGACGGTGCGGGCGGCCTCCGGCTCCTTGCGTGCGAGCTTGCACCAGGCGGTGACGCGCTCGATGGCCTCGGCGTTGGCGTCGCTGTCGGCCAGCAGGCCCATCGCGTAGGTGGCGACGCGGTGCTCGCGGTCGCCGTCGTGGCCGCCGGTGCGCTCCTCGAGCCAGGCGTCCAGCTCTGCGAAGGACGTCTCCACCGGCCGGCGGTGTTTTTTGACCCGCCGCTGGACGAACTCCTGCTTGAAGCCCATGACCACGTCGTGGGAGAGGGTGGCGGCGCGGGCGCGGTCCAGCGCGGCGCCGATGTCGAACAGCTCGCCGAGGAATTCCTCCAGTTCTGGGCCCAGCTCCAGCAGCAGCGCGCTGGTCTCCGTGGCGGACAGGGGTTCGCCGCGGCGGTAACGCAGCAGGCGGGTGGCGAGTTCAGGCGCCCGGGCGGCGAGGCGGTCACGGAACAGCGCGTCAAGTCGGGCGAGGCCGCCGGGCTGCTGAAGGGCCTCGAAGCTCAGGCCGAAGCGCTCGAGTGCGGAGTCGAGATTCATGTGTCAGTCGGATCGCTGTGGCAGTTGATTCGGGATCGCGACGCAGGGCCGCGGCAGAATGCAAGGATGCGGCGGCGCCGTCGTCCCATCAAGTCAATCCGCGTGCGGTTTTTGCCGGGCGGTGGCAGGCGCGACCCCGGGGCGGTGATACCGGGCTGATATACTGCCACGCTTTGCCCGTTATGGCCCCGGCGGTGGTGGGCCGCCGGGCCAGGTGTGGCGTGAAGGCGAGGGCGATGGAAGGCAGACGGATGCGCGCGCAGGCACGGCGCCGCCGGCGGCGCGGCGTCGCGGGCATGGCGCTGGCGGTGGCGATGGCGTGCGCCGGCGTGCACGCCTTCGTGCCCGTGGTGCCGATCGCGCTCGCCGGTGCGCTTACTTGGCTGGCGGGGGTGCTGCTGTGGCCGGACGTGGCCTCGCGTACCCGTCGGCAGGTGCTCGCGTTGCTGGCCGCCGGGGGCGGGGGGCTCGCCTGGACGGTGGCCAATGGCGAGCCGCCGGCCTGGGGGCGGGCGCTGGCGGGTAACGCCGCGCTCATCGGCATGCTCTCCGCGGTGGGGTTCCTGCGCCTGATCGCCGCGCCGGCAGGCGGCGGCGAGGAACGGTTGCCCTCGGGACGGCGCGGGGTGGTGGGCACTCTGCTCGGGCTGCACCTCTTCGGTGCCGTTGTCAACCTCTCCACCGTGTTCATCATGGCCCACCGCATGGTACGCGACGGCGATCTGGATGACCGACAGCTGCGCGTGCTCACCCGCGGTTTCGCGTCGGCGGCATTCTGGTCGCCGTTCTTCGCCGCCATGGCGGCGGCACTCACCTACGCCCCGGGCGCGCGCCTCGGGTCACTGCTGATGGTGGGCCTGCCGCTGGCCGGGGTGGCGCTGGCGGTCACCGCTGTGGAGCTGGCCCGCGGGCCGCTGGCGGACTTCCGCGGCTATCCGCTGCACTGGGGCAGCCTGTGGCTGCCCGGGGTGCTCGCCGCGATCATCCTGACCGGCCACTGGTGGGACCCGACCCTGTCGGTGCTCGGCATGATTACCGTCCTCGCGCCGATGCTCACCGCCGCCGTGCTGCCGTTCCGCGACCCGGAGCCGCTGCGGCTGCTGGGCCGGCAGGTCGTCGCGCGACTGCCGCTGATGGCCAACGAGCTGGGCCTCTTCCTCGCCGCCGGTTTCCTGGCGGCCGGGCTGCAGGGCGTGGTGGCGACCCTGGGTGGCTGGGTGCCGTTCGACCACTTCGGGGGGCTGCAGGCGGGCATGGTGCTGGCGTTGATGGTCCTGGTCTCGCTGGTGGGGGTACACCCGGTGATCGGTATCGCCGCCTTCGGCACGCTGTTGGCGCCCCTGTCCCCCGATCCGAGCCTGCTGGCGATGACCTTTCTCACCGGCTGGGGGATAGGCGTCGCCGTGAGTCCGCTCTCCGGGCTCAACCTCGCCCTGCAGGGGGCCTACGAGGTGGCCCCTACCGGGGTACTGCGGCTCAACTGGCGCTACGGTGCCGTGATGGTGGTGGCAAGCACCGTTGCGTTCGTCCTTTATGCCCGGCTGGCGCTGGGCTGAGGGCTCAGCGCTCCTCCACAAACGCGCTGCGGTGGAAGGCCGCGGCGGCCGTGACCTCGGCCACGCCGCTCTCCTGCGGCTCGGGTACCTCGCCACCGGCGAGGACCTCCAGCACCGCGCGCACCCCCTGGGAGAGCGATTCCGTGTGGTAGCCCCCCTCGAGGACGAAGGCCAGGCGTCCGCCGCAGTGGCGTTCCGCGATCTCGCGCACGATGGCGGTCATTGCGGCGAAGCCCTCGTAGGTGACGTTCAGCGCCAGGTCCAGGCGGTGGGCGTCGAAGCCGGCGGAGACCAGCACCAGGTCCGGCTCGAACCAGTCGGCGGCGGGAACCAGGAGCTCCCGAAAGGCCTTGAGCATGGCCGTGTCGCCGGCGCCGCCGGGCAGCGGGACGTTTACCGTCGTGCCCTCGCCGAGCCCGACACCCACCTCCTCCAGGGCGCCGGTGCCGGGGTAGAAGGGCGAGGCGCGATGGGTGTCGAAGAACAGCACGTCCGGGTCCGCCCAGAAGATGTCCTGGGTGCCGTTGCCGTGGTGGACGTCCCAGTCGACGATGAGCACGCGCCGGCAGCCGAGCCTGGCCTGGGCGTGAGCAGCGGCCACGGCGACGTTGTTGAACAGGCAGAAGCCGCGGGCGCGCACCGGCTCGGCATGGTGACCCGGTGGCCGGACCAGGGCGAAGGCGCTCGGGGCCTCGCCGGCGACCACCGCCTCCACCGCGGCGATGGCGGTGCCGGCGGCCCATTCCGCCGCCTCGACGCTGCCCGGCGAGACGGCGGTGGTGTCCACGTCCACCCAGGCGTGCTTGCCGCGCAGCGCGAAGATCGTATCGAGGTACGTCCGCGTGTGCACGCGGGCGAGTTCGTCGACCTCCGCCTGCCGGCCGGGGCCGAAACGCACGCCGGCGACGGGCTCGCGCTCGAGCAGTTCCAGGATCGCGGTCAGCCGTCCCGGGTGCTCCGGGTAGTTCCACTGCACGCCGAGGCCGGCGAGGATCTCGCGGACCCGCCGCTCCAGCCGGCCGGGGAGGAAGGGGTCCTGCGCGTCCGGGCGGTGGGCGAGCATATGCCCGTCGTGGAGGACAAGCACCTCGCCCGCGCCGGTCATGTCAGTTGTACCGCCGCATCTGGCCGACCACCACGCCCTGGACGGCAACCTGGTCCGGGTCGTAGCGCTGGGGCGCGTGGTCCGCGTTGGCGGGGTGGAGGATCACCTCCTCCGGGCGCTGCTCGATGCGCTTTAGGGTGGCGGCCTCGTTGTCGATAAGCGCGACTACCACCTCACCGTCGCGGGCATGCTCGCGGTGCTCGACCACGACCCAGTCGCCGTCGTGGATGCCGTCATCGATCATGGAGTCGCCGCGCACCTGCAGGACGTAGCACTCCCCACGCCCGCGCAGCAGCTCGGGCACGGGCACCGGTTCGACGTCGGTCACCGCCTCGATGGGCAGGCCGGCGGCGATGCGCCCGAGCAGGGGCAGGGTGTCGCCCTCCTGCGCCGCCCCGGTGAGGTGGACGCCGCGGCGGCGGCCGTTCATCGGCTCGACCAGGCCGGCTTCAACCAGCGCGCTGATGTGCTTGTGCAGCGAGCCGCGCGAGCGCAGCCCGAAGGCGCGGCAGATCTCGCCCAGGGTCGGGGCCTCGCCCTCGCGGGCGCAGTCCCGGAGGAACTCGAGGATGTCCTGCTGGCGGCGTGTGAGAACCGGCATGGTGCTTGTTCGTTCTCTCTGGGTTCTATAATCTTTTCATTCTCGACGGGCTCCCCCGCGGATGCAAACGCGAACGGCGGCGCGGCGCCGTTATTGAGCCCAGTCGCTGGCAAACGGGGGCACGAATGGCCATAGCGGCAGCGGAAACCGAAGACGCGCGCCTGCTCGACCCGGTGCGCCGTCTCGCCGGGCGCCTGCGGCGCAAGTATAGCGGACGAATCACCGGTGAGCTCACGATCCCGGCGCGGGACGGCCGCTATGCCGACATCCCCGACGAGCTCGTGCCCGATCTGGCCGGCGCGCTGCGCGACCGGGGGATGACGCGGCTCTACAGCCACCAGCGCGAGGCGTGGGACCAGGTTCGCGCCGGCCGGCACACCGTGGTGGTCACGCCCACCGCCTCCGGCAAGACCCTGTGCTACAACCTGCCGGTGCTCCAGTCCGCACTCACGGAACGCTCGAAGGCGCTGTACCTCTTCCCGACCAAGGCGCTCTCCCAGGACCAGGTCGCCGAGCTCACCGAGCTCAACCAGGCCGGCGGGCTCGGCATCCGCGCCTACACCTTCGACGGCGACACGCCGGGTGACGCCCGCAAGGCGGTGCGCACCAAGGGGGATATCGTCGTCTCCAACCCGGACATGCTCCACAAAGGGGTGCTGCCGCACCACACCAAATGGGCGCAGTTCTTCGAGTCGCTGAAGTACGTTGTCATCGACGAGATGCACACCTACCGCGGCGTGTTCGGCTCCCACGTGGCCAATGTCATCCGCCGGCTGCGCCGGGTGTGCCGTTTCTACGGCGCCGACCCGGTGTTCATCCTCTCCTCGGCGACCATCGCCAACCCGGCGGAGCTGGCCGCCTCGCTGGTGGGCGACGAGGTCGCGGCGATCACCGACAGCGGTGCGCCGGCGGGGGAGAAGCACCTGCTGCTGTGGAACCCGCCGGTGGTCAACGCCGATCTGGGCATCCGTGCCTCGGCGCGCTCGCAGGCCACGCGCATCGCGCGCACCGCCGTGCGCGGCGGCATGAAGACCATCGTGTTCGCGCGCTCGCGGCTGATGGTCGAGGTGCTCACCAAGTACCTCAAGGACGTCTTCGACCGCGATCCCCGCCGCCCGGCACGGGTCGCCGCGTACCGCGGCGGCTACCTCCCCACCGAGCGCCGGGGCACCGAGAAGGCCCTGCGCGGCGGCGACGTCGACTGCGTCATCGCCACCTCCGCGCTGGAGCTGGGCGTGGACATCGGCGCGCTGGACGTGTGCGTGCTCAACGGCTATCCCGGCACCATCGCGGCCACCTGGCAGCGGCTCGGCCGGGCGGGGCGGCGCAACCGTCCGGCACTGGGGGTGCTGATCGCCTCCAGTGAGCCCCTGGACCAGTACATCGTGCGCAACCCGGAGTTCTTCCTCGGGGCCTCGCCGGAGCACGCCCGCATCAGCCCGGACCAGCTCCTCATCCTGCTCGACCACGTGCGCTGCGCGGCCTTCGAGCTGCCGTTCCGCCGGGGCGAGCGCTTCGGCGGCGAGGACCTGGAGGCGCTGCTGGACTATCTCGTCGAGCAGGGCGTGCTCCACCGCGAGGGCGAGGCCTGGCACTGGATGGAGGACAGCTACCCGGCCAACAGCGTGAGCCTGCGCGCGGTGGCCGAGGGCAACTTCGTAGTCATCGACACCACCGACGGGGCGCGGCGCATCATCGCCGAGGTGGACTTCTCCAGCGCCGCGGAGACGATCTACGAGGGCGCGATCTATCTCGTGCAGGCGAGCCCCTACCAGGTCGAGCACCTGGACTGGACCGGGCGCAAGGCCTACGTGCGCGAGACCCGTGCGGACTACTACACCGACGCCATCGACTACACCCGGCTGAAGATCCTGGAGAACTTCGAGTCCGCCCGGGCGGCCGACGCGGAGGTGGCCAACGGCGAGGTCCACCTGGTGCGGCGGATCCCGGGCTACAAGAAGATCCGCTACTACAGCCACGAGAACATCGGCTTCGGCAACATCGACCTGCCGGACCAGGAGATGCACACCACCGCGGTGTGGTGGCAGGTCGAGCCCCGGGCCCTGGCGGACGCAGTGCCGGGCCGCCAGCAGGCCATCGACGGCTTTCTCGGCGCGGCCTACGCTATGCACCATGTGGCGGCGCTGCGGATCATGGCCGAGCCCAACGACCTCGGCCGGGCCGTCGGTGACGGCGACGCGCGCTGGTTCGCAACCGTGGGCGCGAGTGGGCGCGGCAGCCTGCGCACCCTGGACGGCGGCGAGGTGGACCCGGAGGCGGAGCGCCACTTCCGCCCCGCGGTGTTCCTGTACGACAACTACCCCGGCGGCGTCGGCCTCTCCGAGCCGCTGTTCGGCCAGCGTCACGCCGTGGCGGCGGATGCGCGGGATCTCGTGGCGGCCTGCGGCTGTGAGCACGGCTGCCCAGGCTGTGTCGGCCCGATCCTCGCCTCGGAGGACCAGCGCGGGTTCTCGCCCCGACAGGCGGCGCTGACCGTGCTCGAGCTGTTCATCGGTGATGAGTCTCCGCGCGCGTCTTGACACCCTCCGGCGCCAAGCCGGCACGGACGACGCCCCCGAGCGCGGGGGCGACGACGCCCTGCGCGAGCGCCTGCGTCGCCTTGACGGCGGCCGTCGGCGCCCGGGTGCGGCGGCGGGGCCGGTGCCGGCGGCGGACGTCGCCGCGTGCGTCGGCGGTGAGGTGGTGGCGGACTCGCTGGTGCGCGTGCGCCAGCGCATCCCGCTGGAGAGCGCGCACGGCCACGTGGCCCTGGGCCGCGTCGGCGACGCCGTCGCGCTGCCCGGCGTGGGGGCGTTCCCCGGCCGCTCCGCGGTGTTCATCGACACCGAGACCAGCGGTCTCGCCGGCGGCACCGGCACGGTGGCCTACCTCGTCGGCCTGGCGCGCCTGGATGGCACGGCGCTGGCGCTGGAGCAGTACCTGATCACGGCGTTCGCTGGCGAGGCGGCCATGCTCGCCGCTGTGCGCGATGCACTGGGCGGCGACGACGTCCTCGTCAGCTACAACGGCAAGTCCTTCGACGCGCCGCTGCTGCGCGACCGTTTCCGCCTGGCCCGGCAGTACCACCCCCTTGAACGGACCGGCCACGCGGACCTCCTGCACCCGGTGCGCCGGCTCTTCCGCCGGACGTGGCCGGACTGCCGGCTCGCCACCGCGGAGGCGCGCCTGCTCGGCTTCCGCCGGGACGACGATCTGCCCGGGAACCAGGCGCCGCTGGTGTGGTCCGAGCTGCTGCATGGCGGAACCACCGAACGGCTGCCGGCGGTGCTGGATCACAACCGTCGGGACCTCCTCTCGCTGGCGGCACTGTGGCCGGTGCTGGGGGAGGTCTTCGTCGAGCCCGCGCGCTGGGGCGCCTGCTCCCGGGCGGCGGCCCGGGCATGGTACATGAGTGGCGACGAGCGCCGGGCGCGGGCGGTGCTGGAGGCCGCTCCGGCCCTCGATGCGCCGGGGCGCCACGAGCTCGCCCGCCTGCGCCGCCGCGCCGGCGACTGGGCCGGGGCGCGCGCGATCTGGCAGGGCCTGGCCGAAGCCGGCGACGCGCACGCCGCGGAGGCGCTGGCGAAATACCACGAGCACGTCCGGCGGGACTGGCAGGGGGCGCTCGCCTGGACGTCACGCCTGCCCGCCGGTGCCGAGGAGACCGAACGGCGTCGTGAAAGGCTCGCGCGCAAGCGCGGCCGCGACGGTGCCCAGGGCGATCTCTTCCCGCGGTGACCGCGGCGGGGATGACCTATGCTTGGGATAAACGGCGGTGCATGCCGCCATACACGGATGCGAGGTGCGGCATGACGGAAGCCGACGAGGCCCTGAGCGGGGTGATACTGGAGCACACCCGGGGCTGGACCCTGGACGAGGTGAGCGGTCTCTGCCGCGTGGAGTCCCGCTGGGTGGTGGCGCTGGTGGACGAGGGCGCCATCGAGCCCGCGGAGGGGGCCGGGCCGCCGGAGTGGCGCTTTGGCGGCGACGCGGTGGTGCGCGTGCAGCGCGCCGCCCGGCTGATGCGCGACCTTGGGGTGAACGCGCCGGGGGCGGCGCTGGCGCTGGAGCTCATGGAGGCGCTGGACGCCCGGCGCTCGGGGCTATCCTAGCTGGTCCAGGGGCAGGGCGGTGGTCTCCTTGAGCCGCTGGAGCAGGATGTTCGAGCGCACGCTGGCGACCATCGGCAGGCCCAGCAGCTCGTGGAGCAGGAACTCGGAGAAGCGTTCGAGATCCGGCGAGACCACGCGCAGGAGGTAGTCCGAGTCCCCGCTCACCGCCCAGCATTCCAGCACCTGGGGAAACTCGCCGATCCCCCCGGCGAAGGCGCGCGCCGGATCCGTGCCGTGCTTCTCCAGAGAGACGTTCACGAAGGCCATCACCCCGAGTCCGAGGCGGCGGCGGTCGAGCATCGTCGCGTAGCCGCGGATGACGCCGGCGGATTCCAGGCGCTTGAGTCGGCGCTGGCACTGCGACGGCGAGAGGTGCACGCGCTCGGCGAGGGCGACGTTGGACAGGCGCGCATTCGCCTGCAGCGCCTCGAGCAGGCGGCGGTCATAGGTGTCGAACGCGAGGGTGTGCGTGTCCATTGCGTATTGATCGGTGTCAATGCAGGTTCATTGCACAGTCTGCGCGTGAGGCGGTGATTCTGCAAAAACAGCGCGTCACCGGTGCGGTATCGTCCCGGACATACCCACCCGACGTGCAGGAGGCGCATCATGAGCGCGGCCGAGCAGTATCAGGATCTCTGGGACAACCCCGTGGGCACGGACGGCTTCGAGTTCGTGGAGTTCGCCGCCCCCGAGCCGGCCGGGCTCAAGGCGCTGTTCCGGCGCATGGGCTTCAGCGAGGTGGCCCGTCACCGCAGCAAGGCGGTCAGCCTCTTCCGCCAGGGCGGGATCAACTTCATCGTCAATGCCGAGCCGGACAGCCAGGGCGCCGCCTTCGCCCGCGAGCACGGGCCCTGCGCCAACGCCATGGCCTTCCGCGTGCGTGACGCCGCGGCGGCGCTCGAGACGCTGGTGGCCCGCGGTGCGACCCCCGTGGCCCCGCGCACCGGCCCGATGGAGCTCAACATACCCGCCATCGAGGGCATCGGCGGCGCCCTGGTCTACCTGGTGGACCGCTACGGTGAGCAGTCCATCTACGACGTGGACTTCGAGCCCGTGGCCGGTGCCGATCCGGCACCGAAGGGGGCCGGGCTCACCTACATCGACCACCTGACCCACAACGTCGCCCGCGGGCATATGGACTACTGGGCGAACTACTACACCGAGCTGTTCAACTTCCGCGAGATCCGCTACTTCGACATCGAGGGCAAGCGCACCGGTCTGCACTCGCGGGCGATGACCAGCCCCGACGGGCGCATCCGGATCCCGATCAACGAGTCCTCGGATGACAGGAGCCAGATCGAGGAATTCCTTCGCGAGTACAACGGCGAGGGCATCCAGCACATCGCCCTGGGCACTGACGATATCTGCGCCACCGTGGACGCCCTGACGGGCAACGGACTCGGGCTGATGAACACGCCGGCGACCTATTACGAGAAGGTCGACGAGCGGGTGCCCGGTCACGGTCAGGACCTGGAGGCCCTGCGCGAGCGCAGCATCCTAATCGACGGCGCCCCCACCGAGGGCCAGGGGCTGCTGCTGCAGATCTTCAGCGAGACCGTGATCGGGCCGATCTTCTTCGAGTTCATCCAGCGCAAGGGCAACGAGGGCTTCGGCGAGGGCAATTTCCAGGCCCTGTTCGAGTCCATCGAGGAGGACCAGATGCGCCGGGGCGTGCTCGACGGCGGGGATCAGTCCGAGGGGAAGTAGGCCCCCAGGCGCTGGAAGGTCTGGCTCAGGTCGGCGCTCAGGCCCAGGACCTGCCGGCCTTCCTCCTCGCTGCGTCGGCGTACGTCGGCGGAGAAGCGCACCAGCGGCTCCGTCTCTTCCGGCAGGGCGAGGCTGATGTGCAGGGTCTCGTTCTCGTCGACGGCCGGGGCGATGGGCAGCGCCACCCGGCAGCCGTGCTCGCTGACGTCGAGGACCAGCGCCGTGCTTTCCTCGCCGTCGTCGCCCACGCGAACCCGGGCGGGCAGCCGGCAGTTCACCCGCGGGGTCTGCCGCAACGCGAACGACTGCGTCTCCTCCGGGTAGGCGATGAACACCATGGGCTCTGGCTCACGCAGGAGCTGGCGCACGTAACTCCGGAACCCGTAGGCCACGCCCTCGTGGAAGAAGCGTACCACCAGAGGGTCCCCCGGACGCAGGCGCAGGCGCTCGAGGCCGCCGCCATTGGCACCATTGTCATGCAGCGCGAGGTACTGACCGTCCCGCGCACCGAGCAGCGTGGTAATCACCCGGCTGGCGTAGCCGGGGACCTGCAGCTGCATGTTCAGCCCACAGAAGAACAGCTCGCCGGTGTCCTGCATCGCCTCCGCCATTGTGACCCTCCTCGTGCCGGTTCCGGGGCGGGAGTCTACCCCCTGTCGCCCGGGAACGGGTAACGCGCCGGGGATTGCGGGTGGGCCGTTTCCCCCGAGCGCACAGGCCGGCGACCGGGTTAGTATGTCGGGATCGGGTTCGTGAGACCCGGGTACCGCGTCGAATGGAGCCACCCCATGACCCGCACCGTCCGCACGCTCACGCACTGGGGCGCGTATCGCCTCGATATCGACGGCGAGACCGTCACCGCCGTCCACCCCTGGCCCGATGACCCGGACCCCTCACCGGTGGGCGAGGTCCTGCGCGAGACCCGCGGCCCCGAGCGCGTCGGGCGACCGATGATCCGGCGTGGTTGGCTCGAGGGGGCGTCCACCGACGAGCGGCCCCGGGGCGGGGACGAGTTCGTGCCGGTCTCCTGGGAGACGGCGCTGGACCACGTCGCGCGCGCGCTGGCACGCACCCGGTGCGAGCACGGCAACGAGGCCATCTACGGCGGCTCCTACGGCTGGGCAAGCGCGGGGCGGTTCCACCACGCCCAGAGCCAGGTCCACCGCTTCCTTGCCGCGACCGGCGGCTATGTCAGCTCGGTGAATACCTACTCCTTCGCCGCGGCCGAGGTGATCACGCCCTACGTGATGGGCTACGACTTCAATACCTTCCGCGCGGCCTCCACCTCGCTGTCCGTGATCGCACGGGAGACCGAGCTGCTGGTGTGCTTCGGCGGCGTGCCGTGGAAGAACGCCCAGATGCAGTCCGGCGGCATCGGCCGCCACGTGGTGGGCCCGGCGTTGCAGGCCGCCGCGGCGCGCGGCTGCCGCTTGATCAACCTCTCGCCCCTGCGCGACGACCTCGCCCTGGCAGGTGCGGTGTGGCAGCCGGTGCGCCCCAACACCGACCTCGCGGTGATGCTGGGTATCGCCCACACGCTGGTCGAGGAGGGCCTGTACGACCGGGATTTCCTCGCACGCTATACCGAGGGCTTCGAGCCCTTTCGGTGCACGCTCATGGGCGAGGCGGACACCCCGGCCAGGGACGCGGAGTGGGCGGCGTCGGTGAGCGGGGTGCCCGCCGCGACCATACGGGAGCTGGCCCGGGAGATGGCCGGATCGCGGACGCTGATCAACCTGAGCTGGTCGCTGCAGCGGGCGGACCACGGCGAGCAGGTCTACTGGATGGGCATGGTGCTGGCGGCAATGCTCGGCCAGATCGGCCTGCCCGGGGGCGGCTTCGGCGCCGGCTATTCGGCGGCGGGGTCGGTGGGCAACGGGGCCCACCGCCGGAAGCTGACCCGGCTGCCGCCGCTGCCCAACCCCGTGGAGGCCTTTATCCCGGTGGCCCGCATCGCGGACATGCTGCTCAAGCCCGGCGCGCCGTTCGACTACGACGGCGAGCGCCGCCGCTATCCGGACTGCCGGCTGGTGTACTGGGCGGGTGGCAACCCGTTTCACCACCACCAGGACCTCACCCGCCTGGCCCGCGCGTGGCAGCGCCCGGAGACGGTGATCGTCCACGAGCCGTTCTGGACGGCCACCGCGCGGCACGCGGACGTCGTCCTGCCCGTGACCACGCCGCTGGAGCGCGAGGATATCGGCGGCTCCTCGCAGGACGACACGCTCGTGGCCATGGAACAGGCGTTCCCGCCCTACGGCGAGGCCCGGGACGACTACGCGATCTTCGCCGACCTGGCGGGGCGCCTGGGCGAGGGGGAGCGTTTCACCGAGGGGCGTGACGTCGACGGCTGGCTGCGCTATCTGTACGCGGGACTGCGCGAGCGCTACCCGGAACTGCCGGACTACGAGGCATTCCGTCACCGGGGCTATCACCGCTTCGGCGCGGGTGAGCCGCCGGTGGAGCGGGTGCAGCTCGCCGACTTCCGCGCGGACCCCGAGCGCCACGCCCTGCCGACGCCGAGCGGGCGTATCGAGATCCACTCCCGGCGCATCGAGGCGATGGGGCTGGCCGACTGCCCGCCCCATCCGCAGTGGCTGGCGCCCGCGGAGTGGTTGGGCGGAGAGAGCAGCCGAGGGCGCTCCCTGCATCTGCTCTCCCACCAGCCGGCGAACCGCCTGCACGGGCAGTACACCCATGCCGCGCCGAGCCGGCGGGCGCGGATCAACGGGCGGGAGGCGGTCCTGATAAACCCGGCGGACGCCGCCGCCCGCGGGATCAGCGACGGCGACACGGTGCGCGTGATCAGCGACCGCGGCGCCTGCCTCGCCGGTGCGCGGCTGTGGGACGGCGTGATGGCCGGGGTCGCGGTCCTGCCCACGGGCTCCGACTATACTCCGGACCCGGCCGGCGGGCCGGAGCGCTCGGGCAACCCCAACGCGCTCACCCGGGACGCCCCCACCTCCGGGCTGGGGCAGGCGCCGAGCGCGCAGACCTGCCTGGTGGACATCGTCCCGGAGACGGGGGTCAGTGCGCCCGCGCCAGCGTGAACAGCGCCGTCGCCACCTGGTGATGGGGGTAGCGGCGCAGGCGCTCGACGAGCATTCCCCAGCGCCGCTCGTCCGCGGCGAGGCGGGCGAGGCCGGCGCCGTCGCCGGTCAGTGCGGTGAGCCGGGAGGGCCGCCCGGTGGGTTCCGGTGCGGTGGCGAGACCGGCATTCCGCAGCCAGTGGAGGTGAACGGCAACGGTCTCCGTCGGCCGGTCCGGAATATCCTCGGTGGCTACCGGTCCGGCAGCCAGCCGTCGCAGGATCTCGCGCAACAGGGCGCCGTCGACCTGCATGGTTGCCCTCGCGTGTGGATGTCCGTCGTCGATGATACGCCGGCGGCGCAGCGGTGACAGGAGACGATGGCCATGGATGAACAGGCGCGGGGTCAGCGGCGCATGGGCCGGGGCATGATGATGGCGTTCTGGGTGCTTGTCCTGGGGCTCGGCGCCTGGTGGTTCCAGGGGGTGCTCGAGGAACGGCGTAACCCGAATGCCGGCGTGGCGCAGACCGGCGGGGATGGCCGGGTGGTGCTGGAGCGCAACCGTTCCGGCCACTTCGTCGCCACGGGGCGCATCAACGGCGAGCCGGTGACCTTTCTGCTGGATACCGGCGCCACCTACGTCACCGTCTCCCCCGGCACCGCATCGCGCCTGGGATTGCGGGAGGGGCCGGTGGCGACCTTCAGCACGGCCAACGGCCGCGTGCGGGGCCACCTCACGCGGCTGGATACCGTCCGCCCTCGGTGGCCTCGCCGCGCGGGACGTGCGCGGAGCCGTTAACCCGGGGCTGGGCGACGACACCGCGTTGCTCGGCATGAGCTACCTCGGCCGTTTCGACATCCAGCTCAGCGGCGAGCGCATGATCATCCGCGCACCGCAGTAGCGGCACGGGGCCCGCGGGCTCAGGCCGCGGCCTGCTGCGGCGGGGCGGCGTCGCAACGATTCAGGGGCCCCGTGCCGCATCGCTCCAGTGCACCAGCGCCAGATGGCCGTCGGCGGCGCCGGTGAACGCGGTACAGCTCTTCACCCAGTCGCCGCAGTTGGTGTAGAGCGCGCCGTCGATGCGCTCGATCTCGGCGCGGTGGATGTGGCCGCAGACCACGCCGTCCTTCCCCCGCCTTCGGGCCTCCCGCCCCGCGGCCCGCTCGAAGCGGGCGATGTAGTCGGTGGCGTTGGCGACGCGGTGCTTCATGGCCCGGGCCAGGGACGAGCACGGAGCACGGGAAGCCGAGCAGGCGCCGGGTCCGGTTCATCCAGTGGTTGAGCCAGAGCAGGGGGTCGCCTTCGCCATGATGCTCGCTCGGGCTTGCCGGGACGCGGGTCACGCTGGCGCGGCGGGGTTTCACGGATGTGATGCCGCGACGCCGCTTTCCCGACACGGTGCCGCGGGTGGCGGGGTTCAGCGCAGCTGGCTGCTGCGGACCCAGCCACTGTTGCCGTCCCGGGTGCGCACGTGCACGTAGCGGCCCTCGCGGCGGTCGGTGGTCACGGGCTCGCCGGGCTCCAGGCGCCGGCCGCGCTCGGCGGTGGAGTCCGGATCGTCCAGGAGATAGGGCGCGGAATAGCGGGCCTTTGCCTTGCCCGCGGGCGCGGCCGTGGGCAGGGCGAGGAGCAGCAGGGCCGCGAGGGCGAGGGTATAGCGCGACATGTCGAACCTCCGTGTCGGTCGCGGTGCATTAGAGTCGGTTACGCCGGCGGACTGCTGCCGGGTTGCAGGCGCATGGACAGGTCCACGGCGCGAACGTGCTTGGTCAGTGCCCCGGTGGACACGTAGTCCACACCCGTCGCCGCGATCCCGGCCAGGCCCTCCCACTCGACGTTGCCCGAGGCCTCGAGCCTAGCGCGGCCGGCGTTCATGGTCACGGCCTCGCGCATGGCCGCGAGCGGGAAGTTGTCCAGCATGATGATGTCGGCACCGGCGGCCAGGGCCTCGGCGACCTCGTCGAGGGTCTCGGTCTCCACCTCGACGGTGACGGCCGGGTGGTGATGGCGGGCGGCCTGAACGGCCGAG
This sequence comes from Arhodomonas aquaeolei DSM 8974, assembly GCF_000374645.1. Taxonomy (GTDB): domain Bacteria; phylum Pseudomonadota; class Gammaproteobacteria; order Nitrococcales; family Nitrococcaceae; genus Arhodomonas; species Arhodomonas aquaeolei. The sequence goes on from NZ_KB894805.1 coordinate 139,843, forward strand.
GTGATGCCGCCGCAGGCGAGGACGTGGTTCTCCTTGATCAGGATCGCGTCGAACAGCCCCTGGCGGTGATTCACGGCGCCGCCGCAGGCGGTGGCGTACTTCTGCGCATGGCGCAGCCCCGGCAGGGTCTTGCGCGTGTCGAGTACCCGGCAGCCGGTGCCTGCCAGGGCGTCGGCGTAGCGGTGCGCGGTGGTGGCCGTGCCGGAGAGCAGCTGCAGGAAGTTGAGCGCCGTGCGCTCACCGGTGACCAGGCTGCGAGCCGGGCCGTTAAGGGTGCACAGCAGGGTGTCCGCCTTGACGGCATCGCCCTCGTCCACGTGCCAGTCGATATGCACCGCCGGGTCCAGGGCCTGGTAGACGGCGTCGAACCAGGGGCGGCCGCAGACCACGGCGGGCTCGCGCACGATCACCGTGGCGGTGTCGATGCGCTCCGCGGGCAGGAGCACTGCGGTGATATCGCCGCTGCCGACGTCCTCGTCCAGGGCGCGGCGGGCGTCCTCGGCGACGCGCTGTGGATCGATCACGCGGGGTCGTCCTCCGCCTCGTCGTCGTCGATGGCCGCGGGCCGCGGGGCGACGGAGTCGACGCGGCGGCGCAGCGCCGAGCGCCCGAGCATGAAGGCGCTCACCGGCGCGGTGATGAACAGGAAGAAGGTGATCAGGAACTCGCGCACGGTCACCCCGCTCTCCGTACCCGCGGCATAGGCCACGAAGGCGGCGAGCAGGCTGGCCAGCCCCAGCGTGGTCGCCTTGGTCGGGCCATGCAGCCGGGTGAAGAAGTCCGGGAAACGCAGCAGGCCCAGCGAGCCCACGAGCACGAAGAAGGCCCCGATGAGGATGAACACGGCGGTGATGGCTTCCGACACGGTCGCCTCCGTTCAGTCCATGAGCGCGCCGCGGCCGAGGTACTTGGCCAGCGCGATGGTGCCGACGAAGCCCATCATGGCGATGAGCAGCGCCGCCTCGAAGTAGATGCGGTCGGCGAACTGGATCGAGACCAGCAGGATCAGCGCGATCGCGTTGATGTAGAGCGTGTCCAGCGCCAGCACGCGGTCCTCGGCGGTGGGGCCGGCGAGCAGGCGGTAGAGGTTCATGGCCATGGCCGCGATCACGGCGGCGAAGCCGATGTAGAGCGTGACCGTCAGCATTCCAGCAGCTCCTTGAGCGGGCGCTCGTAGCGTGTGCGGATGTCCTCCACGGCCTCCGTCTCGTCCGGGCAGTCGAGCATGTGCACGTATAGGGTGGTCCGGTCCGCGCTGAATTGCACCGACACCGTTCCGGGGGTGAGGGTGATGATACTCGCCAGCGCCATCGCCCCATGGGGCTCGCGGATCTCCAGCGGGATGATCAGGAATACCGGGCGCAGGTCGCGATTGCGCCGGGTGAGCACGATCCAGGCCACCGCGGCGTTGGCCGCGATGATGTCCCAGACCACCACCGGGATCAGCGTGAACAGCACCTTCGGGCGACGGAAGTGGATGCGGTCCGGCCAGAACCCCTGGGTGAGCCGCGGGATGATCAGGCCGAGGATCACGCCCACGAGAATCGCGCCGGCACCGATGCTGTCGACGAGCAGCATCCAGATTACGAGCACGAACCCCGAAAGCACCGGATTGGGAAACAGTCTGGCCAGCATGTCACGCCCCCTCGTCGTGGTGGCCGGGGCTGGTCTGCCGGCCGGCGTCCATGACGGCCTGCGTGTACGCCCCCGGGCCGTGGAGGAGATCACCCGCGGTGGCCTTGGTGTAGCCGCTGATCGGCCCGGCGAACACCGTCATCGCCACCACCAGGGCCACGCAGATCCCGGCGGGCACGTAGGCGGCCATGTTCGGGGCGGTGACCGGCCCCGCCGGCGGCTCGTCCTTCCAGAACAGGGCGCTGCCCGCGCGGCTCAACGCCACCACGGTGAACAGGCTGCCGGCGAGCACCACCGGCCATACCAGTGTCGTGGGCGAGACGCCCGCCACGGACTGGAGTATCAGGGTCTTGCCGAGGAAGCCGGAGAGCGGTGGCAGGCCGGCCACGGCCACCGCGAGGGCGGTGAAGAGCAGGCCTAGGGTGGCCCAGCCGCCGGGGCGGGGTGCCGGCTCGAAACGGTCGCCCGAGTCCCCGCGGAACTCGCCGAGAACGCCGGCGAGCAGGAACATCCCGGCCGTGGCGATGGTGCTGTGGAGAAGGTAGTACAGACCGCCGCCGATGGACGCCGGAGTGAATACCGCGATGCCGACGACCATGGTGCCCACGGAGGTGAGCATGGCGTAGGCGACGAGCCGCCGCAGGCCGGCAGCGGCGAGTGAGCCGGTCATCCCGATGACGATGGTGGCGAGCGCGGCGCCGAGCAGCCAGGGGCCGATGGCCTCCACCGCCGCCGAGGCCGGGGCGTCGAAGACCACCGTGTATACCCGCAGGATGGCGTAGACGCCGATCTTGGTCATGATCGCGAACAGCGCCGCCACCGGCGTGGTGGCGCCGGCATAGGCGTCCGGCAGCCACAGCGACAGCGGTACCAGCGCGGCCTTGATCGCGAACACCGTGACCAGAAGGAAGGCACTGGCGTAGAGCAGGCCCCGGTCCGCCGGGGCGACCTCGGCGACCCGGCCGGCGAGGTCGGCGATGTTGAGTGAGCCGGCCACGGCGTACAGCGTGCCCACCCCGACGAGGAACAGCGCCGATCCCACCAGGTTGATCACCACGTACTTCACCGCCGCGCGGGTGCGGCCCGGCCCGTGGCCGTGGAGCAGCAGGCCGTAGGACGCGATCAGCAGGATCTCGAAGAACACGAACAGGTTGAAGATGTCCCCGGTGAGGAACGCCCCGTAGATGCCCATGAGCTGGAACTGGTAGAGCGCATGGAACAACCGCCCGCGCCGGTCCGTGCCCTGGATCGCCTGCAGCAGCGCGATCATGGCGATTACGGCGGTGAGCAGCACCATCAGCGCGCTCAGGCGGTCGAGCACGAGCACGATACCGTAGGGCGCCGGCCAGTCGCCGAGGGCGTAGGCGATCGCCGAGCCGTCGCTGACTGCGGTGACAGCCACGATCGCCGTCACCAGTCCGGCGGCGGTGGCGGTCACCGAGAGCACACGCTGGACGAACAGCGGCGCGCCGGCGATCAGCACCAGCACGAAGCCGGCGAACGCCGCGATGAGCACGGGCAGTATGGGCAGGTGTGTCATTCGCGTCCGTCCACGTGGTCGCTGCCGAGCTCGCGCCGGGCCTTGAGCGCGAGCACGAGTACGAAGGCGGTCATGGCGAAGCCGATGACGATGGCGGTGAGCACCAGCGCCTGGGGCAGCGGATCGGTGTAGGCCTTTGTGCCCTCATGGACGATCGGCGGCGCGTTGATCGCGAGCCGCCCGGTGCTGACCAGGAACAGGTTCACCGCGTAGGAGAGCAGCGTCAGCCCCAGAATGACCGGGAACGTGCGCGCCCGCAGCGTCAGGTAGATACCGGCGGCGGTGACCACGCCGATACCGCTGGCGATGAGGATCTCCATGAGCTAGCGCCCCTCCACCGGCGGCTGCTGTTTGCCGAACTGCGAGAGCATGAGCACCACCGAGCCGACCACGGTCAGGAACACGCCGAGGTCGAAGGCCACGGCGCTGGCGATCTCGAAGTCCCCGACCACTGGCCAGTTCACGTGGGAGAACGTGCTGGTGAGGAAGGGCACGTCGAACAGCCAGCTCGCCAGGCCGGTGAACCCGGCGGTGAGCAGGCCGGCGCCGATCATCGGGAAGTAGTTGCCGGTCAGGCGCTGCTCGGTCCAGTGCACGCCGCTCGCCATGTACTGGGTGACCATCGCCACGGCGGCGATCAGCCCGGCGATGAACCCCCCGCCGGGCTGGTTGTGGCCGCGCAGGAACACGTACACGGTGACCACGGCGAGCAGCGGCAGCATCACCCTGGAGCCGATCAGCAGCATCCTTGGGTGGCGGGCCTCGGTGTCCGCGCTCGCCATGGTGTGGGCCTCGTCACGGATCAGCGCGTAGACACACAGTGCGGCGATGCCGAGCACGGTGATCTCGCCGAAGGTATCGAAGCCGCGGAAGTCGACGAGGATGACGTTGACCACGTTGTGGCCGCCGCCGCCGGGCACGCTGGTCTCGAGGAAGTAGCGCGAGATCGAGTCCAGCGGCCGGGTCATCGCGGCATAGGCCAGCGCGGCGATGCCACCGCCGCCGGCGACCGCCAGGACACCGTCGCGCCAGCGCCGTCCCGGGCTGCTCTCGTGTGGGGTCTCCTTGGGCAGGACATTGAGCGCGAGCAGCAGCAGCACCGTGGAGACCACCTCCACCGAGAGCTGTGTGAGGGCGAGGTCCGGCGCGCTGATATAGATGAAGGTCAGCGCTGAGAGCAGGCCGACCACGCCGGTGGCCACCAGCGCCAGAAAACGGTCGTGGTGACGCAGCGCGACCACGACCGTGGCGATAACGCCCATCAGCCAGACCGCGACCGCGGGCAGCGGCGCCGGGGTGAGCGCGCGGCTCCCCGCGTCCAGCCCGCCGGTGATGCCGCCTGCCGCGGCCATCACCACGGCGGTGCCGATTACCAGCACGACGTTGCGCTGGACGCTGCCGTCGTCGAGCCAGGCGGTGAGCCGGCGGCTCGCCGCGATGGCGCCGGCGAGCACCGACTCGAAACACCCCTTGCCCGTGAACGCCGGGAAGGTCCGCTCGTGCCAGCGCTCGGCGGCGTCCCGCTGGTAATAGAGCGCCACGGCACCCGCCAGCGCGAGCACGCTCATCACCAACGGGACGTTGAAGCCGTGCCACAGGGCCAGGCTGAATGGCTCCGGCGCCTGGAGCAGCACGCCGCCGGCGGCGGTGGCGAGGACCGTGCTGATCGCCAGCGAGGGGACCACGCCGACGACCACGCAGATCAGGATCAGGATCTCCACGGGTACGCGCATGTAGCGCGGCGGCTCGTGGGGGTGGCGGGGCAGGGCGCCGGTCTCGTCGCCGAAGAACACGTCGTGGACGAAGCGCAGCGAGTAGGCCGCGCTCAGCAGGCCGCCGATGGTGGCGAACACCGGCAGCAGCCAGCCGATCCCGCCTAGGCGCTCACTCTCCACCACCACCTCGGTGAAGAACATCTCCTTGGACAGGAAGCCGTTGAACAGGGGCACGCCGGCCATGGAGGCTGCGGCGATGGCCGCGAGCCACATCGTCACCGGCATGTAGTGGCGCAGGCCGCCGAGCTTGCGGATGTCGCGGGTGCCGGTCTCGTGATCGATGATGCCCGCGGACATGAACAGCGACGCCTTGAACGTCGCGTGGTTGATGATGTGGAAAACGCCGGCGATCACGCCCGCCTGGGTGTTGAGCCCGAACAGCAGGGTGATCAGCCCGAGGTGGCTGATCGTGGAGTAGGCGAGCAGCCCCTTGAGGTCGTCCTTGAACAGCGCGCCGTAGGCGCCGAAGACCATGGTCGCCAGCCCGATCACCGTAACCAGCACGAACCACTCCTCGGTGCCCGAGAGCGCGGGATAGAGCCGGGCGATGAGAAACACGCCGGCCTTTACCATGGTGGCGGAGTGCAGGTAGGCGCTGACCGGCGTAGGCGCCGCCATGGCATGGGGCAGCCAGAAGTGGAAGGGCACCTGGGCGGACTTGGTGAACGCCCCGAGCAGTACCAGCCCCAGGATCGGGAGGTACAGCGGGCTCGCGGTGATGGTATCGCCGGCGGCGAGGATGGCCTGGAGCTGGTAGCTGCCGACCACGTGTCCGAGCAGGATCGCCGCAGCGAGCAGGCACAGTCCGCCGGCGCCGGTCACCGCCAATGCCATGCGCGCGCCCTGGCGCGCGTCCGCGCGGTGGCGCCAGTAGCCGATGAGCAGGAACGAGCTGATGCTGGTGAGTTCCCAGAACACCACCAGCAGCAGGATGTTGTCCGAGAGCACGATGCCAAGCATCGCCCCCATGAACGCCAGCAGCATCGCGTAGAAACGACCCATGGGGTCGTCCTCGCTGAGGTAGTAGCGCGCGTAGAGTATGATGAGCAGCCCGATGCCGAGGATGAGGCCGGCGAACAGCAGCCCGAAGCCATCGAGGAAGAAGGCCAGGTTCAGCCCCAGTGCGGGCATCCACGGCCAGCTCGCCTCGACCACGCCGCCTTCGAAGACCGTTGGTGCCATCCCGGCCAGCAGCACCAGTGCCAGCGCGGTGGGGGTCGCGGCGGCCCACGCACTGGCGGTGCGTCCGGCGCGTACCAGCACGGGTGGCAGTACAATGCCCGCCAGCGGTAGCAACACGATCAACAGGAGCTTCATGTCGTCTCTCTATGCCAACGGTCCCGGTACCCGCCCCGGCGCGTACCGCAACACCCCCTGGCGCCGGCGGTGCTGCCGGCGAGTGCGCGGCGCGGGGCGTTTCGGGGTCGGCGGCAGTCTAGCAGAACTCATCCCCGGCGGCACGAGGGTGACGGAGTGTCGACGTGTGCGCCCTTTCTCGGTCAAAGTGATGTATAAACGGTGGAATGGGTGCCGGGATTGCGTCCCAGGGGGCTCAGCACGATGGGAGGGTTATGAACGCCGATGACAAGGTCGTGTACCTGAGGGACGGGCACCGCCAGCGCGTCTCCGAGGTCGTGCAGGACCTGCGCCATCTCGCCACCGAACGTCTGGTGCGCACCGCGACCCGGACCCTCGACCGGAGCGACGACGTCCTCTTCGAGCGCGCCGAGCGCGCCACAGAGGCAGAGACCCAGGAGGCCTACTTCCAGGCCATGCGCGAGCTCCGCCTGCAGCGGCGGCTCGTGGTCGCGCATTTCCGCGAGACCCTGGAATGGCTGTTCACCGGCCTCGCCCGCCATCGTCCCACCCCGCTGCGCCCGCGCGCGGGTGCCGGCGCTGCCGACGGCGAGGACCTCGCCCTCATGGATGACCGCCGCCTCGAGGAGGAGGTCGCCATCGAGTCGGCGACTACCCGCCTGCGTGGCCGTCACGGCGTGTTCGTCGGCAGCGTCGACGCGCGCCTGCGCGACCTGCTCGACATCGACGATCTTCCCTCGGACGCCAGCCCGTTCCATCCCCACACGGTCGTGCTGGCCTTCTCCCTGGCGATGCAGGACGTGGACATCGCCCTCAATCCACGCCTGATCCTCTACAAGCTCTTCGAGCGCACCCTCGATCTGGAGTTGCCCCGCGTGCTCAAGGCCGTTGACGCCAAGCTCGAGGCGGCGGGGGCACGGGCGGACAAGCGCGACCGCGCGGAGCAGCCGGAGGACGAGACCCCGGAGGAGACGCGGGATGCCGCGGAGCCGGCTCAGCCGACGCCGCCGGACGCCGGTGACGATGACGCCGACGACGATCGTGGTGTCGCCGAGCTGCTCTACCGCCTGATGCGCCGCATGAAACACCAGGTCCGCCCCGCGGTAGTGCCGGGCGGTGGCGGTGCACCCGGCGGGCCGGGCGGCGGTTCCGGTTCTGGCGGCGGTCCCGCGGCCGGCCCCGGCGGATCCGGTGCCGGCGGAGTCACCGGCGGCGGTATCGCGGATCGCCGGGTCGTCCTGCGCGCACTCTCGGCGCTGCAGCAGGAGGTGCTCGGCAGCGAGGAGACGGACCCGGAGCGGATCAAGGCCCGGGTCAATCACTGGCTGGACGAGCACGGGCACGCGACCGCGCTCGATGCATCGGTGGACGACGTCATCGACCTGGTGAGCATGCTCTTCGACAACCTGCTTGCCGATCCGCGCCTGGCGCCCTCGCTGCGGGTGGTGATAGCGCGGCTGCAGATCCCCGTGCTGCGGGTGGCACTGCGCGACCGCAAGCTCTTCAGCCAGCCCGAGCACCCCGCCCGCCGCCTGATCAACGAGCTCGCCGGCGCCGCCACGGGCTGGACCGAGCCCCAGGACCTGGACACCGATCCGCTCTACTGCAAGGTGGTGGAGGTGGTCGAGCGCGTGGTCACCCGCTACCAGGACGACGTTCGTGTCTTCGACGTCGCGCTCCGGGACATACGCTATTTCGTCGAGCGCGAGCAGGAGCGTGCCCGGGTCATCGAGCAGCGTACCCGCCAGACCGCCGAGGGCAACCTGCGCGTGGAGATCGCCCGCGAGGCGGTCCAGTCGGCGGTGGAGGAGCGACTCGGCCAGCAGCGAGTACCGGCGGTGGTGGTCCGGCTGCTCGAGGAGGCGTGGTTCCGGGTGCTGTTCATCACCGCCGTGCGCGAGGGCCGCGAGAGCGAGACGTGGCGGCGCCAGCTCACGGTCATGGACGAGCTGCTCTGGAGCGTGCGCCCGAAGCGCGACGCCGACGAGCGCCAGCGCATGCTCCAGCTCATGCCCCGGCTGCTCCAAGATCTCCGCGAGGGCCTGAACGGCATCATGTACAACCCCCACGAGATGACCCAGCTGTTCCGCGACCTGGAGTCGGTACACCTGCGTTGCCTGACACCCGGTGAGGACCCGGCCGGGGACGAGGGCGCCGACGAGCCCGCGCCCTCACGCAGCGCGGAGGCGCCGGCGGCGGCCGCGGGCTGGGGCCAGCGTCCACCCGACGCCGAGGACATGGCACGAGTGGAGTCCCTCGCGGTGGGAAGCTGGTTCGAGCTGCGCGACCACGATCCGGTGGTCCGCGCCAAGCTCTCCGCGCGTCTCGACGAGGGACGGCGTTACGTGTTCGTGAACCGTGCCGGTTTCCGCGTCGCCGAGTACGCGGCGGCGGAGATGGCCCGGGCGGTGCGTGATGCCGACGTGGTGGAGCTCGAGGAGGTGGCGGCGTTCGACCAGGCGCTGGAGCGTGTCATCGCCTCGCTGAGGGAGATCTACGCGGAATGAGACGACTGCTGCGGGTCGTCCTCGCCGGAGTGTACACGCTGATCGGCGGGGTCTGGATCGTTTCCGCGGTGGCGCTGGAGCGCCGCGCCGGCGTGCCGCCCCACGGGCTCGGCCGCTGGGCGCAGCGCCAGTGGTGCCGGGGCCTTTGCCGGCTGCTGGGTGCGCGGCTGGTCGTGCGCGGCGACCGCCCGGTGCCTGGACCGGTGCTACTGGTCTCCAACCACGTCTCGTGGCTGGATATCGTGTGCCTCGCCGCGCTCTGGCCGGTGGCCTTTCTGAGCAAGTCGGAGGTACGCCGCTGGCCGGTGATCGGGCAGGCGGCGACGGCGCTGGGGACGGTCTATATCGAGCGCGGGCGTCAGGCGGCCGCGGCGCGTGCGGTGGCGGCCATGCGCGATCGCCTGCATGCCGGTGCCCGCGTGCTCTTCTTCCCGGAGGGGACCACCGGTGACGGGCTCGGGGTGCGCCCGTTTCGCGCCCGGCTCTACCAGGCGGCCATTGATGCCGGTGCGCCGGTGCAGGCGGTGGCACTGCGTTACCATACCGACGACGGTCACGCCGAGGCCGTGCCCTTTACCGACGATCAGAGCCTAGTCACCAACCTCTGGCAGGTGGCGGGCTATCCCCGGCTGACCGTGACGGTGACGGTCGGGCCGCCCCGGACCACCGAAGAGCTCGGCCGCAGCGAACTCGCCCGCGCCACCTGCGAGGATGTCCGGAGAGGGCTTCGGTCCGGTGCGGCGGAGGAGGAGGCGGCGGCCCCGGAGGGCATACTGGAGCGTTCCTGAGACGGCGGGCTCCTGTCATGGTGCTGTCACCTTTTACGTGGATAATGCCGCGCGATCTCAGAGGATGGATGAGTTATGGCTGCGAGCATTCTGATCGTCGAGGACGAGGCACCGATCCGCGAGATGATCGCCATGGGCCTGGGCCGTGCCGGCTTCGAGGTCCGTCACGCCGAATCGGCGGAGGATGCCGAGGCGGCGATGCGCCTGGCGCGCCCGGATCTGGTCCTGCTGGACTGGATGCTGCCGGGCCAGAGCGGGCTCGATTTTGCCCGCGGGCTCAAGCGCCGTCCCGACTTCCGCGACATCCCCATCATCATGCTTACGGCCCGCGGCGAGGAGGAGGACCGTGTGCGCGGCCTCGACACCGGCGCGGACGACTACATCAGCAAGCCCTTCTCCCCGCGGGAGGTGATCGCGCGGATCAAGGCGGTGCTGCGCCGTACCCAGCCCACTGCCGGCGAGTCGCCGGTGGAGGTGGAGGGGCTGCGGCTCGATCCTGTCAGTCACCGGGTCAATGCGGGTGAGGACAGCGTGGAGCTGGGGCCCACCGAGTTCCGGCTGCTGCACTTCTTCATGACCCACCCGGAACGGGTGTTCACCCGCTCGCAGCTCCTCGACAACGTCTGGGGCACCAACGTCTACGTCGAGGAGCGCACCGTGGACGTCCACGTGCGTCGGCTGCGCAAGGGCCTGGAGCCCACCGGCCACGCCGGGTTGGTGCAGACGGTCCGGGGCACGGGCTACCGCTTCTCCGCCCAGGCGTGACCGTCCCGGCGCCGCCCCGATGATGCCGCGCAACCCCTGGCCGGAGGCCTGGCTGCAGGTGGCCCTGATGGTCGCGGGGGCGCTCGTCGTGGGTGCACTCGCCGGCCGTCCGTGGATGGTGCTGGCGCTGGTGCTGCTCGCCTGGATCGCGTGGCAGGGGCGTATGCTCATGCGCCTGGAGCGCTGGGTCCGCCAGGGCCGCCGGGTCCATCCGCCGCGGCTGGAGGGGGTCTGGGCGCATATCGCGGAGCTGCTGTTTCGCCGCCAGCGCGCCCAGGTCCGCCGTCGACGGCGTCTGGTCTCGCTGCTGCACCGCTTCAAGGCCTCCAGCGACGCCCTGCCGGACGCGGCCGTCGTTCTCCGTGCCGGTGGCGAGATGGAGTGGTGGAACCCGCAGGCGGCGCGCTACCTGGGGCTGCGCTGGCCGCTGGATCAGGGGCAGCGTGTCGCCAACCTCCTGCGTCATCCCGACTTCGCCGAATTCCTCGCCAATGGACAGACCCACGAGGCGGTGAAGATCCCCTCGCCGGTGGACGAGGAGCTCACCCTGGAGATCCGGATCGTGCCCTACGGCGAGGACCGGCGCCTGCTGCTGGCCCGCGACGTCACCCGCGTGCACCGCCTGGAGGTGATCCGGCGGGACTTCGTCGCCAACATCACCCACGAGCTGCGCACCCCGCTGACCGTGATCCAGGGCCTGTCCGAGACGCTGGCGGAGTTCGGCGGCGAGCCGGAGGAGATCAGCCGCTCGCTGGAGCTCATCGACCAGCAGACCCGGCGTATGGGACGGCTGATCGACGATCTGCTCCTGCTCTCCCGCCTGGAGACCGCTGACCGGCCCCGCGAGCCGCGGCAGGTGGACGTTGCCGCGATGCTCGAAGGCGTGGTGGAGGAGGCCCGGGCGCTCAGCGACGGGCGGCACGTCATCCACCTCACCGCGGATCCGGCCCTGGTGGTGGAGGGCGACGAGGGCGAGTTGCGCAGTGCGTTCAGCAATCTCGTGGTCAACGCGGTGAAGTACACCCCCGAGGGCGGGCACATCGACGTGCGCTGGCAGGAGGGCGCGGGCGGCGCCGGCCTGTGCGTCGCGGATACCGGGCCCGGCATCCCCGCCCACCACGTCCCGCGCCTCACCGAGCGCTTCTACCGCGTCGACGGTGGCCGCAGCCAGGCTTCCGGCGGCACCGGGCTGGGGCTCGCCATCGTCAAGCACGTGCTCTCGCGCCACGGTGCGCGGCTCGACATCCAGAGCCGGGTGGGCGAGGGCAGCACCTTCTGCTGCCTGTTTCCGGTCTACCGGCGGGTCCGTGCGGGGGCTGCCGAGCGCCGGCACTGACCGTTCACCGGTTCCGGCGCCGTGCATCCCTTGATGGCGCGGTTAACCCCGTGCCGTCCGGACGACCGGCCCCGCTGGCGTTCGCCGCCATGTCCCATCGGGCAGCGTCGTCACTGGCAGCCAGCGTGGCCCGGGTAATATATCTGTAATTGCGTATATACGAATATCCAAATATATTCCCGGGGTACAACCTCACGGACTGGCGTGCCGGATTGGCCGGTGGTGCTGTGCCGTGGGATATGGAGGTGAATGCATGGGGGAGCCGGCGACGGTAACCGGGGTCATGGACGGCGCCGCTTCGGCGTTTTTCCGGGCATTGGGTGACGAGACACGGTTACGGGCGGTCATGCTGCTGCATGCGGCCGGGGAGCTGTGCGTGTGCGAGCTGACCGCGGCGATCGGAGTCTCCCAGCCGAAGATGTCACGCCACCTGGCGTCGCTGCGTGAGGCCGGACTGGTACGCGATCGCCGCGAAGGGGCGTGGATCCATTACCGGATCGCCCCGTCCCTGCCCGCCTGGCAGCTGCGGGTGCTGGAGAGCACCGCTTGCGAGCTGGCGGCGCGGGCACCATTCACGGCCGACCGGGACCGCCTGGACGCCATGCCGGAGCGCCCGGGCGCGCGCTGTGGCTGAGCGGGGGGCCGTGGAATCGTGAAACGCCGCATTCTGTTCCTGTGCACCGGCAACGCCTGCCGCTCCCAGATGGCCGAGGGATGGGCCCGTCATCTCGGTGGTGAGCGTGTTGACGTGCGCTCCGCCGGCATCGAGGCCCACGGGCTGCACCCGCGGGCGGTGGAGGCGATGGCCGACGCCGGTGTGGATATCTCCGGGCAGGCCTCCCATCGGCTGACCGGCGAGGACCTGCAGTGGGCTGATCTTGTGGTCACCGTCTGCGGACACGCCGACGAGCATTGCCCGGTCCTGCCGCCGGGCACCCGACGGGTGCACTGGGCCGTGGACGACCCGGCCCGGGCCGATGGCGACGGGGACACGCTCCGGGCCATCTTTCACGCCTGCCGTGACGGAATCCGCGAGCGCGTGTCACGGCTTCTCAACGAGGGTGACGACGATGGCGCATGAAGACCTGCCCAATATCGACCCGGAGCTGTTCCGTGCGCCGGACCCCGCCGAGCTTGGCCTGAAGCCGGAGGTGACGCACCCGCCGCGTATCCTGCTGCTTTACGGCTCGCTGCGGGAACGCTCGTTCAGCCGGCTCGTGGTCGAGGAGGCGACGCGACTGCTCCGGGCCATGGGCGCGGAGCCGCGCATCTTCCACCCGAGCGGCCTGCCGCTGCCGGACGCCGGGGATGCGGCGCATCCGAAGGTCCAGGAGCTCCGCGACCTCGCCACCTGGGCGGAGGGCATGGTGTGGTGCTCGCCGGAGCGTCACGGGGCGATGACCGGCGTCATCAAGGCGCAGATCGACTGGATCCCGCTGTCGCTGGGCGCCGTGCGACCGACCCAGGGCAAGACCCTGGCGGTGATGGAGGTCAGCGGTGGCTCCCAGTCGTTCAACGCGGTCAACCAGCTCCGCGTGCTCGGGCGCTGGATGCGGATGCTCACCATCCCCAACCAGTCGTCGGTGCCGAAGGCCTTCATGGAGTTCGGGGACGACGATCGCATGAAACCGTCCCCGTACTACGACCGGATCGTCGACGTCATGGAAGAACTGGTGCGCTTCACCTGGCTGGTCCGGGACCGTGTCGGGGCACTCACCGACCGCTACTCCGAGCGTCGCGAGAGTGCTGACGCGCTCTCGGCGCGGGTCAATCAGCGCGCCCTGTGAGGCGCCGGGCAACAGGAGGGGCGCCTTGAACGCCGAGCAACAGACACAGACCGCCGCACCGGCCGTCAGCGAGGGGATGGGCGTATTCGAGCGTTTCCTCTCCGTGTGGGTGGCGCTGGCCATCGCGGCGGGGGTCGCCCTGGGCCAGTTTGCACCGGCGGTGCCCGAGGCCCTGGCGCGCTGGGAATATGCCCACGTGTCGATCCCCGTGGCGGTGCTGATCTGGGCGATGATCTTCCCGATGATGGCGCAGATCGATTTCACCGCGGTCATCGGCGTGCGCCACCAGCCCCGCGGGCTGATCATCACCACCACCGTGAACTGGCTGATCAAGCCGTTCACCATGTTCGCCATAGCGTGGTTATTCCTGAAGGTGGTCTTCGCGCCGCTCATCCCGGTGCCGCTGGCGAACGAATACCTCGCGGGCGCGATCCTGCTGGGGGCGGCGCCCTGCACGGCGATGGTGTTCGTCTGGAGCACGCTCACCCGCGGGGACGCCGCTTACACGCTGGTGCAGGTCGCGCTCAACGACCTCATCATGCTGTTCGCCTTTGCGCCCATCGTGGTGTTCCTGCTCGGGGTCTCCAGCATCCAGGTGCCCTGGGACACGGTGGCGCTGTCGGTGGTGCTGTACATCGTCATCCCGTTGTCCGCCGGCTATCTCACACGGCGGGCGCTTACCGCGCGGCGCGGCGGTGACTGGTACGAGCAGGTCTTCCTCGCCCGGATCGCCCCGGTGACCCCGGCGGGGCTGATCATTACCCTGGTGCTGCTGTTCGCCTTTCAGGGCGAGGTGATCCTGCGGGCGCCGCTGCACATCGCGCTTATCGCGGTGCCGCTGGTCGTGCAGACCTTCCTGATCTTCTTCCTTGCCTACGGCTGGGCGCGGGCCTGGCGGGTGCCGCACTGCGTGGCGGCGCCCGGTGCGATGATCGGGGCGAGCAATTTCTTCGAGCTCGCGGTGGCGGTGGCCATCGCGCTGTTCGGGCTGCAGTCGGGGGCGGCGCTGGCGACGGTGGTGGGCGTGCTCGTGGAGGTGCCGCTGATGCTCGCGCTGGTGCGCATCGCCAACGCCACCCGCGGGCACTTTCCTGCCCCCGTGGCGGCCGCCGGTCGGCGGGCGTGATCTGACGCATGGACCCGTCCGGGGTGCGCTGCTAGAGGGTGCGGTGCGGAGTCCGGGTGCGGGCTGCCATCGAACTTCAGCCTCGCGTTCACATGTTTGTCATTTTCCATGCCTAGACTTTGCGCCCAGTTGCCCGGCGGGAAAAACAGGCCGGGCCACGTTGCCAGGCCCCCGAACGGGGGATATCTGCCCGACGTCAACGAGGAGTTACCTGATGCAGACCTGGAAGAAGTCCGCCATCGCGGCTGCCGCCGTGATCACTCTGGGCGCTGGCGCTACCGGTGCGCAGGCGCGTGATCAGATCCGCATCGTCGGCTCGAGCACGGTCTATCCCTTCGCGAGCTACGTGGTCGAGGAGTTCGGTGCCACCACCGATTTCCCCACGCCGGTCATCGAGTCCACGGGCTCCGGCGGCGGCCTGAAGCTCTTCTGCGAGGGCGCCGGCGAGGATACCCCGGACATCACCAACGCCTCGCGCCGCATCAAGGTCAGCGAGTTCCAGCGCTGCCAGGACAACGGTGTGACCGAAATCACCGAGACGGTCATCGGTTACGATGGCATCGTCTTCGCCCAGTCCGCGGACGACGAGCCGATCAACCTGACCCGCGAGCAGCTGCTGTTGGCGACGGCCGCCAAGGTGCCGCAGGACGGCAAGCTGGTGGACAACCCCTACACCAACTGGAACCAGATTGACTCCAGCCTCCCGGACCGCGAGATCGTGATCTACGGCCCGCCGACCTCCTCCGGCACCCGCGACGCCTTCGAGGAGCTGGTCATGGAGGCCGCGTCCGAGGACATCGACGCCTACGGCGGCGGCTACACCGATATCCGCCAGGACGGCGCCTACGTGCCCTCCGGCGAGAACGACAACCTGATCGTCCAGAAGCTGGCCCAGAACACCGATGCGTTCGGCATCTTCGGCTACAGCTTCCTCGAGGAGAACACCGACAAGATCATGGGTGTCTCCATCGATGGCGTCGAGCCGGAGCCGGAGAAGATCTCCTCGGGTGACTACCCGGTCTCGCGCAGCCTGTACTTCTACATCAAGAACGCCCACGTCGGCCAGGTCCCGGGCATCCAGGAGTACGCCAACCTGTTCATGAGCAAGAAGATGATCAGCCGGGTCGGCTACCTCAAGGACCTTGGCCTGATCCCGCTGCCGAGCGCCGTGCAGGACAAGTACCGCGAGGTGGTGAAGAACCTCGAGCCGCTGAAGCTCTCCGAGCTCAAGTAACAGCGGTGAGCTGGAGCCGGGCGCTATCACCCTCGGTGGCAGTGCCCGGCGGCTGGAACCGGCCATCCCTGGGGTGGCCGGTTTCTTTGGTAGGGGTTGCGCTCGCGCGCGTTTGCCTTAGGCTTGCGCCCAGTCTCGACCCGCGGTGCAGACGCTGAACGGAGGGCCCGGTGGATACGGGTAATGCGATCCTGGTGTTCTTCGGGGGCCTGATCCCCCTCAGTTATGCCGCCTTCGTCATGGGGCGGCGGCGCGCGGTGGCGCTGGCACGCGGCGGCGGCGAGCGCATGCACTCGCGGCCGCAGCAGTACGGCTGGTACGCCGTCGTCTGGATGGCCATGCCGGCCATCGCGGTGGCCCTGGTGGCGAGCTTCGCCGGGCTTTTGGGTATCGCCCACCCGCCGGTGGCGATGACCTTCACCGCGGCCCTGGTGCTGGCCGCGGGCGGCCTCGCCGCGGGGCTGCACCAGATCCGCCCGGGGCTGCGTGCACGCAATCACCTGGATCGGCTGGTGCGCTGGCTGCTGCTCGCCGCGGCGCTGGTGTCCATCGCCACCACCATCGCCATCGTGCTGTCCATCGTTTTCGAGGCGATCCGCTTCTTCAAGGTCGTCAGCCTCTGGAACTTCGTGACCGGCACGGAGTGGGCGCCGGACAAGGCGTTCCTGGTCGGTGCCGGACGCGCCGGCGAGGCGGGGTCCTCGGGCTATACCTTCGGTTCGGTGCCGCTGTTCGCGGGCACCTTCATGGTCACGCTGATCGCTATGGCCGTGGCGCTGCCGGTGGGCCTGTTCTCGGCGATCTTCATGTCCGAGTACGCCAGCCGCCGTGTCCGCGGCATGGCCAAGCCGGTGCTGGAGGTGCTCGCGGGCATCCCTACGGTCGTCTACGGCTTTTTTGCCGCGATCACGGTGAGCCCGCTGATCGTGGACATCGCGGCGTTCTTCGGGCTGGATGCCTCCTACAACAACATCCTCTCGCCGGGCCTGGTGATGGGTATCATGATCATCCCCTTCATCTCCTCGCTGTCCGACGACGTCATCAACGCCATCCCCCAGAGCCTGCGGGAGGGGGCCTACGCCCTCGGCACCACCAAGAGCGAGACCATCAAGCAGATCCTGCTGCCGGCGGCCACGCCGGGCATTGTCTCGGCGACGCTGCTGGGTGTCTCCCGGGCGCTGGGCGAGACGATGATCGTGGTTATGGCCGCTGGCCTGCGCCCGAACCTGACCGCGAACCCGCTGGAGGCGATGACCACCGTTACCGTGCGTATCGTCGACGCCCTCACGGGGGACCAGGAGTTCAACAGCCCGGCGACGCTCTCGGCGTTCGGCCTGGGGCTGGTGCTGTTCATCATCACCCTCTCGCTCAACGTGATCAGCGCCGTGATGGTCCGGCGTTTCAAGCAGCAGTACGACTGAACGGGGCCAGCGCATGAAACTCAAGGGTTCCAGGGATAATCCACTCCTGCGCCGGCGCTATCGTGCCGAGCGGCGCTTTCGCACTATCTGCGGCGGCGCGATCCTGCTCGCGGTGGCGTTCCTGGTGGCGTTCTTCGCCGACATCCTCAACCAGGGGCTGCCGGCGTTCTACTACACCGAGGTCAAGGCGCAGATCACCTACAGCCAGGACACGGTGGAGCTGCCGCCGCTGGCGGTCTCCGACAAGCTCCGACCCGTCGTCTCCCGCGGCGTTCTCCGGGTGATCCCGCAGGAGGTCGAGAAGAACCCGGACCTGCTGGGGACCACCGTGGAGCGCTGGGTGCCGGCTAAGTCCGACATCGACCAGTTCCGCAAGGGGCATACCAACAAGCTCGATGATGACGTCGTGCAGACCGTCCACGAGCTGGAGCAAAGCGGGCGGCTGCGTACGGCGTTCAATACGCCGTTCTTCACCAACGGCGACTCCAAGCTGCCGGAGATGGCGGGCATCTGGTCCGCGGCGGTGGGCTCGATCTATCTGCTGGTGCTGACGTTCCTGTTCGCCTTTCCGATCGGCGTGATGACCGCCGTCTACCTCGAGGAGTTCGCGCCGGACAACCGCCTCACGCAGACCATCGAGGTGAACATCAACAACCTTGCCGCGGTGCCGTCGATACTCTTCGGCCTGCTGGGGCTGGCGGTGTTCATCAACTTCTTCGGCGTGCCGCGTTCCTCCGCCCTGGTGGGCGGGCTGACCATCGGGCTGATGACGCTGCCGATCATCATCATCTCCTCGCGGGCCGCGCTGCGCGCGGTGCCCGATCCGATCCGGCTGGGTGCACTGGCCATGGGGGCGACGCGCTGGCAGGTGGTGCGCGATCACGTCCTGCCGTTGTCGCTGCCGGGGATCCTCACCGGCACGATCATCGGCCTGGCCCAGGCCATCGGCGAGACGGCGCCGCTGATCATCGTCGGCCTGATCGCCTACATCCCGGATGCACCGACCTCCATCACCCAGGCGGCGACGGTGCTGCCCGCCCAGGTCTTCACCTGGGCGAGCATGCCGGAGCGGGCCTACGTCGAGAAGACGGCGGCGGGCATCGTGGTGCTCCTCGTCGTGCTGCTGTCCATGAACGCGGCCGCCGTGCTGCTGCGCCGCCGTTTCGAACGCCGCTGGTAGCCAGGGGACCGTAACGCTATGTATTCTGCTGAAACGCTTGAAAGCCGGTCCGAGATGACGAATATCGATACCGAAGACACCACCACCGCGACCCCACGGGACCGTCACTCGGAGACGCCGCCGAGCAAGGTGGAGGTCCGGGACCTGCGCCTGTGGTACGGCGACACCCAGGCCCTGTTCGACGTGAACATGGATATCCAGGAGCGCCAGGTCACCGCCCTGATCGGGCCCTCGGGCTGCGGCAAGTCATCGTTCCTGCGCTGCCTCAACCGCATGAACGACCTCGTACCGGGGGTGCACATCGAGGGGCGCGTGGAGCTCGACGGCGAGGACATCTACGACCCGAGCGTGGACGTCGTGCAGCTGCGCTCCCACGTCGGCATGGTCTTCCAGAAGCCCAACCCGTTCCCCAAGAGCATCTACGAGAACATCGCCTACGCCCCGCGGCTCCACGGGCTCGTGAACGGCCGCTCGGAGATGGACGACCTCGTGGAGATGAGTATCCGCCGCGCGGGGCTGTGGAACGAGGTCGCGGACCGGCTGCACACGCCCGGCACGGCGCTGTCCGGCGGCCAGCAGCAGCGCCTTTGCATCGCCCGGGCCATCGCGGTGAGCCCCGAGGTGATCCTCATGGACGAGCCCGCCTCGGCGCTGGACCCGCTGGCGACCGCCACCATTGAGGAGCTCATCGACGAGCTCAAGGACAACTACACCATCGTGATCGTGACCCATAATCTCCAGCAGGCCGCCCGTGTCGCCGGCTACACGGCGTTCTTCCACCTGGGGCGGGTCGTGGAGTTCAACGATACCGACACGCTGTTCACCAACCCGCGTGAGCAGAAGACCGAGGACTACATTACCGGGCGTTACGGCTGAGCACCGGTCCAGCGGGGTAGGAAAGGATGGTGGACAAGAAATCGATTTCCCAGCACATCTCCCAGCAGTTCAACGAGGAGCTCGAGGCGATCCTCAACCGCGTCATGGCCATGGGCGGGATGGTCGAGCAGCAGCTCGCCGACGCCCTGGTGGCGATGGTGGAGGGCGACACGGATCGCGGCGAGAAGGTCGTCACCAGTGACTACAAGGTCAACGCCATCGAGGTGGAGCTGGACGAGGAGTGCACCCAGGTGCTCGCCCGCCGCCAGCCCACGGCGAGCGACCTGCGCCTGGTGCTCGCGGTGATCAAGACCATCACGGACCTGGAGCGTATCGGCGACGAGGCCGAGCGTATCGGCCGCATGGCGCTGCATCTGCTGGAGGCGGACCGCCAGAGCGGGCCCATGGGTGAGATCGAGGCCCTGGGCGAGCACGTCAAGGGCATGCTTCGCGGTGCCCTGGATGCGTTCGCGCGCATGGACGCCGAGCAGGCGGTGCGGGTGGCCCAGGAGGACATCACGGCTGACGCGCAGTACGACAGCATCATGCGCCACCTGATGAAGTACATGGAGGATCACCCCAAGGCGATCTCGCCGGTGATGGATATCATGTGGTCGGCGCGTTCGCTGGAGCGTATCGGTGACCGTGCCCGCAACATCTGCGAGTACGTGGTCTACTTCGTCCGCGGCAAGGATGTACGCCATACCAGCTTCGAGCAGATGGCCGCCGAGGCCACCGGCGACCGGCGCTAGCCCGGTCCCGGTAGGCGCCGGTTGCGGACCGCCGATTGTCGATCGCTTCCGAGCGATAGGTTCGCGGCCGATCTGGCGGGATGTCGGCTGCCGGGAGCAGCCGACCTACGGTAGGGGCGGGTTACCGGGTTTGCTGGCGGGAATCCTTTGCGGAACGCCCGTGGAGTAGACCGGCGTTGTAGGTTGGCTGCTCCCGGCAGCCAACATCCCGTCCTGCGGTGCCGGCGACGTCGACCGCCTTGAGCGGCCGACCGTACGCCCCCGGCGTGCGCGCGCTTCGCCGGCGGGGCAACGCCAGGATGGCCGCCCCGGGGGCGGTCATGCGCAGGCTCGTCCACATCCGCTTCGGCGTCATCAAAAAACAGACACCGGATACCCCGCAAATCGCTTGATACGCGAGACGGTATCTACGGCAGAGGCCGATCCGCCGCGATCCCGGGCAGGCAGGTCGCTCCTGCCAGCCTACGGCGATCATGGATCGTCCCGGTGCGTCGGGGCGCATGGCCGGTCACCGCGCCGGGGACGATCATTCCCTCAGCCGCCGTAGGTCGTGCGCCGAAGGCGTGCGACATCCCGGATCAAGGCCAGCGGACGTCGTCGGGCACGGGCCGTTGCCGTCGTCCACCGGCCCACGATCATTCCTTCAGCAGCAGCAACTCAAGCAGCGCCTTCTGGGCGTGCAGGCGGTTCTCCGCCTCGTCCCACACCACGCTCTGCGCTCCCTCCAGGACCTCGGCGGTGACTTCCTCGCCGCGGTGTGCGGGCAGGCAGTGCATGAACAGCGCGTCCTCCGCGGCCTGCGCCATCAGTCCGGCGTCCACCTGGTAGGGGCGGAACGCGGCGATGCGCTCCTGCTGCTCGGCTTCGAAGCCCATGCTTGCCCACACGTCGGTGACCACGAGGTCCGCGCCGGTCACCGCCGCCGCCGGGTCGGAGGTCAGGCTGATGCGGTCGCCGTCCACCAGGGACGGATCCGGGGCATAGCCCTCGGGGGCGGCAATGCGCAGGCGGAAGTCGAACAGCCGGGCGGCCCGCATGTAGGACAGGCACATGTTGTTGCCGTCGCCGAGCCAGGCCACCGTGCGGCCGCGGATGTCGCCGCGGTGCTCGAAGTAGGTCTGCAGGTCGGCGAGCAGTTGGCAGGGGTGGGCGTCGTCGGTGAGGCCGTTGATTACCGGCACGCGGGAGTGGTCCGCGAAGCGGGTCACCGTGTCATGGGCGCTGGTGCGGATCATCACCGCATCGACCATGCGCGAGATCACCCGGGCGGTGTCCTCGATGGGTTCGCCGCGGCCGAGCTGGGTGTCCCGTGGCGAGAGGAACAGCGCCGAGCCCCCGAGCTGGGCCATGCCCGCCTCGAAGGATACGCGGGTGCGCGTCGACGATTTCTCGAAGATCATGCCGAGCACGCGGCCCGTCAGCGGCGTGTGCACCGCGCCGTCCGCGTGCAGCCGGCGCAGCTCGGAGGCGCGCCGGAGGATGCCGAGGAGCTCTTCCGGGGTGCAGTCGTCCAGGGTCAGGAAGTGTCGCGGCTGCATGCTCGTCCTGCCTCGCTGTCTGTCCCGCCAGGGGATCGGCCCGGGGCGTCCCTTCGCCTGCACAGGGCCCGGGTGACGAAAATAAAAAAGGCAGCCACGGCGCGGCTGCCTTGCAGGCGATTATAGGGAGACGCCGGCGGGGCGGCAAGCCGCCCCGCCGCGGTCTGTCAGCCGCTGAAGTTGCGGTTGACGAACTCCCAGTTGATGAGGTTCCAGAACGCCTCGAGGTACTTCGGCCGCGCATTGCGGTAGTCGATGTAGTAGGCGTGCTCCCAGATATCGCAGGTCAGCAGCGGGGTCACGCTGGTGTCGGTGACCGGGGTATCCGCGTCGTCGGTCTCGCGGATCTCGACGCGGCCGTCGGCGGTCTTGACCAGCCAGCCCCAGCCGGAGCCGAAGTTGCCGGCAGTCTTCTCGTTGAACTCCTTCTTGAAGTCCTCGAAGGAGCCGAACGCCTGGTTGATCGCCTCGGCGACCGGGCCCGTGGGTTCGCCACCGCCGTTGGGGCTCATGGAATTCCAGTAGAAGGTGTGGTTCCAGACCTGGGCGGCCTGGTTGAACAGCCCGCCGCTGGCCTTGCGGATGATGTCCTCGAGGGGCATCTGCTCGAATTCCGTGCCCTCGATGAGCGCGTTGGTCTTGTCCACGTAGGCCTTGTGGTGCTTGCCGTAGTGGTACTCCAGGGTCTCCTGGGAGATGTGGGGCTCGAGCGCGTTCATCGCGTAGGGGAGTTCGGGCAGTTCGATCTTCATCTTGCAGCTCCTGTGCTTGGATTGCTTGTAGCGCCCCGCGCAAGCCGGGACGGATGGATCGCTCTTTATGGTGCCGGTCTGCCGCGCGCGGCGGCGATGACGGTGTGTCGTCGCAGTCTAGTCAGCCGGGCTGACGCGAGGCAACACGCGTCCGGGAAGGTGGGGGCGGGGAAGGTCGAGTTCAAGCCCGCCCGGAGGCGGGCTTGATTCGCAGGTCAGTGGCGGGTGAGCTGGTCCCGCAGGTTGGCAAAGGGCGTATGGGTGGCGTGCCAGTCGGAGCCGTTCTCGCTGGCGGAGGCGGTTTCGGTGTAAGAAGCCTCCGCGGACTGGCC
The DNA here is from genome assembly GCF_000374645.1 of Arhodomonas aquaeolei DSM 8974. Lineage (GTDB taxonomy): Bacteria > Pseudomonadota > Gammaproteobacteria > Nitrococcales > Nitrococcaceae > Arhodomonas > Arhodomonas aquaeolei. The sequence goes on from NZ_KB894805.1 coordinate 162,504, forward strand.
GGGCAGACCGTCGTCCTCATGGACCTCGGCCCAGGCGTCGGCGACCAGATGCTCGAAGCGACTGCCCTGGATGTCGTGGTCCTGGAGCTTGCGGGGATCCCAACTCTTGATGGCCATATTTGCTGTCCTCCACTGGGGTGTTCCCACTGACAACGGTAGCCAACGCCGCCGGGGCCGTCATCCCGGTCCCGATGAGCGTGAACGGGGTTCATCGGGACGCCGTGTTGCGTGAAACCGGGGTGTGGCAGACTGGTTGGTCCGCCGTCCGGCGGCAGTAACCGGGAAAGGCGCAAAATGGGCGTATTGTCCGCCATCGATCTGCACTGCCACAGTCTGGCCTCCGACGGTGCCCTGGCACCGGCGGAGGTGGTCGCGCGAGCCGCGGCAAACGGCGTGCGGGTACTGGCACTGACCGATCACGACACGGTGGCCGGTCTCGATGAGGCGGGCGCCGCCGCGCAGCGGCATGGCGTCGAGCTCGTGCCCGGGCTGGAGCTGTCGGTGACCTGGGCCGGCGGCGACCTGCACGTCGTGGCCCTGGGGGTGGACCCGACGCACCCGGCGCTGACCCGGCTCCTCGACGGCCAGGTCGCCGCCCGCGACGACCGGGCGGCCCGAATCGCGCACAAGCTCGAGCGCGCGGGGGTGGACGGTGCCCTGAACGCGGCCCGGGCGGAGGCCGGCGAGGGTGCCATCGGGCGCGCGCATTTTGCCCGGGCGCTGGTGGCCCGGGGCGTGGTGGACTCCCACCAGGCCGCCTTCCGGCGCTATCTCGCCCGGGGCCGGCGGGCGTATGTGGGCTCGGGCTGGGTCGCCATGACCGAGGGTGTCGAGGCCATTCACGCCGCCGGAGGACGCGCGGTGCTCGCCCACCCGACGCGCTACGGTCTCACCGCCACCAAGCTCAGCCGGGCGTGCACCGCCTTCGCCGAGGCCGGGGGCGACGGGATCGAGGTGGTGGTGGGCGGGGGCGGGCCCGGCGACCTGGACGCCGCGCGCTCACGGGCGCTGCGCCTGGGGTTGACGGCGTCGCTGGGCTCCGATTTCCACGAGCCCGCTCAGCGCTGGCGCGAGCTTGGCCACCTGCGCCCGCTGCCCGGCGAGCTCGTCCCGGTCTGGCAGGGCTGGGACCGGGTCGAGGCGCTGACCGACGCCCGCGGTCTGGCGCGCCAAGCCATTTGAGGCGGCGGCCGCCTCAGGCCTCGCCGCCGGCCTCCAGCGTCTCCCATCGTCCGTAGGCCTCGCCGAGCTCGTCCTCGAGCCGGGCGAGCGTCTCCTTCAGTTCGGCGATGCGCTCGCCGTGATCGCCCTGGTAGAGTGCGGGGTCCGCGAGGGCCTGCTGGGTCTCCTCGATCTCCCCCTCCAGCGTCTCGATACGCGCGGGCAGGGCGTCGAGCTCGCGCTGGTCCTTGTAGCTGAGCTTGTTGCGGTTGCGGCGTCCGCCGCGCTGCTGCGATGACGCCGCCGGGCGGGCGCTTCGGCCACCGGCGGGGGCCTGCTCCGCGGCACGGCGGCGTTCGTGCTCGGCCCAGTCGCTGTAGCCGCCGACGAACTCGGTGATCCGCCCGCCGCCCTCGAATACCAGCAGGCTGGTGACCGTGTCGTCCAGGAACCGGCGGTCGTGGCTGACCAGCAGCACGGTGCCCTGGAAGGCGGCAATGCGCTCCTCCAGCAGCTCCAGGGTCTCGATGTCGAGGTCGTTGGTGGGCTCGTCCATGACCAGCACGTTCGCCGGCTCGGCGAACAGCCGCGCGAGCATCACCCGGCTACGCTCGCCGCCGGAGAGCGAGGCCACCGGGGTGCGCGCCCGTTCCGGGGCGAAGAGGAAGTCCCCCAGGTAGCTGATCACGTGGCGGCGCCGGCCGTTGACGGTGATCTGCTCGCTGCCGCCGGCGACGTTGTCGATCACGCTGGCCTGTTCGTCCAGGGTGCTGCGGTGCTGGTCGAAATACGCCACCTCGAGGTTGGTGCCCCGGCGGATCCGGCCGCTGTCCGGCTCCAGTCCGCCGAGGAGCAGCTTCAGCAGGGTGCTCTTGCCCACGCCGTTGGGGCCGACCAGGCCGACGCGGTCACCGCGCATCAGCAGCGTGGAGAAGTCCTTGACCACCGGGGTGCCGTCGTAGGCGAAGTCCACGTGCTCCGCCTCGGCGACCAGGCGCCCCGAACGCTCCGCCTCCTGGATGGCGATACGGGCCTGGCCGGTGCGTTCACGGCGCTGGGCACGCTCGCGGCGCATCGCCTGGAGGTTGCGTACCCGGCCCTCGTTGCGGGTGCGTCGGGCCTTGATGCCCTGGCGGATCCAGCGTTCCTCCTGGGCGAGCTTGCGGTCGAATTCCGCGTTGGCCTTCTCCTCCGCGGCCAGCGCCTCGGCCTTGCGCCGTTCGTACTCGGCGTAACTGCCCGGCCAGCTCGTCAGCCAGCCGCGGTCGAGCTCGACGATGCGCGTGGCGATCCGTTCGAGAAAGCGCCGGTCGTGGCTGACCACCACCATCGCGCAGTCCAGCCCGGTGAGGAAGTCCTCCAGCCAGTCGATGGTGGTCACGTCCAGGTGGTTGGTGGGCTCGTCGAGCAGCAGCACGTCCGGTGCCGAGACCAACGCGCGGGCGAGGAGCACACGGCGGCGCAGGCCGCCGGAGAGCGCCTCGAACTCCGCGTCCGCCGGGAGCGCCAGGTGTTCGAGCACGGCGTCCACGCGGTACGCCGTCTGCCAGGCCTCGGCCGCCTCCAGCTCGTCGTGCAGGCGCTGCAGGAGGGTCTCGGCGCCGGACTCGCCCCGGGCCATGGCGGCGGCCGCGTCGTGGTGGCGGCGCAGCAGTGCGGCGGCCTCGCCGAGGCCGTCGGCGACCACGTCGAACACCCGGCCGGCGGTGCCGGCGGGGACCTCCTGGTCGAGGGTGGCCACGCGCAGACCGCGGCGGGTCTCGCGCTCGCCGTGGTCGGGCTGAAGTTCGCCGGCGAGCACGCGCAGTAGGGTGCTCTTGCCGGTGCCGTTGCGGCCGATCAGCGCCACGCGCTCGCCGGCGTCCAGGGTGAACCCGGCGCCGTCGATGAGCGTGCGCGGGCCGAGGGTGACGGTGGCGTCTCGCAGTTGTAACAGCATGGTGCGCATTCTACGCGCCCGGCGACGGCGAGCGTTACCGCCGCGGGCGTTGCGCGTGCCGCACCGGCCCGGCATGCTGGCGGTCCGGTATCAGCGAGGCGAGGGCGATGAGCGAACAGGCCGACGATCATCCCTACACCCGCCTCGGCCCGGATACCGTGCTGGACGCGCTGGAGTCCGTCGGCTTCGAGGTGGATGGCCGCCTGCTCCCGCTCAACAGCTACGAGAACCGGGTCTACCAGGTGGGCATCGAGGATCAGCGCCCGGTGGTGGTGAAGTTCTACCGCCCGGAGCGCTGGAGCGAGGCGGCGATCCTCGAGGAGCATGCCTTCGCCGAGGCCCTGGCCGCCGCCGAGATCCCCGTGGTCGCGCCGATACGCCACCGCGGCGAGACCCTGCATACCGTCGCCGGTTTCCGCTTCGCGGTGTATCCGAGTCGCGGCGGGCGCGCCCCCGAGCTCGACGACGCGGACACGCTGGAGTGGCTGGGGCGCTATCTCGGGCGCATCCACACCGTGGGCGAGGCGACCACGTTCCGCCACCGGCCGCAGCTGGACCCCGGCACGGCGGCGACGGCGCGGGAGTACCTGTTATCGGGCGGCTGGATCCCGGACTATCTCCGCGACGCCTACGAGAGCGTGACCGCGGAGCTGGTCACCGGCATCGACGCCGCCTTCGAGCGTGCCGGCGGCGTCGCGTCCATCGCCATCCACGGCGACTGCCACCCCGGCAACATCCTCTGGACCGAGGCGGGGCCGCACATCGTCGACCTGGACGACTGCTGCACCGGGCCCGCGGTCCAGGACCTGTGGATGCTGCTCTCCGGCGACCGCGCCGAGATGACCGGCCAGCTTTCCGACATCCTCGCCGGCTACGAGGACTTCCGTGACTTCGACCGCCGCGAGCTCAACCTGGTGGAGGCGCTGCGCACCCTGCGGGTCATGCGTTACGCCGCCTGGCTCGCCCAGCGCTGGCACGACCCGGCGTTCCCCCGGGCCTTCCCCTGGTTCGCGGAGCAGCGCTACTGGGAAGAACACCTGCTGGGCCTGCGTGAGCAGCTCGCTGCCCTGCAGGAGCCGGTGCTGGTGGTCTGAGTGCTGCCGCGCACGCTCACCGTCGGCGAGACGGTCATCCCGTTGCGGCGGCGCGTCCAGCGCCGGCGCACCATCGCGCTGCACCTGCTGCCCGGGCCGGTGCTGGAGCTGCGCCTGCCCCGGGGCTGTCCCGAGGCGGTGGTGCGGCGGTTCCTGGACAGCCGCCGGAGCTGGGTGGAGCGCGCGCTGCCGGGGCTGCCCGTGCCGCGGCGGCTGGAGGAGGGGGCTCCGCACCCGGTGCTCGGCGTGGAGTACCCGCTACGCCTGGAGCGTGCGGGGCGCTACGGGGGTGAGGTCCGCGACGGGACGCTGCGGCTGACGCTGCCGGGGCTGGACGAGGGCCGGGTGGCGGAGGCGCTGCGGCGCTTTTACCGGACCCGGGCGGAACGGGTCTTCGCCGAGCGGCTGTCACACTGGTGCGACCGTCTTGCCCACTGGCCCATCGGCCAGCCGGGGCTGCGTCTGCGGCGGATGCGCCGCCGCTGGGGGAGCTGCTCCCGCAGCGGCGAGGTGACCCTCAACGTGCGTCTCGTCGAGCGCGACGAGGCGCTGATCGATCTGGTGGTGGTCCACGAGCTCTGCCACCTGCTCGAGTTCAACCACTCCCGGCGCTTCTACGCCCTGATGGACGAAGCCCTGCCGGACTGGCGGACGCGCTCCGAGGCGCTCGATAGCGGGGCGTTGGGGCCGGACGTCTGAGCCGGGCGTGGTTCTGGACAGGCCGTGCCGGTTTCCGGCCACGTTGCGCGGCTCGGCTCCGTCTCTGGCCCGGCCGTCGGCTGTCGTCGCTGAGCCGCCGCGCCTGCATGTTCCCGGAGCGGAAGACCGGCAGGTCGTGCACGGCCGCGGGCCGTGTGCGACGTCCTCAATGACCGAGCCGGGATGTCGCACGCCTGCGGCGCACGACCTACAGCAGAGGCCCGGCGGTGACCGGTCACGTAGGTCGGCTGCTCACGGCAGCCGACATCCCCCGTGACGGACTTGACGCTTCACCCGGGGCCGGCCTCCCGCACCGGGATCCCCGGCGGGTTGGCCGGTGCGGCTGCCCCCGGTCTCAGCCGTTGCTCACCTTCTTGGAGGCGCGCTTGCGCTCGTTCTCGGTGAGCAGCTTCTTGCGCAGGCGCACGGCCACCGGGGTGACCTCGACGAGCTCGTCGTCGTCGATGAACTCGAGCGCCTGCTCCAGCGTGAAGCGTGTCGGCGGGGTGAGGATGATGTTCTCGTCCGAGCCGGCGGCGCGCACGTTGGTGAGCTGCTTGGCCTTCATCGGGTTGACGACCAGGTCGTTGTCCCGGTTGTGGATACCGATGACCATGCCCTCGTAGACCTCGTCGCCCGGGCCGATCAGCATCTGGCCGCGGCCCTGGAGGTTGAACAGGGCGTAGGCGATGGCCTTGCCGGGGGCGTTGGCGATCATCGCGCCGTTGATGCGCTGGCCGTAATCGCCGGTCTTCACCGGCCCGTAGTGGTCGAAGACGTGGTACATCATCCCGGTCCCGGAGGTCGCGGTGAGGAATTCCGTGCGGAAGCCGATCAGCCCGCGGGCGGGGATGGTGTAGTCCAGGCGCACGCGGCCCTTGCCGTCCGGGAGCATGTTGGTGAGCTCGCCGCCGCGCTCGCCGAGCTTCTGCATCACCGCGCCCTGGTAGTCTTCCTCGGTGTCGACGGTGAGCTGCTCGTAAGGCTCCTGCTTCACGCCGTCGACCTCGCGGACGATGACCTCGGGCCGGGAGACGCCGAGCTCGTAGCCCTCGCGGCGCATGTTCTCGATCAGCACCGCGAGGTGGAGCTCGCCGCGGCCGGAGACCCGCAGCTTCTCCGGGTCGTCGGTCTCCTCCACGCGCAGGGCGACGTTGTGCTGGAGCTCGCGCTCCAGGCGCTCGCGGATCTGGCGGGAGGTGATGTACTTGCCCTCGCGTCCGGCGAACGGCGAGGTGTTGACCTGGAAGGTCATGCTCACCGTGGGCTCGTCCACGGTGAGCGCCGGCAGCGCCTCGGGGGTCTTGGGATCGCAGAGGGTGTCGGAGATGTGCACGCCGTCGACGCCGGTGAAGGCGATGATGTCGCCGGCCTGGGCCTCGTCCACCTCGACGCGCTCCAGCCCCAGGAAGCCGAGCACCTGCAGCAGGCGGGCGTTGCGGCGGTTGCCGTCGCGGTCGACGACCGTGAGCTGCTGGTTGGGGCGCACCCGGCCACGCTTGATACGGCCGATGCCGATCACGCCGACGTAGCTGCTGTAGTCCAGCGAGCTGACCTGCATCTGGAACGGCCCCTCGGGATCCACCGTGGGAGCGGAGACGCGGTCGCGGATGACCTCGAACAGCGGCGTCATGTCGCCCTCGCGGGCATCGGCGTCCATGCTCGCGTAGCCGTTGAGCGCCGAGGCGTAGATCACCGGGAAATCGAGCTGGTCGTCGTCCGCGCCGAGGTTGTCGAACAGGTCGAAGGTCTGGTCGAGTACCCAGTCCGGGCGCGCGCCGGGGCGGTCGATCTTGTTGATCACCACGATGGGGCGGAAGCCCTGGGCCAGCGCCTTCTGAGTGACGAAGCGCGTCTGCGGCATCGGCCCGTCCACCGCGTCCACGAGCAGCAGCACCGAGTCCACCATCGATAGCACGCGCTCGACCTCACCGCCGAAGTCGGCATGGCCGGGGGTGTCGACGATGTTGATGCGGTACTCGCCCCACTGGATGGCGGTGTTCTTCGACAGGATCGTGATGCCGCGCTCGCGCTCCAGGTCGTTGGAGTCCATGACGCGTTCCGGCGCGTCGCCCCGGGTGGCCAGGGTGCCGGACTGCTGCAGGAGCTTGTCCACGAGGGTGGTCTTGCCATGGTCCACGTGGGCGATGATGGCGATGTTGCGGAGCTTGTCGATCACGTTGCCGGGGGCCTCGGTGCCGGAGAATGGGCGCGTATCTTCAGGTATTTGCGCGCGCCTGTCGAGGGTCGTCGAGGTGACCCGCCGTATCCCCCGTGTCCGCCCGTCCAGGCACTGCCGGTCGCGCCGGAATGATTTCATGACTCAGAGGTTGACGTCTAAAAGGTTTAGGTATTAGATAAACCCGTAACGATTCGCTGGCGATTTACTCGAAATTTGTCGCCGGATCGCATCGGGCCCCGGCATTCGGGGCTGTCCCGCCCCGCGGGCCCGGCGCACACAACGACAAGCATGATCCCCGTGGCAACCGATCCATGGCGGAGTGGAGGATACAACATGGTCCTGTCCTGCCTGCACGGCGCCGGCCGTGCCCCCGTGTGTCCACCCTGGTCTGCGTTACCGGCGCGAGACGTCGTGCCGGCCGCCGGCTGAATCAAATCATCCGTCGCACTCACCCCGTTCCGGAGGACACATGGCCAGACGGCACTTCGCCCATGCACTGGAGATCACGCTCTCGGTGCTGATCCTCGCCGGACTGTTCTACGTCGCCTTCTTCGTGAAGCCGGCGGTGGATGTCCCGGAGGTCAGACGCTCGGCGATCGAGCCCCGCGACAACTTCTACGGCGTGGCCGCGCCGGGGGACGACGGGGCCGTCGTCTGGGCGGCGGGGCGTTCGGGGAAGATCATCCGCAGCGAGGACGGTGGTGAGCACTGGCATGCTCAGAACACCCCGGTGTTCCACCACATCCAGGACATCGCCGCGTGGGATGCGGACACCGCGGTCGCCGCCGGTGACCAGGGCACCGTGCTGATCACGCAGGACGGCGGCGACGACTGGCAGGCGGTGGACGCGCCGACCCGGCCCCGGGGCGGTGACCAGTTCCTGCGCGTGCGCATCGACGCGCAGGGCCGGGCCTGGATCACGGGGACCATGGGCGTGGTGCTGGTGAGCGACGACCGCGGCCGCAGCTGGCGGCTGACCCACCCGAAACAGGACATCGGCTGGAACGACGTCACCGTGGCGCCGGACGGGACCGTCTGGCTGGTCGGCGAGTTCGGCACGATAAAGCGCTCCGGTGACGACGGGGCTAGCTGGGAGGAGGTGGACTCGCCCACGGATTCGAGCCTGATGGCGGTGACCTTCAGGGATGCCGGTCACGCGGTTGCCGTGGGCCTCTCCGGCACCGTTCTCACCACCTCGGACGGCGGCACGCACTGGCAAACCCGCAAGGCCGGGACCGGGGCGCACCTGTTTGACGTCGCCTGGGACGGCGCTCGCTACATCGCCGTGGGCAACGGTGGCGCCCTGGTGACGGGGAACGCGGACGGCGAGCGCTGGACGGCCGGATCAATCGCCGCGGGCAACTTCGGCTGGTACACGGAGGTGACCGCGGTGGCCGGCCATACCTACATCACCGGCCAGACGCTGGGGACGCTCGCCGACGGGCAATGGCGTGCCTTCCACAGCCGGCCGGCCCCGGAAAACGACGAGGAGGCCTCCCGTAATGGTTGAGCGTATCGCCAGGGCATGCATCCGCCACCGGGTGGTGTTCATGGCCGTGATGGTGGTGGTGACGGCGGTGATGGGCGTGTTTGCCACGCGGCTGGACGTGCGCACCATCTTCACCGACCTCCAGCCCGCCGGGCACCCCTATATCCAGACCAACGAGCGCTACAAGGAGACCTTCGGCGGGGCAAACTCCGTGACGATCATGGTGCGGGTGGACAAGGGGGACATCTTCCGGCTGCCGGTGCTGCGCACCATCCAGCAGGTCACCCGGGATCTCCAGCAGGTCGACGCGGTCAACCAGTTCCAGATCGTCTCGCTGGCCACCAAGAAGCTCAAGAACGTGCGCGCCTCGACCTACGGCATCGAGTCGCTGCCGCTGATGTGGCCGGACCTGCCCCAGGACCAGGAGGGCGTGAAGGCCCTGCGCGAGGCCGTCATTGCCAACCCCACGGTCTACGGCCAGTACGTCTCGCGGGACCTCAAGGCGGCAATCATCACGGTCGATTTCATCGACCGGCTGATCGATTACGGCAAGGTCTATCCCCAGCTCGAGGAGGTGGTTAACCGGGCCCGCCGTGACGGCCTGGAGGTCCGCATGGTCGGCCAGCCGGTACTCGCCGGGCTGGTGATCGAGCACCTGCCGGAGACCCTCCGCATCGTCGGCATGATCGTGCTCGCGATCGCGCTGATCCTGCTCATCACCAAGGGCACGCTGCGCGGGATGCTGCTGCCACTGGTCTCCAGCGCCGTCACCGGCGTGTGGGTGCTCGGCACGATCAGCCTGCTGGGGATCAACCTGGACCCGCTGGCGGTGGTGATCACCTTCCTGATCTCCGCGCGGGCGATATCCCACGCCGTCCAGCTCAACGCGGGCTTCGACAACGAGCGCCGCAACGGCGTGCTGGACGCGCGCCGCGCCGCGGAGATCACGCTGCACAAGCTCTTCCGCCCCGGCCTGCTCGGGCTGGCGACGGACGCCGGTGCCATGCTCGTGGTGGCGCTCACCCCCATCCCGCTGCTGGAGAAGGCGGCGGTCATCGGCGCGATGTGGATCGGTGCGATGGTGATCGGGACGATCATCATGATCCCGGTGGCCCTGTCGTGGGTGCGTGCCGGCCATGAGCGGCGGCTCGTGGACGTGGGCGCGGACGGGGCGATGACCGCCTTCCTCGGGGGCTGCACCCGGCTGACGACCCGCCGGGGGAGTGCCCTAGCCGTGCTCGGCGTGGCGCTGCTCGTGCTCGCCGTCTCCGGCTGGTACGCCCGCGACATTAAGGTCGGCGATGCCAATCCCGGCTCGCCCATCCTCTGGCCCGATTCCGAGTACAACCAGGCGGACGCGGCCATCAACGAGCGCTTTCCGGGCAGCAATCGCATGTTCGTCGCCGTCGAGGGCGACAAGGAGGACACCCTAAAACGCCCGGACGTGCTGCGCAATATCACTCGCTTCCAGGCCTACATGGAGGCGCAGGACGGTGTCGGCGGCACCCAGTCGCTGGCCGACGTGATCCGGCCGGTCAATATGATCCTCCATGAGGGCAATCCCCGTTACTTCAAGATCGGCGACAGCAAGATGGTAAACGGCGAGATCCTGTTCATTGCCCTGTCCGGCTCGGATCCGGGGGATATCGCACGTTTTGCCGACACCAAGTACCAAAACGGTGCCGTCCAGATGGCGTTCCGCAACCACCAGGGCGACACCATCCGTACCGCGGTGCAGGCGGTGAAGGACTTCGCCGACGAGCACCCGGTGGAAGGCGTGCACTACCGGCTCGCGGGCGGGCTGATCGGCGTGCTGGCCGCGGTCAACGAGGTGATCTTCTCGGGCCAGATCCAGAGCATCGCGCTGGCGCTGCTGGTGCTCTTCACGTTCTGCGCGCTGGCCTACCGCTCGCCGCAGGCCGGCCTGTTCTTCCTGCCGCTGGTGGTGCTGTCCAACACCATCACGTTCAGCTTCATGAGCTGGCAGGGCATCGGCCTGAACGTGAACACCCTGCCGGTGGCGGCCCTCGGCATAGGCCTCGGCGTGGACTATGCGTTCTACATTGCCGACCGCATCCGCGAAGGCTTCGCCCATACCGGCAGTGCCGAGCGGAGCATCCGCTTCGCGCTGCTGACCGCCGGGCGCGGCGTGATCATCACCGCGGCGACCATGATCGCCTCGGTGGTGCTCTGGTACTTCTTCTCCTCGCTGCGTTTCCAGGCCGAGATGGGGCTGCTCATCGCGCTGTGGATGAGCGTCTCCGCCATCAGTGCCCTGGTGGTCATCCCCTCGATGATCTACCTGATCCGTCCGCGCTTCATCTTCGGCGTCGCCGGTGACACGGCGGTGCCCGAGGGCGAGGAGGCATACACCGAGGACGCCTCGGCCGGGCGGGACGCGGGCGAGGCGGACGTGACCGAGCAGACACCCGCGCGTGCCGCCGCCCGGCGGTGAGGCGATGGCGGGGCGGTGGCGAAGGGAGGCGCCGCCGGTACGAGCCAGGAAGGGGGAGAGTGAGCCGCAGTGAGCCCGGGCACTGGCGGGGGACCGCCTCGGACGCTGCGGACGACAACGACACGAGAAATACCGGAAGACGGGAGGCCACAACGATGAAGGCATCAACACGGTGGATTGCGCCGGGGGTCGCGGGGGTGGTTTTGCCACTGTCGCTCGGGTTTACGGGAACGGTATCCGCGGCGGAGATCGGCGGGTTCGACGTCAACGGCTATGTCCGCGAGTACCTCAGCTGGAACCTCAACGATGTCCCCGAGACGACGACGGACGACAAGGGCGATCTGTCCATGGCGCGCACCACGGCGCTGCTGCAGGCACGGGGTGATGTCGGCCCGGCGCGGGTGACGGCGATCGGCCGCGCCAGCTACGAGGTGATGACCAACTACCTCGACCGGCTCGAGGACCGGACCGCACAGACCGGGAACCGCGCCGATTTCCAGGACGAGCTCAACGAGCTCTCCATGCGCGAGTTCTACGTCGACCTCAACCCCACCGACCGCATCTTCATGCGGCTCGGCAAGCAGCAGGTCGTCTGGGGGGAGACGGACTTCTTCCAGGCCATGGACGTGGTCCACGGCTACGACCAGTCCTGGCGCTCCTTCCTGGAGCCGGAGAACGAGAACTGGCGCAAGCCGCTGACGCTGGCCAACGTCAATATCCGGGTCCCCGAGCTCACCGGTGAGCTGCAGCTGCTCTTCCGCCCGGGCTGGGACGCGGGTGACCAGGTGGGCAACACTTACGACCTGTTCGGCGGGCGCTGGGCCGGGCTCGGCAACCGCGGCTTCAACCTCCAGGGCACGGTGTTTCCCATCGAGTACCACCACTCCGAGGGCGACACGGATGATCCGCACTACGGTTTCCGCTGGTCGGGGGCCTTCGGCGAGTACGACGGCATCTCCTACAGCCTGAACTATTACCACACCCAGGGGCAGAACCCGGTCCTGTATCCGACCACGCGGCCGGACGCGCCCAACAACCTGGCCTTCGTCTACCCGGAGATCGACATCTTCGGCGGGACGCTGAGTGGCTACATTCCGGGCATCGACAGCGTCTACCGTGCCGAGCTGGCCTACGTGCCGGACCAGCCCTACAACAACTTCAGCCTCGGCGTCACCGAGCATGACACCTACCGGCTGATGTTTGGCCTGGACACCAGCCTGCGGCTGCAGGACGTGCTGGGCACCAGCAATTCGAGCACGCTGAGCCTGCAGGCCTTCAACACCTACATCGACGGCCACAGCCAGGACCGTGCCGACCCGGAAACGGTGCGTAACGCCTTCGGCAGCACGGAGGACGAGAACACCACCTGGCTGACCGGCATCCTCACCCTGCCGTACCGCCACGACACCATCACCGGGCAGCTGGTGCTCGTCCATGACGCCAGTAACGGCGGCGGCGTGGTGGTGCCGTCCGTGGAGTGGCAGATCGGCCGCCACTGGCGCATCAAGCACGAGCTGGATCTCTTCTACGGCGGCCGCCACCAGGGCAACGCCGGGGGCAACAGCCTCTTCGGTTCCTTCGACGGGGCCGACCAGTTCTACACCCGGATCACCTACCAGTTCTGACAGGCCCTGCCGGCCGAGGAGGAAACGACATGACCATCGCAGTGAAACGCAGGCTGCTCTCGTCGGCGCTTCTGGCCGCCCTGGCCGGCTCGCTGGCCACCCCGGCGGTCGCCGGGGAGGTCGCCGAGGGCACGGTGCTCAGCGCCGACAACTACGACACGCTCAAGGACAGGACCCTGGATGGCGTCCGGATCGGCGACATGATCACCGACCGTTTCGAGATGTGGATCAGGGACTACGGGCTGACCATGAAGCTCGGCAAGGCCAGGGAGCCGGAGCTGGATCCGGCCTATTTCGAGGCCACCGAGAAGTACGCCGGCAAGGCCACGCTCAACCCCGAGACGAAGAAGGTCGAGGGCTACGTGGCGGGTATCCCCTTCCCGAACGTCTCCGAGGATGACCCGAACGCCGGCTACAAGCTCGCCTGGAACCACTACTACGCCAACCCGATCATGGGCGATAACTGGATCGCCATCGGCGACACCCGCGTGATGGAGGCGGACTCCGGCGTCGTCGACCGCTTCACGGCCGTGAGCGCGAAGATGCTCATGGAGGGTCGTACGACCCGCGAGCCCGTGAGCCTGGGCAACGAGGACGAGCACGCCAACTACCTGCTGGTGCTCACCGAGCCCTACGACGTCGCCGGCCTCGGCATCTTCACCAAGCAGTACAACACCGGCAAGGCGGACGATGCCTGGGTGTACGTGAAGTCCATCCGCCGTACCCGGCGCGTGGCGGGCGGTCAGTCCTGGATGGACCCGCAGCCCAAGATGGATCTGCTCAACGACGACAACCAGGGCGTTAACGCCTACCCGCTTTGGTACAAGAACTGGAAGGTCGTCGACCGCCGCTACATCCTTACCGTCACAGATGCCCACAACCCCAACGAGGAGTACCCGCTGGAGAAAGAGGTGGCCATGGAGCCGCCGTACTGGAACCCGATCAACGTGACCTGGCGTCCCCAGGAGGTGTTCGTCATCGAGGCCACTCCGCCGGAGGAGCACCCCTACGGCAAGAAGGTCCTGTACATGGACACCGACTATCCGCTGATGTATCACAGCGAGATCTACGACAAGAAGGGTGACTTCTGGCGCATGTGGCGGCAGTCCTACGGTCCGATCACCGCCGGTAACGGTGCACCGGGGCTGGGCTTCATCCACACCCAGGCGATCGACTTCCAGCGCGAGCGGGCGACCTACATCGACATCGTCGCCGACAAGCTCAACACGCCGAAGCTCACCGCCGACAGCTTTACCCCGCGGGTGCTGCAGCAGGCGGCCAGCGGCCAGCTCGAGGAACTCGCCCAGTAGGTTCCGGCCGCGGTACCGGGCCCGCCCCGTTCGCGCGGGGCGGGCCTACACCATGACCTCCATGGTCAGCCCGCGGGCATCCCGTTCGGGGTCGGCGGGCAGGCACTCTGCCTCGCCCACAGCGATCCGTGCAGCGGTGCGCAGGCATGCCACGGCGTCCAGCAGGTCGTCCGCGGCGTAATCCCGGCCGACCAGTTGCATGGGAAGCGCGGCCAGGGCGCCGGGGAGGGCCGTTTCCACCAGCGCCTCACGCTCGGCCCGCCCGGCGGGGCGTCTCTTGCCGTGTGCCATCGCCACACCTGCATTCCATGCCTGGAAGGCCAGTTCCGGGTGCGCCTCGCGGACCCAGCGCTGACGCCCGGGGCGGCCAGCATGAATGCGTCCATCGCCGCGGTCAGGGGCACGATCTGCCAGGCCTGTCGTGACAGGGCCCGGTCGGCGCGTGCCCGCCCGATGCGGCAGGCCTCGGCGTAGTCGCCGGCGGCGAGCATCCCGCGGAGCGGGGCGGGGAACACGCTGCTGCTTCGGGGGCGGCCGAGGCGGCGTCGGGCCGCCCGGTCCGCCGCCCGGAGCGCCCCGGGTTTTCCCGGATCGCCCCACACACAGAGCCAGCGTCCCCGGCAGCCGTCCGCGCCTGCCACGATCATGCGGAGGTCCTCCCTTCCCGGTCCTGCGGTTACGACGCGCGCCGGCTCAGCGGTGCAGCGGTTTGCCGTGGCATACTGCGGCGACGGTGTCCTGAGCGGTCATCGGAGGTGGGATTGAGCCGGCTCTTCACCATCGGCTACGAGCGTGCCTCACTGGCCGCGTTCATCGATACGCTGGCACACGCGGGAGTGAACGTCCTCGTGGACGTACGGCTGAGTCCCCACTCCCGTCGCCGCGTGTTCGCCCTCAAGCACCTCGATGCCGGCATGGCGGAGCACGGGATCCGCTACCTGAGCCGCCCGGAGCTGGGTACGCCACGGCCCGCCCAGGCGGCGGCGAAGGTCGGCGACATGGCGACCTTCGAACGCCTCTACCGCGAACACCTGGACACTGCTGCAGCGCGGCAGGCCCTGGCGGAGTTGTCGAGTCTGGTGCGCTCCGAGGTCGCGTGCATCATGTGCTACGAGCGCGATCCCAACCGCTGCCACCGGCGGTTGATCGCCGAGATGCTGCGCTGGCGCGACGGGATCCTCGCCCAGGATCTGCTGCCGCCCCGTTAGTCCGCGCGCCCGAGGGCTGATAGGCGCTTTTACACCTGCGCCGCGAGCGTCGCCACCGTCGCGGGTATCAGTGCTGCCAGGACGAGGGCGATCAGGGCGATGAGCCCGTCGTTGGCGATCACCGCCAGGGAGAGCAGGGTGATCAGGATGCCGGCGGAGGTGGCCGCGAAGGGAAAGAGTTCCAGCGGCGGCATGGAGATGGCGATCACCGCGCAGGCGCAGGCGATCAGCCGGTTGCCGGTGCCCGCCGTGAGCAGGGTCAGCCGCGGGTGAAGCAGCCGGTCGATCACGGCGGCCGGGCGACGAATGCTACGCAGGGCCCGCGCCGTGGTCGCCGCGGGCAGCGTCCGGGCGAGGATGCATTCGGGCAGCCAGATATGGCCGCGACCGGCGAGCATCTGCCCGGCCACGAGCAGCACGATCACGGCGGTGAGGGTAGGTATGCCGAGGATGCCGCTCAACGGCGAGGTCGCGATCAGCCCGGCGAGTAGCAGCAGCGGGCCGAACGAGCGCTGCCCGCTCGCCGTGAGCATGGATTCGATGGAAAGCCGTCGCCGCGTATGCGCCAGTGCGATCAGGCGCTCGACGAGATCGGCGAAGCCCCGGGGCGGCCCCGGGCTTTCCTCGGCGATGGCGTACATCTCACCGGGTTCGTACATGGCAGACCCCTGCCGTTGATCTCTCCCGGGGCCGCGCTGCAACGGATTACGGCCGGAACGGCCCGTTCCGGATGCCCGCAACCCGCGTGACCGGCATGGCGCTTCCGCCGCGCAGCCCCCGCGTGTGTGTCAATCTCCCGAGCATAGCCGACATCGTCTCCCATGCACGGGTTCCCGTCGATTCGTGCGGGCCCGGCCCGACGGTAGACTGGGTGCACGAGGCGAAGGATACGGAGTCGATATGAACGAGCCATTGCGCGGAGTGACCGTGGCACTGCCGGAGAGCCGGCAGCTCGCACTGTTTGCCCGTATGCTCGAGGAGCGCGGCGCGACCACGTGGCCGTGCCCGCTCGTGGGCATCGAGGACACCCCGGACCGGGATGCGGTCGTGCGCTGGCTCGACGATGTGGCGGCGGAGGGCCTGGACTGGCTGTTGCTGCTCACCGGCGAGGGGCTGTACCGGTTGCTGGATTTTGCCGAGCGCGAGGGCCGGCGGGATGCCTTCGTCGGCCGTCTGGAGACTGCCTGCAAGCTCACCCGTGGCCCAAAGCCCGCCCGGGCGCTGCGCGCGATCGGCCTGCGTGCCGATGTTGCCGCGGACACCCCCACCACCACCGGCGTCATCGCCACCCTGGAGCGCGAGGCGCTGGAGGGCCGCCGGGTGGGCGTGCAGCTCTATGGGGCCCCGAACCCGCAGCTCCTGGATTACCTTGCCGGCCGCGGGGCCGTGACGTTGCCCGTGGCGCCATACGTCTACACGGACGCTGCCCGGGACGACCGGGTGGTCGCGCTGGTCGACGGCCTCGCCGAAGGCGGGGTGGACGTCCTCGCCTTTACCAGCAAGACCCAGGTGGAGCGGCTGTTTGCCTGCGCCGCGGCCACCGGCCGCGAGGCGGCCCTGGCGCGGGGCCTGGCGGCGACGGTGATCGCCGCCGTGGGGCCCGTGGTGGCGGAGACGCTGTCGGCGCGGGGGTTCCCGCCGGCACTGGTGCCCGCGGACAGCTACTTCATGAAGCCGCTGGTGCGCGAGATCGTGGCCCACGTCGGGGGCGCGAGGAATCACACCTAGCCTTGTCGCGAGAAGGCCCCGGATGAGTGTCGACGGGCCACGCGGCCATCGCGGGCCCGGGGTGTGCGCACGGGCGCCGCGGAAACCCCGTACTTTTGGCCGGACGGTGGAGCGGGGACCCTCATGGGCCTGTTGATGCTGGTGGGCTTCGGCTGGCTCGTGACCCTGTACCGGCGGCTCGTGCTGCTAGCGGTGGCGTATTCGGGGGTCTCCTTCGTCCTCGGTCTGGTCTTCCAGGTGGGGGTCGTGCCGGCACTGCTGAAAGCGGCCATTGCGGGTGGGGTCGCGCTCCCCTATTTCTGGCTGCTCGACCGGTTCTCGGACACCATCCTTATGTGGCTGGCCGTTCTCGTCGGCTTCCCGGTGCTATGGAGGGCCGTGTCACTGCATATCTGAGCCGTTGCCGCCGTGTGCGTGTGCGGCAGTCCGGTTTGTCGGCTGCCGGGAGCAGCCGACCTTGCATGTTTCCGGAGCAGAAGACCGGTAGGTCGTGCACGGCCGCGGGCCGTGTGCGACGCCTTCAATGACCGAGCCGGAATGTCGCACGCCTGCGGCGCACGAACTACGCGCGTTCCCGCCGCCACTGCCGCAGTGCAGCGGGCCGGGGGAGCGTTTCGTGTGCCGGGCAGCTCCAGTTCCCGTAGATACCGTCTTAGCCTTGAGCCTGCAAGGGGATGTTGGGATCGAAGGGTTTGCCGGACTTGAGCACGCCGTGGATGAGGTGGAGGAGCTTTCTGGCGGCGGCGCACACGAGGGATTTGCCTCTTACGCCACGCTGTTTGAGCCGCTCGACATAGGCGCGGATCACGGGATTGTGCTTCATCGCGCACAGGGTAGGGAAGTACAGCGCCTTGCGCAGGGCGGCGTCGCCGCATTTGGAGATCCGGCGCGGGGCACGCACGCTGGTGCCTGACTCGTAGGGCCTGGGGTCGAGCCCGGCGAAGGCGACGAGCGACTGGGCGCGACGGCAGCACTGGATCTTGGGCAGACGCACCAGCAGCTCGGCGATGAGCGTCTCGCCCACGGCGGGGATGCTGGCGAGGCGTTGGGCGGCGTCGTTGAGCTCGTCGCAGGCACGGATCAGTGTCTGCAGGCGTTCTCGGGTCTCGCGGATTTCGGCGTCATAGGCCTCGAGCAGGCGCTGCAGCGAGGCCCGGGTGGTCTCGCCCTGGGTCTCGAGGCGGTTGTAGAGCTGGGCGCGTGAGTGGCGCAGTCTGAACTGGTCCAATGGCGACGGACACTCCAGTTAAGCCACACTTGGTTGAACTGGAGGAAACGATGAGTTCACGAACAAGACGGCATTATTCGGCTGAATTCAAGGCTGACGCGGTGCGAGTGCTGGAAGAGGAAGGATACGGTCTGAGCGAGGTTTCGCGACGTCTGGGGGTGGAGCGTAGCTGCCTGACCCGCTGGCGGCGAGAGTTGCGTGGTCAACAAGGCCCCAAGGCGGTAGCGCCCAGCGCTGGGGAGCAGGAAGGGGAGCTGCGCCGGCTCCGCGAGGAGGTGCGTAAGCTTCGGATGGAGCGAGACATTTTGAAAAAGGCGGCGGCCTTCTTCGCCAGCGAGTCGAACTGAGATATCGGTTCATCGAGGTGGAGAAGGCAAGCTTTCCGGTCAGTGTACTGTGTCGGGTGCTGCGGGTCTCACGCAGCGGATTCTACGACTGGAGCCGGCGTGACGGTCACGATCCCGTGCGGGCGCATCTGATCGAGCGGGTACAGGCGATCCACGCGCGCAAGCGCGGCAGTTACGGGAGTCGACGCATGAGTCTGGCCCTGCGGCGCGAGGGCCATGCGGTGGGACGTTATCGAGCGCGCAGCCTGATGCGGGAGGCCGGCGTGGAGTGCCGTCAGCGCCGTCGTCACCGGGTGACGACGGACAGCGGCCATGGTCGGCCCCTCGCACCCAACCATCTGGCGCGGCAGTTCCAGGTGGCCGCAGCAAACCGTGTGTGGTGCGCCGACATCACCGCGATCTGGACGCTGGAAGGTTGGCTGTATCTGGCGGCAGTGCTCGATCTACACGATCGTCAGGTAGTGGGCTGGGCAATGGCCGGGCACATGCGTACGGGATTGGTCCGGGACGCCCTTGAAATGGCGCTTGGAAGGCGTCAGCCGCCGCAGGGGCTGCTCCATCATTCCGACCGCGGCAGTCAATATGCCAGTCACGAGTACCGCCAGCTGCTTGAACATCACGGCGTGACCGCCTCGATGAGTCGGAAGGGAAATTGCTGGGACAACTCGGTGATGGAACGCTTCTTCGGTTCACTAAAGAGCGAGTGGACCGATACCCAGCGCTATCGGACCCTGGAGCAGGCCCGAGGCGACGTCATCCACTACATCGAACTGGACTACAACAGCGAGCGCTTCCATTCCGCCCTCGGCGACCTCACGCCGCGGGAAAAGGAACTCGCCGCTATTGCGTAAGGGAGTGTCCGTTTTCACTTGACCAGAACAGTCCGCGCAGGTGGCGGTGGAGCTCGCGCAGCTCGTGCATGGTTGCGCTCACGGGCGCCCAGAAGGGGAGCGTCTTGGCCTGGGCCACCTCGCTGACGCTACGGGCATCGATCCGATCGGTCTTCGCGCGCTGCAGCTCAGAGCGCGCGTGGTGGATGACCTGCGCGGGGTTGAGCAGGTGCACGCCGTAGCCGAGGGCGTAGAAGCGCTCGGCGAGCGGCTCGCTGTAGATGCCCGTGGCCTCCAGGGCCACCACCGCCTCGGTGAGCCCGAGTGACTCGAGCCAGCGGTGACAGGCCTGCACGCCCGCGGCGGTGTTGGGGAAGCGCCGCTCGTGCCAG
>NZ_KB894806.1 GCF_000374645.1 Arhodomonas aquaeolei DSM 8974
AGTCGCTCGTCGCCTTCGCCGGGCTCGACCCCAGGCCCTACGAGTCAGGCACCAGCGTGCGTGCCCCGCGCCGGATCTCCAAATGCGGCGACGCCGCCCTGCGCAAGGCGCTGTACTTCCCCACCCTGTGCGCGATGAAACACAACCCCGTGATCCGCGCCTATGTCGAGCGGCTCAAACAGCGTGGCGTAAGAGGTAAATCCCTCGTGTGCGCCGCCGCCAGAAAGCTCCTCCACCTCATCCACGGCGTGCTCAAGTCCGGCCAATCCTTCGATCCCAACATCCCCTTGCAAGCACAGGGGTAAGACGGTATCTACAACACCGGTCTACCCTACAGGCATTCCGTAAGGGATTGGCCGGTGGCAAAGCCGATACCCATTGATAATGGCCGTAGGTCGGCTGCTCGAGGCAGCCGACGTCTCCGGTTTTCCGGACTCCGCCGCCGGCTACCCGCCGCTCGCCGCGGCATCGAGCGGCGGATTGGGCCGGCTGCTGTTACCGGGGCTGCCCGCGAGGCGCTCGTAGCGGCGCTGGCGTTCGTGGCTCGGCGAATGGCCGAAGTGGTCGTGGTAGCACTTGGTGAAGTGGGGCGGCGAGACGAAGCCGCAGGCCAGGGCGACGTCGGTGATGGGCATGTGGGTCTGCTGCAGTAGCTGCCGTGCCCGGGTCAGGCGCAGGTCCATGTAGTAGCGCGCCGGCGGGCAGCCCACGTAGCGCTGGAACAGCCGTTCGAGCTGGCGCCGGGACAGCCGTGCGTGGCCGGCGAGCTCGTCCAGCGACAGCGGTTCGTGGAGGTTCGCCTCCATGAGCGTGACGACCTCCTCGAGCTTGGGCTGGCTGTGACCGAGGCGCACCCGCAGCGGCGCGCGCTGGCGGTCGTCCACGTCGCGGATGCGCTCGTGGAGGAATTCCTCGGCGATGGCCTCGGCGAGCTCCGGGCCCTGCTGGCGTCCGACCAGGGTGAGCATCATGTCCAGCGGGGCGACACCGCCGGAGCAGGTGTAGCGGTCACGGTCGATGACGAACAGCTGGGAGGTGAAAGTCACCTCCGGGAACATCAGCGCCTCGTGGATGCTGGAGATGTGTTCCCAGTGCAGGGTGCAGCGGTAGCCGTTGAGCACCCCGGCGCGGGCGAGCACGTAGCCACCGGTGCACACCGCGGCCAGCGGAACCTGGCGGCCGGCCATACGGCGCAGCCACGTCAGGGTCTCGCGGTCGCAGTGGCTCTGCACGTCCACGCCGGCGCAGACAACCACCATGTCGAGGGGCAGAGGCTCCTCGAGGGCGCACTCAACGCGGGTCTCCAGGCCGCTGCTGGCGCTCACCGGTGCACCGTCCACGCTCATGAGGTGCCAGGTGTAGAGGCGCCGGTCCGCGAGCTGGTTGGCCATGCGGAACGGCTCCAGGGCCGAGGAAAAGGCGAGCTGGGAGTAGCCCGGCACGAGCACGAAGCCGACATCCAGGTGCTCTCGCGGTGAGCCGGATAGCGCTGCCATGAGACCCCTCCTCCTAAGGCCTGATGGATCATGTTATTCGGTGGACAATAAGTAAACGCGCCGCGCTCCCCTCCCGGCTTGCGTGTCTGCGCCGCCCATTTACCCGGCGGCGGCGTTTACCGGTGACGCCTCCGGGAAAGGCGTTGCCGCCCCCTCATAAAACCGCCTCCTGACAGAAACTTAGCCCAATCGGGGCGGTGTCGCTAGGACCATGGTGACCGGCGCCGGTGAGCAAACCCGCGGGCCCCGTGCCGCCGATAATCACACCGTCAACGTCCTCGAAACCGATGAACGACGGAGGAGCGGCCATGGCGAGCAACGCGCAGGAAATAACCGGGGCGTCCCGGCCGGTGGCGGGTAACCTCGAGATCGCCCGGGAGGCCCGGCTCTGGCCGATCGAGGAGATCGCCGGGCGCATGGGCGTGCCGGGCGCCAGTGTCGAGCCCTACGGCCGGGGCATCGCCAAGCTGGATCTCGACGCCGTCCGCGCGGTGGCGGACCGGCCCCGGGGGCGTTACGTGGTGGTCTCGGCGATCACGCCCACGCCCCTCGGCGAGGGTAAGACCACCACCTCCATCGGCCTCGCCCAGGGGCTGCACCACGTCGGGCGTACCGCCACCGTTGCGATCCGCCAGCCCTCCATGGGGCCGACCCTCGGGATCAAGGGCGGGGCCGCCGGCGGCGGCTACAGCCAGGTGGTGCCGATGGAGCGGATCAACCTCCACCTCACCGGCGACATCCATGCGGTCACCGCCGCCCACAACCTGCTCGCGGCGATGATCGACAACCACCTCCACCACGGCCGCGGGGTGGACCTCGACCCGCAGCGCGTGCGCTGGCAGCGGGTGGTGGACATCAACGACCGCGCCCTGCGCAGCACCGTCATCGGCCTCGGTCCGCGGGCCGACGGGGTGCCCCGCCAGGCGGGCTTCGAGATCACCGCGGCCTCGGAGGTCATGGCGGTGCTCGCCCTCGCCGACTCGGTTACCGACCTGCGCCGGCGTCTTGGGCGCATGGTGGTCGGCGAGAACCGCGACGGCGAGCCGGTCACCGCCGAGGACATCGGTGCCGCCGGGGCGATGACCGCCCTGCTCAAGGAGGCGATCAAGCCGAACCTGCTGCAGACCCTGGAGCACACCCCGGCGCTGATCCACACCGGGCCTTTCGGCAACATCGCCCACGGTAACTCCTCCATCGTCGCCGACAACATCGGCATCCACGGCGGCGACTTCCTGGTCACCGAGGCCGGCTTCGGTGCCGACATGGGGGCGGAGCGGTTCTTCAACATCAAGTGCCGCGCCTCCGGGTTGACCCCGGACGCCGCGGTGCTCGTCGCCACCGTGCGCGGGCTGAAGTTTCATTCCGGACGCTATCGCGTGGTCCCGGGCCGGCCGCTGCCCGAGGGCATGAAGGCGGAGAGCCCGGAGGACGTGCACGCTGGCGCCGCCAACCTCACCAAGCAGATCGACAACATCCGCGCCCACGGGGTGACGCCGGTGGTGGCGATCAACGCGTTCCCCTCGGACTATGACAGCGAGCATCAGGCCATCCGCGAGATCGCCGAGGCGGCCGGGGCACGGGCGGCGGTGTGCACCCACGTGCGCGACGGCGGCGCCGGCGCCGCCGAGCTCGCGGAGGCGGTGGCCGAGGCCGCCGAGGCGGGCGGTGACTTCGAGTTCCTATACCCGGACGACATGGCCCTGGACGCCAAGATCGAGCGGATCGCCACGCGCATCTACGGGGCCGACGACGTGTCGTTCAGCGCCGATGCCCGGCGCCAGATCGACACCTATCAGCGCCAGGGCTACGGCGAGCTGCCGGTGTGCGTCGCCAAGACCCACCTCTCGCTGTCCGCGGACGCCAGTCTTCGGGGCGCGCCCACGGGCTGGACGCTTCCCGTGCGCGAGGTCCGGCTGTCCGCGGGTGCCGGGTTCGTCTACGCGCTGTGCGGCGACATCCGGACCATGCCCGGCCTCGGTGCCGACCCCGCCGCCGCCCACATCGATGTGGACGAGAACGGCGAAATCACGGGGCTGTTCTGATGGCCGCCCGGGTGGATGCGCTGGACGGCGCCCCGCAGGCCGGCATCGCGGGCTTCCTGGAGGCGCTCGCCGCGCGCCGCTCCGCCCCGTCGGGCGGCGCGGGTGCGGGCCTGTCGCTGGCCACCGCGGCGGCGCTGGCGGCGATGGCCGCACGCTTTGCGGACACGCGCATGGCCGACGCCGCGGCACTGGCGGGGGAGGCGGACGCGATCCGCGAGCGCGCGCTGGTGCTTATGGACGTCGATGCGGAGTCCTTCGCCCCGGTGCTGAAGGCCAGCCGCTGGGGCGATGCCGGGGCGCTGGAGGACGCCCTGGAGGCGGCCTGCGAGGTGCCGCTGGAGGTACTGGAGACGGCGTTGCGCCTGTGCCGCATGGGCGACCGGCTGGTCCGTGAGGGCAATCCGCGGCTGGTGGGCGACGCCCGCGCGGCGGTGGCGCTGGCCGCCGGGGCCGGGCGGGCCGCGGCGGCGCTCATCGACGAGAACCTGGACGGTGACCGGGACGACGGCCTTGCCGCGCGCACCGAGGCGCTGGTCGCGGCACTGCCGCCGTGAGCGGCCACGGGAGGTCTGCCTGAGCCCGCCGGGCTAGCGTCGCGGCCAGGCGCTCAGCCAGAACAGCCCGCCCAGGGCGCCGAGCACCAGGCTGGCGAGCGGCGTGCCCGCAGCGACCATTACCGGCGTGTAGCCGTCCAGCCCGGCGATGATGAACGCCGAGAGCACGAGGCTCGCGCCGATCACCGCGGCGAAGTTGCGCCGGCCGTTGCGGCGCACGTCTTCGCGCAGGCCCTCCAGGGTGCGCTCCTGTTCGGCGACGCGCTCGCGCAGCTGCTCGGCCTCGGAGAGGGCGGCGTCGAGCCGACCGGGCAGACGCGGCAGGTACTCGCCCCACTTGGGCAGCTCGGTGCGCAGGTTGCGGATGAGCGCACGGGCGCCGAGCTGCTCGCGCATCCACTGCTCCATGTAGGGCTTGGCGGTGCGCCAGAGGTCCAGGTCGGGGTAGAGGTCGCGTCCCAGCCCCTCGATGGCGAGCAGCGTCTTCTGCAGCAGCACCAGCTGGGGCTGGACCTCCATGTTGAACCGTCGCCCGGTCTGGAACAGCCGCAGCAGCAGCGCGCCGAAGGAGATCTCGCCCAGCGGGCGCTCGAAGATCGGCTCGCAGACCACGCGCATGGCGGCCTCGAACTCGTCCACCCGAGTGTCCGCCGGCACCCATCCCGACTCCACGTGCAGCTCGGCGACACGGCGGTAGTCGCGGTTGAAGAAGGCGAGGAAGTTTTCCGCGAGGTAGCGGTGGTCCCGCGGGCCGAGGGTGCCGATGATGCCGAAGTCCACGGCGATGTAGCGCGGCGTATCCGGCTCGTCCGGGTCGACGAAGATGTTGCCCGGGTGCATGTCGGCGTGGAAGAAGCTGTCGCGGAAGACCTGGGTGAAGAAGATCTCCACGCCGCGCTCTGCCAGCGCCTGCATATTCACGCCGCGTTCGCGCAGGGTCTCCACGTGGCTGATGGGGATGCCGTGGATGCGCTCCATGACCATCACCCGGGTGCGGGTGCCGGGCCAGTAGACCTCGGGCACGTAGAGGAGATCCGAGCCCTCGAAGTTGCGCCGCAGCTGCGAGGCGTTGGCCGCTTCGCGCATCAGGTCGAGCTCGTCGTGGATGGTCTTGTCGAACTCGCGCACCACCTCCACCGGGCGCAGCCGGAAGGCCTCGCGCCAGTAGCGGTGGGCCAGCCGGGCGATGGTGTAGAGTAGCTGCAGGTCGCCGTCGATGGTGCGCTGGATGCCCGGGCGCACCACCTTGACCACCACCTCGCGCCCGTCGTGAAGCACCGCGCCATGCACCTGGGCGATGGAGGCGGAGGCCAGTGGCTGCTCCTCGAAGCGCGCGAACATCGCTTCCAGCGGCTGGCCGAGTTCCGCCTCGACCAGGGCCCGGGCGCGCTCGCCGGGGAACGGCGGCACCCGGTCCTGCAGCCGGGCGAGCTCGGTGGCGATATCCGGGGGAACGAGGTCGCGCCGGGTCGAGAGGATCTGGCCGAACTTCACGAAGATCGGGCCGAGGTCCTCCAGGGCGCAGCGGATGCGCTCGCCGCGGGACTGGCGGTAGCGCCGGAACCAGCGCCAGGGCATGAACAGCCCGAGGAAACGCAGCGGCCGGAATAGGTGGGTGGCGAGGATGACCTCGTCCAGGCCGTGCTTGATGAGGATGAGGTTGATGTAGATCAGGCGCAGCAGCAGCGCGGGACGCAGGATCACCGCTCGCCTCCCGCGCCGCCGCGGCGGCGCTCCAGCCGCCGGATGCGCGCCTCCAGGCGGTCCGTGTCGGCGCGCAGGCGGTCGACGTCGCGGATGAAGGCGTCCGCCTCCGCCGCCGGGGGCAGCAGCCGGCGCTCCTCGGTGAGGTAGGCGCCCACGTCCTGGACGAACGCCGCCGCCGTGCGCTCGCCCCAGCGGCGGCCACCGCGCACGCCGCGGCCGACCTGGTGAGCGATGACGTCACCGGTGATCCGCGAGAGCTGTTCCTCCCAGTCCACGTCGAGCTCGGTGAACAGGGCGCGGACCTCCTGGATCACGCCGACGTCGCCGCGGAAGACCACGTCCCGGCTGCGCCGGCCGCGGGAGGTCGCCAGCGTCGCCAGCCCGGCCAGGGTGGCCTCCACCTCGGCGTCGGCGGTCTCCGCCTCGCCCGGCTGTGCCAGGCGCAGTCCGTCGGCCAGGAAGTGCACCCGTGCGGCCACCGTGGGCTCGCTCAGGCGCACGGCGAGGGTGCGTCCGGCCAGCGGTGCGAGCCGGCGGTGCGTCTCCGGGTCGAGGGTGAGTACCCGGTTGAGCGCGCCCTCGACGACGCGCATCAGGCCGGTGCCGAGCATGCCGGGGGTTTCCGTCATAGGGCCGGGCTAGTAGACGTAGCCGCGGTGAATGGCCACGACGCCGCCGGAGAGGTTGGTGTACTCGCAGTCCTCGAAGCCCGCCTGTTCCATCATCCCGGCCAGCGTCTGCTGGTCGGGGTGCATGCGGATGGACTCGGCGAGGTAGCGGTAGCTCTCCGCGTCGTGGGCGACGAGCCGGCCCATGGCGGGCAGCACGCCGAAGGAATAGGCGTCGTAGAGCGGACGCAGCGCGGTGATGTAGAGCCGCGAGAATTCCAGCACCATGAGGTGTCCGCCCGGGCGCAGGACCCGCCGGATCGCGGCGAGGGCGCGCTCCTTGCGGGTGACGTTGCGCAGCCCGAAGGCCATGGTCACGCGGTCGAAGCTCGCGTCCGGGAAGGGCAGCTGCTCAGCGTCGGCGATGACGTAGTCGATGTTGTCCACCGCGCCCTCGTCGATCAGCCGGTCGCGGCCGCGGGCGAGCATCGCCGGGTTGATGTCGGAGCTCACCACCCGCCCCTCGCGGCCGACCCGCCGGGACAGCGCGAGGCTGAGATCGCCGGTGCCGGCGGCGAGGTCGAGGACGTGATGGCCGCGGCGGGTGCGGGTGGCGGCCATGGCCTGGTGCTTCCAGATGCGGTGCAGGCCGAACGACATGAGGTCGTTCATGAGGTCGTAGCGCTCCGCGACGGACTGGAACACGGCACCGACGCGCTGGCGTTTCTCGGCCAGCGGGACCTGCTGGTAGCCGAAGTGGGTGGTGCCGCTGTCCTGCTGCTCGTCGCCGCTCGCCACGGCCTACTCCTTGTTCGGGTTGGTGCGGCGCGCGTGCCCGGCATGGGCGAGCGCGTCGAGATAGTCCTGCCAGTAGCGCGACTGGCCGGTGCCCAGCTCGTAGAGCAGGTCGAACGAGTATAACCCAGAGTCGTGGCCGTCATCGAAGACCAGACGCAGGGCATAGTTGCCCACCGGCTGGACGTCGGTCAGGCCCACGTCCTCCTTGCCGGTGACCAGGACCGCCTGGCCCGGGCCGTGTCCGCGCACCTCCGCGGACGGCGAGTACACGCGGAGGTACTCCGCCGGCAGCTCGAAGCGCGAGCCGTCGTCGAAGGCGATCTCCAGCACCGCCGAGCGCCGGTGCAGGCGGATGTCGGTGGGCGTGCGGCCGGTGTCGGTACGTGGCGGGTGCTGCATGGGGACCTCGCGGTGCCGTCAGGGGGCGGCCGGCTATGGGATGCCGCCGTGGCGGCGTCGTGATTCACGACCGGGAAACGTCCGGCCCGGGCCATCCATGGCCCGGGCCCGGTGTCCGTGTACCGGATTCTAACGCGGCGGCGCGGGCCCGGTGCCAGGGGCGGGACCCGCAGCCGCGCTCAGAGGATGTAGCGGCTGAGGTCCTCGTCCCGGGCGAGGCCGCCCAGGTGCTCGTCCACGTAGGCGGCGTCGACGGTCACCGTCTCGCCGCTGCGGTCCGGGGCCTCGTAGGAGATCGCCTCCAGCAGCCGCTCCATGACCGTGTGCAGCCGCCGGGCGCCGATGTTCTCGGTGCGTTCGTTGACCTCCCAGGCGACCTCGGCGATGCGGGCGACGCCCTCCTCGGCGAAGCGCACGGTCACGCCCTCGGTGCTCATCAGGGCCTCGTACTGGCGCACCAGCGAGGCGTCCGGCTCGGTGAGGATGCTCACGAAGTCCTCCACCGCCAGGGCCTCGAGCTCCACGCGGATGGGCAGCCGACCCTGGAGCTCCGGGATGAGGTCGGAGGGCTTGGAGACGTGGAACGCACCGGAGGCGATGAACAGGATGTGGTTGGTGTTCACCATGCCGTGCTTGGTGGAGACCGTGGAGCCCTCCACCAGGGGCAGCAGGTCGCGCTGCACGCCCTCGCGGGAGACGTCGCCGCCGCTGCCGCTCTCGGCGCGCTTGGCCACCTTGTCGATCTCGTCGAGGAAGACGATGCCGTTCTGCTCGACCCGTTCCAGGGCCTGCTGCTTGACCTCCTCCTCGTTGACCAGCCGTGCGGCCTCCTCCTCCTCGAGCAGCGGCCGTGCCTCGCGGATCGGGAGCTTGCGGGTGCGGGTGCGCTCGCCGCCCATGTTCTGGAACAGGCTCTGGAGCTGGTTGGTCATCTCCTCCATGCCCGGCGGCGCCATGATGTCCACGCCGCCGCCCTGGGTGCGCAGCTCGATCTCGATCTCGCGCTCGTCGAGCTCGCCCTCGCGCAGCTTCTTGCGCATCTTCTGCCGGGTGCCGCTGCCGGCCTCGTCGTCCTCCCAGCCGCGGGCACGGGGGAGCAGCGCGTCGAGGATGCGGTCCTCGGCGGCGTCGGCGGCCTTGACGCGCACGCCCTCCATCGCCTCCTGGCGGGTCATCTTGATGGCGTTGTCCACCAGATCGCGGACGATGGACTCCACGTCGCGGCCGACGTAGCCCACCTCGGTGAACTTGGTCGCCTCCACCTTGATGAACGGCGCCCGCGCGAGGCGGGCGAGGCGCCGGGCGATCTCCGTCTTGCCCACGCCGGTGGGGCCGATCATGAGGATGTTCTTGGGGGTGATCTCCGCGCGCAGCCCCTCGTCCACCTGCATGCGGCGCCAGCGGTTGCGCAGCGCGACGGCCACGGCGCGCTTGGCCTCGGCCTGGCCGATGATGTGCTTGTCCAGCTCCTGGACGATCTCTCTGGGGGTCATGTCGGACATGTCGGTTCCGCTCCGGTCACTCCTCGCCCAGCTCTTCGATGGTGAGGTGGTGATTGGTGTAGATGCAGATGTCGGCGGCGATGTGCAGCGAGCGCTCGACGATCTCGCGGGCGCCGAGCTCCGTGTTGTCCATCAGCGCGGTGGCCGCGGACTGCGCGAAGCCGCTGCCGGAGCCGATCGCGATGAGGTCGCGCTCGGGCTCGACCACGTCGCCGTTGCCGGAGATCATCAGCGTGGTGTCCCGGTCGGCGACCAGCAGCAGCGCCTCCAGCCGGCGCAGCGCGCGGTCGGAGCGCCAGTCCTTGGCCATCTCCACGGCGGAGCGGGTGAGGTTGCCGCGGTGCTTCTCGAGCTGGCCCTCGAAGCGCTCGAACAGTGTGAACGCGTCCGCGGTGCCGCCGGCGAAGCCCGCGATCACACGCTCGTGGAACAGCCGGCGCACCTTGCGCGCGTTGCCCTTCATCACGGTATCGCCGAGGGTGACCTGGCCGTCGCCGCCGAGCGCGACCCGGCCCTGCCGGCGGGCGGCGAGGATGGTGGTGCCGTCGAATTGCCTCACGTTGGTGCTCCGGACTGCCTCGAATGGATGCGCGACGGCCCCGCCGGGCCGCCGGCGCGGCGATTGTACAACGGTGGGGCGCACCGCGACGCCTTTCAAGGGCGACGGTGGTGTGGCACCAACTCTCATTGTGGCAATGCGTGCCGGCTCGATGACGGCCCGGGCTAACGTTGCCCTGTTCTCAAGCGCGGCGGCGATGTCGCACACGGCCTGCCGGACCGGGTAGGTCGTGCGCCGAAGGCGTGCGACGTCTCGCCAGCCGTTTCATGTGCGCCTGCGATCTGTGCCGGGGCATGGGGAGGGGAGCGGTGGCCTCGCGCCCATATTATTCGCGAAGCCTGCTGTACACCTCGCGTAACAAATGTTCTCGGGCGACTTGCCGGAAGTCGTCGTCATTCATCAAACGCCCGAAAATTTCCTCGTTGCCGTCCATGCGCTCGATGAACAGGCTTTCCAGCATCCTGTTGAACACGTATGCGAAATTTTCCATTGAGTTCGCCTGCGCCGCTTCGCGCAGGGTGTCGTTTTCGACCGCACTTTCTGCGATCTGGTCGAAGAACAGCTGATCGGCCGGCGTGAACTCCGTGCCGAAGCGCTCGTTCAGCCTCCTGATAAGCGTGGACAGCTCCACGTTTTCGTCCTCGGCGCGGCCTGTGCCCACTTCCTTTGGGCCGTACAGGGGCTCCGGTTCCCCTACGCCCAGATCGATTGCCCCCTCGCTGATCTTCTGTAGCCGGTAATACTGAAGGGAAACCTCGTCGTCCAGCTCGAAAACGGCGTCGTCAGCGCGGCGTGGCAGCTTGGACAGCAGGAAGCGGCCATAGCTGTAGAGCTTCTCCAGGCTGCTGTCCTGATAAGGGATGATCTGTGCCAGGAAGGCATACAGGTTGCGGAAACTGGTGAGCTGGCCCTTGAACTGCTCCTGGTGGTCTTCGTCCAGGGCCTGGTAGCGCGTCACCGCCTGGTCGAGGATGGCATTGATCTTCTGGTGGTCGGCCGCCGTGGGCTCGCTGCGGTTCTTGTACCAGATCTCCGCGAAGGCGCTGACCTCATCCGGGGCGAACACCTGGGCTTCCTCTAACCGGTGCTGCAAGTCGTAGAGCTGATGGGGATCGGTGGGTTTCCCCTGCGGCGTAACCTCGTAATAGGGCTTGAACGCCTCGTAGATCTCACCGGGCTCGTTGGCGAAATCCAGCACGAAGGTGTCCTCCTTACCCGGCGCCGTTCGGTTCAGCCGGGACAGGGTCTGCACGGCCTGGATTCCCGATAGGCGCCTGTCCACATACATGGTATGCAGCAGTGGCTGGTCGAACCCGGTCTGGTATTTCTCCGCCACCAGCAGCACCTGATAGTGCTCCGAGGCGAACCGGTCCGGCAGCTCGGTTTCCTTGATACCGTCGTTCATGCCCACTTCCGTGTACGACTGCCCGGGAAAATCCGGGTCGGTGACGCTGCCGGAGAAGGCCACCAGGGAGCGGATGCCGGTAATGCGGTGGTCCTGGATGTACTTGTCGAACGCCTGCTTGTAGCGCACGGCGTGCAGGCGCGAGGCGGTGACCACCATGGCCTTGGCCCGGCCGCCGATGCGGTGGCGGGTGTTGTGGCGGAAGTGCTCGACGATCACCTCCACTTTCTGGGCGATATTGTGGGGGTGCAGGGACATGAAGCGCGCCAAGGCCCTGGCCGCCTTGCGCTTGGGTACTTCCGGATCATCGTCGATGGATTTGATCAGCCCGTAATAGGTCTTGTAGGTGGTGTAGTTCTCCAGCACGTCCATGATGAAGCCTTCCTCGATGGCCTGACGCATGGAGTACAGGTGAAAGGGCGGCTGGCCGTCCGGGCCGGGCTCGTTGAACACCGCCTGGGTCTTGAACTTGGGCGTGGCGGTGAAGGCGAAGAAGCTGATGTTGGGCTGGCGGGGGCGCTTGAGCATCTCCTCGAACAGCTTCTTGCGCGCCTCCTCGGAGAGATCCTCCTCCTCCACGTCCAGGAACTCCTCCGCGATGGCCGACTCGATGCCGTCGCGGTTGAGCACCTTGCGCAGCTCCATGGCCGTCTCGCCGGACTGGGAGCTGTGGGCCTCGTCCACGATCACCGCGAAGCGCTTGCCTTCCGTGCTCAGCTCCACTTCCTCGCCCTTATTCGCCAGGGTGTCCATGGCCTGGGTAATGAAGGGGAACTTCTGGATGGTGGAGATGATGATGGGCACGCCGGAGGACAGCGCCTGGGCGAGCTGCTGGGTGTTCTCGTCGATCTTCTGCACCACTCCCTGCTTGTGCTCGAACTGGTAGATGGTGTCCTGCAACTGCTGGTCCAGCACTCGCCGGTCGGTAACCACCACTACGGTGTCGAATACCTTGTGGTCGTCGGTGTCGTGCAGGCTGGCCAGGCGATGGGCGAGCCAGGCGATGGAATTGGACTTGCCCGAGCCCGCGGAGTGCTGCACCAGGTAGTTGTGGCCCGGTCCCTGCGCCCGGGCGCTGGCCACCAGTTGCCGCACCGCGTCCAACTGGTGGTATCGGGGGAAGATCAACGCTTCCTTGCGGTGGCGTTTCACCCCCTTCTTCGTCGTGACCTTGTTTTCCGTCACTTCCAGGTGCAGGAACCGAGCGAGGATGTCCATCAGGCTGTCGCGGGCGAGCACCTGCTCCCACAGGTAGCTGGTGCGGTAGCCGCCCTCTTCGGCGGGCGGATTGCCGGCGCCGAAGTCGTGGCCGCGATTGAAGGGCAGGAAGGTCGTCTGGGCGCCGTTCAGCCGCGTGGTCATGAACGCCTGATCCGGGTCCACGGCGAAATGCACCAGCGCCCGCTCCTTGAAGCGGAAGATCGGCTCGTCCGGGTCGCGGTCGTTGCGGTACTGGTGGATGGCGTCATCCGCCGTCTGCCCGGTCATGGGGTTCTTCAGCTCCAGGGTGACCACCGGCAGGCCGTTTACCGACAGCACCATGTCCAGGGATTGGTGGGGATGGGTCTCGCTGAAATGCACCTGCCGGGTCACGCGCAGGCGATTGTGGCCGTAGGCCGCGGCGGCCTCGGGGTTCATGTCCGTGTTGGGCGCGAAGTAGGCCAGCCGGAAGGTCTTGCCGAAGCACTTGAAGCCGTGACGCAGCACATGCAGGGCGTTCTTCGAGGCCAGTTCCTTCACCAGCGCCCCCAGCAGCGCTTCACCGGCCTGGTCGCCGTGGAGCTTTACCAGGGACTGCCAGCGCTGCGGCTGGCTGGCCTGGATAAAGCTGGTCACCTCGTGAGGGAAGAGCCCGCGCGCCGGGTCGAAGCCCTGGCGGTCGCCCTGCTCATAGCCGCCGTACTCGGTCAGTGACCGTTCCATGGCCTGCTCGAAGTAGGTCTCCTGATGCATCGTCGCCTCGTCTGCCCTCAGGCACTTGAAACGGCCTTCATATAGGCCGATAATGTCGGCAAATGGACTGGGAGTTCCCGGTCGGCGATACGGCCTCGGTGAGTCTCACCGGGGCCTTTCGCTTTTCAGCCCCTTGATTTTTCATGGAAACTTCTTCAGCCCCAACCCGTCGTAACCGTTCCCGGTATTATCGCGGCCACCCCTGCAATAGAACTTGTCCTCAAGCACGCGGAATGCACGATTGTCCTGCTCCGGACGCAGCACACGCAACCCGATGGGCCTGGCGACCAGATCAGCAAGTTGCAAACCGGCTGAATTGGTTTTTTTGTCCGCGAATATCGCTGAAAAAGGAAGCGGTTGCCTGAACCAGTTCGCTCCATCGCATACCCGACGGAATTCCAGCTCAAGCTCGTCGTCTTCCCTTTGGCCTCTGCGTTCCAGCACGACATGTGTGATCTTATTGTGCTGATTTTTTTCCTTTAAGAAGCGATAGATACGCTCAAGCCCGAACGCCAGCGCGAGATGGTAGGGGTTGGCGGGATATTCATACCTTTCGCGAAGCCTTTTCTTTTCAATAACGCAACTAACGAGCACAAAGTTACTGCTCTCGACAATATCCGTAAGCTCACCGAGAAACTGGTTTTTATGTTCTCGGTTGCTAAAAATAGAAAATTCTCCCCTTTCCTTGCGGATATCGTGCTCATGGAGGATGGCCAGATCATGCCCAAAATGCTTGAATTTGAATTTTTGCACCTTCTCGACAACGGTTTCTGAATAGTGCCGTTTGTTAAAAATGCAAAACGCGAGAACGAAAACTGGATAATGGGGGTCCACGCTGGCCAAACCATGGTCGCCGCTCTCGTCGACATAGACAATAAAATCACTAAAACCGGGCATGATTCAGGCCACCTGGATCTGGCCGGTGACGGCGTTAGTAATCAGCGCGGAGCGGTATTCTTCGAGCCTTCCAACAGCGCTTTCGATTCGCGACTGAAGTTGATCAAAATGAACCACCGCAGAACCCAGCCATTGATCTATTTCTCGTTGTTCTTCTGCTGGCGGACATGCGAATGTCAAGTCTTTCAACGTATCCTGGCCGATATTTTGCATTGACCCACTTGTCCCTGTCCCTTCGCGTTCATACTGAAATCGGGATGGGACTGAACGCAGCACTCTTACAAGAAAGCCATTATCGATATTGTCCCTGGTCTCTAGCCGATAAAGCTTGTCGCACAGCAGAATTTTGCTTTGCGTCTTGTCCACCAGGGTCGCACTTCCGAGCAATTCCCTCGTATTGGCTCGGCTGATCAAAATATCTCCCTGGCGAATCTCGTACCGTTCTTTTGGGGAAAGCTCGACGGGCAGAGCCTTGTTCTCGGTCTCATCGTACGCGTCCCCGTTGACGCAACCGACCTTGAGCACACCCCATTCACCGATATTGGCTGGACGGTTTTGGCATTGAGGCGACCAGCCCTGTTCTATTTTCTCGGTCAAATGCCGGAGCCGGACAATCACCCAATGCGCCGGAATCTCCCCCAGCCACTCGATGCCGCTGTCTTTCATGGGGGCGTCAGGGTTAAGCCCCTTGGTGACGGCGCGGGTGATCAGGGCAGTGCGCTTTTCGGCCAGCCGGTCGAGCAGGCGACGCTTTTTGGCGATCAGGGTGTCGATCTCGGCGGTCTTGCGGTCGAGGAAGTCGGCGATTTTCTGCTGATAGGAAAGGGGAGGGATCTTCGCTACAGCATTCCTGAGTGCATATTGCGAAAGCCCGAACCGCGTAACGCCCTTTGCCGCCAATTTAAACTGATCGTTCAGGACAGGGGATTGCGCAAGCCACGCCAGGAACCGGCCATCTACCTCGTCATCATCGGGATCAACGATCGCGAGGTGGTAACCACAGACAACGTCGGGCATCGTTTCCGCAACACAGGCGGGGACAGCGATGTCGTCCCAGCTCTCGCTGTCTTTGGTTAATAGAACCTGGCCCTCCTTCAGGCCAAAGCGCCGGATCTCGCTTTCTGTCGCCGTGGCCTGCATGAATGGCAGGTCCGAGGTAATGCGCTCGTTGTAGTAGACATCGGTATAGTTGCAAAGCCTGACTGGGGTCTCACCGTCAACGATGTGCTTGTCGACGTTGCTGGTGCGGACCTCGGCGAGAAATTTGAGCTTCCGTTCTTTCCAAGCGTTTTCCGCCGGGATGTCGGCTGCGGTGCCATTCGCTTGCGTTGTCACTGGGGCTTCCCCC
Source organism: Arhodomonas aquaeolei DSM 8974 (assembly GCF_000374645.1). GTDB lineage: Bacteria > Pseudomonadota > Gammaproteobacteria > Nitrococcales > Nitrococcaceae > Arhodomonas > Arhodomonas aquaeolei. The sequence continues at coordinate 15,269 of NZ_KB894806.1, forward strand.
GCTTTATTTCCTGCTCCCACGCCTCCAGCTCCCTCAGGTCTTCTTCATCGGCCTCCGCCGCCTCGTCCTGCCGCCGCTGGGCGTCGAACTGCTCGTAGCGCTCGTGGGCGATCTGCTCCGCTTGCCTGGCGCTGATGGAGCCCGCCCCTTCCAGCACCGGCCGTTCGTTAAACTCCAACAGCCGGTCCACGTTGTTGCGCCAGTAGTCCAGGGTCAGGTCGTTGTGGTTCTGCACGCGTAGCTCGGCCTGCTCGAGGAAGATGGCCACCAGGCGGTTGAGGGTGTCCACCTCCTCGGCGGTGAGGTAGTTCTTGGCGGTGGTGACATCCTGCTTGCGCACCCGCGAGCCCTGCCAGTTGGTTAGGGCCATGTTGGGCTCGCCGGGGTCGGCGCGGTTGACCACGATCTCGGCGGCGGTGTGGCCGGTGACGGCGTAGGAGTTTGTTCTGAACCTCAGCAAAGAATCGGTTGGCCTCTTGGTCGTCGGAGCGGTAGTCGCTGGAGAGGGCGAAGAGGTCGCGCACTTTCTGGTAGAAGCGCTTCTCCGACGCGCGGATGTCGCGGATGCGGGCCAGCAGCTCGTCGAAGTAGTCCCACCCGCCGGGCTCCTTCAGGCGCTCGTCGTTCATGGCGAAGCCCTTGACCAGGTACTCCTCCAGGTGGGCGGTGGCCCACTGGCGGAACTGGGTGCCGCGCGGCGAGCGCACCCGGTAGCCCACGGCGAGGATCATGGGCAGGCTGTAGGCCTTGAGGCGCCGCCGGACCCGGCGCTCGCCTTCCTGGCGAACTTGTAAGGAATCCTTACAAGTTGCCTCGGGGCCCAGCTCGCCTTCCTCATAGATCGTGCGGATGTGCTGGGTGATGGCCTGGGGCGTGGTGTCGAACAGCTCCGCCATCTCCGCCTGGGTCAGCCAGGCGGTATCCCCTTCTAGACGGAGGTGGATTTCCGCCCGACCGTCCTCCGTTCGATAGAGGATGAGCTCCCCGGCGCTCATTCGGTCACCCTGTTCAGCATCTCCAGGATCTCCTTTTCCAGCCCCTGGATATCGCTTTCGATCTCCTCCAGCGGTCGGGGCGGCTCGTAGACGTAGAAGTGCCGGGTGATGGGGATTTCGTAGCCCACCCTGGTTTTGCCGTGGTCGATCCAGGCGTCGTCGACGAAGGGCAGCACCTCGCGGGCGAGGTAGTCCTCGCAGTGCTCGCGTACCAGTTCCAGCAGCGTGCTGTTGTCGGCGTCCTTGTCATAGCCGATGGGCAGCGGCAGCGGGATATCCGCGGGCAGGGGGACGATCTCGGTATCGCGCAGCTCGGTATCCGGCTCGGGGTTGCCGTCCTTATCGCGGCAGATGGCCGCTTCCGGGGCGCGCTCGGACAGGGCCTTCAGAATGGCTTCCCTGAGCGGCTTGAGAAGCTTCTCATTAGCGTCCTTGAAGGCCGCCTTCAGGACGGTTTCGAACTCGGCCCGGTCGGTGTAGAGGGTGTCATCCATGCCCTGTAGGATCTCGATGATGCGCTGCTGGGTGGCCTCGCCGGCCTGGACCTCGGCGTCGTGCTCGGCCTGGTCCTTGCGCTTCTTGCTCTTGGCCAGGTTGATGAAGGCGGTTTCCTGCCAGAGCCGCTCGATGCGCTCGGCGCTGGCCTGGAAATTGAGCCGCAGGGGGCGTTCGACGGTGAGCTTCAGGTAACCGAAGTCCCGGTTGTCGAAGACCTTGGAGCAAACGCGCTCTTCCCGCTCTCCATTCTGGCCAACCGTGCAAGTGGCGCCGTCGGTGAAATCGCCGTAAAGGCGGGTGAGCTCCTCGATGTGCTCGTCGCCCAGTTCGTTGCGCTTCTCCCCCAGGCTCTTACTCATCTTGCGGTAGTGGCGGGTGCCGTCGACGAGTTGCACCTTGCCCTTGCGGTGGTCCGGCTTGCGGTTGGTGACCAGCCAGATGTAGGTGTAGATGCCGGTGTTGTAGAAGAGTTGGTCCGGCAGGGCGATGATGGCGTCCAGCCAGTCGTTTTCGATGATCCAGCGGCGGATGTTGCTTTCGCTGGGTCCGGGCTCACCGTTGAACAGGGGGGAGCCGTTGAAGACGACCGCGATCTTGGAGCCCTCTCCCCGCTGTTCCGGCGCAGCCTTCATCTTGCTGATCATGTGCAGCAGGAACAGGGTGGCGCCATCGTTGATGCGCGGCAGGCCGGGGCCGAAACGCCCGTTGAAACCCAGCGCCTGGTGCTCCTTCTTGACGTAATCCTCCTCCGGCTTCCACTCCACGCCGAAGGGTGGGTTGGCGAGCATGTAGTGGAAGGTCTTGTCCGGGTGGCCGTCGCCCGTTTCGCTATCCCCCAGGGTGTCGCCAAAGGCGATGTTATCCACGGGCTCGTCCTTGATCAGCAGGTCTGAACGGCAGATGGCCCACGATTCCTCGTTGTACTCCTGGCCGAACAGCTCAAGATGCGCCTGGGGATTCTGCTCGGTGATGTATTCCTCGGAAACGGAGAGCATCCCGCCGGTACCCGCGGTGGGATCATAGATCGTGCGCGCGATGCCGGGAGTATAGATCTCCTCGTCCTGGGTATAGAGCAGGTGCGCCATCAGGCGGATCACCTCGCGCGGGGTGAAGTGGTCGCCCGCCTCCTCGTTCGCCTGCTCATTGAAACGGCGGACCAGCTCCTCGAACACGTAGCCCATGTCGTGGTTGCTGATCCGATCCGGATGCAGGTCGATCTTCGGGTCGGTGAACGCCTTGACGATGAGATACAGGCGGTTGGCCTTGTCCAGTTTCTCGATCTCCGACTCAAAGTCGAAGGCCTCGAACACGACCCGCGCCGACTCGGAGAAGCCGTTGATGTAGCTGGTCAGGTTCGTGGCGATGTTCTCCGGGTCGGCAAGGAGCTTCTCAAAGGTATAGGGGCTAATGTTGTAAAGGGGGTAATTGCGGCCCTTGCTTGCCTTTCCTGCCAGTACCCGATGAAGCGCCTCGCCCTCCAGGCCCTGCGCCTGCAGTTTTTTGTACTCCGCGAGCACTTGCTCCTTGGTTGGCGCGAGCACGCAGTCCAGCCGGCGCAGCACCGTCATCGGCAGCATTACCTTGCGGTACTGGGGCGGGCGATAGGGGCCTCGGAGCTTGTTCGCGATTTCGAAGACGAAATTGATGAGGTTGGCAGTACTGGTCGACATTTGCGCCCTTTGTCCACTTTTACTGGGGCCCGCTTCGTTGGTTCGGGCCCGGAGCGGGGCGGGAAGAGTGGTCCTTTGATAGCGGCCGGCGTCGGCGCCCTATTCCCTGTTAGCAGTTGCAACGGAACGGCCAGGACGGCGGACACCGCCAAATCGCACGCGAACCTTGCCGGTATTTGTTCCGGATACGGCACGTCCGACGTGTTGCCCGGCGGTTTACCCTCGGCTCGGCTGGTAATCCTGGGACCCGGCTTGCTCGCCTCGATGCTATGCGCCACGACTCGTGGCGTCAGTCATTGTCGGGCGTGCATTGCTGGTCCGGCAAGGCAGGCCATTGGAATGGCCATGCAGATATCGACCCGGGCCACTGGTGTCCCGTGTCTTTCGTTGTCTGTCCCAACAGGGCGAGGGTCAGCAAATTCTTCTGGCGCGCCGTCCGGCTGAACCGGTCGCAGGCACGCATGAAACGGCCGAGACGTCGCACGCCTGCGGCGCACGACCTACCCGCGTGTGCAGCCGGACGTCGGCCGTGTGCGACATCGCCACTGCGGTGAACAGGGTAACGTTGGCCCTGGAGTGTCGTTGAGCCACCATGCATTGTCACAATCGGAATTGCCGGGTGATGGTTTGCATCGTAGACGCGGGCGATCACGGCACGGAAACTGTCCACATGGACTACGATCACGCCCGTTACCTGCGCCGCAATCATCCGGCGTGGCGGCTGCTCACCGCCGACAGCGCGCCCCTGATCGTCGGCTTTCTCCACCACGCCTTTATCGGCCCCAACGTTCGGGCCCTGGGCGAGCAGGAGCTGGCGGCGCAGTTGGAGGACTACCTTTTCCATCTGCGCGAAAGCGAGGGTGAGGATGCCTTCCCGCGGGCCGCGCTGGATTATCTCAACGACTGGGCCGGAGACGACCGGGGCTGGCTGCGTCGCTACTACCCCACGGACAGCGACGAGCCCCACTACGACCTCATGCCCGCCACGGAGAAGGCCATACAGTGGGTGGTGGGACTGGAAGAGCGAGTGCAGTTCGTCGGTGCCGAGTCGCGCTTGCGCACGGTCTTTGATCTTCTCCACGAGCTGGTTCAGGGCGCGGAGACCGATCCCCAGGCTCGCATCGATGAGTTGAAGCGCCAGCGCGCGGAGGTCGACGCGCAGATCGAGCGCATTCAGGCTGGTGAGCTGGAGCAGATGAACCCGACCCGGCTGCGCGAGCGTTTCCTCCAGGCCACTGGCACCGCCCGGGCGCTGCTGGCGGACTTCCGCCAGGTGGAACAGAACTTCCGCGAGCTGGACCGGGCGGTGCGCGAGCGCATCGCTACCTGGTCCGGCGGCCGCGGCGAGCTCCTGGAGGAGGTGTTCGGCGAGCAGGACGTCATCGCCGAGTCCGATCAGGGCAGGAGCTTCCGCGCGTTCTGGGATTTCCTCATGTCGCCGGCACGCCAGGAGGAGCTCACCGAGCTGCTGGAACGGGCGCTGTCGCTGGAGCCTGTCGCCGAGCTGGAGCCGGACCCGCGCGTGCGCCGCATCCACTACGACTGGCTGGAGGCCGGCGAGACCACCCAGCGCACGGTGGCCCGGCTCTCCCAGCAGCTGCGCCGTTACCTGGATGACCAGGCCTGGCTGGAGAACCGGCGGATCATGGACCTGATCCGCGACATCGAGCAGCACGCCGTGGCCCTGCGGGAAAGCCCGCCCAGCGGCGACGTGATGGCGCTGGACGAGCCCTCGCCCACCGTGGAGTTGCCCATGGAACGGCCCCTGTTCACCCCGCCGGTCAAGCCCGACATCCGCGACCAGGTATTGGTGGAGGGTGACGAGGACATCGACCCGGAGGCGTTGTTCGAGCAGGTCTACGTGGACCGCGAGCGCCTGCGCGGGCACATCCGCCGGGCCCTGAACCGCCACTCCCCGGTAAGCCTGGCGGCGGTGATCCGCGAGCATCCGCTGGAACAGGGCCTTGCTGAGCTGGTCACCTACCTGGCCCTGGCCAGCGAGGACCCGGACTCGGTTATCGAGGACAGTCAGACCGATCACGTGGAATGGATCGACGCCGACGACGTTATCCGTCGCGCCGCCGTACCCCGGGTGCTGTTCAGCCGCGGCGCCTGAGCCGCCGCGCTTTGGCAGCCCGGCGCGGCCGCGCGAGGGGGTGCGGTCGTCGCGGGGCGATTCCCTCGGCGAAGCTGGGCTTGCGTGTTGTTCCAGGACAGATCTCCTGCGGGAGCCGACACGTGCCCAACAGCAACACGCCGGGGCACGGCGCCACGTAGGCCGGCATTGGCCGGAGAGGACGCCGATATCCATGACGGCCGGCGGGCCCGGGATGTCGGGCACCAAGCGTGCCCGACCTACGGGCTACGGGCATGATCCAAGCGCCAACAACGCTTACCATAGACGCATGACGGACAACGATTACGAGACCGCGCCCACCGCCCTCGACGGCGACCGCCTGTCCCAGGTGCTGGTGGCCCTGTTCCGCGGCGTGCTCCATCGAGACAGCGCGCCGCAGCTCTGGCAGGGGCTGCTGAACCTGCAGGCCCGTGTGCGGGACTATGTCGCCGTGCTGGGCCTGGAGCTGATCCTGGACGAGGCCGAGGGCTACGCCTTTCTGCGCCAGCGCCCCCGGGACCCGGACGCCGGCGACGAGCTGCCGCGGCTGGTGGCGCGGCGCCAGCTCAGCTACCCGGTGAGCCTGCTGCTGGCCCTGCTGCGCAAGAAGCTGGCCGAGCACGACGCCACCGGCGGCGACACTCGGTTGGTGCTCTCCCGCGAGCAGATCGTCGAGCAGATACGGGTGTTCCTCCCGGAGACCGCCAACGAGGCCAGGCTGCTGGATCGCATGGACAGTCACATCAAAAAGGCCGTGGAGCTGGGTATGCTGCGGCGCATGCGCGGCCAGGAGGAGCGCTTCGAGGTCCGCCGTATCCTCAAAGCCTTCGTCGACGCCCAGTGGCTTGGCGAGCTGGACGAACGGCTGCGCGCCTACCGGGCCTACATCGGGGGCACTGGCAGCGACGCCGCCGCGGAGGGATGATGGAGCTGCAGCCGCTGGATTTCACCGCCTCCGAGGCCCGCGCCGGATTTCGCCTGCAGGCCACGGAGGTCTACAACTGGGGCACCTTCCACGACCGCGTCTGGCGCATCGAGCCCGGCGGCGACAACGCCCTGCTCACCGGCGATATCGGCTCCGGCAAATCCACCCTGGTGGACGCCGTCACCACGCTGCTGGTGCCGGCCCAGCGCATCACTTACAACAAGGCCGCCGGTGCCGAGGCCCGGGAGCGCTCGTTGCGCTCGTACGTGCTGGGCTATTACAAGTCCGAGCGCGACGAGGCCGGCGCGGCGGCCAAGCCCGTAGCCCTGCGCGATCACAACAGCTACTCGGTGATCCTGGCCCGCTTTCGCAACGAAGGCTTCGACCACGACGTCACCCTGGCCCAGGTGTTCTGGGTCAAGGACCAGGGCCAGCCCCAGCGCTTCTACGTTGTGGCCGACGCGGCGCTGTCCGTCGCCGGCGATTTCGCCGACTTCGGCGCCGACATCAACGCCCTGAAGAAACGCCTGCGCGACGCGCCGCGGGTGGAGGTCCACGACACCTTTCCGCCCTACGGCGCGGCCTTCCGTCGGCGCTTCGGCATTAACGGCGAGCAGGCCCTGGAGCTGTTCAGTCAGACCGTGTCCATGAAGTCGGTGGGTAATCTCACCGAGTTCGTGCGCAGCCACATGCTGGAAGCCGCCCCGGTCGAGGAGAAGATCGAGGCGTTGATCGGCCACTTCGACGACCTCAATCGGGCCCACGATGCGGTGGTCAACGCCCGCCGCCAGATCGAGGCCCTGGAACCGCTGGTGGCCGATGCTGACCGCCACGCCGAGCTGAACAGCCAGGTGGAGCGTTGGCGGGCCTGCCGCGAGGCCCTGGAGCCCTGGTTTGCCGGGCTCAAGGCGGACCTGCTGGAGCAGCGCCTTGAGCGGCTGGGCGCCGATCTGGCCCGGACCGGCAGCCGCATTGAGCGACTGGACGAGCGCCGTCGGGGTCAGGGGGAGGAGCGCGACGAGCTGCGTCAGGCCATCGCCGAGCAGGGTGGCGACCGCCTGGAGCGCCTGGCCCGGGAGATCGAGGAGCGCCGCTGCGAGGAGCAGGCCCGGCGCGGGCGGGCGGAGCAGTATAACCGGCTGGCTCGATCCCTGGAGTTGCCCGAGGCGGCCGACGCAGACACCTTCCTGGACAACCAGCGGCGCCTGGCCGCCGAGCGCGCGCGCACCGAGGCGCGTGCCGGCGAGCTGCAGAACCAGCGCACCGAGGCCGAGGTGGCCTTCCGCGAGTTGCGCGAGCAGCACGAGGCCATCGACACCGAGCTCACCTCCCTACGTCAACGCCGCACCAACCTGCCGGCGGCCAGCCTGGCCCTGCGCCAGCGTCTGTGCGAGGAGCTGGACCTTGAGCCTGAGGCCCTGCCCTTCGCCGGCGAGCTGATCCAGGTCCGCGACGACGAGCGCGACTGGGAGGGCGCCGCCGAGCGGCTGCTGCACAACTTCGGGTTGTCCCTGCTGGTGCCGGACACGCACTACCCGGTGGTGGCCGAGTGGGTGGAGCGCACCCACCTGCGTGGCCGGCTGGTTTACTATCGGGTGCGCCAGCCCCGCGAGACCCGGTCGGCGGACCTGCACCCGGACTCCCTGGTGCGCAAGCTGGCCATCCGCCCGGATTCGGCGTTCTATCCCTGGCTGGAGAAGGAGCTGGCCCGGCGCTTCGACTACGCCTGCTGCGCCGACCTGGCCCGCTTCCGCCGCGAGCCCAAGGCCGTCACTCGCGCCGGACAGATCAAGACCGGCGGCGAGCGCCACGAGAAGGACGACCGCCACCGCATCGACGACCGCTCCCGTTTCATCCTGGGCTGGTCCAACGAGGCCAAGATCGCCGCCCTGGAAAAGCAGGCCGCCGACCTGCAGCAGCGCATGGCCGAGTCCGGCGATGAGATCGCCACCCTGCAGAAGCACGCCGGCGAGCTCCAGCAGCGGGCCACGGCCCTGGGCCAGCTGGAGATGTTCGCCGACTTTCGCGAGCTGGACTGGCGCGCCGTCACCAGCGAGATCGCCCGGCTGGAGGAGGAGAAACGCCATATCGAACAGGCCTCGGACCAGCTCCGCGCCCTGCAGGGCCAGCTGGAAGCGCTGGAGCAGGCCCGTGCGGAGACCGACGCCGAGCGGGAGAAGGCCCGGGACGAGCGCGCCAAGCTGGAGGAGCGCCGGGAGTGGGCTACCGAGGCCCTGGGGGCTGCCTGGGCGGTGCACCAGGCCGCTACCGACGCGCAGCGCGAGCAGGCCTTCCCGGCCCTACGGGACCTGCGCCCGGAGGCCCTCGGCGAGCAGCAGCTCACCGTGGAGTCCTGCGACAATCGCCAGTCCGACATGCGCCGCTGGCTGCAGGAGCGGATTGACCGGGAGGAGAAACAGCTCAAGCGCCTGGCCGAACGGGTGGTCAACGCCATGAGCGATTTCTGCCACAGCTGGCCCCTGGAGACCCGGGAGATGGACGCGAACCTGGCCGCCGCCGGCGAGTATGCGGCCATGCTGGCGACCCTCAGGGACGATGACCTGCCGCGCTTCGAGCAGCGCTTCAAGGCGCTGCTCAACGAGAACACCATTCGAGAGGTGGCCAGCTTCCAGGCCCATCTCAACCGCCAGCGCCAGGGCATCCGCGAGCGCATCGACATCATCAACCGCTCCCTGCACGGCATCGACTTCAACCAGGGACGCTACATCGAGCTGCTGGCCGAGCCCGCCGTCGACGTGGAGATCCGGGACTTCCAGCGTGACCTGCGCAGCTGTACCGAGGGCACCATCGGCGCCGATGACGACGCTGCTTACTCCGAGGCCAAGTTCCTGCAGGTGCGCGGGATCATCGAGCGGCTGCGCGGCCGGGAGGGCACCGCCGAGGCGGACCGGCGCTGGCGGCGCAAGGTCACCGATGTGCGCAACTGGTTTACTTTCTCCGCCGAGGAGAAATGGCGCGAGGACGACAGTGCCTACGAGCACTACACCGACTCCGGCGGCAAGTCCGGCGGCCAGAAGGAGAAGCTGGCCTATACGGTGCTGGCCGCCAGCCTGGCCTACCAGTTCGGCCTGGAGGCCGGCGCCCGGCGCTCGCGGACATTCCGTTTCGTGGTCATCGACGAGGCCTTCGGCCGCGGCTCGGACGAGTCCGCCCGCTTCGGCCTGGAGCTGTTCCGGCGGCTTAACCTGCAGCTGCTCATCGTCACGCCGCTGCAGAAGATCCACATCATCGAGCCCTTCGTGGCCAGCGTGGGCTTCGTCCATTCCCCGGACGGCGCCCGCTCGATGGTGCGCAACCTCACCATCGAGGAATACCACGCCGAAAAGGCCGCCCGCACCGGCACGGGCCAGGCCGACGCCGCCCAGTCGCTGTGAGCCCAAAGACCGCCTGGACCGACCCCGAGGACCTGCGCCGTCAGCTGGAAAAACGCTGGCGGCGCGGCGAGCTGCTGGCCGCCCGGGTCCACCGCGAATCCCCCTTCCCCTTGCGCCTGCGTCTTCGCACCCCCACCGGCGGCGAGGTGGCCGAGCACTTCGAGGCCGTCCGCGACTGGGTCCGAAACCTACGTGAGCACAGCCGCGAGGTCCGCGGCCACGGCTACCGGCTGGACTGGCAGCCGGTGCGCAACCGCGTCCACGGCACCAACCGGCTGCCCACCGCCGCCTGGGTGGCCGACGCCGACGATGCCCTGGCCCTGCTGGGCCGCAAGCAGGACGCCCGGCGCTTCGACGCGCTGGTGGAAACCACCCGGGCGCGCCAGCCGGCGTTGCTGGAATGGCTGGCCCGCCGGCCGCTCACCGCCCTGGAGCACGCCGAGGAATGGCCCCGGTTGCTGGCGGTGGTGGACTACCTCCAGGCCCATCCCCGCCCGGGGCTGTACCTGCGCCAGCTGGACATCCCCGGCGTGGACACCAAGTTCATCGGCAACCGCCGCCGCCTGCTGGCCGAGCTGCTGGATCTGGCGTTGCCCGAGTCCGCCGTGGACACTCGGCACACCGGGGCCCGCGGTTTCGAGGCGCGTTACGGCCTGCGCCAGCGCCCGCTGCGGCTGCGCTTCCGTGTGCTGGACCCGGCCCTGGCCATCCGCGGCCTCACCGACCTGGCCGTGCCGGTGGCGGAGCTCGCCGCCCTGGATCCGGACCAGGCCGAGCCGCCGGTGCGCACGGTGTTCATCACCGAGAACGAGATCAACGGCCTGGCCTTCCCCGACCACCCCGCCGGCCTGGTCATCTTCGGCCTGGGCTACGCGCTGGATCAGCTCGGCGCCATCCCCTGGCTGCACCGGGTGGCCGTCCATTACTGGGGCGATATCGATACCCACGGCTTCGCCATCCTCGAGCGCCTGCGCAGCCACCTGCCCCATACCCGCTCCCTGCTCATGGACCGGGAGACCCTCGATGCCCACCAGGCCCTGTGGGTCAGCGAGGCCGCCGAGCAGCGCTTCACCGGCGAGCTCCACAGGCTCACCGGGGCCGAGCAGGCCCTGTTCCGCGACCTCCGTGACAATGCCCTGGGAGCGAACCTGCGTCTGGAACAGGAACGAATCGGGTTCGGCTGGCTGGAGCGATACCTGTGCGAGCTTCCCTCAATGGCTGCGCCCCGGCGATGACCGTCGCCGCAGCGGTCAGTCTCGCTTGCGCCGGGCCCGCGGGTGGGTGCGGTCGTAGACCTCGGCTAGGTGCTGGAAGTCCAGGTGGGTGTAGACCTGGGTGGTCGCGAGGCTGGCGTGGCCCAGCAGCTCCTGGACGGCGCGGAGGTCGCCGCTGGACTCCAGCAGGTGGGTGGCGAAGGCGTGCCGGAGCATGTGCGGGTGCACCGGGCGGCCGAGGCCGCGCTCGTCGGCGAGGGCGCGCAGGCGCTGCTGGATGGAGCGGTGGGCGAGCCGCCGGCCGCGGCGACTGACGAACAGTGCCGGCTCGGTGGCCGGGGCCAGGCCCTCGCGTACGGTGAGCCACGCCTGCAGGGCCGCGCGGGCGGTGCGTCCGACCGGGACGATGCGGGTGCGCGCGCCCTTGCCGACGACGCGGAGGGTCTCCGGGTCGTGGGTGACGTCGGCGGCGTCCAGTGCCGCGACCTCGGCGAGGCGCAGGCCGCTGGAGTAGACCAGCTCGAACAGGGCACGGTCGCGCAGCGCCAGGGTGTCATCGTCGGCGGGGCCGTCGAGCAGCCGGGCGGCCTCGTCCACCGCCAGGGTCTCCGGCAGGCGGCGCCCGCTCTTCGGTGCGGTCACGTCGGCGGCGGGGTTGGCCGTCGCGATGCCCTCGCGCATGAGGTAGGCGAAGAAGGTGCGCAGGGCCGAAAGCGCCCGTGCCAGGGACCGTCCGCCGAGCCCGCGGCGGTGGCCGGCGGCGACGAAGGCGCGCACCTCGGCGCTGGTGACCCGCGACCAGTGCGTGGTGCCGGCGTCGCGGCAGTAGTGGGCAAAGGCCTCGAGGTCGCGGCGGTAGTGGTGACAGGTGGCAGCGGAGAGGCCGCGCTCGTCGCGGAGATGGGCGCCGAAGGCGGCGACGCCGGCGTCGAGGTCGTCGACGTCAGCCATCGTGGTCCGTGGCGTCGCGGCGGAGCTGGCGGGCCACGACCTCGCCGAGGCGCTGCAGGAAGACGGTGCCGAGCTCTCCGTGATAGCGCTCCGGGTCGCGGCTGCCGATGGCCACGATCCCCTGCACCGGGCCGTCGTCCAGCGGGATTACCGCCGCGGAGCGCAGCCCCTCGGCCCCCTCGCCGAAGGCCGCCTGCATCTGGTCGCCGCTCAGGCGGCCGACCACCGGCTGGTGGCCGAGGAAGAGCTCGCGCAACCGCCGTGCCAGGCTGTCCTCGCGGCCTGTGTGGCGGGCGTGGACGTGGCCGAGGGCGTTGCCGATCAGCGTGACCTCGACGCGGTCGGCGCGGAAGTCGCTCTGCAGCACGCCCTGCAGGGCGTTGACCGCCGCCTCGCCGCTGCCGGCGTCGAGCAGCTCCAGGGTCAGGCGGTGGAGCTGCCCGGAGAGGCGGTCGTTGTCCCGGGCGATGCGCAGGAGCTGGTCCAGGCGCCGGCGCAGGCGGCGTTCGTCGTCGCGGAGCACACGGACCTGGTACTCCAGCAGCGAGATCGCGGGGGCCACGTCATGGGGGATGTGCAGGGTGACGAGCAGGCCCTTGTGACGGGTGAAGAAGCCGGGGTGGTCGGCCAGGTAGCCCGCGATCCGGGCCTCCTCCGCCTCGTCCACGGCCGGCTCGTTTTCGGCGTACTCGTTCATGGTGCCGGGTCTTCCGTTGCCGGGGGCGCGGGCATGACGCCGTCGAAGACGTGACGCGCCGGTCCGGTCATGATCACCGGTGCGTCACCGCCCGCCCAGTCTATCACCAGTGTACCGCCGCGCAGTGCCACCTCGACGTGCTCGTCGAGCAGGCCGCGGAGCCGGCCCGCCACCACCGCGGCGCAGGCGCCGGTGCCGCAGGCCAGGGTCTCGCCGGCGCCGCGTTCGTAGACGCGCACGCGGGCGTGGCCACCGTCGACGACCTGGAGGAAACCGGCGTTGACCCGGTTGGGGAAGTCGGAATGGCGCTCGATGGTGGGGCCGAGCTCGGTGACCGGTGCGCGGTCGACGTCCTCGACGAGCAGCACGGCATGGGGGTTGCCCATGGATACCGCGCTGATCTCGAGCTCGGCGCCGTCGACGAGCAGCGGATACGCCACCGCGCGTTCCTCGGTGCGGAACGGGATGGCGTCGGGCTCGAGCTCCGGCGGGCCCATGTCCACGGAGACGTCGTCATCGCGCAGGGTGACCGTGATCAGCCGGCCCGCGGTTTCGATGCGCAGGGTCCCGGTGCCGGCGAGGCCGCGTTGCTGGAGAAACCGGGCGAGGCAGCGGATGCCGTTGCCGCAGTGCTCCACCTCGCCGCCGTCGGCGTTGAAGATGCGGTAGCGGAAGTCCGCGTCGTCGCGGGTCGGGGGTTCGGCGAGCAGCACCTGGTCGCAGCCCACGCCCAGGCGCCGGTGGGCGATCGCCCGGACCTGCGGGGCGGTGAGCTCGACGGGCTCGGCGGTGGCGTCGATGACGACGAAATCGTTGCCGAGGCCCTCCATCTTGGCGAAGTGCAGTGCCTGCATGAGGATGTCCGTCACAGCATGAAAAACAGTATCAGGGCGATCAGGCCGAGCCCCGCGACGAGCGCGCGCGGCGTGACCTGCCGGCCGTACGGCCGCCCGGCGAACCGGTTCAGGCTCTGCCAGAACTGCCAGAGGAAGAAGACGAGTACGGGTATCAGCGCTACCAGCGCCACCGGCAGGTTGTCGCCAGACACCGTCGTGGTGATCCTCTTGTCTCGCGCGGGGGCTTGATCATCCCCTCGGGCCGAGGATATGGCCCGGCGCGCGAGGTGACAAGCGCACACGCCGGGCGGTGGTTCAGTCCGGTCCGGGGAGATGCTCGCCGTGCCAGAGATCGGCGTAGCGCTCGCGCTCGCGCACGACTGTGACCCGGCCACCGTCGACCAGCAGCTCCGGCGGCCGGGGCCGGGCGTTGTAGTTGGAGGCCATGACGAAGCCGTAGGCCCCCGCGGAGTGCACCGCGAGGACGTCGCCGGCGGCGAGCGCCAGCTCGCGCTCGCCGCCGAGAGTATCCGCGCTCTCGCACACCGGGCCGACGATGTCGTAGGCGGCGGCCGGGCGGTCGCTGCGCGGTTGCACCGCCTCGATGGCCTGCCAAGCTTGGTAGAGCGCCGGGCGCAGCAGGTCGTTCATGCCGGCGTCCACCACCGCGAAGTCGCGCCCGCCGTTGTGCTTGAGATATTCCACCCGGGTGAGCATGACGCCGGCGTTGCCGACGATGGCCCGCCCCGGCTCGATGAGCAGGCGCTGGGTGCGGTCTGCCAGGCGCTCGAGCAGTGCGGCGGCGTAGTCGTCCGGCGCCGGCGGCGCCTCGTCGCGGTAGCGGATGCCGACACCGCCGCCGAGGTCCAGGTGCTCCAGTTCGATGCCGTCGGCGGCGAGGCTGTCCACCAGCACCAGCAGGCGGTCGAGGGCGTCCGCGACGGGGGTCACGGAGGTGAGCTGTGAGCCGATGTGGCAGTCGGCGCCGGTGATCCGGATGCCGGGCATGGTCGCGGCCTCGCGGTAGAGCGCGGCGGCCTCGTCGATGCCCACGCCGAACTTGTTCTCCTTGAGCCCGGTGGAGATGTACGGGTGTGTCTGCGGGTCGACGTCCGGGTTCACGCGGATGGAGACTGGTGCCTGCCGGTCCGCTGCCCGGGCGACGCGGTCCAGGCGTTGGAGCTCGGCCGCGGACTCCACGTTGAACGCCAGGATGCCCGCCTCAAGGGCGCGGCGCATCTCCGCCTCGCTCTTGCCCACGCCGGAGAACACCACCTTCGCCGGATCGCCGCCGGCGGCGAGCACGCGCTCCAGCTCGCCGCCGGAGACGATGTCGAAGCCGGAGCCGAGACGGGCGAGGAGGTTGAGCACGGCGAGGTTGCCGTTCGCCTTGACCGCGTAGCAGACCAGGTGGTCATGGCCGGCGAAGGCCGCGTCGAAGGCGCGCCATGCCGACTCGATGGCGGCGCGGGAGTAGACGTACGCGGGGGTGCCGTGCTCGTCGGCGATGGCCTGCAGGGGGACGTCCTCGGCCCACCACTGGCCGTCGCGAAGCTCGAAGCCCATGGATGCTCCTCAGTCGTTTGCGGTGTTGGCTGGCTGGCCGTCCGCGGGGGTGTCCGCCGGCGGCGGCAGGTAGAGATCCCCCTTGCGCCCGCATCCGGCCAGGGCCGTGAGGGCGGCGAGGGCGACGGCAATGGCGGCGGCTCGAAGCGTCATGGGACCTCCTGGGAAAACACGGCATTATAGCGATGATGCCCGGCGCTGTTGACGGGCGCCACCCGTCGCCGCACGTGAGAACGCGGTGTTCCTAGTAGAATGCCCGCGGCAAACGTATGCGGAGGATCGAGATGAGCGAGGAACTGCTGGAGACGGTCGAGACCGGTGCCCGCGAGGACGCGGATGCCGCCGTGATCTGGCTGCACGGGCTGGGGGCCGATGGCCATGACTTCGAGCCCGTCGTCCCGGAGCTGGGGCTGCCCCGTGACGCACGGGTGCGGTTCGTCTTCCCCCACGCACCGGTGCGCCCGGTCACGCTGAATGCCGGCATGTCCATGCGTGCCTGGTACGACCTCTACGGCCTCGACGAGTCCATGCACGAGGACGCCGATGGCCTGGAGCGCAGCCGCGCGGCGGTCACCGCGCTGATCGAGCGGGAGTCCGGGCGCGGTGTCCCCGCGGAGCGGCTGGTGCTCGCGGGTTTCTCCCAGGGCGGCGCCGTGGCCCTGCACACCGCGCTCAACCATCCGCAGCGGCTTGCCGGCATCATGGGCCTGTCCACCTACCTGCCCCTGCGCGAGCGCCTCGCGGAGGCGCCAGCGGCCAACGCGGACACCCCGGTGTTCATGGCCCACGGCCGTCAGGACCCGGTCCTGCCCTTCGAGTTCGGGCGGCGCTCCGCCGAGCGCCTGGAACAGGCGGGCTACACCGTGGAGTGGCACGACTATCCCATGCAGCACGCCGTGTGCATGGAGGAAATCCACGCCATCGGCGCCTGGCTGCGGCGGGTGCTCTCGCTGTAAGGGGCCGCGCGGGGCGGGCGGAGGCCGGCGTTCCCCGGCGGCATTGCACGGATCGCACTTCGCCCCACGGGTTAGCGGTGCCGGTCCGTGTGCAGGACCTGCCAGCGTGCCGCGGTCTCCAGATCCGGTTCGACGCCGAGACCGGGATCGCCGGAGAGCGTCATCCCGCCGTCGCTGACGGCGGGATAGGGCTGTGCCAGTGTCCGGCGGAGCGGATTCGGGTTGCTGTCGACCTCCAGCAGGCCATCGCCGCCGGCCGCGGCGAGCAGGTGCGCCGAGGCGATAAGCCCGATACCGCCACCCAGATAGTGGGGGCAGTACCGGCGCCCCGCCCCCCGCGCACGCCGGGCGACGGTGTAGCAGCCGGTGATACCGCCCCATTTGCAGAGGTCGGGCTGCAACACCGACAGGGCGCCGAGCTCGATGCTTTGGTCGAACCCGGGGGCATCGGCGAGGTTCTCGCCGCCGGCCAGCGCCACCGGCGAGGCCCGGGCCAGTGTCGTCCAGTCCGCCGCGGGTGAATCCACCGGCATGGGCTCCTCCAGCCATTCGAGCCGCTCATGGGGCAGGTGCCGCACCATGTCCAGCGCGGTGTCCCGGTCCCAGGCCTGATTGGCGTCCAGCATGAGCTGCTCGCCGTCGCCGAGATCGTCCGCCGCGGCGCGGGCCACCGACAGGTCCGCGGCGGCGTCGAATCCCACCTTGATCTTGAATGCCCGGTAGCCGGCGGCGCGGCATTCGGCAACGCGCTCCCCGGCCAGCTCCGGATTGATGCCGCTGGCATAGACGGGTACCCGCTGCCGGTCGGCGCCCAGCAGCTGCCACAGGGGGACGCGGCGGCGGCGTGCCGCCAGGTCCCACAGGGCGAGGTCGACGCCGGCCAGCGCCTGGGCTACGGGTCCGTATTCGCGTGTCTGCAGCACCAGCGTGTGCGTTTCACCGGCGAGCCGGGCGTAGGCCTGATCGGGGCTGGTGAAGGAGCGGCCCACCAGCCTGGGCGCGAGCACGGAGTCCACCAGCCGGGCCCGGTGCTCGGCCCCGCAGGTGGGAAAATTGCACCAGATCTCTCCCCATCCGAAGGCGCCGTCCGGGTCCTCGACCCGGACCAGGACCGCCGGGCGGTCGGTCATCACCCCGAACGATGTACGCACCGGGGTGTCGATCGGTGCCCGGAAGACCCATGCCTGCACACGGCTGACCGAGACCGGGCCGGCGTCGGGAAGCGTCACGGGGGCGTTCATGCCGGTTCTCCTCCTACGCGTGCCGGAGATAGGCGGAATGCTCGGTGGTGTAGAAGGTGACGGCGGAACGGCCCACGGAGTAGGCGCCCACGCCGGAGTGACGGATACCGCCGAAGGGCATGTGGTCGTCCGGCACGGTGCCGTGATTGACGTGCATCATGCCGTTCTGGCTGTGGTCCAGAAACCGCTGTACCAGGTGGTTGTCGTTGGAGAACAGCGCCGAGGTCAGGCCGTACTCGACGCCGTTGAGGATCGTCAGGGCCTCGTCGAAATCGCGGTAGGTCAGCACCGAGAGCACCGGCCCGAAGATCTCCTCCCGGGCGACGCTCATCTGCGGGGTGACGTCGGCGAGGACCGTGGGCTCGAAGAAGAAACCGTCCTCGCAGCCGGAGACCTGTGCCCTCCGGCCGCCGGTGAGCGCACGGGCGCCCGCTTCCAGGCCCTCGCGGACGTAGGCGTCCACGCGCTCCAGCTGGTCGCGGTTGGTCAGCGGTCCCATGGTGGTGCCGTCGACGGCGCCGTCGCCCAGGCGTTCCGCCTCGGCGCGGGCGACCAGCCCCCGGAGGACGTCGTCGCGGAGATCCTCCCGGACGATGACCCGGCTGATCGCGGTGCAACGCTGTCCGGCGCACTGGTTGGCCGCGCCCACCACCTGGTCCAGGCAGCCGTCGAGATCGTCGCTATCGTTGATGACCACGGCGTTCTTGCCGCCGAGCTCCAGCGATACCTCGGCCAGATTCGCTGCCGCCGCGGCGTAGATCCGGCGCCCGGTCGCCACCGAGCCGGTGAAAGTCACGCCGTGCACGCCCGGGTCGGAGACCAGCGCGGTCCCGGCCCCGGCGCCGCCGTGGAGCAGCTGCAGCAGCCCCGGGGGCAGTGTCTCCAGTGCCGCCTCGGCGATGATGGCCGCGGCTGCCGGGGTGAACTCCGAGGGCTTCAGTACGATGGCGTTGCCGAAGGTCAGCGCGGGTGCGATCTTGCGCATGGGGGTGAGCACGGGGAAGTTCCACGGCGTGACCGCGGCGATGACGCCGCGTGGCCGGCGCAGCACCAGGTTGCGCATGCCCGGCCGCTGGCCGGGCATGACCTCGCTGTGAGGGCGGGCGGCCTCGCCGGCCATGAAGCGGGCCTCCCGGAGTGATTTACCGGTCTCGCCGCGCGCCTCGGCGAGGGGCTTGCCCTGCTCCCGGGTCACCGCCACGGCGATGGCCTCCGCGCGCGCCTCCACTGCGTCGAGGAACCGCTGTACCTGCCGGGAGCGCTCCACCGGCGGGCGCGCGCCCCAGTCCCGCTGAGCGACGTCCGCCGCGCGGACCATGCCGGCCACTGCCTCCGGCGGAGTGGCCGTGTAACGTCCGGCCCGCTCGCCGGGGCGCGCGGGATTGTGCGTCTCGAAGCGCTTGCCGTGGTCGATCCACTCGCCGCCGCTCAGGTAGCCGTACTCGTACATGGAAGCATCCTCCGGGTCGTGCGCCGTCGGCCGGGGCGGATTGTTCGCCCCGGCCTGAAAGCGCTAACATTCAAAAAACAGATGAACAGCCGCGACAGGTACTGACTCCCGCCGCTATGCAGAAAAAGCCCCCGGTCCGCATGGAAGACGTCGCCCGGATCGCCGGCGTGTCCTCGATCACCGTCTCGCGTGTGCTCAATCAGCCGGGCAAGGTGGCGGAGGAGACCCGGGAGCGCGTCCTGAATGCGATCGAGGCGGTCGGCTACGTACCCAACAGCGTCGCCGGCAGCCTGGCGTCCCGGCGAACCAGCGTTATTGCGGCGCTGGTGCCGACCATTACCAACTCCATCTTCGCGGATACGATTCACGGCCTGACCGACGTGCTCACGCCGGCGGGCTATCAGCTGCTCCTCGGTGCCACGGGGTATTCGCTGGAGAGGGAGGCACAGCTGATCACGGCCCTGCTGGCGCAGCGGCCGGCCGGGTTGCTGGTGACGGGGCTCGCCCATGCGGAGCGGGCCCGCACGCTGATGAAGTCCGCGGGTATACCCGTGGTCGAGACCTGGAACGTCCAGGGCGAGGCCGTGGACATGGCCGTGGGCTTCTCCAATTACCGCGCGTGCTACGACATGGTGGTTCGCCTCGCCGGGAACGGACACCGGTGCATCGGCTTCGTCTGTGCCCCTACCGAGGCCAATGACCGCGCCCGGGAGCGGCTGCGGGGGTACCGCAGTGCGATCCGGGACCTCGGGCTGCCGGAGCGGGCGGAACTGGTTCGCGAGGCCAAGTTCTCGTTCCACGCCGGTGCCGAGAGCGTGAACCGCATGCGTGCCGAGGTGCCGGACCTGGACGCCGTCTTCTGCGCCAACGATATCCTGGCGATCGGCGCGCTGTTCGAGTGCCAGCGCCGGGGGGTCGATGTCCCTGGCGACCTCTCCATCGCCGGCTTCGACGACGTCGAGCTGGCCTCCCAGGTCAATCCGGGCCTGACCACCGTGCGCATCCCCCGCTACGAGATCGGCCGTGAGGCCGCGCGCATGCTGATGCAGCGCGTCGACGGCCGGCCGGTCAGTCCCGGCATCCTCGATCTCGGCTTCGAGATCGTCGAGCGCCAGAGTACTGTTCGCCCCGGGTGACGGCCGGTGTCGGGGCGCGGGGTTCGCACGCAGCGGCGGCATCATCCCTCCGCGTGGTCCGTCACCAGGCC
Organism: Arhodomonas aquaeolei DSM 8974; assembly: GCF_000374645.1. Taxonomy (GTDB): domain Bacteria; phylum Pseudomonadota; class Gammaproteobacteria; order Nitrococcales; family Nitrococcaceae; genus Arhodomonas; species Arhodomonas aquaeolei. Next base: position 34,986 of record NZ_KB894806.1, read on the forward strand.
GCGCATGGTTTCGTACAGGGCGGTCCAGTCCTGGCGGCCGCGGCCGTCCTGCCGTGCCAGGGCGTAGGTCTGCCGGGCTACCGCGCCCATGTAGGTGGGCACGTTGAGCCCGGCCGCCAGCTCCAGGGCCAGACCCAGGTCCTTGTGGGCGAGGTCGACCATGAAGCCGGGGGTCAGGTCGCCCTTGAGGACCTTGCTCGGGTAGGTGGTGCCCATGTGCCCCTGGCCGGCCACTGTGCCCAGCATCACCTGCCGCGACTGCTCCCGGTCCAGGCCGCTGGATTCGGCCAGCACCAGAGCCTCCGCCGTCAGCGCGTTAAGGGCGATGGACATGTAGTTATTGACCACCTTCATGCGCTGTCCGGTGCCCACCGGTCCGCAGTGAAAGATGGTGTCGCCCATCCGCTCGAGCAGCGGCCGGGCGCGTTCGACGTGCGCCGCCTCGCCACCGGCCATGATCAGTAGCCTGCCTTCCACGGCGTGCTGCGAGGAGCGTCCGACCGGGGCGTCGACGACGGCCACGTCCTGCTCGGAGAGCCGGCGGTGGAAGGCGTCGGTATGGGCCGGGAGGATCGTGCTCATGTCGATGTACAGGGTATCCGGGGCGAGTGCGCCGGCGATGCCGTCGGCACCGAACAGGGCATCCCCGACGATATCCCCGTTGGGCAGCATGGTGATGACCGCGTCCCGTCCCTCGGCGGCCTCTCGCGGTGAAGCGGCTCGTTCGGCGCCGTCTGCCTCCAGTGCGGCGGCCGCATCGGCGTTGACGTCATGGACACGCACCGCGTAGCCGGCGCGCAGCAGATTGCGCGCCATGGGGGTGCCCATGGTGCCGACGCCGACGAATCCAATGGTTCGAATCATCTGTCTCTCCCTTGATGCTCCTGCGGGACCGGCGGGCGCGGCCGACGCCGCGCCCGCGATGCGTTAGCTCACGACGTCGAGGTAGCGTTTGGGGTGGAAGTACTCGGAGGCCGGACGCGGATTGTCGATGGCACCGATGTCCACGAAGAAGTCTGTGACCTGGTCCAGCCATTCGGTGACCGTGCCGTCGCGGAATTTCCCGGCCCATGCGTCGCTGGTGAAGACCTTCTCGTACTTGTACTGGGCCCTGAGCTCCTCCAGCGGCACCTTCGTGTAATGGGTCTTCTGGAGCTTCGCCAGGGCCTCGTCGGGCTTGTTCACCAGGAAGTCGTTGGCGGGGACCCAGCCCTTGATGACCTTGTCGATGACCTCCGGGTGCGCCTTGAAGAAGTCGTTGCGGGCCGCCCAGCCACCGACGATCGCCGCTTCCGGGTAGTACCTGGAGGCATCCACCAGCTTCTTCGCGCTGGGCACCTGCTTCTCGACCTGGACATTGAACGGGACCCACAGGGCCACCGCCGGTACGGCCCCCGAGATGAAGGCGGTCACCGCCGCGCTCATGCTCTGGTTGACGAGCTCCACGTCCTTGTCCGGGTCCAGCCCGGCCTCGGTCAGCGCGCGGTGCAGGAAGACGTGGGCGGTGGTGCCGCGGGTCGTCGCGATCTTCTTGCCCTTCAGGTCCTCGATCCTGTTCGCCCCCATATCCGGGTGGACCCAGAGCTGGGCGGTGGCCCATTCCACGTTGTTGATCATGAACACCTCGCCCTGGCCACGGGCGGGGAAGTTGGAGACCACGGCACCGGTGGCGAGCATATCGAGGCTGCCGCCCACCATCGCCTGAAACAGGCCCAGGCCGGTGGTGAACTGGATGAACTCCATGTCCAGCCCCTGGTCCTTCCAGGTCCCCATCTCGTCGGCCAGCCACATCTGGCCGTCAACGGCCAGCGTGTGCAGGTAGCCGACCTTGACCTTGGTCCTCGGTTTGGCGATGAGCGGGCCGACACCGCCCATCGCGAACAGGGAGGCGCCGGCGCCGACGCCTTTCAGGAAGTTCCTGCGATTGGTCTGGTAGCTCATTCTCTGTGTCCTCCTCACGGGTCTCAGTGGCTCTTCCGGGCCTGTTGCTCCTGTGCCGCGTATTCCGCCATCACCATGTCGCGGACCTCGGAGCGCAGCTCCGCGAATTCCTGCGTGTCGTGAAGCTCCGGGTGACGCGGATAGGCAAACGGGACCTCGATGACCCGGCGGATCCGCGACGGGCGGGCGCTGATTACCAGTATCTTGGAAGAGAGGTAGAGCGCCTCTTCGACGGAGTGGGTGATGAGCATCACTGTCTTGCCGACCTCCTGCAGGACGTTGAGCAGCAGGTCCTGCATGGCGGAGCGGGTCTGCGCGTCCAGCGCGCCAAACGGCTCGTCCATTAACAGGAATTCGGGATTGACGGCGTAGGAGCGGGCCAGCGCGAGGCGCTGGCGCATGCCGCCGGAGAGCATTTTGGGGTAGTCCCGGCGGAAGTCGCCCAGCCCCATGAGCTCGATATAGCGGTCGACGATCTCCCGGCGCTGCGCGGCGGGGACGCGGTTGGCCTTGAGCTTGAGGCCGAAGGCGATGTTCTCCTCGATGGTCAGCCACGGGAACACGCCGTACTCCTGGAACATCATGCCGCGCTGCGCCGAGGGGCCCCGGATCGGGGTGCCGTCCAGGGTCACGCTGCCCTCGGAGGGCTGGATGAAGCCGGCGACCATGTTGAGCATGGTGGTCTTGCCGCAGCCCGACGGTCCGACCAGGGAGATGAATTCGCCGCTGTCGACGCAGAAGGAGACGTCGTCCACGACCTTGAGCGGCCCCTTGTCCGTCGCGAAGGCCTTGCTGACGCCATCGAAAACGATTCTCGTATCGCTGGATTGCATGATCTTCCCCTCAGTCGGTGGAGCCTTCCTGCCAGCTCAGAAGGCGGCGGGTCAGCGCGCGTAGTGCCATGTCCATGAACAGCGCGATGAAGCCGATGCAGATGATGCCCATGTAGATCGTGTCGAGCTGGAAATAGGCGGAGGCGTCCTGGATAACGGCGCCCAGCCCCTGCTGGGCGGCAACCAGCTCGGAGGCGACCAGCGTCGCCCAGGCAACACCGAGGGCGACGCGCAGCGCGGTGAGCATGTGGGGGATCGACAGGGGAATGATGACGCGGTGGAAGATCTCGAACTCGCTCGCCCCCAGCGTGCGCGCCACCCGGATATAGATGGGGCTGATCTGGCTTATCCCCTCGTACATGACGATAACGCTGGCGAAAAAGGACGCGTAGAAGAGGATGATGACCTTGGCCGTCTCACCGATGCCGAAGTAGACGATCACCAGCGGAATGAGGGCGATCGGGGGCAGGGCGCGGAAGAAGTTGATCAACGGGTCCATGAAAGACCGCAGCCCCCGGTACCAGCCGAGCAGGAATCCGACCGGCACCGCGCACAGCGTGCCGAGGACGACCCCGACGAATACGCGCTGCGTGGACATGTACATGTCGAGCAGCAGCCCGTCCCGGGTCAGCAGGGTCCAGAACTTGACCGCGACTGCGTCGGGCGTGGGTATGAGCTGCGGCCGGAACAGACCCGAGTAGCGCAATCCGTACCAGAGGGCGACCAGAACCACCCACGGTGCGAGCAGCCTGAACGCCCGCCACGCGATCAGCCGGGCGATCCGGCTGCCACCACGGGCGGCTTCCGGGCGTGGCTCGGAGGTGGCGCCCTCCCGGGGACCCGACGCAGCAGAAGGACTGCTTGGCATGTGTCTCCTCCTCCTCGTTGTCAAAGCAAGCGTGCCTGCCGGTATGACAGCGCTAACATCGATATTCGGATTCTCACCGCTCCTGTTCGCTGCAGAAACGGACCACACGCCGGTGGTTGCCTATTATTGCGATGTTAGCGCAAACATAACCCTCCCCATCGGGCGTTTGTCAAGGGTGGCCTGCGATGCGACCCCGCCACCACGTCGCCCATGGGCCTGGCACTCCCACGAGCCAGTCGTGGCCAGTGCATGTCCGCGAGCGGGTATCCCGGGGCGGAAGAATAGGACGCGGAGCCGTTGCACCCGACATAAAGGTGGTCGCTCCAATGAGGTGCAGGAACAACGCGATCGGGATGTAAATTCGGCAAATCAGAGGACGTGGCTATCCCATGCAGCACGCCGTGTGCATGGAGAAAATCCACGCCATCGGCGCCTGGCTGCGGCGGGTGTTGGGTCTTTGACCGTCGCCCTCTCCGGGATAGCGCCGGCCCATTGCGGGCCGGTTCGGGTATGGCAGAATGGATACTTCTGACATGCCTACCGGTATCGCGATGATCAGTCGGCAGGACGCAAGGTCCACAACGGGCGGCCCGATAAGGAGCCCCTCTCTCCGGACGGGGCTGCGAGCTGCCGTGGTCGTGGTGCTGGTCATGGCAGTACAGGCGGCCGCCCTGTGCGCGCCGCTGCATGGCAATGCGCGTCCCGGTAGTGGCGGTCAGGTCCATAGCGGCCTTATCGGCGATCATGGCGATCACCACGCCACGTGCGCGCCCGGGGCGATGGATGTCACCGGGGTCCTCACGGCCTCCGACCGGGACCCGGATGTGTTGCCGGCGGCCGCGGGCCCTCGGCCCGTCACCGGTTCCTGGACGATAGCGGGTCCGGCGCATCGTCCCGCTGCGCCTCGACTCCACTCCCCCGGCCTCTATCTGACTACCCGCCGAATCAGACTCTGACTGCCTCGGGATAGCCCCCTGTAGGAGCCGGATGCATTTCCGGTTCCCCGGTGAGCGCCGGCAGGGCGTTCCGGGCGTGAGCGCACCCGGTTTCTCCGGCCGGTAGCCGGCCGGTTTCCAGGTGTGTACCGGCGCCGCATCGGCGCGGGTTCCGGATTCCGTCCCGGCCAGCCGGGATGCCCGGGGGCTTACAGGCCGGTGATCCACCGGCTGCATTCCCGTTCGCTGCACTTGAAGGCCGCCGTCGTGGAAGGGCAGCCCCTGATGTGGGCGTGTCCGTCCGCGGCCGGGAACGGCCCCGTCGCCGAGCAGGCGAATACCAGGCATGAGGAGACCGAGAATGACGCGTACGTCAACGATCATTTCCGTCGCGGCGGCGTTTGCCGTGGCGCTGGCAGTCAATGTCGCCATCGCCGGTCCGGGGCATGGCGATCAGCACGGCTCCGGCTTCGCCGGCGGCCGGCCCGGCGACCCCGCGGAGGTTGACCGCACGGTCCGGATCACCGCCGGGGATACGTATTTCGATCGCCAGAGTATCGAGATCAGGGCGGGTGAGACGGTTCGCTTCGTCGTGACCAATAAGGGAGAGCTTGAACACGATTTCACCCTGGGGACGCCGAAGGTCCAGAAAGCCCATCGGGCCGAGATGGCCAGGCGCATGAGCGATGGCGGGGCTGAGGCTCACGCCGACCCGAATGCCGTGATGATCGACCCCGGAGAGACCGCGTCCGTCATATGGACGTTCGAGAGAACGGAGCGGTTTCTGTTCGCGTGCAACGTCCCGGGCCACTTCGAGGCCGGTATGCAGGGTGAGATCGACATCCGGCCCGTGCCGTCCGCGGGCGCCTGAGATAGGGGAGCAGGCGGCTTCCGCGCGCGTCGGGGCGTCCCGGCGCGCCTGAGACGAGCGAAAGTTGCGGAGCCGTTTCCTGCCGGCGTATTCTAAGCATATCCCACCCCACCCGGGGTGGGATTACGTATGGGTCTGGAGGGAGCCATGCACGGGAGTCGAGATAGCGTGAATCCGGGCACGGCAGGGACCCGGGATTCCGGCCAGGAGGCCGGGGCATCGGGAGGCGTCCGTTACACCTGCCCCATGCACCCCGAGGTCGTCTCGGATGCCCCGGGTGAGTGCCCGAAGTGCGGCATGGCGCTGGAGCCCCAGCAGGTCAGCGCGGCGCCTGCAGAGAACCCGGAGCTGAAGGACATGACCCGGCGTTTCTGGGTGAGCCTGGTGCTGGCGCTGCCGGTGCTGGCACTCGCGATGGGCGGCATGGTGCCCGGGGTGGATATGCAGGCGCTGGTACCCCACGCCGTGCGCAACTGGCTGGAGTTCGCCCTGGCGACGCCGGTGGTGTTGTGGGGCGGCTGGCCGTTCTTCGTCCGGGGCTGGCGTTCCATCGTGAATCGCAGCCTGAACATGTTCACCCTCATCGCCCTGGGGGTGGGGGTAGCCTACGTCTACAGTGTCGTCGCCGCCATTGCACCGGGGCTCTTTCCGGCATCGTTCCGGGGCGTCGGCGGGCGCGTCGACGTCTATTTCGAGGCGGCTGCCATGATCGTCACGCTGGTGCTGATCGGCCAGGTGATGGAGCTGCGTGCCCGCAGCCAGACCAACGCCGCGATCCAGTCGCTGCTCGGGCTCGCGCCCAAGACCGCACGCCGGATCGACGACGATGGCAGCGAGGCGGACGTCCCTCTCGAATCGGTGCAGATCGGTGACCGCCTGCGGGTTCGTCCCGGGGAGAAGGTTCCCGTAGATGGCTCGGTGATTGAAGGCGGCAGCTCCGTGGACGAGTCGATGATCACCGGCGAGCCCATGCCGGTGGCGAAGGCGTCGGGGGACCGCGTGATAGGCGCCACGGTCAACGGCCGGGGGTCGCTGATCATCGAGGCCGAGCGCGTCGGCAGTGACACGCTGCTCTCCCGGATCGTGGAGATGGTGGCCGAGGCGAGCCGCAGCCGGGCGCCGATCCAGAACCTCGTGGACGTGGTGGCAGCCTATTTCGTCCCCGCCGTCGTGGCCGCTGCCGTGATCACCTTCGCCATCTGGGCGCTGGTCGGGCCCGAGCCCGCCATGGCCTATGCGCTGATCAACGCGGTGGCGGTGCTGATCATCGCCTGCCCGTGTGCCCTGGGCCTTGCGACTCCGATGTCCATCATGGTGGCGAGTGGCAAGGGGGCCACCGCCGGCGTGCTGTTCCGGGACGCCGAGGCGATCCAGACGCTGCGCCGGGTGGATACCCTCGTCGTCGACAAGACGGGGACGCTGACGGAGGGGCGCCCGCGGCTCCAGGAGGTATCCGTTGCGGACGGGTTCGGCGAGGACGACGTGCTGTGTCTCGCGGCCACCCTGGAGCGGGGCAGCGAGCATCCGCTGGCCGCTGCCATCGTGGACGGTGCCGGCGAGCGGGGCGTCGAGCTCAAGCGCTACAGCGACTTCGAGTCCATTACCGGCAAGGGGGTGCGCGGTGCCATAGACGGACGCCGGGTCGCCCTGGGGAACCGGGCGCTGATGGACGCTCTGGGCATCGATGCGCAGGCACTGACTGAGCGTGCGGAGTCCCTGCGGGCCGAGGGCCGGACGGCCATGTTCGTTGCTGTCGACGACCGGGTCGCCGGACTCATCGCCGTCGCGGACCCGGTCAAGGCAGGGACGCCGGAGGCGGTTCGCGCGCTCCACGACGAGGGCGTGAGTATCACCATGCTTACCGGCGACAGCCGGACGACCGCGGAGGCGGTGGCCCGGGAGCTCGGTATCGACGAGGTGATCGCGGAGGTGCTGCCGGAGCAGAAGGCGGAACAGGTCCAGGCGCTGCAGTCGCAGGGGCGTTTCGTCGCCATGGCCGGTGACGGCATCAACGATGCCCCGGCCCTGGCCCGCGCCCAGGTCGGTATCGCCATGGGTACCGGCACCGACGTGGCCATGGAGAGCGCCGGCGTGACCCTCGTGAAGGGCGACCTGCGCGGTATCGTGCGTGCCCGCCGGCTCAGCCGGGCGACCATGCGCAATATCAAGCAGAACCTGTTCTTCGCGTTCGTCTACAACAGCCTCGGTGTGCCCGTTGCCGCCGGTGTGCTGTACCCGGTATTCGGCGTGCTGCTCTCGCCCATCATCGCCGCGGCGGCCATGTCGCTCAGCTCGGTATCGGTGGTGGGGAACTCGCTGCGCCTGAGGCGGCTGTCCATCGAATGATCGCTCGACGGCGGTGCGGTTTCTCCGGGGCGTTTCGCAGGGAGGATGGTAACGATGACTGACGGACACGGCGGCCACGGACACGCCGGGCATATGCCTTCCAGTGGGCCGGCCATGGTGGTGTCGGCCTGGCTGACCGGGATCTACTTCTTCATCGAGATGGGCATCGGCCTGTGGACCGGCTCAATCGCGGTGATTTCCGACGCCTTCCACACCTTTTCGGCGGTCGGGGGCGTCCTCGTCGCGATAGTGGCGGCCAGGATTGCCCGCCGTCCTGCCGATGCCGATCGCAGTTTCGGCTGGTATCGCGCGGAGATCATCGGTGCGCTCGTCAACGGGGGGTTTCTCGTGGGCATGGCACTGGTGGTGATCGTGATGGCGGCCATGCGAATGCTGGATCCGATCGAGTTGCCCACCGGCCCGATGCTCCTGGCGGCGGCCGGTGGCCTGGCCACGGAGCTCATCTCGCTGGGCATGATGTGGCGTCACAGCCGCAGTGATCTCAATGTCCGGGGGGCGCTGTGGCATATCGTCCAGACCTTCGTCGGGAGCCTGCTGATCATCGTCACCGCGGTGGTGATCCGCTTCACCGGTTTCCTGCTCATCGATCCGCTGCTCGGTATGGCGTTCGGCTTCGTACTGCTATGGGCGAGCTGGGGAATCCTCCGCGACTCCGCGCACGTCCTGATGGAGGGGACGCCCCCAGAGGTTGCCCTCGATGACGTGAGCCGGGCACTGAACGGGGTGGATGGGGTCGAGGACGTGCATCACGTCCATGCGTGGGAATTGACCAGTGGGCGCCGCGTGTTCTCAGGGCATCTGCGCGTCGCTGAAGGCGTCGATACCCAGTCGGTCCTGAGGCGGGCCCACCATATGCTCCGCCACGATTACGGGTTCTTCTTCGTAACGCTTCAGGTCGAGCGGGGCTGCCTGGATGAGTCCGGTGCGGAGACGATCGACGTGACCCGCACCCCGGAGCCTGGCGCATGAATCCGCGAGCCATCGGGCTGCTGACGCTGATCACGCTTGGCGAGGCCACGATCGGCGTGTTCGTCAAGCTCACCGGTGGCGCGATACCGGTACAGACGCTGACGTTCTACGCGATGGGGTTCGCGGCCGTGTTCCTGGTCCTGGCCCGGGCGGCAGTGGAGCGGCGCTGGCCGCGGTTTCCCCGCGGCAATGTCCGGGATACGGCGGTTATCGGTGTCCTGATCGCCGCCCAGGGTGCTGCATTCAATTTCGCCATGTCGCTCGTGCCCATCGCCAATGCGGTGATCTTCTGGAGCATCGCGCCGTTTTTCGTCTTCATCTTTTCCGCCCTGTTTCTCCGTGAGCCGGCACGGCGTAGCTACATCCTCATATTCGCCGTCGCGCTTGCTGGCGTGGTGATGGCGAGGCCCTTCAGCGGCGGGTATGCGCTTGGCAATGCCGTGGCGCTGTCGACCGGCGCGATCTACGCGGCGATGGTCACCTACCTGCGCCACGAGGGGAAAACCGAAACCGGCAGTGACATCGCGTGGTCCATGCTCGTGGCCGCACTGGTGCTTTCACCGTCGCTGTTTGTCGCCGGCCCCGGCGAGGTGACCGCGTCAACGACATTCGGCTCAGGTGGTCTGGAGGTCCCCGTATTGCTCTGGGCTGCCGGGCTGGGCGTTGTCTCGACGGGTGTTCCCTACTTCGGGATAGCGATCGTGCTCAAGTCGATCAGTGCGAATGTCTATGCGCTGGTGGACATCATTGTCTCACCGGTGGTCGCTTCGTTTCTGGGGTTCCTGGTTTTTTCCGAGGTGCCGGGCGAGGGGATGGTCTACGGCGGCGCCCTGCTGCTGGGCGCGGGTTTCTGGTTGACCCGGGAGATGTCCCGGGATTCGGGTAACAGGGCGGTGCATCCCTGCCAGTGCACTGCCCCGTCCGTTAGCGGTTGATGGCAGCACAAGGAGGCCAAGATGATGTGGGACGGCATGGGGTGGCACATGAACGCCTCGGGCTGGGAATGGTTTCTTCCCGGCGCGATTCATATGGTGCTTTTCTGGGGGGTTCTCATCGCGGCAGCGGTGCTGTTGGTGAAGGCGCTCTCCGACGTGACAGCGGGCAGGCGGCGCGGCAGCTCGGTCGCGCACACGATCCTCGCCGAACGTTACGCCAAGGGCGAGATCGACGAGGAGGAGTATCAGCGGCGGCTATCGCATCTGAAACGATCCATCCATTAACGGCAGACAGGTCATTCTACCGCCATATCATGACGAGCCTGACGCTACATCGTGAACGGGGCCACGGCCACGCATGTGTGACGGGGGATCGCGCATGAATCCCGCAGTCTGGCGACGGCTGCTGCTGATGCTGATCATCTGCGGCATTGCCCTGCCCGTCCTCGCCGATCGTGGCGCCGGCGTCACGTTGCGAGTGGGTGATGACGAGGTGCGGGTCTATGCCGTGACGGCCGAAGCGCGGCTTCCTGCGCCGGGACTCGGCTCGTCCGGCATCGAACTCACCGATGCCGATCTGCACTGTGCCCAGACCCACGGTATGGTGCGCGCCAGCCTCGTTTCACTCGATCCCTGTGCGCCGTCCGTCGCCGTCGTGACGGCGAAAGGCGCGGCGCCGGGCTATGCGGTGCCGCCTTTCCGCCCGCCCCGGACCTGACGTTCTTCATCCCTGATTGCCTTGTTCCCCCGCGCCACGGTGTATCCCGGGCCCGGGGGTGAGAATCCGGACTTCAAGGAGAACGTCCATGTCGATCGACGACCGATCCGTGCCCGCACGGCCGCATCGCCGTCCGGGCGAAGCCACACGTAGCGTCTCCGGGGCGCGGTCCAAATACATGCTGCCGTTACTGGCGCTGGGAACCGTTGTCGCGGTATTCGGCGTCTCGCAGACGGGAGCGTCCCTGGGGATGCTCTTCTACCTGGTGCTGCTCGCCTGTCCGCTCATGCACCTGTTCATGCATCGGGGGCGCCACTCGGGCGCATCCGGGGACCACAAGGGAGGGGGCGAGAATGAGGGCTAGGCTGTTTTCGCTGCTATTCGCCGGGTTCGTCGCTGCCGCCTCCGCCGAGGTCTCGGCGGGACAGGCCTATCTCCCAATGGGACAGGCGCGGGGTATCGCGGTGGTCGATACACAGCGCGATGCCGTGGTCGGCCATCTGCCGGGGGTACCCTCCGGGCACGGCCTGGCCCTGAGTCCGGACGGTGGGCTGCTGGTGGCGGCGAGCCTGGCCGCCGGGGCCACCATGGAGGCCGGGGAACCGGAGCACGCGGCCCATCACGGCGGAAAGGCCGCTGCGCGTGAATCCGGCGGCGGTGGTGTCGTCACCCTGATCCGGGCCGCTACCGGGGCGGTGGTGGCGCGGATCGCGATCCCCGGGCCGAGCCATCACGTGGCAATCACGCCGGACGGGCGTTATGCCGTGGCGACGCTGATGCGTGACGGTGGCGTCGCGGTCATCGACCTGCGTGAACGACGCCTCGCCAGGGTGGTTCCCACCGGGGTCGCGCCTAACTATGCCGTGCCGGCCGCGGACAGCCGGACCGTGTACGTGAGCAATTCGGGCAGCGCGACGGTGAGCGTCGTCGACGTGGTCACGGGCCGCGTTCGCGACAGCGTGACCGTCGACGCCGGCCCCGAGCACATGGTGCTGTCCGGGGACGGGGAACGGCTGTACGTGAACGCCGCAGGTGCCGGGGCCGTTACGGTGGTGGCCCTCCCGGAGGGCCGGGTTGTGCGTAGCCTCGAGACGGGGCGTGATCCCCACGGCATCGCGCTCGGTCGCTCCGGGCGCCGGCTGTTCGTGGCCCTGACCGGCGAGGACCGGCTCCTGGCCATCGATCTGCGCGACGGTTCCCGCACCAGCCGCGTGCTGGCGCCGATGCCCTACCACCTCGCGAGGGTTCCCGGTAACGGCCGGCTCTACGTCTCCAGCCGCGGCGAATCCCGCGTCTGGGTGGTGGACGGCCGCGATCTGGGTGTATCGGCGTCGATCCAGACGTCCGCGGTCGTCCACCAGATGGCGATGTCCGCGGAGGCGGGGCAGTGAGGCGGACGATCCTCCCACTGGCCATATTTCTCGCCGCCGCGGTGCTGCTCGGCGTCGGCCTTTGGCTGGATCCCTCCCGGGTGCCGTCTCCCCTTCTGGGGAAGGCGGCCCCCGCCTTCTCGGCACCGCGTCTGTTCCGGCCGGCGGAGACGGTCACGGAGGGCGATCTGCAGGGGCAGGTCGTCGCCGTCAACGTGTTCGCGAGCTGGTGTACCGCCTGCCGGGAGGAGCACCCCTTCGTTGCCGCACTGGCGGAGCGGATCCCGGTGTATGGGCTGAACTACAAGGACACGCGCGGCGACGCCCGCGCGTGGCTCGCCCGCTACGGTAACGCCTATCGCGCGGTGGCCTTCGATCCGAAGGGGCGGGTCGGACTGGAGTGGGGTGTGTACGGGGTGCCGGAGACCTATATCCTAGACGCCGACGGCGTCATCCGGCACAAGCACATCGGTGCGATAGATGCCCGCGGCCTGAACGAGGAAATCCTGCCGCTGGTCTCGCGGCTGCTCGGGGAATCGGCATGATGGCCGTAGCGCACGCCATTGTGCCGGTGCGGACAATGCCCGGCCCCTGTCGCTGCCACGAACGCGCCATTCGGGTTCGTTATCGATCGAAGGGGAGGTAGGCGTGCCTGAAATCGCCGGTATCGGTCTGCTGACCGCGTTCGCCGCGGGCATCATCTCCTTCCTCTCGCCCTGTGTGCTGCCGCTGGTGCCCGGGTACGTCTCCTTCGTCGCCGGGCGCTCCGTGGAGGAGCTGCAGACGCTGTCGGGCTACCGCGAGCGCCTGGCGGTCGTCGGCATGAGTCTGTCGTTCGTGCTCGGGTTCGCCACGGTCTTCATGCTCCTGGGCGCGAGTGCCACCGCCATAGGCCGTGTGATGCTGGCCTACAAGGAGACGGCCAACATCGTCGGCGGCACGTTCGTGATCGTCTTCGGCCTTTTCATGAGCGGAGCGCTACGGCTGCGGTGGCTCCATGGCGACACGCGGTGGATCCACCGCCTCGAACAGGGGGGAACCCCCTGGCTGAGCTATCTCCTCGGCGTGGCCTTCGCGTTCGGGTGGACCCCGTGCATCGGCCCCGTTCTCGGCAGCATCCTGACCGTGAGTGCCTCCGGGGCGGGGAGCGGTGTCGCCTTGCTCGGCGTCTACTCGCTCGGGCTCGGTGTGCCCTTCCTCGCAACCGCGCTGTTCATCAACCGCTTTCTCGACAACCGTGCCCGCCTGCGTGCCTGGGGGCGGCCGCTGCACATCATCGGTGGCGTGGTCATGATCGTGGTCGGCGTGGCGATGGTGACCGGACAGCTCGCGCGGTTCAGCTACTGGCTCCTCGACGTTTTCCCCTGGCTCGGCCGTATCGGTTAGTGCCCCCGGTCGGCAGGCGTCCGTGACGGTGGGTACGAGGCCCGTGGGCCACCTCGCCACCCCGCCGGAAGCGCTGCACCGCCATGATGCATTGGCGCCGGTGCAGTGCACCACGCCGGGGTGCGTGTCGACCACCGGTTACGTTTCCGGGTTTGCCGGTATTCCGTGAATAACCTTTTAAGACAGTGTCTTGGGCCTATTGGCACGATCCCTGTAATGCCCCTTTCCGATGCCGCCGGGCGGCGGTGCCAAATCAAGCAACGATCGAGGAAGGGGCAGCCATGAGAACAATTCGTAAACGTCTGGCCGGAGTCGTCGCGGGCCTGGCGCTCGCCGGTTCGGTGGGCGGCGCCCACGCCGCCGAGGAGCCCATCAAGGTCGGTGTCCTCCACTCGCTGTCCGGCACCATGGCCATCAGCGAGAGCACGCTGAAGGACACCATGCTCATGCTCATCGAGGAGCAGAACGCCAAGGGCGGCGTACTCGGCCGCAAGCTGGAGCCGGTGGTGGTCGACCCCGCCTCCGACTGGCCGCTGTTCGCCGAGAAGGCCCGCCAGCTCATCACCCAGGAGGGCGTGGACGTGATCTTCGGCGCCTGGACGTCGGTGTCGCGGAAGTCCGTGCTACCGGTGGTCGAGGAGCTCAAGGTGCCGCTGTTCTATCCGGTGCAGTATGAGGGCGAGGAGTCCTCGAAGTACGTGTTCTACACCGGTGCGGCGCCGAACCAGCAGGCGATCCCGGCGGTCAACTACCTGCGCAACATGCTCGGCATCGAGCGCTTCGTGCTCGAGGGCACCGACTACGTCTACCCGCGCACGACCAACAAGATCCTCAAGCGCTACCTGATGGACCGCGGCGTGGCCGAGGAGGACATCCTGGTCAACTACACGCCGTTCGGCTTCTCCGACTGGCAGAGCGAGGTCGCGCGGATCAAGGAGTTCGGTTCCCAGGGCAAGCCCACGGCCGTGGTGTCCACCATCAACGGTGATGCCAACGTGCCCTTCTACAAGGAGCTGGCCAACCAGGGCGTGTCCGCCGCGGACATCCCGGTCATCGCCTTCTCGGTGGGCGAGCAGGAGCTCTCGGGCATCGACACCGCGCCGCTGGTCGGGCATATGTCCGCCTGGAACTACTTCCAGAGCATCGATACCCCGGCCAACGAGGCCTTCATCGAGCGCTGGCACGAGTACATCGGTGACGACTCCCGCGTGACCAACGACCCCATGGAGGCCCACTACATCGGCTTCAACATGTGGGTGAAGGCCGTGGAGAAGGCCGGTACCGCCGACCCGGAGGCCGTGGTCGACGCGATGATCGGCGTCACCGCGCCGAACCTCACCGGCGGCGTGGCGGCGATGATGCCCAACCACCACATCACCAAGCCGGTGTTCATCGGCGAGATCCAGGACAACGGCCAGTTCGCCGCCGTCTGGCAGACCCCGGGCATGGTCGCGGGTGATGCCTGGTCGGATTTCCTGCCGGAGAGCAGCAAGATCATCTCCGACTGGCGCGAGCCGCTCGCCTGCGGCAACTACGACGTCACCACCGGCGAGTGCTCCGGCCAGGAGTACTGATCGTCGCTGCGGGGCGGTGCCGCCGGCACCGCCCCCACCCCACGGAGGACGGACGATGAGCCCAATGCTGCGCACCGCGCTCGTGATCGGGCTGTCGCTGGCGCTGAGTGCCGCGGCGGTGGCCGCGGACTTCGCCACCCTGCTCCAGGGCCTGGACACCCGTAACTTCCGCGAGAAGATGACGGTGACCGAACAGATCGCCGGCTCCGGCCATCCCCGGGCGGCGGCCGTGCTCACCGCCCTGTCGGCGGGGGATCTCTACGTCGACGACGCCAGCGGCCGCGTGGTCATCCGGCATGACGACGGGCCGGTGACCGACGCGGCGACCGGCGAGCCCGTGGCCTCCCACGGCGGACTCGACCGGGTGATCGCGAACATCCTCATGCGCCGCCGCATCGAGGGTGCCCTGTCGCGGCTGCGCCTCAACGCGCCTGCGCCGCAGATGCGCCTGAAGGCCGTGCGCGGGCTCTTCGGCGACCTCGACGAGAACACCGTGGCGCTGCTGCGCGAGCGCCGCGACGCCGAGGACGACCCGCGGGTGGCCGCGGCGCTCGCCGTCGGTCTCGCGCTCTACGACCTGCGCGAGGGCAGCCGCGGCGAGCGCATGGCCGCCATCGATGAGCTCGGCGGCAATCTCGCGCCGGAGGCGCGCAATGCCCTGCGCCAGGCGGCGGCGGACGGGGCGCTGCCCGGGCCGGTGCGCGAGGCGGCCGCCTCGGCACTGGCGCGCACCCAGACCTGGGTGAGCTTCTACGACCGCGTCGAGCAGATCTTCTTCGGCCTGTCCCTGGGCTCGGTGCTGCTGCTCGCCGCGGTGGGACTCGCCATCACCTTCGGCGTGATGGGCGTGATCAACATGGCCCACGGCGAGCTGATCATGCTCGGCGCCTACACCACCTTCGTGCTCCAGCAGCTCATGCCCGGCCATATCGGCCTGGCCCTGGTGCTGTCGGTGCCCGCGGCCTTCCTGGTCGCCGGGGCCTTCGGCGTGGTCATCGAGCGCGGGGTGATCCGGCACCTCTACGGCCGGCCGCTGGAGACCCTGCTCGCTACCTTCGGCATCAGCCTCATTCTCCAGCAGCTCGTGCGCACGGTGTTCTCGCCCCTCAACCGCTCGGTGAGCGCGCCGGAGTGGCTGAGCGGCTCGGTCGTGCTCAACCCGGTGCTCTCGCTCACCGTCAACCGCCTGGTGATCATCGCCTTCGCCCTGGCCGTGTTCACCCTGCTGGTGCTCGTGCTCAACCGCACCTCCCTGGGCCTGAAGGTACGGGCGGTTTCGCAGAACCGTGCCATGGCCCGGGCCGTCGGCGTGCGCAGCGACTGGGTCGATGCGGCAACCTTCGGCCTCGGTGCCGGGGTGGCGGGGATCGCCGGCGTGGCGCTGTCCCAGCTCACCAACGTCGGTCCGAACATGGGCCAGTCCTACATCATCGACTCGTTCCTGGTGGTGGTCTTCGGCGGCGCAGGCAACCTGCTGGGCACGCTGGTCGGGGCGATGACGCTGGGCGTGCTCAACAAGTTCCTGGAGCCGGCGACGGGTGCGGTGCTCGCCAAGATCCTGGTGCTGGTGTTCATCATCCTGTTCATCCAGAAGCGGCCGAAGGGACTCTTCCCCCAGCGCGGCCGCGCGGCGGAGGCCTGACCCCCTATGACCGCTGACGCCAAGTCCCTGCCCCGGCTCGGCTACCGTGGCGGGCTGCTCACCGGCGACATCGCCGGGCGGGTGCTCATCGCGCTACTCCTGGCGGCGGCCGTGGCGGTGCCCGCCGCCAACCTTCTGGCCCCCGAGGGCTCGCTGCTGCACCTGTCGAGCTACACGGTGACGCTGCTCGGCAAGTACCTGTGCTACGCCCTGCTGGCGCTCTCGGTGGACCTGATCTGGGGCTACTGCGGCATCCTCAGTCTCGGCCACGGGGCGTTTTTCGCCCTGGGCGGCTACGCCATGGGCATGTACCTGATGCGCCAGATCGGTACCCGCGGCGTCTACGGCGATCCGGTGCTGCCGGACTTCATGGTCTTCCTCAACTGGGACCGGCTGCCCTGGTACTGGTACGGCTTCGACCAGTTCCCGGTGGCGCTGGTGGCCATCGTGCTGGTGCCGGCGGTGGTGGCCTTCGTGTTCGGCTGGCTGGCGTTCCGCTCCCGGGTCACCGGCGTCTATCTCTCGATCATGAGCCAGGCGCTGACCTATGCGCTGATGCTCGCGTTCTTCCGCAACGAGATGGGCTTCGGCGGCAACAACGGCCTTACCGACTTCAAGGACATCCTCGGTTTCGATATCCAGGCGGACACCACCCGGGCGGCACTGTTCGCCGCCTCCGCACTGGCGCTCGCCGGCGGCTACGCGATATGCCGGTTCATCGTCTCGAGCAAGCTCGGGCGGGTGGTGACCGCGGTGCGCGACGCCGAGGCACGGGTGCGCACCGTCGGTTACCGGGTGGACCACTACAAGGTCTGGCTGTTCACGGTCTCGGCGATGCTCGCGGGCGTCGCCGGGGCGCTGTACGTGCCCCAGGTGGGGATCATCAACCCCGGCGAGTTCTCGCCGCTGAACTCCATCGAGATCGTGGTCTGGGTGGCGGTTGGCGGGCGCGGCACCCTCATCGGTGCCGTGGTCGGTGCGCTGGCGGTGAACTACGGCAAGACGGTGTTCACCGGGGTCTGGCCGGAGGGCTGGCTGTTCGCCCTCGGGGCGCTGTTCGTGGTGGTCACGGTGTTCCTGCCCCGGGGCATCGTGGGGCTGCTGCGCCGCCGGCGCGGCGAGGAGGCGGCATGACGGTACTCGCGGAGGTCCTGCGTCGGGACCGGGTGTTCGACTTCGTCCTGCCCGAGCCGGACTTCGCCGGCGGGCTGGACACCCGCCACGGCCCGATCCTTTACGTCGAGGACGTGACCGTGGCCTTCGATGGCTTCCGCGCCCTCGACCGGCTCAGCCTGTACGTCGACGACGGCGAGCTGCGCTGCATCATCGGGCCGAACGGCGCCGGCAAGACCACCATGATGGACGTGCTCACCGGGCGCACGCGCCCGGACAGCGGCAGCGTGTGGTTCGGCAGCCGTATCGACCTGCGTCGGGCCTCGGAGACGGCCATCGCCCGCGGCGGTATAGGCCGCAAGTTCCAGACCCCGACGGTGTTCGAGCACCACAGCGTGATGGAGAACCTGGAGCTGGCGATGGCCGCGGACAAGCGCGTGTGGCCGACGCTGTTCGCGCACATGGACAGCGCCGACCGCGACCGGCTCGCCGAGGTGCTCGCGCTCATCGGCCTGGCCTCGCTGGAGCGCCAGCCCGCCGGCGCGCTCTCCCACGGCCAGAAGCAGTGGCTGGAGATCGGCATGCTGCTGATGCAGAACCCGCGGGTGCTGCTCGTCGACGAGCCGGTGGCGGGCATGACCCATCAGGAGATGGAGCAGACCGGCGAGCTGCTCCAGCGCCTCGCGGGCCGGCACTCGGTGATTGTCGTCGAGCACGACATGGCCTTCGTGCGCTCCATCGCCCGGCAGGTGACGGTGCTCCACCAGGGCAGCGTGCTCGCCGAGGGCACGATGGACGAGGTCCAGAACGACCCGCGGGTGGTCGAGGTGTATCTCGGTGAATAGTCGGACGCGTATCAGTCGCGGATCGTGGCGGGATGGGCCCGGCCGGGGAGGCCGATCCCGGACGCGCCATGAATCCTTCCGGGGACGCTCGGCCGCGGCCCTCCATGGCTGTAGACGGTCTGCGACCGGTCTGCCCGAGCGATCCGGCCCCCCGCGGTGGCACCGGCCGCGCCTTATCAATCAGACAGGGGAGGAGCGGACAGCCCTATGCTCTCGGTGATCGGCCTCAACCAGTACTACGGCCAGAGCCACATCCTCCGCGACATCGACCTGGAGGTCCCGGCCTGCGGCTGCACCTGCCTGATGGGGCGCAACGGCGTCGGCAAGACCACCGTGCTGAAGACCCTCATGGGCCTGGTGCCCGCCGCCTCGGGCACGATCACCCTGGAGGGCGAGTCCATCGAGCGCCGCTCCACCGAGGCCCGCGCCCGCGCGGGTATCGGCTACGTGCCCCAGGGCCGGGAGATCTTCCCGCGGCTGTCGGTGGAGGAGAACCTGCGCATCGCGCGCGCCGCCGTGGGGCGGCGGGACATCCCCGAGCGGGTGCACGAGCTCTTCCCGGTGCTCCACGAGATGCGCCACCGCCGCGGTGGCGACCTC
Source organism: Arhodomonas aquaeolei DSM 8974 (assembly GCF_000374645.1). Taxonomy (GTDB): domain Bacteria; phylum Pseudomonadota; class Gammaproteobacteria; order Nitrococcales; family Nitrococcaceae; genus Arhodomonas; species Arhodomonas aquaeolei. The sequence continues at coordinate 53,953 of NZ_KB894806.1, forward strand.
TCCGGCGGCCAGCAGCAGCAGCTCGCCATCGGCCGGGCGCTGTGCCTGGAGCCGCGGCTGCTGATCCTCGACGAGCCCACCGAGGGCATCCAGCCCAACGTGGTGCGCGAGATCGGCGACGTCATCCGCCACCTCAACCGCGAGGGCGGGCTCACCGTGCTGCTGGTCGAGCAGAAGCTGCCCTTCGCCCGCCGCGTCGCGGACCACTTCGTGATCCTCGACCGCGGCGAGCGTGTCGCCGCCGGGGCCATGGACGAGCTCGACGACGATCTCGTGCGCGAGTACCTGACCGTCTAGCGCCCGGACCGGCGGCTACAGCCGCAGGCCGCCGTCGACCTCCAGCACCCGGCCGTTGAAGTAGTCGTTCTCCAGCACGTAGACCACCGAGTGGGCGATCTCCTCGGGCCGGGCGAGGCGGCCCAGGGGGACCTGGGCGCGAATGCGGTCCAGGGCCTTCTCGGGCATCTGGGCGACCATCGGCGTCTCCGTGAAGCCGGGGGCGATCGCCGCGGCGCGGATGCCGTGGCGCGCCAGCTCCTTGGCCCAGGTGACCGTCATCGAGGCGATGCCGGCCTTGGCCGCGGAGTAGTTCGTCTGCCCGAAGTTGCCGGCCCGGGAGATGCTCGAGATGCTGGCGATCACGCCGCCGCTGCCGAGGCCGATCATCTGCTCTGCCGCCTCGCGGGTGCAGAGGAAGACGCCGCGGAGGTCCACGCCGATGACCGCGTTCCAGTCCTCCAGGCTCATCTTCTTCTCGACCCGGCCCTCGCGGGCCTTCACCAGCAGGCCGTCGCGGGTGATGCCGGCGTTGTTGATCAGTGCGTCCAGGGCGCCGAAGTCCCGGGCGATGGCCGCGAAGCGCTCCTCGACCGCGGCCTCGTCGGAGACATCCAGGTGATAGACGCGGGCCTCGGCGCCGGCCGCTTCGCACAGGCGCAGGGTCTCCGCCAGGCCTTCGTCGTTGACGTCCGCCAGCGCCAGTCGCGCGCCGCGGTCCGCCAGCGTCTGTGCCGTCGTCCGGCCCAGGCCGCGGCCCGCGCCGGTGATCACCACCGTCCTGCCTTTGATCTCCATGGGTGAGTACTCCTGTGGCTCCGTTGGTGAAAGGCCGCACGCCTCAGGCGTGACGGCGCAGCAGTGCGAGCGTGTGTTCGGCGATCATGCGCTCCTCGTCGGTGGGGATGACCCACAGCGCCGGGGTGCTGTCCGCGGTGCTGATGCATGGTCCGCCGCGGGTGTTGGCGTCGTGGTCGAGGCGCGCGCCGAGCCATTCCAGGCCGGCGCTGACGCGCTCGCGGATGGCGGCGGCGTGCTCGCCGATGCCGGCGGTGAACACCACGGCGTCGAGTCCGCCGAGGGCGGCGGCGAGCGAGCCGATCTCGCGCACCGTGCGGTAGACGAACAGCGCCACGGCCTCGGCGGCGGCGGGCGCATCGCTGTCGAGCAGCGCGTGCATGTCGTCGCTGATGCCGGAGACGCCGTAGAGGCCGCTGTGGCGGTAGAGCAGGTCCTCGATCGCGTCCGCCGACAGGCCCTCGCTGCGCATCAGGTGGAGGACGACCCCGGGGTCCAGGGCGCCGCAGCGCCGGCCCATGGGCAGGCCGTCGAGGGCGGTGAAGCCCATGGTGGTGGCCACGCTGCGCCCCTCCGAGAGGGCGCACAGGCTGGCGCCGTGGCCGAGGTGGGCGACCACCGCGCGCCCGCGGGCCGCCGCCGGGTCGTAGGCTGGCAGCGCGCCGGCGATGTACTCGTAGGACAGACCGTGGAAGCCGTAGCGCAGCACTCCCTGATCGCGGTAGCGCCGCGGCAGGGCGAACCACTGGGCCACCGGGGGCTGGCTGCGGTGGAAGGCGGTGTCGAAGCACGCCACCTGGGGCATGTCCGGGTGCGAGGCACGGAGCTGGCGTACCGGCTCCAGGTTGTGGGGCTGGTGCAGCGGGGCCAGGGGTTCCAGCGAGGTGAGGTAGTCGAGCTCGGCGTCGTCCACCCGCACCGGGGCATGGTGCCGCGGGCCGCCGTGGACCACCCGGTGGCCGACGGCGCGGACGCTGCGCCCGCTGCCCACGTAGTCGTCGAGCCAGCCCACCAGCCCGGCGATGAGCGAACCCTCGTCGCCGTCGGCGGGCAGGGCCGGGGCATCGACCGCGGCGCCCCCGGCGTCCTCGGCGGTGAATTGCGGGGCGTCGCCGATGCCCGCCAGCTCGCCGTGCAGCGCCCGGCTGAGGGCGTCGCCGGCGTCCACGTGGTAGAGCGCGAACTTTACGCTGGAGGAGCCGGCGTTGAGGACGAGGACGGCGTCTCCCTCACCCATGGCCGTTGCCCCCGCCGGCGGCGTGCATCAGTGCTGCTGTGGCGCAGGAGGCCATGCGTGCGAGCTCGTCGTCCGCCCGGCTGGTGAGCGCGATGGGCACCTGCGCGCCGAGCACCACCCCGGCGGCGGCGGCGTGGGAGATGTACTCGAGCTGCTTGGCAAGCATGTTGCCGGCCTCCAGGTCCGGGGTGAGGAGGATGTCCGCGTGGCCGGCGACCGGCGAGCGGATGCCCTTGGTCCGCGCGGCGTTGACGTCGACGGCGTTGTCGAAGGCGAGCGGGCCGTCGAGCACCGCACCGGTGATCTGGCCGCGGTCCGCCATCTTGCAGAGCACGCTGGCGTCGACGGTGCACGGCATCGCCGGGTTCACCGTCTCCACAGCGCAGAGGATCGCCACCTTCGGTGCCTCGGTGCCCAGGGCGTGGGCGAGGTCGACGGCGTTCTGCACGATGTCGACCTTGTCCGTGAGCGAGGGGGCGATATTGATCGCGGCGTCGGTGATCAGCAGCGGGCGGTCGTAGCCGGGGATGTCCATGACGAAGACGTGGCTGAGCCGCCGTCGCGTGCGCAGGCCGGTGTCCGTGTCCACCACCGCGCCCATGAGCTCGTCGGTGTGGAGCATGCCCTTCATGAGCGCGTCCGCCTCGCCGGTGTGGACCAGTTCCACCGCGCGGTTGGCGGACTCGCGGCCGTCGCCGGCGGGGACGATGCGGTAGTCGTCGATGGCGAGCCCGGCGCGCCCGGCGGCGGCGCGGATATCCGCCTCGGGGCCGACCAGCACCGGGACGATCAGGCCGGCCTCGGCGGCGCGTACGGCGCCGAGCAGCGACGCGTCGTCCACCGGGTGGACCACCGCCATGTGCAGCGGGGGCAACGCCCGCGCCGACTCGATCAGCCGCCGCAGGCGGTCGCCGTGGTCGAGGACCTCCACGTCCGGCAGCGCGGTGCGCTCGCGCCGGACCTCCTCCTGCGGCGGCAGGACCTCGGCGGTGCTGCTCACCAGCACGTTGCCGTCCCCGTCCAGGCACAGGCACTCCATGACCACGCGGCCGCTGTCGGCGTGCTTCTCGGCGACGCGCACGGTGACGGTCACCGTGGTGCCCAGGGCGATGGGGCGGACGAAGTCGAAGGTCTGACGGGCGTAGATGGTGCCCGGCCCCGGGAGGTGGGTGCCGAGGACGTTGGAGATCAGCGCGCCGGCCCACATGCCATGGCCGATCAGGGTGTGGAAGACGTGCTCCTGGGCGAAGCGGCGGTCCACGTTGAGCGGGTTCACGTCCCCCGAGATGGCGGCGAATGCCGCGATGTCGCGTTCGGTGAGCTGGCGTACCAGGCTCGCGGTCTGGTCGACCTTCAGCTCCTCGAAGGTGTACCCCCTCAGCAGGCCGTCGTCGTCCGTTGTCGTGGTCTCGTCACCGCAATGGCTCATTGCCGTTCACCCCGCAGCGTGGGTTGCCGGCGCGCCCGGGGGCGCCGCCGGGGCTCAGTGGCCGTGCATGCTCGACTCGAACCGCCGCAGGTGGCGGTTCTGGTAGCCCGCGCCGTAGCGCATCAGCCGCCCGAGCAGGACCTTGGCCGTGTCGTTGACCAGGAACTCCGCGAACGAGAAGGCCCACACCAGCACCACCAGGCGCCAGTCCAGCGGCGTGATGAACCAGCCGAACAGCGCCGCCAGCGTGCCCAGGACCTGGGTCGCCTCGAGGGTCACGAACAGCTGCCAGCTCGGCCACGGGCGCTGCCAGAACGGCCCGTCCGAGCGGGTGATGAACAGTGTCATGTGCCCGGCGACCAGCAGCTTGAGGAAGATCAGCGTCTGCAGCGTGTCGCCGTCCAGCCCCAGCGGGTGGCGCCCGAGCCAGTAGAGGATGAAGGTCGCGATCACCCCGAGGGCGCCGATCAGCGACGCCTCGCAGAGCGTGCGGGTCATGTCCCAGCGCCTCGGGTGATCGGCCACCGGGGCGTTGTCGTAGGCGATCATCATGATGGGCACGTCGTTGAGCAGGGCGAGCAGCACGATCATGATCGCGGTCACGGGGTAGACGTCGAAGACGACGATGCTCAGGGCGATGAACAGCAGCACCCGGATGGTCTCGGCGATGCGGAAGGTGGCGTAGCTGTTCATCCGCCGGAAGATGCGCCGGGCCTCCTCCACCGCGGTGGCGATTACCGACAGACCGGCCTCGGTGAGGACCAGATCCGCGGCGGCGCGGGCGGCATCGGTGGCGCCGCTGACCGCGATGCCCACGTCCGCGCGGCGCAGCGCGGGGGCGTCGTTCACGCCGTCGCCGGTCATGCCGACGATGTGGTCGGCGGACTGCAGCGAGGAGACGATGGCGTGCTTGTGCTCCGGCAGCACCTGGGCGAAGCCGTCGGTGGCCTCGATCTGCTCGTTGTCGGGGGTGCGGCCGTCGGCGAAGCGCTCCTGCGCGGAGACGATGCGCTTGCCGAGTCCGAGGCGCGTGGCGATCTGCCGGGCGATGGCGAGGTGATCGCCGGTGAGCATGCGCACCCGGATGCCCATGTCGTGGAGGCGCCCGATCACCGCGCCGGAGTCCTCCCGCGGCGGGTCGTAGAGGGGGATCAGGCCGAGGAACGTCCACGCCCCGCCGTCGTTGCGCGCCACGCCGAGGGTGCGGTAGCCGTCGGCGGCGAAGCGGTCGGTGGCCTCGCTCACCTGCCGTGCGAGGTCATCGTCCACATCGCACATGCCGAGCACCACCTGCGGGGCGCCCTTGGCGAAGCGGACGCGCTCGCCGTCGCGCTCGGCGGTGGCCTCGCTGTGTTTGCTCACCGGGTCGAACGGCACGAAACCGGTGACCCGGTAGGCGTCCAGGGCGGAGGCGTCGGAGAGGGCGGCGAGGATGGCGGTGTCGATGGCGTCCGGTTCCTCGCTCTCGTCGCGCTCGGCGGTCAGTGCCGCGGCGAGCAGCACCGCGGCCTCGTCGGCGTCCCCGAACGGGGCGATCTCGCCGACGGTGAGCTGGTTGCAGGTGAGCGTGCCGGTCTTGTCGGCGCACAGCACGTCCATGCCGGCCATCTCCTCGATGGCCACCAGCCGCGAGACGATGGCTTTCATCCGCGCCAGGCGCTCGGCGCCGATGGCCATGGTCACCGACAGCACCGCCGGCAGGGCGACCGGGATGGCGGCGACGGTGAGGATGAGCACGAAGCGGATGGTCTCCAGCGCCGGGGCGTGGCGGAACAGCGAGACCACCACGATCAGCGCGACCAGTCCCAGCGTGCCGAAGATCAGGAAGTTGCCGATGCGCAGCACCGCGCGCTGGAAGTGGGAGCGCCCGCTGCCGGCCTGGACCAGCTGGGCGGTGCGGCCGAAATAGGTGTCCATGCCGGTGGCCGTCACGACGCCGGTCATCTCACCCTGCTTGGCGGAGGAGCCGGAGTAGGCGGTGTCGCCGGCCTGCTTGTCCACCGGCAGGGACTCGCCGGTGAGCGCCGACTCGTCCACGCTCAGGTACTCACCCCGGCACAGACGCAGGTCGGCGGGGATGACGTTGCCCATGCGCACCGCGATGACGTCGCCGGGCACCAGCGTTCGCGCCGGCACCGTGCGCCACTGACCGTCGCGCAGGACGTGGGCGTTGAGCGCCAGGCGTTCGCGGAGCCTGTCGATGGCGGAGTCCGCCTTGTGCTCCTGCCAGAAGCCCACGCCGGCGTTGACCACGAGCATGGTGAGGATCACGGCGAGGTCGGCCCAGTGGCCCACCGCGGCGGAGAGGATGGCCGCCGCCTCGATCATCCAGGGGATCGGGCCCCAGAGGTAGGAAAGCAGCTGGCCGAGGACGCTGTGGCCGTTCTCGGCAAGGGTGTTTTCGCCGTAGCGCGCGAGCCGCTCCTGCGCCTCGGCCTCGGTGAGGCCCCGGTCCAGGTCGGTTTCCGGGGGTGCCTCCGCCGCGGTCTCGGCGGCCGGGCGGCCGGTATCGGAAGGGTCTTCACGGGACACTGTCGCCTCCCTGGCAGCACGCCGCGTCGCGGGGCCACCGGGCCCCGGCGGGGAACGGCCTCGCGGTCTTCCCTGTGCTGCGCTGCAATATAAGCTATGCCCGTGTGGCCTGCTCCGTCAATGCCCGGCGCGGGGGTGAAAGCTTTACCTTGTAGTCACTATAAGGATTACCGTACCGGTCAGGATCGATGACGAGTGAGGTGTGCGATGGCCGGTTGCTGTCACGACGACGACTGCGCGGCAAGCGCCCTGGCGGAGCGTCAGGCGCGCATGCTCTGGGTCGTTCTGGCGATCAACGCGGTGATGTTCGTGGTGGAGTTCGGCGCCGGCTGGGTCGCCGGATCCACCGCGCTGCTCGGCGATTCGCTGGACATGCTCGGGGACGCGCTGGTGTACGGCTTCAGCCTCGTGGCCGTGGCCCGCGGGGCACGCTGGAAGGCCGCGTCGGCGGGGCTGAAGGGCGGAATCATGGCGGCCTTCGGGATCGCCGTGCTGCTGGAGGCCGGTGCCAAGGCCCTGTGGGGCGTTGCGCCGGCCTCCGGGCTGATGGCCGGTATCGGCGTGCTGGTGCTGCTCGCCAACGCCGCCTGCCTGGTGGTGCTGACCCGCCATCGCGGCGATGACGTGAACATGAGCTCGGCGTGGGTGTGCTCACGCAACGACATCGTCGCCAACGTCGGCGTGCTCGTCGCCGCCGGCGCGGTGGCGCTCACCGCCAGCCCGTGGCCCGACATCCTGGTGGGCACGGCGGTCGCGCTGCTGTTCCTGCGCTCGGCGGTGCGGGTGCTCGGCGACGCACGGCGATCCTGGGACGCGGCGCCCGCCGGCTGAGGCCCGGGAGCGTGTCCCGCCTGTCCGCGGACGGCGCCTTTGCCCGGCAGGTCTACACCCGTATCGCCGGGTACTACGACCCGCTGCTGTGGCTGTTCGTGCCCATGGGGGTGCGGCTCGGGCGTTACCGGGCCGCGCTGGTGGACGGCCTGGCCCTGGCTCCGGGGGACACGGTGGTCGACCTCGGCTGCGGTACCGGGCGTAACCTGCCCCGGCTCGCCCGGGCCGTGGGCCCGGCGGGGCGGATCATCGGCGTGGACGTCAGCGCCGGCATGCTCGAGCGGGCCCGCAGGCGTGCCGACGCTCTCGGACTCGACAATGTCTCGCTGGTGCAGGCGGATTTCCTGCAGTGGGCGGGGCCGGGGCGGTCCGTGGACGCGGTGTGCGCGGCCCTGACCCTGGGCATGAGCGGTGATTACCCGGTGGTGATCGACCGTGCTGCCGGATGGCTTCGGCCGGGCGGCCGGTTCGGGGCGCTGGAGATGCAGGCCCCGGAGGGCTGGCCGGCCTGGCTGGTCCGCGCCGGGGTCGCGCTCAACCGTGTCTTCGGTGTGCGTCCGGAGCAGATCACCCGACGGGTGGACCAGGCGCTGCTCGCCCGTCTCACGCCGGTTTACCACCGCTACTACTACGGTGGGGTGTTCACCCTGGCCGTGGGATGTGTGGACGAGAGGACGCTGCCGTCATAGGCTTGCGGACCCATGAAGTGCATCGCCCGCATCCTGATCCTGCTCGTCGCGTTCTCCGTCGTCGCCCACACGGCGGAGGCCGGCGCCGAGATCGCCGCCCACGCCGACGCGCCTGTCGCAGCGGCGACGCCGGATTCCGCGGACGGTGATCAGCCGGTCGCCGCGCCCGGGATGCATGAGTGCCATCTTCCGGCGCACCTGCCGGCACTGGCACCGGCCTGCCCCCTGCCCATGCACGCCCGCTCCGAATCGCCCCTTGCCCGCCCCGGTCTGCGCCTCACCAGCGTGGACCGGGCGCCGGTAACACCGCCCCCGACCACCTGAGTCCAGCTCCCCGCCGTCCGGCCGGTTTTCCCCGGAGGACGGGCGTTGTGCCGACCACGGCGGCCGCCGTTCACGCGCCGGCGGACCGTGCGCGGCAACCCCCTGTTTACCACCGCTTCCGAAGCCCTGTGCCTGGTGTTCGGGGGCGGCCGAGGAGTCACACCATGCAGCTGCGAAACCGTTTCCTGCTGACCGCCGCGGTGCTCGCCGCGGGGGCGGCGGTCCTGCCCTTTCCGCAGGCCACACACGCGAGTGCCGGCGGGGATGCTTCCGACGTGACACCCGCACCGGCGGCGCGTGCCGGTGCCGACCCGGAGGCGGTGCCGCCCGGTTCACCACCCGGGCGGCTGACCGTGCGCGCCGGCGACACCCTGCTCGGGCTGTTGGGCAACGAGCTGGACCTGGACGCCGCCGAGGCGATGCGGGTCGTGCAAGCGCTCTCCGGGGTGATGGACGCCGGCGCGCTACGCCCGGGCCAGACACTGGTTCACGTCCTCGACGAAGACGGTGGGGGACCGCGCCTACGCCGGCTGAGTATCCGCACCGACGCGGACACGCGCGTGCTCGTCTCGCGGACGGACGGTGGCGGGCTCGAGGCCCGGGAGCGACGGGTGGCGCACCGGCGGACCACGCGCACCGTGCGCATGCGGGTCGACGGCGGGCTGTACCCGGCGGCGATGCGCGCGGGGATACCGGAGGCGGTCCTGATCGCCGCCTACCGCCGTCTCAGTGGCCGTATCGACTTCCAGCGGGACCTGCGTCGGGGCGACGAGTTCGCCGTCGTCTACGAGCGCTTTGTCCACGAGGACAGTGCGGCAAGCCATGACGGACGCCTTCTGGCCGCACGCATCGGCCAGGCTGGCGGAGAGCTCGCCGTGTTCCGGCCCGGTGGCGGGACCGACGGCGGGCGGGACGGTTTCTACACCGCCGACGGTGCCAGCGTCGCGACGTCGCTGCTGCGCACGCCGGTGAAGGGCGCGCGCCTGTCCTCGCTGTTCGGCCGGCGGGATCACCCGGTCCTCGGCTACACCCGCATGCACGAGGGCCTGGACTTCGCCGCGCCACGGGGCACCGCGGTCCGTGCGGCGGGCGATGGGCGTGTCGTCCGCGCCGGGCCGTTCAGCAGCTACGGCAACTACGTGCGTATCCGCCACGACAACCGCCTGCAGACGGCCTATGCCCACCTGTCCGCCTTCGCCGACGGGATCGGTGACGGCGATCGGGTCCGCCAGGGCGAGGTCATCGGCTACGTCGGGGCCACCGGCACCGCCACCGGTCCGAACCTGCACTACGAGGTCCTGCGCGGCGGCGAGCCGGTGGACCCGCGGGCGCTGGACCTGCCGCCCCGTCGCCGGCTCACAGGGGAGCGGTTGCGGACGTTCCGCGAGCGTATCCGTCCGCTGCGCGTGGCCATGCACGGCGGCGCCCGCAACGCCGCCGCGGCGCATCCCGCGCTGATGCTGGCCGACTACGCGGTGCGGCGATGACAGGCGACGGGTTAAGCGTGCTGGCCGGGGTGGCGGGGTTTCTCCGGCCCTACGAGTGGCAGCCGATGGTGAGCCTCGCGGTGGCCGTCGCCCTGCTCCTCTATCTCCGCGGCATTGCATGCGGGGCACGGCCGGGGGTCGTCCGGGCGGCGGCCTTCCTGGTCGGCCTGGGGGCCATGTACGCCGTCACCCAGACCCGCTTCGACTACTTTGCCCAGTACGTGTTCTTCATCCACCGCCTCCAGCACCTGGTGCTCCACCATATCGCCGCGATCCTCATCGTGCTCGCCAACCCGTTGCCGGTGCTGGCGGCGGGGATGCCGGCACCGGTCCGTGACCGCGTGATCGCACCGGCGTGGCGCAGTGCCCCGGTGCAGGGCGTCTACCGCTTCGTCCAGCATCCGCTGGTGGCCTCGCTGCTGTTCGTCGGGCTGATCTATCTCTGGCTGACCCCGGCAGTGCACTACAACGCCATGCTCAGCCGCGAGCTCTACACGGTCATGAACTGGAGCATGGCCATCGACGGGCTGCTGTTCTGGTGGCTCGCCCTCGACCCGCGCCCGCCCGGGCCGGGGCATTACGCCATCGGCTTCGGCAAGCGCTGCCTGATGCTCGCGGCGGTCGCCTTCCCCCAGATCTGGTTGGGCGCATACATCGTCATCGAGGGTGGCGGCATCTACGACTACTACGAGGTCTGCGGTTCGCCCTGGCCGATCGACGCCACCACGGACCGGGTGCTGGGCGGCATTTTCACCTGGATACCGGCGGCCATGATGAGCGTGCTCGGCACGGTCATCGTGCTGGCCTACTGGTATCGCAGCGAGCGCGGCCCGACCTCCACGCACTGACAAGGCCGGGCGTCGTATCCAGCGGGCCCTCTGGAACAGGAGACCATGGACATGAGGATTCGCCGCTTAATCCGTCCCCGCCGCCGTCATGCACGCCGCACCGGCGAGAGGGCAGTGACGACGTGGGGGGCGCGGCTGCACGTACTCACCGCCATCATCGCCCTGGCCGTCGTTCTGGCGGCCTGCAGCGAGCCGGAATGGCGGACCAGCGATATCCGCGGCCAGTTCCCGGCGTTGCAGTTCCGTCTCACCGGCGAGTCGGGCAGCGTGATCACGGAAGACGACATGGCCGGCAGGATCGTCCTGCTCTTCTTTGGCTATACCTCGTGCCCGGACGTCTGTCCGGGCACACTGGCGCGCCTGAGCCGCGTGATGCAGCGGCTGACGCCGGCGCAGCGCGAGGACACGCGCGTCCTGTTCGTCAGCGTCGACCCGAGGCGGGATTCGCCGCAGCGCCTGGCGCGCTACACGTCCGCCTTCGGCGAGGGCTTCATCGGCCTGACCGCCGGGACGGGCCGGCTCCGCGAGCTGGCGGCGCGCTACTACACCACGTTCTCCTACGGCGAGCCGGACGCGGAGGGCAACTACCCGGTCAGCCACAACGGCTCGGTGTTCGTCTTCGACCGTGACGGTACGGCGCGGCTGCGGATCACGGCGAACGACGCCGGCGGTGTGCCCAGCGACTCCGTCGAGGCGATCACCGCCGACCTGCAGCGGCTGCTGGCCTCCGGCTGAGGCGGTGCTCAGCCGGCCTTTTCCCCGAGCCGCTGCCGGGCCGCGGCCACCTGGGCGTGGACCTGCGCGGGGGCGGTGCCGCCGGTGTGGTCCCGCGCGGCCACCGATCCCTCCAGGGTGAGGACCTCGAAGACGTCCTCGCCGATGGCATCGGAGAAGCCCTGCAGCTCCCCCAGGGACATCTCCGCGAGGTCCCGCCCGCTCTCGACGCCGTGGCGCACGGCGCGCCCGACGATCTCGTGGGCGTCGCGGAAGGGCACGCCGCGGCGCACCAGGTAGTCGGCGAGGTCGGTGGCGGTGGCGAAGCCCCGGCGGGCCGCCTCGCGGGTGTTGTCGCGCTTGACCGCGAGGTTCGGGACCATGTCCGCGAAGGCCCGGAGGCTGGCGATCACCGTGTCGGCGGCGTCGAACAGCGGCTCCTTGTCCTCCTGGTTGTCACGGTTGTAGGCGAGCGGCTGGCCCTTCATGAGGGTGAGCATCGCCTGCAGCGCGCCGTGGACCCGGGCGGTCTTGCCGCGGACCAGCTCGGCGACGTCCGGGTTCTTCTTCTGGGGCATGATCGAGCTGCCGGTGCAGTAGCGGTCGGGCAGGTCGATGAAGTCGAACATCGGCGAGGTCCACAGCACCAGCTCCTCGGCCATGCGCGAGAGGTGGGTCATGATCGTGGCGCCAGCGGAGAGGAACTCGATGGCGAAGTCGCGATCGGAGACCGCGTCCAGGGAGTTGCGGCTGGGCGTATCGAAGCCGAGCTCCGCGCAGGTCATGGCGCGGTCCACGGGAAAGGTGGTCCCGGCGAGCGCGGCCGAGCCCAGGGGCATGACGTTGGCGCGCTCACGGCAGTCCCGCAGCCGGCCCTCGTCGCGCACCAGCATCTCGTACCAGGCGAGCATGTGGTGGCCGAAGGTGATCGGCTGGGCCACCTGCAGGTGGGTGAAGCCCGGCATGATGGTCTCCGCCTCCTGCTCGGCGAGGGACACCAGCCCGGACTGGAAGCGGCGCAGCAGCGCGACCGCCTCGTCAATCGCCTCGCGCAGCCACAACCGCACGTCCGTGGCGATCTGGTCGTTGCGCGAGCGCCCGGTGTGCAGACGCTTGCCGGCGTCGCCGATGCGCTCGGTCAGTCGCGCCTCGATGTTCATGTGCACGTCCTCGAGGGACGGCGACCAGGGGAACTCGCCGCGCTCGATCTCCTCGCCGATGGCGTCCAGGCCCTCGACGATGGCGCGGGTGTCCCCGTCGGAGAGCACGCCGACGCGGTTGAGCATGCGCGCGTGCGCCTTGGAGCCACGGATGTCCTGGCGGTAGAGACGGCGGTCGTAGTGCTCGGAGGCGGTGAACGCCTCGACGAAGGCATCGGTGGCCTCGGTGAAGCGCCCGGTCCAGAGCTGGCTGGCGGTCTTGTCGGTCATGGTGGCCCCTGGCCTCTGCTGCGTGGGTTAAGGCGTTGGCGGAGTATACTAGACAGACAGGTGCGATACGCGCCGCGGCGCTTGCGCCCGGCGCCGTTCCATGGCCATGCTGGAGCCGCCACGTGCACGGCACGGAGGGCGTGCCGCGGGCAACTGGGGGAGACTGTGGCGGCGAGGGAAAGCTTTCTCCCGGACTTCTGTGCCAGAACGAGCGTGCTCACGGTGGTGATGACCGCCGAGCTGCTCGCCTTCGTGCTGGTGCTGGTCCAGCCCGACGGCGGCTGGCAATCCCTGGGGCTGATCTCGTTGCTGGTGCAGTGGATCGCGCTGGGGAGCTCGGCGCTGCTGTGCTATCTGCGTCCCCGCCTCGCGCGGTTGTCGGGCCCGCAGGCCGCGATTGCGAGCTATATGCTGGTGCTCGCGGTGACCGCCGCGGTCGCCGAGGGGGCCTGGTGGCTGGCGGCGCCGGTGACGGCGGGACATCCCCTGTTCCTGGCACGGGTGCTGGCCGTGGCCGCCATCGTCGCGGCGGTGGTGCTGCGCTATCTCTACGTCCAGCACGAGTGGCGCCGGCGCATGCGCGCTGCCGCCGAGGCGCGCAACGAGGCGCTCCAGGCCCGCATCCGCCCGCACTTCCTGTTCAACAGCCTGAATACCATCGCCTCCATGATCCCGGTGGCGCCGTCCCGGGCCGAGCGCCTGGTCGAGGATCTCGCCGACCTGTTCCGCGCGAGCCTCGCCGGCGGCGACCGGCTGGTGCCGCTGGCCGACGAGCTGACCCTCGCCCAGGGCTATCTGCGCATGGAGCGCGAGCGCCTCGGCGAGCGGCTGTCCGTGGCCTGGGACGTGGACGCGCTGCCCCGCCACGCGCTGATCCCGCCGCTCACGTTGCAGCCGCTGTTCGAGAATGCGGTCTACTATGGGATTGAGCCCCGGCGTAACGGAGGGACCCTGACAGTGAGCGGACGGCGTGATGCGGACATGCTGGAGATCGCGCTGATCAACCCGGCCCCGGAGCGTCCGGGGCGCAGCACGGGCTTCGGCATGGCGCAGGAGAACGTGCGCGAGCGCCTGGCGCTCGCTTTCGGCCATGAGGGACGCCTGGAGGCCAACGGCCACGATGGCGTCTATCATGTCACAGTGCGGTTTCCCTACTGGCGAGGGGTGGCCGATGAAGATACTCATCGTTGATGACGAGGCCCCGGCCCGCCAGCGGCTGGCGGGGATGATCGCGGAGCTCGGCGACTGCGAGGTGGTCGGCGAGGCCGCGGACGGCGAGGAGGCGCTGGTGCTCACCGAACGCGTCCGTCCCGACGTCGTGCTCCTGGACATACGCATGCCGGGACCCAACGGACTGGAGGTGGCGGCCCGCCTGAGCCAGTCGTCCCAGCCGCCGGCGATCATCTTCACCACCGCCCACGGGGATCACGCCCTGCAGGCGTTCGAGACGGCGGCCATCGACTACCTGTTGAAGCCCCTGCGCTCCGAGCGGCTCGCCGCCGCGCTGGCCAAGGCCCGCCGGCTCAACCGAGCGCAGCTCGAGGCGTTGCAGGTGCCCGAGACCGACGGCCGTGAGCACATCCTCTGTCGCCGGCGCTCCGGTATCGAGCTCGTGCCGGTGGACAGCGTGCGCTACTTCATGGCCGACCAGAAGTACGTCACCGTCAAGCATGCCCGCGGCGAGGACCTCATCGAGGACTCGCTGCGCAAGCTCGAGGACGAGTTCGGCAACCGGTTCGTACGCATCCACCGCAAGGCGCTGGTGGCCCGGGACCGTCTCGTCGGCCTGGAGCGGGGCGGCGACGGGCGGACCTACGCCGTGCTCGAAGGCACCGACGACCGTCTCGAGGTCAGCCGGCGGCATCTGCCCCACGTCCGCAGCCTGCTGAGGTCGGCGCGCGTGAGTTGACCCCGCGGGTCGTGGCATCCTGTACGGCCACGCAGGCTACCCGAGAGGCCGTACCATGCCCCGCGACCGGGTCCGTATCGCCACCCGTCGCAGTGCCCTGGCGCTGTGGCAGGCGGAACACGTTGCCGACGCCCTCCGCCGTCTCCATCCCGGGCTCGAGGTCGAGCTCGTGGGCATGAGCACCCGGGGCGACGAGATCCAGGACAGGACGCTGGCCGCCATCGGCGGCAAGGCGCTGTTCGTCAAGGAGCTCGAACGGGGCATGTTCGAGGGGCGCGCCGATATCGCCGTGCATTCCATGAAGGATGTCCCCGCGGAACTGCCCGAGGGTATGCACCTGCCGGTGATCCTCGAGCGCGACGACCCCTTCGATGCCTTCGTCTCCAACCACCACGCCGGGGTCGACGAGCTCCCCCGGGGCGCCCACGTCGGCACCGCAAGCCTGCGCCGGGAGTGCCAGCTGCGCTGGCGGCGCCCGGACCTGCGGGTCTCGCCGCTGCGCGGCAACGTCCAGACCCGGCTCGGCAAGCTCGATGCCGGTGAGTTCGACGCCATCGTCCTCGCGGCCTCCGGGCTGCGCCGCCTCGGGCTCACCGAACGCATCCGCCGGCCACTCAGCGCGGACGAGAGCCTGCCGGCGGTGGGCCAGGGGGCGCTGGGCATCGAGTGCCGCAGCGACGACGACGCGCTCAACGAGCTGATCGCCCCGCTGCGCCATACGGACACCTTCGACCGCGTCAGCGCCGAGCGCGCGGTCAACCAGCGCCTGGAAGGCAGCTGCCACGTCCCCATCGCCGCCTACGCGGTGCTCGAGGGTGACCGGCTGTGGTTGCGCGCCCGGGTGGGCAGCCCGGACGGCGGGCGGCTGCTGCGCGCCGAGGGGCGTGCGCCCCGCGGCGAGGCGGCGGCGCTCGGCCAGCGCGTGGCCGACGACCTGCTGGCCCAGGGGGCCGGGGCACTGCTGGCGGAGGCGGAGGGCCGATGAGCCGGACGCTGGCCGGCATCGGGGTCGTGGTCACGCGCCCCCGGTCGCAGGCCGACGCGCTTATCGATCGGCTACGGGCGCTGGGGGCCACGGTGGCCCCGCTGCCCACCATCGAGATCGAGCCCGTGGACGACCCCGACAGCGCCCGGGCCCTCGCGGCGGCCCTGGAGGCCGCCGACTGGCTGGTGTTCGTCAGTCCCGGCGGGGTCGAGGTGCTGCTGGAGCGTTTCGGTGGTGACGGTGTCGTATGCCCGCCGAACGCCCGTGTCGCCGCCGTGGGGCCCGGCACTGCGCGGGCCCTGCGGGGGCGCGGCTGGCCCGTCGACGCCAGCCCGGCGCAGGGCGGCGGGGCCGCCGCGCTGCTCGATAGCCCGGCGTTCGACCCGGCGGCGGGCTCCAACTGTGTCATCCTTGCCGGCGAGCACGGTCGCGCGCTGCTCGCCGATACCCTCGCTGCCCGCGGGGTCCGCGTGACCCGCCTCGGTGTCTACCGCGCCGTGGTGCCCGACGTGGACCCGGCGCCGGTGGTGGCGGGCTGGCGCGCGGGCTGGCTGCAGTACACTATCGTTACCAGCGTCACCGGGCTGTCGCATCTGCGCGAGCTCGTCGGCCCGGAAGGCTGGGAAGCCGCCTGCGGCAGCCGGCTGATCACCGTCTCCGAGCGCGTGGCCGAACGGGCGCGGGCGCTTGGTGTGCACGAGGTGCCGGTGATCGCCGCCCGGCCCGGGGACGAGGGCCTGATCGAGGCCCTCGGGCAGGCGGCCGAAGCATCCACAGGGAGTCATCCATGACGGAAGAGAACGAGCAGGAACGGCCCGTGCAGGGGGAGGAGCGACAGGACAGCGGGGCGGAGGCCACCGGGGCGCCCCGGCAGGCCGCGAGCGGGGGCAGCGCCGGTGGCGGCGGTCTGCGCGGACTGGCCGTCGCGGCGCTGGTGCTCGCCATCGTCTCGGTCCTCGCGGTCGCCCTCGGTGGCTGGTGGGGCTGGCAGCGTTACCAGGCGTTCGCGGCGAGGCAGGCGTCGCTGGTGGACCAGCAGGCGCTGAAGCAACGCAGCGACGGCCTGGACGAGCGCATCTCCGAGCTGCGGGGCCGTCTGTCGAGCCTGGACGAGCGCACCGCCGGGCGCGACCAGCGCCTCGCCGAGCTCAAGGCCTCGCTGGACGCCGTGACCGAGACCCAGTCCCAGCTCAAGGCGCAGATGGACCGCGTCGCCGAGCTCGCCCAGGTCAACCGGGACGACTGGCGGCGCTCCGAGGCCGCCTATCTCGCACGTGTCGCCGTCCATCGCCTGCGCTACTACCGTGACGTCGACGCCGCCCTCGGTGCGCTCAAGGCGGCGGACGGCATGCTCTCTGCCCTGGGCGGCGAGGTGATCGCGGAACGTAAGGCGATCCGCCAGGCCATCGACCGGCTCCTCGCCGTGACGGAACCGAAGACCGACCGGATCGCATCCACCCTGGCCGGCATCGCCGACGGTGTCGATGGTCTCCGCCTGCGTGCCGGCGCCGAGCCCCTGCCTGCCGCGAAGGCG
The DNA here is from genome assembly GCF_000374645.1 of Arhodomonas aquaeolei DSM 8974. GTDB lineage: Bacteria > Pseudomonadota > Gammaproteobacteria > Nitrococcales > Nitrococcaceae > Arhodomonas > Arhodomonas aquaeolei. The sequence continues at coordinate 70,976 of NZ_KB894806.1, forward strand.
GCGGACCATGGCGGGGAGGCCGGTGGCGAGGGTGCCCGCGGTCCCCTCGGCCGCGCCTGGAGCGAGTTCCGCGGGGCCATGGGCGAGCTCGTGGTGGTCTCCGGGCCGGAGCGCGAGGTGGTGCCCCTGCGCCCGATCCGGGAGCGGTTTTTCCTGCGCGAGAACCTCCGGCTGCAGCTGGAGAGCGCTCGGCTCGCAGCCATCCGGGGCGATGGCGCCCTCTACCGCGACTCCCTGAAACGCGCCCGTGACTGGCTGAGCCGCTACTACGATGACGGCGACGCGGCCGTGGCCGACGCCCTCGACCGCCTGGACGCGCTCGCCGACCGGCCGGTGCGCGTGACCCTGCCGGACATCCAGTCGGTCCTCGCGCCGGTGCGCGAGTTCGACTGAGGGAGGCCGTATGCGCAAGCTCTTCGTTGCCCTGCTGCTGCTGCTCGCGAGCATCGCCGCCGCGCTGTGGCTGCGCGACCACCAGGGGTTCGTGATCATCAAGGTCGGGGCCTGGTCGGTGCAGACCAGCCTCGTGCTCTTCGCCGGCATCCTGCTGGTGGGCTGGGCCGTCCTGGGGCTGGTCTGGACGCTGCTGGCGCGGCTGTTCGCCACGCCCCGCGGCATGCGCCGGTGGGTGCAGGGGCGGCGGCGCAACCGCAGCCGCGAGCGTCTGGTCAACGGCCTCATCCAGCTCGCCGAGGGCCACTACGAGCAGGCCGAGCGCATGCTCACCCGCCAGGCCGAGGCGGACGGGCTGGGGTTGTTCCACTACCTGCTCGCGGCCATCTCCGCCCATCGCCGGGGTGACAACGAGTCCCGCGACCGCTTCCTCAGCCTGGCCGACGAGAGCGAGTCCGGCGCCGAGGTCGCGGTCGGCCTGGTTCAGGCCCGGTTCCAGCTAGACGCCCGCCAGCGCGAACAGGCCCTGGCGACGCTGTCCTGGCTCCACGAGCGCGCGCCGGGCAACCGCCAGGTCCTGGCACTGCTCTACCGCTGCGTCACCGAGCTGGAGGACTGGGAGCGCGCCCGCGAGCTGCTGCCCCAGCTGCGTCGCCACCAGGCCCTGCCCGCCGACGAGCTGGACGCGCTGGAGACGCGCCTGGCCACGGAACGGCTGGATGACGCGGTGGCCCCGGGGGCGGAACAGAGCCTGGCGTCCATCTGGCAGGGCCTCACCCGGGCCGAGCGTCGTGACCCGGCGCTGCGTGCCCACTACGCGCGTTGCCTGATCCGCTCCGGGGAGTCGGCCGCCGCTGCCGAGCTGCTCAAGGGCTGGCTGCGTCACGACTGGGACGACCGCCTGGTCACGGCCTGGGGGGAGCTCGAGGAGGTGCCCGGCGACCAGGGCTTCGCCCAGGCGGAGCGCTGGCTGAACCATCGCCCGGACGATCCCGTCCTGCTGCGTACCGCCGGGCTGCAGGCATTGCGCGGCGGTCTGTGGGGCCGGGCGCGGAGCTGTCTGGAGGCGGCCGCCGCCCGTGACGACGACGCGCTCACGCACCGCCTTCTCGGTGACCTCTACCAGCAGCTCGGCGAGCCGGAGCTTGCCCGGCGTGCCTGGCACCGGGCCATGGATGCGGGCCTCGGCCGGCCCGCGGTTACCGTGCCGGCACTGCCGCCGCGTCAGGCCGCGGACGGTTCCGACGTCGCAGAAGAGGCGGGGGCGTCCTCGTCCGCCTAGTGCAGGCGTTCTCCGGCGGCGGTGCGGGTGCGCTGCCGCCGGCTGCGGCACCGGTGTTTCGCGGTCGTCCGCCCCCGCTCCGGCCTCGCCTGGGCGCAGTACAGGGCAATCACCGAGGCGTGCTGCAGCAGCGTCGGTACCGCCTCGGCCTCGACGAGGTGGTGGGCGATGGCGTTCGCCTCACTGCCGGAGGACATCCGTCCGTGCAGGCGCAGGAACGCCGCCTCGTCCGCGCCCAGACACGGGCAGGGCGTTGCGTGGAAGCGGATGGTGCGCCGGCCGTAACGGGCGATGGTCGCCATCAGTGCACGGAAGTGCCGGCGCATGATGTCGCCGTCGGCCGGGGCCGGCGCGTTGCCGAGTTCCGCGTCCACCGCCCGGGCCAGCGCGTCCGGCTCGTACTGCAGGGCGCAGGCCGCGCTGCGGAACGCGCGCAGCAGGTATTGCTCGAGCGGTTCCAGGTCCGCTGTCCGTCCCACCGTATCGCTGGACATCGCTCATCTCCGTTGGTGCGAGTGCCCTGACTTTAATCGCGAATGAGAAGCGAGTGCAATAATAACACCGGTATACGCTAACAATTCTCGTTTGCGTTTTTGCCGATCGCGCTATAGCCTTGTGCCATTCGATCGAGGCCTTCACGGGGAGGGAGGAGGATGTCGGGTACGGGCGACGACGAGGCCCTGCCGCGGACGCCACCGCGCGGCGACCGGGGCGGCGGCCCGCGCCGGATCGACGCACGCTGCCTGCTCGGCAGCGCCGGCGAGGCCATCATCGTGCACGGGCGGCAGGAATACCGCCTGCGGCGCACCAACAGCGACAAGCTGATCCTGACGAAATGACCCCGCACCCCGCGGGGGAGGACAACCCACTCGAGTCCGAGCCAGCCAGTGCCGCGTCCCCGTGGCCGCCAGCCAGGACCGCGGAACCTGATCGGGAGACAGGTTATGCACGGCTGGACGAAAACGGGAACCGGTGCGGCGGTCATGCTCGCGCTCACGGCGGCCGCAGCGGCGGCGGATAGTGACGATGTGGCGCCCCCGCTGGAGCTGGATTACATCTCGGTGACCGCGATGCGTACGCCCATCGAGGCCTTTGACTATCCGGGGATGGTGAGCGTGGTGGATTCCGGGACGATCCGTGAGCGCCAGCCGTCGACGCCGGACGACATCCTCGGCGATCTGCCGGGGGTCGAGTTCACCGGCGGGCCCCGGCGTACCGGCGAGGTGCCCAGCATCCGTGGGCTCGCCGGGGCGGACGTGGTGGTGACCCTGGATGGCGCCCGCCAGAATTTCCTCTCCGGCCACGACGGCCGGTTCTTCGTCGACCCCTCGCTGCTGCGCGAGGTCGAGGTCGTTCGCGGCCCGGCCTCCTCGCTGTACGGCAGCGGCGCGACCGGGGGTGTCATCGCCCTGCGGACCCTGCGCGCCGAGGACCTGCTCGCCCCGGACGAGCATGCCGGGATATGGCTGCGCGGCGGCTACCAGGGCGTGAATCACGAGCGCCACGCCGGGGTTACCGCCTACGGCCGGCCGCGGGACGATCTCGGCGTGCTCGCCAGCATCACCCGCCGTGATTCCGGCACCATCGAGCTGGGTGACGGCAACGAGCTGACCAACAGCGACGACGACATCGTCTCCGGCCTCGCCAAGGGGCGCTGGCAGCCCGACGAGGACAGCGAGGTCGAGCTCTCGTTCCAGCGCTTCGACAACGACGCCCGCGAGCCTAACAACGGCCAGGGTGCCGGCGACGAGAACTCGGTCGCCAAGGATATCCGCGCGGATACCGCGCGGCTGCGCTACGCCCACGACGACCCGTCCGATCCCTGGGTCGATCTCGCCGTCAGCCTCTACCGCAACGAGACCCGGGTGGACGAGCGCCGCCTGGACGACGACGGCCTCGGTCCCGAGGGCGAGCGCCTGCGCCGCCACCTGGATACCACCGGTCTGCGCCTGGACAACAGCTCGCAGACCGCGTTCGCCGGGGCGGAGACGACCGTCACCTACGGCGTGGAGGGCTACCGCGACGTCCAGGATGGGGGCGATGCCAGCGGCGAGCGCGCCGGCGTGCCGGACGCCGAGTACGACTTTGCCGCGGTGTTTGCCCAGGCGGAGTTGCGCTGGAGTGCGCCCGGCGGCATGCCCGGCGAGCTGCTGCTGATACCGGGCGTGCGCTACGACCGCTTCAAGGCGAGCGCCGACGACGTGGACGAGGACCTCAGCGACGACGCGGTCTCGCCGCGGCTGGGCCTGACCTGGAAGCCCACCCGCGGGACCATGCTGTTCGTCAACCGTGCCGAGGCCTTCCGCGCGCCCACCCTCGGTGAGGCCTATCCCAGCGGTACCCATTTCCAGATCCCCCTCGGGGCGCCCTTCGGCACGATCACCAACCGCTTCGAGAGCAACCCGGACCTCGAGCCCCAGCGCACGCAGACCTGGGAGTTCGGTGGCGGACTGCGGTTCCCGGACGTCCTCGTCGACGGCGACCGCTTCGGGATCAAGCTCTCCCACTACGAGATCCACGGCGACGACTTCATCGACACCCAGGTCCGCCAGCCATCGCCGTTCGCGGACTGCAACCCCGCGGTCCCCGGCGCCTGCGACGGCACCACCCGCTCGGTGAACGTCGCCGAGGCGCGGTTGTGGGGCGACGAGATCGAGGCCCACTACCGTGTCGGCCGGCTGCGTACGAGCCTCGGCTTCTCGCGCATCGACGGCGAGGACGAGCGCACCGGCGAGAAGCTCGGCGTGCTCACGCCGCCGCAGGTGAGCCTGTCCGCGCGCTACGAGCTGCCGGCGACGGATACCACCGTCGGTGCCCGGCTGCTCCATGCCGCGGAATTCGACGAGGTGGACGACCCGTCCGAGGAGCGGGCCAGCTACACCGTGGTGGACCTCTCCGCTACCTGGCGGCCGCGACGGCCGGCCCTGCGCGGGCTGACGGTCCGTCTGGGCGTCGAAAACGCCTTCGACGAGGCCTACTCGCGAACCTACACCGGTGCCGCCGAGCCCGGGCGCAACGTCAGGATCGCGCTGGGGTACCGGCTGTCATGGTGAAGCGACCGCAGCACCCACGCCCCGGGCGTCCCGGACGCACCGTGCTGGTGGCCGCGGGCGTCCTCGCCGTGCTTGCCGTGCTCGCGGCCAGCGGCGTGCGCGCCGCCGATCGGCCCGAACGCGTGGTCGCCATCGGCGGGGCGGTCACCGAGATCGTCCACGCCCTCGATCGCATGGACGCGCTGGTCGCGGTGGACAGCACCAGCACCTATCCGCCCGAGGCGACGACGCTGCCGGACGTCGGCTACATGCGGCGGCTCTCCGCCGAGCCCATCATCGCCCTGGCGCCGGACCGGGTGATCGCGATGGCCGATGCCGGGCCGCCGGTGGTCTTCGAACAGCTGCGGGAGGCGGGCATCGCCGTCACCCGGGTGCCCGACCGGTCGAGTCCCGGCGGGGTGCTGGAGAAGGTGCGTGTTGTAGCCGGTGCCCTCGGTGTCGAAGGCCGCGGGCGGCGGCTGGTTGCGCGGCTGTCCGCGGACTTCGCGGCCCTGCGCCGCCGTGTCGCCGATACGAGGACGCGCCCGACGGTGCTCACCCTGATCGCCGCCGGCCCGGGTAACCTGATGGCCGCCGGGAGGGGGACGTCCGCCGAGGGCATCGTCCGACTGGCCGGCGGCAGGGGCGCCGTTACCGCCTACAGCGGTTTCCGGCCGCTGTCCGCGGAGGCGGTGATCGCCGCCTCGCCGGACTGGCTGCTGCTCACGCGCCGTGCGCTGGACGCGCTGGAGGGGCGCGAGGGGGTGCGCGCGCATCCGGTGCTGGGCGCGACACCGGCGGCCCGGCAGGGGCGCGTCGTGTCCATGGACGCGCTGTTGCTACTGGGCTTCGGGCCGCGCACGCCGGCCGCCGCGGGACGGCTGGCGGAGCGGCTGCATCCGGCGTCCTCCGGCGGAGACCGCTGACGGTGGCGGCGGTGGTCACGGCCGCGGACACCGGTGGGGATGCCCGGGAGCGGCGCCGGGTCATCGCGATCGCTGCCGTGTTTGCCGCGTTGTGGGGCGCGACCATCCTGGCCGGCCTGTCCGTGGGTGCGGTGGCCGTTCCGGCGGACGAGGTCGTGACCATCCTCGCCCGGAGCGCCGGCCTGCCGGTGGCGCCGGCGGTGCCGGCGCACGAGACCGTGGTGACCGTGATCCGTCTGCCCCGGGTGGTGCTGGGCACGGCCGTGGGCGCGGCGCTGGCGCTGGCCGGGGCGGCCCTGCAGGGGCTGTTCCGCAATCCGCTGGCGGACCCGGGGCTGATCGGTGTATCCACCGGCGCCGGGCTGGCGGCGGCCACCGCCATCGTCTTCTCCGCTGCGCTCACCGCGGTACTCCCCTTCCTGACGCCGGTGCTCGCGGTGCCGGCGGCCGCCTTCGCCGGTGGACTGGCGGTGACCTTCGCGGTCTACCGCATCGCCAGCACCGAGGGGCGCACGGACATCCCCACCCTGCTCCTCGCCGGCGTGGCGGTGAACGCCATCGCCGGCGCCGCGATCGGGCTGTTGGTGTTCGTCAGCGACGACCAGGCCCTGCGGGACCTCAACTTCTGGATGCTCGGCAGCCTTGGCGGGGTCACCTGGGCGCGGTTGGCACCGGTACTGGCGTTCATCGTGGTGCCGGCGCTGGCGCTGATGCGCTTCGCCGGGGAGCTCGACGCCCTGCTGCTGGGCGAGACCGAGGCGTTGCACCTGGGCTTCGACGTGGAGCGCAGCAAACGCCGGATCGTCGCCCTGTGTGCCCTGGCGGTGGGGGCCGCGGTGGCGCTGACCGGGGTGATCGGCTTCGTCGGCCTGGTCGTGCCCCACCTCGTGCGCCTGAGCGTGGGGGCGCGCCACCGTCTGGTGCTGCCGCTCTCCGCCGTGCTCGGCTCGGCGCTGCTGCTTGCCGCCGACCTGATCGCCCGGACCGTGGTGCTGCCCGCGGAGCTGCCCATCGGTGTGGTGACCAGCTGCATCGGCGGCCCGTTCTTCCTCTGGCTGCTGATACGCCGCCGCGGCGGCGAGGGCGGCTGATGCTGAGCGCGCAGGGGGTCGGGGTCGCCCGGGGCGGGCGCGTGCTGCTCGCGGGGGTGGACATCGCCGTGCCCCCCGGGGAGACGGTGGCGCTGATCGGCCCCAACGGGGCGGGCAAGTCGACCCTCCTGCACGTGCTCTCCGGGGCGCTGTCGCCGGACCGGGGGGCCGTGACCCTGGACGACGCACCGCTGGCGGACTGGCACCGCACGGCCCTGGCCCGACGGCGCGCGGTGCTGCCGCAGGCGCCGGCGCTCGGCTTTGCGCTGACCGTGCGCGAGGTGGTCGCCCTCGGGCGCAGCCCCCACGCGGGCATGAGCACGCCGGCGGCCGACGCCCGGATTATCGACGCCGCGCTGCGTCAGGCCGGCGTGGCGCACCTGGCGGGACGTGCCTACCCGGGACTGTCCGGCGGCGAGCGCCAGCGGGTGCAGATCGCCCGGGTGCTCGCCCAGATCGTGTCGGCGCCCGGCCGTGGCGAGGCCGGCGGGCGCTACCTGCTGCTGGACGAGCCCACGAACAACCTCGACATCGGTCACCAGCAGCGCATCGTGACCCTGGCGCGGCGGCTCGCGCGCCGGGGCGGCGGTGTCCTCGCGGTGCTCCACGACCCGAACCTGGCCGCCGCCTGCGCCGACCGGGTGGTGGTGCTCGCCGGTGGCACCGTGATCACCGCCGGGGCGCCGGCGGCGGTGCTGGACGCGGCGCTGATGCGCGAGGTCTTCGGCGTGCGGGTACGCGTGTACGTCGACGCCGACAGCGGCCGGCCGTTCGTGCGGCCGGTGTGAGCGGTTACGCTATCCCCCGACAACACCCGTTGCTGACCATGGAGGTCGTCATGTTCATCGCCATGAACCGATTCAAGGTACGCCACGGCCACGAGGAGGAGTTCGAGCGCATCTGGCGCGAGCGCGACTCCCACCTCCAGGAGGTGCCGGGGTTCATCGAGTTCCACCTGCTGCGCGGCCCGGAGGCGGAGGACCACACCCTCTACGCCTCCCACGCCCTGTGGACCTCCCGCGAGGCGTTTGAGGCGTGGACGCATTCGGAGGCCTTCCGCGCCGCCCACCGCAATGCGGGCAGGAATGCCCACGTGTACCTGGAGGGGCCGCGGTTCGAGGGCTTCGAGGTGGTCCAGCGGATGGGCCCCGCCGACGCCGGCACGGAGTCGGCGTAGGCGGGGCGGGCGCGCTCAGGGCAGCAGGATGGTGGAGCCGGTGGTGCGCCGGCCCTCGAGGTCGCGGTGCGCGCCGGCGGCGTCGCCCAGCGCGAAGCGCTGGTTGACCTCGATGCGCACAGCGCCCCGGGCGACCACGTCGAAGAGCTCGGCCGTGCTCGCGAGGAGGTCCTCGCGCCGGGCCATGTAGGTGAACAGCGTCGGCCGGGTGAGGAACAGTGAGCCCTTCTGCGCGAGGATGCCGGGGTCCAGCGGCGGCACGGAGCCCGAGGACTGGCCGAAGCTCGCCATCGTGCCCATGGGCCGGAGGCAGTCCAGAGACCCCATGAAGGTGTCCTGGCCCACGGAGTCGTAGACCGCGGCGACGCCGGCGCCCCCGGTGATCTCGCGTACCCGCTCGACGAAGTCCTCCTCGCGGTAGTTCACCGGGTAATGGCAGCCGTGGGCCTGCGCCAGGGCCGCCTTGTCGGCACTGCCGACAGTGCCGACCACGGTGGCGCCGAGGTGGTGGGCCCACTGGCACGCGATCAGGCCGACGCCGCCGGCGGCGGCGTGCACCAGCACGGTGTCCCCCGGTTGCACCCGGTAGGTGCGGCGCAGCAGGTACTGCGCCGTGAGGCCCTTGAGCATCATTCCGGCCGCCTGCTCGTCGCTGATGGATTCCGGCAGCGCTACGAGCCGGTCGGCGGCGATCACCCGGGCCTCGGCATAGGCCCCCGGTGGGCCGGCGGCGTAGGCGACGCGGTCGCCGACGGCGACGTCGGTGACACCATCGCCCACGGCCTCGACGACGCCGGCGGCCTCCATGCCCGGGGTGAACGGCAGGCCGGGGGGCGTGTACAGACCGGTGCGGAAGTAGACGTCGATGTAGTTGACGCCGATGGCGGTGTGGCGCACCCGCGCCTCGCCCGGTCCGGGAGGCGGCACGTCGACCGTCTCCCAGCGCATGACGTCCGGGCCGCCGTGCTCGTGAACGCGGATCGCGTGGGTCATCGCGGTTCCTCCCGTTGTGGCGTGGTGGCGGGCCGCGGGGCCGCCGGGAAACGACGGCGCGTCAGTGCCCGCCCGCCGAGAAGACGTCGTCGTTGGCCGCCGGTTCCGGGGCGGCGAGCCAGCCCTGGAGCTCGCGCAGGACGATGTCGCCGAGCGCGCGGATGTGGTCGTCGCGTACGTTCAGGCAGGGGATGTAGTGGAACGACTCGCCCCCTGACTCGATGAACAGCTCGCGGTTACCGATGTCGTTCTCCTCCAGCGTCTCCAGGCAGTCCGCGGCGAAGCCGGGGCAGATCATGTCCACGCGCCGGGTGCCCTCGCCGGCCAGGCGCTGGAGGGTGGCGTCGGTGTAGGGCTGCAGCCACTCCTTGGGGCCGAAGCGGGACTGGAACGTGGTCAGCCATTCCTCCGGGCCCAGTCCCAGGCGCCCGGCCACCGCCGCGGCGGTGCGCGCGCACTGTTCCGGATAGGGATCCCCTCTGTCGGCGTACTCCCTGGGGATGCCGTGGAAGGAGAACAACAGGATGTCGCCGCGATCGTAGTGCTGCCAGTACTCGCTGATCGAGGCGGCCAGCGCGTCCAGGTAGCCCGGGTGGTCGTGGTAGTCACGGACCAGACGCAGGCCGGGCACTCTGCGGCGGCGGGCCATCGCCCTGGCCACGGCATCGTAGGTGGACGCGGTGGTGGAGGCGGAGTACTGGGGATAGAGCGGCAGCACCGCGATGCGCTCGGCGCCGGCGCGCTCGAGCTCGGCAATGCCGTCCTCGATGGAGGGGCGGCCGTAGCGCATGCCCACCGCCACCGGGATGGGGCGGCCCGTGCGCTCGGCGATGAAACGGCGCACCGCCTCGGCCTGGCGGCGGGTGGTGGTCAGCAGCGGCGAGCCGTCTTCCTCCCAGATCCGCTGGTAGGCCTGTGCGGACTTGCGCGGGCGGGTGCGCAGGATGACGCCGTGGAGCACCAGCCACCACGGCAGCCGCGGCGCCTCGACCACCCGCGGATCCCAGAGGAACTCGGCGAGGTAACGCCGCAGCCCCTTTGTGTCCGGGGTGTCGGGGGTCCCCAGATTGGTCAGCAGAATGCCGATCGGTGTCTCGCTCGTCATGCCTGTCACCCGTCGCGTCCCGCGATACGCCCACCTCGGCCGGCGGGGGCTGCGCCCCCGCCGTGGCACTCACTCCGCGGCCGCTGCCTCGGCCATGGCCGCCTCGACGCTCGCCAGCGCACTCATGTTGACCACGCCCCGGACCGTGACCGACGGGGTCAGGATATGGGCGGGCTGGTTCGAACCCAACAGGATGGGGCCGACCGAGACCGTGTCGGAGACGGTCTTGAGCAGGTTGAAGGCGATGTTGGCCGCGTCGAGGCTGGGCATGATCAGCAGGTTGGCCTGCCCGCGCAGCCGCGAGTTCGGGAAAATGCGGTTGCGGATCTGCTCGTTGATGGCCGCGTCGCCGTGCATCTCGCCCTCGACCTCGAGGGTCGGGTCACGGTCCTCGATGAGCTCAAGTGCCTCGCGCATCTTCTCCGCGTTCGGCCGCGTGGAGGTGCCGAAGCTGGAGTGCGAGAGCAGCGCCACCTTCGGGGTAATGCCGAAGCGGCGGATCTCGTCGGCGGCGAGGATGGTCATCTCCGCGATCTGGTGCGGCGTGGGGTCGTTGTTGACGTAGGTGTCGCACAGGAACAGCGTGCCCTTGGGGCTCATGATCGCGTTCATGGCCGCGAGGTTGCGCACGCCGGGCCGGCGGCCGAGGACCTGCTCGACGTAGTCGATCTGGCGTTCGTAGCGCCCCACCATGCCGCCGAGCATGGCGTCCGCCTCGCCGCGCTTGACCATCAGGGCGGCGATCACGGTGTTGCGCGTGCGCACGATCTGGCGGGCGCGGTCCGGGGTGATGCCGCGGCGCTCCATCAGCGAGTGGTACAGCGTCCAGTACTCGCGGTAGCGCGGATCGTCCTCGGGGTCCACCAGCTCGAAGTCCTCGTCGATGCCGAGTCGCAGGCCGAGGCGCTTGAGCCGCATCTTCACCACCCGGCGGCGGCCGACGAGGATGGGCCGGGCGAGGCCGTCGTCCACCACCGCCTGCACGGCGCGCAGCACGCGCTCCTCCTCGCCGTCGCCGTAGACCACGCGCTTGGGGTCCTGGCGGGCGCGCTCGAAGATCGGCTTCATCACCAGCCCGGACTGGAAGACGAACTGGCTGAGCCGCAGGCGGTAGCTGGCGAAGTCCTCGATGGGCAGCGTGGCCACGCCGGAGTCCATCGCCGCCTGGGCCACCGCCGGGGCGACCTTGGTGATCAGCCGGGGGTCGAAGGGCTTGGGGATGAGGTAGTCGGCGCCGAACTTCAGCGGCTTGCCGCCGTAGGCGGCGACCACGACGTCCGAGGATTCCACCAGCGCGAGGTCGGCGATGGCCTTCACCGCGGCCTTCTTCATCTCTTCGTTGATGCCGGTGGCGCCCACGTCCAGTGCGCCGCGGAAGATGAAGGGGAAGCACAGGACGTTGTTGACCTGGTTGGGGTAGTCCGAGCGGCCGGTGGCGAGCACCGCGTCCGGGCGGACCTCCTGCGCCTCCTCGGGCAGGATCTCCGGGGTCGGGTTGGCGAGCGCCAGGATCAGCGGCCGCTCGGCCATGCGCTCGACCATCTCCGGCTTGAGCACGCCCGGTGCCGACAGGCCGAGGAAGATGTCCGCGCCCTCGATCGCCTCGCCCAGGGTGCGGGCGTCGGTCTCCGCGGCATAGACCTCCTTGCGGGGGTCCATGTACTCCTTGCGGCCCTTGTAGACGGTGCCCTTGGAGTCGTTGACGATGATGTTCTCGGGCTTGAGACCCATCGAGACCAGAAGATCGAGGCAGGCGATGGCGGAGGCGCCGGCGCCGGAGGCGACCAGCTTGACGTCCTCGAAGCGCTTCTCGACCACCCGCAGGCCGTTGTAGATCGCCGCCGCGGCGGTGATCGCGGTGCCGTGCTGGTCGTCGTGGAAGACCGGGATGTTCATGCGCTCGCGCAGCTGCTCCTCGACCTGGAAGCACTCGGGCGCCTTGATGTCCTCCAGGTTGATGCCGCCGAAGGTGGGCTCCAGCGAGGCGATGATCTCGACCAGGCGGTCCGGGTCGCGCTCGTCGACCTCGATGTCGAAGACATCGATGCCGGCGAACTTCTTGAACAGCACGCCCTTGCCCTCCATCACCGGCTTGGCAGCCAGCGGCCCGATGGCGCCCAGCCCGAGCACCGCGGTGCCGTTGGTCACCACGCCCACGAGGTTGCCGCGTGCGGTGTACTCGGCGGCCGCATCGGGGTTCTCCACGATCTCCTCGCAGGCGGCGGCCACCCCCGGCGAGTAGGCGAGGGCGAGGTCGCGCTGGTTCGCCAGCGGCTTGGTCGGCGTGACCGCGATCTTGCCCGGGACGGGGTTGCGGTGGTATTCGAGCGCGCTCTTGCGAAAGTCTTCGGACATTGTGTGGTTACCTTGATTCCCCAGTGACGTCGAGCGATGGGCGAGGCGGGCGATTATACGGCCGGGGGCCGTTCGACAACCACCTCCTCCAATTTATAGAAATATTTTCCATTTTTTCAAAGTCGATCGGCCAGGTAGCCCTCCACGGCCCCGGTAAACGCCTCCGGCGCCTCGACATGAAGCCAATGGCCTGCTTCGGGTAGCGTTTCCACTTCGTGGTTCGGGAAGTATCCGGCGATGGCCCGGCGACCGTCGTCATCCACGTACGGCGAGCGTCCGCCGTGGACGAACAGTGCCGGGCCGTCCCAGCGGCCGTCGAGCGCCGGCCAGCCGAGGATGTCGGGCAGTGCCCGGCGCAGGATCGCCAGCGGCAGCCGCCAGTCCCAGCCGCCGTCGGCGCGTTCCAGGTTGGTGAGCAGGAACTGCCGGATGGCCTGGCTGTCGATACGCGCCGCGAGCTGGCGGTCGGCGTCGCTGCGGCTGCCCACGTCCGCCAGCTCCACCGCCTGCATGGCGGCGATGATGGCGTCGTGGTCGTTGTCGGCGTAGGCCACCGGCGCGATGTCGGCGACGATCAGCCCGCGGACGAGCGCCGGGCGGGTCAGGGCCAGCGCCATCGCGACCTTGCCCCCCATGCTGTGACCGAGCACCACCGCCGGGCCCTCCGTTTCGGCCTCGAGCATGCGGGCCACGTCCGCGGCCATGGCCGGGTAGTCCATGCGCCCGCTGTGCGGCGAACGGCCGTGGTTGCGCAGGTCGGGCACGATCACCCGGTGGTCCCGGGACCAGCGCCGGGCATAGCGGCGCCAGTTGGCCCCGGAGCCGTAGAGGCCGTGGAGCAGGACCAGCGGCGCGCCCTCGCCGCTGACCTCACGGTGGAGCTCGATGATGTCGTCGTTCATGGTCCCTCGTTCATGCGGGTTCGCCGGTGACGAGCTGCTGGGCGGCGCCGGCCTGGCCGAGGTTGCGCAGCTCCTGGAGCGCGACCCCGAGCATGGGCAGGTCGACCTGCGCGGCCTTGCGCAGCTCGGTGATGGTCTGGGCGAGGCGCTCGACCATGGCCTTGTTGTCCCTTATCCAGTGCTCCAGGCGCTCGGCCGGTGGGGTACCCTCGTCGCCGCTGCGTAGCACGCGCACCGCCATGCGCCGGAGCTGGACGAAGAACTCCTCCTCCATGCCCGCGCGGTAGCGCTCCTGCCAGGGATCGTCCACCGGGTGCTCGGTGATCGCCTCGCGCAGCCATCCCAGCTCCAGGCGGGTGCCGGCGGTGTAGTAGACCTCCGCGGCCTCGCGCAGGCGCGCGCCGGTGTCGCTGGCCACCTTGACCAGGTCGAGGGCGGCGTAGAGTGCGTCCAGCCGGGCGACCCGGCGGCCGAGCTCCTCGGGCACGCCCTCGTTGGCGTGATCCTCGACCTCGGTCTCCAGCAGGCGGCGGTCCTCTTCGGGCACCAGCTCGTCCAGGGTCTCGCCGAGGTGGCGCACCGCCGGCGAGATGCGGGCGACGGTCTCCTCGATGTCCAGTGGCGAGGGGAGGTTGCGCAGCAGCCACAGGGTGGCCCGCTCCTGGAGATTGCACAGCGCGTCCAGCACTCGGAGCTGGGTGGTCGCGGAGACACGGTTGTCCAGGGCGTCCACCTCGTGCCAGAGCTCGCGCAACCGGAAGATGTCCCGGGCGGCGAAGTACGCGCGGGCGGCGTCCGCTGCGTCCACGCCGGTGCGCGCACGGATGCGGAAGAGGAAGGTCGCCCCCATGCGGTTGAGTATGTGGTTGGTCACCACCGTGGCGGTGATCTCGGCGCGCAGCGGGTGGCCCTCGATCCGCTCGCGGTAGCGCTCGCGCAGCGGCTGAGGGAAGTAGCGCATGAGCTCGGCGCTGAGATAGTCGCTGGCGACCAGCTCGGAGCCGAGCAACTCCGGATAGGCTTCGATCTTGGCGTAGGCGAGCAGCACCGCGAGCTCCGGGCGGGTGAGCCCGCCGCCGACCTTGCCCCGCTCCATCAGTCCCTCGTCGTCGGGCAGGTGCTCCACCGCGCGGTCCAGTCGGCCGCCGCGCTCGAGATCGCGCATGAACCGGCCGTGCTCGTCGATCAGCTCCGCGCTATGGTGCTGGAGCAGCGACAGACCCTGGGTCTGGCGGTAGTTGTTGGCCAGCACCAGGCGGGCGACCTCGTCGGTCATGTCCGCGAGCAGGTGGTTGCGCTGCTTGGTGGTGAGGTCGCCGTCGTCGACGGTGCGATTGAGCAGGATCTTGATGTTGACCTCGTGGTCCGAGCAGTCCACGCCGCCGGAGTTGTCGATGGCGTCGGAGTTTACCCGGCCGCCGTGCATCGCGAACTCCACCCGCGCGAGCTGGGTGAGGCCGAGGTTGCCGCCCTCTCCGATAACCCGGCAGCGAAGCTCGCCGGCGTCCACGCGCAGGGCGTCGTTGGCCTTGTCGCCCACATCGGCGTGGCTCTCCTCCGAGGACTTGATGTAGGTGCCGATCCCCCCGTTCCAGAGCAGGTCCACGGGGGCGCGCAGGATCGCCGAGATCACCTCCAGCGGGGTGAGCCGCTCGCCGCCGCTGATGCCGAGTGCCTGCCGGGCGGCCGCCGAGAGCTGGATGGACTTGGCCGAGCGGGGCCATACGCCGCCGCCGGTGGAGATCCGGCTGCGGTCGTAGTCCTCCCAGCTCGAGCGGGCCAAGCCGAACAGCCGCTGGCGCTCGGCGTAGCCCGTCTCCGGGTCCGGGTCCGGGTCGATGAAGATGTGACGGTGATCGAAGGCGGCAATCAGCCGTGTCTGTTCGGAGAGCAGCATGCCGTTGCCGAATACGTCGCCGGACATGTCGCCGATGCCCACGGCGGTGAACGGCTCGCTCTGGATGTCGCGGCCGAGCTCGCGGAAGTGGCGCTGCACGGCGACCCAGGCGCCGCGGGCGGTGATCGCCATCTTCTTGTGGTCGTAGCCGCTGGAGCCGCCGGAGGCGAAGGCGTCGCCGAGCCAGAAGCCGTATTCGTCGGAGAGCTCGTTGGCGTAGTCCGAGAACGTGGCCGTGCCCTTGTCCGCGGCGACTACCAGGTACGGGTCGTCGTCGTCGTGGCGCAGCACCTGCGGCGGCGGGCTGACCTCGCCGGCGGCGATGTTGTCGGTGACGTCGAGCAGGGCGCGAATGAAGATGCGGTAGCCGGCGAGGACCTCGTCCGCGGCGGCCTGCCGGTCCTCGGGCAGCTGCTTGCAGACGAACCCGCCCTTCGCGCCCATGGGCACGATGACGGCGTTCTTGACCATCTGTGCCTTCATCAGCCCGAGGATCTCGGTGCGGTAGTCCTCGCGGCGGTCGGACCAGCGGATGCCGCCGCGGGCGACCTTGCCGCCGCGCAGGTGCACGCCCTCGACCCGCGGCGAGTACACGAAGATCTCGTAGGCCGGCACCGGCTTGGGCACGCCGGGGATGGCCCGGGGGTCGAGCTTGAGGGAGACGAACTCCCGCCGCCGGCCCTCGCTGTCACGGCGGTAGAAATTGGTGCGCAGAGTGGCCTGCACCGCGGCGAGCATGCGGCGCAGGATGCGGTCCTCGTCGAGGCTGGTGACCTCCTCGAGCAGGCCCTCGATCTCCTCGCCCAGGGCCGCTGCCGCGGATTCGTCGGCGCTGTCCGGATCGAGGCGGGCGGCGAACAGCCGGGCAAGCCGCCGGGTGATGGTGGCGTTGTTGGCGAAGGTCTCCTCCAGGTACTGCTGGCTGAACGGCAGGCCGGCCTGGCGGAGGTAGCGCGCATAGGCGCGCAGGATCACGATCTGCTCCCAGGTCAGCCCGGCGGCGAGGACCAGGCGGTTGAAGCCGTCGTCCTCGGCGCGGCGGTGCCAGACCGCGGAGAAGGCGTCCTGGAAGTGCGTGCGGATGTTCTCCGGCTCGCGCTGGCCGGCGCTCGCGTAGCGCAGGCCGAAGTCGTGGATGTAGGCGATGCCGCCGCGCTGCAGGTGTACCTCGTAGGGGCGCTCGTCGACGACCTCCACGCCCATGTGCTCGAGCACCGGCAGGGCATCGGAGAGCACGATCGGGCGCTCGTACTGGAACAGCCGCAGGCGCAGGATCTCCGGCGGTGCCTCCAGCGGGCGGTAGAGCACGATCCCCAGGTCGTCCGGCCCGCTGATGTGCTCCAGGCGCTCGACGTCGTGGATCGCCGCGCGGGGCACGGTGTCCTCGCGGTAGGCGGCGCTGAATCCGTCGCCGTAGCGCTGCAGCAGGCGGTTGCCGCGGGCCTCGCCGAAGTACTCCAGCATCGCCTCGCTGAGGTCGTCGCGCCAGCTGTGCATGGTGTGCGCCAGGCGCCGTTCGAGGTCGTCGTGGTCGTAGCTCGGCTTGCCGGGTTTGGCCAGGCGCACGATGAAGTGGATGCGCGCGAGCACGGACTCGGAGAGCTGGACCGAGAACTCGGCGTTCTCGGCGGAGAAGGTGTCGACCAGGATCGACTGCATGCGCTCGCGCACGTCCGTGTTGTAGCGCTCCCGGGGGGCGTAGACGAGGCAGGAGACGAAGCGGCGGAAGGTGTCGTAGCGCACGAACAGCCGCACGCGCTGGCGCTCCTGCAGGTGCAGGATGCCCTTGGCGGTCTCGTAGAGCTCGTCGGTGGAGGCCTGGAAGAGCTCGTCCCGCGGATGGGTCTCGAGGATGTTGATCAGCGCCTTGCCCGCGTGGCTGTTGGGCCGGAGGTTGGCCTGCTCGAGGATCTGCTCGATCTTGCGGCGCAGCAGCGGGATGGTGCGCGGGCTGCGGTGATAGGCCGCGGAGGTGAACAGCCCGAGGAAGCGGTGCTCGCCGATCACCTCGCCGTTCGCGTCGAAGCGCTTGATGCCGATGTAGTCCATGTAGCCCGGGCGGTGGACGGTGGCGCGGCTGTTGGACTTGGTCAGCACCAGCGGTTCGGGGTCGCGGGCCAGCGCCTTAACCGAGGCGGGCAGGGCCGCGAAGCTCTCCGAGCGTTCGTCGCCGCTGTGCGCGCGCAGGATGCCCAGGCCGGAGTCGGCGACCGCGCGCAGCTCGTCGCGGCGGCCCTTGCGGGACAGCTCGTAGCGCCGGTAGCCAAGCAGGGTGAAGTGATCGTCGTGGATCCAGCGCAGGAACGCCGAGACCTCCTCCAGCCGGTCCGCGTCGATGGGCGGCGGGCGGCTTTCGAGCTCGCGCATCGCCTCCTCGAGGCGGCCCAGGATGGAGCGCCAGTCACCCACGGCAAGGCGCACGTCCTCGATCACGGAGGCGATGTCGCCGCGGATGCGTTCGAGGTCGTCCTGGTCGCTCTGGCGGTCCACCTCGAAGTGCATCCATGCCTCGGGGCCGGCGCCCTCGGCCTGCTGCACGTCGGGGATCTCGGCGACCCGGTGGTCCTCGCCGCGGCGCACCGTGAGCACCGGGTGGATGATCAGGTGGATGGTCAGCCCCAGGCGGTTCAGCGCCATGGACACCGAATCCACCAGGAACGGCATGTCCGGGGCGACGACCTCGCAGACCGTGTGGGTCGACTGCCAGCCGTTCTGCTCCGCGTCCGGATTGTAGACGCGGATATGGACCTGCTCGGGGGCGCGGACCTCGCCCAGGTTCCAGTGGCACAGCGCGGCGCCGTAGAGGTCGTCCGGGCGGCGGTCGATCACGTCCTCCGGTGCCGCCCCCTCGAAGTACTGGCGCACGAACGTCTCCACCAGCGGCGCGTCCTCGCCGCTCCAGCGCTCGCCGACGCGCCCGGCGATGGTGTCGATGACTTCTTCCCGGGCTTTTTCTTCGCTCGCCTGTCGCATCGTACCCCCTGCTTTCCACGGGAACCGCCTTTATCCGGTGGCGGCCTGCTGCCAGTGTAGCGCCGTGACGCGCCTGCGTGTCCCGCCGTCACCCCGGATTGGCGCGCAGGGCGTCGCTGCCGATCTCCAGGGCCACGGCGGCCATGTTGTAGCCCACGCCGGAGCCGAGCAGCACGACCCGGTCCCCGGCGGCGGCGCGGCCGCTGCCAAGGAGGTGGTCGAGCGCCATGGGCACGCACGCGGAGCCGGTGTAGCCCCACTCGCCCATGATCATCACCGCGCGCTCGGGTGTCAGCCCCAGCGCCGCACACGCGTGCTCGATGGTGCAGCGGTTGATCTGGGTGAAGATCACGTGGTCGATGTCCGCCACCGCCAGGCCGCAGCGGGCGACCAGGCGCCGCACGAGGCGCGGCCAGCCGGTCTCGTTGACCTCCGGCGGGTAGCGGTGCTTGACCCGGACGCGGTGTCGCCCGGCGGCAACGGCCGCCGCGGAGGCGGGCTCGACGGTGCCCCCGGCGTCGATGCCCCAGTAGTCGGCGTAGCGCCCGTCCGCCTCGAAGGCCGCGCCGAGCACGCCGGGCCGGTCGCCGGCGGTGACTACCGCCGCCCCGGCGCCGTCGCCGTAGAAGAAGCCCATGGGGTCGTCGTCGGCGGTGTGCCGGCTCATGAGATAGGCCCCCGCCACCAGTACCGTGTCGACGCCGGTGTTGGTCGCGATCAGCCCCTGGGCGGTGGCGAGCGCGGTGGGGAAGGAGGCGCAGGCGCAGCCGATGTCGAAGGAGCCGGCCTGATGGGCGCCGAGCCTGGCCTGGAGCACGGTGCTGGTCGCCGGTGTGGGGTAGTCCGGGGTGTCCGTGCCCACGAGGATCATGTCGATATCCGCAGGGGCGATGCCCGCGCGTGCCAGCGCCTGCCGTGCGGCGGCGGCGGCGAGGTCGGAGGTGGCCTCGCCGGGGGCGGCGCGGTAGCGTGCGTGGATGCCGGATCCGGCCTCGAAGCGGGCGAGGCGCTCGCCATGCGCCTCGCCCAGGCGGGCGAGCAGGTCGTCGTTGCTGATGCGCTCGGTGGGGAGGTGGCGGCCGGTGGCGACAACCCGGGCGAAACGGCTCATCGGCATGCCTCCCCGCCCGTGGCGTCCGCTGCCTTTGCCGTGCGCGTTGCAGGCGGGGCACCACTGGCGGGTAAACTGCCCGCCTTAATACCGCCCTTCAACCGAGCGAGGACGTCATGAGCGAACTGCTGGGATGCTTCAAGGCCTACGATATCCGCGGCCGGGTGCCGGACGACCTGGATGCCGGGCTCGCACGGCGCATCGGCCGCGCCTACGCCGAGGCCCTCAGTCCCGGCCGGGTGGCGCTCGGGCGCGATATCCGGCTGTCCAGCCCGGAGATCGCCGCGGCGGTCGCGGACGGCCTCCGCGACGGCGGCGTGGACGTCCTCGACATCGGCGTCGTCGGCACCGAGGAGGTCTACTTCGCCACGTTCCACTACGGTCTCGATGGCGGGATCATGGTTACCGCGAGCCACAACCCGCGGGACCACAACGGCATGAAGCTGGTGCGCGAGGGCGCACGGCCGATCAGCGGCGACAGCGGCCTCGGCGACATCGAGCGCCTTGCCGCCGGCCCGGAGCTCGTGGTGCGTCCGCGCCGCGGCGGCCTGGAGGCCTTCGATCACCGGTCGGACTACGTCGAGCACCTGCTCGGCAGCATCGATACGGCGACGCTGGCGCCGCTGAAGGTTGTGGTCAATGCCGGCAACGGCGGCGCCGGCGTGGTGGTGGATGCCCTCGCGCCGCGGTTGCCCTTCGAGCTCGTGCGTGTTCATCACGAGCCGGACGGGCACTTCCCCAACGGCGTACCCAACCCGCTGGTCGAGGCGAGCCGCGCGGTCACCGCCACCGCGGTGACGCACAGCGGCGCCGACCTGGGCGTGGCCTGGGACGGCGACTTCGATCGCTGCTTCTTCTTCGACGAGCAGGGCCGGTTCATCGAGGGCTACTACATCGTCGGCCTGCTCGCGGAGCTGTTCCTGCGCCGCAGCCCCGGGGAGCGGGTCATCCATGACCCGCGCCTGACCTGGAACACCATCGACCTGTGTCGGGCCTTTGGCGGCGAGGCGGTGCAGTGCAAGACCGGGCACGCCTTTATCAAGGAGCGCATGCGCGCCGAGGACGCCATCTACGGCGGCGAGATGAGCGCCCATCACTACTTCCGTGACTTCGCCTACTGCGACAGCGGCATGCTGCCGTGGCTGCTGGTCGCCGAGCTCATCGGCCGCACCGGCAAGCCGCTCTCCCAGCTCGTCGACGAGCGCATCGAGCGCTTTCCGGCGAGCGGCGAGATCAACCGCGAGATCGACGACCCGGCGGCGGCGATCGCAGCGGTGGAGGCGGAGTACGGGGCGGACGCCGTCGCCGTCGACCACACTGACGGGGTGAGCATCGAGCTCGCCGACTGGCGGTTCAATCTGCGCATGTCCAACACCGAGCCGGTGGTGCGGTTGAACGTGGAGACGCGCGGGGACCGGGCGCTGATGCACGCGAAGACCGACGAGCTCATCGCCCGCCTGGACGCCTTCGCGCATGGGTGACGCCCGGCCCCGCGCGATCATTTCTTTTTCTTCGGCATGTACAAGTCCGTGAGCGTGCCGGCGGCCGCTTCGGCGGCCATCGCCACGGTCTCGGAGAGCGTCGGGTGCGGGTGCACCGTCAGCCCGATGTCGTGGCAGTCCGCGCCCATCTCGATGGCGAGGCAGACCTCGGAGATGAGGTCGCCGGCGTTGGGGCCGACGATGGCGCCGCCGATGACACGCTCGCTCCTGGCGTCGAAGATCAGCTTGGTGACGCCGTCGCTGGCATCCAGGCTCAGCGCGCGGCCGTTGGCGGCCCACGGGAACTGCGCCTTCTCGATCTCCAGGCCCTCGGCCTTGGCCTGCTCCTCGGTCACGCCGACCCAGGCCACCTCCGGGTTGGTGTAGGCCACGGACGGGATCACCCGGGCGTCGAAGGCACTCTTCTCGCCGGCGCAGCACTCCGCCGCGACCTTGCCTTCGTGGGTGGCCTTGTGGGCGAGCATGGGCTGGCCGACGATGTCGCCGATGGCGTAGATGTGGGCGACGCTGGTCTGCTGGTGCTCGTTGACGGGGATGCAGCCGCGCTCGTCGAGGCCGACGCCTGCAGCCTCCAGGTTGAGCCGGTCGCTGTTGGGGCGGCGCCCCACGGAGACCAGCACCCGGTCGAAGCGGTCGCTCTCCGGTGCCTTCTCGCCCTCGAAGTGCACGGTCACGCCGTCGTCGTCCGGTTCGATGGCGGTGACCTTGCTCTCCAGGAAGATGTTCTCGTAGCTCTTGTCGATGCGCTTGCGGTAGACCTTGACGATGTCCGGATCGCCGCCGGCCATGATGCGGTCGAGCATCTCGACCACGGTCACCTTCGAGCCCAGGGCGTGATAGACGCTGCCCATCTCCAGACCGATGATGCCGCCGCCGACCACCAGTAGCCGCTCCGGCACGTCCTCGAGCTTGAGGGCGTCGGTGGAGTCCATGATCCGGGGGTGGTCCAGGTCGAAGCCCGGCGGCGCCACCGGCCGCGAGCCGGCGGCGATGATGCAGTTGCGGAAGCGGATCCGGCGCTCGCCGTCGTCGCCGCGCACGGTCAGCTCGTGGCTGCCGGCGAACTCGGCGGCGCCGTGGACCACCTCGACCTTGCGCTGCTTGGCCATGCCCTTGAGGCCGCCGGTGAGCTTGCCGACGACGCTGTCCTTCCACTCGCCGAGCTTCGCGGTGTCGATCTCGGGCTCGCCGAAGGTGATGCCGTGTTCGGCGAAGTGGCGGGTCTCCTCGAGTAGGGCGCCGGCGTGGAGCAGGGCCTTGGAGGGGATGCAGCCGACGTTGAGGCACACGCCGCCGAGGCTGGGATAGCGCTCGATCAGTACCGTCTTCAGGCCCAGGTCCGCGGCGCGGAAGGCCGCGGTGTAGCCGCCGGGGCCGGCGCCGACGACGACCACGTCGCAGTCGGCGTCCGCCGGGGCATCGCCCGCGGAGGTGGGCTGCGGCGCGGGCGGGGCCGCCTGCCCGGCGTCCCCGGCGGACGCGGTCTCACCGCTGCCCCCGGCGCTGTCGGTACCGCCCTCGTCGCTGGTTTCCGCCTCTCCGGCATCCCCCGACGGCTCGGCGAGCAGGATGACGTCCCCCTCGGCGACCTTGTCGCCCACGCCGATGCGGAGCTCGCTGATCCGGCCCGCGAACGGTGCCGGGACCTCCATGGTGGCCTTGTCGGACTCCAGGGTGATGAGCGAGTCCTCGGCCTCGACGGTATCGCCGGGCTTGACCAGGACCTCGATGACGTCGACCGCGTCGAAGTCGCCGATGTCCGGGACCTTCACTTCCTTTGCGTCTGCCATGGCGTGTCTTTCCTCCTGGCGGGGGCGCGCCTGCAAGCGCGCCCGCGGAATTCCCCGTGCCCGTCGCCGGGCGGGTGTTACAGCACCAGTCGCCGCAGGTCGGCGAGCAGCTGCGCGAGGTAACTGGTGAACCGCGCGGCGGCGGCGCCGTCGATCACCCGGTGATCGTAGGACAGCGACAGCGGCAGCATCAGCCGCGGAGCGAACTCGCTGCCGTTCCACACCGGCTTGGTGCTCGACTTGGACACGCCGAGGATCGCCACCTCGGGGGCGTTGACGATGGGCGTGAAGGCCGTGCCGCCGATCCCGCCGAGGCTGGAGATGCTGAAGGTGCCACCCTGCATGTCGCCCGCGCCGAGCTTGCCGTCCCGGGCCTTGGTCGAGAGCTCGGCGAGGTCGCCGGCGATCTCGTAGATGCCCTTGCGGTCGGCGTCCTTGACCACCGGTACCACCAGCCCGTTGGGCGTGTCCACGGCGACGCCGACGTTGATGTAGTGCTTGACGATGAGGGCGTCGCCGGAGGGCTTGAGCGAGCTGTTGAACTCCGGGAAGCGCTGCAGCGCGGCCGCCGAGGCCTTCACCAGGAAGGCCAGCGGCGTGAGCTTGACGCCGCGCTCCTCGGCGGCGGCCTTCTCGGCCTTGCGGAAGGCCTCCATCTCGGTGATGTCCGCCTCGTCGAACTGGGTGACGTGGGGCACGTTGAGCCAGCTGCGGTGCAGGTGCGGGCCGCTCTTCTGCTTGATCCGCGACAGCGGCTGCTCCTCGACCTCGCCGAACTTCGAGAAGTCCACCTCCGGGATGGGCGGGATGCCCATGCCACCCTGGGCCGGGGCCTGGGCCGACGGCGCGGCGGCCCCGGTGCCGGCGCCCTGCAGCGCGCGTTTGACGAAGCCGCGGACGTCGTCGTGGGTGATCCGGCCCTTGCGTCCGCTGCCCTGCACCGTGCCGAGGTCGACGCCCAGCTCGCGGGCGAAGCGCCGCACCGACGGGCTCGCGTGGGCGAGGCGCTGGCGCTCGGGCTCGATCGGCCGCTCGATGGGCTCGTGATCGGCCTCCAGCGAGCGTCCGGCGCTGGGGCCTGGGAGGACTTCGCTTTCGCCCTCATCGGATTCCTCGGGCCCCCCGGTCTCTGGTTCCGAGCCGGTCGCCTGTGCGGCGGTCTCCGGCTCGTCACCCGCGGGTTTGGATTCCGCCCTGTCCGCGGCCTTCGCCGGCGCGCCGCCCTCCAGGGTGACGATGGCGGTGCCCTCGGAGACCTTGTCGCCGGCGGCGACGAGGACCTCGGCGATCCGCCCGCCCCGCGGCGCCGGGACCTCCATGGTGGCCTTGTCGGACTCCAGGGTGATGAGCGAGTCCTCGGCCTCGACGGTATCGCCGGGCTTGACCAGGACCTCGATGACGTCGACCTCGTCGAAGTCACCGATGTCCGGCACGGTGACGGTCTCGGTGCCGCCGTCACTACCGGCGCTGCTGCCGCCGGCGTCCTCACTGCCGGAGGCGGCGGGTGCGGAGTCGGTGCCCCCTTCCGGGGCCGCCGTGGTATCCGTCGTCCCGGTGTCGTCGCCGGAGCCGCCGGCGGCCTCCGCCACCTCCAGGGTGATGACGGCAGTGCCCTCGGCGACCTTGTCGCCGGCGGAGACCAGGACCTCCGCGACCCGGCCGGCCTCGGGGCAGGGCACCTCCATGGTGGCCTTGTCGGACTCCAGGGTGATCAGCGAGTCTTCCGCCTCGACGGTGTCGCCGGGTTTGACCAGGACCTCGATGACGTCGACCTCGTCGAAGTCACCGATGTCGGGGACCTTGATTTCCTTCGTGTCAGCCACGGGTGTTCCTCCAGATCGGCTGCGGGCGCGCGGACGGCCCCGGCGGCCGCGGTCGCCGGGGGAATCGGCACGGGGTCAGACCGTGACCGGGTTGGGCGCGTCCGGGTCGATGTCGTAGTGCGCGATGGCCTGCTGCACGGTATCGGCGTTCAGCCGGCCCTCGTCGGCGAGGGCCTTGAGCGCGGCCACCGTGACGTAGTAGCGATCGACCTCGAAGAAGTGGCGCAGCCGCTCGCGGGTGTCCGAGCGGCCGAAGCCGTCGGTGCCGAGTACGGTGTAGCGCCGGTCGACGTAGGGCCGGATCTGGTCGGCGAAGGCGCGCAAGTAGTCGGTGGCGGCGACCGCCGGGCCGTCATGCCCCTCGAGCTGCCGTGCCACCCAGCTCTGACGCGGGGTCTCGCCCGGGTGGAGCATGTTCCAGCGCTCGCAGTCGATGCCGTCGCGGCGCAGCTCCGTGAACGACGGGCAGCTCCAGACGTCCGCGGCCACGCCCCAGTCGTCGCGCAGCATGTCCGCCGCGGCGATGACCTCCCGCAGGATCGGCCCGGAGCCCATGAGCTGGACCCGGTTGTCCGCGTCCCCGCCACGCTGGAAGAGATACATGCCCCGCCGGATGCCTTCCTCGGCGCCCTCGGGCATCGCCGGCTGGTGGTAGTTCTCGTTGAGCATGGTGATGTAGTAGAAGACCTTCTCCTGGTCCCGGTACATCCGCCGCAGCCCGTCCTGGATGATCACCGCCATCTCGTAGGCGAACGTGGGGTCGTAGGAGATGCAGTTCGGGATTACCGAGGTCAGCAGGTGGCTGTGGCCGTCCTCGTGCTGCAGGCCCTCACCGTTGAGCGTGGTCCGTCCGGCGGTGCCGCCCATGAGGAAGCCCTTCGCCTGCATGTCGCCGGCCGCCCACCAGAGGTCGCCGGTGCGCTGGTAGCCGAACATGGAGTAGTAGGCGAAGAACGGGATCATCTCGATGCCGTTGTTGGCGTACGAGGTGGCCGCGGCGATCCACGAGGACATGGCGCCGGCCTCGTTGATCCCCTCCTGGAGGATCTGGCCCTTCTTGTCCTCGCGGTAGTACATCAGCTGGTCGGCATCCTGGGGCTCGTAGAGCTGGCCCTTGGGCGAGTAGATGCCGAGCTGGCGGAACAGCCCCTCCATGCCGAAGGTCCGGGCCTCGTCGGGGACGATGGGCACCAGGTGCCGTGCCAGGGTCTTGTTGCGGCCGATGACCGCCAGTGCCCGCACGAACGCCATGGTGGTGGACATCTCGCGATCGCCGCTGTCCTTGAGCAGCACCTCGAAGGCGTCCAGGTCCGGGATGGTCAGCGCCGGGGCGTCCTCGTGGCGCTCGGGCAGATAACCGCCCAGGGCCTGGCGGCGCTCGTGGAGGTAGCGCATCTCCGGGCTGTCGTCCGCGGGCTTGTAGAATGGCGCCTCGGCGACCTTGTCGTCCGGCACCGGGATCTGGAAGCGGTCGCGGAAGGCCTTCAGGGCGTCCTCGGCCATCTTCTTCTGCTGGTGGGTGATGTTCTGGCCCTCGCCGGCCTCGCCCATGCCGTAGCCCTTGACCGTCTTGGCGAGGATGACGGTCGGCTCGCCCTTGTGCTTGGTGGCGGCGGCGTAGGCGGCGTAGATCTTGTGCGGGTCGTGGCCGCCGCGGTTGAGCCGCCAGACGTCCTCGTCGGTCATGTTGGCGACCATCTCCTTGAGCTCGGGATACTTCCCGAAGAAGTGCTCACGGGTGTAGGCGCCGCCCTTGGCCTTGAAGTTCTGGTACTCGCCGTCGACGCATTCCTCCATGCGCCGGCGCAGCAGCCCCTTGGTGTCGCGGGCGAGCAGCGGGTCCCAGTAGGAGCCCCAGATCACCTTGAGCACGTTCCAGCCCGCGCCGCGGAACTCGCCCTCGAGCTCCTGGATGATCTTGCCGTTGCCGCGCACCGGGCCGTCCAGGCGCTGGAGGTTGCAATTGACCACGAAGATGAGGTTGTCGAGCCCCTCGCGGGCCGCCACGCCGATGGCGCCGAGCGATTCCGGCTCGTCCATCTCGCCGTCACCGCAGAAGACCCAGACCTTGCGGTCCTCGGTGTTGGCGATGCCGCGGTTGTGGAGATACTTGAGGAAACGTGCCTGGTAGACGCCCATGATCGGGCCGAGGCCCATGGACACGGTGGGCAGCTGCCAGAAGTCGGGCATCAGCCACGGGTGCGGATAGGACGACAGCCCGCCCTCCGAGAGATCGGAGCGGAACTTGTGCAGCCGGTCCTCGCTGAGCCGCCCCTCGAGGTAGGCACGGGCATAGATGCCCGGCGCGGAGTGGCCCTGGATGAAGATCAGGTCACCGCCGTGGTCCTTGGAGGGGGCGCGCCAGAAGTGGTTGAAGCCGACCTCGTAGAGCGTGGCCGAGGAGGCGTAGCTGGCGATGTGGCCGCCGATGCCCTCGCGGTCCTTGTTGGCCTGCACGACCATCGCCATGGCGTTCCAGCGCAGCAGCGAGCGGATGCGCCACTCCAGGGCGGCGTCGCCCGGGGACTTCTCCTCGTGCTGCGGTGGAATCGTGTTCTGGTAGGCGGTGGTCGCCTTGAACGGGAGCTGACCGCCCCGGCGGCGGGTCTTGTCCACGAGGGCCTCGAGCAGGAAGTGGGCGCGATCGGTGCCCTCGTACTCGAGCACCGCCTCGAGCGCCTCCATCCACTCCTGGGTCTCCTGGGGATCGTCATCGCCGGGGATGGGCGTGTGTTGCCTGAGTGCAGCCATTGTCTCACCTCTGGTATCGCCGCGTGCGGCCGCGTTCCGTGGCACGTTTATCATTGTGCGGCAGCGGTCGTCGCGGGATCGCCGCGCGCCGCGATGGCTTTCGCCCCCCGGTCTGCGGGGGCCTTTGCTGACGTCGAGTATAGACACTGGGTCGCGGCTGCGGACCGGCCGCAATGTTGCGCTGCGGAAATCGATTCCGGAGCCGTACGACGTGTGCGCGTCCAAAGCTACCGTAACGGCGAGGGCGGTGTCGTCAGTTTATTAATTCTTTTATGTCACAAATCATGTGACGTCAGCGCCAGCCATCCTACGGGCACTCATGAAAAACAATGGGTTACAGGTTGACGTCGGGTTAACAGGCGTTATGCTGCGCCGCAGCGGAAAAAGTCCGCCCTTTGCCGCTACCCCTCTGTCAGCCAGTCCCGGGGCTGGAGCCAGTAGTCGGTGAGGGCTGCCTCCGGCGTGCCCGGGGTCGGACGATAGCCGTACTGCCAGCGCGCCAGCGGCGGCAGGGACATGAGGATGGATTCGGTGCGCCCGCCGGACTGGATGCCGAACTGGGTGCCGCGGTCGAAGAGCAGGTTGAACTCCACGTAGCGCCCGCGCCGGTAGAGCTGGAAGCGGCGCTGGGCCTCGTCCCAGGGGGTGTGGCGGCGGCGCTCGACGATGGGAAGGTAGGCCTCGAGGTAGGCCTCGCCCACCGAGCGGGTGAGGCCGAAGGCGTGCTCGAAGCCGCCCTCGTCGAAGTCGTCGAAGAACAGCCCGCCGACGCCGCGCTGCTCGCCGCGGTGGGGCAGGTGGAAGTAGTCGTCGCACCAGCGCCGCAGGCGCGGATACAGCCCGGTGTCGAAGGGCTCGCAGGCCGCGCGGGCCGTGCGGTGCCAGTGCAGCACGTCCTCGCGGACCGGGTAGTAGGGGGTCAGGTCGAAGCCGCCGCCGAACCACCACACCGGCTCGGCCTCGGGGTGTTCGGCGACGAAGAAGCGCACGTTGGCGTGGGAGGTGGGCACGTGGGGGTTCTCCGGATGCACCACCAGGGACACGCCCATGGCCTGGAAGCTCCGCCCGGCGAGCTCCGGGCGCCGCGCCGAGGCGCTCGCGGGCAGTTCGCCGCCGCGCACGTGGGAGAAGTTCACCCCGGCCTGCTCGAAGACCGCGCCCCCGGCCAGTACCCGGGAGCGTCCGCCGCCGCCGTCGGGGCGCTGCCAGCTGTCCTCGTGAAACCCGGCGGCGCCGTCGGCCGCGGCCAGGGCGTCGCAGATCCGCTCCTGCAGCGACTCCAGCCAGTGACGGACGTCGTCGGGGCGCGGCTGCTCGGTCATGGTCCCTTCCGTGCGTGGCTATCGGGTCTGTGGCGGCGGGTCGCCGAGGAAGCGTGCGAGCTCCGCCGCGGTGTTGATATTGGAGAACGCCTCGCGCTGATCGGAGAAGTCCACCGTGACCGCCCCGGCCCGTTCCAGCCAGGCGTGTAGGGCGCGGGTGCCCTCCTCTATGGCCGTCTCCAGCTCCGGGGCGATGCCGGTGGCGAGCAGCGAGAACGTCGGCTGCATCCGCCGGCCGTCGTGGGCCACCGTTGCGGGGGCGCCCGGTTCGCGCAGCCGCCGTACCAGGTCCAGGGGCAGAGCCGGGGCGTCGCAGGGCACGAACAGGGCGTGTCCCGGGGCCGCCGCGGCCAGCCCGGCCTGTACGCCGGCCAGGGGCCCGGCGAAGTCCGGCAGACGGTCGCTGACGACAGTGTCCGCGTAGCGGGCGTACTCGCCGGTGTTGCGGTTGGCGACGATCACCAGCGCGTCCGCCTGGCCGGTCAGGCGGGCGGCGACGTGGGCGATCATGGGGCGGCCGTCGAGATCGATGAGGCCCTTGTCGGCGCCGCCCATGCGCTGTCCGCGCCCGCCCGCGAGGATGACCGCCGTGATCCGTTCAGCCATGGCGTACGACCCCGCCGTCGGGCCAGCGGAGCATGGTCGTGGGCCGCGCCCGGCCGCCCGTGGGGCCGCCGAGTACGAGGTCGACGTCGCCGTCGAAGTAGGTGCGCACCCGCAGCGCGTTCCGCGCCGGACCGGCGCCCCCGGGGTTGGCGCTGGTGGAGACCAGCGGTCCGCCGAAGGCCCGGCACAGCGCGGCCGCATCGGCGTGGTCGGTGATGCGGACCGCGATCCGCGGCCGTCCCCCGGTGATCCAGGGCGCTGCCTCGCCGGTGGCGGGCAGGATCCAGGTCACCGGTCCCGGCCAGGTGGCGTTCACCTGTGGATCCCCCAGGGCCTCGGGGGTCACCCAGTCGCGGAGCTGGCCGGTGTCGGCGGCGATGAGGATCAGCCCCTTCTCGACGGGGCGGTCCTTGAGCTCGAGCAGCCGGGCCACGGCGGGCGCCTGCCATGGGTCGCAGCCGAGGCCGTAGACCGCCTCGGTGGGATAGGCGATCACGCCGCCCCCGTCGAGCACGGCCGCCGCGAGGCGGTGACGGAAGCGTACGTCCATGCCGGCCTCAGCGCCCCTTGCGCTTGTTGCCGGCGGCGGCCCGGCGCCGGCCGCCCTTCTTTTCCGGGGCGTTGGCGATGAGTTCGCGGCATTCTTCCAGGGTGAGGGCCTCCGGCTCGCGCTCCTTGGGTACCTTGGCGTTCTTGCGTCCGTCGGTGACGTAGGGCCCGAACCGTCCGCGCAGCACGCGGATGCCGTCGTCCGTGAACTCCTGAATGGTCCGCCGCGCCTCGTTCTCCTTCTTCTCGGCGACCAGCTCCAGGGCGCGCTCGCGGGTGACGGTGTAGGGGTCGTCGTCCTTCTTCAGCGAGGCGAACTTGTCGCCGAAACGCACGTACGGTCCGAACCGTCCGATATTCACCTGCAGCGACTCGCCCTCCGGGGTCTCGCCGAGGTCCCGGGGCAGCTGGAAAAGCGCCAGCGCCTCGTCCAGGGTGATGGTGTCGATGCTCTGGCCCTGGCGCAGGCTGGCGAAGCGGGGCTTCTCCTCGTCTTCCCGGGTCCCGATCTGCGCGAACGGTCCGTAGCGCCCGAGCCGTACCTGTACCGGGCGGCCGCTCTTGGGGTCGGTGCCGAGCTCGCGGGCCTGCATGACCTCTGCGCGGGAGACGTTGGCCTTGTCCTCGACGCGTTCGTGGAAGGGGGTCCAGAACTCGTGGAGCACCGGCACCCAGTCGCGCTCGCCGCGGGAGATGGCGTCGAGGTCATCCTCCAGCCGTGCGGTGAAGTCGTAGTCCACGTAGCGGTCGAAGTGCTCGGTGAGGAACTTCGCCACCACCCGGCCGGTGTCCGTGGGATGGAAGCGACGGTTGTCCATCTCCACGTAGCCGCGCTGCTGGAGCGTCGAGATGATCGAGGCGTAGGTCGACGGCCGGCCGATGCCGCGCTCCTCGAGTGCGCGCACCAGCGAGGCCTCGCTGAAGCGCGGCGGCGGCTCGGTGAAGTGCTGCTCCGGGCGAATGGCCTTGAGCGTGACCCAGTCGCCCTCGGCGAGGGGCGGGAGGATGCGCTCCTTGTTGTCGGCCGGCGCCTTGGGGTCGTCCGTGTCTTCCATGTAGACGGTCATGAAGCCCGGATCGCGGATGGTCGAGCCAGTGGCGCGGAACACGCCCACGTCGCCGGCGGCGAGGTCCACGGAGACGGTGTCGATGGTCGCATGGATCATCTGGCAGGCCACGGACCGCTTCCAGATGAGGTCGTAGAGCTTGTACTGGTCCTCGGAGAGGTGGCCCTTGAGGTCCTCCGGGCTCCGTTGCGCATCGGTGGGCCGGATGCCCTCGTGCGCCTCCTGGGCGTTCTTGGCCCGGGTGCGGTACTGGTTCGGTGACTTAGGCAGCATCTTCTCGCCGTAGCGCTCGGCGATCACGCCGCGGAGATTGCCGATGGCCTCCTGAGAGAGATTCACCGAGTCCGTCCGCATGTAGGTGATCAGGCCGATGGCGCCGCTGCCGGTGTCCACGCCCTCGTAGAGCTGCTGGGCGACGCGCATGGTGCGCTGGGCGGAGAAGCGCAGTTTGCGCGAGGCCTCCTGCTGCAGCGTCGAGGTGATGAAGGGCGCGGCCGGGTTGCGCCGGCGCTGTTTCTTCTCGACGCTGCTGACGTGCAGCCGGCCGTCCGCCGCGGCCTCCAGGCGCTTCGTGGCGTCGGTGGCCTGGCCTTCGTTGGTGAGGGTGAACTGCTCGACCTTCTCGCCGTCGAGGCGCGCGAGCTTGCCGGTGAACGCCTGGCCCTCGTGGTCGAGGTCGGACTCGACGCTCCAGTACTCCTGGGGCTCGAATGCCTCGATTTCCTGCTCGCGCTCGACGATCATGCGCAGCGCCGGACTCTGCACCCGGCCCGCGGACAGGCCCGGTGTGATCTTGCGCCAGAGCAGCGGCGAGAGGTTGAAGCCGACCAGGTAGTCCAGCGCCCGGCGTGCCTGCTGTGCGTTCACCAGGTCTTCCGACAGGCCCCGCGGATGCTCGATGGCCTCCTGTATGGCCGGCTTGGTGACCTCGTAGAACACCACCCGCTGCACGGGCTTGTCGTCGACGACGCCTTTCTCCCGGAGCAGCTCGTAGAGGTGCCAGGAGATCGCCTCGCCCTCGCGGTCGGGGTCGGTGGCGAGATAGATGGCCTCGGCCTTGCGGCTTGCCTTGGCGATGGCGTCGACGTGCTTGGCGTTGCGCTCGATGGTCTGGTAGCGCATCGCGAAGTCGTGCTTCGGATCCACCGCCCCCTCCTTGGGGACGAGGTCGCGGACATGGCCGTAGGAGGCCAGGACCTCGAAGTCCTTGCCCAGGTACTTGTTGATGGTGCGCGCCTTCGCCGGCGACTCGACGATGACCAGTTTTTTGCCCATAAGAAGAATGTTCGGTCTCCGGAGCGCCCGGCGACGTCCGAGATGGAGTTGGTCGGGACGGACCCGCGATCTACCGGGAAACTAACGTGGCGGCTCGGCGTGTCAACCTCAAGCCGATCAGTGAACGAGCTGGTTGGGTCCGTCGAAGACCAGGTTTTCCATGCTCGCGAATGCCTCTTCCTGTCCCGGCTGGCTGAACAGCACCATGAGCACGACCCACTTTACCGTGTCCAGGTCGATGTCCTCGTCGCCGAGGGCCATCAACCGGTCGATGACGAGTTCGCGGCTGTGCGCGGTGAGGATGCCCACCTGCTCCAGGTAGAGCATGAAGCCGCGCATCTCCGTGTCGAGGCGCTCCTGCTCGCTGGCGGTGAACACGCGCACGCAACGCTGGGTGCTCGTGCTGACGGCGGGGAGTTCGCGGCTGTGTGCCAGTGCGTCCAGCCACTCGAAGGCCTTGCGGATCTCCGTACGGCTGAAGCCGATATCGAAGAGCTCGGATTCGAGTGAGTCCCTGTCCGGCTGAGGTTCTTCCTCGTTATAGAAATAGTTCTCGAACAGGTACATGAGCAGGTCGAAGACGTTCTCTTTCATCCGCGCGCCCAGAGAGACCAGGGGAAGGGTGCTCAGTGGGAGCGAGCGTAGCGCCCGCCGGAGCAGGCAGTTACATGCCCCTTGAGCTCGAGTATCAGCAGCATGGAGGAAAGCGTATCGGCCGTCAATCCAGTGCGCCCGGCCAGCACGTCGAAGGCCACGGGGTCGTGTCCGAGGGCCTCCAGCACCTGCTCGTAGTCCTCGCCGAGCCCCGCCTGGGGCGCGCCGGCGCCGGTATCGGCGGGGATGTCGCCGTCCCCGGGGAGGGCGATCGGGGGCAGCTCGTCGAACACGTCCCGGGCCGATTCCACCAGCTTCGCGCCCTGGCGGATCAGCGCGTGACAGCCGCGGGCCATGGGGTTGTGGATGGAGCCCGGGATGGCGAACACCTCGCGGCCCTGCTCCAGGGCGTGCTGGGCGGTGAGCAGCGAGCCGCTGTGCACCCCGGCCTCGACCACCAGCACGCCCATGGCGAGCCCGCTGATCAGGCGGTTGCGGCGGGGAAACTGCTCACGGCGCACGCCGGTCCCCGTGGGCAGCTCGGTGACGATGGCGCCGCCGCCGGCGATCCGCCGGGCGAGGTCGCGGTGTCGTGCGGGGTAGACCCGGTCCGGGCCGGTGGCCGTGACCGCTACCGTCGTGCCGCCGCCGGCGAGGGCGCCGGCGTGGGCGGCACCGTCGATGCCCAGGGCGAGACCGCTGGTGATGGTCAGCCCGCTTCCGGCGAGGTAGCGCGCGAACTCGTGGGCGTTGTCCTCGCCGCCGCGGCTCGGCTTGCGGCTGCCCACCACCGCGAGCTGGGGGCGGGCGAGCACGGCGGGGTCGCCGTTGACGAACAGCAGCGGCGGCGGATCGGCGATGGCGTGCAGGCCGTCGGGGTAGCGGGGGTCGCTGCGGGTGATCAGGTGGTGGTCCGGGCCTGCCAGCCAGTCCAGGTTCGCGGTCACGCCGGTGTCGTCGGCGCCGGGCGTGCCGTCACGCAGGGCCGGGTTCAGGCCGGCGGCCCGGACCGTGGCGGCGTCCGCGTCCAGGAAGGCCTCCGGCGTCGCGAACGCCTCGAGTATGGCGGTGAACGTGGCGGTGCCGACCCCGGGGGTGCGCAGCAGCCGCAGCCAGGCCGTCCGCGGCTCGCGCGGCGGGCTCATCGTTCGGGGGTGCGCACCGTGTCGCCGACGGCCATGGCGCGGTTCGCCTCCATGACGAGACCGAGGCTCATGCGCTCGAAGACCTGGAAGACGATCAGCACGCCCTCGCGCTCCGCCGGCAGGGTGACCACCTCGTCGTCCTTGCTGTAAGGGTCTTCCACGCTGCGCGGTTTCTCGAGCACGGTGAGCACGTGGCCGGTCTTCATGCCCTCACGCCTGCCGAGATTGAGTGCGACCACATCGTACTGGCCGATCTGGTTGACGCCGTCCATGACCGCCATGATCACGCCGTCGACGTCCTGGGACGGGGCGGCCGGCACGAGCTGGCTGTCGAAGGGCTCGTCGCTCGCCTCCAGCAGACGATCGCCGGCGAGGATCTCGCGGGTGCTGTCGGTGAGCACCAGCGTCGCCGGGTCGCCGTGCTCGCGCACCCGTGCGCTGCCCGCATACTGGGCGAGGACGCCGAGGACCTCGCCGCTGGCGGGGTCGCGGAAGGTCTGCTCCTTGCGCACCACGTCCCAGCTGTTGGCGTCGCTGCCGTCGAGTCCGCGGACGTAGATGGGGTCGCCGGTGGCGCTCATCACGCGCTCGTCGCCGCCGGCCACGACGTAAGGGGCGTCGCTCAGCGTGCCGGCCTCGACAACGCGGTCACCGCTGAGGAAGGGCCGGATCGCCTCCATGGGGATGCCCGGGATGGCGTCGTCGAGCTGCTCGACGCGGACCTCGGGGGAGAGCTTGATGGTGCCGCCGCCGCGCTCGACGCTGAGCTGCGGCTCCCCGTTGACGAGGGTCAGGCGCACCACGTCGCCCGGGTAGATCAGGTGGGGGTTCTCGATGTCCGGGTTCTCGTGCCAGATCTCCGGCCAGTACCACGGCTCGGTAAGGAAACGCCCGGAGATGTCCCAGAGGGTGTCGCCCGGCTGCACCGTATACGTGGTGGGATGATCGGCCCTGATGCGGGGGTCCTGCGCCGAAACCACGGTGCTCAGCAGAAGGGCGCCGAGCGCCCACGCGAGAGTCTTCTTAAGCATGGACAATCCCTGTGTCGGCGCCGCTTTCGAGCTGGCCGCCAGTGCCCCGGATCCGTTATGATCGTTCATTTGAGGATATCGTAACATTAGCAGCGTTGCTGCGCGCCCCGCAACGGATTCCCAACGCCATGGCCAAGCTCGACATTCTGCACTATCCCGATCCCCGTCTGCGCACGGTGGCGAGCCCCGTCGAGGCCGTCGACGAGCGCGTCGTCCGGCTCATCGACGACATGTTCGAGACGATGTACGCCGCCCCCGGTATCGGCCTGGCGGCGACCCAGGTGGATGTCCACGAGCGGATCATCGTCATGGATGTCTCCGAGGATCGCAGCCGCCCGCTGGCGTTCGTCAATCCACGGATCACCACCCGCGACGGCGAGACGGTCAGCGACGAGGGCTGCCTGTCGGTGCCGGAGTACTTTGAGGCGGTGCGCCGTGCTGAGCACGTCACCGTGGAGGCGACCGGGCGCGACGGTGAGCCCTTCACCCTCGAGGCCGAGGGGTTGCTCGCGGTGTGCATCCAGCACGAGATGGATCACCTCGAGGGCCGGCTGTTCGTCGACTACCTCTCCGATCTCAAGCGCAAGCGCCTGCGTCGTCGCCTGGAGAAGCAGGCGCGGCAGCGCGGCGAGCCCGCGGGACAGGCGGCACGCGAGGCCGGCTGAGCGCGCCGGCCCGTCCCGCCCGGACCGGCGCCCGCCGATCCGGACCC
This sequence comes from Arhodomonas aquaeolei DSM 8974, assembly GCF_000374645.1. Lineage (GTDB taxonomy): Bacteria > Pseudomonadota > Gammaproteobacteria > Nitrococcales > Nitrococcaceae > Arhodomonas > Arhodomonas aquaeolei. The sequence goes on from NZ_KB894806.1 coordinate 106,380, forward strand.
GCCTACTCCACGGCCATACGCCCACTGCGAACGGGAGCAGCATTGCGAGTCGTCTTCGCCGGTACCCCCGATTTCTCCGTTCCCGCGCTGACCGCCCTGGTCGAGGCGGGGTTCAACGTGGTCGCCGCCTATACCCAGCCGGACCGCCCGGCCGGGCGGGGCCGGCGCCTGCGGCCGTCGCCGGTGAAGCAGGCGGCACAGGCGCACGGCATCCCGGTGTACCAGCCGGAGAGCCTGCGTGACGCCGATGCCCGCGCCACCCTCGCCGCGCTCGAGCCGGACGTCATGGTGGTGGTGGCCTACGGGCTGATCCTGCCCCGGACAGTGCTCGACGTCCCCGTCCATGGCTGCCTCAACATCCATGCCTCGCTGTTGCCGCGCTGGCGCGGTGCCGCCCCCATTCAGCGCGCCCTGCTCGCCGGCGATACGCATACCGGCGTGTGCATCATGCGCATGGCCGCCGGGCTCGACACCGGGCCGGTGATCGAGTGCGAGGCGACCCCCATCGGCGCGGAGGATACCGGCGGCAGCCTGCACGACCGCCTCGCCGCCATGGGCGCATCCCTGATCGCACGGGTGCTGCCGGACTGGGTCGCCGGGCGCCTGCCGGAGCGGCCACAGCCGGAGGACGGCGTCACCTATGCGGACAAGCTGGAGACTGCCGAGACCCGGATCGACTGGCACGAGCCCGCGGCGGCGATCGAGCGGCGTATCCGCGCCTTCGACCCGTGGCCGGTGGCGCGGACCCGCCGGGGCGACGGCGAGCTGCGGCTCTGGCGTGCAGAGGTGCGGCCGGACCGGGCGGACGTGCCGCCGGGGACCGTGATCGCCGTTGCCCCCGGGGGCGTCGATGTCGCCACCGGTGACGGCGTGCTCCGCCTGCTGGAGGTTCAGGCCCCGGGGCGCCGGCGCCAGCCGGTGGCCAGCTTCCTCAACGGTGTCGGGATCGAGGCCGGTGAGCGGCTCGGCTGAGACCGGCGTCGCCCCCCGCCGCGCCGCTGTGGAGGCGGTGGCCGGGGTGGTGCTCCACGGCCGGTCACTGGCCCGCGAGCTGCCGGCCCTGGAGGCGGGGCTCGGTGCCGCCGATGCCGCCCTTGCCCACGAGCTCGCCTACGGCAGCCTGCGCTGGTATCGCCGCCTGCAGGCGGTGGTGAACGCCCTGCTGAGCCGGCCCCTGAGACCCCGGGACCGGGTCCTGGAGCCGCTGCTGGTGGTCGGGCTCTACCAGCTCGAGCACACCCGGGTACCGCCCCATGCCGCGGTCTCCGCCACCGTCGCGGTCACCAGCGCCCTGGGCCGCCGGCGCGCGGCGGGGCTGGTCAACGGCTGCCTGCGGCGTTTCCAGCGCGAACGCGAGCGGCTGCTGGCACGGGCCGACCGGGACCCGGCGGTCGCCGCGGCGCTGCCGGAGTGGCTGGACGCGGCGATCCGCTCGGACTGGCCCGAGGCCCGGGACGCGGTCGCCGCCGCCTGCCTGGCGCGCCCGCCCATGACCCTGCGGGTGAACCGCCGTCGCACCACCCGCGAGGCCTACGCCGCCCGGCTGGTCGCCGCCGGTATCACGGCGCGGCCCCTGCCGGGGCTGCCGGAGGCACTGGTGCTGGACGCACCGGTGGCGGTCACCGCCCTGCCGGGGTTCGCCGCGGGCGAGGTTTCGGTGCAGGACGGTGCCGCGCAGTTCGCCGCCGGGCTGCTCGCCCCCGCCGCCGGGGATCGCGTGCTCGATGCCTGCGCCGCCCCCGGGGGCAAGACCGCGCACCTGCTCGAGCGCGGTGACGACCTCTCCGTGCTGGCGCTGGACAGTGACGCCACGCGCCTGGAGCGCGTCGGCGCGACCGTGGCGCGCCTGGGGCTGTCCGCCCATCTGTGCGCCGGGGATGCAAGCCACCCCGAGACGTGGTGGGATGGTGATCGGTTCCAGCGCGTTCTGCTGGACGCGCCGTGCTCGGGGACCGGGGTGATCCGCCGTCACCCGGACATCAAGTGGCTGCGGCGGGCCGCGGACATACCGCGTCTCGCCGAGACCCAGGCGGCGCTGCTGCGTGCGCTCTGGCCACTGCTCGCGCCGGGCGGGCGGCTGGTGTATGCCACCTGCTCGCTGCTGCACGCCGAGAACGAGGCGGTGGCCTCGGCGTTTGCCGCCGGCACCGCGGATGCGCGGGTCGTCGCGCCGGGGCTGCCGGCGGGGCGTGCCACCGGCGTCGGTCATCAGCTCCTGCCGGGGGAGGGCGGGATGGACGGCTTCTACTACGCCTGCTTCGACAAGTCGCCATGTGCCGGTGGCTGAGCGCCACCGTGCTGGCACTCGCACTGGTGTGCGCGGCGCTGCCTGCGGCAGCCCCTGCCGCCGACGGCCACGTGCGCATTCGTGCCGGTGAGCTCAACGAGCGTGACGGCGTCTGGTACCTCGACGCGCGCATCGACTACCGGCTGAGCGATGCCGCCCGCGAGGCGCTGCGTAACGGCGTCCCCTTGCAGGTGCGGCTGGACGTCGAGGTGCTTCGCTCCACGTGGTGGGGGCTGTGGGAGGCCACACTCGTGAGCCGTTCGCACCGTTACCGCCTGCAGTATCACGCGCTGAGCGAGCGCTACGTCCTCCTGCCCCTGGACGAGGGCGAGCCACGCAGTTTCCGCACGCTGGATCGGCTGCTGGAGACGGCGGGTGACATTCGGGACGTCACGGTGGTGCGTGTCGCGCGGCTGGAGTCGGGGGTGCGCTATACCGTCGCCGCCCGCGCGGCCCTGGACACGGACGCGCTGCCCCGGCCGCTGCGTTCCATGGCCTACCTCTCCCCCGAGTGGCAGCTCGAGAGTGACTGGCGGCGATGGCCATTGCAGGGTTCCTGAAACGGCTCAAAAGCGAGGGCGCCGTGCGGCTCGCGCTGTGCGTGGCGCTGCTCGTCTCGCTGTACCTGCTCAACGCCGCGACCGAGAACTCGGCAATGTTCGGGCAGCTCTACAGCTGGCTGCTGCTGTTCAACGCCGCCGCGCTGGTGGCGCTGGTCACGGTCATCGGCGTCAATGTCTGGCGGCTGGTGCGCTCGCTGCGCGAGGCGCGCCCGGGCAGCCGTCTTACCGGGCGGATCATGGCGCTGTTCGCGCTGCTCGCCGTGGTCCCCGGGCTCGTCGTCTACGCGTTCTCCATGCAGTTCCTGCGCAGTGGCATCGACAGCTGGTTCGACGTGCGCGTGGAGCAGGCCCTGGACGACGCCCTGAGCCTGTCCCAGGCGTCGCTGGACCTGCGCATGCGCGACCTGCTCAAGCGCGTGCAGTCGGCGGCCGACGAGCTCACCACCGTGCCCGAGGGCGCCATGACCTTCACCATCGGTGACCTGCGCGAGCGCATGAACGCCGCCGAGCTCACCCTGTTCGGCAGCAACGGCCGGATCATCGCCTCCAGCACGCGGGATACCGAGAGCATCCTGCCCAACCGGCCGGAGGACGAGGTCCTGCTCCAGCTCCGCCAGGGCCGGCCGTACGTCAGTCTCGATCCCATCGAGGGCAGCGGCCTGAATATCCGTGCCGCGGTGCCCGCGCCCAACCCGGCGCAGCCCCAGAACCCGCGCTTCCTGCTCGCGCTCTTCCCGATCTCGCCGCGGCTCAACGAGCTCGCCGGGGACGTGCAGCAGGCATTCGCGCAGTACCGCGAACTCGCCTACCTGCGCGGCCCGCTCAAGGACAGTTTCATACTCACCCTATCGCTGGTGCTGCTGATGTCGCTGCTGTTCGCCGTGTGGTCGGCGTTCTACCTGGCGCGGCGGCTGGTTGCGCCGATCAGCGGCCTCGCCGAGGGCACGCGGGCCCTCGCCGAGGGCGATTACGGCACCCAGCTCCCGGACGGCGGCCGCGACGAGCTCGGCTTTCTGGTGCGCTCGTTCAACGAGATGAGCCGCCGGGTGGCGCAGTCGCGGGACGAGGCCCGCCGCGGCCAGGTGCTGGCGGAGGCCCAGCGCGCCTATCTGGAGACGGTGCTCGGGCGGCTGTCCTCGGGGGTGCTGGCGCTGGACCAGTACGGTCGGCTGCGGACCTACAACCAGGCCGCGGTCGACATCCTCTCGGTGCCGCTGGCCCAGGCGGCGGGCGGGCGGCTGCGGGTGCTGGTCTCCAATCATCCGGCGTTCGAGCCGTTCGTGGAGCTGGTGGAGGCCCGCTCCGCCGCCGGCGGCGGCGAGTGGCGCGAGGAGTTCACCCTGGATACGGACGAAGGCCGGCGCATGCTCATCTGCAGCGGCGCCGCCCTCCCCGGGGGGCGCACCGCCGGCGGCCACGTCATCGTCTTCGACGACGTCACCACCCTCATCCAGGCCCAGCGCGACGCCGCCTGGGGCGAGGTCGCCCGGCGTCTCGCCCACGAGATCCGCAATCCGCTCACGCCCATCCAGCTCTCCGCGGAGCGGCTCCAGCACAAGCTCAGCGACCGCCTGGAGGCGGAGGACGCCGAGCGCCTGGAGCGTGCCACGCGCACGATCATCCAGCAGGTGGACGCGATGAAGGCGATGGTCAATGCCTTCTCCGAGTATGCCCGTCCGCCGCGGCTGAGCCTCGTGGACGTCGACCTCAACGCCCTGGTCCAGGACGTGGTCGAGCTCCACCGCGGCGACGATACCACCGCGGTGGCGTTCACCCTGGACCTGGCCGGGGACCTGCCGACGCTGCGCGCGGACCCGGGCCGGCTGCGCCAGCTGCTCAACAACCTCATCCGCAACGCCCAGGAGGCGGCGGACGGCGAGGGCCGGCCGTGCCGGCTCACGGTGACCACGCGGACCGGCACCGGCCGCTACGCCGGGCAGGTGGAGCTGTGCCTGACCGACAACGGCCCGGGCTTTGCCGAGGAGGTCCTTGATCAGCTCTTCGAGCCCTACGTCACCACCAAGCCCCGGGGCAGCGGACTGGGGCTCGCCATCGTCAAGAAGATCGTTGAGGAACATAATGGGCGCATATCCGCCCGTAACCTGCGCGACGGGGCCCGGATCACCGTGCGCCTGCCGGTGGCCGGCGAGCCGCACCGGGCGCTGGTGCGCAGCACTGTCGAGGAGAGGGGATGACGCACGCCAGAGTCCTGGTAGTGGACGACGAGCCGGATATCCGTGAGCTGGTCGAGGAGATCCTCGCGGACGAGGGCTACGCGGTGGCCACCGCGCAGAGCGCCGCCCAGGCCCGCGAGCGCCTCGCCGAGGCCCCCCCGGACCTGGTCCTGCTCGACATCTGGATGCCCGAGGAGGATGGGATCTCGCTGCTCAAGGAATGGGTCCGCGCCGGCGGGCCGGCCTTCCCGGTGGTGATGATCTCCGGGCACGGCACCGTGGAGACCGCCGTCGAGGCCACCCGCCTGGGCGCGGTCGACTTCATCGAGAAGCCCCTGTCTCTGGGTAAGCTGCTCGCTACCGTGGAGCAGGCCCTGGCCGAGCATCCCGGTGCCAACGCAACCGCCGAGCCCCCGCAGGTCCTTGCCCCGGTAGGGCGCAGCCAACTCATGGTGCGGCTGCGCGAGCAGGCCAGTCGCCTGGCCCAGGCGCGCTCGCCGGTGCTGGTCACCGGCGAGGCCGGCAGCGGGCGCAAGACGCTGGCGCGCTACATCCACGGCCTGCGCGCCCAGCCGGGCCCGCTGGTGGAGTTCGTGCCGGCGAACGCCGCCGGCGAGTCGATGTCCGAGGCGCTGTTCGGACGCCACGGCGGCCGGCCCGGGCGGCTGGAGGCCGCCGCCGGCGGGACGCTGGTCATCGATGAGCTCGACGACCTGGACGAGGCCGCTCAGACCCGCCTCACCGCGGTGCTCGACGCCGGGCACTTCCAGCGCATGGGCGGCGGCGAGTCCGTGTCGCTGAGCTGCCGCGTCGTCGCCGTGGCCAGCCTGGAGCTGGAGGCGGCGGTGCGGGCCGGACGTTTCCGCGAGGAGCTGTTCTACCAGCTCAATGTCGTGCCCGTGGTGGTGCCGCCGCTGCGCGACCACGTCGAGGACATCCCGGAGCTGGTGGCCTTTTTCGTCGACGACCTCGTCGAGCGCGAGGGGCTGGTCTACCGGCGGTTTACCGTGGCCGCCCAGAACCGCCTGCGCAACCACCTCTGGCCGGGGAACGTGCGCGAGCTGCGCAACCTCGTCCAGCGGCTGCTCCTGCTCGGCGACGGGCTGGATATCGACGTCGACGAGGTCGACCGCGTGCTCGCCGAGCGCGCGCACAATGGCGAGTCGACGGGCACGGAGCTGTGGTTGGACCTGCCCCTGCGCGAGGCCCGCGAGGCCTTCGAGCGGGCCTATCTCCAGCGCCAGCTTCGGCGCGCCGAGGGTAGCGTCGCCCAGCTCGCGCGGCTGAGTGGCATGGAGCGTACCCACCTCTATCGCAAACTGCGCGCGCTCGGTATCGACCCGAAGGAAGGGGGCTAGTCAGGCGATGAAGATCATCATCCTCGGTGCCGGCCAGGTGGGCAGCACCGTCGCACAGAACCTCGCGCACGAGGACAACGAGATCACCGTCGTGGACGTCGATCCGGCCGTGCTCCAGGAGCTCCAGGACCGGCTGGATCTGCGCACGGTCACCGGCAGCGCCACCTACCCGGACGTGCTCGCCCGCGCCGGCGTGGACGACGCGGACATGATCATCGCGGTGACCGACTCCGACGAGGCGAACATGGTCGCCTGCCAGGTCGCGGACACGCTGTTCAACACGCCCACCAAGATCGCCCGGGTGCGCGCGGTGGAGTACCTCTCCTGCCCGCAGCTGTTCTCCCCGGATGCCCTGCCCATCGACGTCATCATCAGCCCGGAACAGCTGGTCACGCAGTACGTCAAGCGCCTCATCGAGCACCCGGGGGCGCTGCAGGTGCTCGACTTCGCCGGCGGCAAGGTCCGCCTGGTGGCGGTGCGCGCCTACTACGGCGGGCCGCTCGTGGGCCAGGAGCTGCGCACCCTGCGCGAGCACATGCCCGGCGTCGAGGCCCGGGTGGCGGCGATCTTCCGGCGGGGCCGGGCGATCATCCCGGAGGGCGACACGGTCATCGAGGCCGGCGACGAGGTCTTCTTCGTCGCCGCGCGCAAGAACATCCGCGCGATCATGAGCGAACTGCGCCGCCTGGAGAAGCCGGTCAAGCGGCTGATGCTCGCCGGCGGTGGTAACATCGGCACACGCCTCGCGCAGTCCCTGGAGGGGCGCTACCAGACCAAGATCATCGAGCGTAACCCCCAACGCTGCCGGCTGGTCTCGGAGCTGCTGCAGAAGACCATCATCCTCCGCGGTGACGCCGCTGACGAGGACCTCCTCCTCGAGGAGAACATCGAGAACACGGATGTCTTCTGCGCGCTGACCAACGACGACGAGGCCAACATCCTCTCGGCCATGCTCGCCAAGCGCCTTGGCGCGCGCACCGTCATGGCGCTGATCAACCGCCCGGCCTACGTGGATCTCATCCAGTCCAGCGAGGACATCGACGTCGCGATCTCCCCGCAGCACGCCACTATTGGGAGCCTGCTCGCGCACATCCGCCGCGGTGACGTGGTCAACGTCTACAGCCTGCGCCGGGGTGCGGCGGAGGCCATCGAGGCGGTGGCCCACGGCGACGCCAACAGTTCCTCGGTGGTGGGTCGGCGCATCGACGAGATTCGCCTGCCCCGGGGGACGACCATCGGTGCGATCGTGCGTAGCGAGTCGGTCATCATGGCCCATCACGACACTGTCATCGAGTCCGAGGACCACGTGATTCTCTTCCTCGTGGACAAGAGCCGCCTCGGTGACGTCGAGAAGCTCTTCCAGGTGGCCGTGACCTTCCTTTAGCCAGGGGTGATCAGAGACGTAGCCATGGGTGATGCGAGACAAGGCCTGCCGGCGGCGTGCCGCAGGGCGGATAAGGCAGTGGTCGCGAACGGCCATGGACGATGGGCGCGCGTGTGCTGGCATGAGGCCTCCTTCCGGGCGGGCGCCAAGGGGGGGTTATGGCGGTGATTCTCCGCGTCATGGGCGTCCTGATGATGCTCTTCAGCCTGACGCTGGTGCCCCCGGTCATCGTTTCGCTGATCGTCGGGGACGGGGAGGTCCTGACCTTCCTGTACGCCATGCTCGTCATCGCCGGAGGTGGCCTGCTGTTGTGGCTGCCCTTCCGTGACCAGAAGCGCGATCTGCGGGCGAGGGATGGATTCGTCGTGGTCACGATGTTCTGGCTGGTGCTTGCTGGCAGCGGTGCCGTGCCACTCGTATTCGGCCTGTCGCCGCACATGTCGGTGGCGGACGCGTTCTTCGAGTCCATGTCCGGATTGACCACCACCGGCGCGACCGTGCTGTCCGCCATAGACGCGCTGCCACCGTCGGTCCTTTACTACCGCCAGCAACTGAACTGGCTGGGCGGAATGGGGATCGTCGTGCTCGCCGTGGCGGTCCTGCCGATGCTGGGCATCGGCGGGATGCAGCTCTACCGTGCGGAGACCCCCGGGCCGGAGAAGGACGCCAAGCTGACACCGCGTATCGGTGAGACGGCCAAGGCACTGTGGGCCATCTATGCGGCACTCACCCTCGCTTGTGCGCTGGCCTTCTGGGCCGGCGGGATGAGCCTGTTCGATGCCATCGGGCACAGCTTTTCCGTGCTGGCCACCGGCGGCTTCTCGCCCCATTCGGCGAGTATGGGGTACTACGATCGCCCGCTGTTGGACTGGATTGGCACCGTGTTCATGTATCTGGCTGCCGTGAACTTCGCCCTGCATTTCGCCGTGTGGCGGGGCCGTGACCTGTCCGCGTTCCGCCGGGACCCGGAGTTCCGCTTCTACACGGGGCTCGTGCTGGTAGCGACGGCGGGTGTGTCGGCGTTGCTCTATTTCGGTGGACGCTACGGCCTAGCCGATGCATTCCGTCACGGCGCCTTCCAGGTCATGACGTTCTCCAGCAATACGGGTCTCGTCACCACCGATTACTATGACTGGTCCGGCATGCTGCCGGCGCTGCTGATGTTCATCAGCATTATCGGCGGCAGCGCGGGCTCGACGGCGGGCGGTATCAAGGCGATCCGGTTCCTGATGCTGCTCAAGCAGGGGTATCGGGAGCTGCTACGCCTGGTTCATCCGCGCGGGCATTTCGACGTGAAGCTCGGCGAGCGTGTGGTCGACGAACGGATCACCTCGGCGGTATGGGGGTTCTTCGCCACCTACATGGCGGTGTTCGGCATAGCCATGCTGCTGCTCATGCAGGACGGGGTCGACCAGGTTACGGCCTTCAGCGCGGTTGTCGCCTGTATCAACAACCTCGGCATCGCATTCGGGGACGTCGCCTCGGGGTTCGCCGACCTCAGTACCTGGGCAAAGTGGCTGCTGTCGCTAGTAATGCTCATGGGGCGCCTGGAGATCTTCACGGTGCTTGTCCTCCTGACGCCTGCGTTCTGGAAGGTCTGAGCCCGGGGGGGGGGGGGGGGGGGGCCGGGGGGGGGGGGGGGCGAGGGCCCGGGGCCACCAACACGGGCCTTGAATTCGCGACCGTTCGGATCCATTAGTTAAATCATGGACATAGAAGCCCTTGAGCGCATGATCCACAGCGGGCGGGACAGCGCGATGCTGCGCCTGACCTTGGGCAATGCCTACGCCCGCGAGGCCGACCGCGAGACTGCCGAGCGGCACCTGCGCGAGGCGGTAACCATCGACCCGCAGTACTCCGCCGCCTGGCGCGCGCTCGGCCGGCTGCAGGAGCGCGGTGGCGACCGCGACGCGGCGCTGGCGAGCTACCGCGAGGGCCTCGCCGCGGCGCGGGCCAACGGCGACATGCAGGTGGTCCGCGAGCTCGAGGTGCGCGTGCGCCGCCTCGGGGAAGCCGAATGAACCGTGGGCCCCGTCGTGTTGACTACACTGGTTGAGAACGGACGATCCGCGTAACACATCGACGCAAAGGGAGCGAGAGCATGGACTGGCAGAAGCAGATGGAAGAGGCGATGAGCGGCTGGACGGAGACCCAGCGCCGGCTCTGGGACCAGTGGTTCGAGGGGATGCGCAGCGCCGGGCTCGGCGGGCCCGCGGCGGATGCCCAGAAACAGCAGGTCGAGGCATGGCAGAAGGCCGTCGAGGAGGCCCTGGAGCGCCAGCAACAGTGGATCCGCAGCCTCTCCGGCGGCGCTGGCAGCGCCGACCCGAGCGACTGGGGCGCCCAGATGCAGCAGATGATGCGGGCCTGGACGGAGACCCAGAGCGAACTGTGGCGCAGCTGGCTGGCCCGCATGGAGGAGATGCAGCCGGCGGTGCGTGACATGCCGTGGTACCGCAACGCGCGGGACGTGCTCGATGCCTGGGAGCAGGCCGGTCAGCAGGCGAGCAAGGCGGCCGGGACATCGAAGTCCGGACGGTCATCCGGCAAGTCTGGCGGCAGCAGCAGCGGCAGCTAGCCAGAAAGGTCGGCGCTGGCCTTTTCGCCGGGTGTTGGCTGCCCGAAGGCAGCGGACACCCGGCGGGGTCTGTTGGCCGTCGGTCGGAACCAACCTACGGGAAACCGGCAAGCGGCGTGACGGCGCGTGAGTTTCAGCGTTCACTGGGCGAAGCCCACCGTCGAGGTCCATCCGGACGGTGAGGCGCTGTCTCGCGGGCAGGCAGGGCCGTGCTGATCCACCGAACGGAAGGGGCGGTCCGTTTCCGGGGCCTTCCACTATCGCCTTGCGATGGACAAAAAAACGCCGGCGCGATCCCTGCGCCGGCTTTCTAGGTTCACTGTGCTGGAGGTGAAACGCGCACGCGACCCCCTCCGTGGGGTCGACCGGCTCCTGCCGGCGTGCGCCACTTCCCTGTGGTTTTTGTTATGGCCGCGGCTTCCTGCTGCGGCCCGCCCGCCCTCAATGGCAGGCACGGGGACAGGATGCCACCATCGCCGGGGGGTGACTGTCAGCCGCCGGTGACAGACCATGTAGGAATTGGCCTACACGGCCGCTACCCCATCCGGAGGAAGACATGATCGCGCTGCTTCAGCGCGTCAGCCGCGCGGCGGTGGACGTCGACGGCAGGACCGTCGCCGCGATCGGCGGAGGGCTGCTCGTGCTCGTCGGCGTTCAGCGCGAGGACGGGCCGGCGGACGCCGCCCGGCTCGCCGGGCGGCTGCTCGCCTACCGCGTGTTCGAGGACGCCGATGGCCGGATGAACCGTTCCCTGACGGATACCGGCGGCGGGCTGCTGCTGGTGCCGCAGTTCACCCTCGCGGCCGACACCCGCAAGGGCAACCGCCCGGGGTTCTCCACCGCGGCGGCGCCGGATGCCGGCCGGCGGCTGTTCGATGCCCTCGTCGGCCACTGCCGGGAGCGGCATGCGGACGTGGCGACCGGCGTGTTCGGTGCGGACATGGCCGTGAGCCTGGTCAACGACGGTCCGGTGACCTTCCGTCTGGCGACCCGGGAGCCCCGCTGAGCCGGGTCTCAGCGGTCACCACAATGCACTGGGAGGCGTGGTATGCTCCGCGCGTCACCCAGCCCAGTTGATGCGAGACCATGGCCGAGCGAACCGCGAGCGTAGAGCGCAACACCCTGGAAACCCGGATCCGTACCACCGTCAATCTCGACGGCACGGGGGCATCCAACATCGACATCGGTGTGCCGTTCCTCGAGCACATGCTCGACCAGGTGGCGCGCCACGGGCTGATCGACATCGATATCCAGGCCGAGGGCGATCACCACATCGACGATCACCACACCGTCGAGGACGTCGGCATTACCCTGGGCCAGGCGCTCGCGAAGGCACTCGGCGACAAGAAGGGCATCCGCCGCTTCGGCCACGCCTACTGCCCGCTGGACGAGGCGCTCTCGCGGGTGGTGGTGGACTTCTCCGGCCGCCCGGGGCTGGAGTTCCACGTTGAGTTCCCGCGCGCGCGGATCGGCAGCTTCGACGTCGACCTGTTCAGCGAGTTCTTCCAGGGCCTGGTCAATCACGCCTGGATCACCCTGCACGTGGACAACCTGCGCGGGCGCAACGCGCACCACGTGGCGGAGACGGTGTTCAAGGCCACCGGCCGCGCCCTGCGCATGGCCGTGGAGCTCGACGAGCGCCAGGCGGGGGTGACGCCCTCCACCAAGGGCGCACTGTAAGGGGGCGTCCATGGCAAGCACCGTCGTTGTCGACTACGGCATGGGCAACCTGCGCTCCATGGCCAAGGCGCTGGAGCACGCCGGCGCCGGGGACGTGCGGGTGACCGATGACGCCGAGACCATCGCCGCCGCGGACCGGGTCGTCTTTCCCGGCCAGGGCGCGGCGCGGGACTGCATGAGTGCGCTGCACGCCCACGAGCTCGTCGACGTGCTCGGCGAGAGCATGGTCCGCAAGCCCTTTCTCGGCGCGTGCATGGGCATGCAGGTCCTGCTCGCCTGGAGCGAGGAGAACGGCGGCATCGATCTGCTCGGGCGCTTTCCCGGGCGGATCCGCCACTTCCGCCACCACTTCACGGCGAAGGACACCGGATTGAAGGTCCCGCACATGGGATGGAACCGCGTGCGCCAGACGACGTCCCACCCATTGTGGGCGGGCATCGACGACGGCGAGTGGTTCTACTTCGTGCATAGCTACTATGCCGAGCCGGACGAGGATGCCCTGGTGCTGGGGCGCACCGACTACGGCGGGCCATTCGCGAGCGTGCTCGGGCGCGGCAATATCTTCGCGACCCAGTTCCATCCGGAGAAGAGCCATGACGCCGGTGTGCGTCTGCTTGCGAACTTCGTCCGCTGGGACGGCGCCGCCTGAGGCGCCGACCGACGAGCGCGCGGCCCGCTGCGGTCGCGATCGAGAACAGGTGAAATGGATTCGGACATGCTGCTGATTCCCGCGATTGACCTCAAAGAGGGCAAGTGCGTGCGTCTGCGCCAGGGGCGCATGGACGACGAGACGATCTTCTCCGACGATCCGGTTGCCATTGCCGGGCGCTGGATCGAGGCCGGTGCGCGGCGCATCCATATCGTCGATCTCAACGGCGCGGTGGCCGGCTTCCCGGTCAACGCGGACATCATCGGGCGCATCGCCGAGGAGTATCCGGACGTGGAGATCCAGGTCGGCGGCGGTATCCGCAGCTTCGATGTCATCCAGACGTATCTGGACGTGGGCGTCGACTACGTGATCATCGGCACCCAGGCGGTGCGCCGCCCGGCATTCGTCGACGACGCCTGCGACGAGTTCCCCGGCCACATCATCGTCGGCCTGGACGCCAAGGACGGGATGGTCGCCACCGACGGCTGGGAGCAGGTCAGCCAGGCCAGCGCCGAGGACATGGCGCGGCGTTTCGAGGCCGCCGGCGTGGAGGCGCTGGTGTTCACCGACATCGGCCGCGACGGCATGATGCGCGGCGTCAACGTCGAGGCGACGGCGCGGCTGGCCCGGGCGGTGGAGATCCCGGTCATCGCCTCCGGTGGCGTCTCCTCCATGGACGACGTGCGCGCGCTGTGCGCCGCGGCGGACAGCGGCATCAGCGGGGCCATCGTCGGCCGCGCCCTCTACGAGGGCGGTCTCGACCTCGCCGAGGCCCAGCGCACCGCCAACGAGCTCACGGGGGCCGCGTAATGGCGCTCGCCAAGCGCATCATCCCCTGCCTGGACGTGGACGCCGGGCGTGTGGTCAAGGGCGTGCGCTTCGTCGACATCCGCGACGCCGGCGACCCCGTGGCCGTGGCCCGGGAATACGACCGCGCCGGCGCGGACGAGATCACCTTCCTCGACATCACCGCCAGCCACCAGGGCCGCGAGACCATCGTCGAGGTGGTCGAGGCGGTGGCGAGCGAGGTCTTCATTCCGCTGACGGTGGGCGGCGGGGTGCGCGAGATCGCCGACGTGCGCCGGCTGCTCAACGCCGGTGCGGACAAGGTCGCGATCAATACCGCCGCCGTGCACCACCCCGAGTTCGTGGCGGAGGCCGCCGAGCGCTTCGGCTCGCAGTGCATCGTCGTCGCCGTGGACGCCAAGCGTGTGGCCGACGTCGACGGCGAGCCGCGCTGGGCCGTATTCACTCACGGCGGACGCCGTGAGACGGGTCTGGATGCGGTGGACTGGGCGCGGCACATGGCCGGGCTCGGCGCCGGCGAGATCCTGCTCACCAGCATGGACCGTGACGGCACCCGCGAGGGCTTCGACTGCGCGCTCACCCGCGCCGTCTCCGAGGCCACCGGCGTGCCGGTCATCGCCTCCGGCGGCGTGGGCTCGCTCCAGCATCTCGTCGACGGGGTGCTCGAGGGCCGGGCGGACGCCGTGCTGGCGGCGAGCATTTTCCACTTCGGCGAGTACTCCATCGCCGAGGCCAAGGCCTACATGGCCGAGCACGGCATCGAGGTGCGCCGATGAGCTGGCTCGACGAGGTTTGCTGGAACGACGACGGCCTGGTGGCGGCGATCGCCCAGGACGCCGGCGACGGCGAGGTCCTGATGATGGCCTGGATGAACCGCGAGGCCCTGGAGCGGACCGCCGAGCTGGGCGAGGCGGTGTACTACTCGCGCTCCCGCGGGCGGCTGTGGCACAAGGGCGAGAGCTCGGGCCACACCCAGCGGGTGCACGAGCTGCGCATCGACTGCGACGGCGATGTCGTGCTGCTGCGGGTGACCCAGGCCGGCGGGATCGCCTGCCACACCGGGCGGCGCAGCTGCTTCTACCGGCGCCTGGCGGACGGGGACTGGGCCGAGACGGCCCCGGTCCTGCGCGACCCGGCGTCGATCTACGGGGGGAACGGCAATGGATGAGCGTATCCTCGAGCGCCTCGCCGAGGTGCTGGAGACGCGCAAGGGCGAGGACCCGGGGCGCTCCTACGTGGCGGGGCTGTATGCCCGGGGCGAGGACCAGATCCTCAAGAAGGTCGGCGAAGAGGCCACCGAGACCGTGATCGCCGCGAAGTCCGGCGACACGGACCATCTGGTTTATGAGACCGCGGATCTGTGGTTCCATACATTGGTCATGTTGGCGCATTATGGTCGGGGTCCCGCCGACGTGCTCGAAGAGCTCGGACGCCGCTTCGGCCTGTCCGGCCTGGACGAAAAGGCCGCGCGCGACGGCGACTAGATCACAAGGCCACCGCCTGCCGGCGGCGGCTGCAGCTGTCAGGAGAGGTTAAATGGGTTTCGGTGGTATCAGCGTCTGGTCGCTTCTGCTCATTCTGGTCATCGTGCTGCTGCTGTTCGGCACCAAGAAGCTGCGCAACATCGGTTCGGATCTTGGTGGTGCGGTGCGCGGCTTCAAGCACGCCATGGATGACGGCGAGAAGGAGAAATCCTCCGATGCCTCCGGCGAGCGGCTCGAGGCCTCCGAGGAGAAGCCCGGCGAGTCCACTTCGGAGACCGAAGAGACCGGCCGCGACCGGCACCACACCAGCTGATCCCGGCATCCGACACCGATGTTTGATGTCGGCTTCTGGGAACTGCTGATCATCGGGGTGATCGCGCTCATCGTGGTCGGCCCCGAGCGGCTGCCGGGGCTTGCCCGGACGGTCGGGCTGTGGGTCGGACGGGCCCGCGCCACCTTCTACTCCCTGCGCGACGAAATCGAACGCGAGTCCGACCTCCAGGGGCTGCGTGACACCGAGCGCGCCCTGCGCGAGCGCGGTCAGGAGTTCCGCGAGAGCGTGGAGCGCACCGCGAGCGAGGTGCGCGATACCGCCGAGCGCACGCGCTCGGAAGTGGAGGAGGCCGCCTCCGCGTCCGCCGAGAGCACCACCGGCGGCGGTGACAGTGACAGCGACGCCGGCGAGCAGAATGCCGGCACAGAGACACGGGACCGTAACGGACAATGAGCGTGGAGCCCCACGACCAGTCGGTGGACGACGACGACCGCCCGCTGCTCAGTCACCTGCTCGAGCTGCGCAGCCGGCTGATGCGCTCGCTGCTCGTCACCCTCGCCGTCTTCCTGGTGCTCTACCCGTTCCGGGAGCCGCTCTACCACTGGCTCGCCGGGCCGCTGCAGGCCGTGCTGCCGGAGGGCGCCCAGATGATCGCCACCCAGGTGGCGACGCCCTTCCTGATCCCGCTCAAGCTCGCGCTGGTCTGCGCGTTCTTCGTGTGCATCCCCTACATCCTCTACCAGGTGTGGGCGTTCGTCGCCCCCGGGCTGTACCGCCACGAGCGCCGGCTGATCTGGCCGCTGGTGGCCTCCAGCGTGGCGCTGTTCTACCTGGGCATGGCGTTCGCCTATTTCGTGGTCTTCCCGCTGGTGTTCCGGTTCTTCGCCGGCGTCACCCCCGAGGGGGTGTCGATGATGACCGACATCGGCGAGTATCTCTCCTTCGTGCTCACGCTGTTCTTCGCCTTCGGTGCCTCGTTCGAGGTGCCGATCGCCACCATTCTGCTGATCCGAAGCGGCGTGATCTCCCGTCGCGAGCTGGGCGCGAAGCGGCCCTACGTGATCGTGGTCGCGTTCACCGTGGGGATGCTGCTCACCCCGCCCGACGTCATCTCCCAGGTGCTGCTCGCGGTGCCGATCTGGCTGCTCTTCGAGCTCGGGCTGATCTTCTCGCGTTTTCTCCCCGGCTCGGCCGATGAGGACGAGTGAGACGCTTACCTTTTGGTAAGAAAACTCACTGGTTTGAGCTCTGCCGGTTTCGCAAGGGGCTGTTTCGGGGTGTAAACCCTTGCCACTGTTGCGCTTGTGACCGGCGGCGCGTATGGTATTAAGCCCGTTTCGCGAAGGCCTTTGGTGTCAGAGATTGAATGAGTGCCGCACGCGAAACCTTCATTTGCGGCAAGGACAGTCGGGCACAGCGTGAGATGAACGCTTCCGGAGCCAGTGCATCCGGCCCTGCAGCACAACGCCCCGGCGGACCCCGGGGCAGGTCCCCGGGGCCGTGCCGCGAGCACCGCGCGGGAGCCCGTCCCGACGGGCGCGCCGGCCGTGTTCCATGCCTGCCGTCCCGCCATCCCGAAGCCGCTCCCCGGCATCCGGTCTCAGCCCATCCCGTGCTCCATCCAACCCCCCTGTCTCCGGCCGCCGGTCGCTGGCGGAGGTGGTGTGGTGGGCTACCTTTTGCCGTAAGTCCGTCCCTGCACACGCGCGTCAATCACCGGGTGATCTTTCCATGAATGGTGCTTTTGAACGGTTACTGCGTAACTCCTATCTCAGCGGCAGCAATGCCAGCTACATGGAGGCCCTCTACGAGGCCTACCTGAACGATCCCGACTCCGTGAACACCGAGTGGAAGCGCTACTTCCAGGGCCTCGAGGCCGGTGACGGCGCCGCCGTGCGGGACGTCCCCCACGGTCCGATCCGCGAGGAGTTCGCCGAGATCGGCCGCCGCCGCGGCCACAACGGCGCGGCCACCGGCGAGATCGCCCCGGAGGTCGCCCAGAAGCAGGCGGCGGTGCTGCGGCTGATCAACGCCTACCGCTTCCGCGGCCACCAGCGCGCCGACATCGATCCGCTCAATCTCCGCGCCAAGCCCGAGGTGCCGGATCTCGATCCGGCGTACCACGGCCTGACCGGGGAGGACATGGACCGGCGGTTCAATACCGGTTCGCTGTTCACCTCGGAGCAGCTCACGCTGCGCGAGATCATCGCCCTGTGTGAGGACGTGTACGCGGGCAAGATCGGCTCGGAGTACATGCACATCACCGACACCGCGCAGAAGCGCTGGATCCAGGAGCGCCTGGAGCGCCCGCGCGCGCGGCCCGAGCTCGACACCGAGCGCCGGCGCCGGCTGCTGGAGAGCATCACTGCCGCGGAGGGCATCGAGAAGTACCTCAACAGCAAGTACGTCGGCCAGAAGCGCTTCTCCCTGGAGGGCGGCGAGGTCATCATCCCGCTGCTCGACGAGGTGGTGCAGCGCGGGGGCAGCCAGGGCGTGCGCGAGATGGTGCTCGGCATGGCCCACCGCGGCCGGCTGAACGTGCTGGTTAACCTGCTCGGCAAGTCGCCGGCGGAGCTGTTCGCCGAGTTCGAGGGCGACTACGAGCTGGACAACGCCACCGCCGGCGACGTGAAGTACCACATGGGCTATTCGTCGGACATCCAGACGTCCGGCGGGGCGCTCCATCTGGCGCTGGCGTTCAACCCCTCGCACCTGGAGATCGTCAACCCGGTGGTCGTCGGCTCGACCCGGGCGCGCATGCAGCGTCGACACGACGCCACCGGCGACGAGGTCCTGCCGGTGCTCATCCACGGTGACGCCGCCTTCGCCGGCCAGGGCGTGATCATGGAGACCTTCCAGCTCTCCCAGGCCCGCGGTTTCTATACCGGCGGCACCATGCACGTGATCATCAACAACCAGATCGGCTTCACCACCTCGAATCCGCTCGACTCGCGCTCGACGTTCTACTGCACCGAGGTCGCGAAGATGGTTCAGGCGCCGATCTTCCACGTCAACGGCGATGACCCGGAGGCGGTGCTGTTCGTCACCCAGCTGGCGATGGACTACCGCAAGCGTTTCCGCCGCGATGTGGTCATCGACGTCATCTGCTATCGCCGGCACGGGCACAACGAGGCGGACGAGCCCTCGGCGACCCAGCCGATGATGTACCAGAAGATCAAGAAGCACACGCCGCTGCGCAAGCTCTACGCCGAGCGCCTGGTCGGGGACGACGTCATCGCCGGCGACGACGCCAAGCGCATGGAGCGCAGCTACCGTGACCGCCTCGACGAGGGTGAGGTCGTCGCACCCAACATGGTCGAGGACGTCCAGAATGAGTTCCTGGTCGACTGGTCGCCCTTCTTCTCCGGCGGCGAGGACCAGGAGGTCGAGACGGCCGTCTCGCTGGAGCGCATCCGCGGCCTGCAGGAGCACCTCCAGCGCCTGCCCGAGGGCTTCGAACTCAACCCCCGGGTGGCGAGCATGATGGAGAGCCGGCGCAAGATGGCCGCCGGCGCGCTGGCCATGGACTGGGGCTTTGCCGAGACCATGGCCTACGCGAGCCTCCTCGAGGAGGGCTGGCAGGTGCGCCTCACCGGCCAGGATTCCGGCCGCGGCACCTTCTTCCATCGCAACGCCGTGCTCCACAACGCGAAGGACGGCACCACCCACGTGCCGCTCAAGGACGTCGGCGAGGATCCGGCGAGCTTCACGGTCATCGACTCGCTGCTCTCCGAGGAAGCGGTGCTCGGTTTCGAGTACGGCTACTCCACCTCGGATCCGCAGACGCTGACGATCTGGGAGGCGCAGTTCGGTGACTTCGTCAACGGCGCGCAGGTGGTCATCGACCAGTTCATCAGCTCCGGGCAGGCCAAGTGGGGCCGGCTCTGCGGGCTGACCATGTTCCTGCCCCACGGCTACGAAGGCCAGGGGCCGGAGCACTCCTCGGCGCGACTGGAGCGCTTCCTGCAGCTGTGCGCGGAGCAGAACATCCAGGTCTGCGTGCCTTCCACCCCGGCGCAGTTCTTCCACATGCTGCGCCGGCAGATGCTGCAGACCACGCGCAAGCCCCTGATCGTGATGACGCCGAAGTCGCTGCTCCGCCACAAGCTCTCGACCTCGGTGCTGGACGAGCTCTCCCGCGGGCGCTTCCACCGCGTCATCGACGAGATCGACGAGATGAAGGTCAAGTCGATCAACCGCGTGGTGGTGTGCAGCGGCAAGGTCTACTACGACCTGCTCCAGGAGCGGCGCAAGCGCGAGCAGGACGACGTCGCCATCGTGCGCGTCGAGCAGCTCTACCCCTTCCCGGAGAAGGAGCTCTCCGCGCTGCTCAAGCGCCGCTACAAGGGGGCCAAGGAGGTGGTCTGGTGCCAGGAGGAGCCCCAGAACCAGGGCGCGTGGTACCAGATCCAGCATCACGTGCGGAACTGCATGACCCGCGAGCAGTCGCTCAGCTATGCCGGCCGGGATCCGTCCGCCTCGCCGGCCGTGGGCTATGCCAAGCTCCACCACGAGCAGCAGCGCCGCCTCGTCGAGGCCGCGCTCGGCTGAACACGAACCGGTAAGCGCATCGCGCCGATAATCCAGGCCCGGGGATGGGGCCACCGAGGACAACAAGCGAGGAATCGATGAGTATCGAAGTCAAGGTACCCGCACTGCCCGAATCCGTGACCGAGGCCACCGTGGTCACCTGGCACAAGCAGCCCGGTGACGCGGTGGAACGCGACGAGAACCTGGTCGATATCGAGACCGACAAGGTCGTGCTCGAGGTGCCGGCCCCGGAGGACGGGGTGCTCGGCGAGATCCTCAAGAACGAGGGCGACACGGTCACCGCCGACGAGGTCATCGCCACCCTCGGCGAGGGCGGCGGTGCGGGTGCCGCGGCGAAGCAGGAGTCTGCCGGGGAGGCGCCGGCCGAGTCCGCGGGCAAGCAGGAGGCCGAGCCGGCCGCCGAGCCCGAGCCGGAGCCCGCCGAGTCCTCCGCCGGCAAGGCCCCGGCTGCCGAGGCGGACGATGACCTCTCCCCCGCGGTGCGGCGCATGGTCGCCGAGCACGACCTCGACCCGTCCCGTATCGAGGGCACCGGTCGCGACGGGCGGATCACCAAGGAGGACGTGCAGCGCTACCTCGACAGCGGCGACTCCGGCGGCGACAGCGGTGCCGCCGAGCGCAAGCCCCGCGAGCCGGAGCCGGCGGGTCGGCGCAGCGCCCCGGCCGAGTCCAAGTCGCCGGAGGCCCCGGCGGTCTCCGAGGCCGCCGCCGGCGGCGACCGCCCGGAGCGCCGCGTGCCCATGACCCGCCTGCGCCAGCGTATCGCCGAGCGCCTGGTGGAGGCGCAGCAGACCGCCGCCATGCTGACCACGTTCAACGAGGTCAACATGAAGCCGGTCATGGATCTGCGCGCCCGCTACAAGGACCAGTTCGAGAAGACCCACGGCATCAAGCTGGGCTTCATGTCGTTCTTCGTGAAGGCCGCGGTCGAAGCCCTCAAGCGCTTCCCCGCCGTGAACGCCTCCATCGACGGCTCGGACATCATCTACCACGGCTACTACGACATCGGCATCGCCGTGTCCACGGAGCGCGGCCTGATGGTGCCGGTGCTGCGTAACGCCGATCAGCTCTCGTTCGCGGAGATCGAGTCCGCGATCACCGACTTCGGCCAGCGCGCCAAGGCCGGCAAGATCAGTATCGACGAGCTCACCGGCGGCACCTTCACGCTCACCAACGGCGGCATCTTCGGCTCGCTGCTGTCCACGCCGATCCTCAACCCGCCCCAGAGCGGCATCCTCGGGATGCACAAGATCCAGGAGCGGGCCATGGTGGAGAACGGCGAGATCCGGGCCCTGCCGATGATGTACCTCGCCCACTCCTACGATCACCGCATCATCGACGGCCGCGAGGCAGTGCAGTTCCTCGTCGCGATCAAGGAGGTCATCGAGGACCCGGCGCGGCTGCTGCTCGAGGTTTAACCGGCTTTAGACAACGGGAGTCAAAATGGCCAATTCCTACGACGTTATCGTCATCGGTGCCGGCCCCGCGGGCTACGTGGCGGCCATCCGCGCCTCGCAGCTGGGTATGAGCGTGGCCTGCATCGACGAGTTCCGCCGCAAGGGCAGCGAGCCCGCGCTGGGCGGGACCTGCCTGAACGTGGGCTGTATCCCCTCGAAGGCGCTGCTCGATTCCTCCGAGCAGTACCACAAGGTGACCGACGAGCTCGCCGGTCACGGGATCAACGTCAGCGGCGTCGACCTCGACGTCTCCAAGATGATCGCCCGCAAGGACAAGGTCGTCGCCGACCTCACCGGCGGCATCCAGCAGCTGTTCAAGGCGAACAAGATCGAGTGGCTCCAGGGCCACGGCAAGCTGCTCAGCGACCGCCGCGTCGAGTTCTCGCCCCACAAGGGCAAGAAGCAGACCCTGGAGGCGGGCAGCGTGATCCTCGCCACCGGCTCCAAGCCGATCGAGATCGGCGCCGCCCCCACCGACGGCGAGCGCGTGCTCACCTCCGACGGGGCGCTGGAGATGACCGAGGTGCCCAAGCGCCTGGGCGTCATCGGTGCCGGCGTGATCGGCCTGGAGATGGGCAGCGTGTGGAACCGCCTGGGCTCCAAGGTCGTGCTGCTCGAGGCCCAGGAGGAGTTCCTGGCGCCGGTGGACCACCAGGTCTCCCGCGACGCCAAGCGCCAGTTCGAGAAGCAGGGCCTGGATATCCGTCTGAACTGCCGTGTCACCGAGACCCGCCAGGGCAAGACCGTGTCCGTGCACTACGAGGACAAGGACGGCAGCCAGAACATCCAGGTGGACAAGCTCATCGTCGCCGTGGGGCGCCGGCCCAACACCGAGGAGCTGGCCCACGAGGACGTCGACCTGCTCACCGACGAGCGCGGCTTCGTGCACGTGAACGACCATTGCGAGACCAACATCCCCGGCGTCTACGCCGTCGGCGACGTGGTCCGCGGCCCCATGCTCGCCCATAAGGGCAGCGAGGAGGGCGTGATGGTCGCCGAGCGCATCGCCGGCAAGCCCGGCCACGTGAACTACGAGGCGATCCCCTGGGTGATCTACACCGACCCGGAGATCGCCTGGGTCGGACGCACGGAGAAGCAGCTCAAGAACGCGGGCACCCCGTTCCGCTCGGGGACCTTCGGCTTCGCGGCCAACGGCCGCGCACGGGCGATGGACAAGACTGCCGGTATGGTCAAGATCCTCTCCCACGCCGAGACCGACCGCGTCCTGGGCGTGCACATCTGTGGCTCCCAGGCCTCGGAGCTGATCGCCGAGTGCGTGGTCGCCATGGAGTTCGCCGCCAGCGCCGAGGACCTGGCGCGGACCATCCATGCTCACCCGACCCTCTCGGAGTCCGTCCACGAGGCCGCCCTGGCCGTGGACAAGCGCGCCATTCACAAGGCCAACTGAGGCCGTCGGCGCCAGGCGGGGCGGGGGTGACGGCATCCCCGCCCCATTCCCGTCTTCCTCCCCCGGCCGTCCCGGCCACCCGGTCCGCTGTCGTCCCGGCAATCGTCCCCGCCGGGGAACCCGCGCGTCCCGCTACCGGTCTCCACGGACAGACGGCGCGTCCCCGTGGGCCCGGAAACGCCAGCGCGGACAATTCACACGATCGCTGAATATTGCGTTTCACAATAGAGTATCCGCCGGATACGGCATCTATCGTTGCGGACGATCAGAATCGTTCTGCAACATCATGATTCGACAGCGATTTGGGAAACGGTTTTACGCTAGCGTAAACTGACGCTCCGTGGCTCGGGCGGCGTCTGAAACTGTGAAAGCCCGCCGCCGTGTCCCCCAGGGCCGCCAGTGTCCCCGACGAGGGAGAGAAAACCATGCCGACATTGGAATCCGCAGGACGGCGCTTCCGCCGCGCCGTCGACGAAGAACGGCCGCTTCAGGTGGCCGGCACCATCAACGCCTATTCCGCGCTGCTCGCCGAGCGCGCCGGCTTCCGCGCCATCTACCTCTCCGGGGGCGGCGTGGCCAACGCCTCTTTCGGCCTCCCGGACCTGGGCATCACCCAGCTCGCCGACGTCGCCGAGGACGTCCGCCGCATCACCGGCGTGTGCGACGTGCCGCTGCTGGTGGACATTGACACCGGCTGGGGCGGGGCCTTCAACATCGCCCGCACCATCCAGGAGCTGACCCGTGCCGGCGCCGCCGCCGTGCACATCGAGGACCAGGTCCAGTCCAAGCGCTGCGGCCACCGGCCGGGCAAGGCGCTGGTCTCCAAGGCGGAGATGGTCGACCGGGTGAAGGCCGCCGTGGACGCGCGCTACGACGAGGACTTCGTGATCATGGCGCGCACCGACGCCTACGCCGGTGAGGGCCTGGAGTCCGCCGTCGAGCGTGCCGACGCCTACGTCGAGGCCGGCGCGGACATGATCTTCGCCGAGGCGTTGCACTCGCTGGAGGAGTTCAAGGCCTTCGCCGACCGCGTCTCCGTGCCCGTGCTCGCCAACATCACCGAGTTCGGCAAGACCCCGCTGTTCACCGTCGAGGAGCTGCGCGGCGCCGGGGCCGGGCTCGTGCTCTACCCGCTGTCCGCCTTCCGGGCGATGAGCCGCGCCGCCGAGCAGGTCTACGCCGCCATCCGCCAGGACGGCACCCAGTCCGCCGTGACCGAGCTCATGCAGACCCGCAACGAGCTCTACGACGTGCTCGGCTACCACGAGTACGAGCGCAAGCTCGACGAGCTGTTCTCCCGCGAGGAGTGAGCGGTCCGGACGACAGGGACAGGATCATTGACGGCCCGCCCCGCCGGGCGGGCCCGCACGCATCAGGAGAGGCACCATGACGGAGAAGAAAACGGGCGCCGGTCTGCGCGGCATGACCGCCGGCGAGACCGAGCTGTGTACCGTGGGCATCAAGGGCACCGGCCTGACCTATCGCGGCTACGACATCCACGACCTCGCCGAGCACGCGCAGTTCGAGGAGGTCGCCTACCTGCTGCTCTACGGCAAGCTCCCCAACCGCGCCGAGCTCGACGCCTACAAGCGTCGCCTCAAGGGCCTGCGCGCGCTGCCGCAGGCGCTCCGGGAGGTCCTCGAGCGCATCCCCGCGGACGCCCATCCCATGGACGTCATGCGCACCGGCTGCTCCATGCTCGGCAACCTGGAGACGGAGCAGGGCTTTGAGGAGCAGCAGGACGTCGCCGACCGCATCCTCGCCGCGCTGCCCGGGATCATCACCTACTGGTACCGCTACTCCCACGACGGCGTGCGCGTGGACACCGATACGGACGACGACTCCATCGGCGCGCAGTTCCTCCACCTGCTCCTCGGCGAGTCGCCCAACGCCACCCACGAGAAGGTGATGCACGCCTCGCTGATCCTCTACGCCGAGCACGAGTTCAACGCCTCGACGTTCACCGCGCGGGTGTGCGCCTCCACGCTCTCGGACCTGCACTCCTGCGTTACCGGCGCCATCGGCTCGCTGCGCGGCCCGCTCCACGGCGGTGCCAACGAGGCGGCGATGGCGATGATCGAGCAGTGGTCCGACCCGGACGAGGCCGAGCGCGAGATCCTCGGCATGCTCGAGCGCAAGGACAAAATCATGGGCTTCGGCCATGCCGTCTACCGCGACAAGGACCCGCGCAACGCCATCATCAAGGCGTGGTCCAGGCGCCTCGCGGACGAGATCGGCGACACTGTCCTCTACCCCGTCTCCGAGCGCGTCGCCGACGTGATGTGGCGCGAGAAGAAGCTCTTCCCCAACGCGGACTTCTTCCACGCCAGCGCCTATCACTTCATGGGTATCCCCACGAAGCTGTTCACCCCGATCTTCGTGATGTCCCGCGTCACCGGCTGGTGCGCCCACGTCTTCGAGCAGCGCGCCAACAACCGCATCATCCGCCCCAACGCGGAGTACACCGGGCCGGACCTGCAGACCTGGGTGCCGCTGGAGGAGCGGGACTGACCAACCCGCCCCGCATCCGGGCCGCCAGGGACGGCGCGCCCGGGACCGGGGAGCGCCGGCGCGAGGGACGCGCGCCGGGTCTCTGATCGTACATGCCGGGCCGACGGCCAAGCCGGCCCCCACGGCCACGGGCCAGGAAGCTGGAAGAACGACGCCATGAACACCCGATACCGCAAGTCCCTGCCGGGCACCGACCTCGACTACTTCGACACCCGCGCCGCCGTCGACGACATCCGCCCGGGCGCCTACGACCGCCTCCCCTACACCGCCCGTGTGCTGGCGGAGAACCTGGTGCGCCGCTGCGACCCGTCCCGGCTCAGCGCCGCGCTCACGCAGATCGTCGAGCGCCGGCGCGACCAGGACTTCCCCTGGTACCCCGCGCGGGTCGTCTGCCACGACATCCTGGGCCAGACCGCGCTCGTGGACCTCGCCGGCCTGCGCGACGCCATCGCCGAGAAGGGCGGCGACCCGGCCAAGGTGAACCCGGTGGTGCCGACCCAGCTCATCGTCGACCACTCCCTCGCCGTGGAGTGCGGCGGCTACGATCCGGACGCCTTCCGCAAGAACCGCGAGATCGAGGACCGTCGCAACGAGGACCGCTTCCACTTCATCGACTGGACCAAGAAGGCCTTCGACAACGTGGACGTCATCCCGCCGGGCAACGGCATCATGCACCAGATCAACCTGGAGAAGATGTCGCCGGTGGTGCAGGCGCGCGACGGCGTGGCCTTCCCCGACACCTGCGTGGGCACCGACAGCCACACCCCCCACGTGGACGCGCTGGGCGTGATCGCCGTGGGCGTCGGCGGCCTGGAGGCGGAGAGCGTCATGCTCGGCCAGCCCTCCTACATGCGCCTGCCCGACATCGTCGGCGTGGAGCTCACCGGCCGGCCGCAGCCGGGCATCACCGCCACCGACATCGTCCTCTCGCTGACCGAGTTCCTGCGCCGCGAGCGTGTCGTCTCCGCGTACCTCGAGTTCTTCGGCGAGGGCGCCGAGGCCCTGACCGTGGGCGACCGCGCCACCATCTCCAACATGACCCCGGAGTACGGCGCCACCGCGGCGATGTTCCACATCGACCGCCAGACCATCGACTACCTCAAGCTCACCGGCCGCGACGACGACCAGGTGCGGCTCGTCGAGACCTACGCGAAGGAGGCCGGCCTCTGGGGCGACGCCCTGAAGAGCGCCGAGTACGAGCGCACGCTCACCTTCGACCTCTCCGCGGTCGAGCGGACCATGGCCGGCCCGTCCAACCCGCACCGCCGCCTGCCCACCTCGCAGCTCGCCGAGCGCGGCATCGCCGGCGCCTGGGAGGAGACCGAGGGGCGGATGCCCGACGGCGCGGTGATTATCGCCGCCGTCACCAGCTGCACCAACACCTCCAACCCGCGCAACGTGGTCGCCGCCGGCCTGCTCGCGAAGAAGGCCAACGAGATGAGGCTCACCCGCAAGCCCTGGGTGAAGACCTCCCTGGCCCCGGGCTCCAAGGCCGTGCAGATGTACCTGGAGGCCTCGAACCTGCTCCCGGAGCTGGAGAGCCTCGGTTTCGGCATCGTCGGCTTCGCCTGCACCAGCTGCAACGGCATGTCCGGCGCCCTCGACCCCGAGATCCAGCAGGAGATCATCGACCGCGACCTCTACACCACGGCCGTGCTCTCCGGTAACCGCAACTTCGATGGCCGCATCCACCCCTACGCCAAGCAGGCCTTCCTCGCCTCGCCGCCGCTGGTGGTGGCCTACGCCATCGCCGGGACCGTGCGCTTCGACATCGAGAAGGACGCACTGGGGTTTGACGCCGACGGTAACCCGGTCACCCTCAAGGATCTCTGGCCCTCCGACGAGGAGATCGACCGCATCGTGCGCGAGAGCGTGAAGCCGGAGCAGTTCCGCAACGTCTACACGCCGATGTTCAACATCAGGGTGGAGAAGGGCGAGCAGGTCAGCTCGCTGTACGACTGGCGGCCCATGAGCACCTACATCCGCCGGCCCCCATACTGGGAGGGCGACCTCGCCGACCGGCCCGCGCTCAAGGGCATGCGACCGCTGGCGGTGCTGCCGGACAACATCACCACCGACCACCTCTCGCCGTCCAACGCCATCCTGCCGGACAGCGCCGCCGGCGAGTACCTCGCGAAGATGGGCCTGCCGGAGGAAGACTTCAACTCCTACGCCACCCACCGCGGCGACCACCTCACCGCCCAGCGCGCCACGCTGGCCAACCCGAAGCTGTTCAACGAGATGGTGCGGGATGAGAACGGCGAGGTCCGCCAGGGCTCGCTCACCCGGCTGGAGCCGGAGGGCGAGGTCATGCGCATGTGGGACGCCATCGAGACCTACCAGCAGCGCCGCCAGCCGCTGATCATCGTCGCCGGCGCCGACTACGGCCAGGGCTCGTCCCGCGACTGGGCCGCCAAGGGCGTGCGCCTTGCAGGCGTCGAGGCCATCGCCGCCGAGGGCTTCGAGCGCATCCACCGCACCAACCTGGTGGGCATGGGCGTGCTCCCGCTGCAGTTCCAGGAGGGCACCACCCGCAGAACCCTGGGCATCGACGGCAGCGAGACCTACGACGTCGAGGGCGAGCCGGCCCCGGGCGCCACCCTGACCCTGGTGATCCACCGCCAGGACGGCAGCCGCGAGGCGGTCCCGGTGATCTGCCGCCTGGACACCCAGGACGAGCTCAGCATCTATGCCGCCGGCGGTATCCTCCAGCGGTTTGCGAAGGAATTCATGGGGGAGGACGTGGAGACGGAGGCCGCCAGCAGCTGACGCTGCTTCCCCCCTCTCCCCCGGCCCCTCTCCCGCGAGGGGAGAGGGGGGCAAGAACGGTTCCGGTCAGCGGCATGTCCGTTGCGAGCCCCTCTCCCTCGCGGGAGAGGGGGGCAAGAACGACCCCGATCAGCGGTATGTCCGTTGCGAGCTTCTCTCCCTCGCGGGGGAGAGGGGGGAAGAACGGCTCCGGTCAGCGGCATGCCCGTTGCGAGCCTCTCTCTCTCGTGGGGGAGAGGGGGGAGAACGACCCCGATCAGCGGTATGTCCGTGGCGAGCTTCTCTCCCTCGCGGGGGAGAGGGGGGAAGAACGGCTCCGGTCAGCGGCATGCCCGTTGCGAGCCTCACTCCCTCGCGGGAGAGGGGGGAAGAACGACCCCGGTCAGCGGCATGTCCGTTGCGAGCCCCTCTCCCCCTCGCGGGAGAGGGGTTTGGGGAGAGGGGGAGAAACAATCACCGCTCCCGGGAAGGGAGCGGACGAAATCTCAACCGGTCAGGGAAGACTGCAATGGACCAGAAGCGTTTCGCGAAATCGCTGCGCCGGAACATGACAGATGCCGAACGCATCCTCTGGCGCCAGCTCAGGGCCCATCGAATGCTCGGCCAGAAATTCCGCCGCCAGCAACCGGTCGGCCCGTACATCGTGGACTTCGTCCACTTCGGCGCACGGCTGATCGTCGAATGCGACGGCGGCCAGCACAACGAAAGCGCGGCCGACCAACGGCGCGACACCTGGCTCCGGGCCCAGGGCTTTACCGTCCTGCGCTACTGGAACCACCAGATACTGAACGAAACGGACCATGTCTTAGAGGACATCCTGAACAGCTTGCCCCCTCTCCCCCAGCCCCTCTCCCACGAGGGGAGAGGGGAGTAGCCAAAGCCTCGATATCCGGGGGAGCCGGCATCTAGCCCCTCTCCCCTGGCGGGAGAGGGGTTTGGGGAGAGGGGGAAGCCAACCGAGAGAGACATACCCATGACCCACGCACCACAGATCCGCATCCCCGCCACCTACATGCGTGGCGGCACCAGCAAGGGCGTCTTCTTCCGCCTCGACGACCTCCCGGCGGCCGCGCAGCAGCCCGGCCCGGCCCGCGACGCCCTGCTGCTGCGCGTCATCGGCAGCCCCGACCCGTACGGCAAGCACACCGACGGCATGGGCGGCGCCACTTCGTCGACGTCCAAGACCGTGATCCTCTCCCGGAGCGACAGCCCGGATCACGACATCGACTACCTCTTCGGCCAGGTCTCCATCGACAAGCCCTTCATCGACTGGAGCGGCAACTGCGGCAACCTCACCGCCGCCGTGGGGGCCTTCGCCATCAACAGCGGCCTCATCGACGCCGTGCGCATCCCCGAGAACGGCCACTGCACCGTGCGCATCTGGCAGGCCAACATCGAGAAGACCATCGTCGCCCACATCCCGATCACCGACGGCGCGGTGCAGGAGACCGGCGACTTCGAGCTGGACGGCGTCACCTTCCCCGCCGCCGAGATCCAGATCGAGTTCATGAACCCGGCGGACGGCGGCGGCGCGATCTTCCCCACCGGCAACATCGTGGACGACCTGGAGGTCCCCGGCGTCGGCACCTTCCGGGCCACCATGATCAACGCCGGCATCCCGACCATCTTCGTCAACGCCGCGGATGTCGGCTACACCGGCACCGAGCTCCAGGGCGCGATCAACGAGGATCCAAAGGCCCTCGAGATGTTCGAGACCATCC
The DNA here is from genome assembly GCF_000374645.1 of Arhodomonas aquaeolei DSM 8974. GTDB lineage: Bacteria > Pseudomonadota > Gammaproteobacteria > Nitrococcales > Nitrococcaceae > Arhodomonas > Arhodomonas aquaeolei. The sequence goes on from NZ_KB894806.1 coordinate 136,035, forward strand.
GCGCCCACGGCGGCGTGCGCATGGGCCTGTTCGGCGACGTCGCCGAGGCCGCGAACCGCCAGCACACCCCCAAGATCGCCTTCGTCGCGCCGCCGAAGGGCTACACCGCCTCCAGCGGCAAGGAGGTGAAGGCCGAGGACATCGACGTGCTCGTCCGGGCGCTCTCCATGGGCAAGCTTCACCACGCCATGATGGGCACCGCCGCCGTCGCCATCGCCACCGCCGCCGCCATCCCCGGCACGCTCGTGAACCTCGCCGCCGGCGGCGACGATCGCAGCGCCGTCCACTTCGGCCACCCCAGCGGCACCCTCCGCGTCGGCGCGGAGGCCAGACAGGTGGACGGCGCCTGGACGGTGGAGAAGGCCATCATGAGCCGCAGCGCGCGAGTGCTCATGGAGGGCTGGGTGCGGGTGCCCGGCCCGGGGACGCGTTCTAACCGGCTCGGCGTCACAGCATCGACGAAAAGTACCCGGTGATCCCTCCGTTTTTGTAAGTCCGCAGGACAGGTCGTACGGCGGGACGGAGGTCTATTCGTTGAAGTGGCGGCTGCTTCCGATCCAAGGGTCGACAGCGTTGGAAAGTCAGACTCGGCCCTGTATTCGCTTTGCGAGGGAAAGGCCTAGCAGCCTCATCTCTTAGTGTGTGCGCACAAAGTGCACGCTTCCGACTACAACTCAAAACAGCGGTCGAGTCACGACATGAATCATTTTTTGAGTCGGATGTACTCCATCACCCAAGAGTGATGAGCAAGAGAGTATTGGCCACTAAGCCACCAATAACCTAGCAAATCAGTACGTCTTCTTCAACTCTTTTTTTTCGAGGGAGTTTAGTAGATCGGTGCTTCCCCAGTTAACAAACCATACTAAGCGTTCCGCGGTGTTAATAAAATCGTCAATATCAGGTTTTGTTGGTCTTTTTCCTAAAATGTGCGCCCCTATTCTCCGGGCCCATTTTGTTTTCTTCTTTCTCTCAATATAGGGACACGAGAAAACGTCCAGGGCGAGGTGCGCGACCTCTGAATCATTGAACACCGCACTTTTTTCTGCGTTTGTTATAATGTCATCTATCTTCGCCATGGTCAGATCTTTGATTTCGTTCATTCCCTCTCTGTTGCCAACATAAAAAAGAAGGGTAATGATTTCAAAATAAGATAGCTTTTTTCGTTCTTTAAAAGCGTTCAGCAAGACGCGTTCGTCAATAACAAACTCGTTTTCGAGTTCGCTGATAGAGAGTATTGCGTTGAGTCCCTCTATCAAAACGAAGTTATCCAGCCCCTGCTGGTCTTTAAAAGAGTCTGATTCTAAGAAGATTCGAGTTCTTTCGAAAATAAAGGATTTAACCTCCTTTTCTCGGTTTCTTAGGTATCGATCAGCAAACCTTGCCGCAAGTATTGACGACGCTGCTAGTTTGTACGAGCCATTAACGGTTGGTGCCACATTATAGAAAAAGAAGCTGGCGTCGAGGATAGCTATACAAGCATTCTTGTAGTTCTCGATAGTCTCTGCGCTCGCGCCGCGTAAGTCATTGTTAACAAGTGATTTCAGCCGCTGAAACATTGCGGAGTTTACATACGGCGCTACTTCTTCGTACATGGTTTCGTTATAGGAACAGGTTGCTTTGATTTGCTTTACGAAGCTGTCAGTCATGCTTTGTCGCCTATGTACCTTTAGGGGCAACAGCGCTCTAGGATTTGAATTTGAGCGTCTTAAGAATCCTTTCGTGTAATGGTCTATTGCTCGGTTTACGTCGTGAACAACCCTTGAGCGATTGGTTACAAAGGGTCTCCAGATCCCGAATGACTTTAAGGAATTATCCTTGAGGTTGTACATTTCGAGATGTTGGCAATAAATATTATATAAAATCCGTGATTGATGCTCGTTTTTTGCAAAAATATATACGTCGTCGACATAGCGCCTGATGGCGTAATCTTGACCGTGCTCTAAGTTGTGCCGGTCTCGCGCGAGCCGTAGCGTACGGAGGTCGATATCTTGGAAGATTATTTCGGCAAATATTCGGCTAATTTCTGGTCCGATTAAGATGCCGTTTGTTTCATTGTTGTTCGCTTTCTGGAGAAGTTGGTCAAATTCGTGCCCAAATGATTTTTTTCCAGATTTTAGGTTGCGCTTAATGAATGGCTTGTCTTTGAGTGCCCACGCAATGCTATGGGTGTAGATGCTGTCGAAGCATTTTGAAACGTCGAGACTTTTTAGAAAGGGGAAGCTTTCTTCTAGTCGCAAGTATTCATTGGAATCGAAAAATTTATGGAGCCTGGAGAAACCGCTGTATGCAAAATATGACGGGCTGTGCTTTGCGATATCGTCCTCGCTCTGTGGAGATATTTCATCTTCCACTTTGTACTTTTGTATATCGTCCCAAGAGTTTCCGTAATAATAGCGCTTAGCGGGTTTTAGGGGGGCCCTTATGCTAACAGGGCTCAGGCTTGTGTAGTAGCAGATAAGTCGATCATACTTAGAATAAAAATCTCGAACCCTCAGTTCTGTGTGTGGGTGAGGTAGTGCGAGAACTCGGAAGCTATCGGAGTTCTTGCGTATCTTGTAAAAAAACGGGGCTGTGGCCTTTGGTTCTGCCGGCTGAGTGTGAAGAATTTTTTCAAAGAGCTGTTTGAATATCGGGTTTGTTTTTAATGCGTTTTCATTTCTGACGTTGTCGTAAAACCCCTCATTAGAAAATATTATGGGGACTTCGTATGGTGTTGTCTCTGTCAAGAGGGGCCGGTCTTTATCATTGGCCCGAATGCGATATCTTTTTTTAGAGGACATAGCGCCAGCACTTTTGGATTTGTCTTAGTTGGGATGATGAAAAATGCGTGAATATCCTGTTCTTGGCGCCATCAGAAAAAGAGAGCGTGAGTAATTCCCTGCGTTGCGCTGCGGTCGTGGCATCCTGAAACCTGGAAGATACTTGGCCTTTTCTTGATAGGAGCGAAGCTTTGAGGAATCGGTCCAGGTGTTTTGTGGCAACGCTTTGGTCTATATCGATAAGAGGGTAACTATAATATATTCCTGCTAATCGGCGGGTGTGATGATTGATGTCATAAACGGAAAAATTTGAAGTTAGGTATTGCAGTCGATGGTGTAGCAATTTAAAGTTTCTGTTTTTTGTAAATTCTCGGAATGCGAGTACAATTTGTGTCTTCTTCTTTCTGACTTTAGACGGGGCGATATCAAGGTGGCATTCTCGCCTGCTGCTTCCTGTAGTGGTGACGTGAAAAACATAGCCTAAATATTCAAGATTGAAATTTCTTTTTGCAGTTGGCGATTTTAGGTTGGGCTGACCTTTTAGAGGGGTGGCGTAGCGAACATGAGTTTTTCTTTTGTTGATTGCGAGTCCCGGTGGCAAGGATTCCTTGATGAAAGGGATGAAGTTCTTTGGAGAGGTGTCGTCTTTTGTGAAAATCACAATGTCGTCGACATAGCGGGCGTAGAAATAGACGTGGTCATTGTTTATTAGGGTGTGGTCGAAGCCTTCCATTAACAGATCTGATAATGTATGGCCCAGTGGAAGCCCTCTTGGGATCCCTTTTCCACCCATCGAATTCCAGTGATCTATGAGATTGAGCGTGATAAGTCGCGTGCGAGGCGAAACGAGATCTCTTAAGGTGTTTTTTATGTGATTATACTCGAAGGACTCGTAGAACGACTTAATGTCCAGCCGATAAACAAGATAAGGTGTGCTTTCTTTTAAAAGCGCATAACAGTTGAGTGCGGCGTTATTTCTGTTGGTCGTCGGGCGGTTCAGTGCTCTTCGTAGATTTTGGGTGGTCTTTCTGATGATGAGGTCGTCAGAAATTTCTGTTGACCGAAGGATGTGTTTTCCTTTTACGTTTCCTTTTTTTAAGCCGATGAAGAAGTTTTGGTTATCGTTTGAGCGCCTCACGGAGTGCTGGATTGTACGCTCTCGGTCTACTGACATCTTGAGGGATGGATGAGCCAAGAAGTCGCTACGGTAGAGTTGACGTTCTAGCGTAAAGTAATTATAAGAGCTGTCGTACACGCGCTGTTTCCTGAATTCAACGAGTGTTCAAGATGATACTGTATCAGAGGTTATCGGGCTGTCCATAGGTTGCGTTACTTTTGCCTACATTCCTGCGCGACGGAGAGGCCGCCACCACTCGATACCCGGCAAGCGACAGATAACGCCGGCCCGATACAGGCCTGTTACTTGCGTGGCCTCCTGGGCGATGGCCGCGGTTTTCCAGTAGGGCCCCGGCCCCCGCGGACGGACCCCAAGGTCAGCTCTAACATTCCAGCACCTAGCGGTGATGTTGCTGGTCTGACCCTGCCTGGCTGAATTGGACACCTCTTCGTCGCTGCCATTGATGAGGTGATCCATGAAGTACCATAGCCATGACGACGCGTTTAGCGTTGAGGCCGCTGAGTTGGCGCTACAAGCCGGCGTCCAGAACCAGGAGGGTGCTGCGCGGGTTTGCGTGTCAAAGCGGTATCTGCCCCCCGAAACCCGCGCGTCGCCCCCGTTTCCCGGCGGCGACGCGGTTGTTGCCGGAGCGGTCATTTTCCCGCCAACAACGTCAGTCCCGTCCCTCTTTGCTGAGGCGGGCCGTGCGCCTGCGGAAGGTCGACCACAGCGGCAGTAGCAGGAACAGGGCGCTGAGGATCAGGAATACGGTGCTCGGCACGCTGTCGAAGAACGTGGTGTAGTCGCCGCGGCCGAGCAGCAGGGCGCGGCGGAAGTGCACCTCCATCATCGGCCCGAGGATGAACCCCAGCAGCAGGGGGGCCGGCGGGTAGCGCAGGCGGATGAGGAAGTAGCCGATCACGCCGAAAATGAGCGTGCTGTAGATGTCGAATACGCTGTTGCGCACGGAGTAGACGCCCACGCAGATGAAGAACAGCATCGCCGGGTAGAGCACGTGGTAGGGGATCGAGAGCATCCGCACCCAGACGCGGATCAGTGGCAGGTTGAGGATCAGCAGCATGAAGTTGCCGATGCCGAAGCTGACCACCAGCCCCCAGAACATCTCCGGCTCGCTGGTCACGAGCATGGGCCCCGGGGTGATGCCGTGGAGGATCATGGCGCCGAGCAGCACGGCCATCACCGCGTCGCCGGGGATGCCCAGGCTCAGGGTGGGGATGAAGGCGGCCTGCACCGCGGCGTTGTTGGCGGATTCCGGTGAGGCGACGCCGCGCAGCTCGCCCTTGCCGAACGCCTCCGGGTTCCTGCTGATCTTCTTCTCCGCGGCGTAGGACATGAATGCCGCGATCGCGGGGCCGGAGCCCGGGAGTGCGCCCACGAAGGCGCCGATGCCGGAGCCGCGCAGGATGGTCCGCCACAGGCCGGGCCATTCCTCGCGCCTGGGCAGCATGGACCGGAAGGTCAGCCCGTCGGTCTTGAGGGGCTCGCGATGCGTCTGCCCCAGGTTGGCGAGGATCTCGCCGACCCCGAACAGGCCCATGGCCAGGGCCACGAGGTTGACGCCGTCGGAGAGTGCCAGCAGGCCGAAGGTGAAGCGTTCGGCGCCGGAGGTGTCGTCGATGCCCACCATGCCCAGGGCGATACCGAGCACCACCATGGTCATGCCCTTCAGCGGCGAGCCCACCGAGAGCGTGGACGCGGCGACCAGGCCCAGCAGCATGATCGAGAAGTAGTCCTGGGCTCCGAAGTCCGTGGCGAAGGACGCAATCATCGGGGTGAAGCCGAGCACCATCACGAGGGCGAAGATGCCGCCGGTGAACGAGGCGATGGCGGCGGTGAACAGGGCCACGCCCGGGCGGCCCTGCTTCGTGAGCTGGTTGCCGTCCAGGCAGGTCACCGCCGCGGAGGCCGTGCCCGGCAGATTCAGCAGTATGGCGGCGATGGAACCGCCGTACTGGGCGCCGTAGAAGATGCCCGCCAACATGATCAGCGCGATCGGCGGCGAGAGGTAATAGGTCAGCGGCAGCGCCAGGGAGATCGCCGCTAGGGGGCCGATGCCCGGCAGCACGCCCACGAACGTGCCCACCAGCACGCCCACGAAGCAGAACAGCAGCCCGTGCAGGGAGAAGGCGACGCCGGCGCCCAGCGCCAGGTTATGCAGGATATCCATCAGATCACCAGTGAATCGCCGCGACGGGGATGCCGAAGCTGTAGAGGAACACCACGACGCCGAGCACGCTCAGCGCCACCGCGTTGGCCGCCGCCGAGACCGGCCGCAGCGGCTTCTCGGCCAGCGAGACCAGGATCACCATGACCAGCGTGGCGGGCACCAGGCCGGCGCGCTCCAGCAGTGCGGCGAAGGCGACGAAGCCTGCGGAGACCATCAGGATCGGCCGGGGAATCCAGAAGTCCTTTTCCTTCTCCGAGTGCGCCACCTCCAGCACCAGCAGGATGGCGAACAGCAGCAGCACGGCCCCGACGATGACCGGGAAGAACCCCGGCCCCATGCGGCGCAGCGAGCCCATCGGGTAGTCGCTGCCGTGCCAGACGAAAAAGGCACCGACCAGGCCGAGCAGCGCTGCGGCACCGACCTGAAGCCAGTTGATTGGACGTGTCATTGATCGCTCTCCTCCTCCGAAAGTGCGGCGACCGTGCCGGGACCGGTTATCTATAGGGTCAGTAACCTCCGTGCGTGGGCGGCGCATCGCCCTCCGGTGTCGTGAAACGGCGCAGCAGGGCGTCGGTGGCGCGGGCCAGCAGGGCGGCGTCGGCGCCCACGGCGAGGAACCGGCAGCCGGCGGCAAGGTGCTCGCGGGCCCGGTCCTCGTTGAGCGTCAGCGCACCGGCGGGCTTGCCCGCCGCCTGAATGCGGCTGAACGCGTCGAGCACCGCCGCGTTGACCTCCGGGTGACCGGCCTCGCCGGGGTGGCCCATGTCGGCGGCGAGGTCGGCGGCGCCGATGAAGACACCGTCCACGCCGTCCACGGCCGCGATCCCGTCCAGGGCGGCCAGGCCGGCGCGGCTTTCCACCTGCACCAGCACGCACAGCTGCTCGTGGCAGCGGTGCACGTAGCCCGCCACCCGGCCCCAGCGCGACGCCCGTGCCAGGCCGGCGCCGACGCCGCGATGGCCGTGGGGCGGGTAGCGGGTGGCGGCGACGATGCGCCGCGCCTGCTCGACGCTCTCCACCATCGGCACCAGCAGGGTCTGGGCGCCGGCGTCGAGCAGCGGCTTGAGGGTGTCGGACTCGCCGTTGACGGGCCGCACCACCGGGTGCGCGGGATAGGGGGTCACCGCCTGCAGCTGGGTGAGGATCGAGCGTACGTCGTTGGGGCCGTGCTCGCCGTCGATCAGGACCCAGTCGAAGCCGGCGGCGGCGCCGATCTCGGTGGCGTAGGCGTCGGCCAGGGCGCACCACAGGCCGATCTGGGTGCGCCCCTCCCGCAGTGCCTGCCTGAAACGGTTCACGGGGAGTTCCATCGCCGCCTCCGTTAGACGAACTGCAGCCCGATCGCGCCGAGCGGGCCGTAGTCCACGTGGAAGGTGTCTCCGGCGGACGCCGCCACCGGCCGGGTGAAGGAGCCGGCGAGCACGATCTCGCCGGCCCGGAGAGTGACGCCGTGCGGTGCCAGCTTGTTGGCCAGCCAGGCGATGCCCTTGGCGGGGTGGCCGAGCACGCCGGCGGCCACGCCGGTTTCCTCGACCACGCCGTTACGGCTGCATACCGCCGCGCTCCAGCGCAGGTCGACGTCGAACGGGCGGAAGGTGCGCCCCCCGAGCACCACGCCGGCGTTGGCGGCGTTATCCGAGATGGTGTCGAACACCTTGCGCGGGGCACCGGAGGCCGGGTCCACCTGGCGGACGCGGGCGTCGATGATCTCCAGCGCCGGGATGACGTACTCGGTGGCGCGCATCACGTCCAGCACGGTGCAGTCCGGGCCGGTCAGATCGCCGCAGAGGACGAACGCCAGCTCCACCTCCAGGCGCGGCACGATGAACCGCTCCACCGGGATCCCGCCGTTGTCCTCGAAGAACATGTCGTCGAGCAGGACGCCGTAGTCCGGCTCGTCGATGTGCGCGGACCGCTGCATGGCCCGGGAGGTGAGGCCGATCTTGTGGCCCATCACGCGGCGGCCGCGGGCCGCCTTCATGTCCACCCAGCGGCGCTGGATGGCATAGGCGTCCTCGAAGCCCAGCTCCGGGTACTGCAGGGTGAGATGGTCGATCTGGCTGCGGTCGCTCTCGGCGTGGTCGAGCCGTTCGGCCGCGTCGCGGATGGCGTCTTCACTGAGCATCACGGTGTCCTCGCGACGATGGTGTTGTGCAGGGCGCCGATGCCCTCGATCTCGGTGACCACCTCGTCGCCGGGCATGACGTTCACGGTGCCCTTTGGGGTGCCGGTGAGGATCACGTCGCCGGGCCGCAGGGTCATGAAGCTGCTGAAGTATTCGATCAGGAAGGGGACGTCGAAGATCATGTCCCGGGTGGTGCCTTCCTGCGTGGTCTCGCCGTTGACGCGGGTGGTGAGCCGCAGGTCCATCGGGTCGGGGATCTCCGCCGTGTCCGCCAGCCACGGGCCCATGGGCGTGCCGTTGTCGCGGCTCTTGATGCGGAAGTTGGGGCGGTAGAAGCCCTCGAGGTAGTTGCGCACCGCGTAGTCGTTGGCGACGGTGTAGCCGGCGATGTAGTCGTAGGCGTCCGCCCGTGCCACACGGCGGGCGGGCCGGCCGATCACCACCGTGAGCTCGCACTCGTAGTGCATGTTGGTGGCGTCGGCGGGCCGCGGCGTGAAGGCGCGGTGGCCCACCAGGGTGTTGGCGCCCTTGAGGAAGACCATGGGTTCATTCGGGGCGCTGGAGGCGATCTCGGCGGCGTGGTCGGCGTAGTTCAGGCCCAGTGCCAGGATCGTACCCGGCGTCACCGGGGGCAGCCAGACCACCTCGCTCTCCGCCACGTGGCGGCCGTCCGCCAGGCGCACCCGGCCGTTGTCCTCCCGGGCCTGATGGACCCGGCCCTCGAAGGCGATACGTGCCCGCTTCATGACGTGTGCTCCCGGTGGCCCGATTCCCGGACCAGTGGATTCACCAGCCGGCCGAGGCCGTCGATCTCCACCGCCACGGTGTCGCCCGGGCCGGCAAGCGGCACGTCGGGGGAGACACCCGCGAGGATCAGGTCACCGGGGTAGAGGCTGGTGAAATCGGAGATGTCGGCGAGGAGCGTGGCCACCGGGCGTACCAGCCGATCCAGGCCGGCCTCGTGGCGGCATTCGCCGTTGACGAAGGCGCGCACGCTCAGCGTCGCCGGGTCCGGCAGGTCAGCGGCGTCCACCAGCCACGGGCCGATCGGGCAGAAGCCGTCGCGGCATTTCTGCTTGAGGGGATGCCGGAACAGGCTCTCGTGGGGCACGGTGACGTCGTTCACCAGGGTGTAGCCGGCGATCGCCGCCGCAGCCTGGCCGGTGTCGGCACGGGTCAGGGTGTCCCGGATCACGACGCCCAGGCTCGCGCCCACACGGACCCGGTCCACGTCGGCGGGAATGGGCACCGGCGCGCCGGCGGCGATGTGGGTGTTCGGGGTCTTCACGTACAGCACCGGGCCGGTGGGGGCGCCGTTGTACGGGGGCTCGTCGATGGCGTCGCCGAGCCGGTCCAGCTCGTCGCGGACGTTGAGCAGGCAGCCGTAGACGGCGCCGCTCAGCAGGGGCCCTCCCGGGCGCAGGGTCGTGGATGTCATGGTCGCTCCAGACTCTATAGGGGCGCCTAGCGGCGGCGTTTCTGGACTTCGCTGAGGCGTTTGGCGATCAACTCGGTCTGCTGGCGGATCAGGGGCACCAGGGTGGCCAGCCGTTCCGGGCTGAGCCGGTCGGCCATTGCGGATACCGCCACGGAGGCCACCAGCCCGCCCTCGGTGTCGAACACCGGCAGCGCCAGGGCGCGGGTGCCGGGCACCACGCCCACCTCGCTGTAGGCGTAGCCCAGGGTGCGCGTCTCGGTGATGCGGCGGCGGACCGCGTCCGGTTCCAGCCCGTGGCCGGCCAGGCGCTGTTCGTTGCCGAGCAGCACCTCGTCCACGTCCTCGTCGTCGCCGGCGAATGCCAGCAGCACCAGCCCGGACACGCTCATGCCCAGGGGCCGGCGTGCGCCCACCTCGATGGACAGCACCTTCACCGGGTAGCTGCCGGTCTTGCGGTCCACGCAGATGGAGTCGAAGCCGCTGCGGATGGTCAGGAAGACGCTGTCGCCGCACTGTTCGGCGATGTGCCGCAGGTAGGGCTCGGCCACGGTCTTCACCGGCACCCGCGCGGTGCGCGAGAGCCCCAGCAGGGATACTTCCGGGCCGACCATGTAGCGGCGCGTCTCGGGGTCCTGCTCCACCGCCTTCTCTTCGATCAGCACGCGCAGGATGCGGTGGACCGTGGGCCGGTTGAGGCCCGTCTGGTAGACGATGTCGGTGATCCGGACCCCGTGTTCCTGGCCGGTGGCGAGGATGCGGAGAATCGCCAGGGCGCGCCGGATGCTGCGTGCGCCCACGGTCCTGCCGCCGTCGCCGTGCTCGCCGCCCGGCGTGTCCCCGTCGGTGTCCGGCGGTCGGGTGTCGTCGTTCATGGCCGGCGCTCCACGACGGTCTTGGGGGTTTGCGCCACGGGCTTGAGCTCACGGATCTCGCCGAGGGTGGCGTAGTTGGCGCCGGCGATGCGGCACACCGGCTGCAGCGCGCGGGTGTCGATGCGGCCGTCCTGGTAGAGCGCGTCCGCGATGTGCACCAGCCTGACCTCGCCGACGAAGAACTCGGCGCCGGTATCGCCGAAGGCGGTGATGCTGTGCAGCCGGCACTCCATGCCGATCGGCGTCATCGTCAACCGCGGCGGGGTAATGGTTCCGGACGGCTCCACCGCCAGACCCAGGCTCTCCACCTCACTCTCGTGGGTGTCGTATTCCACGGCGCTGGCGTGCACCGTTTCCACCATGGACCAGTCGGCGATATTGACGACGAACTCGCCGAGCGTCCGGATGTTGCGCGCCGTATCCTTTTCGCGGCCGGCCTTGCGGCCGATATTGATGCCCACCATCAGGGGGCTGTTGGAGACGAACGTGAAGCAGCTGAAGGGGGCCAGGTTGACCACACCCTCCGGGGACCGGGAGCTGATCCAGGCGATCGGCCTGGGCACCACGATCCCGCTGATCAGGCGGTAGCACTGCTGGGGCGACAGCGCGCCGATGTCGACTTGCACATCTCTCTCCTCGCCGTGGATTCGTTGTTTATCGTTTAACCGGAATGCTAGGCAGCGGGGCGAGAAAGGTACAACGACGTGCTGACGTAAAAGTCCATATAGTGGACATCATGGTTGCGAGCGCCGTTGCCCGGGGTGAGGAAATCGGCCCTGTATCCGTTGCTGATCCGATTTTCCTGACGCCCTGCCGGGTCGCACGACCGGTGCTGCGGCGGTCCGTTCCGGCCTGCCGCTACCCTCCGGGAATCCTGGCGGGTGGCCTGGTCCCGCGCTGGCCATTACGCCCGGGTGGCCGTGCGCGCACGGTGGCTCGGGCAGGGGTCACGCGCAGAAGTCATCCCCTGAAACCGCGCCATGAGGCCGTCGAACCGTGATGGCGCCGTGTGGGGTGCGGCCGGCGGGCGTCACTGGTGTGCCCTCGGGGTATGGCCGGCCGCCGTGGTTCATGCCGGGAACGGCCGCCGTCGTCGCGCTGTGCACCGGTTCCCGGTCTCCCTCCTCCGGCGGGCTCTGTGCGTCCACGACGGGGGCCGGAAGGCTACCCCGGGCGCAAATGAGTCAAAAAATCCACATGGTGGACGTCTCCGGCTTCAGGCGCTTGAAGGTACGACGGCGGATGCAGAAGCTGATCCGAAACAACACCAAAGGCATTCGTCGTATGGGGCGCGACGCTATACGCCCCGCATCGGGAGGAGATAAAAAATGCGATTTTTCAAATGGCTGACTGTTCCGTTCCTGCTGCTGTGCCTGACCGGCGGTGCCCAGGCGGCATGGCCGGACAAGCCGGTGCAGCTGGTGGTCCCCTATCCGCCGGGGGGCAACGTCGACTTCAATGCGCGCATCATCGCCGACCGCCTGGAGAAGGAATTCGGCCAGCCGTTCGTGGTCGAGAACCGGCCCGGCGCCGGCGGCATGATTGCCGCTTCCCACGTGATCAACGCCAAGAGCGACGGTTACACCCTGTTCGTCGCCCCCAACGGCCCGGTGCTGTTCAGCCCGCTGCTGTTCCGTAAGGACAACTACTTCTGGAAGGACGATTTTGCGCCCATCGGCTCCATCTCCTTCGTGCCGCTGGTGCTGCAGGTGAATCCGGAGCTGGGTGTGGATTCCGCCGAGGCACTGTTCGAAAAGGCCAAGGCGAACCCCGGCGAGCTGACCATGGCCTCCCCGGGCGCCGGCACCCAGAATCACCTGATCAGTGAAATGATGCAGCGTCTGCTGGACACCGAATGGCTGACCGTCCAGTACGCGGGTAACGCCCCGGCCACCACCGATCTGCTCGGCGGCCGTGTGGACTTCAACTTCGATCAGTACACCGTGGCCAGGCAGTACATCAACAGCGGCAAACTGAAGGCGCTGGCCGTGACCTCGCCGGAACGCCTGCCGTCCCTGCCCAACGTCCCCACCCTCAAGGAGCTCGGCTATCCGGACGCGGTAACGGAGACCTTTACCGGCCTGTTCGGCCCCGCGGGGACACCCGACGAGGTCGTGGACAAGCTCAACGCGGCGCTGGAGAAGATCCTCAACGACCCCGCCGTGGAGGAGAAATTCGAGACTGCCGGCGCTGACGCCCGTGCCATGGACGTGGACGAGTTCAAGGCGTTCCTGAACGAGCAGTATGAGCGCTGGGCCACGCTGATCCGCGAGGCCGACATCCACCGCTGATCGGGAGGCATCCCCGCATGTCACGACGCAAGAGCGTTGACAGCGCCGGCTTTCAGCACAACAACCCGATCCCGGCCGCGAGCCGGATCGGGGACCTTGTGGCCTCCGGCGTGATCAACGGGACCGACCCGGAGACCGGGGAGCTGGGCGTGGACCTGCCCACGCAGTGCGCACACATGTTCACGCACGTGCGCAACGTCGTCGAAGCCGCCGGCGGCAGCACCGACGACATCCTGAAAATGACGGTCTGGATGCAGGACCGTTCCCAGCGGGATGTGCTCAACGCCGAATGGCTGAAGATGTTCCCCGACCCGGACTCCAGGCCGGCGCGGCACGCCATCCAGAACCCGGTCGAATCGAGGTTTCTGATTCAGTGCGACGTGATGGCGGTAATCGGCCGCCGGGCCGGGTCCTGACCCGCCGACCCCGGGCCGCATGCCCGGGGCGGCCCTTCGATCCGCTAACGGCAGGAGCCACCATGCCCGAGTATTTCCCGTTCAATCCGGATCCCCGCGCGCCCCGGGAAGCGCCGCCGGCGAACACGTGCGATGCGCAGTTCCACGTGTTCGGCGATCCGGATGTCTATCCGATGCGCGCGGACGCGCCCTTCAGGATGCCCTCGGCGACCATCGACGCGGCACTGCACATGCACCGAGCCCTGGGGGTCGAGCGCGGCGTGATCGTCCAGGCGACCACCTATGGCGCCGATCACAGCGTGATGCTGGACGCGCTCGAGCAGGCCGGCCCCGACTATCGCGGCTGCGCCAACGCCATCGCGCTGAAGGAGCGTGACGACGCGTACATCGAGACGCTGCACGAGGCCGGCGTGCGCGGTGCGCGCTTCACCTTCCGCAAGGAGCTGGGGGTGGGGCTGTCGCCGCGGGAGTTCCGCCGCGCCGCCGGCCGGCTGCGCGAACTGGGCTGGTACGCGAAGATCCAGCCGGAAAAGCACGGCATCCTTGACAGCGTGGAGCTCTACGAGGACCTGGACATCCCGGTGCTGATCGATCACCTGGGACGCGCCGATGCCCGTCTGGGCGTGGACGATCCCAACGTCCGCAAGACCATCGAGCTGCTCGGCAAAGGCAACTTCTGGGTCATGCTCTCCCTGGGCGAGAAGATCTCCGCCGAGGGCTACCCCTGGGACGACGTGCTGCCGATTGCCCGTGCCTATATCGACGCCGCCCCGAACCGCGTCGTGTGGGCCAGCGACTGGCCGCACCCGCTGTCCCGGACGCCGCCGCCCAACGACGCGGAGCTGCTGGAGTTGCTTTATCGGTACGCCCCGGACGAGGCGGAGCGCCAGCGTATCCTGGTGGATAACCCGGCCGAGCTGTTCGGTTTCGACCGGTCCTGAACCGGCCCGTGCCGCCGCACCGGGAGGCCTCTCCCGGGCGGACGGCGCGCAATCCCGCCGGCAGGATCGGGCGAGGCATGGCCCGGGCCGACGCCGGGTATCGTGAGCGCGGTCTGCACACACGCCGCATTAGGGGTTTAGAGTCTCCGGGGGAGACACCAGAACGGGAGTAGGCGCGCGGTTCCGGGAAAGGGCCGTGTCTCCGTCTCCCGGCACCGTTGCCGGAGCACGGTGGGCCAGCTAATGCGGAGGACCACATCATGAACACGAGCACCGGATCGGACGCCCGTCCCGATTACGATCAGCCCCTCAAGGACATCGCCGAGTACGTGGTCAACACGGAGATCACGTCCGCGGAGGCGTACGAGACCGCCCGCTACGACCTGATGGACACCCTCGCCTGCGGGATTCTGGCGCTGCAGTACCCGGCCTGCACCAAGCTGCTGGGGCCGGTGGTCGAGGGTGCGGACATGCCCGGTGGCGTGAAGGTGCCGGGCACGCACTTCCGGCTCGACCCGGTGACCGCGGCCTGGAACATCGGCGCGATGGTGCGCTGGCTGGACTTCAATGACACCTGGTTGGCGGCGGAGTGGAACCACCCCTCGGACAACCTCGGCGCGATCCTCGCGCTCTCCGATCACCTCTCCCGCCGCGCGGTGGCCGAGGGCCGGGCGCCGATGACGGTACGCGACCTGCTTACCGCGATGATCAAGGCGCACGAGATCCAGGGCATCCTGGGGCTGGAGAACAGCTTCAACCGCGTGGGCCTGGACCACGTGATGCTGGTGCGCATCGCCTCCGCCTGCGTGTCCATGGGGCTGCTCGGCGGCAACGTGGACGACGTCACCAACGTCGCCTCCCACGCCTTCATCGACGGCTCCGCCCTGCGCGCCTACCGCCACGCCCCGCAGGCCGGCCCGCGCAAGAGCTGGGCGGCGGGCGATGCCTCCTCCCGCGGGTTGCGGCTGGCGCTGATCGTCGACCGGGGCGAGATCGGCTACCCCAAGGCGCTGTCGGCGCCGACCTGGGGCTTCCGCGACGTGCTGTTCAAGGGCAACGAGCTGCAGTTCACCCGGGGCTACGGCAGCTACGTGATGGAGAACATCCTCTTCAAGCTCTCCTTCCCGGCGGAGTTCCACGCCCAGACCGCGGCGGAGGCGGCGATGACCCTGCACCCGCAGGTCCGCGACCGGATCGACGAGGTCGAGAAGGTGGTGATCGAGACCCAGGAGGCGGGGGTGCGGATCATCGACAAGACCGGCCCGCTGAACAACCCGGCGGACCGCGACCACTGCATCCAGTACATGACCGCGGTGCCGCTGATCTTCGGCCGCCTTACCGCCGACGACTACGAGGACCACGTCGCCGCCGATCCCCGCATCGACGCCCTGCGCGATCGGATGGAGGTGGTGGAGAACGAGCAGTTCTCGAAGGACTATCTCGACCCGGAGAAGCGCTCCATCGGCAATGCGGTGCAGGTGTTCTTCACCGACGGCAGCACCACCGACCGGGTCGCGGTGGCGTATCCCATCGGCCACCGGCGCCGCCGCGACGAGGGCATCCCGGTGCTGAAGGACAAGTTCGAGCGCGCGCTCGCCACCCGTTTCGCCCCGAAGCAGGCCGGGCGCATCCTCGATGCCTGCGGCGAGCGCGAGCGCCTGGAGGCGATGCCGGTGCACGAGTTCGTCGACCTCTGGGCGCTGTGAGACTTTGGGGCCGTGCCGGATGATCTCGGCGCGGTCCCGGTTACTCACGCGCTGAAACGGCCCTGTCCAGAGACCCCGTACGGCAAGCACGCCGAAGACGTGAGCGGTGCCACTATTGGTGGGACATGCCACGAACAAGTGCCTCGAATCGTTTCACCGCCTGGTCGATATCCGCTGGATCAGCAAGATGACCGGTGCTCGCGATAATAAGGGCAGATGCGTCAGGCGTTTCCAGGGCTTGTCTGAGGCTGTCGAGGACGCCGCCGATCGCTTGCGTGCTTGCCGTGCGCCGAATGTCCATGCCCAGGAGGTGGATGGCTGCAAGGGAAACCTCGTAGTCGTATTGTTCCGCCACAGGCGATTCGCCCTCATAGAGGCGCCCCAGATTGTCGGCGTCGGCGTACGTCTCCATAAGGAATGCCAGGTCAGAGGCGTCGCTGGCTGCCTTGCGATCGAGCCAGGCCGCTATCTTCAGTAGAGCCTGGCTGGGCAGAGACGCTACGGGGCAGAGGTACCCACTTGGCAGCTCGAATAGGAGCGCGTGCCTGAAGGCCTCCGAAAACCCCAGGGTGGACATCACTTCGTTACCGTCGGGCGGCCACGCAATGGTGCCATCAGGGCGCGCAATGCCGCCAAACGGCGCGATGTCTATCCACTGATGCTCAGTGTAATGGAGCCGGTGGTAGCGCCGTTCCTGCCGCCTTTTCCACCCCCGGCCCAGGAGGTTATCGACCAGCTTTTCGTAATCGTTCCACGATGCGACGTGAACGCCGACATCGACGTCCTGCGTGGCACGTATTGCCCGGATCCCGAAACCGCGGTGCAGTACCAGATCCCTCGCGGTGGCGCCGACGACCATGAATTCGAGAGCTTCATCCGCTGCCGCCTCCGACATTGCCTCCAGGGGCGGGAGCCGGCTGTCACTGCCCGGACTCAGACTCAGAAAGATATCGCTCATGAATCAGCTTTGCCGTTTCCAGATTTCTGCTTTCGCCACTCGCCACCAGGTCGGCATAGACCAGCAGTGGGGGGGCGATGGCACGATCCGTCGTGCCTGACACAAATCCCCAGAACCGACGTGATATCTGGATCTCACCGTCATCCGAGCGGGCCAGCCGATGTCGATTCAGGAATCCGCGCGGTAGGTTATCGGCGTAGAGCGTGGCGCGCTCCGGACGCAAATAACCAGTCATCTTCCAGGCCGCGATCTCCCCACTCCAGACGATGTCGAATTCGTCGGCCGTTAGCGAGCGCCACCACTCGTCGGTCGGCTTCAACATGGTGAACCGTCCCAGCCTCAGTTTCGGCCGGAGCTTGTCGATGAAGGACGCCACCCAGCGGTCCCTGAGGTCGGACTTGCGGATCAGTTGCCGACGATTCCGGCCCTTCTGGTATAGATAACCGCGCTCCCGAAGCTCCCGCATGGCCCAGTTCACCGAGCCCAGGGCGACGTTGGATGAGGCGGCGATTTCCCGATAGGGCGCCGACTCCAGGCCCGGTTTGCAGAGCAACGCGAAAATGACGTACAGGCTGGATGGCTTGAAACCGTCGCTCTTCTCCAGCGGCGACACCGCATCTGACCGGGCGAGCCCATATTCCCATGCAGGCTTCTGCCCCTTGACCCAAACGAACAGGCCCGGTTGGTTCAGGTAGGCGTTTCCGGCGGCATCCATGAATTCGATGCGCTCGTCGGCAAGGCGCTCCGCGATATTCGGATTAACGTAGTCAGCCACCAGAAGCGCTGGCTGCGGGAGCTCACGCAACTGGAGGACTATGGCGCCCAACGAGGCGGGTCGAAGGTTGCGCCTCAGCGCCACCGAATAGCAGTGCCGGGGTCCATCGGGCATCGAGATTACCAGTTGCCCATCGATCCAAGACCCCGTGCCCGGAACGGGCTCGAGCGATAGTGCCGTGGCCGTTGAGAGGCGACGGGCAACTGAGTCCAGGAGATCGTATTCGTGAGGTGACCGGGTCATGTGTTCATGTTTTTGCATTGTTCATGTTTCGTGAACATAGCTATTTAATGAACGAAAGGCAACCCGCAACCCGTCTCGTGTCGTGGCCACTCCCCCCCTGACCGCACACAATCCCGAAGGGACCCGGCTACCGGCAGTTCGGGTTTCCGACCGGGTCGCGGTGGAGTACCCCATCGGCCACCGGCGCCGCCGTGACGAGGGCATCCCGGTGCTGAAGGACAAGTTCGAGCGGTCGCTCGCCACCCGCTTCGCCCCGAAACAGGCCGGGCGCATCCTTGATGCCTGCGGCGAGCGCGAGCGCCTGGAGGCGATGCCGGTGCACGAGTTCGTCGACCTCTGGGCGCTGTGACCGCCGTGTTTCCCCGGAGGCTGTCGCCGGCCCGGCGGCGGCCCCATCGCTCCTCCGCCGGCCAAAAGTCGTCGCGTCCATGCTGTTTATTGACTGGCCCGTCACGCCTGTCGTTAGGGTGGGAACGTACGGATCTGCACGCTATTGGCGATGGATAAGCATCACGCACGCTGGTTAAATGTCGACACTACGGGTGTCAGGACCGCGGTGAAGAGATGACCGAACCCGTTGCGGGCGCGGCCAAGGCACCGACCGGTGTCGCCGGGCTGGACGAGATGACCGGAGGCGGTCTGCCATACGGGCGCGTGACCCTTGTCGAAGGTGGACCGGGTGCCGGCAAGACGGTGCTTGCGCTCCAGACGCTGGTCAACGGCGCACGGGAGCACGGCGAGCCGGCGATCTTCGTCGCCTTCGAGGAGACCGGCCGGCGCATTGCCGCCAATGCCGCGACCTTCGGCTGGGACCTCGACGGCCTCCAGGACGACGGCCTGTTCTTTCTCGACGCCCAGCCGGATCCCGGCATGGCACCAGCAGGGGACGTGGACCTGGGCGGCATGCTCGCCGCGCTGGACGCGAAGGTGGCGGAGATGGGCGCGCGGCGTGTCGTCTTCGACGCCCTCGATGTCGTGCTCGCGTTCATGGACGGGGCCGCCGCGCGCCGTGAGACCTGCCGGCTGCACAACTGGCTGCTCGAGCGCGGGCTCACCTGCATCATCACCGCCAAGGCACCGGGGTATGCCGGCGTTCCGGGCATGGACGGGCTGGGCTTCATGCAGTTCATGGTCGACTGCAGCATCGAGCTCAGCCATGACACCGTGCAGGGTATCTCCCAGCGCGGTCTGCGCGTGGTGAAGTTCCGTGGCTCGCGCTTCGAGGAGAATCAGGTCCCGCTGGTGATCGGTGATAGCGGCATGGAGGTGGCCTACGTGCCGCGGCCCGAGGGGGCGAACGGCCCGGTCTCCAACGAGCGGCTCTCCACCGGTATCCCGCGGCTGGACAGCATGCTCAGCGGCGGCTATCTCCGGCAGGCCGGCGTGCTCATCACCGGCGCCCCGGGCACGGCCAAGACGACCCTGTGCGGCGCGTTCGCCGAGGCCGCCTGCCGTAACGGCGAGCGCACCGTGTGGGCGAGCATCGACTCGCCGCCGGACGAGCTGATGCGCAACCTGTCATCCGTCGGTATCGACCTCGCCTCGCCTGTCTCGGACGGGTCGCTGTCCATCGTACCGGCCCGGGCGATCGCCGGCAGCGCGGAGATCCACTTCGTTGCGATCCGCAATCACGCGGAGGCGCACGGGGCGAGCTGCGTGATCATCGATCCGGTATCGGCACTGGCCAAATCCGGCAACACGGCATTCTCACACAGCGTGATCGAACGCCTGGTGGACTGGGCGAAGGGGGCGGGCGTCACACTGCTGTGCACCAGCCTGCTGGACCGGGAGATTCCGGAGACGGAGAGCACCCCGCTGCAGATCTCGACCCTCGCGGACACCTGGATCCATCTCAGCTACCGTGTCCAGGGCGGTGAGCGCAATCGCGGCCTGTCGGTGGTCAAGTCCCGCGGGACCGCCCATTCCGGCCAGGTCCGGGAGCTCCTGCTCGACGACGGCGGCGTCACGCTGGCGGATGTCTACACCGCCGGGGGCGAGGTCCTGATGGGCACCCTTCGCCGGGAGCAGGAGCAGGCCCGGCGCCTGGAGCGTCAGCGCGCGGCCGACGAACGCGAACGCCAGCGCCTGCGCCTGGAGGCGGAGACCGCGGAGCTCGACGCCCGTATCCGTCACCTGGAGCGCGAGCGCGAGTACAAACAGGCGGAGCAACGCACCGTGACCCGGCAGGACGCCGAGGTCGACCGGGAGCGCGACGCCATGCGCCGGGAACGCGGCCGCTGGCGTCACGCCGACCGGGATGACCACGCCGGGACTGTCGGCGATGACGGCTGACGCCCTCTCACTGCGGCTGTACGTGGCCGGCGATGGCCCCAATTCCCGGGAGGCGATCGCCAATCTGGAGGCCATACGCCGTGACTACCTCGCCGTCCCCTGCGAGGTCGAGATCATCGATGTCTTCGAGACGCCCCAGCGTGCGCTGGAGGAAGGCGTCCTGCTCACGCCCATGCTGGTGGTCGAGCGGGCCGGATCCCGTGAAATGATCGTCGGATCGCTTTCGGAGCCGGGCCGTGTGCTGGCGCGGATCGGTCTCGGCAGAGGTGCCGGGCCATGAGTACCGGAGATCCGGACAGCGGGCAATCGCCGACGGGCGGGTATCTCGAGCTCGTCCAGACCCTTCAGGATACTCACCGGCGGTTGCAGGAGCTTACCGGCGGCGAGGTGGACGCGGTCCTGGGGCCCGCCGGTACACCGCTGCTGCTCACCGATGCCCAGTCCCGGCTGCGGGCCAGCGAGGCCGCCCAGCGCCGGCTCGCGGAGCGCCTGACCGCGACCCTGGAGAGCATCACGGACGCCTTCTTCACCCTGGACCGCGACTTCCGGTTCACCTACGTCAACGGCGAGGCCGAGCGCGTCCTCGGCCGCTCCCGGGACGACCTGCTCGCACGGGTGATCCGGGACATAGAGGGCCTGAACGACGAAACCTTCACCGAGGCGTTCCAGCGGGCCTTCGATTTGCAGGCGGCGGTGTCGTTCGAGGCCCGCTTCCATCCCCCTGGCCTGTGGCTGGACGTTCGGGCCTACCCGGCGCCGGACGGGCTGACCGTCTACCTGCGGGATACCACCGAGCGTCATCGCGAGCGCCGGCGCCTGGAGTTCCTGGAGACCGCCGTGGCCCGGCTGAACGACGTCGTGGTCATCACCGAGGCCGATCCATCGACGGGCCGGGGCTCCCGGATCGTGTTCGTCAACGAGGCCTTCGAGCGGGTGACCGGTTATTCTCCGGAGTCGGTGCTTGGCCGGGTGACGTGGGACCTGCTGGGGCCGCGGATTTCGGACGAGTCGCGTGCGCGCATACGTGCGGCGCTGGAGCGGGGGGAGTCCGCCGGCGAGGAGCTGCTCAGCCATACCCGTAACGGCGAGCCGTACTGGGTGGAGCTGCGTGTTGTCCCGCTGCTGGGCCCCGGGGGCCGGCCGACGCATTTCGTTGCCGTCATGCGCGACGTCAGCGACCGCAAGCGTGCCCAGCTCGCCCGGGAGCGTTCCAACCGGGCACTGCGCCTGCTCAGCCGCTGCAACCGTGCGGTTATTCGTGCTGCTGACGAGCGGCGGCTGCTCGACACGGTGTGCCGCCTTGCCATCGAGATCGGCGGCTATCTGGTGGCGTGGGTGGGTACCGTCGATGATCCCGCCGCGGAAGGGGCTCAGCCCGTCGCCTGGCACGCCGCCGGCGACGGCGGGCTCGACGAGGACGCGATTCATGCCCTGCACGCCGGCGAGCATCCCGTGTCCGGCGCGCTGGGCACGGATCACGTCGTCGCCTGCCTGCCCCTGCGCAGCGGCGGGCGCAATCTGGCCGTGCTGGGGCTGGTGACGACCACGGCACGCCCGCTGGAGGCGGAAGAGCTGCAGCTGCTCGGCGAGCTCGCCGACAATCTCGCCTTCGGGATCGAGTCGCTGCGTACCCGCGAGCGCGAGGACCGCCTGCAGGACGCCGTTTTCCGTATTGCCGCGGCGGTCTCGGCGCGAACGGGCCACGAGTTCTTCGAGCGGCTGGTGCGCACCATGACCGAGGTGCTCGGTGCGGATGCCGGCTACATCGCCCGTTGCCTGCCCGAGGATCCCTCCCGGGTGTACAGCGTCGCCGGCCACTGTGACGGCCGGCCCGCGGAGCCGCTGAGTTACGCCCTCGGCGGCACGCCCTGTGCGGTCAACCTGGAGCAGTCCTACTGCGTCGTGACCGACCGTGTGGCCGAGCGTTTCCCCGAGGACACCCTGCTCGCGGACATGGGGGCGCGGGGCTACGTCGGCGAGCGCCTGGGCAACACCGCGGGCGAGAACCTGGGCGTGCTCTACGTGATCTACCGGCGCCCGGTCCAGGATCCCGAGTTCGTCAGCTCGACGCTGCGCATCTTCGCCGCCGGTGCCGCCGCGGAGCTGGAGCGGCTCGAGGCGGACAGCCGCATCCGCGAGCAGGCGATGCTGCTGGAGCATACCCGCGATGCCATCCTCCTGACGGACGCCCGGGACCGCATCCGCTACTGGAACCGGGGTGCCGAGCAGACCTACGGCTGGTCCGCCTCGGAGGTGATCGGCCGTTCCGCCGCCGAGGTCCTGCGCGTGCCGCCGGACGCCTACGGCGACGCCCGCGGGCGCGTCCGCGAGGAGGGCTACTGGAGCGGCGAGCTGGACCAGCATACCCGCGGTGGGCGGCACATCGTGGTCGAGTCGCACTGGTCGCTGGCCGGCGAGGACAGCGGCGGCAGCGTCCTGCAGATCGGCAGCGACATCACCCAGCGCAAGGCCAGTGAGCGGCGGATCCAGCAGCTCGCGTTCTACGACGAGATCACCGGGCTGCCCAACCGTGCGCTGTTCATGGACCGGCTGACGGTCAGCCTCGCCGGTCTCCGCCGCGGCGGCAGCTCCCTGGCCCTGCTGTTCCTCGACCTCAACCGTTTCAAGGAGATCAACGACCGCCAGGGGCACGCCGCGGGGGATCGCGTGCTCGTGGAGGTGGCGCAGCGTTTCCGCAACACCCTGCGCGCCAACGAGACCCTGGCCCGGCTCGGTGGCGACGAGTTCGTGGTCATCGCCGAGGACGCCGACGAGGCCGCTGCGACCCGTATCGCCGAGCGTCTGGTGGACGCCCTTGGGCAGCCACTGACGGTGGACGGGCGCAGCATCCCCGTGGAAGTGAGCATCGGCATCGCGCTCGCGCCCCGGGACGGGGACACGGCGGACGAGCTGCTCATGCACACCGATATCGCCATGTACCGGGCCAAGCGCGGCAGCATCGAGTACAGCGTCTACGAGCCGCACATGAGCCGCGAGCTCGACGATTTCCTGTCCCTGGCTGAACGCCTGGACCAGGCGCTTAAAAACGACGTCCTCCAGCTCTATTACCAGCCGCAGGTCGCCCTGGACACCGGTGAACTCATCGGTGCCGAGGTGCTGCTGCGCTGGTACGACGAGGACTGGGGCTGGGTGAATCCCGGGCGTGCGGTGAGTACCGCCGAGGAGCGGCGTATGATGGGCCGGCTCGGCGACTGGGTGATGCGCACCGCCTGCGGCCAGCTCGCGCAATGGCGCAGCCGAGGGGTGGCGCTGCCGCCGGAGCTGTCCATCAACGTCTCCGCGCAGCAGCTCGAGCACGCCGGTGTGGCCGAGCAGTTCGCCCGCCATGCCCGCGGGGCCGGGCTGGCGGCGTCGGCCATCCGCCTGGAGCTCACGGAGACCGCGATCGCCAGCGATCCGGACCATGCCGTGGAGATCACGGCGGCCCTGCGCGAGGCGGGATTCACGCTGTGCATCGACGATTTCGGCACCGGCTACTCGTCGCTGGCCTATCTCAAGCGCTTCCCGGTGGACATGCTCAAGATCGACCTGTCCTTCGTCCGCGACATGCTGGTCAGCGAGAGCGATCACGCCATCGTCGCGACCATAATCGCCATGGCGCGCAACCTCGGCCTGACCACCCTCGCCGAGGGCGTGGAGGAGGCGGAGCAGGCCCGCGCGCTCGCGTCACTGGGCTGTGAATTCGCCCAGGGCTACTACTACGGCCGGCCGATGCCGGCGGACGAATTCGCGCGGGCATGGCTGCGCTGAGGTGTCTCCCTTGACGCCCCGTTCCCGGCCCCGCATCTTTTGCCCTTTCGCGTTGCTCTGACGGCGTAGGCATGAACTGGATTGGCAAGATCATCGGAGCCGTTTTCGGCTACATGGCGGGCGGCATTCTCGGTGCGCTGGTGGGGCTGGCGCTCGGGCACTGGTTCGACCGCGGGCTCGCGCGGGCGCGCATGGCCTCGGGCGGCAACGACCCGCGGGCGGTGTTCTTCCGCACCACGTTCACCGTCATGGGCCACATCTGCAAGGCGGACGGTCGCGTCTCCCAGGCGGAGATCGCCGCCGCCGAGCAGGTAATGAACCGTATGCGGCTGTCGCAGACGCAGCGCCGCCAGGCCATCGAGTACTTCAACCAGGGCAAGTCGACGGAGTTCGATCTCGATTCCGCGCTCGCGGAGTTCCGCCAGGCGTGTCGCGGACGCATGAACCTGGTGCGCATCTTCCTGGAGATCCAGATCCAGGCGGCGATGGCGGACGGTGCCCTCGGCGACGCCGAGGCCCGGGTGCTCAAGCGCATCGCCCTGCACTTCGGTATCTCGGAGGCGGACTTCGAGCGGCTGGTGGCCTTCCTCGCCGGCGGCTACCAGCGCAGCCACGCCAGCCAGGCCGGCCGGGATCCGCTGCCCGAGGCCTATCGTGAGCTCGGTGTGAGCGAGGATGCCAGCGACGCCGAGGTCAAGCGCGCCTACCGCAAGCTCATGAGCGAGCACCACCCGGACAAGCTCGTCTCCAAGGGCCTGCCCGAGGAGATGATCGACGTCGCCAAGGAGCGCACCCAGGAGATCCAGGCCGCGTACGATACCATCCGCCGCGCCCGCGGACTGAAGTGACCGCCATCCGGCCCTGATTCCGCCGGTTCCCGGCGTTCCGGGGCCGGCCAGGGGTCTGTCGGTTGCCTTCGAGCGGCCGACCTACAGCGCACGGTGGTGCGTAAGCCAGGGCGTTGTGATCCCGGGTAAATACCGTCCCGCGTATCAAGCGATTTGCGGGTATTGGGTGTCTGGTCCTTGATGACGCTGAAACGGATGGAGACGGGCTTGCGTAAGTAGTGTGCGGAATTATGTGCACAAGCTAGAGCGAGGTGAGCGGCCATGGTATTCGGGTTGGTTGACCGACCACCTGAATCCCCTTGGGAGGGCGAAGCCATGGCCACTCACACTCGAAAGGCTACTGCGAGCGGCGAGGCGCTGGAAGCATTACTTGGCGAGGATCGGGATCTGCTGCGGGCGCTGGTGCACGAGACGGTGCAGCAGGCGCTGGAGGCGCAGATGCAGGAGTGTCTCAAGGCCGCGCCTGGCGAGCGTACCGAGGC
>NZ_KB894807.1 GCF_000374645.1 Arhodomonas aquaeolei DSM 8974
TCATGGCCACATGCCACTTCGTGGTGCTGCCACGATGCTCGGCGCGCTTGCTCACGCCCTGATAGGCCGAGTCGCCGAAGGCGTGTTGCTCGGCGCCATGGAGCAGGTGGTGCGCCTGGGTGATGTCGGCGGCATTGGCGGGCGTGGCGACCATCGAGTGCACCAGCCCCGAGCCGGCGTCCACGCCGATATGCGCCTTCATGCCGAAGTAGTACTGCTTGCCTTTCTTCGTCTGATGCATCTCGGGGTCGCGCGCCTTGTCCCTGTTCTTCGTCGACGGCGGTGCAGCAATGAGTGTGGCATCGACGATGGTGCCCTCGCGCAGCATCAACCCCTGCTCGGCGAGGTGGGCGTTGATCGCCTCAAAGATCCGCCGCGTGAGCCCGTGGCGCTCCAGGAGCCGGCGGAACTTCAACAGCGTGGTCGCATCCGGCGCCGCCTCCCGCGCAAGGTCGATGCCCACAAACCGCCGGATCGCCTGGCTGTCGTAGATCGCATCCTCGATGCCCTCGCCGGAGAGCCCGAAGCACTACCCCCGCCCGGTACAGCCGGGAGGGAATAAATCAGTGTTTCCTTAGGGCTCGATCAACGTAGTATTTTCTTAGCACCTGTTAAATATTTTGCTTACGCCAGTTACCCACTGCAATTGACAGGCGTTTATCCTTGGCGGGCTGTTGCCATTCATCCCAAAAGTCGACCGTGCCGCTGTTTGGTTTATTGTGAGGCTCGCCGACTCTGATCCGGCTTGGTAGCAAGCTAGCATCACCAACAACAAGCGCTTCACCCGTATCGAGGGTCGGCAGAATGTCGCTAAATCCGCCTAGACTATCCGGAAGGAGACGCTTTATAACGCCCTGATCCTCGGCGTTGGTCAACCTCATGGATACGAAGTTGCTGCATTGGCTGAGCATAGTTTTATTTACCTCAGACGGACGCTGACTGATCACCACCAAACTCACGCCGTATTTACGCCCCTCCTTCGCGATTCGCTCGAAAATATCGAGTGAGATGTCGTCAGCAGATTCAGCCATGTTGCGTTGAGGCATGTAGAGATGCGCCTCGTCACACAAAAGCGCTATAGGATGACGTAACTCCGATGGCGTCCACTGTTGGACGGAGAACGTGACCCGCGCAACCAGAGATACGATCAGGGGCAGAACGTCAGAAGGCACTTCAGAGAAGTTAATTATCTTTATGCCTGCCTTGCCATTCTCGTCGGTACTCCCAAGTACCGCCGTGACGAATTTATCGAGCCAAGTGAAGTCCAGGACGTCGGCACCACCATTGAACATAAAGCCAAGACGTCTATCGGAGATCTTGTTCTCAAGGCGAGAAATCATACGGGCGAGTTTTCCGTAGAATTCACCTTGCTTCTCGCTGCCAGATCTTGCTCCAGGAACCATTTCGACGTTGATTTCATTCAGGCGTGCCATCAGGACATCCAGCTCGAATGGGACCGGACTATCAACCGTGAAGTGCTTCAACACATCGTTCTGACTATTTTCTTCGAGGTACCTTTGCTTCGCCTGATTGATTTCGCGAGCCATGATCATGGCTTGGTTGGGAGCATTTTGGTCGCTTCGATCGACGAACATAGATACCAGCGCCTCGTACGAAAGAAGCCAGTATGGTAGGTAGAACACACCGTCGGCGATAGTTTTCTTGTCCTCAACGTCTGCTGGCCCAGCGACTTTAAAGTGCTGGATGCCTTCCCCTACCAAGGGCGAATATTCGCCATGGAGGTCGAATACGATGGCATTAGCTGAAGAAAGCGCCGACATCTGCTCGATGATTTTGGCAGTCGTCCAGGATTTACCCGAGCCGGTGCTTCCACCAACAAAAGCATGGCGCTGGAAAAACTTGTTACCGTTGAGATAAGCAACCGCGTTTTCATCCAGAGTATATTTACCGAGGGTCAAGGCATTTCCATCGGCCGAGATACTGGAGAGCGTGCGCATAAACCCAGTGAGGTTTTCGCCTTCGAGTGAGAAACAATTCGCGTCGATTTCGGGAACGCTTTCTAGAGTGCGGCGGAATACATTTTCCTTTTCACCATCACGATCCAGCATAGTGCCAATCAGAGCTATACGACACATATTTAGCTCTGATGCTTGGTCGTTGATACCGTCACCAACAACTTCCTCAATGCCACGCTTACGGGTGACTTGCGTGATAACACCGATGAGGTGTTGCCCCGGTTTGCTACTTTGGAGCACGGCTAGATGGTTAACCTGCAACCTTTTTAGCTGGTCAACATTCTCAACCTCTACGATCACATTTGTTGTGTCGACGGAAGCTACTTTCCCAAGTGTCTCCTCATCGCTAAAGTTAAATATCGCCATATCTTCTTCCTACATAATGAGTGATAGGTAGCCTTCAAGAGTCCAGAGATTCTCTTCTACCTTCAGCGGATTATTATCCAGAGAGGAATAGACGATGGATTGATCGTCTGTTTCGCCCCGTTCTATCGCCAAGTAGTTCTGTGCTTTTCCCTCAATAATTAGCTTCTTGGCAGAATCAGAAAGGGCGTATGTGATGATGGTGATCGGAACATTCTTCCGGAGGCAATTTACCATCAGTTTCGGCTGAATGTGCTCGTCATTAAAACCGTAACCAACACAAAGATAAGAGCCCGCCTCGTTGAGAGCTTGATCAGCGTTACGAATAATGGAACGGAATGGCTCAAGATGGGTTTTTTGGTATTTTTGTGTTCCAGGAGTTACGATCTGCGGCTGGTAGTTATCAGGTACGTCATTGATACTTGAGAGAGCAACAGTATCTCCCAAAGGGGACTGAAACCAATCCAGAGACCCATGGACTTTCCAAATGTTAGCTCTACGGGCTGAGGTTATTTCTGTAGGGTCGGCCAACTGACGAAAGAAGCCGTGGGTAAACCCGGTAAAATGGTGGATCCGCCCTTGATCGCAGGCATACTCTGCTAGACGATCATAGTTTGTAGTGACAATGTTCACAGTTTTAAGGCTGCTTTTGAACATATGCTGAATAAGGCGAGTCAATGGAAACATCGCATTATCTTCAAGGCCATTTCTAAATATTCCGTTATCTTCAGATTTAATCAGTACCCAGGTCGACTTGACTATTCTTGATGTCAGCTCTTCAGAAGCTGTTACGCGATATAAGGCAGATTCCAAGTCAACATCATCTTTTAACAACTGGCAGAATTCGTCCCATGTCTTGATATCGGTACTATTTAGCCCCGAAATTTCAGTATTCTCAACCAGATGGTTAGCCAGTGCCGACATTCCAGACATGCCGTGCGCAGCCGAGGCACCACTGCCCAAAATGAGGACAGGTGCTTTTCCATAGAAGTCCTGAGCTTGTTTTTGGTAGTTCAAACCAGACATATCACTCTCTCAATTATTGCACCTGTATCCTTCGTTTTAACGTACGGCATGTCGAAAGCCCCAGTAGCCCTAACGCTAATGCTCAGCCGACGCGAAACCGCGTAGCGGTTGAGCGGTCGGCTGCAGCGCGTGGTTGGGCCAAATCACGTCGATCCGGCACCCCATGCCCAGTCGCCGCCAACAACGACGAAAATCTCAGAGCTAAAACCTCTCCGCTTAAAAGCAGCCTGCACTTGATTTCTGATGTCGTCTCGAACCGACGTCGAACTGTTTCCGTTGAAGGTTCCCATGACTGATGTCGTCGGAATCACAACATCCCCTCCCTGGTCCGATTTTATGACCTTTTTCAGGCCGATAGTTGCCAAATCGGAGTACGCGTTCTCGTAATCCTGCCTAGACGCGTTCTCTAAATCGAACATGCAAAACACTAGGTAACTCATGAGGGATCTCCACGTACGGCCTAACGCCGAAGCTGAGAGGCGTTTGTGGAGTGGAGCGCGAAGCGCGTAACGGAACAAACGTCCCTCTCCAGCGATTTGTTATGCCTCATCAATATCGATAACTCGGGCATTGTTTCGTTGCACCCAAGGCTCAACTTCGCTTTCGATCCAAGAGAGAACCACGATTGCTGACGCTAACCTACAAGCATCGACTTTTTTTAGCATTTTGTCGCCGCCCCAAAGAGCCAGAACAACTCCTCGCTCCGATAGCGGATTTACCGTCTGCATTGATTTGATGTTTACGGGGCGATCATGGAACGTGCAATGCTGGCCCTTAACCATGTTCTTAACGAATTTTTCCCCAAGAACATCCGCAAGCACCGTGTTTTCGCAATGCTTAAGCGCGGGAACCAGAAGCGTGATGTTGAGGGAGCGATCTTCTGCGAGTACGGCAGCAGCACCCAGGGCGGTATTTAGCTTCGCCTTATCTGGACCATAAGCAAGTACTGCGAATAAATCACGCATAAGATTTCCTTGTGGCATAACGCTTGGCTTTGCGGCACACCGGAGCGCAGCGTAGGCGTGTCCGACAACAGCCACTGGTTATGCGGGTACATGCACCGAATTTATGGGGACAATTCTCTCATGATCGACAAGAATCTCTCTCCCAGACCATACAAGCGCACCGATGCCATGGTTTGATAACACCTTCATTATCTGCTTATCCACTCTGGGTCTGACAACATCACCAACCTTTTGGGAAAGCTCTAGAAGACAATCATCCCCAATATCCACCATCACAATATCGTCCTTTGCAAAAAACTCCGTGCAGTGAATTTCAAACTTACCCTGACACCTTGAAAAGTTTCTATACTTGTACGACTCCTCAAGTAAATCGCTAACCCACATTGGTCGATCAAGGGTATGCAGGTGACAAGCATAGACTCCGTAGTGGTGAAGTTTGGTGCTCTTGGCGATGATTTCTCGTGGTCTAGTTTGTAAATCCAAAAATCTTTCGATTATTTCGAGCGCTTCCACAATTTCCTCTACGTATAACGCCCGCAACAGCGGAAAATTAGGAGCGCCAGCGAGTAATTTGTCCGACTGCTTGCGCTGGTTAAATTCATCTATAGATCTGGCAGGACAGTTGGGTCAAAGCCCCACATATGATCAGGATTTCGTGTACACCTAACCACTGTAGTTTTATTGTTTTTTGGGCCTATCGATCTAAGCTTGAGCCTGCCCGTGCACTTAGGGCAGCTGCCTTCTATTTTAGTGACGTATATTTCGCCCTTAGAACCAGATTCAAGGTTGAAAAACGGCGGAAAGCTTATGTGCTTGGTTTGCACTAACACCATGCCAATAGGAAATAAAATCGCGCCTATTGCCATAGATACAATAAAGAAGAACTGATATCCAGTACCTATAAACCCAAGAATACTCGCGACACTACCAAAAAAACCAATTAAGCCGGAAATAACCAGCCACGAAGCTTTCAGCTGGGTCCCTGCCAGGGACAGGGGTCTGACTTTTGTACGATCGATATACGCTTTTTCGGAACCATCTTGATTCGAATTAATATTAATCGTATTGCCAGTAACCCGGTTTTTATTGCCGAAGTTTACTGAATTATCTCCAGTCGATATTTTAACGCTACCGGCAGCATTCAAAGTGTGACCACATTCGGAGCAAAACTTTGCTTGTTCAGTAGCTTCCGTTCCACATTCAGTACAGTGCATCGTTACTATTTCTCCTCAAATTTAACAGTGATTAGGTAGCGCGCACGGATATTCAATAAACGTGCGCGCACGATATTGCAGGCTGCGGGCTTGCGTTTTCCACTGTAACCTACTGATTTTATAGACCATCCGTCTCCGCGCCGCCAGGCCTGCCGCAATATCGTGCGCGCAGTTTGAGTCCGCGTCATTGATACTGTATATATATACAGTATTCAACATGGAGGTGATGTCATGGACTCGACACGCAAGCGCCGGCTGATGGATCAGGTCCGCCGGGCGTTGCGGGTGTTCCTCGAATACCTGGCGGTGGAGCGCAAGGTGGCCGCGGCGACTGCGTCGGTGATAGCGGATTCGGGAGACACCCTCTCCCCCAGCCCCTCTCCCGTGAAGGGAGAGGGGTGAACAGTGGGTCGCGCCTTGCTGGGGCGGGCCGGTCGTTCGGCTGCCGGGTGAGTGTGTGCGGATTCGGGCGACACCCTCTCCCCCAGCCCCTCTCCCGTGGAGGGAGAGGGGTGAACAGTGGGTCGCGCCTCGCTGGGGCGGGCGGGTCGCTCGGCTGTCGGGTGAGTGCCTGCGGATTTCGGGGACGCCCGCTCCCCTGGCCTCTCTCCCTTGCAGGGAGGGGGGTGAACGGCGGATCGCGCTCTGGTGGGGCGGACGGGCTGATCGGCTGCCGGGTGGGTGGGTGCGGATTTCGGAGAGCCCCTCTCCACCGGCCCCTCTCCCTGAAGGGAGCGGTGAGCGGCTGCTCGGCAGTCTGTCCACCGGGGACTGGCGTCCCCCGGCTAGTTGTGCGCGCTGCCGTCCGTGGCTGGTGTCCATTCCCTCATCCCCTCACCCCTCGGCGTGCCGGCGCACGCCCGGTTAGCTCAAGGCTGCCCCGGCCGGCATGGTGTTGTCCAGTCGGCCGGGGCGATCCCGCGCGGGATCGTCACCCGCACTTGCTGTCGCCGCAGTTGAGGCAGGTCAGGCAGCCGTCCATGACGACCATGGCCTTGGTGTGGCACTTGCCGCAGAGCTGGGCGCCCTCGGGGTAGGCGTCGGTGCTGTCGTCGCAGTCGGCGGCGGTCGGCTCCGGGGCGGCCTTGGCCTCGGCCTCGGCGCGCTTCTGCTCGATGAACGCCTTCTGGTGCTCGTCGAGGCCGTCCTGCTCCATCATGCCGATCTTCTTGAGGTGCTGGTCGATGACGTCGCCGATCTCGGCCACCAGCGAGGGCATGAACCGGCCGCCGCGCTTGAAGTAGCCGCCGCGGGGATCGAATACGCTCTTGAGCTCCTCGACGAGGAAGGTGCAGTCGCCGCCCTTGCGGAACACGGCGGAGACGATGCGCGTGAGCGCGACGATCCACTGGAAGTGGTCCATGTTCTTGGAGTTGATGAAGATCTCGAACGGCCGCCGGATCTCGTGCTCCGTGCCCTGGTTGAGCACCACGTCGTTGATGGTGACGTAGAGTGCGTGCTCGGACAGCGGGGTCTTGATCTTGTAGGTCGACCCCTCGAGCATTTCCGGCCGCTCGATACGCTCGTGCATGTGCTGGATCGACGACTCCGCCGGCGCTTCGGACTGCTGTCCCTGAGTCTGGTTCGCCGCCTCGGGTTTCACCACCTCGTAGTCAACGATCTTGCTGCCGATGTGGATCGCCATGGTCTCTTCCCCGTCGGGCGCGTCCGCGCCGATGTTGTCCTGTCGTGCTGCCATCGTACTCGCTCGCTCGGTTGGCCCGCACCCAGCGGGGGCGGGCCGTATGTGCGTCAGAAACGGCCGTAGTAGCCTTCCTTGAGGGCGTCGTAGAGGTTCGCCGCGGTGTGGATCTCGCCGTCGTACTCCACCTCGTCGCCGCCCTTGGCCTCGACGACGCTGCCGTCATCGAGCACGAAGCGGTAGGTGGTGTTGGCGAGGTCGCTGTCCTTGACGAGCACGCCCTGGAACGCCTCCGGGTTGAAGCGGAAGGTGGTGCAGCCCTTCAGCCCCTGCTCGTAGGCGTAGCGGTAGATGTCCTTGAAGTCCTGGTACGGGTAGTCCGTGGGGACATTGGCCGTCTTGGAGATCGAGGAGTCGATCCAGCGCTGCGCGGCGGCCTGGATGTCGACGTGCTGCTTGGGCGTGACGTCGTCCGCGGTGATGAAGTAGTCCGGGAGATTGCGCGTCTCCGGATCGGTGCTCGGCAGCGCCTCCGGGTCAACGAAGTAGCGGTACGCGAGCAGCTCGAAGCTGTAGACGCCCACGCTTTCCTTGGACTTTTTGCCCTCGCGGATGACGTTGCGCGTGTAGTGATGCGCGAAGCTCGGCTCGATGCCGTTGGCGGCGTTATTCGCCAGCGACAGCGAGATCGTGCCCGTGGGCGCGATGGAGCTGTGGTGGGTGAAACGCGCGCCGCGCTCGGCGAGCTCGTCGACGAGCTCCGGCTCGGCCTCGGCCACGCGCTGCATGTAGCGGCTGTAGCGCGCCCACAGGACCTTGCCGGCGATGGTGTCGCCCGGGGCGTAGCCGTCCTTCTCCATCTCCGGGCGCTTGGCGAGCATTTCCCTGGTGACGGTGAACTCCTCGTCCATGAGCGGCGCCGCACCCTTCTCGTCCGCCAGCGACAGGCCGGTGCGCCAGCCCTCCAGCGCCATCTCCTTGGCGGCGCGCTCGGTGAACTCCAGCGAGGCCTCGTCGCCGTAGCGCATGCGCAGCATGGTCAGTGTCGAACCCAGGCCGAGGAAGCCCATGCCGTGGCGGCGCTTGCGCATGATCTCCTCCTGCTGCCTGGGCAGCGGGAGGCCGTTGATCTCCACCACGTTGTCGAGCAGCCGCGTGAAGATGCTCACCACCCGGCGATACTCCTCCCAGTCGAAGTGAGCCTTCTCGGTGAAGGGCTCGCGCACGAACTTGGTGAGGTTGATCGAGCCGAGCAGGCAGGCGCCGTAGGGCGGCAGCGGCTGCTCGCCGCAGTTGTGGGCGTGCAGGCCGTTGGCATCGAAGGTGTTAATCCCCGGCACCTGGACGTCATAGACGTCCTCCACGCCGTCGTCCTCGACACCCGTGACGCGGGCGACGAAGCGCTCCCGGTTCAGCCGCCGCGAGTAACTGTCGAGCAGCGCGTCGAGGCGGCTCATCTTGTCGCTGTCAGAAAAACCGATCCGCTCGCGGAACCGGGCGATGCCCTCGCCGGCGAGGACCAGCTCATGCTGCGGCCGGATGGCGTAGTCCGCGTGGCCGCCACGGCCGTCGGGCATGCGCGCCGCGTTGGCACGGCGGCGGTCGCGGTAGATCGTCGCCGTAATGCCCAGGCGCAGGAGCATCCGCTGAACGGCCTCGAGACGCGAGAGATCGGACTGGGCGAGCCGCACGCTCACACCCTTCGCCTGGGTGCCCTGCACGGAACCATCCGCGTCGAACAGGCCGCGCAGGAAACCGCGATAGCCATCGCTCGATGCCTGCTCGAGCGCCGGGGTGATCGCCTTGTCGCCGGGAGACATGCCGAGCGACTCCGCGAGCTGCTTGAGTGCACCGAGCGCAAGGCGATACTCGCCACGGCCGGCGACCTGCTGCCAGCCCGCGAAGTCCGCGCGGTGCGGGAGCGTCCCGGCGGCGCGCATGCCGGCGTCCATCACGGCACGGGCGCCGGCGCTCAGCCCGCCCTCATCGCCGTTGCCGACGGCGGCCGACTCCCACACGGAAAGCACGGCCTTGTCCGCCTTGAGCGTGCCGTCGCCCACGAGCAGGCCAAGGAGGTAACCCTCGTCCTCGTTGACGGCACCGCCCCACTCGGCATTGTCGCGGTGATCGTTGAGCAGCACCCGGTCGCCGGCACGGAGCTCGCCGGCGGCGCACCATTCCGTCTCGGTGGTGTAGCGGGTGAAGCGGCTCACGCGGCGCACGCGGTGGTCCTCGGTGAGCCGAAGGCTGTAGCCCTCTGCGGTCTGCAGCCGCACGACCGGTTTGGTGGCCGTGCGGAAGAAGCCCTCCTCGCCGGAGGCATGTGCCTGTCCGTCGACCCGGGCGACGAACGAGCGGCCGATGAGATTGCGCACCTGGCGCGGCCCCTCATCGGTCTGCACCCAGGTATCCGCCGTCACGCACGGGTTGGTGGCGCGGATCTCCTCGCAGAACCAGTTGTTGTTCATCTCGTTGACGCGGTCGATGAGGATGAACCCGGGCTCGGCGTAGTCGTAGGTGGAGGTCATGATCATGTCCCAGATGCGCTGGGCCTTGATCCGCTTGTAGATCCGGCAGGCGACGAGGCCGTCCTCGCGGGTGATGTAGCCCTCGCGCCGCGGCCACTCGCGCCAGACCACCTGCTCCGGGTCGTTGAGGTCGACGCCGTCCATCTCCGCCTCCTTGGGCGAGAGCGGGAAGGCGAGCGGCCACATCTCGCCGTTCTCCACGGCCTTCATGAAGCCGTCGGTGATCAGCAGCGAGAGGTTGAACTGGCGCAGGCGCCCGTCCTCGCGCTTGGCGCGGATGAAGTCGAGCACGTCCGGGTGGCCGACGTCGAAGGTGGCCATCTGCGCGCCGCGCCGCCCGCCCGCGGAGGAGACGGTGAAGCACATGCGGTCGTAGATGTCCATGAACGACAGCGGCCCGGAGGTGTAGGCGCCGGCGCCGGAGACGTACGCCCCGCGCGGGCGCAGGGTGGAAAACTCGTAGCCGATGCCGCAGCCGGCCTTCAGCGTCAGCCCCGCCTCGTGGACCTTGTCGAGGATGTCGTCCATCGAGTCGCCGATGGTCGAGGACACGGTGCAGTTGATCGTGGAGGTGGCCGGCTTGTGGTCCCAGGCGCCGGCGTTGGAGGTGATCCGCCCGGCGGGGATCGCGCCGTGACGCAGCGCCCAGAGGAAGTTCTCGTACCACTCGTCCCGCTTCTCGGGCACCTCGACCTCGGCGATCGCGCGCGCGATGCGCTTGTAGGTGTCGTCCACGGTCTCGTCCAGGACGGTGCCGTCCTTGGTCTTGAGCCGATACTTCTTGTCCCAGATGTCCTGGGAGGCGGGCTGTATCGGGATCTCGTTAACGCTCTTGGGCAGCACGCGCACCTTCGCAGCGGAACTCATGTGGCCATTCCCCCTGAATCGGGTTGACAGATTCGAACAGTGGAGTAGTCAACGGCTTATGCCGTTTTTCCACAACATATAAACACGGCCATCCCCAGTCGGCCCCATATGTTGTGGTTGGTACCGAAATGGTATACCAGAAATCGTCGCTGTCAACGCCGCGCCGGATGGCGGTGATGTGACGTTTGTGTACAGGTATTTGACAGTAATAAACAAACCCTATACGCTTTGTACAACCTTACGGACGGGGTTGCGTTCAGAACGGTTGTCTCTTCCCTTCCTCGACAACGACGAGGAGCCGCGCAAGCGGCGTGGCCGGGCCTTCGGACCCGGCCGTTTTTTTTGGTTCAGCGCAAAGCGGCGGGAGGCCCCGACCACGACCGGCGCCGCCATTCAGCCGGCAGGTTGTGCGCCGAAGGCATGCAACGTTTCGTGCTTTGCCAGAGGAACGCCGCATACGGCCTGGTGGCTGTGCCCGACCTACGCGGCAACGGGCAATGCGTACGGACCGGGGCGCTGCGGCAACCCGGTCCTGTCGGTTGCCAGGAGCAACCGATCTACCGGAACGAGACAGCGGGCATAACCGCACAGCCGTGACGTCGGGTAGGTCGGTTGCTCGAAGGCAACCGACAGCCAAGTGGCGGTATCGCCCGGTGTACCGTGGCGACACCCGCGCACGACCTCCGGCGTAACACCGCCCACGCGGCGTCATACCCCGAACAATGCCCACGGACCGGGGCGCTGCGGCAATCCGGTCCTGTCGGTTGCCAGGAGCAACCGACCTACCGGAACGAGACAGTGGGCATAACCGCACAGCCGTGACGTCGGGTAGGTCGGTTGCTCGAAGGCAACCGACAGCCGAAGCGGCATATCGCCCGGCATACCGGCGCGGCAGCCCGTGCACGCCATCCCGGCGCGACACCCGCGGCCGCAGGCGTTACCCTTGCGCCTCAGCGAACTAGGGAGGGCGACGCCTTGGCAGGCACCACGCAGACCACGGCACACGAGCACTGGGGCTCCAGGCTGGCATTCGTTCTCGCCGCGGTGGGATCCGCGGTCGGACTCGGCAACGTCTGGAAATTCCCCTACATCACCGGCGAGAACGGCGGCGGCGCCTTCGTGGTGGTGTACCTGGCATGCATCGCGCTGATCGGCCTGCCCATCCTGATCGCCGAGATCCTGCTCGGGCGCCGCGGCCGCATGAGCCCGATCAACGCCGTGGCGGCGACCGCCCGCCGCGAGGGCCGCTCGCCGGCCTGGGCCGGGGTCGGCCTGCTCGGCATGGCCGGCTCGTTCGTCATCCTCTCGTTCTACAGCGTCATTGCCGGCTGGGCCCTCGCCTACGTCGGCCGCACGGCCACGGGCACCTTCGCCGGGGCCGACGCCGCGACGGTGAAGGCCGCCTTCGACGCGCTCAAGGCGAGCCCGTGGCAGCTCGTGCTCTGGCACACGGCGTTCATGGCGCTGACGGCGGTGGTGGTGGGCCGCGGGGTGCGCCACGGCCTGGAGCGCGCCGCCAAGATACTCATGCCCGGACTGGCGCTGCTGCTGGTGATCCTGATCGGCTACGCCGCCACCACGTCCGGCTTCAGCGCCGGCGTGGACTTCCTATTCACCCCGGACTTCTCGAAGCTCAGTACCCATTCCGTGCTGATCGCGCTGGGCCACGCCTTCTTCACCCTGAGCCTGGGCATGGGGATCATGATCGCCTACGGCTCCTACCTCGCTCCGGGGACCTCCATCGCCGGCACGGCGCTGTCCGTGGTGGTGCTCGACACGGTCATCGCGCTGATGGCGGGCACCGCGATCTTTCCGGTGGTGTTCGCCAACGGCCTGGAGCCCGCCGTAGGCCCGGGCCTGATCTTCCAGACCCTGCCCCTGGCCTTCGGGTCGATGCCCGGCGGTGCGCTGTTCGGGGCGCTGTTCTTCCTGCTGCTGACCTTCGCGGCGTGGACGTCCACGATCTCGCTGCTGGAGCCCACGGTGGAGTGGCTGCAGGAGCGCGGCCAGGGCCGCTGGCCGGCGACGATCAAGGCGGCGGTGACGATCTGGGCCCTGGGCGTGGCCTCGGCGCTGTCGTTCAACGTGTGGTCCGGCTACACGGTGTTCGGCCAGAACCTGTTTGGCGCGCTCGATTTCCTCACCGCGAACGTCATGCTGCCCCTCACCGGGCTCGGCGTCGCGCTGTTCGTGGGCTGGGGCATGTCCACGGCCAGCGCCAGCGAGGAGCTGGGCCTGGGTGAGACCCTGGGCTTCCGGCTCTGGCACCTGGCGATCCGCTTCGTCGCGCCGGTCGCGGTGGTGGTGGTGTTCGTCTACAACCTGCTCTAACACCGTTCCGCCGGCGAGTGGGCGGCGGGGCGGACGACGTGATCGCCCCGGCCGGGACCGCCCGCCCCCCGTGGGGCGGGCCCGCCCGCCGGGGCACCATGGATGCCGGGCGGCGCGTTGCCCGGTTTCCCCCGCCGTCGCTATAATCGCTAGCCGAGAATCGGAGGAAGCTGCGGCCCAGGGAAATGGGCTTCACCCGCCGTGCCCCCGGAAACGCGCTTTCCCGAAGGTCGCGTCGGGCCTCGCAGGCTGTCCTTCCGTCCCCATCAGGGACTGATCTCTCCCGGCTCATAGAGCTGCAATGGACGCTGCAACGGGGAAACAATGACGTCAGTCCCTTCTTCGGGCCCATCGCTCACACGCCCGGCCTCTACCCAGCCGATACCGGAAACTGCGGGTGTCGCCGGCGACACCTCGACATGGGCCGCCGATCGCAATCCGTCGCCGTTACCGCCCACCGCCGGATTCAACCGGGCAATTCAGGATTTCGGGTCGCGCCTTCAGCGT
The DNA here is from genome assembly GCF_000374645.1 of Arhodomonas aquaeolei DSM 8974. Lineage (GTDB taxonomy): Bacteria > Pseudomonadota > Gammaproteobacteria > Nitrococcales > Nitrococcaceae > Arhodomonas > Arhodomonas aquaeolei. Next base: position 13,420 of record NZ_KB894807.1, read on the forward strand.
ATTATCCCGACGACCGCACATCGCGCGCCACGCATGGACACCCTGTCGGGCCCGCTCGCCGGTGTGGCGGGCCCGTGGCGCATTGACTCCCGTCGGGACCAGGGCAACGGACACCCCATTGCCCGTTTCGCGGGTCTCACCAACGCCGCTTAGCCGGCCCCTTTACCTGTTCCGGAGTTCTTCGTGTCTACCAGAACCATCGTGCTGTCCGTGCTCTCGGTCGCCGTGCTCATCGGCGTCGGCACCACCATCGTGGAGCTGTCCGCACCGGACGAGATCCGCTTCAGCCCCGCCGTCGGCGAGCAGCGCGACTACCGCATCGACGTGAGTGCGGTGATGCGGGAGGACGACAGCCAGTCTTCATCGTCGGACACGCAGGCGGTGACCGTGCAGAGCGTCATGCGTTACCGGGTCGACTCGGCCCGCCCGTCCCTGACGGTGCATCTCGACCCGCGTTTCATTCGGGCCCGGGAAGGCCGGCAAACCTTCTTCTCGAGTGCCCGCTCGGGTGGTCTGTTCCGCGGCCCCGTGCGCGACCTGATCACCGGGGGATTCGACCTGACCATGGAGCCCGACGGCGAAACACGGCTGACCGCCACCAACCACGCCGCCTGGAACCTGATCACCAAACAGTTGACCGGCACGCTGGGCAGGCAGCTGGAACAGCACATGCTCGCACCGTCGGTGCCGTTGAGCCTGCCGGCACGCGAGGGCGCGCAGGTCACGCTGGACGGATTCCAGGGCATGCCGGGGCTGCGTCTGACCGTCGCCGATATCGACGAGGACGGCGTGTTCGTCGACATCACCAGGGCCGAAGACGGGTCCACCAGGGTGGACCCCCTGCGCATCATGGGTCACAACCTGTTCATACAGTTCACCAACGTATCCGGACGCATGCGCCTGGAGCGCGACAGTGGTTGGATCCAGTCGCTGACACTGATCAGCGATCAACGGATCGACGGCTTCGGCACGGCGCTGAACGTTCACACGCAGCTCGCCATGAACGCCGACGATGACCCGACAACCGGCGCCTGGGCGGACAGCCTGGAATGGTTCACCTGGACGAGCGGACTGGCGGGCGTGAGCGATGGCTACTCGCTGTTCCTGCCGCAAACCGACGGCGAGGCCACCGACCTGCCGCTGATCGAACCGGCGGAGGCCCCGCTCGCCGACGCCGGCACCACTTTCCGTATCGACGGCAAGGACAACGCGCTCGCGCTGACCATCGATCACGGCATCAACGGCGACGGGAAGCTCGGCCAACTGACCCTCCAGGAATTGACACTGCGAGACGCCGATGGACAGGCCCTCACGATTCCGCTGGTACTCGAGTCCATCGGCATCGACTACGGCGACGACGACCGGCAGAACACCGTCATCCGGCTACTCCCGCTCGGCTGGGCCGACCCGGGGCTGGAACGCATCGCCAGCGTCGATGCCACCGTTATCTATAGGCCGGCGGAGGAACCCACGCATACACAACTCCCCCTGGCCGACGAACCGACGGAAATCCGCGACGGGTCGGTCTCCGCCCGGGCAGTGCCGGTCGACGGCCAGCCCGGTCACTGGCGCATCCTGTTCGCCGGCAAAGACAACCGTTACTACACCTACGACAGGACGCGGAACTACGCTGGTCTCTCCGGACGCCTCATCGACCAGGCCGTCGACGGCGGCCTGTCGGCCTCCGACCGGACGCTCATGCAGCGCGTGGACGATCCCGACCGCTGGTTTCAGCAGTACGCTGTCGAGGGGGACGGGGACACCTTCGGCCTGGCGCTGTTCACCGAAAGCACCGAGAGCAGCAGGCACATCCTCCATTTCACCAGCCGCGCCCTGCGGTTCTCCAATCGCGATATGCCGCCCCCTGAAACCCGTTACCTGGACCGGTCCACGACGCCGGGCAAGGCACCGCTGAACCTGGACGATCTCGCCGTCCGCGACGCAGACCGGAATCAGCTCCGCCTGACGCTGCCGCGCGGTATCGGTTCGGCCTGTGAGCTCACCGCCAGCGCGCCGCCGCTGGAGGGGCACGAACTGGTCTGGCAGCCCGCCTTTCAGCGCCACCCGGATTTCATCAGCGAGACCTGGACCCCGGACGGCGAGACCACGGACTGGCTGTTGATGACCGACGACGGCGTGCGCGTGTTCTTCTACGGGATCGAGGTGGACACCCGCCTGAGCTGCCCCGGCCAGCCGGCGTGGCACACGGAACCAGCCCCCACACCGCCGGACAGGCCCTGGCTGGTGGACATCGCCGCCGCCGTCGGCGATGACGTCGACCCCGAAACCCCGGCCGCGCTCTTCTTCCGCGGCACGCGTTTCCTTGACGCCAGCGGCCGGCCACTACGTCCCATGCCGCTGGATGCCTCCCCCGATGCCCCGTCCACCCCGTGGTCCAGGGAGCAGATGCAGACCACGCTTGCCGACTACCTGGCCGACGACGGCACGATCCGTTTCTGGGGGAAAGTGACGGCGGTTGAGACCATTACGTTCTCCGGCGAGCCCATCGAGCGGACCTGGCACAATCGGCTGGAAGGCCTGCAGGAATGACGTATCCCCGGTTCAGATTCCGACTGCTCGGCCCGCTGGCCGTCGTTGCGCTGTGCCACGGCGGCGTCGCGGTCGCCGCACAACGGCCCGCCGCCGAGGGGGCGGCCAACGCTAACCCGGCGGCGGCACCCACCGCCGGAACAGGGGCCGTTCACGACGCCGCGGCGCCGCGCTCGCGTATACGCACCGTCGGTACCGGCAGCGACCGCCGCGAGATCCACGAGGAGATCGACGGCTACGGCTACGTAAACGCGCGGCACACGGTCTTCCCCGGACTGGCGCGCGAGATCGACGTGCGCTTCGCGCCCAACGGGCGGGTCAGCCATCGCCGCGAGCGCCGCGACGGCCATCGGGTGGGCCTGTTCATCGAGACCGTTTCACCGGGGCACTACGTCCGCCGCCACTACGACGCGCAGGGTCGCCGCCATGGCACCGAGACCGAGGTCATCGATGGCCGCACGGTCACCTCGGTGACCTACGTCCACGGCAGTCCTGTCGGTCCATTTCACCGGACCGACACCGAGGGGCGTCGCACTGAAGGCCACTACGTCGACGGTGAGCTGGATGGTGCCTACCGAATCACCAGGGACGGCCGCACCGTCGAGCGCAGTCACTATGACCACGGCGTCAAAGACGGCCCCCACGTGCGCTACGACAGCGAGGGCAACATCCTCGAGAAGGGCCGTTACGTCGACGGCGACCGGGAAGGCCCCTGGATCGAGCCGGCCCGGCTCGGCGATCACTGGCGGGGCGACTACCGCCACGGCAAGCGTCGCGGCCGCTGGCGGATCGTCGATGCCCGGGGCTATCCGGTGGAGGAAGGCGTATACGACGACGCCGGCCGACGCACCGGTCTGTGGGCCGTCTACCGCGACAACGGTGAACTCCGGGACTGCCCGCTATACCGCGACGACGAGCGGGTCGAACACCCCGACTACGATTACGATTCCGGGCAGACCGCCATCGAATACTGCAACGGTCAGCTCGAGGCCGCGCCGGAACGCTAGACCGCGGTAGCGCGGGGCACGGCTACCAGAGGTCCGGCGGCACCGCGCCGCCGGGCCCGCGGCTGACGGCGGGCTCGTAGCCGAGGAAGCGCATGATCTCCGCCTCGCGCGCGAGTGCATCGCTGTAGCCCAGGCGAATGGCCGCACGGCAGAAGCCGGCCTCGAAGAGCAGGTAGCTCATCACCACCGACCCCGGGTCGTCCGCACCGCTGCCGCGGAGGTAGAAGCGCATCGCCCGCGGCAGCTCGGCGGCATGGGCGGCGGCCAGGCCGGTGAGCGAGGTGCTGGGCTGGATCACCAGCGTCTCCACCGGGCGCAGGCCGGTTTCGCCGTGGCGCCGCGCCCGGCCGGGCACCAGCGAGAGGGTGCGGTTGATGCGTTCCAGGCGCTCGACATCCGCCGCCAGTGAGTCCAGGAAGGCGCTGTCGAGCATGTGGCCGGCGATCTCCGCCACCGACGGCGGATGCGACGCCACCGTCTGTGCCGGCGCGGCCGCCTCGTTGTCCGCCACGCCCACGACCAGGATCCGGTCCGCGCCCAGGTGCAGTGCCGGGCTAAGCGGCGCGAGCTGACGCACCGCACCGTCGCCGTAGTACTGCGTGCCGATGCGCACCGGCGGGAAGATCGCGGGGATGGCGCTGGAGGCCATCAGGTGAGCGACGCCGATGTGCGCCGGCCGCCCCTCCCGCCGGGCCCGCCGCCAGCCCGCCAGGTCCGGCGCGCCCTGGAAGAAGGCCACGGACTCCCCGGTCGTGTACGACGAGCAGGTGATGCTGAGCGCGCGCAGATCGCCGCGGTCGATGGCCTCGCGCAGCCACGAGAACCGGATGGTCCGCGCCAGCAGCCCGCGCAGCGGGGCGTTGTCCAGCAGCGCGTCCGGGCGCTGCGTGCCCAGCCCGGAGAAGAACAGCGCCGCGAGCCAGCGCGCCGCGCTGCGGGTCAGCCGCATGCCGCCGGCCTCGTAGACCTGGCCCACACGGAAGTGCCGCCACACACGCTCCAGCCCCCGGGCACCGGTGGAGAAGCGCCGGGCGTGGGTGGCGATGGCGGCGGCATTGATCGCCCCGGCGGAGGTCCCGGAGATCACCGGGAACGGGGACGGCGCCCGCGGCGGAAGCATGTCCGCGATCGCACGCAGCACCCCCACCTGGTAGGCGGCGCGGGCACCACCCCCGGTGAGCACCAGCCCCGCGGTGGGGCGCTCCGTCGAGTGACGGCGGCCGATCACCGTCAGCGGCGGATGAACAGCAGCGCACCCGCGACGATGGCCAGCGCGCCCATGGCGAGGTCGTCGTAGCGGAACGTGAGGTGGATGATGTCGCGCAGGCCGTGAACGATCAGCCAGACGCCGAGGAGTATCGAGCCGAGATGTCGCATGTCATCCCCACGGTTGCGACGGGTTTGTGATTGTCTCCGTGGGGATTATACCGGTGTCGAACGCGCCTGCGGGGCTTCAGACGTGTTCGTGCAGGCCGCACTCGCGCTTGAGCCCGAAGAAGCGCGTCTGCTCCTCGGTGAGGTCATCGCTGAGCGGGCGGCTGGTGTGCCAGTCGCCGATGGACACGTACCCCTCGTGCCACAGCGGGTGGTACGGCAGCCCGTGGCGGCGGAGGTAGTAGTAGACGTCCCGGTCGCTCCAGTCGATGATCGGGTGGACCTTGTAGCGCCCGTTCTGCACCGCGACCACGTCCAGCTCCGCGCGGGAGCTCGCCTGCTGGCGGCGCAGGCCGGCGAGCCAGGCATCCGCGCCAAGCTCGCTGAGCGCGCGCTGCATGGGCTCGACCTTGTTCATGCGGTTATAGCGCTCTATGCCCTCGACCCCCTGCTCCCAGAGACGGCCGTATCGCGCCTCCTGCCAGGCCGCGCTCAGCGGGCTGCGGTAGACGTGCAGGTTGAGCGCCAGCCGCTCGGTGAGCTCGTCTACGAAACGGTAGGTCTCGGCAAAGAGATAACCCGTGTCGATCAGCACCACCGGGATGTCCGGGCGCTGGCGGGTGACCAGGTGCAGCATGACCGCCGCCTGGGCGCCGAAGCTCGACGAGAGCACCAGTCGGCCGGGGAAGTGCGCAAGGGCCCAGGCGACCCGCGCGGTGGCGTCCGCACCGGCGAGCTCCCGGTTGAGCGCCTCCAGCTCGTCCGCCCCGGGGGCGTCGTGGCGGGTGTGCGTATCGATGGCCGTTGCTGCCGTCATCCTGATCCTCCGCATCGCCTGAAGGGGCGGTTCGCGTGAGGGTCACGATAAGCAACGGCCCTTAATCGATAAAGGAATCAATACCTCTATATTCAAACTATATCGTTATAAACCTCACCGCACCGGCTTCACCGGCAACGCCCCCCAGGACTGGCTGACAGGCATGATCTCCATGCTGTTGATGTTCACGTGGGGCGGCAGGTGCACCACCCAGTGAATGATCTCGGCGAGGTCGTCGGCCACGATGGGGTCGTTGCCGCGGTACAGTGAGGCCGCGCGCTCGGCATCACCGCGGAAGCGCTGGATGGAGAACTCGGTCTCGCACAGCCCCGGCTCCAGGTTGGTCACCCGTACCCGCGTGCCCAGCAGGTCCGCGCGCAGGTTGCCCGAGAACTGTGCGACGAACGCCTTGGTCGCGCCGTAGACGTTGCCGCCGGGATAGGGCCAGCGCCCGGCGATGGAGCCGAGGTCGACGACATGGCCGCGATTGCGCTCCACCATCCCGGGCAGCACCGCACGGGTGGCGTACATCAGCCCCTTCACGTTGGTGTCGACCATCGCCTCCCACTCGTCCACATCGGACTCCCAGGCGGGCTCCAGTCCGCGCCCGATGCCGGCGTTGTTCACCAGCACGTCCGGCTCGTCGAAGGGCGCGGGCAGCGCGCCGAGGCGCTCCATCACCGCCTCGCGGTCACGCATGTCGAGCTCGACGGCGTGCACATGCTCGGGCCCGCCGAGCTCCTCGGTGAGCCGCGCCAGGCGCTCGCGCCGGCGGGCCGTGGCGACGACGCGCCAGCCCTCGGCGGCAAAGCGCCGGGCGGTGGCCTCGCCGAAACCGGACGACGCCCCGGTGATCAGAATGGTCCGTGTCATCCGCCTCTCCTCAGCATTCGATCTCGTCCTCGAGCACGGGCTGGAAGCGCGTGCCGTCGAGCTCCGGCTGCAGCACCACGATGTCGCCCTTGGCGAACACCCCGGGCCCGAGCCCCTGGCTGGCATGGGACAGGGCCTCGGCGGTGGCGCTCTCGTCCTCCACCCCGGGCGGCAGGACGATGAAGAACCCGACCACCTTGTCGTCCGCGCCGGCGAGGGCCCAGCGGGCCTCGCGGCGGGCACGGTCGACCTCGCGCTGGAGGTCGCGGTCGTCGGGGTGACGCATGGCGCCGGCCCGTAACGCGCGGATCAGCCGCTCGCCGAGCGCCCGGGCCTCGTCCCCGGCGTCCGGCCGGCCGGGGATCTGCACCCCGCCGGCGCCCACGAACGCCCGCGCAAACGCGAGCACGCCGCCCTCCGGGTCGGCGCGCACCGCGTCGCGCCCGGACGCGACGGCATCTCGGATCGTCGCGATCTGCCGGGCCCGGTAGTGGCCCGCGCCGGTATCACTCGAAATGGTCGTACTCGTTCATGTAGCTCGTGGAGTAGGCCTGCTGCACACGGATCTTGGCCGCGATGAAGTCGCGGTGCTGGACGTGCAGCAGCTCGGCGATCTTGCGCACGAGCTGTTCCTCGTAGCGGTTCATGTCCTCGTCGGCGAGGCACACGCGCCAGAGCAGCTCGACCACGCCGCACTTGCGCTCGTAGTCGAAGTTCTCGTTGATCAGGCGGGTGAACTCGAAATGATCCGTCGCCTCGTGGGCCTCGTGGTCGGCCAGCTCGATGAGGGCGGTGGTGTCCTCGTCGGACAGGCCGAACACCTCGCGGATGCCCTCGTGGATGGCCTGGAATTCCATGCTGTGCCGCTCGTTGTCCTCCTGCGCCATCTCGATGAGCAGCGCGGCGGTGGCGAGCTGCAGGCGGTGCTGAGGGTCGTTTTCGGGGTGGTCGTTGAGCTGGATCCGCTCCTGGTAGAAGCGCTTGATGGCCTCGAGCATGTCGGCTCCCGGTTTCCGTGCATGCACGGCCTGCCCCGTGTGCCACCACGGGCGGCAAGCCGCCGGGCCAGCTTTCTGGCCCTTCGCCCCCCGGCGGACCGGCCACCGGGGCCTGGGAGTCCGGGCAGCGGGACTCCTGACTCTAATATCGGACGCCGGTTTGCTCAGTGCAAGTCATGGAACCGCCCCGCCGGCGCAGAACCGGCGGGGCGGGAAGGGCGGACGGCCCGGGCGGGAGACCCGCGTGACGCCGTCGGCTCCCGCCGCGCGGCCTAGTAGTTACCGGCAACCCGCGTCGGCAGCGGGGCCTCGCGGACCACAAGCTCCTGGCCGGGCCGGATCAGGTCGGGATCGCCGATATCGTTGGTGGCGATCAGGTCGTCGACACCCATGTCGTAGCGCCGGGCGATGGCGGCCAGGGTGTCGCCGCTCTGCACGGTATAGACCGCGCCGCCCTCGTCCACCGAGAGCTTCGACAGCGGCTTCGGCGGCTTGCCGGCCATGGGTACGCGCAGGCGCTGGCCGATGCGGATGTGGTCGGGCCGGGTAATGCCGTTGACCGCCGCCAGCGCCAGGGTGGAGACGTCGTGCCGCGCGGCGATCGCCGACAGGCTCTCGCCGGAGCGCACGCGGTGGTGCTGATCCGGCCACTGCTCGGCGTAGCGCTGGTCCAGGGATACCCCGGCCAGGGCCTGGCGCACATCGCCGGGCTCGCGGGCGGGCACGCGCAGGGGATAGCCCTCGGGGACGAACTTCTCGCCGGCCCAGATCCCCCGGCCCAGGCCGAGGTTATAGCGGCGCAGGGTATCCTCGTCGATATCCAGGGCGCTGGCGATGGCCTTGGCGGGCATGAAGTCCGGCACCTTGACGATCACCGGCTCCCAGGCGGACTCCGGCTTCACGTCCGCGAAGTAGCGCCCGGGCGCCTGGGCGACGTCCACGGCGGCCAGGATCGCCGGATAGAAATTACGCGAGGCGAAGCCGAAATACGGGCCGTCGTACTGGTGGATGATGGCGCCGATATCACTGCTGCCGACCGTCTCCACCGCACGCTGCATGCCGTTGGCGCCGTGGTTGTAGGCGGTGACGGCCAGCGGCCAGCTGCCCAGGCGGGCATAGTTGTCGGCGAGCAGCCGGGCGGCCGCCTCGGAGGCGCTCCAGGGATCGAGGCGCTCGTCGATGACGCCGTCGATGCGCAGATACTGGCGGCCCGTGCCCCGGGTGAACTGCCACATGCCGGCGGCACCCGCGTGGGAGCGGGCCGCCGGGTTGAACGAGGACTCCACGTGGGGCATCGCCGCCAGCGCTTCGGGCACCCCGTGCTCGCGCAGGGTCCGGCGGATGTAGCCACGCCAGCGCCCGGAGCGGACCAGTCCCTCGCGGAAGCGGTCGCGCAGACCGCCCTGCACCCGGAGGCGGTCCGCGGCCTCGCGGAAATCATCGGCGACGGCATCGCGGGGGAAGACCGCCCGCACCCGCCGTTCCAGCGCCGAGTCCGGGGCATCCGGGTGCGCCGCCAGGCGTTCGAGCACGCCGCGGTATACCGACACCGCCGCCTTCACCGCATCACGCCGGGGCTCCGGCTCGCTGCGCGGCGGCAGATCGATAACGGCATAGATGCGCCCGAGCTCGCGCCGGTCGTGGATTATCGCCTGATCACCGGACACCTGGGTGTAGACGCGTTTCCAGAAGGCGATCTCCGGCGCGAGGTTGTCCGGCCGCGGCAGCTCCGTGGCCGACACCCGCAAAGCCAGCCCCATCAAGGCGGTCACCACCGCCGTCACAAGGACCCTTCTCATCGCCCCCTCCCCCAGGACGTGCACCATTTCGCAAGCATAACCGCGATTTAGCGCTACGCCTACAAGTTCTGTCATAGCTGTGACGCCGATCACGACAGCCCTGCGACCGGGCGCTGTGCTACCGTCGCGCCATGACCGAGACCGTCAGCCCTGGCCTTGCCGGCTGGCTGGTGATCATCGCCTCCGGGCTGATCGCCACCGCCGCCGCCCTGCACGCGCTGCTGCACAAGCGCGATCCGGCCGCCGCATTCGGGTGGGTGGCGGTGTGCCTGCTCTTCCCGCTGGCCGGGCCGGTGCTCTATTTCCTCTTCGGAGTCAACCGCATACGTACCCGGGCGCGGGTCCTGCGCGCCGAGCAGCTGCCGCCGGCAAGCGGCGTACCGGCGGACGAGCATCTCGCCGTGCATCCCGAGTTCACCCAGCAGGCGCGCATCTCCGGGGCGGTCACCGGCGTGCCGCTGACCGCGGGCAACGCAGTGACCGTCCTCCACGACGGCGAGGAGGCCTACCCCGCCATGCTCGAGGCCATCGAGCAGGCCCGCGATCGGATCTACCTCGCCACCTATATCTTTGAGAGCAACCGCACCGGCATACGCTTCGTCCGGGCACTGGCCCGGGCGGTCGAGCGCGGCGTGGACGTGCGCGTGCTGCTCGACGGCGCCGGGGAATGGTACTCCTGGCCGCGCATCCGTCACCGGCTGCGCCGCGAGGGGGTGCCGGTGGCGCGGTTCCTGCCACCCGGGCTGCTGCCGCCACGGCCGTTCGTGAACCTGCGCAATCACCGCAAGATACTGGTGGTGGACGGTGTGACCGCCTTTGTCGGCGGCATGAACATCGGCGACCGCCACCTGGCCCGCAGCCGCGGCGGCACCCGCGACGCCCACTTCCGCCTGCGCGGCGCGGTGGTGGAGCAGATCGAGACGGTGTTCCTGGACGACTGGCAGTTCACGACCGGTGACCGCCGGCGGCCCCCGCCGCGGCCCGCCGCCGAGGAAGGCGAGGCCATGTGCCGCACCCTCATCGACGGCCCCAACGAGGACCTGGACCGCCTGAGCATGGTGCTGGTGGGCGCCATCGCGGCCGCCCGCCAGCGCGTGCTGATCATGACGCCCTACTTCCTGCCGCCGCGGGAGCTCACCGCCGCGCTGCAGGCGGCCGCGATCCGCGGCGTGCACGTCGACATCGTGCTGCCCGGACACAACAACCTGCCGTTCATGCACTGGGCGACACGCAACGTGCTCTGGGAGCTGGTCAAGTGGGGCGTGCACGTGCACTACCAGCGCGGGCCGTTTGCGCACACCAAGCTGCTGGTCGTGGACGACCACTACGCCCAGATCGGCTCGGCGAACCTCGACCCGCGGAGCCTGCGGCTGAACTTCGAGCTGGTGGTGGAGGTGTTCGACGCCGCCTTCGCCCGGCGCATCGCCGCCCATATCAGGCACGCCGTGGAACACGGCCACAACATCACGCTCACGGAGCTCTCGGGACGGCCGTTCCTCGCCCGGGTGCGCGACGCCTTCTTCTGGCTGTTCACGCCCTACCTTTGAAAACCCTCGCCCCGCCCCCATCCCGGGGCAGGTCGATCATACAGCCAACGACTCAAGGAGGACTGCATGTCCCGTCACTTCGAGCAGGCCCCGGGACTGTGCGAGAGCCCGGACCCGGAGACGCAGCAGTACGTATTCAACCAGACCATGGTGCGCATCAAGTCGCCGGAGCGCTCACTGGACTTCTACACCCGGGTGCTGGGCATGCGCCTGGTCCGCAAGCTCGACTTCCCGGAGATGCGCTTCACGCTGTACTTCCTGGGCTACGTGGACGGCAACGACGCGGCCGGCGTGCCCGCCAACGACGACGCGCGCACCACCTGGACCTTCGGGCGCGAGGCGATGCTCGAGCTCACCCACAACTGGGGCACCGAGGACGACCCGGAGTTCAGCTACCACAACGGTAACGACGAACCCCAGGGGTACGGGCACATCGGCATTACCGTGCCGGACGTTTATCAGGCGGCCGAGCGGCTCGAGCGCCTGGACGTGCCGTTCGTCAAGCGCCCGGACGACGGCCGGATGAAGGGCCTGGCGTTCATCAAGGACCCGGACGGCTACTGGATCGAGATCCTCCAGGCCGACATGATGGAGCGCCAGAAGCGCGGCGGCTGAACGGATCACCGGGTCCCCGGGCGTCAGGAGGGACGGAACCGCCCGGGGCACCCCGGTGCCCGGTTACCCATCGACCCGCGCAGGGCTCAGGCCACCATGGCCGGGGGGCCGCCGGTCTCCCGGCGGGCGCGGTGACGCTCCCAGAGCTTCTCGTGGAAGAAGAACGCCACGGTATTGCACATCGGCTCGATCAGGCCCACCAGCCCGCCGACGGCGAGGCTGCCCGTCAGCATGTAGACGACGCTGACGGCGATACTGAAGTGCATCATGGCGAAGGTCAGCGTCTTGATCATGGCATTACCCTCCGGGACGGGTGTTCGATGCGTTCATTTAAATATTAGTGATTCGCATTTATATTTACAATCGAAGTTCCCTTCCCTTTCGATAGCCACCATCTATTCAACCCGGTTCGGGCCGCCCGCTGCGCTCAGGCCAGCCCTATCCCGACCGCCCCCAGCATCAGCGAGACCACCGCGCCGGCGGTAAGGTGATCGCGCAGCCGGCGGAACCAGCCCGGGAAACCGTCATCACCCCAGCCAAGACGCTCCACCGCCCGCCAGCCCGCGAGGGCCGCGGCCAGTACCACCATCCCGGGGAGCGGCGGCAGGAGCACGCCCGGCCAGGCCAGCAACGCGGGGACCACGGAGAGCGCCATCCTCGGCGGCGACGGCGCCGGTGCGGCCACCGCCATGCCCCAGTGGACCGCGCCGACGAAGCTCAGGATCACCGCGGCGTAGCCGAGCAGCGCCGCCGCCACCGTCGGCCCGCCCCCGGCGAGCAGCGCGATCGCCCCGGCCGCGAAGGGGATGAGGCCGCCGTAGCCGCACGCCGCGGCCACCGCCGGCATCCGCGTGTCCAGCGTACGCAGTCGCGCCGCCGCCTCGATGCCGCCGGCGAACCGCCGGTCCACGAACACCAGCGGCAGCGTGGGATGGTCCACCGCCTCGCGCAGGGCGCGGTAGCGGGCCCTCGCCGTCTCGTCGCCCATGCCCAGGACCACCTCCGCGCAGTCCGGCCCCAGCCGGGCGGCGGCGTCCCCCAGCGGGCCCAGGTCCGTTATCGGCGAGCGCACCACCACGACCCGGGCCCTGCCGGTGATCTCGTCCATCCACGCCGTGTCGTTCATCGTTCCGGCCTCGTCACTGCCCGATTACTGTCCTATCATACCTATACATTACCGATACAAATATGGAACACGCCATGCAGCGACGTGCCGCCCTCCTCGCCATCATCATGTCTGCGCTGCTCGTCACCGCCTGCGCCGGGCCGCAGCCGCGGGACTACGCCGACACCGGGCCCCGTTTCGACCTCGCCGCGTTCTTCACCGGCCCGGTGCGGGCCTGGGGGATCTTCCAGGGCCGCGACGGTGAGGTCCGCCGGCGCTTCACCGTGGACATCGAGGGCCGGATGGAGGGCGACACGCTGGTGCTCGACGAGCGCTTCCGCTACGCCGACGGCGAACGCCAGCAACGGGTGTGGCGCATCGAGCGCGTGGACGCGCACCACTGGCAGGGCGAGGCCGGGGACATCGTGGGCACCGCCGCGGGCTCGGAATACGGCTTCGCGCTCAACTGGCGCTACACCCTGAAGCTGGCGGTCGATGGCACGGAGTGGCAGCTCGCCTTCGACGACTGGATGTACCGCATCGACGAGGACACGGTCATCAACCGCGCGCAGGTGTCGAAATGGGGCTTCAACGTGGGCGAGGTCACGCTGTTCTTCAGAAAGGGGGCGTCGTCGTGACGCGGCTCGCGGCGTTCTGCCTGGCGCTGGCGCTCGCCGTCCCGTTCGCCAACGCGGCGCCGGTGCTCGAGCACGGCGCGCGGTTCGAGCGCACGCAGCAGACCGAGGCGGGGCGGCTGCGCCTGGCGGGCACCGGCGTGGCGACCTACCGGGTGCTGTTCACCGTCTACGCGGCGGCGCTCTACGTCCCGCCGGGGACGCCGTCGTCACAGGTACTGGACGACGACACCCCGCGGCAGCTCGCCATCGAGTACTTCTACGACATCAGCACGGCCGACCTGGTGCGCGCGGCCAATACCGTGCTGGAGCGCCAGCTGGACGACGCCACCCGCCGCGAGCTGGCACCGGCGATCCGGCGTTTCCACGCCCTGTACAAACCGGTCAGGGAAGGCGACCGCTACACCATGACCTACCGCCCCGGGCACGGCACGCGCCTGGCGCTCAACGGCCGGACCCTCGGCAGCGTGCCGGGGGCGGCGTTCGCCCGGGTCTACTTCGGTATCTGGCTGGCCGACGGGGCGCTGTCGGCGTCACTGCGCGCGGACCTCACCTCACGCCTGCCGCCCTCCGGCTGAGACGGACACCGGGGGGCGGTCACCCCCGCCCGGAGGCGGCATCCCCGCTGCTGCCGGTGTCCTCCTCCCCGTCCCCGCCCTCGTCCTCTTCATCCGCACCCGCATCGGCCACCAGGTCCGCGTTGAGGCGCTTGCGGGGATTGAGGCCGAGGCGGCGGAGCTGCTCGACCTGGCGTACGAGGTTGCCGCGCCCGTCCACGAGGCGCCCGCGGGCGGTGTGATAGCTCTGCTCGGCGCGCTGCAGGTGGGTGCCGACCTCGTCCAGGGCCTCGACGAAACCCACGAACTTGTCGTGGAGCTGGCCGGCGCGCTCGATGATGCGCTCGACATTGCGGTTTTGGCGCTCGTACTGCCAGATCCGCTCGATGGTCTTGAGCACGGCGAGCAGCGTGGTCGCGCACACCGGGATGACCCGGCGCTCCATGGCCCGGTCCACCAGGCCGGGATCCGCCTCCATGGCCGCGAAGTACGCCGGCTCCACCGGCACCCACATGAGGATGTAGTCCAGGGTACGGTTCTCCGGCAGGCGCTCGTAGCCCTTGCCGGCGAGCTCATCGATGTGGCGGCGCACCGAGCTCACGTGGGCACGCAGCTGCTCCTCCCGCGTCGACTCGTCCTCCGCGTTCGCATAGCGCTCGTAGGCGGTCAGCGAGACCTTGGAGTCGATGATCACGTCGCGCTGCTCCGGCAGGTGGATGACCACGTCCGGGCGCAGGCGGCGACCGTCGCCGTCGGTGTACTGGGGCTGGATCTCGTACTCCTCGCCCCGGCGCAGTCCGGCGGTCTCCAGCAGCCGCTCCAGGACCAGCTCGCCCCAGTCGCCCTGGTACTTGGTGTCACCGCGCAGGGCGTTGGTGAGGGCGCTGGTCTCGCTGACGATGCGCGAGATCTCGTCGCGCAGGGTGTGGCGCTCCTTGCTGGCCTCGCGCACGTCCCGGTGCAGGCCCTCGATCTGCTCGCGGAACGGGCGTAGCAGGTGGGTGAGCTGCTCGCTGCTGGTCTGGCGGAAGGCCTCGCTCTTGTGCTCGAAGATGCGGTTGGCGAGGTTTTCGAACTGTTCGCTCAGGCGCTTCTCCGCGTCCGCCAGGCTGCGCTCGCGCTCGGCGAAGGCCCTCTGGCGCTCCTCCGCTTCGGTCTCCATGCGGCCGATGCGCTCGCGCAGCTCGCCGGCCTCGCGGGCGTGGCGGTCACGCTCGCGGACGGTCTCGTCGTAGCCCTCGCGCAGCTCGGCGACACGCTGCTCCAGCGCCTCGGCCCGGCTGGCCAGCGCCGCGTGCTCGCGCTGCAGGCGGTCGCGCTCTGCCACGTAGGGCTGCAGACGCTCGCACTCCCGCTCCAGGGCCTGGCGTTCACCCTCGCGGGCCGCGAGATCCTCCCGCAGGGCGTGCTCGCGGGCCTCCGCCTCGGCCAGCGCGCGGCGTGCCCGGCGCCCCCCGAGCAACGCGGCGGGCAGCACGAGCATCGCCGCGGCCACCGCGGCGGCGACGGCCGCCACCGTCCACTGCGCTGGCGTCCACGAGGCGATCCCGGCGAACAGGGCGTCGACGCTCATGCGTCGTCCCCGCGGTCAGCGGCGTCGCCGCTGTGTGCCTCGCCGGCCTCGGAGCACACCCGCCGGGGCTTGCCCCCCGGGCCGCGCCGGATCTCCTGGGGCGCCCCGCAGACCGGGCAGACCAGCGAATGCGAGCCACCACCGGCGACCCGGCCCGCACCGCGGCCGTGCCCGCCGCGGCGGTTGTAGACGGCCCCGCCGGCGGCGGCGATCAGCCAGAGCACCAGCCACACCGGGGCCAGGCGCGCCAGCACGCCCAGCACCGCACCGGCGTCGCCACCGGGGTCCGGCAGGCCCTCGTGACCGAAGACCAGGAAGAGGTAGCCGGCGACGCCGACGATCACGAAGGTGTACACCGGCACGCGCACGCGTCGTTCGCTCATGTCATCCCGCTTTCAAGATTCATCCCGTAACATACTAACCGGTTCACGGGAGACGCCACCGTCAGGGCACCCGTGACCGCACGATACGCCCCACGCCCGCACCGGAGGAACGCAATGACCGCCACCACCACCGTCGACGCCCTGCTCGAGCGCTACGACGCGGTGCTGCTGGACGCCTACGGCGTGCTCGTCACCGGCGACGGCGCCCTGCCCGGCGCACCGGCCCTGGTCGGGCGACTGACCCGCGAGGGTCGGCCGTGGTACGTGGTCACCAACGCCGCCTCCCACGTGCCTGAGCACCTGGCGGAGCGCTTCGCGCGCCTGGGCGTGCCGGTGCCCGCGGAACGGATCATCAGCTCCGGGGCGATGCTGGCGCACCACCTCGTGAGCAACGGCCTCGCGGGACGGCGCTGTGCGGTGCTCGGCCCCGCCGGGAGCGCGGATTACGTGCGCCGCGGCGGCGGCGACGTCGTCGCCCTGGAGGACGACTTCGACGTACTCTGCGTCTGCGACGAGGCCGGCGGCGACTTCCTCGCCGACGCGGAGGCCGCCCTGAGTGGGGTCTGCCGGGCCGTGGACACCGGGCGCGACGTCACCCTGCTGCTGACCAACCCGGACGTGATCTACCCCACCGCCCCTGGGCGTTTCGGCTTCACCGCCGGTGCCCTGGCGCTGCTCATCCAGCGCGGCCTGGAGCTGCGCTACGCCGCGCCGCCCCGGTTCACGCCCCTGGGCAAGCCGGAGCCGGTCATGTTCCGGCGTGCGCTGGAGCTCGCGGGCACGGCCAACGCCGTGATGATCGGCGACCAGCGCCATACCGATATCCTCGGCGCCCACCGCGCCGGTATCGACAATGCCCTGGTCGCCAGCGGCGTCGCCTCGGCGGACGCCCACGATGACCTGCCGGCACCGGACTGGCTGCTAGCCGGGCTCAGCTGAGCCCCGGCAGGCGCATCAGCACCAGCGCGATCACCACGGCACCGGCGAGCACCGGCAGCGACCAGGCATGAAAGCGCCACCACAGCCCGGGCGCTCGCGCGAGCCGCAGGGCAATGAGGTTGGCCATCGAGCCGACGGCCAGCCCGAACCCGCCGACGTTCGCGCCCCAGGCGAGCCGCCCCCAGTCGTCCGTGAACGCCGCCAGGAACAGCGTCGCCGGCACGTTGGACATCCCCTGGGAGGCGGCCACCGCAGCGGTGAACGCGCCGCCGGGCAGTCCGAGCAGCCAGCGCGCGGCGGCCGCCGCCCCCGGCAGGCGCGCCAGGAGCGCGAGGTCGAGGAACATGAGGACGAACACGGCCAGCGTCGCCCAGTCCACCCGCGCCAGCACCCCGGCCCGCGTCACCGCGATCACGGCAATCACCGCCAGCGCGGCGGCCAGCGCGAAGCCCGCATCCACCAGCACCAGGAACACCGGGTAGACGGCCAGCGCCACCGAGAGCAGCGTCCGGTCCACTCCGGCGGCCGGTGGCGTGTGCGCGCCAAGCGCGGCACGGGGAAACGCCAGAGGCACCAGCGCGAGCAGCATCGCGGTGAGCGCGAGCCCGAGCGGTAGCAGGGTGGCCGTGAAGGCGGTGAAGCCCGCGTCGGCGTGCTGCCAGAGGAAGAGGTTCTGCGGGTTGCCCACCGGGCTGGCAGCGGAGCCCGCGTTCACCGCGAGGGCCTCGAAGACCACCAGCCGCGCCACCGGCAGCGGCGTCATCAGGCCGGCGGCGAGGGTCAGCGGCACGACCACGAACAGCGCGATGTCGTTGGTGATCACCGCGGCGAGCAGCGCGGAGACGGCCACCAGCACCGCCGCCAGGCGGCGCTGGTCCCCCGCCCGGGCGAGCAGCCAGCCGCCGGCGCGGGCCAGGCTGCCGCTGTCCTCCAGCGCCCGGCTGAGGACCATGAGCCCGGCGAGCGCGGCAATGGTGTACCAGTCGACAAGCGCCGGGAGACAGGCCGCCGGTATTCCCGTCACGATAACCAGTGCCGGTGCCGCCACGGCGAGCGCCACCAGCAGGCGCTCACGGCGCAGCCACGCCCGGGCGCGGCTCATGCGGGGCTGGAGTCGCGCTCGTCGGTGTCCGCGGCCGCCTCGCCCATGGCGGCGAAGAACGCCTGGACCTGGCGGAAGCTCCGCGTCAGCGGCATCGGCGGGAGGCTGTCGAGGAACACCCGCCCGTAGCCCTTGGTCACGACGCGGTTGTCGCCGATCACCAACACCCCCTTGTCGGAGGCGTCACGGATGAGGCGGCCCACGCCCTGGCGCAGGGCAATCACCGCCTGGGGGAGCTGGAAGTGGGCGAAGGGGTTGCCCTCGCCGGCACGCAGCGCCTCGATGCGCGCCTGGGTGACCGGATCGGAGGGCGAGGCGAAGGGCAGGCGGTCGATGATCACGCAGGACAGCGCCTCGCCACGCACATCCACACCCTCCCAGAAGCTCTGGGTGCCCAGCAGCACCGCATCGCCGGCCTCGCGGAAACGCTCCAGCAGCCGCGCCTGGGCCGCCTCGCCCTGGACCAGCAGCGGATGGTCGGTGCGCTCGCGCAGGTACTCGGCGGCCGCGCGCAGGGCCCGGTGGCTGGTGAACAGCACGAACGCCCGGCCCCGGCTCTCGCGCAGGGTCCACTCCACCATCACCAGGAAGCGCTCGAGGTAGTCCGGGGCGTTCGGCGGCGGCAGCTTGCCCGGCACGTAGAGCAGCGCGTTGTGCTCGTAGTCGAACGGACTCTCCAGTCGCAGGGTCTGCGGCTCGCCGAGCCCGAGCCGGGCAATGTAGTGCTCGAAGCGCCCGCCCACCGACAGCGTCGCCGAGGTGAACACCCAGCTCCCCGGGTGCTTGGCCATCTGCTTGCGGAACGTGCCGGCCACCTCCAGCGGCGTGAGCCGCAGGATGAACGACTGCTGGTGGGTCTCGAACCACTGCACCTGCTCGTCGTCGTCACCGCCTTCGAGGAAGCTCCCGAGGGCGTCCTGGAGCTCCGCGGCCCGGCGCCACACGCTCTCCACCCCCTTGCCGCGCTGGGCGTGGGGCGCGAGGTGCTCGTGGAGCCCGGCCAGGCGCTCGCGCACGGTGGCGACCGCGTCGGTGACCGTCTCCTCGCCGGCGATGCCCGCCCAGGGCTCACGCCGGCCGGCGCTGCCGAGGGTGAGGCGGAAGTCCAGCACCGCCTTCTGCAGCGCTTCGGCGGCATCGGCGATGTCCGTGGCCTCCTTCGCCTCGCGAACCTGCTCCACGCGGGCGTCACGGGCCAGCTCCACGAGCTGGCGGCTGCTCACGGACAGGCCGAAGAACTGGGCCGCGGTGTCCGGGAGCTGGTGCGCCTCGTCGAGGATCCAGGCGTCGGCGGCGGGGAGCACCTCGCCGAAGCCGCCGTCGCGGACCGCCCAGTCCGCCATCAGCAGGTGGTGGTTCACCACCACCACGTCCGCCTCCTGGGCCCGGCGGCGTGCCTCCATGAGGTGGCACTCGGCGTGGAACGGGCACTCCTGGCCGAGGCAGTTGTCCGGCGTGGAGGTCACCTTGCCGAGCAGTCCGCCCTCGATCCCGGCAACCGGCGCCTCGGCGAGATCGCCGCTGCGGGTCTGGCCGGCCCACTCACGGATGCGCTGGAACCGCGAGGCCTCCTCGCGGGAGTCGAACCGTCCCTCGGCGGCGGCGGCCTCCATGCGGTAGAGGCAGAGATAGTTGCTGCGGCCCTTGAGCAGCGCGCGGCGCACCGGGTGCTCCAGCGCCCGCGAGACCAGCGGGAGGTCGCGGTGATAGAGCTGATCCTGCAGCGTCCGGGTGCCGGTGGAGACGATCACCTTCTGCCCGGAGAGCAACGCCGGGACGAGATAGGCGAAGGTCTTGCCGGTACCCGTGCCCGCCTCGGCCACGAGCACACCGCCCTCCTCGATCACCCCGCCCACGGCCTCCGCCATGGTCTGCTGCTCGCCGCGGGGCGAGAAGCCGTCGACGGCCCGGGCGAGCGCGCCGTCACCGCCAAGGGCGTCACGGGCGTGGGCGCCGATCACTGCCCGCCCCCGAGCTCACGGGCCCGCGACGCCGCCTCGCTGGCCCCTTCGGTGTCGCCGTTCATGCGCCGGCAGGCGGCGATGAGCCGCCAGTTACGAGCCATGAGCCGGCGATCATCGGTGAGCTCACTGGAGCGCCGGGCGAGCTGGATGGCCTGGTCGCAGCGGTCCTGGCGGTAGCGCACGACGGCGAGGTTCTGCCAGACCGCGGCGTTGTCCGGGGCGAGCCGCACGGCGCGTTCCAGGACATCCGCGGCGCGATCGTTGTCGCCGGCGGCGGAGGCGGACGCCGCCTTCGCCACCAGCCCGCGCACCGCCGGGGGCAGGGTCTGGCCGCCGCCGGCGGGCGGCGGCTGCGCCCGGCGCTGCTCCTTCGGCGGCGGTGCCGGCACGCTCTCGCCCGTGCCGCCGCCCGGCGGCGCGGTGGAACAGGCGGCGAGGAGGACGGCCAGGAGGGCGGCCGCGAGGAGCGCTCTTGCGGACATGTCGGGGTTCTCCCTGCTCGGCGGCGGCGTCAGTCGACCAGCCCGCGCAGCCACGCCCCGGCCCGTTGGACCGCATCGCCGCGGCGCGCGCACGCGGCACGCTCGTCGGGCTCGGCGCCACGCGCGTAGGGCAGTTGCACGGCATCCGGGCAGTCGGCGCTCGCCAGCCGTCCGGTGTCGGGATCGATCCAGACCTGCTCGATCCCGTCTGGCATGCGCGGGTTCAACGGCTTGTAGGGTAACGCAGCGAAGAGCTCGGCCCATACCGTGAGTGCGCCGGTGGCCCCGGTCAGGCCGGTCCGCCCGTTGTCGTCCCGCCCCACCCAGACGACGCCGAGGCGGTCGGCGGAGAACCCGGCGAACCAGCTGTCACGCAGGTCATCGGTGGTCCCGGTCTTGCCCGCGACGCCCGGGCCGGCGCCGAGCCAGCGCTGCACCCCGCGCCCGGTGCCTTCCCGGACCACCCGCTGCATCGCGCGGCGCAGCAGATACATCGGCACGCGCTCGACCGTGCGCTCGACGGTCAGGGGGTAACGGCTGAGGACCGCCCCGTCCCGCGTCATCACCGTGCGTACCGCACGCAGCGGGGTCTCGTAGCCACCGGTGGCGATGGTCTCGTAGACCCCGGCCACCTCCAGCGGCGTGTACGACACGGCACCGAGCAGCAACGAGGGGTAGACGGTGTCCGGCAGCGAGCCGCCGAGGCGCGAGAGCGTGTCCGCGACCGCGCGCAGACCGAGGTTCAGGCCCAGGCGGACGGTGGGTACGTTGTAGGAATGCGCCAGCGCCGCCCACAGCGGGACGTCCCCGTGGCGCTCGCGGTCGTAGTTGCGCGGCGTCCATGTCTGCCCGTCGGCACCCTGCACGGTCACCGGGCGGTCGCGGATCACGCTGCCGAGGCCGTATTGCCCCGGGCGCTCCAGCGCTGTCAGGTACACCGCAGGCTTGACCAGCGAGCCGATCGGCCGGGCGGCATCGAGGGCGCGGTTGAATCCCGGGAAGCGCGGGTCGCGCCCGCCGACCACTGCCTCCACCTCACCGGTATCCACACCGACCACCACGGCCGCGGCCTGGGTATCGTCCTTCCAGTCCCGGGTGCGGCGAATCACCGCCTGCTCGGCGGCGTACTGTACCGACGGCGCCAGGGTGGTGAAGATGCGCAGGCCGTCGCTGTTGAGATCCTCGCGGCGGTAGTCCCGGGAGAGGTCGCGGCGGACCAGATCCATGAACGCCGGGTAGGCCGTGCGCGCCTCCGGCGGGCTCTCGTGGACACCGAGCGGTTGTTTGCGTGCCCGGGCGACGGCGTCGGCGTCGGCGAATCCGCCCTCGGCCATCACGTCCAGCACCAGGTCGCGGCGTTTGCGCGCGCGCTCCGGATGGCGCCGCGGGTCATACCACGACGGTCCCTTCACCATCGCCACGAGCAGCGCCTGCTCGGCGAGGTCGGTGCGCTCCAGCGGCTTGCCGAAGTAGAACCGGCTCGCCAGGCCGAAACCGTGGATGGCGCGGTCGCCGTCCTGACCCAGATAGACCTCGTTGAGGTAGGTTTCGAGGATCGTACGCTTGTCGTAGTGCCATTCCAGCAGCATGGCCATGACGGCCTCGTTGGCCTTGCGCCAGAGGGTACGTTCGTTGCTCAGGAACAGGTTCTTCACCAGCTGCTGGGTGAGCGTGCTGCCGCCCTGCACGATCTCGCCGGCACGGATGTTGGCGACCGCCGCGCGCAGGATCGCCAGCGGCGAGATGCCGAAGTGCTCGGTGAAACGCCGGTCCTCCACCGCGAGCAGTGCGGCAACCAGGCTGCGGGGCATGTCCGAGAGCGCCATCGGCTCGCGGTCCGCGCGCTGGCCCGGGTAGACGCTACCGATGCGTGCCGGGTCCAGCCGGAACAGGTCCAGGGCATTGCCGTCGGCATCGCGCAGCCGGGCGACGCGGCCACCGTCGAAGGTGACACGGATGCGGCGCTCGCCGGCGCGGCCGTCGGGGAAGCGGAAGGCCCGGCGATGGACCTCGAAGGTCGCACCGTTGCGGCTGTAAGAACCCGGCGTCTTCGGCTCGCGCACGCGCTGGTAGTCCGCGGCGGCGAGCTCCCGGGCGAAGGCCTCGGCGTCCAGGGCCCGCCCCTGGTAGAGCTCCAGCGGCCGGGCGTAGACGTCCGCGGGCAGCGCCCACTGGCGGTTCTCGAACTCCGCCACCACCCGCTGGTTGAGCCACCAGGTCCAGCCCGCGCCGGCCACCACGGCCAGCACCACGGCGAGCAGCAGGCCACGCCGGAGCAAACGTGCGACCGGGCCACGCTGCCGACCCCGACGACCGTTGCCGCGGCCGCCCTTGCTGCGCTTGCGCGCCGCCATGCTCAGCGCCGGCGTGCCGGCCAGTTGACCAGCACGCCCCCGACCCCGACCAACACGAAGGCGGCCAGCGTCCAGACCGGGATGCTGACCCCGAGGAAGCGGTCCACCTGCGCACACTCACCGGAGCCGGTGAGCACCATTTGCAGCGCCTGTGTGAGCGGGAAGGTCTCGAGCATGTAGCCCAACCCGGGACCGCAGGCCGGCACCTGGTCCGGCGGCAGTGACTGCAGCCAGAGCTGGCGAAGCGCGAGCCCGACGCCCAGCGCCGCGGCCAGCAGCGCGAGCACGGCGTAGACGCGACCGCCCCAGCGCCGCGGCGCGTGCAGGCCGGCGACGAGCAGCACCAGCCCCAGGGCGACGAAGGCGATGCGCTGGAAGATGCACAGCGGACAGGGCTCCAGGCCCTGCACGTACTCCAGGTAGACGGCGAAGGCTAGCAGCCCGGCGCAGAACGCGAACCCCACGAGGTTGAGGCCGCGGCGGTGATCGACGAGTGTTGTGGTCATGGACGGCAACCGGATCCGACAGTGGTGACGAGGTCCGCATGGTAGCAGACCGCCGCCTCACGACGTTCCTCGGGCGGCCGCCATACGCTAGAGTATGGTTGCGACGTCGCCCCCCGGCGACAGCCCTCGGACAACACGGCAACGGAGGCGGGCATGATCCCGGTATTCTGGCTCCTGGCGTTCCTGGCACTGCTCGGCACACTCGCCTATCGGCGTGCGTCCCTGAGAGCGGCCACGGCGGCCGTCGCCGCCTACCTCGTGGTGTTCACCCTCCTCGGCCGCCACGCACCGGGCTGGGACGTCCTCGCGTGGGCCGTGTTCGCGGCGGTGGCGGCGACGCTGAACAGCGTCCGACTACGGCGGCGGCTGATCAGCGAGCCGGCATTCGCGCGGGCGGCCACCGCGATGCCGACGATCTCCGAGACCGAGCGCATCGCGCTGGATGCGGGCACGGTATGGTGGGACGCGGTGCTGTTCACCGGCAGGCCGGACTGGGACCGCCTGCTGGACTACCCGGCACCGTCGCTGAGCACCGAGGAGCGGGCGTTCCTCGACGGCCCCTGCGAGACCCTGTGCGCGATGGTGGACGACTGGGAGGTGACCCACGAGCGCATGGACCTGCCGCCGCAGACCTGGGCATACATCCGCGAGCAGGGCTTTTTCGGGCTCATCATCCCCCGCGCCTACGGCGGCAAGGGCTTCTCCGCCCAGGCCCACTCGGCGGTCGCCATGAAGCTCGCCAGCCGCAGCGGCGACCTGGGCTCCACGGTGATGGTGCCGAACTCCCTCGGTCCCGCCGAGCTGCTGCTGCGCTACGGCAGCGACACCCAGCGCGATTACTACCTGCCGCGGCTCGCCCGCGGCGAGGAGATCCCCTGCTTCGCCCTGACCGGGCCGCTCGCCGGCTCCGACGCCGGCGCCATCCCCGATACCGGCGTGGTCTGCCACGGCGAAGTCAACGGCGAGCAGGTGCTCGGCCTGCGCCTCAACTGGGAGAAGCGCTACATCACCCTCGGCCCGGTGGCGACCCTGCTGGGCCTGGCCTTCCGGGCCCGCGACCCCGAGGGCCTGCTCGGCGCGCCCGGCGAGCTCGGCATCACCCTGGCACTGATCCCCACGGACACCCCCGGGGTGGAGATCGGCCGGCGCCACTTCCCGCTGAACGCGGCGTTCATGAACGGACCCAACCGCGGCCACGACGTGTTCATCCCGCTGGGACAGGTGATCGGCGGGCGTGAGGGCATCGGCGAGGGCTGGCGCATGCTGATGAACTGCCTCTCCGTGGGGCGCTCCATCAGCCTGCCGTCGGCGGGCACCGCGCAGGCGCGCATGGCCGCGTGGACCACCGGTGCCTATGCCCGGGTGCGCGTACAGTTCGGTCTGCCCATCGGCGAGTTCGAGGGCGTTCAGGAGGCGCTCGCACGGATCACCGGCAACGCCTACCTCACTGAGGCCGCCCGCGCCCTGACCGCCACCGCGGTGGACCAGGGCGAGGCGCCGGCGGTGCTCTCGGCAGTGGTGAAGTACCACCTCACCGAGCGCGCCCGGGCCTCGGTCACCGACGCCATGGACGTCCACGGCGGCAAGGGGATCTGCCTCGGCCCGAACAACTACCTCGGCCGCGCCTGGCAGACCGCGCCCATCCCCATCACCGTGGAGGGCAGCAACATCCTCACGCGCAACATGATGATCTTCGGCCAGGGCGCGATCCGCTGCCATCCCCACGTCCTCGCCGAGATGCGCGCGCTGCACGACGGCGACCGCGCGGGCTTCGACCGCGAGCTCTTCGCCCACGCCGGCTTCACCCTGTCCAACGCCGCACGCTCGCTGATCCTCGGGCTCACCGGCGCCCGCATCGCCGGGACCCCGGAGAGCGCCGAGACCACCCGCGACGAGTTCCGCGCCCTGTCCCGCTACGCCGCCGCCTTCGCCCTGTGCGCGGACGCCGCCATGCTCTCGCTGGGGGGCACACTCAAGCGCCGCGAGCGGCTTTCGGCGCGGCTCGGCGACGTGCTCTCGCTGCTCTACCTGGGCTCGGCGACCCTCAAGCACTTCCACGACGACGGCTCGCACCGCAGCGACCTGCCGGTGGTCCGGTGGGTCATGGCGGAGACCCTGGCGCTGATCGAAGCCCGCCTGGACGCGGTGATCGCCAACCTCCCCGCTCGGCCGCTCGCCTGGCTACTGCGGGGACTGCTCTTCCCGCTGGGCCGACGTCGGCGCGGGCCGGACGACGCCCTGGGGCGTACTGTGGCCGCGGTGCCGATGCAGCCCGGCGGCGCGCGGGACCGCCTGCTCCGCGGCATCTACCGCAGTGCCGACCCCGGCGAGGCCACCGGCGCGCTGGAGGACGCCCTGCAGCGCACGGTGGCGGCCGCGCCGCTGGAGCGGCGACTGCACGACGCCCTGCGCGCCGGGACCCTCAGGGTCGACACGGACGGCGACGATATCGCCGCGGCACGGGCCGCGGGACTGGTGGACGACGCCGAGGCAGAGAAGCTGAGAACCGCCCGGCGGGCCCGCCGGACGGTGATCGACGTGGACGACTTCGATCCCGGGGCGTTAGGGAAACGCTGAACCGTTCCCGCGTGCCCGACGGCATCAGTCGGTGCAGGGGCGGCCGGCGGCCGCCCCTGCGGCTCACCAGCCGCCGTGCATCCCGCCCCAGGGCATCGGGGCCTCGCGCAGCTGCTCGCGCTGCTCGTCGGTGAGCAGGCCGGTGAGCTCGTTGCGCAGGCGCACCGCCTGGGCGATCTGCTCGCCCTGGAGATCGGCCATCTGGTCGTGGAGATCACGGATCCGGGCGGGATCGGGCTTGTCCCCGGCCATTGCGGCGCGGAACTCGTCCATCAGCGTGCCCATCTTCGCCATCCGCTCGTAGGCGGCCTCCCGGTAGGTACGGCGCAGCTCGAGCATACGCTCGCGCTGCTCGTCGCTGAGGTCCAGGGCCTGCAGCCAGTAGCCCATGCCACCGGCCATGCCGCCACCGCCCATCATCGGGCCGCCGTACATCATACCCATTCCGGCGCCGTAACCGCCCATCATCATGCCCGGGCCGCCGTGCATCATGCCCATGCCGGGGCCATAACCGCCATACGGGGCGGCACCGCCCATCATGCCGGGACCGTAGCCGGCACCCGGGGCGCCACGCCCGCCCATCATGGAGGGCATACCGCCGGCGCCGTTGTGCCACATGGGCATATCATCGTCAGAGCCGCCGTGGCCGGCGGCAACGCCGGCCACACCGAGGGCCGCGGCCATCGTCACAGCAAGCAGTGGTGTCTTGTATCTCATCGGTGTATTCCTCCTGAAAACCGAGCCATTCGATCAGCGTTGGCCATGGGTGGCGTACACCCGGGTACCACCCGCCCCGTCGAGCGCCAGTACCTGATAACGCTCGGAACGGCCGGGCACGTCCATCCCCGGGGCGCTGAGCGGCATCCCCGGGACGGTGAGACCGCGCACGCCGTCGGGCGCGTCCGCCAGGACCCGCCGCACGTCCCGCGCCGGCACGTGCCCCTCGATCACATAATCGTTGATAAACGCCGTATGGCAAGAGGCCGCCTCCCGGCCGATGCCGGCGGCCTGCTTGATCTCGTAGAGGCGGGCCTGGGTGACGTCTTTCGCCGCCACCTCGAAGCCCGATTCGCGCATGTGGGTTACCCACGCCTCGCAGCAGCCGCAGGTGGCGGTCTTGTAGACGGTGACGGGTGCGGCCACGGCGGCCGAGCTCCCCAGCACCGCGGTGACGAAGGCCATGGCAGACAGCATCCGGCGTGCACGCCCGCGCACCCGTACGATTCGATGATTCATGTTGAAGACTCCGTTTCGATTCGCTGAACGGCGACACCGGCACCTGGAACGGCGGCGACCGGGTCGGATAATCCGGGAGGAATCAGCCGCGGAGCGCGGGGGGACGGTAGTGGGGATCGGTCCAGGCCGCACGCAGCGCCGGGACCGGCGCCCGGACGGGCGCCACCGCCCGCGCGAACGCCGTCAGGGCGGAAACGGGGGAACGGGAGATGACCGCGGCCTGCGGGCACGTCGGGCATTGCTCCGGGGCAACGGTCATGCAGCCGCCGGTATCGGCGTCCGCAACGCTCCGTGCACAGGGCGCCTCGTTGGCGGGCACCCGCACCGACGCGACGCCGACGCCGCCGGAGGCAAGCGCCAGAACGAGCATCACGAGCAGTGAACGCAGCAGGACGGTCATGGCAGCAAGGTTACCACCGGGGACAGGGCGCGCCCATCCCCTCGGCAGCACGACCGGCACCGGCCCGGCAGCCGGCCTGTCTATCCGTCACCCTCGCGCCTGGAGGGACACGGCGCACCACAGGGCGCGCAGGCGCTCTCATCGAGCTGGGAATAGCTGGTTTCCACCCCGCCCTGCCCGCTGTTGAGCGCGAACGTCGCCGAGTTGATATGGTCGGCAAGGATGAGCACGAGCAGCCCGAAGAGGACCGCGAGCACCCGCCACCGGCTGTAGTCGCGTCGCTGTGTCATCACCGCCCCCTCAGTTCTCGAGACCCATCCGGGGCCGCAGCCGGATACCCAACAGCGAACCCGCGAAGGCGCAGGCGAACCAGATCCAGCCGTGCAGGCTGGCCGAGGCGATGCCGCTGAACATCGCACCGATGTTGCAGCCAAAGCCGAGCCGTGCCCCGTAGCCCATCGCCAGACCGCCGAGCACCGCGGAGGCCACCGGCCCGGCGGACAACCGCCGCCGGCTGGCGCGGTTGAAGCGCCCGGCCATGCCGGCGGCGAGCATCGCGCCGAGAAGCAGCCCGAAGTCCATCACCGAGACGATGTTCACCAGCAGGCTGTCTTTCAGCGCCAGCGATGGGTAATCCCAGGTCCAGAATTCCCAGTGGGCCATGTCCACGCCCACCGCCTGGAGGATCTTCGCCCCCCACAGGCCGAAGGCGAAGGTGATGCCCCAGGGGTAGCCGGCGACCACCAGGGTCGCGAGGTTGAGCACCGCCAGCGCCACCGCGCCCCAGAGCAGCGGCCAGCTGCCCTTGAACAGGGTCGCCGCCCAGCCGTTCTCCGGCCGGCGCAGGATCACCCGGTCCACCGCGCCGTGATGACGGCGCTCGATGCGCGCGAACCACCACGCCAGCGCGGCCAGCACGGCAAGCTGCAACGCCACCGCGGGGACCACGCCCAGGCCGGTGACCAGGTTCACCGGGTCGAACCCGGGCTGGTCCAGCCACCAGGGCAGGTGCATGGTGCCGAGTACGGAGCCGGCGATGAACGCCGCCAGCGTGATCACCATGCGCACATTCCCCGCGCCCACCGTAAACAGCGTCCCGGAGCCGCAGCCGCCGCCGAGCTGCATGCCGAAACCGAACAGGAACGAGCCCACGACCAGCGACGTGCCCACCGGCGCGAGGGTGCCGCTGATACCGGCGAGCCCGAGCTCCCCGGCGAAGCCGAGCACCGGCACGATCAGCACGGTGGCGATGCCGAGCAGCAGCATCTGCGCACGCATGCCGCCGCTGCGGCGCTTGGTTACCAGGTTGCGCCAGCCGGCGGTGAAGCCGAAGGCCGCGTGGTAGAGCGCGACGCCCAGGCCGGCACCGATGAGCAGCAGCCAGAGCCGGTCGATCGGGGCCTCGAGCCAGATCAGCGCGCCGAGCAGTGCCAGGCCGGCGAGCGCGGTGGCAACGACGAAGCCATCCACCCGGCGGGCG
Organism: Arhodomonas aquaeolei DSM 8974; assembly: GCF_000374645.1. Classification (GTDB taxonomy): domain Bacteria; phylum Pseudomonadota; class Gammaproteobacteria; order Nitrococcales; family Nitrococcaceae; genus Arhodomonas; species Arhodomonas aquaeolei. The sequence continues at coordinate 42,293 of NZ_KB894807.1, forward strand.
CCGTCGACGGCGGCGGCCCCCGGTGAGGTGGTGGCGGAGGTTGGATTGACGCTGGCCATGGTCAGCCGCCGAAGAAGTCGAGGATCCGCGCCAGGCCCTGCTTGGCGACCTGCACCGGGTGCGACTCGTCAGCGGTCCACTCCACCATGGAACCGTCGTAGAGGCCGACGTTGTCTTCGCCGCGGACCTCGGAGAGCGCAAACCAGGTCGTCGACGCCCAGTGGCCGGTGTTGCAGAAGCTCACCGGGCGGCGGTCGCCATCCAGGGAGACGTCACCGAGCACCGCGTCCACGCGGTCCTGGTCGAAGCGCCAGACGTCGCCGCCGGAGAGGAAACGCTGGTGCTGGATGTTGACCGCGTCCGGGATGGTGCCGGCCACCCGTGCCTCGGGATGCTTCTTGTCACCCTTGAAGTAGTCCGACGGCCGCGCGTCCACGAGCTGGATTCCGCGGGTCTCCGCGTTCTCCACGTCCCGCGTGGACACGACCATGCCCTCGCGGAAATCCGCATCGAAATAACCCGGCTGGGGAGAGACGGTACCGGTCGCCACCTCGTTGCCCGCCGCGACCCAGCCGCGATAGCCGCCGTTGAGAATGGTCACGCGGTCGTGCCCGAGCACGCGGAAGGTCCAGTACACGCGGGCGGCGCTGCCGAAGTCCGTCGGGCCCGTGCCGGCAGGGACGATCACCACCGTATCGCCGTTGTCCACGCCCAGCCCCCCGACCAGGGACTCCAGCTCGCTGACGGGCGGCAGCTTGCCGACAACGCCGTCCTTCGTCACCCGCCAGGGATGGCTGGTGTAGCCGGCGTCCACCGAGCCCGGGATGTGGCCGTCGGCGAAGGCGACCTCGTCACCGCCGTCGATCGGGCTGCGCACGTCCAGCACCGCGACGTCCGCGTCGCCCCGGTGACCGGCGAGCCAGTCCGGACCGACCAGCGGCGGCACTGCCGCGGCCGCCACGCCGCCGGCGAGCAGTACGGCAAGGGCCACGCCGGCCCTGAACATGTTCCTGATCATTGCAGTGACTCCACGAAACCGGTATCTGGATGCGCGTATTCAAATATACTCAAAGGGATTAAGCAACCCCATTTTTATACCCAATACGCATTATCCGTGTCCGCGGGTCATGGGATGGCGCAATGCCCACCCCTCAAATTTTTCTTATGGTGCCGATAACATGTGCGTATAGGAATAGAACATACGCCGGGATCGGCGACACTGATGAGGAAGGGGACAGGCATGCGCTGGTTGCGTCGAAACGATGCGGCGGAAGCCGCAGAGGAACGCCCGGGAGAAGGCGGCGAGCAGGAGCTGATGCAAAGGATTGCCGAGCGGACCGGCCGTCTCGGCATCGAGCTGGTGGATATCGCCGGCTCGGTGGAGAGCGTCAGCGCCCATGTCGATCATGAGGCCGGGGAATTCTCGCGCCTGCGCGAGCTCGCCGACCGCCTCGCGGAGAACAATGAGACCGTGCGCACGGCCGCACACACCACGCAGGAGCTCGCCAGCAACGCAGCCTCCGAGATGGAGGATTCGCGGGCGACCATCGAGCGCTCCATCGATGACATTCAGGAGCTCGCAGGCACGGTCACGGAGACCAGCAGCGAGCTCTCCAGCCTCGACGAGGCCCTGAACCGGATCAGCGAGGTCGCCCGGGGGATAGCGGCCATCGCCAAGCAGACCAACCTGCTGGCGCTGAACGCCACCATCGAGGCGAGCCGCGCCGGGGAGGCCGGCCGCGGCTTCGCCGTGGTCGCCGAACAGGTCAAGCAGCTCGCGGACCAGACCGGCGATGCCACCGGCGAGATCGACCACACCCTCTCCGACCTGGGCGAACGGGTACGCAACCTCGTCGCCCGCGGTGAGGCGAGCCATACCCAGGCCGAGCGGGTGACCGAGGGCGCCCAGACCATCCGCCAGGTCATCAACACGATGACTGACACGGTAAGCAACGTCGATGCCCACGCGCGCGAGATCAGCACGGCGGTCGGAGCCATCGACGAACACTGCGGCGAGACCGTCTCCGGGCTCAACGCGCTGACCGACGAGGTCAACGGTTCCGCGGAGAACCTGCGCCAGACCAACGAGCGGGTCCAGCGGCTCCTCGGCATTACCGAGGAGATCGTCAATATCACCTGCGAGAGCGAGGCGGAGACCCCGGACCACCCCTACATCACCACGGCGCAGGAGACCGCCGACGCGGTGAGCCGCGCCTTCGAGGCGGCCGTCGCCGCGGGGGAGATCAGCGAGCGGGACCTCTTCGACCGGGACTACCGGCCTATCGACGGGACCGACCCGCAGCAGTACCTCAGCCGCTACACGGAGTTCACGGACCGGGTGCTGCCGCCGATCCAGGAACCGGTGCACAACGGCGACGAGCACATCAGCGCGTGCTGCACCACGGACGACCACGGCTACATCGCCACCCACGCGCTGCACGTCTCCCACGCGCAGCGCCCGGGCGAGCCCCAGTGGAACGCGGCCAATGCGCGGAACCGCCGGATCTTCAGCGACCGGGTCGGTCTCGCCGCGGCCCGCAACCGCAAGCCGTTCCTGCTGCAGGTCTACCGCCGGGACATGGGCGGCGGCGAGTTCCGGCTGGTGCGCGACGCCTCCGCGCCGGTGACGGTCAACGGCCGCCACTGGGGCGCGGTTCGCGTCATCTATCGCCTGTAGCGGCCGCCACCGTAGCTTCGCGGCTCACTCCTCCGCCGGGATGACCTCCAGCGGCGTGGTGGCGATGATCCGCCGGCCTTCGTGCTGGATATAGCGCAGCTCATAGGCGCCCGGCTCCGCCGGCGTGGACAGGGATAACGGGTTGCCATCACGGGTGTAGGTGTAGCTCTCGTAGTCCCGCGGCCCGTCGTCCGGGCGCGCCAGGGTGACGTAGTCGTCCCGGTAGTCCGGTCCCTGCCAGCGCACCTGGATCGACCCACCGGCGGCTGCCCTGGCCGGCGCGTCGAGGCTCGCCTCCACGGGCTCGACGGTGATCCGGCGCTGCGCGAGGACCTTCCGGCCCTCGTGCTGGATGTAGCGCAGCTCGTAGGTGCCCGCCTCCGGCGGCATGGTCAGCCTCAGCGGGTTGCCGTCGCGGGTGTAGGTATAGCCCTCGTAATCCCGCGCCCCGTCATCCGGGCGGGCAACGGTGACGTAGTCGTCCTGGTAGTCCGGACCCTGCCAGGTAACCAGGACGGGCTCCGCGGCCTTCGCCGTCTCCGGGGCATCCAGGCCGGCCTCTACCGCCTCCACGATGATCTCACGCCGCGCCAGGACCTTCCGGCCCTCGTGCTGGATGTAACGCAGCTCGTAGGTGCCCGCCTCCGGCGGCATGGTCAGCCTCAGCGGGTTGCCGTCGCGGGTGTAGGTATAGCCCTCGTAATCCCGCGCCCCATCATCCGGGCGGGCGACGGTCACGTAGTCGTCCTGGTAGTCCGGGCCCTGCCAGCGCACCTGCACCGGCGCGGCGGCCTTCGCGGTCTCCGGGGCATCCAGGCTCGCCGACACCGCCTCGACGGTAATATCGCGCCGGGCCAGGACCTTGCGGCCCTCGTGCTGGATGTAGCGCAGCTCGTAGGTGCCCGGCTCCGGCGGCATGGTGAGGGTCAGCGGGTTGCCCTTCCGGGTATAGGTGTAACCCTCGTAGTCCCGGGCATCGGCATCCGGACGGGCGACGGTCACATAGTCGTCCTGGTAGTCCGGGCCCTGCCAGCGCACCTGCACCGGCGCGGCGACGTTCGCCGTCTCCGGCGCGTCCAGGCTCGCCTCCACGGGCTCGACGGTGATCTCCCGACGCGCGAGGATCCTGTGGCCCTCTTGCTGGATGTAGCGCAACTCGTAGGTCCCCGCCTCCGGCGGCATGGTGAGGGTCACCGGATCCCCGTCACGGGTGTAGCTGTAGTTGATCGAGTCCCGGGCCTCTGCCTCGGGGCGCGCCACGGCGACATAGTCGTCTTTGCCGTCAGGGCCGTCCCACCCGACCTGGACGCTCGACGCCGCCAGGGCCGAGGCCGGGCCGTCCAGGCTCGCCGGGGGACGCAGCGGCGGCAGCACCACGGTGACGGTACGCTGGCCGCTGCCCTCCTCGATGACGACGTCCCGCCCGGCACTGGCCTCATCCTCGATACGGAGCACTTCCGCGTGATAACGGCCGGGGTCCAGGGCCATGTTCACCGCCGCCATGCCCTCGTTGTCGAGGAGCCGCTCGCCGTCGCCATCCCGGGTCAGGCCCCAGCGCAGACCGTGGCCGATCACCGGACCGCCCTCGCCGTCCACGGCCTCGATACGCACGTCCACGGTGGCCGGTGCGGCACTGACCGTCTCCAGCGCCCGGGAGAGCTCGTTGGCAGTGTCGGCGGTGAGGTAACGCCCGCCGGTGGACTCGGCGAGACAGGCGAGCTGACTGCGGGTGTTCTTCTCCTCGATGCCGAAGCCGATCACATGGGCGGTGAAGCCCACGCCGGTCTCCTCCAGCCGCCGCCCCACCTCGCAGGGATCGAGGTCGCAGGTCTCGCGCCCGTCGGAGATCAGGATCACGCTGGCGCGGTCCTCTCGGTACTTGAGCGTCTCCGCCGCCTGCCGGACGGCCGCACTGAGCGGTGTCTTGCCCTTGGGCGAGAGCCCCTCGACCGCCTTGCGGATCGCCGCCCCCGTCCCTGCCCCTGGCTCGACGAGGACCTCGATATCGCTGCAGTCGCCCTTGCGGCGATGGCCGTAGGCAACGAGGCCGAGCACATCCGCCGGGTCCCGGGCCTCGATCAGGTCACCGAGCACGCGCCGGGCGATGGCGATCTTGGGCTCGCCGTCGATCCGGCCCCACATGGACCCGGAGGCGTCGAGGACGAACACGGTATTGGGTGCGGCCGGCGGGGCCCGGTCCGCAGCCGGGGCCACCGCGGAGGCGGCGAGCGTCACGACGGCGGCGCACGCCGCGCGGCAGCAGGTTCGCAGCAGGGACATGGCAGGATGGCTCCCCTGTCGGGCACGTGCAGACGCCACATGGCCGTGACGGCTGCCGTGCAGTTCTCATGATTTTCCGACAGGATTGCCCAAGGCGTGGTGGGACTCAACCCCCACGCCGGGCGTCACAGAGGATCAGAAGAAGCCGAGCTGCAGCCGCGCGACCTCGGACATGCGCGCCTGAGTCCACGCCGGCTCCCAGGTCAGCTCCACCTCAGCGGCCACCACGCCCTCCACCTGCTCTACCGCGGCCTTGACCATGCCGGGCATCTGCCCGGCCACCGGGCAGGACGGGGCAGTGAGGGTCATGATGACGTCCACGAAGCCGTCCGCGTCGGCACGGATCTCGTAGATCAGCCCGAGCTCGTAGATGTCGACGGGGATCTCCGGGTCGAAGACGCAGCGCAGGGCCTCGACGATACGCCCGCACAGCCCCTCGGGCCCCTCGATGACGGTTGCCTGTTCGCTCATGGTTCTCCGTCGTTCGCTACGCGCGGGACGGCCCGCGGCGCCGTGCGCTCACTCCGCGGTGAATTCGCCCGCCTCCCGGATCGCCGCGTCGAAGGTGTGCCACGCCAGCGTGGCGCATTTCACGCGCATGGGGAATTCGCGCACGCCGGCGAGCACGGCCACCTTGCCCATGGACGGGTCCACCTCGGCGTCGTCCTCGGTCACCAGGTGGCGGAAGCGCTCGAACAGTGCCTTCGCCTCCTCGACCGTGTGGCCCTTGAGCGCCTCGGTCATGATCGAGGCGGAGGCGGTGGAGATGGCACAGCCGTCGCCCTGGAACCCGATGGACTCGATCACCCCGTTGTCGTCGACCTGCAGCTCCAGGTGGACGCGGTCGCCGCACAGCGGGTTGTAACCGTCCGCCTCGTGGGAGTGCGGATCCACCGGATGGAAGTTCCGGGGGTGCTTGTTGTGGTCGAGGATGACCTCCTGATACAGATCGCGCAGCTCAGACATTCAGCCGAAGAACTCCTTGACTCGATGGAGGGCGTTGACCAGCGCGTCAACGTCTTCCCGGCTATTGTACAGGCCGAAGGAGGCGCGCACCGTCGCCGGCACGCCGAAGCGGTCCATCACCGGCTGGGCGCAGTGGTGCCCCGCACGCACGGCGACCCCTTCCTGGTCCAGGATGGTGCCGATATCGTGGGGATGGACGCCGTCGAGGACGAAGGAGATCACCCCCGCCTTGTGCGTGGCGTTGCCGATGATGCGCAGCCCCTCGATGGCCTCCAGGCGCTCGGTGGCATAGGCCAGCAGCGCCTGCTCGTGGGCACCGATGCGCTCCAGCCCGATGCCGCGCACGTAGTCCACGGCCTCGCCCAGGGCGATGGCACCGGCGATGTTCGGCGTGCCCGCCTCGAAGCGCTGGGGCGGCGGCGCGAAATCGGACTTCTCGAAGGTCACGTAGCGGATCATCTCGCCGCCGCCCTGGTAGGGCCGCATGCCGCGCAGCAGCTCGAAACGCCCCCACAGGGCGCCGACGCCCGAGGGGCCGTAGAGCTTGTGCCCCGAGAAGCAGTAGAAATCGCAGCCCAGAGCCTGCACGTCCACCGCCATGTGGGGCACGCCCTGGGCACCGTCCACCAGCGTCGGCACGTCGGCCTCCCGGGCGGCCGCGATCATCTCGGCAACGGGATTGATCGTACCCAGGGCATTGGAGACGTGGGCGATGCTCGCGAACCGGGTCCGCGGGCCGAGCCGGCCGCGGAAGTCCTCGAGGTCCACCTCGCCGGTGTCGGTCACCGGCGAAACCACCAGCTTCGCCCCGGTCTCCTCGCAGATGAGCTGCCACGGCACGATGTTGGAGTGGTGCTCCATGCCGGTGATCAGGATCTCGTCACCCGGCTGCAGCTGCGGGCGCACGAAGCTGTGGGCGACGAGGTTGATCGCCTCGGTGGTGCCCCGCACGAACGCGACCTCGCGGTGGTCCGGGGCGTTGAGCAGCTCCGCCACGCGTTTGCGCGCGCCCTCGTAGGCGTCCGTCGAGCGCTGCGAGAGCTGATAGACGCCGCGGTGGATGTTCGCGTAGTACTCGCGGTAGCACCGGGCCTCGGCGTCGATCACGCACGCCGGCTTCTGCGCACTCGCCGCGCTGTCGAGGAACGCCAGCGGCCGGCCGTTCATCGGCCGGGCAAGGATCGGGAAGTCCTCGCGATGGGCCGACACCGGCGCCTGATGCTCCGTCACGGGCTCCACGGTGCTCATATCACGCTCCTCACCGTCTCGTCGCCGGGCAGCCACTCGAGCAGCCGTCCCCGCACGTGATCGTGAACCGCCTGCAGCCGGATGGGCTGCAGCATCTCGCTGGCGTAGGCCAGGGTCAGCATGGCCCGGGCGTCCGCCGGGCCGATGCCCCGGGAGCGCAGGTAGAACAGCGCCTCGTCGTCGAGCTCGCCCACCGTCGAGCCGTGGGCGCACTTGACGTCGTCGGCGTAGATCTCGAGCCGCGGATTGGAGTGCGCCAGCGCCAGCTTGTCGAGCAGCAGGTTGCGGTTCTGCTGCTGGGCGTCGGTCTTCTGGGCACCCTCGGCCACCCGCACCACGCCGTCGAACACCGTCTCGGAGCGGCCCTGGAGCACGCCCTTGAACAGCTGGTGACTGGTGCCGTGCTCGGCGTTGTGGTTCACCCAGGTGTGGAAGTCGCAGAACTGCCGCCCGCGGGTGAGATACAGGCCGTTGAGGGTGACGTCGGCGCCCGGGCCGTTGATGTCCGCGTGGACGTCGGTGCGCGCCAGACGCGCCCCGGTGGCGAAGGCATGCAGTGCCACCTGCGCGTCGCGGGCCGCGGCGACGTGGACCGTGCCCACGTGGAGATCGCCGTCTCCGGCCTCCTGCAGGCGGTAGCCGGTGACGATGGCGCCGTCATCGGCGATGACCTCGGTGACCGGCGCGGTCAGCGTGTTGGCGCCGTCGGCGCCGATGAAGTGCTCGATGAACTGCACCTCCGCGGCCGGCTCCGCGTGCACCAGGACACGGGGGTAGACGGCGCGGTCGTCGGCCTCGCCGGTATCCACGTGCACGACGACCACCGGACGCGCCACCGCCTGACCGCGGGCGACGTGCACGAACGCGCCGTCACGGAAGAAGGCGGTATTGAGCGCCGCGAACGGCTGTTCGGCGATGGGTGCACCGCTGCCGAGGCGATCGGTGACCGCCGCCGGGGCGTCGTCGCCGTACTCGGACAGCGGCACCACGGTGAGCCCGCGGCCGGGCTCGCCGAGGTTCGACAGCCCGGTGTCCAGGGTGCCGTCAACGAAGACCAGCAGGTGCGCCTCGCCGGCGAGCTCGCCGACACGCCGCGCCAGCTCCGGCGATACCGAACCACCGCCATCGGCGACCGGAAAGCTCTGCCCGGTCAGCGGCGCCAGCGGCGTCTTCCGCCAGGGCTCCTGCTTGGGACCGGGCAGGCCGCGGGCCTCAAAGGCCTCGATGGCACGCCGGCGCAGCGGCGCGAGCCAGGCCGGGCGACCACCGTCGCCGGCATCGAAGGCCTGCCGGTAGACGCTCTGGGTTTCAGCCACTGCTTCCATGGGACCCCCTTACGCCGCCTCGTCGTCGAACAGCGCATAGCCGGAGCGCTCGAGCTCCTCGGCCAGCTCCTTGCCACCGGTCTGCACGATCCGGCCGTTGACCAGCACGTGCACGGTGTCCGGCACGATGTGCTCGAGCAGCCGCTGGTAGTGGGTGATCACCAGGAAGCCGCGCTCGTCGTCGCGCATGGCATTGACGCCGTCGGCGACGGTGCGCAGCGCGTCGATGTCGAGCCCGGAGTCGGTCTCGTCGAGGATCGCGAGCATGGGCTCGAGCACGGCGAGCTGGAAGACCTCGTTGCGCTTCTTCTCGCCGCCGGAGAAGCCCTCGTTGACCGGGCGCTGGAGCAGCGACTCGTCGAGCTTCACGGTCTTGGCGCGCTCGCGGATGAGCTGCAGGAACTCCATCGCGTCGAGCTCCTCCTGGCCGCGGTACTTGCGGATCGCGTTGAGCGCGGCCTTGAGGAAGTAGGTGTTGGACACCCCGGGGATCTCCACCGGGTACTGGAAGCCGAGGAAGATACCCTCCCGGGCGCGCTCCTCCGGCGCGAGCTCCAGAAGGTTGCGGCCACGGTAGCGGATCTCGCCGGCGGTGACCTCGTAGCGCTCGTCACCGGCGAGCACCTTGGAGAGCGTGCTCTTGCCCGAGCCGTTCGGGCCCATGATGGCGTGCACCTTCCCCGGCTCGATGTCGAGGTCGATGCCCTTGAGGATCTCGGTGCCGTCCACCGAGGCGTGCAGGTTCCTGATCTCCAGCAGTGCCATGTCTGGCCTCCAGCGAATTCTTGCGGGTCCGGTTCGGCGGCGCGCCCTCGTCGCGGGGCGCTGCCACGGTGTCTCGTGCGCGGTTCAGCCCACGCTGTCCTCGAGGGTGACCTCGAGGAGCTTCTGCGCCTCCACGGCGAACTCCATGGGCAGGGTGCGGAACACCTCCTTGCAGAAGCCGTTGACGATCAGCGAGACGGCGTCCTCGGTGTCGATACCGCGCTGGTTGCAGTAGAACACCTGGTCGTCGCTGATCTTCGAGGTCGTCGCCTCGTGCTCCACCTGCGCGGTGGGGTTCTGCACGTCGATGTACGGGAAGGTATGCGCCCCGCAGGTCGAGCTCATCAGCATGGAGTCGCACTGCGAGTAGTTGCGCGCGCCCTGCGCCTTGGGCGTGATCCGCACCAGGCCACGGTAGCTCTGCTGGCCGTGGCCGGCGGAGATGCCCTTGGAGACGATGGTGCTGCGGGTGTTCCGCCCCATGTGGATCATCTTGGTGCCCGTGTCCGCCTGCTGGCGGTGGCGGGTCACGGCCACGGAGTAGAACTCGCCCACCGAGTCGTCGCCGCGAAGCACGCAGCTCGGGTACTTCCAGGTCACCGAGGAGCCGGTCTCCACCTGGGTCCACGAGATCTTGGAGCGGTCGCCGGCGCACAGGCCGCGCTTGGTGACGAAGTTGTAGATCCCGCCCTTGCCGTTCTCGTCGCCCGGGTACCAGTTCTGGACCGTGGAGTACTTGATCTGGGCGTCGTCCAGCGCCACCAGCTCGACCACCGCGGCATGGAGCTGGTTCTCGTCGCGCATGGGCGCGGTGCAGCCCTCGAGGTAGGAGACCGACGCCCCCTCCTCGGCCACGATGAGCGTGCGCTCGAACTGCCCGGTGTGGCCGGCGTTCATGCGGAAGTACGTGGACAGCTCCATCGGGCACTTCACGCCCTTGGGGATGAACACGAACGAGCCGTCCGAGAACACCGCCGAGTTCAGCGCAGCGAAGAAGTTGTCGCCCTGGGGCACGACGGTGCCGAGGTACTTGCGCACCAGCTCCGGATGCTCGCGGATCGCCTCGGACATCGAGCAGAACACGATGCCGTGCTCGGCGAGCTTGTCCTTGTAGGTGGTGGCCACGGACACCGAGTCGAACACCGCGTCCACCGCCACGCCGGCGAGCATCTCGCGCTCGTGCATGGGGATGCCGAGCTTCTCGTAGGTCTCGAGGAGCTTCGGGTCCACCTCGTCGAGGCTCTCCGGGCGCTCCTTCGGCGCGGCATAGTACGAGATCGCCTGGAAGTCGATCGGCTCGAAGTTGACCTTGGCCCAGTCCGGCTCCGGCATCTGCTGCCACTGCCGGTAGGCCTCCAGGCGCCACTCCAGCATCCACTCCGGCTCCTCCTTCTTGGCGGAGATGAAGCGGATGATCTCCTCGTTCAGGCCCGGCGGTGCCGACTCCTGCTCGATGTCAGTGATGAAGCCCGCCTCGTAGCCGCGGGTGGTCACTTCTTCCAGGGTCTTAGACGTCGCTGACATAGCGGACTCCGGAAAACTCAATGGGAAATTCGTCACGGGCACCCGGCCCGGCGGTGCCGGGCATGTCGGGCTCCGGGGCACTCATCTCGGCGAGGGTGATGCGCGAGAGCGCCTCGTGCACCACCCGGTTGATTCGGGTCCAGTTGCCGCTGACCGTGCAGTAGTTGCTGTACTGGCAGGCCTCGACCCCTTCCTCCACGCACTCGGTGAGCGAAATGGGGCCTTCCAGCGCGGCAATGATCTCCGCCACCGTGATCTCCTCCGGGCGCCGGGCGAGGCCGTAGCCACCCTTGGCACCACGGTACGAGACCAGGATGCCGGCCCGTGCCAGGTGCTTGAGGATCTTGCTGACCATCGGCTGCGGCAGCCCACGCCGGTCCGCGAGCGTCGCCGCGGTCACCCGCGCGTCGTCATCGCGTGCCAGCATCGAGAGGATGCCGATGCCATAGTCGGTTTCACGGTTAATTCGTATCATCGCAGTCCGGATTCTAACTCAAAACGGACTCTTTTGGTACAGATTAAACCGATGACCGGTCCGGCAGCGGGGTTCACCGCGGCGAGCGGACCTGGAGATGGGGCGGGAATGGCGGGGACGCCCCGGGACGGGACACCCCCGCAACGAAGAGGCAGGCGCCTCAGAGGGTGTCGAGGACCTCACGACGCTTGCGGCTGTACTCCTCATCGGTGATCAGGCCGTCCTCGTGGAGGGACTTCAGCAGCTTCAGCCGGTCCCGCGCGGTGCGCGACGGTGCCGGGGTATCGGCCGCCGCCGGCGCCGGCTGCTCCGCCGGATCGGTCCCGGCCTTCGCCCCGGCCTCGGGCAGCGCCGGAAGCTCCCCCTCCGTGGTCTTCACCGCGAGAACGACCCAGTCGTCCCGCTCCATACGCGACTCCCAGCCACGGCTCCAGACGGTGCCGCCCTCGTTGATCACCTCTTCGCGGGTGCCCACGCGGGCATCGGCGACGAACCCGCGCACCTCGTCCTCGGGCAACGGCTCGGAGACCGTGCCGAAGAGCACGTTGAGCCGGCCGTCCTCGACGAAGACCCGCGCCGTGGTCAGCCGCACCGGATCGAAGAAGGTGAAGCCGCCGCGCCGGGCCGCGGTGGCGAAGGCGACCGCCTGGTCCGGACCCGCCTCGGCAAGCCCGCGCACCAGGGTCGGCACCAGAACGTCGAGCTGCGCGACACTGAAGAGCCGGATGGCACGCTCGTTGTCTCCGTCGCGCTCGACGCGCAGCTTGATGTCATAGAGCGCCTGTCGCAGCCACTGGGGATCGACGTGCACCGGCTGATCATAGCCGCCGCCGCGGGGCTCGGCGGCCACGAGCTTCACCCAGCCCCGGTCCGCGTCCGACCAGATGGTCTTCTGGCCGACGACCTCGCCCGGCTGTGCCTGCTCCTGCCCGGCGCCGGGCGGCGGTGCGGTGGTGCTGCAGCCGGTAACCGCCACGGCCAGCAGCAGGCTCGCGGCAACCCCCGTGATTCCCTTGGTCAGCGTGCCCATGGTCACTCCGTGTTCCTGTATCGTGATTGGCGTTTCTCCGTGGACGAAGACTATCACCGCCGCCCCGGTGACGTCCGCATCGCCCCGTGACGGAAACGTTACACTCGACGGGGAACCCACTCCGGGGAGGCACCCCCACTATGGCGACGGCCCATCACGGCACACCCTGGCTGATCGCCGACATCGGCGGCACCCGGGCCCGCTTCGCACTCGCCGACCCGGACGACGGCGCTATCCACCACGTCCGCGAACTGGTCACCGCCGACTTCACCGACCTGGCCACCGCCGCGAATCACTACCTGGACGGTCTCCCCGCCGCCCCGCGACCACGCCGGGCGCTGTGCGCCGTCGCCGGCCCGGTGGCGGGAGACCGGATCGCGCTGACCAACGGGCCGTGGCGTTTCTCCACGACACAGGCCCGGGACCGGCTGGGGCTGGAAGGACTGGAGATCGTCAACGACTTCGTGGCCCAGGCGCTGGCGGTGCCGGGCCTGTCACGGTCGGAATGTACACCGGTGAATCCGGGCGCCGCGGGGCCCGCGGCGCCGATTGCCGTGCTCGGCCCGGGTACCGGGCTGGGCATATCGGTGCTCGTCCCCTGCCCTGGCGGCGGACACCACGCCGTCGGCGGCGAAGGCGGACACGCCAGCTTCGCCCCCTGCGACGCCCGCGAGGAGGCCGTCGCACAGGCGCTGCGGCAGCGCTTCGGCCACTGCAGTGCCGAACGCGTTGCCTCCGGGATGGGGCTGACCGCGGTCCACGACGCCCTCGCCGAACTCGACGGCGCGCCGCCGGAGGCGCTCGCGCCCGCGGCCATCATCGCCGCCGCCGACGCGGGCGGCACCCGCGCCGCGGAGACGCTCACGCTGTTCACCCGGGCACTCGCGACCGTCGCCGCGGGGGTCGCTCTGACCACCGGGGCCCGCGGCGGCGTCTACCTGGGCGGGGGCATCCTGCCCCGTCTGGGCAGCCGCTTCGACCACGCCACGTTCATGGCCCGGTTCACGGCCAAGGGGCGGATGCACGACTACCTCGCCGGCATCCCCGTATGGCGTATCGACGCACCGTTACCCGCCCTTGCGGGCCTCGCCCGTGCCGTCACGGACCGCCCCTGAGCGGCAAGGCCGGCACGCGGCGGCATGCCCGTGTTACGATTGCGGGCTGACCGAAAGACGACAGGCACGGTCCATGACCCGTTCCCCACAGACCGACGCGGCGGATATCGACCACCTCGGGCTCATGCTCGCGGAGACCGCCCAGCAGTGGCGCCAGGCCCTGGACACGCGGCTGCGCCCGCTGGGGCTCAGCCAGGCCAAATGGCGCACGCTCATGAACATCTCCCGCGGTGGCGAGGGGCTGACCCAGCGCGAGCTCGCTGCACGAACGGGCATCGAGCCGCCGACGGTAGTGCGCCTGCTCGACCGCCTCGCCGCCGACGGCTGGATCGAGCGCAAGGCCTGCAGCGACGACCGCCGGCGCAACCGCATCTACCTTACCGAGCGCGCCCACCGGGCGCTGGACCAGATCATGAGCGTCGCCGCGACACTGCGCGACGAGATGGTCGAGGGCCTCGACGAGACGGAGCTGCGCACGACCGTCACCGTGCTCGAGCGGCTGCGCGAGCGCGCAGCCACGATCACGGAATCCGAACGCGAGCGCGACTGAGCCGCACCCTCGGCCGGCTCAGCCGTGGGTGAGCACCAGCTTGCCGAGGTGCTGACCGGACTCCATGATCCGGTGTGCCTCCGGTGCCTGCGCGAACGCCACGGTCCGGTCCAGCACCGGTGCCAGACCGCCGTGCGCGAACAGCGGCAGCATCTCCGCCTCGAAGGCACGCACCACCTGGATACGGCGCTCCAGCGGCAGGCTGCGCATGGTCATCGCCCGGAGCGTGAGCCGGCGCATGAGCACCGCGCCGAGGTTCAGCTCGGTACGGCTGCCGCCCATCATCCCCACCAGCACCAGCGTGCCCTCGGCGCGCAGCGCCTTGAGCGCCGCGGGCAGGCCGTCGCCGCCCACCAGGTCCAGGATCACGTCGGCCCCCTCGCCGGCGTTCGCCCCGCGCACCGCATCCGCGAGTGACGCCTCGCCGTCGTCGACGAACGCGGCGTCCATGCCGTGGGCGCGTACCGCGTCCAGCCGGGCGGCGTCCCGGCCGGTCCCCAGGCTGCGGGCCCCGATGGCGCGGGCCAGCTGCACCGCCGCCGTGCCCACGCCGGAGGTGGCGGCGCGGATCACGCAGAAGCCGCCCGGGCGCAGCCCCCCCTCCAGGGCGATGGCGCGCCACGCGGTGAGGAAGGCCTCGGGGAGCGCCGCGGCCCGCGCGTCGTCCATGCCCTCGGGCACCGGCAGGGTCTCGCGCTCGTGCACGAGCACGCGCTCGGCGTAGGCACCGCCGCCGACCAGGCCCATCACCCGATCGCCGACCCGGCGCTGCACGCAGCCCTCGCCCACGGCCTCGACCTCGCCCGCGTACTCCAGCCCGGGGACATCCGCCACCACGCCGGGCGGCGCCGGATAGTGACCGAGGCGCTGGAGCACGTCGGCACGGTTGACGCCCGCGGCGCGCACGCGCACCACGAGCTGGCCGGGGCCCGGGACCGGGTCCGGACGCTCGGCAAGGGTCAGCGCTTCGGGGCCACCGGGTTCGGGGATGTGCCAGACCTGCATCGGCTCGTCTCCTATGGCGGGTGAATGCGTATTCGCGGACGCGGGCTCAGCGCCCGGCCCAGGCCTTGGGGTGAAGGCTGGCGAAGGCCACCCGGCCGTCCGCCTGGCGGCCGCGCACATGGGCCACGCCGATGCCGTGCCCCCGGTGGCGGACCAGCACGTAGGGTGCCTCGGGGACCTCGGCACGGTCGAGATACAGCGGCCGCCGCGCGATGTAGTCGGCAAGGCCCGCGTCGTCCACGTCCAGGATATTCGCCTGCGCCGCCGGCGCCCAGGCCAGCGCGAACGCCGTGGTCGGCTTCGGCGGCCGGGCCTGCGTACCGAGCACCGGCAGACCGGTGGTCTGCGTCGCGAGCCCCGGCGGCAGGCGGTGGTCCGCGCTGACCGCGCTGAGGTAGCGGCCGCCGCCACGGTGGGTGGTGACGCCGGCAAAGGCGTCTTCATCGAGCCCGTAGGTCGCCCCGAGCTCGTCGAGCACAGCGTCGTCCGCGCCCGCCGGGTGGACCAGCGCGCCGTCGGGCTCGGGGCCGTCCACCTTCTCCAGCACCGCCGCGAAAAAGCCGCCGGTGTCGTTCTGGTGCGGCCAGACCCGCGCAGCCCCGGCGAGGGACGGGTCGAAGCCCGCACGCGCCCATTCGGTGATCCCCGGCGAACACTCGAAGCCGGGCAGCCGGGCCGGGCGCACCGCGAGCTGGCCGGGAAAGGCACGCAGCACCGCGTCCACCACCGCCTCGTTCTCCTCGGGCGCCACCGTGCAGGTGGAGTAGACGATGCGCGCGCCGACCCGCGCGAGCCGGACCGCCCGGGCGAGCAGCCGCTGCTGGCGCGCCGCCAGGCGCTCGCGCATGGTCGCGTCGGCGACCTGGAAGTGCTTCATCGCGCGCTCGCCGACGACCTTGCGCCAGATCCCCTCACCGCTGCACGGCGCGTCCACCAGGATCCGGTCGAAGGGACCGTTCGAGAGCGCCAGGTCCTCGCCGGGGCGCAGGGTGATGCTGACGTTGAGCAGGCCCAGCCGGCGGATCGTGCCCTGCAGCGGCGACAGCCGCCCGCGCTGGACCTCGTTGGCATGGACGGTGCCGCGATTGCCCATGGCCAGGGCGATCTGGGCGGTCTTGTTCCCCGGCGCCGCGCACATGTCCAGGACGCGCTCGCCGGGCAAAGGGTCGAGCAGCATCACGGGCACCGTCGCGACCGCCTCCTGGGACTGGTAGAGCCCCGCGAAGTACCCCCAGTGGCCACCCGCCCCGAACCCCTCGGACAGGCGCAGCGCGCTCGGGTGCCACGGCACCGGCGTGCTCCCGACACCCGCCTCCGACAGCAGGCGCTGCAGCCCGTCACGGCTGATCCGCGCGGGGTGGGGCCACACCGTGGGCGCCAGCGGTCGGGTGAGGCTCTCGAGGAAGGCGTCCCAGTCCGGGACGATGGCGCGGTAGCGGCCGTAGACCCGCTCCGCGGTGGCATTCGGGGCGTCGTCGCTCATGGCACCGTCACGGCTCGTGGGGCGCGACAGTATGCCATTCGCCTCGCCGCGCTTCACGGCTCAGACGGGATCGTGGCCGGCCGCGAAGTCGCGCAGCAGCGCGGCGAAACGGGCGTGATCGTTCGGCTGGTCGAGGCTCGTCCGCGCCCGGCGCTCCGCCTCGGCACCCGCCTTCTCGCCGGCCCGGGGCAATAGCGCCGTGAAGAAATCGCGGTCGAACTCCGGGTGGCCCTGGACGGTGAGCACGCCCGGCGCCGCGCTCGCATAGTGCGGGCAGAACGCCCCCGCGGCGATCCCCTCCAGCCCCGGCGCGGGCTCGAGGACCTGGTCCTGGTGGACGGAGAGGAGCGCCAGCGGCTCCCCCGCGGCCCAGGGGCCGAACGCGCGGGTCGCGGCGACCGGGTAGATGCCCAGCCCCCAGCCCTGCGGCGCGCGGCCGACCCGCCCGCCCAGGGCGGCGTGGACGATCTGGTGGCCGAAACACACGCCGAGCAGGCGCTGCCCGGCCTCGCGGGCCGCGGCCACGAAGCCCCGCAGCTCCGCCACCCAGCCGGTGTCCGCCCAGGCATCCGCGCGCGAGCCGCTGACCACCCAGCAGTCGGCCTCGGTGACGCTCTCCGGCCGCTCGCCGGCATGAAACCGCCACGAGCGTACCGGGCCGGCATCGCCGAGCATCGCCCCGAACAGCGCGCCGTAGCTCGGCCACGCGGTATCGAGCCCCTCGTGGAGGTCATCGCAGAGCAGCACCCCGATGCGCGGCGTGCTCATGCCCGCGCCTGCATCCGCCGCCGCAAGCGCGCGAACCAGCCGGTCCGCGCCGCGGGAACCGGCGGCACCGCCGGGGTCTCGCGGGCGGCCTGCTCCGCCGCCCGTGCCGCCTCGGCGGCGAGGCGCATCTCGTTGCGCAGGAAATGATTCATCGCACCGCGGTTGCCTATCGACTCCACGAACTCGAGGTAGACATTGCGCACCAGCTTGAGGTCGCGTCGGGCGGATCCCGTCACGCCCCGGCGATCGAGGTATTCCTCCATCGGCGCACTCGTGCCAAAAATCTCCGCGAAGGCCTCCAGCTTGGCGACCTGGCGGTTGATATCCCAGCCGAGCTCTTCGGCCACCCGCAGAAACTGCTCATCCACAAACATCGCAACGACCCCCGCAACGGGCGGCGGGCAAACACCCCACCGCGAAAAAGACCCACTGACCCAAACGGAAATACCCCGGGGCGGGCGCCGCCGGGGCAATCGAGCCGGTCATAGGTATTGCCGCTTCTCGGAGCGTGGCGCATCTGACCGCACGGCGCGCTCATGCGCCGGCGTGGCGGGCCAGGATCAGGCGGGGGCCGGACCACGCATCGGGCCTCCGACACACTCCCGGGGAACGGTACGGCAGTACCTATGACCGGATCGGAGACTATTGTCACGCTGCATCGCACAAACGGCAAGACGCTGAGCGATGGGAAATTTCAATCGTTCCATTGAGGCGGTGAATCGCTCGCAATGAGCAAACTCAAACCGGTATGGTTTTTTAGTTCCCAACGGTCATAACAAAGAATCCATTATTCCTTCAAAATATATATAGCCCTGCGTAAGGTTGCCGGAAACGCACAACCGGGGCGAGGGGCATGACGCAATCCCATGACGTTCTCATCGTCGGCGGAGGCACCGCCGGCATCACCGTGGCCGCCCAGCTGCGCCGACGGCGCAGCGACATCGACGTCGCGGTCATCGAGCCGTCCGACACCCACTACTACCAGCCCGGCTTCACCCTCGCCGGCGCCGGCGTAGCGCGTCTGCCGGAACTCTCGCGCCCGACGGCCCGGGTGATGCCCGACGGCGTGACCTGGCACCGTGCCGCGGTGACCGCGGTGGATCCGGCACAGTCCCGGGTGGGCCTCGACGACGGCCGCGAGCTCGGCTACAGCCACCTGGTGCTCGCCCCCGGCCTCACGGTCGACTGGGACGCCATCCCCGGCGTCGCCGAGGCCCTCGGGCGCGACGGCGTCTGCAGCAACTACTCACCCGGCACCGTCGGCTACACCTGGGAGTGCCTGCGTGACCACCGCGGCGGCCGGCTGGTGTTCACGCAGCCGCCGATGCCGATCAAGTGCCCGGGTGCGCCGCAGAAGATCGCCTACCTCGCCGCCGACCACCTGCGTCGGCAGGGACACCGCGACGAGGCACAGATCGATTTCTACACCGCCGGCAAGGCGCTGTTCTCGGTGCCCGAGTTCGTGCCGCCGCTGGAGCGAGTGGCCGAGCGCCACGGTATCGACGTGCACTACGGCCGCCGCCTCACCGCGGTGGACGGCGCCCGCCGGGAGGCCACGTTCACCGGCGAGGACGGCGACGAGACCGTCGGCTACGACGTCCTCCACGTCACCCCGCCCCAGCGCGCCCCGGCGTTCGTGCGCGAGGGACCGCTGGCGGACGAGGCGGGCTGGATCGCCGTCGACAAGGCCACCCTGCGCCATCCCGACTACCCGGCGGTGTTTGCGCTCGGCGATGCCTGCAACACGCCGAACTCCAAGACCGCCGCGGCGGTGCGCCGCCAGGCGCCGGTGGTGGTGGACGGCCTGCTCGCCGAGCTCGACGGCCGCACCAGCGAAGCGGCCTACGATGGTTACGGCGCCTGCCCGCTGACCACGGCCTACGGGCGGGTGCTGCTCGCGGAGTTCCGCTACGGCGGCGAGCTCGCTCCCACCTTCCCCGGTAAGCCGACGGAGGAGCGCCGGAGCATGTGGCACTTCAAGAAGGACTTCCTGCCGCGCTTCTACTGGCACCACCTGCTGCGCGGCGGCACGCTGTAGGCGCGGCCCGGCAGCGGCTTCCGCTGCCTGTGGCAGGCGCGGACCACACCGTGGTTGCCGCGCATCGACCGATCCGGCCGATTCAGGAGCGGCCCCCGGCGTCGCGCCACTGGAGGAGCTGGGCGGCGACGGCGACGCCGATCTCCGCGGGCCGCTTACCACCCACGCCGGGCAGACCGATGGGAATGGTGAGCCCGTCGATGGTGGCCTCGTCGAGCCCGCGCTCGGCGAGGCGGCTGCGGAATCGCGCGCGCTTGGTCTTCGAGCCAATCGTGCCCACGAACGGGAAACGCCCGGCACGCAGCGCGGCGTCGACGATCTCCAGGTCGATGTCATGGCTGTGGGTCATGGCGATGACGAAGGCCCCGTCGGGCAGCGACTCGACCTCCTTCTCCGGCTGCTCGGCGAGCACCGGCTCCGCGACACCGGGCACCGCCTCCGGGAACATGCCGGGGCGAGAATCCACCCAGTGGATCCGGCAGGGCACGTCGGCGAGCACCCGGACCAGCGCCTGACCCACGTGGCCCGCGCCGAACAGGCCGATGCGGAAGGCGGCCGGCCAGACCGGCTCGAAGAGCAGCGACATGCGCCCGCCGCAGGCCTGGTCGATGGCGTCGTTGAGGGTGAAGGACTCCAGCGCCGGGCCGTCGATATTGCCCGCACCGGCGGCGAGGATCTCGCGCGCACGCTCCTGCGCCAGGTGCTCGACGGTGCCGCCGCCGAGGGTGCCGCTGGCACCCTCGGCGGTGACCAGCATCTTCGCCCCGGGCTCCCGGGGCGAGGAGCCCTCGATGGCGACGAGGGTCACCACGACGCAGGCCTCGTCGGCACGGTAGTGCCCGGCCAGGCGCTCGCTCCAGTGGCTCATCCGGCGACCTCCGGCTGCGCCGCGGCAACCCCGGCGCCGACGGTCCCGCGCACCGCCTGCACGGCCATGAGCACCGCCTCCGGCGTCGCCGGGGCGTGCAGCGGCGCGGCCACGCGATAGTCGGCCGCCGAGGCGACCGCGTCCTTCAGCGCGTGGAGTACGGAGATCGCCAGCATCAGCGGCGGCTCGCCCACCGCCTTGGAACGGTAAAGGGCCTCCTCGACGTTCTCGCCCCGCTCGTAGATGCGGGCGCGGAAGTCGGCGGGCAGGTCACTGCACGCGGGGATCTTGTAGGTGGACGGCGCGTGGGTCATCAGCCGGCCGTGTTCGTCCCACCACAGCTCCTCGGTGGTCAGCCAGCCCATGCCCTGGATGAAGCCGCCCTCGATCTGGCCCATGTCGATAGCCGGGTTCAACGAGCGGCCCACGTCGTGGAGGATGTCCACCCGGGTGACGCGATACTCGCCGGTGAGCGTGTCCACCACCACCTCGGAGCAGGCCGCGCCGTAGGCGAAGTAGTAGAACGGCCGGCCGGTGCCGTCCTCGTTGATCTGGAGCTTCGGCGTGGCGTAGAAGCCCGCCGCGGAGAGCTGCACGCGGCGGAAGTAGGCGAGGCGTACCACCTCCGCGAAGGACGCGAGCTCGCGGCCGCCGGCGTACACGGCGTTGTCGCGGAAGGTGATGGCGGCGTCCGTGGACACGTCGAAGTGGTCGCGGATGACCGGAAGCAGCCGGTCGACGATCTTCGTCGCCGCGTTGTAGGCGGCGGCGCCGTTGAGGTCCGAGCCGGAGGACGCCGCCGTGGGCGAGGTGTTCGGCACCTTGCCGGTATGGGTGGCGGTGATCCGCACCCGCTCGAGGTCGATGCCGAAGACCTCCGCCACCACCTGGGCCACCTTGATGTGCAGTCCCTGGCCCATCTCGGTGCCGCCGTGATTGAGCTGGACGCTGCCGTCCTGGTAGACAAGCACCAGCGCGCCCGCCTGGTTGAGGTGCTTGGCGGTGAAGGAGATGCCGAATTTCACCGGCGTCACCGCGATGCCCTTCTTCAGCCAGGGGCTCGCCGCGTTGTACGCACGCACCGCCTCGCGTCGGCGGGCATACTCGGAGCTCGTCTCCAGCTCGCCGAGCAGCTCGGGGAGGATGTTGTCCTCCACGGTCATGCCGTAGGGGGTGATGTTGCGCTCGTCCACGCCGTAGAGGTTACGGCGGCGCACGGCCAGCGGATCCAGGCCGAGCTCGCGGGCGATCTCCTCGATCACGTGCTCCATGCCCACCATCCCCTGGGGCCCACCGAAGCCGCGGAAGGCGGTGTTGGAGACGGTGTTGGTGCGCAGCCGCCGGGAGGTGATCTCGACGTTCTCCAGGAAGTAGGCGTTGTCCGCGTGGTACATCGCCCGATCGGAGACGGAGTGCGAGAGGTCCGGCGCGTAGCCGCAGCGCACTGCCTGCATGAAGGTGATGCCGCGGATGCGGCCGTCGTCGTCGAAGCCCACCCGGTAGTCGATGCGCAGATCGTGGCGCTTGCCGGTCATGGTCATGTCGTCGTCGCGGTCGAGGCGGTACTTCACCGGCCGCCCCGTGCGCTGCGCGAGCAGCGCGGCGATGACCGCGATCTGCGCCCCCTGGGTCTCCTTGCCGCCGAAGGCGCCGCCCATCCTCCGGGTCTCCACGGTGACCGCGTGATCCGGCAGGCCGAGGACCTTCGCGACCAGGTGCTGCACCTCCGAGGGGTGCTGGGTGGAGCTGTAGACGAGCATGTCGCCGTCCTCCTGGGGGACGGCCATCGCCACCTGGCCCTCCAGGTAGAAATGCTCCTGGCCGCCCACGTAGGTCCGGCCCTCAAGATGGTGGGGCGCGGCCTCGATGGCGGCCTCCGGCTCACCACGGCGCCAGCGCTTGGGCGCCAGCAGGTCGGCGTCGGCATCCAGCGCGGCATCCACGTCCAGGATCGCGGGCAGGTCCTCGTAGTCCACCTCGGCGCGCATCGCCGCGCGCCGGGCGGCGTCGATGCTGCCCGCGGCGACGGCGAACAGCGGCTGCCCGTAAAAGAGTACCTCGCCGTCGGCAAACACCTGGTCGCCCGGGAAGACCGGGCCGATGTCGTTGGTGGTGCCGAGCCCCTCCGGCGTGACCACGGCGGCGACGCCCCCGCCGTCGACCGCGGAGACGTCCAGCCGGTTGATGCGGGCATGGGCGCGCTCCGCGAGCCGGGCATAGGCGTGGAGCAGCTCCCGGGGCTCGGGCAGGTCGTCGACGTAGCGGGCGCTGCCGCTGACGTGCTTGTGGGCGCTGTCGTGGGGCCGGGCGACGTTCACGCCCGGGTTGCCCCGGCGGGTATCGGTCTCGCTCATGACGCGGCCTCCTCCGCGAGCACCCGCGTGCGGGCCTGCGGATCCGTCGTCTCGATGTAGAACTTGTGCAACAGCTGCGCGGCAACGAGCCGGCGGTACTCCCGGCTCGCGCGCATGTCCGTGATCGGGGTGAGCTCGGCGGCCAGCGCGGCCTCGCCGCGACGGACCCCGGCCTCGTCCCAGGCGGCGCCGGTGAGCTCGCGCTCGGTGCGCGGCGCCCGCCGCGGGGTGGCGGCGACGCCGCCGAAGCCGGTACGGATCGCCACCACCCGGCCGTCCGACAGGCGCAGGCGGAAGGCGGCGCAGACCGCGGAGATGTCCTGGTCGAAGCGCTTGGAGATCTTGTAGCAGCGGAAGTGCTCGTCCCCGCCGAGGGCGGGGATCCAGACACGCTCGACGAACTCCCCGGGGCGGCGGTCCTGGCGGCCGTAGTCGATGAAGTAATCCTCGATGGGCATCTCCCGCCGGCCGTCCGGGCCGTTCAGGGTCAGCCGCGCCCCCAGGGCGATGAGCACCGGCATGCTGTCGCCGATGGGCGAGCCGTTGGCGATGTTGCCGCCCAGGGTCCCGGAGTTGCGGATCTGCACCGAGGCGAAACGGCGCAGGAGCTCGCCGAAGTCCGGGAAGCGGCGCCCAAGCACGTCCAGCGCCTCGCCGTGGGTGACCGCCGCACCGATAGCCACGCCGTCCGCGTCCTCGTGGATGCCGTGGAGCTCCGCGACGTCGCCGACGTGGACCACCGTGTCCAGGTCCATGTGGCGCTTGGTCACCCACAGCCCCACGTCGGTGCCGCCGGCGAGCAGGGTCGCGTCCGGGTGTTCACCGAGGACCCTGGCCAGGCCGTCGGCGGACACCGGTGCGAAGTAGCGCCGCCCCTGCCACGCCAGCGCCAGGGTGTCGGTGCGGCGCAGCGCCGTCAGCCGCTCCGCCGTCCCGGCGGCCCGTGCACGGACCGGGTCGTCCCAGGGATAGTCGTGCATGGCGAGCGCGGCGTCGACGATCGGCCGGTAGCCGGTGCAACGGCAGAGGTTGCCCGCCAGGGTATCGTTGATCCGCTGCCGGTCCGGACGCCCGCCCTCGAGGTAGAGCGCGAACAGCGACATCACGAAACCGGGGGTGCAGAACCCGCACTGGGAGCCGTGGTGGTCCACCATCGCACGCTGGACCGGGTGCATGGCGCCGTCCGCGCCAGCGAGGTGCTCCACGGTGAGTAGCTGGCGACCGTCGAGCACCGGCACGAAGAGGATGCAGGCGTTGACCGCGCGATAGCGCATGCCACCCTCCCCGTCCGGCTCGCCGAGGACCACGGTGCAGGCGCCGCAGTCCCCCTCGGCACAGCCCTCCTTGGTGCCGGTGGCGTACTGGTCCTCGCGCAGCCACTGGAGCACGGTCCGGGTCGGGTCCACGTCGCGGAGCTCCCGCATCTCGTGGCCGAACAGGAAACGCACCGAATCCGTCATCATCTTCTCCCGCAGCCCGGCGGCCTGTCGAATCGCCGCCTGTACCCAAAGACTAGAAGCCTATTGTCGACATTCAAATCCGCCGATCCGGCCCTGCATGTCGCCGGACGGGAACCACCGCCCCGCATTCCACCGGCATCATCCGGTCATGGGGGCTATTTGACGACAGTATTAGACATTAATTGTCGACACAACATGAAGGCAACTTTCCCGGGGACCGGTGCGTGACGTAATGCGGCAAACGGGTTACCTTACGGGGCCTTACCCAATGCCCCAGGCAACCGTCACGGCCGACCTTGAACGACATGGTGCAATCGCTGGCTCAGGGACGTAGCACGCACTCGGCGGCACGCGCCGAGGACCGGATCTACGACGCAATCCGCCACGCCGTACTGGCCCAGCAGCTGCCGCCGGGCTCGCGTCTGCCGGAGCTGACACTGAGCGAGATCTTCGGGGTAAGCCGTTCGGTGGTCCGCCGGGCGCTGGTCCGGCTCGCGGGCGACCACATCATCCTGATGCGGCGCAACCAGATCGCGGTGGTCGCGAGACCGGGGCCGGAGGAGACCGCCCAGATATTCGAGGCGCGCCGCCACATCGAGAGCGAGGTGATCCGCCAGGTCGCCGGTCACCTCGGCGAGACGGCGCGCACGGAGATCGCCGGCCTGGTCGACGCCGAGCACACCGCCCACCGCGAGGGCGCCCACGAAGACCGCATCCACCTGTCCCTGCGCTTCCACGAGCGCCTCGCGGACTTCTGCCCCAATCAGGTGCTCGCCGGGATCCTGCGTGAGCTGATCCTGCGCACCTCCATCGCGGTCGCCCTGTACAAGGTCCCGGGGATCAGCGCCTGCTACCGCGAGGGCGACCACCGCGGCATCACGGATGCGATCTTCGCCGGCGACAGCGAGCTCGCCGCCCGGCTCGCCCGCGAACACCTCGACCACCTTGAGCAACGCCTGACCCTCGCCGAGCGCGACGGCCAGGTCGACCTCGCGAGCATCCTCCGGCGCTGAGCGGGCGCCGCGCTCAGGAGGCGGCGCGGGTATAGGCGGGCTGGCCCTGGAGCCAGGTCTCGGCGATGCAGTGCTCGTCACCCAGCGTGAACAGCGCGAACAGCCGCTCCGCGACGGTCTCCGCCGCGGCGGTGCGCCGTGCGATCATGGGCGTCGCGGCGGGGTCGAGCACCACCAGGTCCGCCTCGCACCCGGCACGGAAACTGCCAATGCGGTCCGCCACGGACAGCGCCTCCGCCCCCGCCAGGGTCGTAAGGTAAAGCAGCCGCGCCGGCGACAGCGCCGTCCCCCGGAGCTGGGCCACCTTATACGCCTCCGCGGCGGTGCGGAGCATGCTCATGCTGGTACCGCCGCCGACGTCCGTCGCCAGGCCCACCCGCACCCCCGCGCTGCGCGCCGCGGCGTAATCGAACAGGCCGCTGCCGAGGAACAGGTTCGAGGTCGGGCAGAAGCCCATGACCGCCCCGGTCTCCGCCATGCGCCGGCGGTCGTCGTCGTCCAGGTGGATACAGTGGGCGTAGAGTGCGCGCTCGCGCAGCATGCCGTAGCGGTCGTAGACGTCCAGGTAGCTCCGGCTCCAGGGGAAGAGCTCCGCCACCCAGGCGACCTCCTGGGCGTTCTCGGCCACGTGGGTGTGCACGTAGGTGTCCGGGTACGCCCGCGCGAGCTCGCCGACCCGCTCTAGCTGGGCGTCGCTGGAGGTGGGCGCGAAGCGCGGGGTGATGGCGTAACTCAGCCGGTCGACGCCGTGCCAGCGCTCGATCAGCGCGCGGGTGTCGCGGTAGCCCGTCTCCGGCGTGTCCCGGAGGTAGTCCGGGGCGTTGCGGTCCATCAGCACCTTGCCCGCCGCCAGGCGCATACCCCGCGCCCGCGCCGCCTCGAGGATGGCGTCCGCGGAAACGGCGTGCACCGTGCCCAGCACCAGTGCCGACGTGGTGCCATTGCGCAGCAGCTCGTCGACGAAGAACCGCGCCGTCTCGGCGGCGAGCCCGGCATCGTGGAAACGCCCCTCTGCGGGGAAGGTGTAGCGCTCCAGCCAGGTGAGGAGCTGCTCGCCGAAGCTCGCGATCACGTCGGTCTGGGCGTAATGGACGTGGCAGTCCACCATCCCGGGTATCACCAGCCGGCCGCGGTGGTCCGCCACCGGGGTGTCCGCGTCCAGCCCGGGGAGCACGGCGTCTGCGGGGCCGGTGCGCACGACCCGGCCGTCCTCGATGACGATCACGCCGTCCTCGAGGATCTCCAGCGCGTTCGGGTCGTCGCCCTCGCCCGGGTCGTGCAGGCAATGGACGATGCAGCCGCGGATCGCACGGCGCGCCTCGGATGGGCTCATTGTCACCGGCGCGTCCCCCTTTGGGCGAACTGAACACAATCAAAGAGGATAACTGTATTCACTTCGCCGGGGGAACCACCCGGCACCCGCCCTCAGGTGCCCAGCTCCCAGTCGTTGGCGGTGATCGCCCGCGCACCGCCGGCCTCGACCACCACTGTCTCGCTCATGCCGATGCCCCACTCGCCGGGACGGCGCAGGCAAATGGGCAGGTGGAAGACCATGCCCGGCTCGAACACCGTCCCGACCCCACGGGCAATGAAGCCCGTGCCCTCCACCCAGGACGGCGGGAACTGCACGCCGACGGTATAGCCGAACACACCGGAGAAGAACACCGAGTCGGCGTGGGGCGCTAGCACCGCCTCCGCCGCCCGGGCGGCGGCGTCGAAGGTGTTGCCCGGGCGCATGGCCTCGCGCAGGCCCGCGACGAGATCGGCGCAGGCGCCATAGAGCCCGCGCATGGCCTGTGTGGGTTCGCCGCAGACCACGGTGCGCATCTGCGGCGCGGTATAGCGCCCGCGCACGGCGCCGTACTCCAGGAACACCGGCTCGCCGTCGGCGATCCGGTGACCGTTATGGTTGCTGTGGATGATGCTCGAGCGCACGCCGGCGGCGACGATGGGCTGCATGCTCATGAACTCGCTGCCCGCGGCGAGCATGGCGCGGGCGCCGGCGGCGGCGACCTCGGAGTCGGTCACACCGGGGGCGACAGTCTCCGCGGAGGCCGCCAGGCCCGCCTCGGTGATCCGTGCGCTCTCGGCGAGCACCGCCAGCTCGGCGTCGGACTTCACCCGCCGCACCGCCGCGACCAGCTCGCCGGTGGCGACCCACTCGGCCTCGTGGACGGCGCTCAGCGCGGCGAGCAGCCCGGGGCGCAGGCCCGGTGCCCACTCGTCGACGCCGACCCGGCGCGCTCCGGCCAGGGCTTCGGCGAGCTGCCGCGTGGCCTCGTGGGGGAACTCCCAGCGATAGCCCACGATCTCGTCGACGTGGGCCATGGTCACCGCCGGGCCGGTCTCGATGGAGGGCACCTGCAGCCACGTCCGCGAGGGCGTGACCACCAGCGCGATGGACACGGAGACCTCGAAGGTCGAGTAGCCGGTGAGATAGCACACCTCGGCGGCGTCGGTGACCAGCAGCGCCTCCAGGCCGTCGCGCTGCATGCCCGCGCGCACCGCCTCCAGGCGGCGCCGGTACTCCCCGGCATCGAACCGCGCCGGCAGCCGGCCGACGCGCTCGCTCAGGACCTCGCGATAACGTTGGTAGTCCATCGGTGCTCGTGCCCTCCCCGGGCCGTGGTGACTGACGCCCGCCGCGCGGCGGGCGGTCCGCCGGACAGCATGGCAGGCGTCTCCACACCGTGCCAGGGAGTGACCGATCTTCTCACTGGTTCACTGCACCAGCGGGGAGTCCGCGGCGTCGAGGTCGACACCCTCGATGTCCGCCTCGGCGGCGAGCAGCCGCACGTACTGGCCGAAGGCGCGGCGGCGCACCCGCTCGGTGAGGTAGTCGGCGATGCGCGGGCGCACCGTCTCGTAGTCCGGCAGGTGGCCGGGCTCGTGGCTCTGCACGTCGACGACGTGCCAGCCGTAGCGCGTCTCCACGGGGCGCGCCGCCAGCCCCTCGGGCAGCCGCCACACGGCGCGCTCGAACTCCGGCACGGTCGCCCCCGGGGCGATCTCGCCGAGCTCACCGCCGTACTCCCGGGACGGGCAGTCGGAGTGGCGCCGGGCGAGATCGATGAACGGCGCACCGTCGCGGCACTCGGCGATCAGCGCCTCCGCCTGGTCGCGCTGGCTCACGCGCTTGTCGGGATCGTCGGGCAGCGCCGCCAGCAGGATGTGCCGGGCGTACACCCTCGGCGGTTCGCGGAAGCGCTCGCGGTTGTTCTCGTAGTAGGCCCGGCAGTCGTCGTCGCCGGCCTCCGGGATGGTGACCTCGCGTTCGATGAGGGCGTCGATCACGCCGTCGTCGGCCTCGGCCTCGGTGGCGAGGCCGGTCTCCACCGCCCGCTGACGCAGCAGCTCGCGCACGGCGAGCGCCACCGCCGCCTGGCGCTGGCGCTCGGCGATGTCCCCGCCCTCGTAGTTGGCGGACTCGATATTCACCGCCTCGTCGCTGATCTCGATTGCGTTGATCGTGATAGGCATCGTTGCCCTCTCGTGTCGCGCCGGGTCATGGCGACCCGGCTGATGGTGTCGGTCCGCGGCCGCCGGTCCGCGGTCTCAGCAGCCCCCGCCGCCGTCGCCACCACCGCCACCGGCCGTGCCGCCACCCGCGGAGCCGGAGGCGGTGGGCAGCCAGCCCATCATGTGGACGGCAATGGCAAGGGCGTCCAGCGGCACCGGCCGCTGGACGGTAAGGTCGAGCTCCAGCGCCGAGAACGGGTTGGGCACGGCCTCCGCAACGGCCAGCCCGTCGGCGAACAGCGTGCGGTCCAGCCCGCGCCGGCCAGCGCTGTGCCGGCGGCAGAGCACCTTGTAGCCGGTACCGTCCAGGCGGTAATGCGCGGTCCAGCTCCGGCGCTTCTGGATACCGCCGCTGTCCACCGTGGAATCCGTCTCCAGCTCGGCCACCACGCCCGCCCCGGCGCGCCAGGTGACGC
Organism: Arhodomonas aquaeolei DSM 8974; assembly: GCF_000374645.1. GTDB lineage: Bacteria > Pseudomonadota > Gammaproteobacteria > Nitrococcales > Nitrococcaceae > Arhodomonas > Arhodomonas aquaeolei. The sequence continues at coordinate 71,172 of NZ_KB894807.1, forward strand.
GGCGCCGCGGCCTGCCGAAGAGGCGGCCCAGAACGTCGCCGGCGATCTCCCCGGCACCGCGGTCGCGGGGGTCATCCAGGCGGTAGCGCCGACCGGTGAAACGCAGCTCGGTGAAGCCGGAACGCAGCAGCCCCGGCTCGACCAGGCTCGCGAGGCGCTCGTCCACGTCCGCGATCACGAAGGTCTCGTCGGCCCCGCCGAAGGTGCCGGCGATCGACAACCTGGGGAAGTGGACGGTGAGCTCGCCCGCCACCGGGCGCTTGTGCACGGATTCCCCGGCCATCACTGCGCCTCCCCGACCGCACGGAGACGCCGTCCGTCACCGGTGTGAAGGATCAGCGCGCCGTCGTCGGCGATGCCGAAGCGGCGCACGTCGGCGAGCAGGCGCAGCAGACGCGGCGCGGCACCGTCACCGGCCGCCGCCAGCCCGCTCAGCCTCAGCGTGGCGGGCGTCAGCGTATAGGTGCCGGCGTAAGGCCGTCCCGCCGCCCGCCCGGTGACCCGCCCGTCCCGGCGAAAGCGCAGGGTGTCGGCGCCGGCGTCCGTGTGCCCTGCCGCCGGCATCCCGGTCACCCGCCAGCGGCGGCCGGTGAGCAGCGCCCGGGGATCGCCGCCACAACCGCGCAGCGTGCGGCCGTCCAGGCCCACCTCGACCCGGTGGGGATGGGGCATGCCGGTCATGTCGTCCGCGCACGGCCCCTCGCGCACGGTCACCGTGACCGCGTCGGCGCCGCCGCTGCCCGGCGCCCGGTAACGGCGCCCGCCGGCCACCGGCTCGGGCGCCGGCGCGGGACGGTCGACGCGCCGCTCGCCGTAGTCCGCCACCAGGACCAGGCGGCTGTCCCTAAGCTCCAGGTGCCAACCCGGCTCGTTGCCCCGCGCCTCGTAGGGCCGGCTAAGCGCGGCGACGCACTCCGGCAGCGCCCGGCCGTCGAGCACGACCCGGGCGCGCCGGCCGTGGGACCAGACACTGACCGCGCCACCCCGGCCCGCGTACTTCGCCCCCGAGGCGGTACGCACCCGCTCGAGCCGGTAGCGCCGGCCACCGGCGTTCAGCCAGGCGGTGGCGCCGGTACCGACGAGGTCTACGGCGGTATCGCCGCAGCGATAACGGGTCACGGGCGCCTGCTCCGGCGGCCCCGCCGCGGCACCGCCCACGTCCGCGCCGTCACCCGCGGGCACGGCACAGCCGGTGAGCGGCGCAAGCACCGCGGTCACAGCGAGTCGGGTCAGTCGTGGCGTCATCGGCCTTCTCCGGGTCGCTTACGGCTCGGCCGCAGCATGCCTGATCGACGGCGCCCGGCGCACGCCCCGCCACCCGCAGGCGGCGGGGTGGCGGAGGCTCAGCCCTGGCGCTGACGCACCAGCTGGTAGCTGCGCCCGAGGTACCACACCGGCGCGCTCCAGATGTGGACGAGCCGGGTGAACGGGAAGACCAGGAAGGTCGTCAGCCCGAGGAACAGGTGCAGCTTGAACACCAGGCTCACGTCGGCGATGTACTCCGCCGCGCCGGGGCGGAAGGTCACGATGTGCTGCGCCCAGTCGGCGAGCTCCAGCATCGTGCCACCGTCCAGGTGGGTCGCCGAGACCGGGATGGTGAGCATGCCCAGTACCAGCTGCACGTACAGCAGCAGGATGATGAAGGTATCCATGCGGCTCGAGTTGGCCCGCACGCGCTCGTTGGTCAGCCGGCGCTGGATCAGGATCCAGCCGCCGACCAGGGCGAGGGTGCCGAAGATGCCACCGGCGGTCATCGCCATCACCTGCTTGCTGCCGGGGGTGAGGCCGAACCACGGGTACATCCAGTGGGGCATCAGCAGCCCGACGAGGTGGCCGAAGAACAGCAGGATGATGCCCACGTGGAAGAGGATGTTACCGATACGGAACCGCCGGCTGGAGTCGAACAGCTGGCTGGAGTTGGTCTTCCAGGTGTACTGGCTCATATCGAAGCGCACGATGCTGCCGAGCAGGAAGACCGTGCCCGCGATATACGGGTAGTAGCCGAAAAGCAGGTTGTTCAGGAACGACATGGTCGCCTCCTCGATTGTTCAGGCCGTGCCGCTGCGCGGCGCGCCCCACTGCACCGGTTGCGCCCCGCCCTTGCGCCCGGCGGCGGCACCGCAGCCGCCCTCCGGGCCAAAGGTCACCGGCGCCTCCATCCACACCGCGTCGAGCGCCTCCGGGGTGTCGTCCCGGGGCTCGGCGGCCACACGCTCGCGCACCGACTCGTCCGCCTCCACCGCGGCAAAGGCGAGCAGCGGCTCCAGGAGTACGGCGTAGGGGCTCTCCCGCTCGGCGAGCCGGGCGTGGAGGAGCTGGATCAGGTGCCCCACCTCCTCCAGCCACGCCAGGGCCTCGCCGTCCGGCAGCGACGCGCAGAACTCCAGGAACAGCGGCACGTAGTCCGGCAGCTCACTGACCGCGATCTCGAAGCCGGCGGCCCGGTAGGCGAGCTGGAGGTCCACCATGGCGGCCCCGCGGTCGCGGGACTCGCCGTGGACGTGCTCGAAGAGATACAGCGAGCGGGCCCGGCCGCGGTCGAAGGTCTCGACGTAGCGGGACTGCACGTCCAGCAGGTCGCTGTCGCGCAGCTCCGCCGCCAGCGCCCCGATCCGCCGGCGGGACTCGCCGGTGACCAGGGCCTCGGCGTCGAGGGCCTCCAGGATCTCGTCGACGTGCCGCTGCAGCGCCGCGTCGGGATAGTGCAGCAGTGCCGCGATTACCTTCAGTGTCTGCATGGTGCCCTCCTCAGGAGACCTTGCGGGCCCGCGCCAGCAGGTCCTCGCGGTTGGGGAACGCCCGCTTGCGCGGGTTCTTGGCACCGAAGAGGTTCGGCCGGGTGACGCCCTGGGTGTGGCAGCCGTCGCCGAAGCTGAAGCCGCAGCCGCTGCGCTCGCCCCAGGGGTCGTCGGTGCTGAGCTCCCGGTGGTTGGTGGGGATCACGAAGCGGTCCTCGTAGTTGGCAATGGCCATGACCTGGTACATCTCCTCCATGGCCGCCTCGCTGAGGCCCACCTGCTCCAGCAGCTCCCGGTCGGTGACGCCGTCGACGGTCTGACGCCGGCGGTAGAGGCGCATGGCAAGCATGCGCCGGAGCGCCGAGGCCACCGGGCGCTCGTCGCCGGCGGTGAGCATGTTGGCGAGGTAGGTCAGCGGGATGCGCAGGCTCTCCACGTCCGGGATGAGGCCGTCAAGGCCGACGTGGCCGGCGTCCGCCGCGGCGCTGATCGGCGAGAGCGGCGGCACGTACCAGACCATCGGCAGCGTGCGGTACTCCGGGTGCAGCGGGAAGGCGACCTTCCACTCCATCGCCATGCGGTAGACCGGCGAGACCTTCGCCGCCTCCAGCCAGGAGTCGGGCACGCCGTCGCGGCGGGCCTGGGCGATGACCTCCGGGTCATTGGGGTCGAGGAACACCCGCAGCTGGGCCTCGTAGAGGTCCTGCTCGCTGGCCGTGGAGGCGGCCTCCTCGATGGCGTCGGCGTCGTAGAGCATCACCCCGAGGTAGCGGATGCGGCCCACGCAGGTCTCGGAGCAGACCGTGGGCTGGCCGGCCTCGATGCGCGGATAGCAGAAGGTGCACTTCTCCGACTTGCCGGACTGCCAGTTGTAATAGATCTTCTTGTACGGGCAGCCGGAGATGCACATGCGCCAGCCCCGGCACTTGTCCTGGTCGATCAGGACGATGCCGTCCTCCTCGCGCTTGTAGATCGCCCCCGACGGGCAGCTCGCCACGCACGTGGGATTGAGGCAGTGCTCGCAGAGACGGGGCAGATACATCATGAAGGTGTTCTCGAACTGCCCGTAGATCTCCTTCTGCACGTTCTGGAAGTTGTAGTCCTGGGAGCGCTTCTCGAACTCGCCGCCGAGGATCTCCTCCCAGTTCGGCCCCCACTCGATCTTGTCCATGGGCTTGCCGGTGATCGCCGAGTACGGCTTGGCCGTCGGCTGGGCCTTCGACTCCGGGGCGTTGTGCAGGCGCTGGTAGTCGAAGTTGAACGGCTCGTAGTAGTCGTCGATCTCCGGCAGGTCCGGGTTGGCGAAGACATTGGCAAGCACCCGCCACTTGCCGCCGATGCGCGGGCGGATGCCCGCGCGGTCACCGCGGCCCGTGCGCTGCCAGCCACCCCGCCAGCGGTCCTGGTTCTCCCAGTCCTTGGGATAACCGATGCCGGGCTTGGTCTCGACGTTGTTGAACCAGGCGTACTCCATACCCTCGCGCGAGGTCCACACGTTCTTGCAGGTCACCGAGCACGTGTGGCAGCCGATGCACTTGTCGAGGTTGAGTACCTTGCCGATCTGTGCGCGCACCCTCATCGCGTGTACTCCTGTTCCAGAATGCTTTCGTCGTCGCCTTCCAGCCAGTCCACCTTGTCCATCCGCCGGACGATCACGAACTCGTCGCGGTTGGAGCCGACCGTGCCGTAGTAGTTGAAGCCCCAGCTCTGCTGGGCGTAGCCGCCGATCATGTGGGTGGGCTTGAGCACCGCCCGGGTCACGGAGTTGTGGATGCCGCCGCGGGCGCCGGTAATCTCCGATCCGGGGGTGTTCACGATGCGCTCCTGGGCGTGGTACATCATCGTCATCCCGTCCGGGACGCGCTGGGAGACCACCGCCCGCGCGACCAGCGCGCCGTTGGTGTTGAACACCTCGATCCAGTCGTTGTCCTCGATGCCGGCACGCTTGGCGTCACCCTCCGACATCCACACGATGGGCCCGCCGCGGGAGAGCGTGAGCATGAGCAGGTTGTCCGAATAGGTGCTGTGGATGCCCCACTTCTGGTGCGGGGTGATCCAGTTGAGCACCAGCTCGGGGTTGCCATTGCCCCGCTCGCCCAGCAGCGGCCGGACGGTGCGCGTGTTCACCGGCGGACGGTAGGTGGTGAAGCCCTCGCCGAAGGCCCGCATCCACGCGTGGTCCTGGTAGAGCTGCTGGCGGCCGGTGAGCGTGCGCCAGGGGATGAGCTGGTGGACGTTGGTCCAGCCGGCGTTGTAGCAGACCTCCTCGGACTCGATCCCCGACCAGGTGGGCGAGGAGATGATCTTGCGCGGCTGGGCGACGATGTCGCGGAAGCGGATCGACTCGTCCGCCTTGTGCGCTGCCAGGTGGCTGTGCTCACGTCCGGTGAATCGCTCCAGCGCCCCCCAGGCCTTGACCGCAACGTGGCCGTTGGTCTCCGGGGCGAGGCTCATCACCGTCTCGGCGGCGTCGATGGCGGTGTACATCTTCGGCCGGCCCTTGTGGTGCTCGCCGTCGTGCCAGCGGCCGTTGAGGCGGCCGAGGAACTCGACCTCCGCCTCGGTGTTCCAGCTGATGCCCTTGCCGCCGTTGCCGAGCTGCTCCATGAGCGGGCCGAGGGCGGTGAAGCGCTCGTAGAGCGCCGGGTAATCGCGCTCGACCACGGTGATGTTGGGCATGGTCTGCCCGGGCACCGGGTCGCACTCGCCCTTGCGCCAGTCCTGAACGTCGTAGGGCTGGGCGAGCTCCGCGGGGGTGTCGTGGAGCAGCGGCACCGTGACCACGTCCTTCTCCACGCCGAGGTGGCCGTTCACCAGCTCGGAGAACCGCTTCGCCAGGTCGCGGTAGATGTCCCAGTCGCTGCGGGACTCCCACGCCGGGTTCACCGCCTCGGAGAGCGGGTGGATGAACGGGTGCATGTCCGAGGTGTTGAGGTCGTTCTTCTCGTACCACGTGGCCGTGGGCAGAACGACGTCGGAGTACAGGCAGGTGGTGGACATGCGGAAGTCCAGCGTCACCAGCAGGTCGAGCTTGCCCCGTGGCGCCTCGTCGTGCCAGGTGACCTCGGCGGGCTTCTCGCCGTCGTCGAGCTCGTGGAGGTCCTCGGCCTGGACACCGTCGCTGGTGCCGAGCAGGTGGCGCAGGAAGTACTCGTGGCCCTTGCCGCTGGAGCCCAGCAGGTTGGAGCGCCACACGAACATGTTGCGCGGGTAGTTCGCCGGGTCGTCCGGGTCCTCGCAGGCCATGTGCAGGCGCCCGGAGCGCAGCTGCTCGACCACGTAGGCCTTGGGGTCCTCGCCCGCCTCGATGGCCTCGCGGGCCACCTCCAGGGGGTTACGCCCGAGCTGGGGCGCGGACGGCAGCCAGCCCATGCGCTCGGCACGGACGTTGTAGTCGATGAGGCTGCCCTGCCAGTCGTCGGCGTCGGCCAGCGGCGAGAGGATCTCGTCGACGCGCAGCCGCTCGTAGCGCCACTGGTCGGTGTGGGCGTAGAAGAACGAGGTGCCGTTCATCTGCCGCGGCGGCCGGGCCCAGTCGAGGGCGAAGGCCACCGGCAGCCAGCCGGTCTGCGGACGGAGCTTCTCCTGGCCCACGTAGTGGGCCCAGCCGCCCCCGCTCTGGCCGACGCAGCCGCACATCACCAGCATGTTGATGATGCCGCGGTAGTTCATGTCCATGTGGTACCAGTGGTTGAGCCCGGCACCGAGGATGACCATGGAACGGCCGTTGGTCTTGTGGGCGGTCTCCGCGAACTCCCGGGCGACCTGCACCACGTCGCGGCGGTCGACGCCGGTGATGTGCTCCTGCCACGCGGGGGTGTAGGGGAGATCGTCGTCGTAGCTCGAGGCCACGGCATCGTCGTCGAGGCCGCGGTCGAGGCCGTAGTGGGCCATCATCAGGTCGTAGACCGTGGCCACGCGGGCGGTCTCGCCGTTGGCCAGGGTCACGCGGCGCACCGGCACGCGGCGCTCGAGCACGTCCGGGTGCTCGGTGCTGTTGAAGTGCTCGTGGGCGATGCCGCCGAAGTACGGGAAGGCGACGGTGGCGACATCGTCGCGGCTGTCGAGCTGGCTCAGGCGCAGGGAGATCTCCCGGCCCTGGCCGTCGCGCTGCTCCAGGTTCCAGCCCCCGCTCTCGTCCCAGCGGAAGCCGACGGAGCCCTGGGGCACGACCACCTCGTCGCTGGCCTCGTCGAAGGCGACGGTCTTCCAGTCCGGCTTGCCGTCCTCGCCCAGGGCCTCGGCGAAGTCCGCCGCCCGCAGGAAGCGTCCCGGCACGGTGTGCCCGGCGTTGTCGTCGAGGCGCACCAGGAAGGGCATGTCCGTATAGCGCCGGCAGTAGTCGACGAAATAGTCGCTGGGATTGTCGAGGTGGTATTCGCGCAGGATCACGTGGCCGAGGGCCATCGCCAGTGCGGCGTCGGTGCCCTGCTTCGGCGCTAGCCAGCGGTCGGCGAACTTGGTCGCCTCGGCGTAGTCCGGCGAGACGGTGACCATCTTGGTGCCGTTGTAGCGCGCCTCGGTCATGAAGTGGGCGTCCGGGGTGCGCGTCTGCGGCACGTTGGAGCCCCACATCATGATGAACTTCGAGTTGTACCAGTCCGCGGACTCGGGCACGTCGGTCTGCTCGCCCCAGGTCATCGGCGACGCCGGCGGCAGGTCGCAGTACCAGTCGTAGAACGACAGGCACACGCCGCCGAGCAGCGAGAGGTAACGCGTGCCCGCGGCGTAGGAGAGCATGGACATGGCCGGGATCGGCGAGAACCCGGCGATGCGGTCCGGCCCGTAACGCTTGATGGTGTGGATGTTGGCCGCGGCGATGAGCTCGGTGACCTCGTCCCAGTCGGCACGCACCAGCCCGCCGAGCCCGCGCACGGACTGGTAATCGCGTACGCGCTCGGGGTCCGAGGTCAGTGCCGCCCAGGCGTCCACCGGGTCATTGTGCTCGGCACGCGCCTCACGCCATGCCCGCAGCAGCCGGCCACGGATCATGGGGTACTTCAGCCGGTTCGCCGAGTAGATGTACCAGGAATAACTCGCCCCGCGCGGACAGCCCCGGGGCTCGTGGTTGGGCAGGTCGGGACGGGTGCGCGGATAGTCGGTCTGCTGGGTCTCCCAGGTGACCAGGCCGTCCTTGACGTAGATCTTCCAGGAGCAGGCGCCGGTGCAGTTCACCCCGTGGGTGGAGCGCACGATCTTGTCGTGCTGCCAGCGCTGGCGGTAGGCCTTCTCCCACGAGCGGTCCTCGTAGGTGGTCTGGCCGTGGCCGTCCGCAAACTGGTCCTGGACCTTGCGGAAGAACATCAGGCGGTCGAGAAAGTGACTCATGGTCGGGCCTCGTTCAAGCGTTGTCTGTCGTCATCGGGGCCGGCCGGGACCCGCTCTGGGGGCGGGCCTCCGGCAGGGACCGTGCTCAGCAGGGGATCTCCGCGTTGTGACGCTCGTAGAACCACCACGTCACGACGACGCAGGTGACGTAGTACGCGACAAAGGCGTACAGGGCGGCGGTCGGACCGCCGGTCAGGGCGATGGACGTGCCGTACGCCTTGGGGATGAAGAAGGCACCGTAGGCCGCCAGCGCCGAGCTGAAGCCCAGCGTCGCCGCCGACTCCTTGTTGGCGTCCTTCACGGCCTGGGCCCGTGCGGCCTCGTCCTTGCCCTCGCTCCAGCGCCCGTGCTGGGTGTGGAAGATGATCGGGATCATCCGGAAGGTGGAGCCGTTGCCCACGCCGGTGGTCACGAACAGCACCATGAAGGCCAGGAAGAAGCCCCAGAAGTTGCCCGCGGTGCCCATCACCGGCAGGAAGTAGACCACCCCGAAGACCGCGGCGATCATCACCACGAAGTTCCACAGCGTGACCCGTGCACCGCCGATCTTGTCGGCCATCCAGCCACCCACGGGGCGGATGAGCGCACCCACCATCGGCCCGAGGAAGGCGTACTGCAGCGGGTCGACGTCGGGGAACTGGGTCTTGATGAGCATGGGGAAGCCGGCGGAGTAGCCGATGAAGCTGCCGAAGGTGGCGATGTAGAGCCAGCTCATCAGCCACTGGTGCTTGCGCCGGAAGATCACGGCCTGGTCACGGAACGAGGCCCGCGCCGAGGCCACGTCGTTCATCCCGAACCACGCGATCACGGTGAACAGCACGATGAACGGCACCCACACCAGCCCGGCGTTCTGCAGCCACAGCCGGCCGCCGTCCGCGAGGGTCTGGTAGGAACCGAACATGAACGACAGCGAGCCGGTGGTGATCACCGCCGGCACCACGAACTGCATCACCGACACGCCCAGGTTGCCGAGACCGGCGTTGAGGCCGAGGGCGGTGCCCTGCTGGCTCTTGGGGTAGAAAAAGCTGATGTTCGCCATGCTGGAGGCGAAGTTGCCGCCGCCGAAACCGCACAGCAGCGCAATCGCGGCAAACTCCCAGAAGGTGGTGCCCGGGTCCTGCACGGCCACGCCCATCCACAGCGCCGGCAACGCCAGCGAGGCCGTGGAGATCGCCGTCCAGCGGCGGCCGCCGAAGATCGGCACCATGAAGCTGTAGAAGATGCGCAGGGTCGCGCCGGACAGCCCCGGCAGCGCCGTGAGCCAGAACAGCTCATTGGTGGTCAGGGTGAAGCCGATGTTGTTCAGCCGCGTCGCCACCGCGCTCCAGACCATCCACACGCAGAAGGCCAGCAGCAGGCAGGGGATGGAGATCCAGAGGTTACGTGTGGCGACGGCCTTGCCCTCGCGCTCCCAGAACTCGGCGTCCTCGGGGCGCCAGTCGGTGAGCACCCGGCCCTGGTGCCCGCCCTTGTTTGCCGTGTTATTGATGGCCATGGTCGATAACTCCCGATGGTTGCTTGCAGCGGCCGGGGCGCTCACCCCGGCCGCCGTGTTTTCTTTCAGGCGCGGGCCCCGGCACCCGAGCCGCCGTGCTCGGGGGTGGAGGCCGACGCGGACTGACCGTGTCCGGCCTCACCCTGCTCCTGGATCTCCGGGAGGTAGCGGTAGCGCTCCTCGGAGAGCTCGGGAATGCGCCGGCGCTCCATGCGGCGGATCGCCACGTGCATCCAGATGAGCATCACCGCGACCAGCACGAACAGCACCATGTAGGAGCTGGTCCACACGCCGGTGAGGTCGAGCACGATCCCGAAGAGGATGGGCAGGAAGAAGCCGCCAAGACCGCCGATCATCCCCACCAGACCGCCGACGGAGCCGACGTGGTCGGGATAGTAGACCGGGATGTGCTTGTAGACCGCGGCCTTGCCCAGGGACATGAAGAAGCCGAGCAGCACGGTGATCGTCACCACACCCCACAGCGGCATGGCCAGGCTGAACGCGATCGGGCCGTTCTTGCCCTCGACCACGTAGCGGGTCTCCGGGTAGGCGAGCAGGAACAGGCATACCAGCGAGGCGATGAAGGTGAGGTACATCACCGTGCGCGCCCCCAGGCGGTCGGAGAGATAGCCGCCGAGGGCACGGAAGACGCTGGCGGGCAGCGAGTACAGCGCGGCGAGCGTGCCGGCGACGCCGATGCTGAGCCCGTAGGCGCCGACGTAGTAACGCGGCAGATAGGAGGCCAGGGCGACGAAGCCGCCGAAGACGAAGAAGTAGTACAGCGCGAAGCGCCACACCTGCACGTAACGCAGGGGCTCGAGCTGGGTGAGCGCGGAGGTACCCCGGGCACCGGCCTTCCGCCGGGCCACGGTCATCGGGTCCTCCTTGGTGAGCACCCAGAACACGACCGCCATGATCGCCAGGATCACCGCGTAGACCTCCGCGGTGCGCTCCCAGCCGAGGGCGACCAGCAGGAACGGGGCACCGAAGTTGGTCACCGCCGCACCCACGTTACCCGCGCCGAAGATCCCCAGTGCCGTGCCCTGGCGCTCCTTCTCGAACCAGTAGGAGGTGTAGGCGATACCCACGATGAACGAGCCGCCGGCCAGGCCCACACCGAGGGCGGCGATCAGGAACATCCAGTAGGTGTGCACGTAGGAGAGCAGGAACACGCACACCGCGGTAACGAGCATGAGGATGCTGAACACCCGCCGGCCGCCGTACTGCTCGGTCCAGATACCGAGAAAGATCCGGCTGATGGAGCCGGTGAGCACCGGCGTCGCGATCAGGATACCGAACTCGGTCTCGTTGAGCCCGAGCTCCTGCTTGATCTTCACCCCGAGGACCGAAAAAATCGTCCACACCGCGAAGCACACGGTGAACGCGACGGTGCTCAGCGTCAGCGCCCGATACTGATCGGGCCTCGTTACGCCTTCCAGGTTCTTCATGGCAGCCTCCCTGACACGAGGGGAATGATTGACTGGGTGTCAGCGTGGGCTCGTGAAGGCGGGCGCCCCTTGATCCAGGTCAATCATGAATCTCGAATATTCCCGGAAAATCAGTTACATATATATTGCTGGGTATCCCGGAATAGCATGCCAAGTCACTGTTACTTCAGGTGAAAAACCCTCTGGAATACCACTTTATGGGTAGAACGGATGAAGGGAGCGGTTCATTGGAGGTAGAGACGGACGGCTCGTGGCCCCTCGGGTCACTCTCCCGCCGCTCGCTGCTGGTGCGCGTGGGACTGGCGATGACGGCCATATCGACGCTGGCGATCGTGAGCATGCTCACCTCTATCATCATCGCGGAGACGGCCAAGGGTGACGCCGCGGCGATCAACATCGCGGGCACCCTGCGCATGCAGACCTACCGCCTGGCTGACGCCCTCCGCGCCGACGCCCCGGACGAACGCCTGCGCGAGTACGTCCGCGAGTTCCGCGAGACGCTGGAGGCGCCGGCGCTCACCGGTGTGATCCCGGACGAATCCACACACCCGCTGACCGAGACCTATCACCGCGTGCACCGGCGCTGGGACGACGAGCTCGCCCCGGAGGTGACCGGCGACGCCGCAGGCCGCCAGCGCTACCTGGCCCAGGCCCGGGGCTACGTGGGCCGCCTGGACAGCATGGTGCGGCTGCTCCAGCAGGAGGCGGAGAAGAAGATCCAGCTCCTGCGCCTGGCCCAGGGCCTGAGCCTGTTCGTCACCATCGCGCTGGTGTTCTTCAGCATGTACCGCATCCTCACCGACGTCGTACCGCCGCTGCGCGAGCTCGTCCGCGTGGTCGAGGCGGCGCGCCGGGGCGACCTCGGCGCGCGCACCAGCTATCGGGGCGACGACGAGATCGGCCTGATATCGCGCACGTTCAACCGTATGGCCGCCAACCTGCAGGCCATGTACGGCAACCTCGAGGAGCGCGTGCGCTACAAGACGGCACGCCTGGAGGAGAGCAACCGCGCGCTGCAGGTGCTCTACGACACCGCCCGGCGGCTGAGCCAGCACGCCGACCGGGACGCGGACTACGCCGATGTCCTCGCCCGCCTGGAAACCGCCCTCGGCGTGGGGCCACTGGCGCTGTGTCTCACCGGCGGGGGCGGCTCTCGCCGTATCGTCGCCGCCGACGGATCCGGGGCCGTCGATGCCCCGCCCTGCCCCGCGGCGGACGCACTACCGGCGCCGGGCGGCGCCTGCCTGGTGGGGGACGGCGTGCTCGCCGTGCCGCTGGCGGAGGGCGATGACCACCACGGCGCCCTGCTGGTGCGCCCCCCGGGCGGCAATGCCCTGCCCGACTGGCAGCTGCGCCTGTGCGAGACGGTGGCCGGCCACATCGCCACCGCCCTGGGTCGCCAGCGCCGCGAGGCCGACCGGCGCCGGCTCGCACTGATGGACGAACGGGCGGTGATCGCCCGGGAGCTCCACGACTCCCTCGCCCAGGCACTGTCGTACCTCAAGATCCAGACCGCCCGGCTGGAGGCCCAGCTCCGCGGCGACCCGGTGGACCGCCCGGCGGCGGCGGCGATCCTCGCCGAGATCCGCGAGGGCCTCAGCAGTGCCTACCAGCAGCTGCGCCAGCTGCTGAGCACCTTCCGCCTGCGCCTCGGCGAGGGCGGCCTGGAACAGGCCCTGACCGCCGCGGTCGACGAATTCGCCGACCGCGGCGGCATCGGCATCACCCTGGATCACCGGGTCTCCGACGGCATGCTCACCCCCAACGAGGAGCTGCACACCGTGCAGATCGTGCGTGAGGCCCTCGCCAACGTCGTCCAGCACGCCAACGCCCGCCACGCCCGCGTGCGGCTCTGCCCGGAGGGCGACCGGATCGTGGTCACCGTGACCGACGACGGTACCGGTATGCCCCCGGAGCCACACCGGAGGAACCACTATGGCACCACCATCATGCAGGAGCGCGCCCGCGGGCTCGGCGGGGAGATCACCTTCGGAAACGCCCCCGAAGGCGGTACCGTGGTACGGCTTGCCTTTCAGCCCGCCCTGCGCCGCGGTGGGCCCGGACCGGGAGTGAACGAATGAACGACGAGCTCACGCGGGTACTCATCGTCGACGACCATCCGCTGTTCCGCCGGGGCGTGCGCCAGCTCCTGGAGATGGACCCCAGCCTGAAGTGCGTGGGCGAGGCGGCGGACGGCGAGACCGCCGTGCGTCTGGCCTGCGAGCACGAGCCGGACCTGGTCCTGCTGGACCTGCAGATGGAGGGCATGGACGGCCTCGCCACCCTGCGCGCGCTGCGTGAGCACGACCGCCATGCACGGGTGATCATGCTCACCGTCTCCGACAGCGAGGACGACGTCATGGCCGCCCTGCGCGACGGCGCGGACGGCTACCTGCTCAAGGATATGGAGCCGGAGGACATGCTCGAGCGCATCCGCGAGGCGGCCACCGGCAAGCTCGTGCTCAGCGACCGGCTCACCCGGCTGCTGGCCACCGCCATCACCGGCGGCCGCGACCACGACAGCGCGCGGCTCGCCGAGCTCACCTCCCGCGAGCGCGAGGTCCTCGGCGGCATCGCCCAGGGGCTCAGCAACAAGCTCATCGCCCGGCGGCTGGATGTCAGCGAGGGCACCGTGAAGGTCCACGTGAAGAACCTGCTGCGCAAGCTCGGGCTGAAATCCCGGGTCCAGGCCGCGGTATGGGCGGTGAATCAGGGGCTGCGCTAGACGGCCGGCGTGGGAGGCGGCGGGGACGTCGGGACGACCCGGGAGCGGGCCGCCCCGGCTCGGGGACGGTCAGTGGACGGTGGCCTGGCGCTCGCGGGTCTCCTTGAGCACCCCTACCACGTCCTGCTCCCAGCTTTTCGCCAGGGGGGACTGCGCGACGATGGCGGAGACCTCGTCGTCACTGACCGGTGAGCCGCCCTCGTCCTCCACGCTGACACGCATGCGCTGTTCGTCACGCAGCTCGTAGGCACGCTCGCCGCTCTCGGAGTCACCCACGCGCAGGGTGACCTCGTCGCTGTCCACCACGGCGCGCCAGTTGACCTGCGCCATCCAGCCCTGGGCGTTGGAATAGATGGATACGCCCGCAAGCTCATGGCGCTCGTCACGCTGGTCGCCGTCGAGGACATGGACACTGCTGGTCATGTGCTCGAACGGGGCGTCCTCCAGCATGCGCTTTAGCTGCTGCTTGGGGATCGAGTGGTCGCGATTCATCAGCGTCACCTGGGGTTGAGCGCATCGGGTTTGTTCAATGATATGCGTTCGCCACCCCCCTAACACAAGCCCGCCGGTGCGATCCGGGGACCGCACCGGCGGAGGGAGAATCACCGGCTTGCTGCCGGCGAGCGGCGGCTACTGCCGCGTGACGTAGTCGGAGTGCACCCAGCCGTTGCGGCCCGTGTTCTGTACCTGCACCTGCCACCAGGCACCGTTGCGCTCGCCGGTCGGCACCACCGGCGTGCCCTCGGCGAGGGTGGTGATCACCGGGGCCGAACCGTTCGGTCCGGAGCGCAGGTTCAGCGCCGAGGCCGTGACGTAGACGCCCTTGTCCTGGCGCTGCGAGGAGGGCTGGATCGCCCGCATCTGGCTGACCAGGTTGTTATGGGCGTCGACGAAGGCGGCGATCACGATCTTGCCGATCTCCGTGTCCTGGTAGGAGCCGCCACCGCCGGCCACGCCGCCGGCCCAGCCGAAGCCACCGAAGCTCACGTCCGTCTTCTTGGCGGTACCGGTGGCCGCAGCCTCCTGCACGCCCGTGCGGATGTTGGTGAGCAGCAGCGTGGTCTGCGCCTCCAGATTCTCGGTCTTGATGCCGCCGGCGATGGCCCCCGCCACCCCCGGCAGCAACGCGCCAAGGCCCCCGAAGCCGCCACCGGAGTTCGGATCCTTGAAGGCCACGTTGGGCGTGAGGATGAAGTCCGCCGCCGCCATCTGGCCCTTGCCCATGTTGCTGCTGGACTGCAGCTCGCCGCTCTGCGCGAGCCGGCGCTCCTCGCGCAGCGCCTGCGAGGCCTGGCCGCGCTCCACGACCCTAAAGCAGCCACTCTGGGCCATCATCACCCGGATCAGCGGCAGCGGGCTCTGGAGCCCGGCGTCACGCAACCCGTTGTAGTTGCCTTCGTAGAGCGCGGCGGTGCCGATGGGTCGACTGCAGCGAACAAGCTCCTTGGAGGCGTTCTGCGCCCCCGCTGCGCCGCCCGAGCCCGTAACCGACGACGAGGCGCCGCCGAGCACCGGATTGGTGTTGCAGCCCGCCAGTGCCACCGCCATGGCGACCGCCCCGGTCGCCGCCCAGAGTTGCTTACGCATTGCCCCTCTCCTTAAGTAATCATCCAACAGCCGGAAAGCCCGTCCCGCCGGTGTACCGGCGGCACCTATGCCGGGGGAGAACCACCCCGATTTCTTCATTTCGTAGCGCAAGGCTACACCGCACGGCTCGCCCCTTGCCAGACACGCCCGTGCCGCGGCGTGCCGGCCCGCGCCCGCGGGGCTATGCCCGGCGGCGCGGGTGCAGTATGCTTCGCAAAAATCGAACGTCGCCGGTAGAGCACGCGCGCGGATAGGCCCGAGAACCGATGTCCAACACTCCCAACCAGAAACGCCGCCGCGCCGAGCGCGCGCGCGACTTCCTTGAAGTGCTGATCGACCGCCACCCCGGTGCCCTGAGCCGCGAGCGCGACCACGTCCGCCCGCTCGCCATTGGCATCCAGGAGGCGCTGCGGGCCGATCTCGACACCGACGACGAGCTTGCCGAGACGCCCAACTGGCTGCTCAAGCAGGCCCTGGCGCGCTACACCCACTCGCCCGCCTACCTCGAGGCGATCATCGCCGGCCATCGCCGCATCGGCCTCGACGGTGGCGACGCCGGTGCCGTCACCGAGGAGGCCGTGGCGCACGCGCGCGCCCGGCGCGACGAGCAGAAGGCCCGTGCCGCCGAGCGCCGCCGGCAGACACGCAAGTCCCGCAAGCGGGAGAACGGGCAGCACAACGTGCAGGAGCGCAAGCTCCAGCGCCTCGCCGACAAGTTCAACAGCCGGTGAGCGCCGCTTGAAACGCGGCTCAGGCGCCCCGATAACCCGGGACAACCGGACAGCCGGCCCCCGCCGGCGCGCGTCCGCGCCAGTGATCCCATGCGTGACCACCACCTCCAGGGAGACCCCACGAACCTGCCATGACCGCGACCAGTAACTCCCCCCGCGCCGCCCGGCCGCAGATCGATCTCGACGGGCTGAGTATCGAAGAGCTCCAAGCGCTGCAACAGCGGGTCGACGCCGAGCTCGACGCCCGCTCTTTCGAAGAAAACCTCCGCCGCGAGCTCGATTCGCACATGCGCCGTCAGCAACGCACCGCTCCCTCCGGCGGCACGCCGCGCGACGGATCGCGCCGGGCGTGACCGGCACAGGCCCCGCCGGAGGGTGTTCCGGGCCGTTCAACAATCTGTTAATGCATAAACACATAAAGATTTATACTTTTTCGATCTAAACAGCACCGGTCTATGCTGTCCGCCAGCTCGCCAAGAGGGATCCAGCGGAGGACGACAGCATGGCGCAAGGCCCCTTACTCGAGACTAACAGCCCGCTCAGCGCCGAGCAGGCCGAGCAGCTCAACGCGCTTATCGCCTCCCTGCGCGATGACCAGATGACCTGGCTGAGCGGCTACCTGGCAGGCCTGTCCGCGGCCAGCCCCGCCGCCAATGCCGAGTCCGGCGCGCGCACCGCACCCGCGGGCGAGGCGCTGCCGGAGATCACCGTCCTCTATGGCAGCCAGACCGGCAACGCCGAGGGCATCGCCGAGCTCGCGGTCGAGCGCGCGGAGGCCCGCGGCTTCGCCGCCCGCCTCGCCGACATGGCGGACTTCGGCAAGAAGGACCTCAAGGCGGCCGCCAACCTCATGGTCGTCGTGAGCACCCACGGCGAAGGCGACCCGCCGGACACCGCCGAGGCCGTCCACGAGCTGGTCAACGGCCGCAAGGCACCGAAACTCGACGACGCCCGCTTCGCCGTGCTCGCCCTCGGCGACTCCAGCTACGAGAACTTCTGCCAGACCGGCCGGGACTTCGACACCCGCCTCGAGGCGCTCGGCGCCGAGCGCGTGCTCGAGCGCGTCGACTGCGACGTCGACTACGACGACGATGCTTCCGCCTGGGTCGACGCCGCCCTGGACCGCTTCGCCGAGCTCACCGGCGCAAGCGCGCCGGCGGCGAGCAACGTCATCCCCATGGCTGAGGCCCGCGGCGGCGGCACCGCGGCATGGAGCAAGAAGAACCCGTTTCCCGCGGAGATCCTGGACAGCGTCGTTCTCAACGGCCGCGGCTCGGACAAGGAGACCCGCCACATAGAGCTCTCGCTGGAAGGCTCCGGGCTGACCTTCGAGCCCGGCGACGCCATCGGCGTGGTGCCCCTGAACGATCCGCGGGTGGTGGACGAGCTGCTCGCCGCCACCGGCCTGGACGGCGATGCCGCCCTGGAGGGCGGCGAGACGCTGCGGGAGACCCTGCAGCGCGACTACGAGATCACCACCCTCACCCGCCCGTTCCTGGAACGCTGGGCGGAGATCGCCGGCGCTGACGGGCTCCGGCGCCTGCTGGGCGAGGACGCCCGCGACGAGCTGCGCGAGTGGATGGACGGGCGCCAGATCATCGACGTGGTCGAGGCCTTCCCCGCCGAGGGCGTGACCGCCGAGGCCTTCGTGGCGGCACTCCGGCGTCTGCCGCCGCGGCTGTATTCCATAGCCTCCAGCCAGCAGGCCGACGAGGACGAGGTGCACCTCACCGTCGCCGTGGTCCGCTACGAGACCCACGGCCGCGAGCGCGAGGGCGTGGCCTCCACCTATCTGGCCGACCGCCTGGAGCCGGGCCAGACCGTGGGTGTCTACGTCGACCGCAACAAGAACTTCAAGCTGCCCGCCGACCCCTCGGCGGCGACGATCATGATCGGTCCGGGTACCGGCGTCGCACCGTTCCGCGCCTTCCTCGCCGAGCGTGAGGAGACCGGTGCGGACGGCCGCAACTGGCTGTTCTTCGGTGACCGGCACTTCCAGACCGACTTCCTCTACCAGGCGGACTTCCTCGCCTGGCGGGACAAGGGCGTGCTCGATCGCATCGACGTCGCCTTCTCCCGGGACCAGGCCGAGAAGGTCTACGTCCAGGACCGACTGCGCGAGAACGGCGCCGAGATCTACGCCTGGCTGCAGCAGGGCGCCCACGTCTATGTCTGCGGCGACGCCGACCGGATGGCCGGCGACGTTCACGCCGCGCTGACGGAGATCGTCCGCGAGCACGGCGGGCTCGACGAGCAGGGCGCCGCGGACTACCTTCGCGCCCTGCAGAAGGACAAGCGTTACCAGCGGGACGTCTACTAGGACCGTTCCGGATCGCGACGCCGGAACGGCTCGGCCCGGCGGACACACGAGCCGGCACCCGCCGCGGCGATGCGGCCCCGGCGTCGGCCGGAACGGCGTCATCACACTGCGGCCGCGCCGTCCCCGTCCCCCGGAAAGGGCGTGCCGGCACGGCATCACGGCAACAGCCAACGGGCCCTGACCATGAACGACATCAGCCGACCGCTCGAAGAGCTCAGCCACAACGAGACGCTGAAGGCCGACAGCGACTACCTGCGCGGCAACCTGACCGCCGAGCTCGCCGACCCGGTGACCGGCGGCGTGACCGAGGACAGCCTGCAGCTGACCAAGTTCCACGGCATGTACCTGCAGGACGACCGCGCCCTGCGCAGCGAGCGCCGCCGCCAGAAGCTCGAGCCGCTGTACTCGTTCATGGTCCGCGTGCGCCTGCCCGGCGGGGTGGTCACCCCGGCGCAGTGGCTGAAGATGGACGAGCTCGCACGGACCTACGCCAACGGCACCCTGCGGCTGACGACGCGCCAGACGTTCCAGTTCCACGGCGTGCTCAAGCGCGACATCAAGCAGCACATCCAGGGCATCGACGCCGCCGCGCTGGACTGCATCGCCGCCTGCGGCGACGTCAACCGCAACGTCATCGCCACCGCCAACCCCCGGCGCTCGGCAGTGCACCGGCGCACTTTCGAGCTCGCCCACGAGATCAGCGCCCACCTGCTGCCGCGCACCCGCGCCTACCACGAGATATTCCTGGGCGAGGAGCGCGTCGCCGGCGGTCCGGAGGAGCAGGAACCGCTCTACGGGTCGCAGTACCTGCCCCGCAAGTTCAAGATCGCCCTGGCGGTGCCGCCGGAGAACGACGTGGACGTCTTCGCCCACGATATCGGCTTCATCGCCATCGTCGACGACGACGGTACGCTCGCCGGCTACAACGTCACCATCGGCGGCGGCATGGGCATGACCCACGGCGAGACCGCGACCTTCCCGTGCGTGGGCGGGGTCATCGGCTTCTGCACCCCTGATCAGGTGGTCGAGGTCGCCGAGAAGATCATGCTCGTGCAGCGCGACCACGGCGACCGCGCCAACCGCAAGCACGCCCGGCTGAAGTACACCGTCGACGACCACGGCGCCGACTGGTTCCGCGGCGAGGTGGAGAAACGCCTCGGCTACGAGCTGGAAGCGGCCCGGGCATACCGCTTCGGCGACAACACCGACCGCCTCGGCTGGTACCAGGGCGACGACGGCGACTGGCACTACGGGCTGTTCGTGCAGAACGGCCGGGTCGCCGACTTCGACGACGAGCGCCGGATCATGAGCGGCCTGCGTGCCATTGCCGGGGTCCACGAGGGCGACATCGCCATCACCACCAACCAGAACGTGGTGATTGCCGGCGTGGCCGAGGGCCAGCGCGAGCGCATCCAGTCGCTGATCGACGAGTACGGCCTGGAGCGCCACGCCTCCGCTCTGCGCGCCGCCTCCATGGCCTGCGTGGCCTTCCCCACCTGTGGACTGGCCATGGCGGAGAGCGAGCGCTATCTGCCGACCTTCGTCGACAAGCTCGAGGCGCTGATGCGCGACGCCGGCCTCGACCCGGAGGCGGACCCGATCGTCACCCGCATGACCGGCTGCCCCAACGGCTGTGCCCGGCCCTACATCGCGGAGATCGGCTTCGTGGGCAAGGCGCTCGGCAAGTACAACCTCTACCTCGGCGGCAACCGCACCGGCTCGAGGCTCGCCAAGCTCTACCGCGAGAACATCGACGAGGCCACGATCCTCGAGACCCTGGGCGGGCTGCTCGGCGATTACGCCCGACAGCGCGGGGACGGCGAGTGCTTTGGCGACTTCGTGGTGCGCACCGGCGTGGTCCCCGAGGTCACCGCGGGACGCCACTTCCACGATCCGCTGCCTGCCGTAGAATAGCCCCCTCGGGGCACGGACGCCCCGCCGCCCGCGTCCGGGGGGCGGGGCCCGCCACCCGCGCGTCGCCGGCGCGGGCGGTGCGCGTGCCGGAACGCCGGCATCCATCACACCGGGAGGAACGCGTTGACCTGGGAAGCCTGGCTCACGATCGCCGTCGTGCTCGCCGTGATCATCGGCCTCGCGCGTAACGCCGCCTCCCCCACCACCCTGCTGTTCGGCGCCCTCGGCGTGCTCATGACCGCCACCGCACTTACCGGCAGCGACCAGCTGCTCGCCCCCGCCGAGGCCGTGGCCGGCTTCGGCAACCCGGGTCTGGTGACCGTGGGGCTGCTGTTCGTGGTGGTCGCCGGGCTGGTGCGCACCGGTGCGCTTGCGATCATCAGCGAGCCCATCGTGGGCCGGCCGCGGCGGCTGCTCAGCGCCCAGCTGCGGCTGCTGCCACCGGTCTCCGGGCTGTCGGCGTTCCTCAACAACACCCCGGTGGTCGCGATGTTCCTGCCGGTGGTGAGCGACCTCGCCAAGCGCACCCGCCTGCCCGCCTCGCGGCTGTTCCTGCCGCTGTCCTACGCCTCGATCTTCGGCGGCATGTGCACCCTGATCGGGACCAGCACCAACCTGGTGGTCGCCGGACTGATCCAGGGCGAGCCGGCGGTGGCCCCGGTGGCGCTGTTCGATCTCGCCTGGGTGGGTGTGCCCGTGGCCCTGCTGGGGCTGGCCTACATCCTCGTCGCGAGCCCACGGCTGCTGCCGGACAACCGCGCCGCACTGGACATCGACGCGGACCCCCGGCGCTATACCGCGGAGGTGGTGGTCGACCCCGACGGCCCCCTGGTGGGACGCAGCATCGAGCAGGCGGGCCTGCGCCACCTGCCCGGCCTGTTCCTCGCGGAGATCGAGCGCGACGGCCAGGTCCTGCCCGCCGTCGCCCCCAGCGAACGGCTCCAGGCCGGCGACCGGCTGGTCTTCGCCGGAGTGGTGGAATCGGTGGTGGACCTCCAGCGCATGCGCGGCCTCCAGCCCGCCACCGACCAGGTGCACAAACTGCAGGGCCGGCGCGACCAACGCTGCATGGTCGAGGCGGTGGTCTCCAACGAGTGTCCGCTGGTGGGCAGCAGCATCCGCGCCGGGCGCTTCCGCAGCGAGTACAACGCCGCCGTGGTGGCGGTCGCCCGCGGCGGCCGGCGCCTGTCCGGCAAGATCGGCGACATCGTGCTGCAGGCCGGCGACACGCTGCTGCTGGAGACCCACCCGAGCTTCCTCCAGCGCCAGCGCAACGGCCGCGACTTCTTCCTGGTCAGCCAGGTGGAGGATTCCGCTCCCCGCCGCCACGACAAGGCCTGGATCGCGCTCGGGCTGCTCACCGCCATGGTCGCCGCGGCCGCCAGCGGCGTGCTCACGATGCTCAACGCCGCCCTGCTCGCCGCCGGCGGCATGGTCCTCACCGGCTGCACCAGCAGCGCCGAGGCCCGGCGGCACGTGGACTGGTCCGTCCTGCTGGTGATCGGGGCGGCACTGGGCGTGGGCCAGGCGATGGCCAACAGCGGCGCCGCCACCACCCTCGCCGACGCGCTGGTGAGCGCGGCCGGGGGACGGCCCTGGCTGGTGCTGCTCGCGGTGTTCGCGGTCACCTCGCTGTTCACGGAGATGATCACCAACAACGCCGCCGCGGTGCTGGTCTTCCCGGTGGCGCTGTCGGCGGCGCAGGGCCTGGGGGTGAACCCCACACCGTTCATGATCTGCCTGATGATCGCCGCCTCGGCGAGCTTCTCCTCGCCACTGGGCTACCAGACCAACCTGATGGTCTTCGGCCCCGGCGGCTACCGCTTCGCGGACTACCTCCGCTTCGGCCTGCCGCTCAACCTCCTCACCATGGCGGTGGCGGTGACGATCGCACCGCTGGTCTGGCCGTTCTAGCGGCCGCGGAGCGGGCGCCCGCGGCCGACGCGATCCCGGGTCAGCCCACCACCATCGGCCCCATGGGACGACCGCCCATGAGATGGACGTGCAGGTGATAGACTTCCTGGCCACCGTGCTCACGGCAGTTGACCAGCAGCCGGTAACCGGACTCCGCGATCCCCTCGCGGCGGGCGAGATCGCGCGCCACCACCACCATGTGCCCGATCAGCGCCTCGTCCTCGTCGGCGATGTCGTCCACCGTCTCGATGACCTTGTTCGGCACGATGAGGATGTGTGTCGGCGCCTTGGGCGCGATGTCACGGAAGGCGGTGACCCGATCGTCCTGGTAGACGATGTCCGCGTCCATCTCGCCGTCGACGATCTGCTTGAAGATATTCGCCATGGATCGACTCCTGTCGTTTGCCGGGCCGCCATTCTACATCGCCCCCGGCCCGGCGTAGGTGCTCAGGCGGCGCGCGGGGCGAACATGATGATTGCCATCCCGGTCAGTGCCACCGCGGAACCGAGCAGATCCCACGCGGTCGGCCGAATCCCGTCCACAGCCCATAGCCAGACCACGGCGGTGGCGACGTAGACCCCGCCGTAGGCCGCGTAGACCCGCCCTGCCGCGGTGGGGTGGAGAGAAAGCAGCCAGACGAACAGCGCGAGGCTCGCGGCCGCCGGCAGCAGGAGCCACGGGCTGCGTCCCTCGTTGAGCCAGAGATACGGCAGGTAACAGCCGGCGATCTCCGCCAGCGCCGTCACCACGAAAAGCGCCAGGGTATTCACCTCGGCGGCCTCACTCCGGCAGCGACACCGGGCGGATGCCGCGCAGGGTCTCGCCGGTGAGCCGGCGCGCGGCGGCGATGAAGCCGCTCAGGTACGGCAGCGTGGCCTCCTCCTCGCGCACCGCGGCATAGAGCGTGCTCCACAGCCCGCCGGGCCCGAGCCGGCAGACCTGGATCTGGCCCCGGGCGAGGTGCTCCTCCAGCGCCCAGCTCGGCATCGCGGTCACGCCGCGGCGGCTCGCCACGAGCTGGACGATCATCACCGAGAGCTCGGAGGTACGCACCGCCGCGGGCGCCACACCGGCCGGGTCCAGGAAACGGCTGAACACGTCCAGCCGCGACCGGCACACCGGGTAGGTGATCAGGGTCTGGTCCGCCAGGTCCTCGGGCTCGATGTGGTCCTGGGCGGCGAGCGTGGAGCCCGCGGGCACGGCCAGCTGGACCTCGTGGCGGAACAGCGGCGAGTAGTGAATGCCGGTGAGCGCCGGGTCCGGGTCGGAGGTGATAACCATGTCGATATCGCCGCGCACCAACGCCGGCAGCGGGTGGAAATTGAACCCCATGGACAGGTCCATCTCCACCTCCGGCCAGCGCTCGCGGTAGCGTTCCATCGTGGGCAGCAGCCACTGATAGCAGCTGTGGCACTCGATCGCGAGGTGAAGCCGCCCGCCCTGGCCCGCGGCCAGGTTGTTGAGCCGCTGCTCGACGGTCTCCACCTCCGGGAGCACGCGGTCGGCGAGCTCCAGCAGCATCTGCCCTGCCGGGGCGAGGCGCAGCGGCCGCGAGCGGCGGAAGAACAGCTCCGCGCCGACGCGGGACTCAAGCCCCTTGATCTGGTGAGAGAGCGCGCTCTGGGTGAGATTCAGCCGCTCCGCCGCGGCGACCAGGCTGCCCGTCTCGCAGATCGTCTTCAGGCTGCGCAGATGCCGCAGCTCCAGCCAACCGCCCATCATTCCTCCGCTATCGCGTCACGCGGGCTCGTGTCCCGCCGGTGAGTTCGGGCAGCGCCGAGGGCGCCACGGGGAAGACCGCGAACGGCGAGCCCGCCGCGGCCCAGACACGCTCGAAGCGCCACAGCGCGTCGTCCAGCCAGCAGCGCAGCCTTTCCGG
Organism: Arhodomonas aquaeolei DSM 8974; assembly: GCF_000374645.1. Classification (GTDB taxonomy): domain Bacteria; phylum Pseudomonadota; class Gammaproteobacteria; order Nitrococcales; family Nitrococcaceae; genus Arhodomonas; species Arhodomonas aquaeolei. Next base: position 95,252 of record NZ_KB894807.1, read on the forward strand.
ATGGCCTACCGGGGGGACACCGCCGATGGCGAAGCCGGTATGCTCGCGCACGAACGCGGCATCCGCGCGGCCGATGCCCTCGCCGGCGAGCTCGGCCAGCAGCACCTCGTCCACGCGCCGGTCGCCGCTGGCGATGACCAGCAGCGCATCACCGCTGTCGACACCGCGGAAAACCAGGCTCTTCGCGATCTGGCCGACGTCCACGCCCAGCGCCGCGGCGGCCTCGGCCGCGGTGCGGGTGGACTCGTCCACCGACTCGATGGTGACCTCGCGGCCACGCTCGGCGAGCGCCCGCGCCACCCGTTCAGGTCCCTTCGCCATTCTCGTCCTCCGTGTCCAGCGGCAGGGTCAGTATGCGCTGCGGCCCCGCCGGTCCGCCGTGATAGAGCGCCCCCGTGTCGCGGAAACCGAAACGCCGGTACGCCGCCTCGGCCTTGTCGTTGCGCAGGTTCACCGTCAGGCTCAGCCACCGATAGCGCCGGGCCGCGATCGCGACGATCCCGCGCAGCGCCCGGGTCGCCACACCCCGCCCCTGATGACGGCGGTCGATGCGCAGCCCCTCCAGCCAGGCCTCGTCGCCGCGCCGTCCGGGATAGTCCACACCCTGTACCGGCGGCACCAACGCCATCAGCCCCACCGGCCGGCCGCCGGCCTCGATGCCGTACAGCGCCTCGGCATAACCCTCGCGGAAGTGGCGCCGCATCAGCGTCGGCGCGTCGCTCACGAATGCCCCCTGGCCCTCGCCCACCGCGACGCCCTCGTAGCCGTGGGCATTCTCCGGGGTCAGCCGGACCAGCCGCACCGCCGGCCGCGAGGCGGCGCGCCGGGCACGGAAGAAGCGCTGCAGCCGCTCGCCGCAGGCATCGGCCATCACCCCGCCGTCGACCTGCAGGCGATGATTGTGACTGGCGTGCCCGTGCAGCGCCAGCGCACCGCCGCAGGCGCCGGTCTTCGGGTCCGCGGCGCCGAAGACCACGCGGCGCACCCGCGCGTGGACCAGCGCCCCCACGCACATGGGGCAGGGCTCCAGGGTCACGTAGAGCGTGGCGTCGGGCAGGCGGTAGGCGGCACGCCGACGGGCGGCGTCGCGCACCGCCACGATCTCCGCGTGGGCCGTGGGGTCGTGGTCGGCGATGGGCCGGTTCCAGCCCTCGCCGATCACGCTCCCGTCGCCGGCGACCACCACCGCCCCCACGGGCACCTCGCCCGCCTCGGCGGCACGCTCGGCAAGGGCCAGGGCGCGGGCCATGAAGCCCTCGTCCGCCGCGGCGCCGGCCTCGGATGACGCGTCGTCGTTCACGGCACCGCGGGGACGGCCCGGCCGCCGACGGACATCACACCCCGCCCGGTCGTCAGCTGGTCACCCAACCCGGCATGGTCAAGGGGTTTCACGGTGATCGACCCGGGATTCATAACGTCGCTTTGCCATCAACGGCACACATCTTCTGCTGGCGTGGGAGAGGGAGCGCTTCGCGGGGAGACGACTCTGCTCGACACCGTCATCAATCGGCCTCAAGGATACAGGAAGCCGGCGGGCGTTGTCCGCCGCCCCGCCCCCGTCGCGCCCGGTAGCAATCCCGTTCAATACACCGGCCGCGCGGCGTTCCAGCCTGGCCGGCACGAGATCAAGACACCGAGGACATCCCCCATGACCGTGACCCTGTCGCTGTCCATGGCCGCCTTCGCACTGGCGGCCTCCCTTTCCCCCGGCCCGGTGAACCTGGTGGCGCTGAGCGCCGGGACACGGCATGGATTCCGGGCTAGCCTGCGCCATGTCACCGGCGCGACGGTCGGCTTCACCCTGCTGCTGGTGCTGATCGGTCTGGGCCTTCACCGGCTGATGGTCCGCTGGCCGGGCATCATCGAGGGGGTACGCTGGGCCGGCGTGGCCTTCCTGCTCTACCTGGCCTGTCGCCTTGCGGCGGACGACGGCCGTCTGGAGAGGACCGACCCCGCGGCGGCGCCGTCATGGCTGGTGGGCGCGACCATGCAGTGGCTCAACCCCAAGGCGTGGCTGGCCTCGATGGCTGGCATGGGGGCCTATGCGGCGGGCGGTGACCTCGGCCTGGTGGCGTGGTTCGCAACCCTGTTCTTCGTGATCTGCTACCTGTCGATCGGCTGCTGGGCCTATGCCGGTGCCCACCTGAGGCGGTTCCTGGACCGTCCGGCGAGGGTGCGCCTGTTCAATCGCGGCATGGCGGTGCTGCTGGCGGCGAGTGCGCTCTATCTGCTGCTGTGACCCGCGGCATACTGCCCCGGCGTGGCCGCCTGCAGACGCTTGAAGGTGCGCTGGAAGTGTGCCTGATCGGCAAAGCCGCAGTCCGCGGCGACCTCGGCGATGGGACGGCCACGGCGCAGCTGGCGACGAGCGAACCGAACGCGCCGGTCGGTGAGGAAGGCATGGGGCGTCAGCCCGAAGTGGGCCTTGAAGCATCGCACCAGGTGGGAGCGGGACAGGCCGGCGGCACGGCAGATGTCGTCCAGCCCGATGGCCTCCGTACAGTGGGTGTCGATGTAGTCCGCCGCGCGACGCAGACCGAGGGGGTCGCTACCGGATGGTGACATCCTCGGTGTCAGGCAGCGCTGCATCTCGACGACCAGCGCGGTGGCCTCGGTCTCCATGGCCAGGCGACCGGCGTCCGGATCGAAGAGGGTGTCGCAGAGGGTCGTCAGGCGCCGATACAGGGCCGGGTGGCGACTCGAGCGGGCAGTGTATAGCTGGACGTCGAGATGGCCGGGCGCACCGAGTTCCCGCTGCAGTGCGCCGAGCCAGGCGGTGTCCAGGTAGAGCATGTCGTACGACCAGGGGCGCTCGTCGATGGGATTGCAGGCATGCACCGCTTCGGGATTCATGACCACCACGGTACCGGGGGCGACCGTTTCGGCATGGCCCTGGTTCCAGTACGTGCTGTTGCCGCCGGTAACCGCGCCGATGGAGAAGCTCTCGTGGCTGTGCCTGGCGTAGCAGACACGCCGGCCGTCCGTGACCCGACGGGCCTCGAGGAAGGGCAGCGCCGGATCACGCCAGAAGCGCGGATGGTCGTGACGAAGGCTCATGGGGCCCTCCCGGATCGATGGACTACAGCCTATGCGGTATCGCCGGGAATGGCGAGCCCACACCGTGGACCAGGCGGCCGACAATTCCGATCTGGAGTCTATCGAGAAACATCAGGTGTAGGGCTTTCTGCCCTGCTGATACCATACCGCTCTTGAAGATGATCCCGGAACTGCTGGCAAGGAGCCGAGTTGGACACTGACAATCGCCCCTTGAGCGCACTGGAGCGATACCACGCCCGTTCGATTCATCTGCGCCTGATCCTCTTCAAGTGGCTTGCCCTGTTCTTCGGGGTTGTCCTTACGCTTCTCGGTCTCATGCTGCCTGTGGCATTTGCTTTCGACAGGCAGAGCGTTCCCCTTCCACTGCTCCTCCTCCTCGTCCTGCTGGACCTCGTTATCATAGCGCTGGGCCTTTTCATTACCGCCCATGGGCTGTGGCGGGATACAAAGCTGAGGGAAACAGCGACCCAGCTGCATGGCAAGCTGACCGAGAAGAAGCATACGGTGGTCAACCCCAATACCGGCAGCCGCACCACCCATCGCCTGTACTTTATCGACGATATTCAGATCTCCTGGCCGTCGGGATCCGAGACTGTCTACCTCCCGCTGGTCGGCCGTGACATCGAACTGACGGTCGCAATGATCGATGTGAAAAGCCGGAACAGGCTCAAGGCGTTACGCCAGCGCGTGGGTATCGACAAGCTCGCCGGGCCCGGGAAACACCCTTCGGGGATCGCGGTCGTACTCAACTACCGGCAGGCAGTCAATATCCACGGGGTGCTCGATAAATATGGACGCAATTACCTGCTTGGCTATCAGCTCAGGTGGGCCATCGGGGCCGGCCTTTTCGTGGCACTGACCTTTTTCCTCCTGATGCAGCCCTACACGTTAACCTTTCTCAGCCAGACCAATTTTCTCCTGATGCTTCTGGTGCTCATCGGTTACGCGATAGGAGGGGCCCTAGCCATGGGCCTCGTCATTGAAGGTTACCAGAAGCTGCGCAAGCGGCTTGATCCCGACTATGACGATACGCCCCACGAGGAGCGGCTGAAGGGATAACTGGTGACTCCGATCCACGGAAACACCGCTTCATTCCGTTCCGGCGGCATCGGACCGCGGTCACGGATGCCCCCGCCTGGCCTGCAACCCATTGCTCGTGCGTACGCCCCCCGGCAGTCCTTCGAACGCTCCAGCGGGACCGTTCCCGATGCGATCTCCCCTGTTTGAAACATCGCCGATTCCCGGAACGACACACCCTCGCCCGGCGGATCTTCAAGCCGCTCCCGACGTGTAATCACTCCCACTCGATGGTCGCCGGCGGCTTGCCGGAGATGTCGTAGACCACGCGGGAGATGCCCTCGATCTCGTTGATGATGCGCCGGGAGACGTGATCCAGGAACTCGTAGGGCAGGTGCGCCCAGCGCGCGGTCATGAAGTCCACGGTCTCCACCGCGCGCAGCGCGACCACGTACTCGTAGCGGCGGCCGTCGCCGGTCACGCCCACGGACTTCACCGGCAGGAACACGGCGAATGCCTGGCTGACCTGCTCATAGTAGCCACCGGCGCGCAGCTCCTCGATAAAGATGGCGTCCGCCTGGCGCAGGGGATCGGTGTATTCCTTGCGCACCTCGCCGAGGATGCGCACGCCGAGCCCCGGCCCGGGGAAGGGGTGACGGTGGATCATCTCCGCCGGGAGGCCAAGCTCCAGGCCGATGCGCCGGACCTCGTCCTTGAACAGCTCGCGCAGCGGCTCCAGGAGCTTGAGGTTCATCTTCTCCGGCAGCCCGCCCACGTTGTGGTGGGACTTGATCACGTGGGCCTTGCCGGTGGCGGCACCGGCGGACTCGATGACGTCCGGATAGATGGTGCCCTGGGCGAGCCACTGGACGTTCTCGAGCCGGCCCGCCTCCTCGTCGAAGACGTCGATGAAGGTGTTGCCGATGATCCGGCGCTTGTCCTCCGGGTCCTCGACGCCGGCGAGGCGGTCGAGGAAGCGGTTCTCGGCGTCCACGTGGATCACGCGCACGCCCATGTGCCGGGCGAAGGTGGCCATGACCTGCTCGCCCTCGTCGAGGCGCAGCAGGCCGTTGTCCACGAACACGCAGGTGAGCTGGTCACCGATGGCCTTGTGCAGCAGCGCGGCGACCACCGAGGAGTCGACGCCCCCGGAGAGCCCGAGCAGGACGTTCTCGTCGCCCACCCGCTCACGGATGCGGGCGACGTTGTCCTCGATGATGTTGCCCGCGGTCCAGTCACCGGCGCAGCCGCAGATCTCGTGGACGAAACGCGAGAGGATGCGCTGGCCCTGGGCGGTGTGGGTGACCTCGGGATGGAACTGCACGCCGTAGTAGCCGCGCTCGTCGTCGCCCATGCCCGCGATGGGGGCGCTGTCGGTGCTGGCGATGACCTTGAAGCCCTCCGGCAGCGCGCTGACGCGGTCGCCATGGCTCATCCACACGTCCAGCAGGCCGTAGCCCTCCGGGCTGGCATGGTCCTCGATGTCGCTCAGCAGCCGGGAGTGGCCGCGGGCGCGGACCCGGGCGTAGCCGAACTCCTTGTGCGAGGACGGCTCCACGGCGCCGCCGAGCTGGGCGGCCATGGCCTGCATGCCGTAGCAGATGCCGAGCACCGGTACCCCGAGCTCGAAGACCGCCGCGGGGATCCGCGGGGTGTCGGCGAAATGCACGGACTCCGGGCCGCCGGAGAGTATCACGCCGCTCGCCCCGAAGCCGCTGACCGTCTCCTCGGTGCAGTCGCAGGGGTGGATCTCGCAGTATACGCCCGCCTCACGCACCCGCCGGGCGATGAGCTGGGTGTACTGGGAGCCGAAGTCGAGTACGAGGACGCGGTGGGCGTGGATATCCTGGGTCATGGGCTGTTCCGGAATCTCGGGAATGGGGGTAGACTTCGCGCGCGAATTCGAATTGCGAAGGATACCGTATAGAGGCGTCACGCACGATACGACAGCCATGAATCTGATCACCTTCAACGCCTACCGCGCCCTGGGCCTGCCTGGCGTGCGTTACCTCCGCCCCGAGTCCTTCCCCGCCTGCCGCAGCGAGCTCCTCGACGCCGACTGGCTCCTCTTCCCCGAGTACTGGCAGGTCAACGCCCTCGTCTACGCGATGCAGCGGCGGATCTTCCCGAGTCCGGCGAGCTATCACCTCGGCCACGACAAGATCGAGATGACCCGTGCCCTGCAGGCGGCCTTCCCGGCCCACGTGCCCGAGACCCTCATCCTCCCGGCGAACGCCCTCGCCGTGGAGCAGGCACTCGACGTGCTCGGGCTGCCGCTGGTGGCGAAGGTCCCGCGCAGCTCCATGGGCCGGGGCGTGGCGCTGATCGACAGCGCCGCGGCGCTGCGTGCGTGGGCAGCGGAGCACGACGTGCTCTACGTGCAGGAGGTCCTGCCGGCGCAGCGCGACCTGCGCGTGGTCTACGTCGGCGACCGGGTGGTGACGGCCTACTGGCGCGAGGGCGCCGAGGGCGCGTTCCACAACAACGTCGCCCGCGGCGGGCGGCTGGTGTTCGACGACGTCCCCGACGCGGCGGTGGCGCTGGTCGGGCGCATGGCACGGCACCTGGGCATCGATCACGCGGGCTTCGACCTGCTCACCGTGGGCGGCCACTTCTACGTGCTGGAGTTCAACGTATTCTTCGGCAACGAGGGGCTCAACGCGGCGGGCGTCCCGCTCGCACGCCATATCCTCGACTATCTCCGCGACGGCAACCGCACGCCGCCGGGGGACACGCCCCTGCGGCTCGCCGGCTGACGCCCGGGTTCAGGCCGCCGGGCGCAGCAGCAGCCGCGCGGCGATCAGCCCCAGCAGCGGACCGATCACCAGCGGCGTGAGCAGGTAGCGTGCCGGCAGCACGAACTGCAGCCAGTCCAGCAGGCCGAGGGTGACGATGCTGATGGCGAAGCCGACCGAGTTCACCAGCGTCAGCGCCGAGCCCACGAGCTCGCGGGGTGCATTGGCGGCGTTCAGCGTCGAGAACTGGGGCGAATCGCCGGCGACGGCAATCCCCCAGACCAGCAGGATCCCGACGAAGGCCGTCGGTCCGGCCTGGAAGATCAGCGGCGAGAGTGCGCAGCACACCCCCGAGACGAGGAGCTGCACCCAGGCAACCCGGCCGCTGCCCCACCGCCGCGCCATCAGGCCGCCGCCGGCGCAGCCCAGCGCCCCCATGGCGATCACGCCGAAGGCCAGCAGCGGGATCGCCCGGGGATCGCTGCCGTGGGCGGCGAACCACACCGGCGCGAACGCCCAGAACGCGTAGAGCTCCCACATGTGGCCGAAATAGCCGAACGCCGAGGCACGGAAGGCCGGGGAGCGGAAGGCGAGGAACACACCGCCGAAGCGCACCGGCCCGCTGCGGGCGAGGTGCGGCCCCTCTGGGGCCAGGGCCATCACCGCGCCGGCCACCACCCCGGCCAGCGAGGTCGCGGCGATCACCAGCGGCCACAGGGCGCCCGGCAGGACGCTGCGCAGCAGGTGGCCGGAGGCGGTGCCGAGCACCAGTGCCCCCACCAGGAAGCCCAGCGCCCGGCCCAGCCCCTCCCGGTACCAGCCGGCGGCGATCTTCATCCCCACCGGATAGATCCCGGCGAGGCACACCCCGACGACGAACCGGGCCACCACGACGGCGACGGCCTGGTCCGCGAGGGGGATCACCGCGGCGTTGGCAGAGGCACCGGCCAGCGCCGCGACCAGGAAAACCCGGCCGGGGTGGAAACGGTCCGCCACCGCCAGCAGCGCGTTGACGAGGGTGCCGGCGATGAAGCCGAGCTGCACCGCGGCGGTGACCCAGCCCACACCGCCGGGGACGTCCCAGTGCGCCTGCAGTGCCGGCATCACCGCGTTGGGCGCGAACCACATGGACGTGGCCAGCAGCTGGGCGGCCACGATGGCGGGCAGGAACCAGCGGGGGCGCCCGGCGGCGTCCGTGCCCCCGCTGTGGTGCCCCCGCTGTGTCCGGCGATCCACGCGCGTTCGCCCGGGTTCAGTCGACACGGTAGTTCGGCGCTTCCTTGATGATGTTCACGTCGTGGACGTGGCTCTCGCGCACGCCGGCACCGGTGATGCGCGTGAACTCCGGACGGGTGCGGAAGTCCTCGATGGTGGCGCAGCCGCAGTAGCCCATGCTGGCACGCAGGCCGCCCATGAGCTGATGGACGATGGCGGTGAGGCTGCCCTTGTAGGGCACGCGCCCCTCGATGCCCTCGGGCACGAGCTTCTCGACGCTGTCGGCCTCCTCCTGGAAGTAGCGGTCGGAGGAGCCCTGGGCGCCGGACATGGCGCCGATGGAGCCCATGCCGCGGTAGGACTTGTACGAGCGCCCCTGGTAGAGCTCGACCTCGCCGGGGGCCTCCTCGGTGCCGGCGAACATGCTGCCCATCATCACCGCGTGGGCGCCGGCGACGATGGCCTTCGCCATGTCGCCGGAGTAGCGCACGCCGCCATCGGCGATCACCGGCAGCCCCGAGCCCGCCAGCTCGCCGGCGACGTTGGCGATGGCGGTGATCTGGGGCACGCCCACGCCGGCGATCACGCGGGTGGTGCAGATCGAGCCGGGACCGATGCCGACCTTCACCGCGTCGGCGCCGGCCTCGTAGAGCGCGCGGGCGGCGTCCGCGGTGGCGATGTTGCCGGCGATCACCTGCATGTCCGGATAGGTCCGCTTGATCCAGCGCACCCGGTCGGCGACGCCGCGGCTGTGGCCGTGGGCGGTGTCCACCACCACCACGTCGGCACCGGCCTCGACCAGCGCGTCGACGCGCTCCTCGGTGCCGGAACCGGTGCTCACGGCAGCGCCGACGCGCAGCCGGCCGTGCTCGTCCTTGCAGGCGAGCGGGTAATCGCGGGACTTCTGGATATCCTTGACGGTGATCATGCCGCGGAGCTGGAAGTCGTCGTTGACCACCAGCAGCTTCTCGATGCGGTTGCGGTGCAGCAGCTCCAGGATCTCGTCGCGCTCGGCGCCCTCACGGACGGTAACAAGGCGGTCGCGCCCGGTCATCGCCTCGGTGACCGGCTCGTCCAGGCGCCGCTCGAAACGCAGGTCGCGGCTGGTAACGATGCCCGTGAGATTGCCGGCGCCATCCACCACCGGAACGCCGGAGATGCCGTGCTGGCGGGTGATCTCGAGGACCTCGGCGATGGTGGTCTCCGGCGGCACCGTGATCGGCTCCTTGATGATGCCGCTCTCGAACTTCTTGACCTGGCGGACCTCCCGGGCCTGGGCCTCGGGGGTCATGTTCTTGTGCACGATGCCGACACCGCCCTGAGCCGCCAGCGCGATCGCGAGGCGGGCCTCGGTGACCGTGTCCATGGCCGCGGAGACCAGCGGGATGTTGAGCTCGATGCCCCGGGTCAGCCTGGAACCGAGGTCGGCGTCGCGGGGCAGGACGTCGGAATAGGCCGGAAGGAGGAGGACGTCGTCGAAGGTCAGGGCTTCCTGGGCGATTCGCATACGGCGGGCACCTGCTCGTCATGGCGGGATTGATGAATAACCGGCCATTATAGTCCGCGCGCGAGTCACGGTAAACGCGCGCGGCCCGCGCGGAGAGACGCCCGCCGGCCCCACCGCGACGACGGTGCACACGGCATCGCCCGTTCCCGGCCCTGGTAGTATCATCCGCGGACGGCGGGCGCCTCACCGCCCCATTCACGAGCCGCCGATACGGGACCATGAACGAGTCAGACACCGACACCGCCGCAACGCAAGACAACCGACGCGACGCCGAGACGCGGGAGGCCCACCGGGTCACACTGCTCGGCGCGGGCATCGACACGGCCATCGGTGTTGCCAAGGTCGTCGCCGGCGCGCTGGTGGGCTCCGCTGCACTGATCGCCGACGGTATTCACTCGTTCTCGGACGTGCTCACCGATGCGTTCGTGATCGCCGCCACCCACTTCGGCCGGCGCGGGCCGGACAGCAATCACCCCTACGGCCACGGCCGTATCGAGACCCTCGCGACACTGTGGCTCGGCAGCGTGCTGATCTTCGTCGCCGGCGGCATCGCGTGGGCGAGCATCTCCCGCCTGGTCCACGGCACACCGGTGCACGCCCCCGGCGCCTGGGCGATCGGGGTCGCGGTGATCGGCCTCGTCTCCAAGGAGTGGATCTACCGCTACACCCTCGCTGTCGCCCGCCGGATCGGCTCGCGGCTGCTCGAGGCCAACGCCTGGCACTCACGCTCTGACGCCCTCTCCACCGTCGTCGTGCTCCTCGGCCTGATCGGGGCGCAGTTCGGGATCGGCTGGCTTGACGCCGTCGCCGCCACGGTGGTGGGCATCATGGTCGGACAGATCGGTGGCCAGCTGCTGTGGGAATCCAGCCAGGAGCTGGTGGACACGGCACTGCCGGAGGCCGAGCAGGAGACCATGCGCGAGGTCGCGGAGGCCGTCGAGGGCGTGCGCGGCGTCCACGAGCTGCGCACCCGCACCCTCGGCAGCGAGGTCGTCGCGGACCTGCACATCGTCGTGCCCGCAAGGGTCACCGTCTCCGAGGGCCACGAGATCGGCAACGAAGTTGCCCGGCGCCTGCGCGAGTCATTCCCGCGGCTCACCGACGTCACCTTCCACATCGATCCCCAGGATGACGAGGCCAAGCCGGAGCACGGCCTGCGCCCTGGCCTGCCCCTGCGGCGGGACGTGGAGGGCGAGCTGGAGGCGGTCTGGTCCGGTTTACCCGCCTGGCGGGACCGCGTGGCGCTGGACCTGCACTACCTCGACAACGAGATCAACATCTCGCTGTACGTCGACGACCTCCCGGACGGCCAGGACCTGCACCAGGCAGCCGCCGTGCTGCGCGAAGCCGCCCGGGGACTCGAATGGATCGGCGACCTGCGCGTCTGGAAGGGCCCCGGCCGGGGCTGAGGGGAGGGATCATGGCCCGCCGCCTGCTGATCGTCGCCCACGCCCCCTCCCCCAACACCCGGACGCTGCTGGAGGCCGCCGAACGCGGCGCGCGCAGCCCCGAGGTATCCGGGGTGGAGGTCGAGGTGTCCGCGCCGCTGGAGACGGGCCCGGAGTCCGTTCTCGCCTGCGATGCCATCCTGCTCGGCACCACCGAGAACCTCGGCAGCATGAGCGGCGCGCTCAAGGACTTCTTCGACCGCTGCTACTACCCGGTGCTGGAGCGCCAGCAGGGCCTGCCCTGCGCGCTGTACATCCGCGCCGGCCGGGACGGCACCGGCACCCGGCGCCAGGCCGAGACCATCATCACCGGCCTGCGCTGGCGCTGGGTGCAGCCGCCGTTGATCCTGCAGGGCACGTGGGACCCGGCCTTCGCCGATCAGGTCGACGAGCTGGCGGAGGGCCTCGCCGCAGGGCTGGAGACCGGCATCATCTGAACGCAGCCTTGACGGCGGCCGCCGGACGGTCCGGCGGTTGCGCTGTGCAGCATCATCCGTGCTTGCCCGGGCACACCCCGACCTTGGTATTCTTCCCGCCCATGGTCGACAACGCGCCGCCGCCACAGGACGTCTACACCGTCTCCCGGCTCAACCGCGAGGTGAAGCTGCTGCTGGAGAGCGGCTTCCCCCTGCTCTGGGTCGAGGGCGAGGTCTCCAACCTGGCGCGTCCACGCTCCGGCCACATCTACTTCAGCCTCAAGGACGGCGAGGCGCAGGTGCGCTGCGCCATGTTCCGCAACCGCAACCTCCACCTGCGCTTCCGCCCGGCGGACGGGACGCGCGTGATCGCACGCGTTCGCGTGAGCCTCTATCCCGCCCGCGGCGAGTTCCAGCTCATCGTCGAGCACATGGAGCCGGCCGGCGACGGCGCACTGCGGCAGGCCTTCGAGCAGCTCAAGGCGCGGCTCGACCGCGAGGGGCTGTTCGCCGCCGAACGCAAGCGCGCCCTGCCGTCGCGGATCCGGCGCCTGGGGGTGGTCACCTCGCCGACCGGCGCGGCGATCCGCGACGTGCTCCACGTGCTCCGGCGGCGCTTCCCCGGCATGCATGTCATCGTCTACCCGGTACCGGTCCAGGGCGAGGGCGCGGCAGAGGCCATCGCCGCACGGCTGGCCCAGGCGGGCCGCCGCGGCGAGGTCGACACGGTCCTGCTCACCCGGGGCGGCGGCTCGCTGGAGGACCTCTGGGCGTTCAACGAGGAGGTCCTCGCCCGCGCGATCGCCGCCTGCCCGCTGCCGGTGGTCTCCGCCGTGGGCCACGAGGTGGACGTCACCATCTCCGACCTGGTCGCCGACCAGCGCGCACCGACCCCCTCCGCCGCTGCCGAGCTCCTCTCGCCGGACGCGGCAACGCTGCGCCAGGCGGTCGTCGAGCGGCGCCGCCGCCTCATCGCCGCCATGCGCGATGTGCTCCACCGGCGGCGCACGACACTCACCGGGGTGGACCACCGGCTGCGCCTGCAGCATCCCGGCCGGCGCCTGCAGGAGCGCGCCCAACGGCTCGACGAGCTGGAGCAGCGCCTCGCCGGCGCACAGCGGCGGGCCATCGCCACGCGGCGGCAGCACCTGGCCGGCCTGGCCCGCCGGCTCGCGCCCCACGATCCGCGCCGGCGGATCCCGGAGCGGCGCGAGCGCGTGGACGAGCTCACCCGGCGGCTGGGCAACGGTGTCCGGCGCACACTGGCCGCCAAACGCACCGGCCTGACACACCAGATGCACGCCCTCCAGGCCGTCAGCCCCCTGGCAACCCTGGAGCGCGGCTACGCCATTGTCGCCGATGCCGGAAATGGCGTGCCGCTTCGTGACGCCACCGAGGCGGGCGACGGCACCCGGGTGCTGGCCCGGCTCTCCCGCGGCGAGCTCCTCTGCCGGGTGGAGTCGCACCGGCCGGCCGGCGGGGAGACGCTGCTGCCCGCACCGGACAATCCGGACTCCACGGCGTGAACGCGCCGGAGGACCCGACAATCGCCGTGGGAGGCACCAGCCGTCACCCCACGGCATAGCGATGCCAAAACGTCTAGGATGGTGCGATCGGCCCGGACTGCCGGACCGCAGCACCGATATGAGCCGTATCAACCCTTAACGAGGCGCCCATGCACTTCGAGAAACCCTCTGTTGTCGACCACCCGCTGTACCAGCCCGTCATCTCCGCCTATCGCTGTGACGAGACGGCGCACGTGCGCAAGCTGCTGGACGCCGCGGATCTGCCCGCCGAGTCCAAGGAGCGCATCGCCGAACGCGCCCGGGGCCTGGTCCAGGAGGTCCGGCGCAACAGCCGCGACAGCGGTATCGACGCGTTCATGCACGAATACGAGCTCTCCAGCCAGGAGGGGGTCGTGCTCATGTGCCTGGCCGAGGCGATGCTGCGGGTGCCGGACGCGGAGACGGTCGACAAGCTCATCGAGGACAAGATCGGCGGCTCCAACTGGGAATCGCACCTCGGCGCGAGCACCTCGTGGTTCGTCAACGCCTCGACCTGGGGCCTGATGCTCACCGGCCGCGTGCTCAAGAGCCAGGACAACCCGGAGCGCAACTTCCGCACCATCATGCACCGGATGGTCCGGCGCAGCGGCGAGCCCGTGATCCGCCAGGCGGTGCGCCAGGCCATGCGCATCATGGGCCGGCAGTTCGTGATGGGCCGCACCATCAACGAAGCGCTCAAGCGCGCCCGCCCCCTGGAGAAGGAGGGCTACCGCTACTCCTACGACATGCTCGGCGAGGCCGCCCGCACCGAGGCGGACGCCCTGCGCTACTTCGAGGACTACCGCCAGGCCATCGAGGCGATCGGCGCCGTCGCCGGCGACCGCGGTCCGTACGACTCCCCCGGGGTGTCGGTGAAGCTCTCCGCGCTGCACGCGCGCTACGAGCTCAGCCACCGCCGCCGCGTCATGGAGGAGCTGGTGCCACGGCTGCGCGACCTCTGCCGGCTGGCCGCCCACCACGACATCAACCTCACCATCGACGCCGAAGAGGCCGCGCGCCTGGACCTGTCCATGGAGATCATCGAGATGGTCTCCTCGGACCCGGAGCTGGGCGACTGGCAGGGCCTCGGCCTCGCCGTGCAGGCCTACCAGAAGCGCGCCTTCCCGCTGCTGGACTGGCTCGCCGACCTGGCACGGCGCCACGGCCGGCGCTTCATGGTGCGGCTGGTCAAGGGCGCATACTGGGACACCGAGATCAAGATCGCCCAGGAGCAGGGCCTCGACGGCTACCCGGTGTTCACCCGCAAGGCGAACACCGACGTCGCCTACCTGGCCTGCGCGCGCAAGATGCTCGCCGACCGCGAGGCGTTCTACCCGCAGTTCGCCACCCACAACGCCCACACCCTCGCCTACGTGCTGGAGGTGGCCGGCGATAACCGCGACTTCGAGTTCCAGCGCCTGCACGGCATGGGCGAGGCGCTCTACGACCAGATCGTCGGCGAGGACAACCTAGACCTGCCCTGCCGCATCTACGCCCCGGTGGGCAGCCACGAGGACCTGCTCGCCTACCTGGTGCGCCGGCTGCTGGAGAACGGCGCGAACAGCTCCTTCGTCAACCGCATCGTCGACGAGAAGACCCCGGTGGACGAGATCATCGCCGACCCCATCGCCCAGGTCCGTCGTCACCATACGATCCCGCACCCGCGGATCCCCCTGCCCGCGGACATCTACGGGCCGGAGCGGCGCAACTCCATGGGCGTGGACATCAGCGACATCACCCACCTGAACTGGCTGCACGAGGGCATGCAGCGCGCCGACGCGATGGACTGGCAGGGTGGCCCGATCATCGGCGGCAGCACCCGGCTCGGCGAGGGCGAGGCGGTACGCGCCCCGGCGGACCGCACCCGCGTGGTCGGCCAGATCACCTGGGCCACGCCCCAGGACGTGGAGGACGCCATCGCCCGCGCCCAGCGCGCCTTCGACGACTGGGACCGCACCCCGGCGAGCGAGCGCGCCGCCTGCATCGAGCGCTACGCGGACCTCCTCGAGGCCGAGATGCCCACGCTGATCGCCCTGTGCGCCCGTGAGGCGGGCAAGCACATCCCCGACGGCATCGCCGAGGTGCGCGAGGCGGTGGACTTCTGCCGCTACTACGCGGCTCAGGCCCGGCGGGAGTTCGACGGTCCCATGCCCCTGCCCGGCCCCACCGGCGAGCGCAACACCATCGAGCTGCGCGGCCGCGGCGTGTTCGTGTGCATCAGCCCGTGGAACTTCCCGCTGGCGATCTTCACCGGCCAGGTGACCGCCGCCCTGGCGGCCGGCAACGCGGTGATCGCCAAGCCCGCGGAGCAGACCAGCCTGATCGGCCACTACGCCGTCAGCCTGCTCCACCGCGCCGGCATCCCCGGCGACGTGCTCCAGCTGCTGCCCGGCGACGGCCCCACCGTGGGCGCGCCGCTGGTGGCGGATCCGCGCATCTCCGGCGTGGCCTTCACCGGCTCCGTGCCCACCGCCCGGGGTATCAACCAGACCCTGGCCCAGCGCGACGGGCCGATCCTGCCGCTGATCGCCGAGACCGGTGGCCAGAACGCGATGATCGTGGACTCCTCGGCGCTGCCGGAGCAGGTCGTCGCGGACGTGCTCAAATCGAGCTTCCAGAGCGCCGGCCAGCGCTGCTCCGCGCTGCGGGTGCTCTACGTGCAGGAGGACATCGCCGACAAGCTGCTGGTGATGCTGCGCGGCGCCATGGCGGAGCTCAGCATCGGCGACCCATGGTCGCTCGCCACCGATGTCACCCCGGTGATCGACGAGGACGCCCGGCGGATGCTGAGCGAGCACGCGGAGCGCATGGAGAAGGAGGCGACCCTGCTGCACCGCTGCGAGCTCCCCGTCAACGGCGGCAGCGGCACATTCTTCCCCGCCCAGGCCTACCAGCTCGAGAGCATCGAGCAGCTCGGCGAGGAGAAGTTCGGCCCGATCCTGCACGTGGTCCGCTTCCGCGCCCGGGACATCGACCGCGTCGTCGACGAGGTCAACGCCATGGGCTACGGGCTCACCTTCGGCATCCACAGCCGCATCGACACCACGGTGAACCGCGTGGTCTCGCGGATGAAGGTGGGCAACGCCTACGTGAACCGCAACATGATCGGCGCGGTGGTCGGCGTGCACCCGTTCGGCGGCGAGGGGCTCTCCGGCACCGGCCCGAAGGCCGGCGGCCCGCGCTACCTCTACCGCTTCGCCACTGAGCGGGCGCTATCCATCGACACCACCGCCGCCGGCGGCAACGCCTCGCTGATGTCGCTGGAGGACGAGGGCACCGGGGAATCCGGCGAGAACCTGCTGCTGCCCGAACCGCAGCGCTTCAACGAGTAACCACCCACACGAGAGACGCGACAACGAGCAAAAGGGGATCCCCATGGAAGACGCACTGACCACGGCCACCTGGTTCTGGCTGCTCGTGCCCATGCCGCTGTGCGTGGCGCTGTCCGTCATCACCTGGCTCGGTGCACGCCGGGGCTAGAGGAGGCGAGGCGATGGAAGTCACGATGAATCTCCCGACGGTGACCACGTTCGTGGTCTACCTGGTGGCGATGATGGCCATCGGCATCGCCGCCTACCGCCTGACCAGCAACATGTCCGACTACGTCCTCGGCGGACGCAGCCTCAACGCCGGCGTGGCGGCCCTGTCCGCCGGCGCCTCGGACATGAGCGGCTGGCTGCTGCTCGGCCTGCCCGGTGCGATGTACGCCTCGGGCATGAACCAGATCTGGATCGCCATCGGCCTGACCATCGGCGCCTACCTGAACTGGCAGTTCGTTGCCCGGCGGCTGCGCGTCTATACGGAGGTCGCGGACGACGCCATCACCGTGCCCGACTACCTGGAGCGGCGCTTCGACGACACCAGCAAGATCCTGCGGGTGATCTCGGCGGCGGTCATCCTGCTGTTCTTCGCCTTCTACACCTCCTCCGGGCTGGTGGCCGGGGCGAAGCTGTTCGAGGCGAGCTTCGGGCTGTCCTACACCGCTTCGCTGTGGATCGGCGGCCTGGTGATCATCTCCTACACCTTCCTCGGGGGTTTCCTGGCCGTCTCGTGGACCGACTTCATCCAGGGCATCCTGATGTTCCTGGCCCTGGTCATCGTGCCCCTGGTCGGCATCCAGGCGATGGGCGGCTGGGGTGCCACCGTCTCCCAGGTCGGCAGCATGGACCCCAGCTACAATGACGCCCTCAGCGGCATGACCCTGTTCAGCATCGTCTCGCTCATGGCCTGGGGGCTCGGCTACTTCGGCCAGCCGCACATCATCGTGCGGTTCATGGCGATCCGCAGCCATCACGACGTGCCCACCGCGCGGCTGATCGGCATCGCCTGGATGGTGCTCGGACTGTTCGGCGCCATCTTCACGGGCTACGTGGGCTACGCCTATTTCGCCGACAACCCGCTCCAGGACAGTGAGAAGGTGTTCATCCTGCTCTCCACCACGCTCGCCAACCCGTGGATCGCCGGCGTTCTGCTCGCCGCCATCCTCGCGGCGGTGATGTCCACCATCGACTCCCAGCTGCTGGTCTCCTCCAGCGCCCTCGCGGAGGACATCTACAAGCCGTTCGTCCGGCCCAACGCCACGCAGAACGAGCTCGTCTGGGTGGGACGCCTCGCGGTGGCGGGCATCGCGCTGATCGCTCTGATCATCGCCGGCAACCCGGACAGCAAGGTGCTGGGGCTCGTCTCCTACGCCTGGGGCGGCTTCGGCGCGGCCTTCGGCCCGGTGATCATCGGCTCGCTGTTCTGGCGGCGGATGACGCGCAACGGCGCCCTGGCGGGCATCATTGTGGGTGCCGTGACCGTGGTGGTCTGGAAACAGCTCTCCGGCGGCATCTTCGAGATGTACGAGATCCTGCCGGGCTTCGTGCTCTGCGCGGTGGCCATCGTAGTCGCGAGCCTCCTCGGCCAGCCCACCGGTCACATGACCGAGACCTTCGACAAGGCCGCAGCCGAGTGGCAGGGCTGACCCGCACCGCCATGCGGTGAACGGCGGATGGGGGCACCCCCATCTGCCGTTCACCCCCTACCGACGGGCACCGGGCGGGCATCCACCGACCGCTGCGCCCCCTCCCGACCCTGGTATGCATACGAACGGCTTCCCGCTATGCTGTGCGGACCCGGGCCGCCCCGGCCATGTCCCTGCGGAGGCCACTGCCGGCACGGGGCCAAACGATGCAACCAGGCCAGACCCACGCTCACGACAGGGAGATTTCATGGGCCTCGAGTTCGCCGCCTGGCACCTGTGGCTGATCGCCGCCCTCGCCGCCCTGCTGCTCGAGCTCCTCGCCGGCGGTGAGCTGTTCTTCCTGGCGCTGGCTGCCGGCCTCGCGGTCGGGGGCCTGGTCGCCGGATTCACCGGCTTTTCCCTGACCGTCCAGATTATTACCGCCGCGGTGGTCGACATGGCGCTAACGCCGCTGGTCATCCGGCGCGTCCGCCGCCGGCGCGAGCGTGTCCGGTACGCCGTCGCCGGCGAAGGCGGCGAGGCCGGCCGGATCTGCACCGTGATCGTCCGAAACGGCCGCGCGGTGATCCACCTGCGTCATGACGCCCTGCCCGTGCGCTTCGAGGACGGCAGCATCCCACCGGCGGACAGCCGTGTCCGCGTGCTGCGCATCGAGGGCATCACCGCCATCGTGGCGCCGGCGGACTGACGCCGACGCCACACCGCCCCCCGCAGAGACGAGGAGACTCACAACCATGGGCCTGACCATCGCGGGCATCCTGGCCGCCGTCGCCATCGCCGTCATCATCAAGGGCATCATGCTCGTTCAGCAGAGCGAGGCCGTGGTGATGGAACGGCTGGGTTCCTACAGCAAGACGCTGACTCCGGGTATCAACTGGGTCATCCCCTTCATCGACCGCCCGCGGGCGATCACCGTGCGCCGCTATCGCGAGAAAGGCGGGGAGATGACCGCCTTCGTCGAGCGGGTCACACGCATCGACCGCCGCGAGACGGTGCTGGATTTTCCCGGCCAGAACGTGGTCACCCGGGACAACGTGACCGTCACCGTCAACGGCGCACTGTACTTCCAGATCCTGGACCCGAAGATGGCCGTCTACGAGGTGGAGAACTTCATCCAGGCGGTGGAGGTGCTCGCCAAGACGTCCCTGCGCTCGGAGATCGGCAAGATGGAGCTGGACAAGCTCTTCGAGAGCCGGGACGAGGTTAACAACGCGCTGCAGACCACCATGGACGAGGTCGGCGACAAGTGGGGCGTGAAGGTCAACCGCGTGGAGATCCAGGATATCGCGATGCCCACGGAGGTCGAGGAGGCGATGCGACTCCAGATGGCCGCCGAGCGCAAGCGCCGCGCCACGGTCACCGAGGCCAACGGCCAGAAGGAAGCGGAGATCGCCCGCGCCGAGGGCGAGAAGCGCGCCGCCGTGCTCACCGCCGAGGGCGACCGGGAGGCGGCCATTCTGCGCGCAGAGGGCGAGAGCAAGGCGATCACCCGGCTGACCGAGGCCACCGGCGACGCCGCCGGCATGGACACCATCATCGGCTACCTGCTGGGGCTGGAGTACCTCAAGAAGCTCCCGGATATCGCCAAGGAGGGCGACCGCGTGCTCGTCCCCTACGAGTCTTCGGCCCTGCTCGGCGCCCTCAGCAGCTTCCGCGAGCTCGGCGGCAACGCCGAGGCGGCCCGCTCGTTCCTCGCCATGGGCGAGGGCTCGCGCTAGCACCAGTGGCGGGCGGGGCCGGCAACGGCCCCACCGCCGGCGCCGTCACTCCACGACGACGAGCTCGCCCTTCATCTGCGAGGCATGACCGGGGAAGGTGCAGTAGAAGCTGTAATCCCCGCCCTTCTCCAGCTTCGAGGGGTCGAAGGTCGTCGAGGTCTGCTCGCCACCGCCGATAAGGTCCGTCGCGGCGATCACGCGCTCGTCGCCGGGCTTCACGTAGCCGTTGTCCACGCCGGCGGTATTGCCCGCGTTCACCACGTCCCACATGTCGTTGGTCTCGCTGAGGACCCAGTCGTGGCCCATGGCCTGGAGCGAGAGGTCGCCCACGTGCTTGAGCACGACCTTGAACGTCTCGCAGGACTGGCTGACCTCGATGTGCTCGGTGCTGAACTGCATGGCGTCGTTCGCTTCCACCGTGGCGGTGCAGTTGGCAGCGAAGCTCGCCGGCGCGGCGGAGAACAGCACCAGGGCGACGAGAAGACAGGAATAACGCATGGGAACCTCCTGAAGTGGGAGAGAGGAATGGCAATGGCCGAATCCGTGGCGATCCCCATGCTGCAACTTAGAACCATTCCACGTATTGATGGATATCAATCGCCACGTCGGGTCCGCCCTGGCCCCCGGCCCCGGGCAGGTGGTCGAGGCCACGGCACCCGAACAGCCACCGGTCCGCGCGAAGGGCGCCCCCGCGGACATCGCCGGGAGGAACCCGGCACCCCGGCGGGCCTCCGGGGTCGGGAGGGGCGCCGGCGGCGCGCCCCGGGCACCGCCGCCGGCCTGGGGAGCGGGTCAGTCCGTGACCACGAGCTTGCCGGTCATCACCGACGCGTGGCCGGGGAAGGTGCAGTAGAAGCTGTAATCCCCGCCCTCCTCCAGCTCGGAGGGATCGAAGGTCACCGTCGTCTGCTCGCCACCGCCGATGAGGTCCGTGGCGGCGATGACCCGCTCGTCGTCGGGCTTCACGTAACCCTTGTCGATGCCCGCGGCAATGCCGTCGTTGACCACGCCCTGCTTGTCCGCCGTGGTACTGAGGACCCAGTCGTGACCCATCGCCGCGCGGGGCAACTGGCCGACGTGCTCGAGGGTCACGGTGAACGTCTCGCAGGACTGACTGACCTCGATGCGGTCGGTGTCGTACTGCATGGCGTCGTTGGCCTCGACGGTGACCTCGCACTGCGCCGCGAAGGCCGCCGGCGCCGCCAGCAGCAGTATCAGGGCTAAGAGGGCTCGAGGGTGGTGCATGGGTCGACCTCCTGGAAGGCTGTTGCTGAGAGATCGCCCCACCATACCCTCTAAAACGCGAACGCGAAATATTCTTATTAACAAAAACGTGTCTGCGTATGTCTCGGCGGACCCGGTCCCCGGGATAGGCACGCGGACGGGCTATCCCCCGAAGGGATCGGGGTCCCGCAGCGCCGATGCCAGCGGCCCGACCGGCAGCGGCTGCCCCCAGACGTCGGTGTGCACGAGCTCGTCCAGCGGCAACCGCGAGCGCCAGCCGCGGCTCTCCAGCTCCGGCCGGGTCAGGAACTCGCTCACGTAGCCCACGCAGAGATAGGCCAGCGGATAGACCGCTTCGGGCAGCCCCAGCGTTCCGGCCAGCTCCCCCTGATCAAGGATGCTCACCCAGCCGACGCCAATGCCTTCCGCCCTGGCGGCAAGCCAGAGGTTCTGCACGGCCAGGCAGGCGCTGAACAGATCCGTCTCCAGGATCGTGTTGCGCCCGAGCACGTTGGTCCCGCCGCGAGATCGGTCGCAGGTCACGCAGAGGTTGAGCGGGCTCTCCAGGATGCCCTCGAGCTTGAGGCTGCGGTAGAGCCCGGCACGTTCACCGCCGTACTGCGCGGCAGCCCGCTCGTTCTCCCGCTCGAAGATCCCGCGCACGGCCTGCCGTACCGCCGTGCTCTCGATGACGATGAAGTCCCAGGGCTGCATGAAGCCCACCGACGGCGCATGGTGCGCCGCCTGCAGCAGACGCGCCAGCACCTCCGGCGGGACCGGATCGGGCAGGAACTGCGAGCGCACGTCCCGGCGCTCGCGAATGGCCCGGTAGAGGCCGTTGCGGTCGGTATCGGGGAATCGGTTGTCCGGCTGTGTCATGTCACTCCAGGTCGTCGGCGCCGGCTGGCGATGAGCGACCCATCCTTGCACGAAAGGCCGGCGCGACCTACCTCGACGCACCACGGAGACCAGGCCCGACGCGACGCGGGTCCGGTCTCCGTGATCGCCGCATCCGGATCACCGGTGCTTGAAGTCCGGCTTGCGCTTCTCCACGAACGCGGCCATGCCTTCCTTCTGATCCTCCGTGGCGAAGGTCGCCTGGAAGAGGCGGCGCTCCTGGCGCAGACCGTCGCGAAGCGGGGTCTCGAAGGCCTGGTTGACGGACTCCTTCACCAGCATGGTCGACGGCAGGGAGTGGCCGGCGATCTTCGCCGCGGTGCGCACGGCATCCTCGAGGAGCTGCTCGGCCGGGACGATGCGGGCCACCAGGCCGGCGCGCTCGGCCTCCTCGGCGTCCATGTTGCGGCCGGTCAGGCACATCTCCATGGCCTTGGCCTTGCCCACGGCGCGGGTCAGGCGCTGGGTGCCGCCGGCGCCGGGCATCGCGCCGATCTTTATCTCCGGCTGACCGAACTGGGCGTTGTCCGCTGCGATGATGAAGTCGCAGGCCATCGCCAGCTCGCAGCCGCCACCCAGTGCATAGCCGGCGACGGCGGCGATCAGCGGCTTGCGGAAGCGATCCGGCGCACTCCAGCCGTCGGTGCCGGGGAAGTCCCGGCGGAAGAGGTCGACGAAGTCGGAGCTCGCCATGTCCTTGATGTCCGCGCCGGCGGCGAAGGCCTTCTCGCTGCCGGTGAGGACCACCGCGCCGATGGCGTCGTCCGCGTCGAAGGCGGCGAGCGCCTGCCCGACCTCGTGCATGAGGGCATCGGAGAGGGCGTTCATGGCCTTGGGCCGGTCGAGGGTGACGATGCCGACGCGGCCGCGGGTCTCGGTGGTGATGTACTGGTAGCTCATGGGGCTGTCTTCGCCTCCTGTATTCAGGCTCTGGTGATCCGGGGTACGGGCGCGGTCTGCGCCGGCGGCGCCCCGGAGGGCGTGCCCGCGGTGACGTTCAGGACCCGCGCCGGCGCCGCTGGTACAGCGGCTCGACGTCGCCGACGTCCATGCGCGGACGGTCCGGCTCCATCTCCGCCTGCGGCGTGACCTCCACCATACTGCCCGCCGAGCGCAGGGTCAGGTTCTGGTAGGTCCGGGTGCCCTCGCGCTTCCACTCGACCTCGTCGTCGGTGAGCTCACGCAGGACCCTGGCGGGGACCCCGACGACCAGGCTGCGCGCCGGCAGCTCCACGTCGGCGCGCACGAACGCGGAGGCCGCGACGATGGTGGACTCGCCCACCACGGCGTTGTCCATGACCACGGCGTTCATCCCGACCATGGCGTTCTCGCGCACGCGACAGCCGTGGAGCACCGCACCGTGGCCGATATGCCCGTCCGGCTCGACGACGGTGTCGGTACCGGGGAAGCCGTGCATCACGCAGGTGTCCTGGAGGTTGCTGCCCTCCTCCAGGATCAGGCGGCCGAAGTCGCCACGCAGCGAGGCACACGGGCCGACGTAGACACCGGGACCGACGATGACGTCGCCGATGAGCACGGCGGAGGGATGGACGTAGGCGTCCGGGTGGACGACGGGGCGGATCCCGTCGATGGCGTAACAGGGCATGGGCTCTCCTCCTGGATCACTCGCCGCGGGGCACGCATCAGCCGGGGCGGGAGGATGGCCTGCCGGTCCCGGAGACGCCGTGACTGCCTCCCGGCAGGCGTGTCGGCGCCCCTCCCCGGCCACCGAAACGCCGCCACCGGTAAGCCACCCCGCCCCCGGTCGGGCGGTGCGGCGACGTTAGCTTACGCCGCGTGCCGCCGCGTCTCCACCACGCGGAAGCGGTTGGCCACGAACGCGCTGTCGCACAGGCAGGCATTCGCCGCCGGGTTGGCGCCGGTGGCGTGGTAGTCGCTGAAGGCCGCGGTCTGGTTGACGTAGACACCGCCGGTGAGGTTCACGGACAGCGACACGCCGGCGTCCAGCGCCGCCGCCTCCATGCGCTCCAGCACGACCTCGTCGCTGGCATACACGCCCCAGGTGATCGCCCCCTTGGACTTCGCGAGGCGGCGCGCCCGGTCGATGCTGTCATCGGTGCCGTCGGTCGCGATGACCATGGCGATCGGCCCGAAGAGCTCGCGGCCGTAGGTGTCCTCGTCGGCGCTGTCCACCTTGAGGATCAGCGGCGTGCGTACCCGCGCATTCTCGAACTCGGGGTGCTCGCGGGCCTCGGAGGCGAGCACCACCTCGCCGAGGCTGGTGGACTCCTCGATGCGGTCCGCCGTCACCGGTGCCTGGATGGCGCCGAGCACCGCGGTGGCCCGGTCGTTGTCCGAGAGGAACTTGCGCACGCCCTCCGCGATGGCGCTAGCCACCTCGTCGAAGGACAGGTGCCCCTGGTCGGTCTCGATACCGTCCCGCGGCACAAAGATGTCCTGCGGCGTGGTGCACATCTGCCCGGAGTACAACGACAGCGAGAACGCGAGGTTCTGCACCATGCCCTTGAGGTTGTCCGTGGAGTCGATGACGATCGAGTTCACGCCGGCCTTCTCGGTGTAGACCTGCGCGTGGTGGCAGTTGCGCTCCAGCCACTCGCCGAACTCGGAGCTGCCGGTGAAGTCGATCACGCCGATCTCCTCGCGCAGCGCCAGCTCCTTGGTCACCGGCGCCTCGCGGGTATCCACCACCATGGAGACGATCCACGGGTCGAAGCCCGCCTCGCGCAACACCTGCTGGCAGACCTCAACGGTGATCGCAAGCGGCAGCACCGTGTGCGGGTGCGGCTTGACGATCACCGGGTTGCCGGTGGCGAGGCTCGCGAACAGGCCCGGGTAACCGTTCCAGGTCGGGAATGTGGACACGCCGATCATCAGCGCGAGCCCGCGCGGGATGACGCGGAAGTGCTTGTCCATCTCCAGCGGGTCACGCTTGCCCTGGGGCTTGACCCAGCGCGCGTCGCTGGCAGTGCGGGTCTGGGCCTCGAGCGCGTACGCCACCGCCTCCAGACCGCGGTCCTGGGCGTGGGTGCCGCCGGCCTGGAAGGCCATCATGAAGGCCTGCCCGGTGGTATGCATCACCGCGTGGCCCATCTCGAAGCTGCGCCGGTTCAGACGCTCCAGGATCTCCGCGCACACGCCCGCACGCTGCTCCGGGCCGGCGTCGCGCCAGGCCTTGAGCGAGGACTGCATGGCGGGGATCAGGGTGTCAATGTCGACCCGGGGATAGCGGATACCGAGGTCGAAGCCGTAGGGGGAGTGCTCCTCGCCGATCTCGCCCTCGATCCCCGGCATCTCCAGCTCGAACGGCCGGTTCAGCCGCGCCTTGAACGCCGCCTCGCCCTCGGACGCGGCGTTCTCGCCGTAGATCTTGCCGCTCGGCATCTCCGGGTACGGGCTCCAGAACTCCCGCGTGCGCGTGACCTCGATCGCCTTGTCCAGCGTCTGCTGGTGCTTCGCGTAGAAATCCTGTGCCATCTCGCCTCCTGGGGTGCCGCCCGCCGATGATTCACCAACGGGCCTGGTCCATACTTCTCGTCGGCGCCGCGTGCCGGCTACGGCGCGGGGACGGGCGCGGACGATGCCTTAAGGTCGCCCGTATTTTGATACGTATTTGACCTCTGTCAATGAAATTCTTGTATCCTATTAAACCGTTGCTGTATTGTTCGGCGACCTGAACCGGCGCCCGGAAACCGCCGCAAGGCGCCTCATGGCGGGGATGCCGGCGGGAGCGAGGCACCCCGGAATGGGGCCGCGGGACGCGATACCGAATGCCGGCCGGAACCGATCCCGGCCGTGTTCCTCCGACCCGCCACGGCGCCGACAACCCGTTTGCAGGAGGAGGGGCAGACATGGCCGACTTCGAGGACATCGTCGTGGAACACGCGGCGGATCATGTCCTGCAGATCACCCTGAACCGACCCAAGGCGCGCAACGCCCTGCGCACCAACCTTCTCCGTGAGATCGCCGAGACGCTGGACGCCGCCGCGAGCGACGACGCCCTCCGCGCGGTGGTGCTCACCGGCGGCGAGAAGGTCTTCGCCGCGGGCGCTGACATCGGCGAGCTTGCCGCTCTGGACCTCAAGGGCGTCGTCGAGGACGCTCGCCCCGGCTACTGGCAGCGCATTGCCGAATTCCCCAAGCCGATCATCGCGGCGGTCAACGGCTACGCGCTGGGTGGCGGCTGCGAGCTCGCCATGCACGCGGACATCATTATAGCCGCCGACGACGCCCAGTTCGGCCAGCCCGAGATCAACCTCGGCATCCTCCCCGGCGCCGGCGGCACCCAGCGCCTGATCCGCGCGGTGGGCAAGCCGCTGGCGATGAAGATGGTACTCGCCGGCGAGTGGATCGACGCGCGCACCGCACTGACCAGCGGGCTGGTCGCCGAGCTCACCCCGCGTGAGGCCACCATCGAGCGCGCCCAGGCACTGGCCGCGACCATTGCCGCCAAACCGCCCATGGCGGTGCGCCAGGCGAAGGACGTGCTGCTCAAGGCCTTCGACACCGGCCTCGGCGCCGGCCTGCGCCTTGAGCGCCAGGCCTTCACCATCCTCGCCGCCACCGAAGATCGCCAGGAAGGTCTTAGCGCCTTCATGGAAAAGCGTAAGCCCGAGTTCAAGGGACGGTAGACCGCCATGAGCTACGAAACCATTGAGTACGCCGTCGAGGCCGGGGTCGCCACGCTGACCCTCAACCGGCCCAAGGCGCTGAACAGCTTCAATGCACAGATGCACGAAGAGGTCCGCGCGGCAATCAAGTCCGCCGAGCGTGACGAGAACGTGCGTTGCCTGCTGATCACCGGCAACGGTCGCGGCTTCTGCGCCGGCCAGGACCTCTCCGACCGCAACGTCGCCCCGCGCGGCGATGCCCCGGACCTCGGCGAGTCCATCGAGAAGAACTACAACCCGCTGATCCGCAAGCTCCGCGCCCTGGAGATGCCGGTGATCTGCGCGGTCAATGGCGTCGCCGCCGGCGCCGGCGCGAACGTCGCGCTCGCCTGCGACATCGTCCTCGCCGCGCGCTCGGCCAGCTTTATCCAGGCGTTCTGCCGGATCGGCCTGCTGCCGGACTCCGGCGGCACCTGGCACCTGCCCCGGCTGGTGGGCCACGCCCGCGCCATGGGCCTGGCGATGCTGGGCGACAAGCTCTCCGCCGAACAGGCGGAGGCATGGGGCATGATCTGGCGGGTGGTCGACGACGAGCAGCTCGCCGCGGAGGCGGACGCCCTCGCCCGCCACCTCGCCGGCCAGCCCACCAAGGGCCTGTCGCTGATCAAGCGCGCGATCAACGCCTCCTGGCACAACGACCTGGACCAGCAGCTCGACCTCGAGCGCGACCTCCAGCGCGCCGCCGGGCGCACCGACGACTACCGCGAGGGCGTGGCCGCCTTCATGGACAAGCGCGACCCGCAGTTCCAGGGGAAATGAGCATGAGCGCACTGAGTACCGAGACCACCATCGGCATCATCGGCGCCGGCACCATGGGTGCGGGCATCGCCCAGGTGGCCGCCACCGCCGGCCACCCCGTGCTGCTGTTCGACGCCGTCGAGGGCGCCGCCGCGAAGGGCATCGAGCGCACCCGCTCGGGCATGCAACGGCTCGTCGAGCGCGGGCGGATGAGCGCCGAGCAGGTGGACACCATCTGCGCGCGGATCACGCCGGTGGATACCACTGCCGGGCTCGCGCCGGCGGGCCTGGTGATCGAGGCCATCGTCGAGGACATCAACGTCAAGCAGCGGGTGTTCGGCGAGATCGAGGACATCTGCGGCGAGGACGTCATCCTCGCCACCAACACCTCCTCGATCTCGGTCACCGCCATCGGCGCCGGGCTGACGCGCCCCGAGCGCCTGGTGGGCATGCACTTCTTCAACCCGGCGCCGATCCTCAAGCTCGTCGAGGTCGTCAGCGGCATCGCCACCGAGCGTGCGGTGGCGGCGACGGTGCACGCCACCGCCGCCGCCTGGGGCAAGCACCCCGTGCACGCGCGCTCCACCCCCGGGTTCATCGTCAACCGCGTCGCGCGGCCCTTCTACGGCGAGGCGCTGCGGGTGCTCGAGGAAGGCGGCGCGGATGTCGCCACCATCGACGCCGCGCTCAAGGGCTCGGGCGGCTTCCGGATGGGGCCGTTCGAGCTCATGGACCTGATCGGACAGGACGTGAACTTCGCGGTCACCAACTCGGTGTTCAACGGCTACTACCAGGATCCGCGTTTCCTGCCGTCGCTGCTGCAGCGCGAGTACGTCGAGGGCGGGCTGCTCGGGCGCAAGGCCGGGCGCGGCTTCTACGACTACCGCGAGGGCGCGGACAACCCGGCCCCGGCCGCCGCGCCGGCCGCCCCGCGCCCGGAGCGCGTGGTCGTCGAGGGCGACCTGGGTGTGGCCGAGCCGCTGGTCGAGGCGATCGAGGCGGCGGGCATCGCCGTCGAGCGCCGGGACGGCGAGGACGGCTACCTCCACGTCGGCCCCACCGCCCTCGCCCTCACCGATGGCCGCCTCGCCACGGAGCGGGCGTTCGAGGAGGACCTCGACGAGCTGGTGGTCTTCGACCTGGCGCTGGACTTCGCCAACGCCGCCCGTGCGGTGATCGCCGCCGCGGACCAGACCCCGGCCGCCGGTGTCGAACGCGCCGCGGGACTGTTCCAGGCCCTCGATCGGGAGGTCTCGGTGATCGACGACGTGCCGGGGCTCATCGTGATGCGCACCGTGTGCATGCTCGCCAACGAGGGCGCGGACGCGGTGAACCAGGGCGTGTGCGACGCCGCGGGCTGCGACACTGCCATGCAGGGGGGCGTGAACTACCCGCGCGGGCCGCTGGCCTGGGCACAGGCCATCGGTCTGCCCGAGGTCTGCCAGGTACTGGACAGCCTCGCGGTAGTCTACGGCCTGGATCGCTACCGTGTCTCGCCGCTGCTGTGGCGAAAGGTCTATGCAGGAGCCGGATTCCATGAGTGATGAAGCGACCATCGAGACCGTCTCGGCGCAGGAGATGGCCGAACGCTGCGCCCGGGCGATGTGGGACGACGACACCGCCTCGCGCGGCCTGGGGATGACGCTGGAGGCCGTTGCCCCCGGCTACTCCCGCCTGTCCATGACCGTGCGCGACGACATGGCCAACGGCCACGACAACTGCCATGGCGGGTTCATCTTCACGCTGGCGGACTCGGCGTTCGCCTTCGCGTGCAATTACAACAACCTCGTCACCGTAGCCCAGGGCGCGTCCATCGACTACCTGGCGCCGGCAACGCGCGGCGACCGGCTCACCGCCATCGGCGAGGAGCGCAGCCGGGGCGGGCGCACGGGTGTCTATGACGTACGGGTGGAGAACCAGGACGGCCGCGTAGTCGCGCTGTTCCGCGGCAAGTCGTATCAGACGAGGGGCCGGATCGTGCCCGGGTTGGAGGTGAAGGAATGAGTGAAGCGTATATCTGCGACGGCGTGCGCACGCCCTTCGGCCGCTACGGCGGCGCACTGGCGGCGGTACGCGCGGACGACCTGGCCACGGTGCCCCTGCGGGCGCTGATGGCCCGCAACCCGAAGGTCGACTGGGGCACGGTGGAGGACGTGATCCTCGGCTGCGCCAACCAGGCCGGCGAGGACAACCGCAACGTCGCGCGCATGGCCGCCCTGCTGGCCGGCCTGCCCGAGAACGTTCCCGGCACCACCATGAACCGCCTGTGCGGCTCCAGCCTGGACGCGGTCGGCACCGCCGCCCGCGCCGTGCGTGCCGGGGAGACGGAGCTGATGCTCGCCGGCGGCGTGGAGAGCATGTCCCGGGCACCGTTCGTCATGGGCAAGGCCGAAAAGGCCTTCTCGCGACAGGCCGACATCTACGACACCACCATCGGCTGGCGCTTCGTCAACCGGCTGATGGCCGAGCAGTTCGGCACCCATTCCATGCCGGAGACCGCGGAGAACGTCGCCGAGGACTACGGCGTCGCCCGCGATGACCAGGACGCGTTCGCCCTGCGCAGCCAGCAACGCACCCGCGCCGCGATGGAATCGGGACGGCTCGCCGAGGAGATCACCCCGGTGACCATCCCCCAGCGCAAGGGCGACCCGGTGGTCGTGGACACCGACGAGCATCCGCGACCGGAGACCACCGCGGAGGCACTCGCCAATCTGCCCACACCATTCCGACGCGAGGGCGGCAGCGTCACCGCCGGCAATGCCTCCGGCGTCAACGACGGCGCCGGTGCGCTGATCGTGGCCTCCGAGGGGGCGGTTAAGCGCCACGGCCTCACCCCGCGGGCGCGGGTGCTGGGCATGGCCGCCGCCGGCGTGGCCCCGAGGGTGATGGGCATCGGCCCCGCCCCGGCGAGCCGCAAGCTGCTGGAGCGCCTCGGACTCGGCATCGAGGATATGGACGTGGTCGAGCTCAACGAGGCCTTCGCCGCCCAGTCGCTGGCGGTGCTGCGCATGCTCGGTGTCGCCGACGACGCCGGACATGTGAACCCGAACGGCGGCGCGATCTCCCTGGGCCATCCGCTCGGCGCGAGCGGCGTGCGCCTGGCGCTGGCGGCGGTCAACGAGCTGCACCGCCGCGGCGGGCGCTACGCCCTGTGCACCATGTGCATCGGCGTCGGCCAGGGTATCGCCATGGTGATTGAGCGGGTCTGAGGCCCGCACCGGCCGCCGGGGAACGGCGGCCGGGCAACGCGACCAAGAATACCGGCAAGCATCCCTACCCCGGGGAAGGAGAGTCCCAGATGAAGAGCCCCAACGTCCCGCTGCGAACGCTGCTCGAGCCCGTCGAGACCTGCACCCTCGACGAGCTGCGCCACGTCCAGCTCGAGCGCCTGCGCTGGTCGCTCAACCACGCCTACAAGAACGTCCCGTTCTACCGCGAGAGCTTCGACCGGGCCGGGGTGCATCCCAATGAGCTCAACAGCCTCGCCGACCTCGCGAAATTCCCCTTCACCTACAAGAACGACCTGCGGGACAACTACCCCTACGGCATGTTCGCCGTGCCCATGAGCGACGTGGTCCGCATCCACGCCTCCAGCGGCACGACCGGCCGTCCCACCGTGGTGGGCTACACCAAGAACGACATCGACACCTGGGCGGACGCCGTGGCCCGCTCCATCCGCGCCGCAGGCGGGAGTGCCAACGACATCGTCCACGTGGCCTACGGCTACGGCCTTTTCACCGGCGGGCTGGGCGCGCACTACGGTGCCGAGCGCCTCGGTGCGACGGTGATCCCGATGTCCGGCGGGCAGACCGAGAAGCAGGTGCAGCTGATCACCGACTTCAAGCCGTCGATCATCATGGTCACGCCCTCCTACATGCTCAACATCGCCGACGAGTTCGAGCGCCAGGGCATGGACCCGCGCCAGACCTCGCTGCGTGTCGGCATCTTCGGCGCCGAGCCCTGGACCGACGCCATGCGCCAAGAGATCGAGGAGCGTTTCGACATCGACGCGGTGGATATCTACGGCCTCTCCGAGGTCATGGGTCCGGGTGTGGCCCAGGAGTGCGTGGACACCAAGGACGGCCCCACCATCTGGGAGGACCTCTTCTACCCGGAGATCATCGATCCGGAGACCGGCGAGGTGCTGCCCGACGGCGAGGAAGGCGAGCTGGTGTTCACCAGCCTCACCAAGGAGGCGCTGCCGATCATCCGCTACCGCACCCGCGACCTCACCCGCCTGCTGCCGGGCACCGCCCGCACCATGCGGCGGATGGGCCGCATCACGGGGCGCTCGGATGATATGCTAATCATTCGCGGTGTTAATGTTTTCCCCAGCCAGATCGAGGAGCGGATCTGCAACCAGGGGCAGCTGGCGCCGCACTACCAGATCGAGGTCTGGCGCGACGGGCACCTGGACAAGATGGCTGTCTACGTCGAGCCCCGGCAGGATCTCGGCGAGGTCGGCGACGAGGAGAAGGTCGCGCTGGCCAAGGACCTGCAGCATCACATCAAGTCCTACATCGGCATCAGCACCGAGGTCCGCGTGCTGAACGCCGGCGAGGTGGAGCGCTCCCAGGGCAAGGCCAAGCGGGTCATCGACAAGCGGCCCAAGTAGCGCCGCCCCCGCTCGCCACCCGCCAACGGCCCGACGCAGTCGGGCCGTTTTGTGTGCAGCGATACTACCCTTCCAGGGCGTATACGTCCTGAAAGGTTAGTCACAACGACGGGCCGGAGGAGGAACGCATTGCTGGAACCCAAGTCCAGGACGACCACCCTGCTGCTCGCGGCGCTGGTCGCCATCGGCCCGCTCGCCACGGATCTCTACCTCCCCGCCCTGCCGGCCATCAGCCGGGCGCTCGAGGCGAGCAGCGACGAGGTCCAGCTCACGCTGAGCGTGTACATGCTCGGCTTCGCCCTGTCCCAGCTCATCTACGGCCCGCTCGCTGACCGTTTCGGCCGCAAACCGGTGATCGTCGGGGGGCTGGCGCTGTTCGTGCTGGCCACCATCGGCTGCGCGCTGGCCCCGACCATCGAGACGATGATCGCCCTGCGCTTCCTCCAGGCCCTCGGCGGGTGCGTCGGCCCGGTGCTCGGGCGCGCGGCGGTTCGCGACATCCACGGTCACCGCGAGGCGGCCCGGGTGCTCTCGCACCTGGCGACGGCGATGGCCCTGGCACCCGCCGCCGCCCCCGTGCTCGGCGGCTACCTGCTCGTGGCGGCCGGCTGGCCCTCGCTGTTCGTGGTACTCGCGGTCTACGCCGCCGTCGTGACCGCGACCGTGGCCCTGGCGCTGCC
Organism: Arhodomonas aquaeolei DSM 8974; assembly: GCF_000374645.1. Lineage (GTDB taxonomy): Bacteria > Pseudomonadota > Gammaproteobacteria > Nitrococcales > Nitrococcaceae > Arhodomonas > Arhodomonas aquaeolei. Next base: position 127,678 of record NZ_KB894807.1, read on the forward strand.
GGAGCCCCTGCCCGCCGCCTACCGCCAGCCCATCCGTCCCGGGGTCATCGCCGCCAACTACCGCACCCTCGTCCGCTCGCGGGTGTTCGTGGGCTATTCCCTGGCGGTGGGCTTCGTCTTCGGGGGTCTGTTCGCCTTCCTCTCCGGCTCGTCGTTCGTGCTGATCGAGTTCCTCGGCGTGGCGGAGGAGCACTACGGGCTGTATTTCACCCTGGTGGTACTCGGCTACATGGGCGGCAGCATCATCGGCGGGCGGCTGAGCCGGCGCTGGGGGATCGAGCGACTGATGCTCGCCGGCAGCCTGCTCTCCGCCGCCGCGGGCTCGGCCATGGCGGGCCTGTCGGCGGCCAGCGTCTATACGGTGGCGGCCGTGATCGTGCCGCACATGCTGTTCATGACCGGCGTGGGCATCGTCATGCCCCAGGCCATGGCCGGCGCCATCGGCCCGTTCCCGCAGATGGCCGGCTCCGCCTCCGCGCTGCTCGGGTTCATACAGATGGCCATCGCCGCCGGCGCCGGTGCGCTCGTGGGCCAGTTCCACGACGGCACCTCCCACTCCATGGCCTTCATCATCGCCGCCATGGGGCTGGCGACGCTGGCAAGCTTCCTGCTCATCGCCCGCCCGGCGGAACGCGCCCCGGCGCGGGAGACGGCAACGCCATCATAGGGGCGGTCCCGGGCGTTCAGCCGCCCATGTACAGGCTCATGAGCTGGGCGTCGTCGCGGATCTGCTCCGGCGAGCCGCCGAACTGGCGGCGGCCGCCGGCGAGGACATAGATATGGTCCGCCACGGGAAGCGCCTCGCGGATGTTCTGCTCGACCATGAGCACGCCGACACCGCGGTCGCGCAGGGTGCGCACCCGCTCGATGGTGTCGTGGACCATCGCCGGCGACAGCCCCGCCGAGGGCTCGTCGAGGAGCACGAAGCGGGGCTCGGGCACCAGCGCCCGGGCGATGGCCACCATCATCTGCTCGCCGCCGGACAGCGAGCCGGCGGCGACATGGCGGCGCCGGCCGAGGTTCTCGAACTCACCGATCAGGGCCTCGACACGCGAGTCGACCCAGTGACGGTCGGCGATGGAGTAGCCGCCCATGCGCAGGTTCTCCTCCACGCTCAGACGCGGAAAGACGCCGCCGCCCTGGGGCATGAGCACGACGCCCTCGCGCACGATCTCGTGCACGCGCCGCCCGCTCAGGGTGCGATCGGCGAGGCGGATCTCGCCGGACCATACCGGCAGCGCGCCGGCGATGGCCTTGATCACGGTGGACTTGCCGCTGCCGTTGGGCCCGAAGATGCAGGTGATCCGGCCCGGGCGTGCGGCCAGGGAGACGCCGTGGACGATTTCCTGCTTGCCGTAGCCGGTGACCAGATCCTCGACTTCCAGCGATTCGCTCATTCGCTCCGTCCCAGGTACGCGCGCCGGACCTCGGCGTTGCCGGCGATCTCCTCGAAGCTGCCCTCCGCGACGACCTGGCCGAAGTCCATGACGATGATACGGTCGCAGACCTCGCGGACAAGCTCCATGTCGTGCTCGATGAGCAGGAAGGTGGCGCCATCCAACTGCATGGCGCGCACCGCGTTGAGGATGATGGCGCGGATGTTCGGGTGCACCCCGGCGGTGACCTCGTCGAGGAGCACCACCCGCGGCGAGCGCATGTACACGCGGGCGAACTCCACCAGCTTCTGCTGCCCGCCGGAGAGCTCGGAGGCGAGGTTCCCCGCCACGTGGTCGATCTCCAGAAGCGCGAGCGCCTGCCGCGCGCGTTCCGGGGCGCCCCGCCAGTCCCCCTCGCAGCTCGCCGCCAGGAGGTTGTCGTGGACACTCATGTTGCCGAACAGCGAGGGGATCTGGAACGTCCGCCCGAGCCCGGCGCGGGCCACCCGCCACGCCGGCCAGCCGGTGACGGCCTGCCCGCCGAGCCGCACCGTTCCGCCGTCCGGCGTCAGCGCGCCGGCGATGAGGTTGAACAGCGTGGACTTGCCGCTGCCGTTGGGCCCGATCAGGCCGAGCACCTCGGCGCGGTCGACGTCGAAGGTCACGCCGTCGACCGCGACGATGCCGGCGAAACGGCGCCTCAGCCCCGCGACCGCCAGCGCCGGGGGCTCGTCCGTGTGCGTACGTGTATCCGTCACCGTGCTCATAGCTTGCGCACCATGCCCGTGAGCAGGCGGTGACCGCGCCGGCGCAGCTGTCCGAGCCCCGGCAGCAGACTCACCAGCCCGTTGGGGAGGAAAAGCACCACCGCGACGATGATCACGCCGAGGATGGGCAGGTAGATCGCCGTGTCACCCAGCGCGGACCAGACCATGCGGTTGGTGAGCCACAGCAGGCTTGCCCCGAGCGCGGGGCCCCAGACGGTACCGAGCCCCCCGAGCAGCACCATCACCACCATCTGGTCGGTGATCTCGCCGCCCATCACCGACATCGGGTCGATGAAGGTCACCCAGTAGGCGTAGATCCCGCCGAACACCGCGGCGATACCTGCCGACAGCGCGAAGGCCTGAACCTTCACCAGGGTGGTGCGGATACCCAGCGCCTCCGCCGCCGGCTCGTGATCGCGCAGCGCCCGCAACCGGAAGCCGAAACGCGAGCGCTCCACCAGCACCCAGACCGCCAGGTAGGCGATCACCGCTGCGGCGAGCATGAGGTAGTAGAAGAAGTGCTCGTTGAGATACGGCGGCACCGACAGCCCCCCCGGCCCGCCGGTGACATCGAGGACGTTGACGAGCTGGAGCAGCATCTCCGCGAACGCCCAGGTCGCAATGGCGAAGTAGGAGCCGCGCAGGCGCATGGTCGGCGCGCCGATCACCGCCGCAACGCCGGCGGCCACCACCAGCCCCACCGGTAGCGTCGCGAAGAACGGCCAGTCCATCCCCCGCTGCATGAGCAGTGCCGTGGCATAGGCGCCGATACCGAAGAACGCGGAGTGGCCGAAGCTGATGTAGCCGGCGTAGCCGCCGACGATATTCCAGGCGCAGGCGAGCCCGGCCCACATGCACACCCCGGTGGCGATCCGCAGCGAGTAGGCGTCCAGTCCCAGCGGCAGGGCAGCGAGCACCGCGACGACGATCACCCCGGCCAGCCATCGTGTCAGCCCCATTCGCCCCCCTTCACAGCCCGCGCCTGAGGATGCCCTGCGGCGATATCAGCAGCACCGCGTAGAGCGCACCGAAGATCACCAGGTGGGAGTAGCTGATGCCGACGTAGATCGCGACCAGCGACTCCACCACACCGAGGAACAGCCCCGCCACCAGCACCCCGCCCACCGAGCCGAGGCCGGCGAGCACGGCGACGAAGAAGGCGAACAGCGTGTAGCGCACGCCCACGTCCGGATTGACGGAGTAGATGGTCGCAAGCAGCACACCCACCCCGGCGGTCAGCCCGGTGTAGACCGCGTACACCTGGGCCGAGAGCCTCGGCACGTCGACCCCCATGAGCCCGGCGTTCTCCCGGCTCTGCGCCACCGCGCGCACGGCCAGCCCGAAGCGGGTCCGGTAGAGGAACAGGAACACCGCCAGGCTCAGGGCCGCGGCAGCGGCGAAGGCCACCACCCGCAGCACCGGCAGGGCCACCGGCCCGAGCTGGATCGCCGGGCCGGCGATGGCGGTGTCCACGTTGCGGCTGTTGAACGACCACAGCCACAGTGCCCCACCGCGCATGAAGATGAAGATACCGAAGGTGAGCGCCAGGGCCATGAGGTCGGGGCGTGCGTAGCGGCTGGTGCGCACGTGGTAGATGAGCGGGCCCAGCGCCCGGCCCACCAGCGCGAACACCACGGCCACCAGCGGCAGGCTGATGAACGGGTCCAGGCCCAGCAGGGTCAGCGCCCAGTAGCCGGCGTAGCCGCCGAGCATGACCCAGCCGCCCACGGCAAAGTCGATGACGTGGAGCACCCCGAAGGTGAGCTGGAAGCCGATGGTCAGGCACGCCAGGATCCCGCCGATCAGCACGCCGTTGGCCAGCGCCTGCAGGAACAGATCCACCCGATTGCCTCCCGCTGTCGCCGTCAGGAATGCCGCCCGTCGTTCTCAGGACCAGGCCGGCAGCGGGTAGACGATATCACCCTCGGCCGCGTCGGCGGGGGCGACCGGCACCACCTTGCCGTCGGTGATCTGCACCACGACCGGCACCGGACGGGTATTGTTGTGGAAGTGATCGCCCTTGGTCTCGAATGCCACCGGTCCGTAGAAGGTCTCGATGTCCGTGGCCTCGATGGCCTTGGCCAGGGCCTCGCGGTCGCTGCGGTTCCACGGCGGCGCCTTACCCATGCGCGCGGCGGCGTCCTGGAGGACCAGACCGCTGGCCGAGCAGGCCGCCTCGGTGTAGTCCGGGTGGCTGCCCCAGCGGGCGTAGGAGAGCTTGTCGTAGTCCGCCGCACTGCCGAACAGATCGTCGCTGTAGGGCACGCCGGGTGTCCACAGCGAGATGCCCATGACGCCGTTGGCGTCCGCACCCAGCTGGTCGGCGAACGCCGGCGCGGTGATGCCGTAGTGCATGACCATCGCCTTGGGCCGGTAACCCAGCGACTTCGCCGCCTTCACGAAGTTGATCAGCACCTCCTCGTGACCGCCGACGGCAACGATATCCGGGTTCTGCGACTTGAGCTTGGTCACCACCGGGGTGACGTCCGCCTTGGCCGGGAAGAGCTCGAAACCGGTGAGCTCGAGCTCCGCGGGCTCGGCGCCATCGCGGAAGCCCTTGGCGGTGTCGTCGGAGAACGGCTCGTTGACGCCGACCACACCGACGCTCTCCGGCCGCGGCGAGACCGAATCCGCGATCACCCCGAGGGACTTGCCCGATGAGAGGTCCACGGCGGGAATCATGCCGAAGTTGAACGGCGGCTTGTCCACCCAGACCTTGGGCGACTCGGCGGAGCCGGAGATCATCGGCACGCGGTACTTGTTGCAGATGGGCTGCACCGCCAGCGTCACCCCGGACGTGTAGGGCCCGAAGATGACGTCCACCTCCTCCTGGACGATCAGCCGCTCGGCGGCGGAGGCACCGGAGGCCGGGTTGGACTGTGCGTCACCGTAGGACATCTCGACCTTGTATCGGGTCCCGCCGATATCGATACCGCCGAGCTTGTTGATCTCCTCGGCCCACAGGTCGTAGCCGCGCCGGGTGAGGTTGCCGCCGAAGCGGTTGGCACCGGACAGCGACGTCACCACCCCGCAGCGGATGGTCGGTGTCTGGGCGCGGGCCCCACGGCCCACGGCGCCGACGGATAGCGCACCGACGCCGAGCGCCGAGGTCTTGAGGAAATCGCGGCGGGAAAGCTTGCTGGCCATGATGACGCCTCCTACCCGTGCGCGGGTCTTGTTCGTTCTGAGGAAAACGTTGCCGCCCCTTTCAAGATAGGCCGGATTCGCGCACTGACAAGCCGCAGCAGGACCCGGCAAGGGATTCAGGACCTGCGGAATGGCACCGTGCGCGGCATGTCAGGCAGGCGCTTCACGCCTCCCCGATCTAAGTGAGCGGGTCACCGGGGTTTCACCGCGACACCTACCGCAGAGCCCGGTTGCCCCTACCAAGCGACAACCGTGGTGGTATCGCTGGCAATACCGGGCGGCAGGCCGGGTACCGGGTGCCTGACGGGCGGACGTGTCGCACGCCTGGGGCGTCCGGCCGGCACGAACGGCCGATCCCGGCCACTCCCTTGGGTCGGCGGTTCCCCGCGACCGCAAGGCCCCGGACGACGCCGGCCCGGCGGTTCACGCCTCCCCGGGCGGCATGAGCGGGGCGCGGGCAGTCGTTCTAATCGGCGGAGGGCTCGGCCACGAAGCCGAAACGCGCCGGGACCTCGGTGCGGCGCACCCCGGCCAGCGGCGCCGGGGCGGAGGCGTCCAGGACCACACACAGCCCGCTCTCCCCGCCCGCCGCCGCGGCCTCGATCCCGGCGTCCACGGCATCGGCGTCCGCGGCCGCGCCGTCGGCGCGACACAGCCGTGACGCGAGCCACTCCGCCGCGTCGCCCAACAGCAGTCCGACACCACGGTCGAAGGCGAGCAGGGTGTCCCCGGCCTCGTCGATGAAGGCAGCGCTCACACCGTTCACGGGATCGCCGGTATGGGTCGCGAGTCCGCCACGGCCGTCGGCATGAAGAATCCAGGGGGTGTAATCGAGGCTTACGTAGACACGCTGCGGGCCGTTCTGGAAATAGTAACGGCCCTTATCGTCGGCAAGGTAGTTACGGGCGATGAACTCGGCGAGCGCCTCGCGCTCCACCAGCCCGCCGTCGATCCACCAGCGCCCGCGCCGGTCCAGGCGCAGCCACCCCGCGAGGGCCGGGACATCCGGCCAGCGGGCCATCGCGCGGCGTACGGAATCATCCATCACGCCGCCCCCGCAATCACTCCGTGACGCCGCGACGGGCGATACGCATCGCCTCGTCGAGTACGTCGGCGTCGCCGATGTGATTGCTCAGCAGCAGGATCAGCCGGGCGTTGGCCAGCCGGCTCTGCTCCTCGTCGAGGTCCCGGTGCATTTCCACCAGGGCTTCATAGACGTCGTCGCCGCGCTCCAGGCGCGGGTCGACCCGCAGGTACTGCGTCGACATCGCTCTCCTCCTCGTGCGGCCCCGTCGACGGGGCCGCGCCGTTCAACCGTTCAGGCCGCGAGCGCGCAGGCCCGGTCTATCGCCTGGTTTATCAGCGCGGCGTCCACCTCGCGCCAGCGTGCGACCACGTGCTGATCCGGGCGAATGAGGTATACCGTGCCCGGACGGGCGTCGTAGCGCTGCGCGGCCAGGCCCTGCGGGTCCTCCACGATCACCGCGTCCGCCGGCGTGCCGGCGACCGGCCCGTCGGCCACCACGAGCACGCGAAGGTCCCGCTCGTGGGCGCGGACGCGCTCGACGGCGTCCACCACCCCGGCCGGGCAGCCCTGCCGCGTGTCGGCGAAGACCATCAACGTGAACACGTCGCCCAGGCACGCCAGCAGCCAGTCCTCATTGCCGTCGACGCGCACCGGTGCGTCAAGACACGGGGCCCCCGGCACCATCCGGCCTTCGAAGTCGGCGGAGTCCGGCGTGTTCAGCGGCGAGTCGGCGTGCACCGCCGGCAACGACAGACGGCCGCTGTTGACCAGCTTGCGGGCGAACGGAAACTCCTCGGCCAGCATCAGCGTGGCGTCACGGAAGGCCCGGCTCACCGGGCTCTTCGGGGTGATGAAGTCCGTGCTGCGCGTGGAGTTGAGGATGTTCTCGTCCGCCGCGGCCACCCGTTCGCTGTCATAGCTGTCCAGCAGGGCGTCGCCGCCGCGGCCGGCAAGCACCCGCTCGATCTTCCAGACCAGGTTGTCCACGTCCTGCACGCCGCTGTTCGCGCCGCGGGCACCGAATGGCGAGACCTGATGAGCCGCGTCGCCGGCGAAAAACACCCGGGCGGAGGTGCGGAAGTGCTCCATGCGCCGACACTGGAAGGTGTAGATGCTGACCCAGTCCAGATCGAAGTCCACGCCCTCGCCGAGCATGGCACGGATCCGCGGGATCACCCGCTCGGGCTGGCGCTCGACATCGGGGTCCGCCTCCCAGCCGAGCTGGAAGTCGATGCGGAAGACGTTGTCCGCCTGGCGGTGAAGCAGCACCGACTGCCCCGGGTGGAACGGCGGATCGAACCAGAACCAGCGTTCCGTGGGGAAGTCGGCATCCATGACCACGTCGGCGATGAGGAAACGGTCCTGGAAGACCTGCCCCTTCGACTGCAGCCCGAGGAGCTTGCGCAGCGGGCTGCGCGCCCCGTCGGCGACGACGAGGTAGTCCGCGACCAGCTCGTAACGCCCCTCCGGCGTCTGCACACCGAGCACTACCCCGTCATCGCGCTCGGCGAGCTCGACGACCTCGTTGCACCAGCGCAGGTCGGCGTCCGCCAGCGCATCGAGGCGCTCGATGAGGTACTCCTCGACATAGTACTGCTGGAGGTTGATGAACGCCGGCCGGCGGTGCCCCTCCTCGGGCAGCAGATCGAAGTGATAGACCTCGTGGTCGCCGAAGAACACCCGCCCGTGCTTCCAGGTGATGCCCTTCTCGACCATCCGCTGCCCGCCGCCGATGCGGTCGAACACCTCCAGCGTGCGCTTGGCGAAGCAGATCGCCCGGGAGCCGTCACTGACGCCGTTCTCGGCGTCCAGCAGCACCACCGGGATGCCGCGCCTCGCCAGGTCGATGGCCGCCGACAGGCCCACCGGGCCGGCGCCGACCACCACCACCGGGTGACGGACCGGCTGCCCGGCGTCCTGGTCGGGGGAGCGCCGGTAGTCGAAGACCGGGCACTGATGTGACTTCGGCATGACCGCTCTCCCTCAGCCCTCGAGGGCCTCCCACATCTCGCGATCGCGCTCGGCGGTCCAGATGCGCGGATCCGGATAGTCGCCAGCCTCGTCGTAGGCACGGCTGACGTCGAAGGGCATGCAGTGACGGAAGATCACCCAGTGGCCGTACTTCGGCTCGAGCTCGGCGATCATGGTCTCGTAGGTGGCCTTGAGGTCCTTGCCCTCGGCACGGCAGCGCTTGACCCCGCCGTAGAGATCGCTGATGAACGACTGCGTGCCCTCGAGTCCGTTCTGGCATTCCTCCGGGGTCTTGAGCGCCTCACCGCGGCCCGGCACCAGTGCACTCGGCTCCAGGTTGCGCAGGCGGCTGAGGGTGTCCGGCCAGTCGCGGTGGTAGGCGTCGCCGGTATACGGGGTGGCGCCGTACTCGACCAGGTCGCCGCTGAACAGCACCTTCTCGTCGGGCAGCCACACGACGGTGTCGCCCTTGGTGTGACCGCGGCCGAGCTGCATGATCTCGACCCGGCGCTCACCCATCCACAGGGTCATGTGGCCCTCGAAGACCATGGTCGGCCAGGTCAGGCCCGGGATGCTGTCCGCGCCCTGGAACAGCCGCGGGAAGCGCCCGAGCTCGGAGGCGTAGTCCTGCTCGCCACGCTCGACGAGCAGGTCGTAGGTGTCGCGGCTCGCGATGATCTGCTCCGCGCCATAGGCCGAGGCCCCCAGGGTGCGCACCGCGTGATAGTGGGTCAGCAGCACGTAGCGGATGGGCTTGTCGGTGACCTGACGGACCCGCTTGATCACCTCCTCGGCCATCATCGGGGTCGCCTGGGCATCGATCACCATGACGCCGTCATCGCCAACGATGATGCCAGTGTTCGGATCGCCTTCCGCCGTGTATGCATACGCACCGGGCGCGAGCTCGGAGAAGGTGATCTCCTTGGGGGTCATATCGCCTGCGGAAGCGAATTGCTTGGCCATGACAGCATCTCCAGATTCGTGTTGCGGAAAGGGGGCCGCGCCGCACGGACGGCGACGCGGCGATGGCCGTGGACGCCGGCGGCGTCCACGGCGGCGCGGTTACTCGGCGAGTTCCCACTCGCCGTCGCGGATCTCGAGCATCCGGAAGGCGGAGAGATCGAGGCCGAGGTGATCGTCCGGCCCCATGTTGAACTCGCCACCGGTGCCCATCAGGCCGCTGGTCTGCTCGATCGCGTCGCGCACAGCGGCCTTGTCCGTGGTGCCGGCCCGCTTGATCGCCTGCGTGGCGATCATCAGGCCATCGTAGGCGTGGCCGCCGAAGGTCGAGACCGACTCGTTGTAGGTCGACTCGTACTCCTTCTTGTAGGCAGTGACCACCGGCTTCTGCGGATCGTCGTCCGGAAGCTTCTCGGCGACGAGCAGCGCCGCGGCGGGCAGGCGCACACCATTGGCGGCCTCACCGGCGAGCTCGATGAACTTCTTCGAGGCCACGCCGTGGGACTGGTAGAACGGCAGTTTCAGGCCGAGCTGCTCGTAGTTACGCGTGACGATCGCGGGGCCCTGACCGAAGCCGAAGTTCAGGATCGCATCCACGCCGTCGGTGTTGGCGATGTTGGTCAGCTGCGCGGTCATGTCCGTGTCGTTGGGACCGTAGGTCTCGTCGGCCACGATCTCGATGTCGTAGTCGCCGACGACACTCAGGGTCTGCTTGCGGCCGGACTTGCCGAAGCCCCCGGTCCCCGAGATCAGCCCGATCTTATCGAAGCCGCGGGCCTGCATGTCCTTGAGGATCTTGCGCGCCGCCATGCGGTCGGTATGCGGGGTCTTGAACACCCACTTCTTGACCGGATCGATGATCGGCACACCGCCGGCCAGGGAGATGAACGGGATCTCGTAGCGCTGCACCAGCGGGATCACGGCCATGGTGGTGCCGGTGGTGGTACCGCCGACGATGACATCGACCTGATCGGAGGTGATCAGGCGCTTGGCGAAGGTCCGCGCCTTGCCGGCGTTACCGGCGGTGTCGTAGTGGACCAGCTCGATCTGGCGGCCGTCGACGCCGCCCTGGTTGTTGATCTTCTCGACCCAGTGCTGGAGCGTCTTGAGCTCCGGATCACCGAGGAACGACGCCGGGCCGGTGACGGCCAGGAACGTGCCCACGCGGATCGGGTCCTGCTGGGCGCTGGCGTTGGACATCCCCGCGACCGCGACGCCGGTGACGGCGGCCGCCAGGCCGATCTTCTTCAGCAATGCATGCAACATGCTCTCTCCTCCTGCTTCCGCGCTAGGCGCGACGGTGGCGGACCGGTGTCCCGGTACCCGCCGGCTTCCAGCCTGGCTGGCGCGGTATTGCTGTATGGCCAACCAAACTATTTTCGCTCAAAACTAAAGTCAAGGGCCGTGGCCGCATCTCCTGCAGCTACATCCCCAGGTATGCCCGTTTGACCTCCTCGTCGGCAAGCAATTCCGAGCCCGTGCCGGAGAGCGTGATGGTCCCGGTCTCGATGACGTAGCCGCGATCGGCGATCGCCAGCGCACCGGAGGCGTTCTGCTCGACGAGCAACACCGTGATCCCCTCCTCCTTGAGGCGCTCGACGATACGGAAGATCTCGCCCACCAGCAGCGGCGCCAGCCCCATGCTCGGCTCGTCGAGGAGCATGAGCTGGGGACGTGTCATCATCGCGCGGCCGATCGCGAGCATCTGCTGCTGGCCGCCGGAGAGCGTCCCCGCGGCCTGGTGGCGCTTCTCGTGCAGGATCGGGAAGAGCTCGTACATGTGCTCCAGATCCCGCGTCACCGCGGCGCTGCGACCCCGGGTGTAGGCCCCGAGGACCAGGTTGTCCTCAACGCTCATGGGACCGAAGACCTGACGGCCCTCGGGAACCTGGGCGATACCCTCGGCGACCCGGCGCTCACCGGTCATGCGCGTGATGTCGCGGCCGTGGAAGTGCACCGTGCCCTTGGTCACCGGCTGCAGCCCCGAGATCGTGCGCAGCAGCGTGGTCTTGCCGGCGCCGTTGGCCCCGACCAGGGCAACGATCTGCCCGCGGGGCACCTCGATGTCCACACCGCGCAGCGCCTGGATACGCCCGTAATACGTCTCCAGCCCGGAGACGCTCAGCAGCGCCTCCTCCGCCGGCGCCGCGGACGGCGCAAAGCGCTCCGCCTCCGGGCCTTGCGGGGTCTCGCGGGTGAGACCCAGACCGATGGGAGCCGGTGCGTAGTTCACGATGGTCTGGTGCAGATCGCGGAACGCGTCCTGCTGACGCTCGCCGAACAACGGGTCGTCGTTGTCGGCGAAGGCACGGTTGATCTCGCGCCAGTCCGCCTCCGTGAACACCTTCCGCGCCAGCGGGATGACCTCCTTCTCCTCCAGGCGGAGGTGGTCGCGCTGGAAGGCGAGATAGCGCTCCAGCACCTCGCGGAAGGCCTCGCCCTCGCCGGCGGGGTCCGCGGCGTAGCGCTCCAGCGCCACCCGGGCATCGGTGACCAGCCCTGGCCCGGCCTCGTGCTGGGCCTCCAGCTCGTCGAGCACGCCGGCGCTCTCCGGGGCGCGCGCACGCAGCAGCCGGAACAGGTAGTCGTCCTCCTTGGGATGGTGGACGCGGTCGGCGTAGAGCTCGATGTAGTCGAAGATCGCGGCGAACAGCGCCCGGTCCGGCCGTGTGCCGGACTCGCGGTACTCCCGGGCCAGGGCCTCGGCGGTGTCGAGCACCCGCCAGATGCCGTTGTGCTCACGCTGTATGACGGAAATCGCGTCGGTCATGTCCTCTCCCCCAGCCGGCTCACGCCGCCCCCAGATAGGCGGAGATCACCTCAGGGTTGTGGCGTATCTCCTCGGACGAGCCCTCGGCGAGCTTCTTGCCGTAGTTCAGCACGAGGATGTGGTCCGAGATGTTCATCACCAGCTTCATGTCGTGCTCGACCAGCACGACGGTCACACCGCTCTCGGCGACCCGCTGGATGAGCGCGTCGATCTCCGCGGTCTCGTTGGCGTTGAGCCCCGCCGCGGGCTCGTCGAGGAGCAGCATGCGGGGCTCAGCGGCCAGCGCCCGGGCGATCTCCAGGCGTTTGAGCGCGCCGTAGGGCATGGCATCCGCGTCGGCGTCCAGGTAGCGCTCCAGCCCCACGAAGCGCATGAGCTCGGCGGCCTTCTCGCGGCAGGCGCGGTCACCGCGGGTCACCGCGGGCAGGCGCAGGAGCGCCGGCAGGAAGCGGCGATCGAGCCGCAGGTGGCGGCCCACCATCACGTTCTCCGGCGCGGTCATGTTCATGCACACCTGCAGGTTCTGGAACGTGCGGCTCATCCCCAGCCTTGCCAGTGCGTGGGGCGGCATGCCGCGGGTATCCTCGCCGGCGAAGCTGATCCGGCCCTCCGTGGGCGTGTACACGCCGGTGACCAGGTTGAACAGCGTGGTCTTGCCCGCGCCGTTGGGCCCGATCACCGAGTGGATGTGGCCAGGCTGGATCTCGAAGGAAAGCTCCGAGATCGCGTTGACACCACCGAAGGTCTTGGTCAGTCCCTCAACGGTCATGAGTGCGCTCATCGCTCAGCTCCCCTTGCGCAGCCGCGCGGTCAGCGTGGGCACCAGCCCCCGCGGCATGAAGATCATCACGGCCATGAGAATCGCGCCGAAGATCACCATCTCCAGGTCGTCGAAGCCGGTGAGCAGCTGCGGCAGCGTGGTAAGGATCACCGCCCCGATGAGCGCGCCATAGGTGGAGGCCATGCCGCCGAGCACGACCATGGTCACGAACTCGATGGAGTGGAAGAAGCCCGCCAGGTCCGGCGTGATGAACCCCGAGTAGTGGGCGCTGGCGGTGCCCATGAGCGCCGCGAACACCGCCGAGACCACGAAGATCAGCACCTTGTAGCTGATGGTGTTCACCCCGGCGACCTGGGCGGCGACCTCGGAGCCGTGCACCGCGCGCAGCGCACGCCCCACCGGCGAGTCGATGAGGTTGAGCGCCAGCCACACCGCCACCAGCAGCAATACCGCCATCACCCAGTACCAGCGCGTCTCACCGAACAGCTCCCAGCCGAAGACGCTGATCGTCGGCACGATCATCCCGTCGGGACCGCCGGTGAGCCAGCCCTCGGTGGAGATCACGATGGAGATCAGGATGCCCAGGCCCAGCGTCGCCATCGCGAGGTAGTGGCCGGACAGCCGCAGTATCGGCCGGGCGACCGCGAACGCGAGCACGCCCACCACCACCAGCGCGGCGAGCACCGACAGCAGCGGCGGCCAGCCGTAGACGCCGCTCAGAATCCCGGTGGTATAGGCGCCCAGGCCGAAGAAGCCGGCGTGGCCGAGGCTGATCTGGCCAGCGTAGCCGATCAGCAGGTTCAGGCCCACAGCGACCACCGCATTGATGAGCACGTGGATCGCCACGTCGTAGTGATAGGGGTTGGAGAACGCCAGCGGCAGCACGGCGAGCACGATGGCCAGCACCGGCAGACCGGCGTAGGGATTCCGGAAACGATTCCACATGACTCAGACGCGCTCCGTTCCACGCTTGCCGAACAGGCCGCTGGGCAGGAAGAAAAGCACCAGCAGAATGATCACGAAGGGCACGGCATCCTTGTAGTCGGAGGAGATGTAGCCCGCGGCCATCGCCTCCATGATGCCGAGCAGCAGCCCGCCGATCACCGCCCCCACCGCGCTGCCCAGCCCGCCGAGCACTGCGGCCACGAAGCCCTTGAGCCCGAGCATGATGCCGACATCGTAGGAGGTGAGCGTGATCGGCGCGGAGACGATCCCGGCGACCGCGCCCAGCGCCGCCGACAGGGCGAACGCGAGCATCAGGATGAAGCGGGGATTGATGCCGACCATGCGCGAGGCGTCCTTGTTGTGCGAGACCGCCAGCATGGCCTTGCCCTTGAGGGTACGGTTGAAGAAGAACGCCAGCGCCACCAGCAGCACCGCCGCCACGCCGAGCACCCACAGGCTCTGCGGCAGCAGCGTCGCGCCCAGCACCTTCAGCGGCTCGTCGCCGGTGAATGCGGGCAGCGAGTGATAGGACTTGCCCCAGAAGTACTGCGCGAGACCGCGCAGGAACAGCGACGCACCGATGGTGATGATGATCAGCGGCACGATATCCGCGTCCCGCGCCCGCTCGATGGCGAGCTTGTCGAGCGCCACCCCGGCGATCACCGCCAGCGCGACGGCACCGAGCACGGCCAGCGGCATGGGTACGCCGGCGGCCATCATCATCACGGTGCCCATGCCGCCGATCATCACGAACTCGCCCTGGGCGAAGTTGATGACGTGGCTGGCGTTGTAGATGATCGCGAAGCCGAGTCCCACCAGGGCATACGTGGCCCCGGTGGTCAGCCCCGAGAACAGGTACTGCAGAAACTCCCCGAGCATGGCTCTCCCCTCGTGGCGGGCGCGGGCACGCCCTCTATACGAATCGACGCCGGCGGATTACGGTTGGCCCGGCCGGGCGCGCGGTGACGGGTAATGACAGGCAGGCTGATCTGATGGCGAATCCATGGACACTCCTCCCCGGCTGCTCGTCGGGGCCCCGGCCGCCCCGCAAATCACTTATTCTCGAACGCGCCATGGCGACTCTTGCGGCCGCTTGCGCCGGGCGAAAGGCGGAAACGCACAATATTTTTGAACGAAACCTTTTGTCAACCGCGATGCGGCGGCGTCGTTGATACGATACATTGGGCAACGACGCGGCGCCAGAAAAGTATCAGAACCACCTCCCACGGTGAAGCGGCCGCGGGCTCGATGCGATCACAGAATGATACGAAGGACACTGCATGGCACGCTCCAAGGTCATCGATGAGCTGGTCGCCGAGTTCCAGGAACGCCGCCCGATCCGCGCCGGCTCGCTGATCATCACGGTCTACGGCGACGCCATCGCGCCCCGGGGCGGCACCGTCTGGCTCGGCAGCCTGATCAAGGCGCTGGCACCGCTCGGCCTCAACCCAAGGCTAGTACGCACGTCCGTCTACCGCCTCTCCAAGGAGGGCTGGCTGACCTCCGAGCAGATCGGCCGGCGCAGCTACTACAGCCTCACTCGCACGGGCTGGCGCAGCTTCGAGCGCGCCTACCAGCGCGTCTATGCCGAGCCCCACCTCGCCTGGGACGGCAGCTGGACGCTGGTGATCACCACCCAGATCGACAACGGCCAGCGCGAGGCCCTGCGCAAGGAGCTGGTCACCCTCGGCTTCGGCACCTTCGCACCGGGGGTGCTGGCCCACCCCCTGCCGCCGACGGACGCGCTGACCGCCGTGCTCCAGGACCTGGAGGTGCACAACGACGTCATCATCATGCACGCACGCAATGAGGGGCTGCCCACCTCCCGGCCATTGAACCGCCTGGTGCGCGACTGCTGGAACCTCGAGGCGCTGGCGCGGGAATACGAGGTCTTCCTCGAGCGCTTCCGCCCGGTCTGGCGTGCCGTGCGCTCGGCCCGACACCTGGACGCGCAGCAGTGCTTCCTGGTGCGTACACTGCTCATACACGAGATCCGCCGGCTGCTGCTGCGCGACCCCCAGCTGCCGGACGACGTGCTGCCCGGGGACTGGCACGGCGCCGCCGCGCGGCTGCTGTGCCGCAACCTCTACCGGGCCACCTTCCGCCAGGCGGAGGCGTATCTCAGCGAGACACTGCAGACCGCGGAGGGCCCGCTGCCCGAGCCGGCGCCCTACTTCTACCGCCGCTTCGGCGGGCTGGAGTAAGCCGGCGCGGCGTCCCCCACGACAACGACGACGGGAGAAGGCGATGGAACTGACCGGCAAGATGATCTGGATCACCGGCGCGAGCAGCGGCATCGGCGAGGCCACGGCCCACCGGCTCAGCCGGGCGGGGGCGACGGTGTTCCTCTCGGCGCGCCGTACCGACCGCCTCAACGCCCTGGAGCGCGCGATCCGGGAGGCCGGCGGCACCGCCTACGTGCTGCCCATGGACATCACCGACCGCGAGGACACCCTGCGCGTGGGCCGCGAGATCGAGGACCTCGGCGGCGCCTCGGCGCTCATCAACAACGCCGGCGTGATGCCGCTGTCGCCGCTGATCAGCGGCCGGATCGACGAGTGGGAGCGGATGATCGACGTCAACCTCCGTGGCGCACTCTACGCCATTCACGCCGTGCTGCCCGGGATGGCGGACCGTGGCCACGGACACGTGGTCAACATCTCCTCCGTGGCCGCCCGGGTGACTTTCCCCAGCGCCGCTGTCTACTCGGCCACCAAGGCCGGGCTGAGCGCGGTCTCCGAGGGCCTGCGCCGCGAGGGCATCCGCCACAACATCCGCGTCACCGACATCCAGCCCGGCGCCGTGGACACCGACCTGCCCGAGGGCATCGCCCACGACAAGGTCCGCGAGGCGGTGCGTGACAACCTCTACGCCCCCGGCTCACCGATCCTGCGGCCGGCGGACATCGCCTCGGCGATCCACTACGCCCTGACCCAGCCGGATCACGTCGACGTCAACGAGATCCTGGTGCGCCCGACGATCCAGGACCAGTAACCCCCGCTACTGATACACCGCCACGCCGCGACGGCCCCGGCGCGTCTTGCAACGCCCGGGGCCGTCGTGCGTTGCAGCATCCCCCTTCCCGCCCATATCCCGCCAGACGCGAGGCCTCGCCCGGTTTTTGACATGCCTCATTTAAATGACACAAACAATTGACTAGGGCCGTTTGACTTGTATCATTACCAGGGTGAACCAACGGCGCACGGGGACGTCCCGCCGCGGCTTCCGTTCCGAGGAGGAGTAGCCATGTACAGTCAGTTCGTCGACACCGGCAGCGACCGGGTCCTGTCGTCCGAGGAGCTCGAGGGCCTGGAGCGGGCCTTCCAGGAGCGCATCGACGACGAGATCACCATCGAGCCCCGGGACTGGATGCCCGAGAAATACCGCGAGACCCTGGTCCGCCAGATCTCCCAGCACGCCCATTCCGAGATCGTGGGCATGCTCCCGGAGGGCAACTGGATCACCCGCGCACCCAACCTCCGGCGCAAGCTCATCCTGCTCGCCAAGGTCCAGGACGAGGCCGGCCACGGGCTGTATCTCTACAGCGCCGCCGAGACCCTGGGCGTGTCCCGCGAGGAGCTCATCGACGCCCTCCACGCGGGCAAGGCGAAGTACTCCAGCATCTTCAACTACCCCACCCCGACCTGGGCGGACATCGGCTGCATCGGCTGGCTGGTGGACGGCGCGGCGATCGTCAACCAGATCCCGCTGTGCCGCTGCTCTTACGGCCCCTACGCCCGCGCGATGGTGCGCGTGTGCAAAGAGGAGAGCTTCCACCAGCGCCAGGGCTACGAAATCATGCTCGACCTCTGCCGCGGCACCGACGAGCAGCGGCGCATGGCCCAGGACGCGTTCAACCGCTGGTGGTGGCCGTGCCTGATGATGTTCGGCCCGGCGGACGGCGCCTCCGTCCACTCCCAGCAGTCGATGGCCTGGAAGATCAAGCGCCACACCAATGACGATCTGCGTCAGCGCTTCATCGACCAGACCGTGCCGCAGGCGGAGCACCTGGGGCTGTCCATCCCCGACCCGGACCTGAAGTGGAACGAGGAGCAGGGCCACTACGACTACGGCGAGATCGACTGGAACGAGTTCTGGCAGGTCCTCAAGGGCAACGGCCCGTGTAATCGCGAGCGCCTGGAGGCCCGGCGCAACGCCTACGAGGACGGCGCCTGGGTCCGCGAGGCTGCCCGCGTCCACGCCGAGAAGCGCGCGCGCCGCGAGCGCGAGGCCGCCTGACCCCCGCACACGAGGAGGATCGAATCATGAAGGAATGGCCGCTCTGGGAAGTGTTCATCCGCAGCAAGCACGGACTCGCCCACAAGCATGTCGGCAGCATCCACGCCGCCGACGCCACCATGGCCGTGGAGAACGCCCGCGACGTCTACACCCGGCGTAACGAGGGCGCGAGCATCTGGGTCGTGCGCTCGGAGAACATCGTCTCCTCAGCCCCCGGCGACAAGGAGATACTGTTCGACCCCAGCGACGACAAGGTCTACCGGCATCCGACCTTCTACGAGGTGCCGGACGAGATCGAGAACATGTAAGGGGCCGGAGATGAGCGACGATCAGCATCTGCAGACCTACGTCCTGCGCCTGGCGGACAACGCCCTGGTCCTCGGCCAGCGGCTGTCCGAGTGGGTCGGTCACGCCCCGGCGCTGGAGGAGGAGATGGCCACAGCCAACGTCTCCCTCGACCTCATCGGCCAGGCCAAGTCCTGGCTGGAGTACGCGGCCGAGCTCCGCGGCGGGGACGACGCCGACCGCCTCGCCTTCCACCGCGACGTGCTCGACTTCCACAACACCCTGCTCGTTGAGCAGCCGAACGGCGACTACGCGATGACCATCGCGCGGCAGTTCCTCTTCGACGCCTTCCATCTGCCGCTGCTCGAGCAGCTCGCCGGCTCCGCGGACCCGCGGGTCGCCGAGATCGCCGCCAAGTCCGCCAAGGAGGTGGGCTACCACCTGCGGCGCAGCGGCGAGTGGATGATCCGCTTCGGCGACGGCACCGACGAGAGCCGCCGCCGTGTGATCGACGCCGTCGAGCGGCTGTGGCCGTTCACGGGCGAGCTGTTCACCGGCGACGCGGTGGACGAGGCCATGCTCGCCGCCGGCGTGGGCGCCGACCTCGCCGCCGTGCGCGAGCGCTGGTCGGGCCACGTCGACGAGGTCTTCGCCGAGGCGGGGCTCGAGCGGCCGGAGGATGGCTGGATGCAGTCCGGCGGCAAGCAGGGACA
The DNA here is from genome assembly GCF_000374645.1 of Arhodomonas aquaeolei DSM 8974. Classification (GTDB taxonomy): domain Bacteria; phylum Pseudomonadota; class Gammaproteobacteria; order Nitrococcales; family Nitrococcaceae; genus Arhodomonas; species Arhodomonas aquaeolei. Next base: position 146,659 of record NZ_KB894807.1, read on the forward strand.
TCACAGCGAGCACCTCGGCTACCTGCTCGCGGAGATGCAGCAGCTGCCCAGGGCCTATCCCGATGCGCGCTGGTAACGACCAGGACCGCCGTCCGCCGGCGGACACCGTCCGCGGCTGGCTGGAGTCGGTGACCGATCCCGAGATCCCGGTGCTCACGATCGCGGATCTCGGCATCCTCCAGGATATCCGCTGGGACGGCGACGAGCTGGTGGTCGTGATCACGCCGACCTACTCCGGCTGCCCGGCGATGCGGACCATCGAGCAGGGCGTGCGCGATACCGTGCGCGCCCACGGCGTCGACCGCGTACGTGTCGAGGAGCGGATCTCGCCCGCCTGGACCACCGACTGGCTCACCGAGGCCGGCCGGCAGAAGCTGCGCGCCTACGGCATCGCCCCGCCGGAGGGCCGCTCCACCAGCAAGCGCGGGCTGTTCGCGCCGCTGCCGGCGGTCGCCTGTCCACGCTGCGGCTCGACCAGCACCACGCGGGTGAGCGAGTTCGGCTCGACGGCCTGCAAGGCGCACTACCGCTGCGATGACTGCCTGGAGCCCTTCGACTACTTCAAGTGCATCTAGGCCCCGTCCCCGGGCCGTATCACGAGGAGAGAACACCGGTTATGTCCCGATTCCACGAACTCACCGTCGCCGACGTCCGCCAGGAGACCCGCGACACCGTCTCCATCGGTTTCGACGTGCCCGAGACGCTGCGCGAGACCTACCGCTACGCCCCGGGCCAGCACCTGGCGCTGCGCACCTGGATCGACGGCGAGGAGGTCATGCGGACCTACTCGATCTGCACCGGGGTGCAGGACGAGGAACTGCGCGTGGCGATCAAGACCCAGCCCCACGGGCGCTTCTCGAGCTTCGCCAACAGCGAGCTGCGCCCGGGCGACCGCCTCGAGGTCATGCCGCCGCAGGGCCACTTCAACACGGCCTTCGACCCGGCGAACCGCAAGCACTACCTCGCCATCGCCGCCGGCAGCGGCATCACGCCGATCATGTCACTGGCCCGCACCGCGCTGCACACCGAGCCGGGCAGCCGCTTCACGCTGATCTACGGCAACCGCTCGACGGCCTCCATGATCTTCCGCGAGCAGATCGAGGACCTGAAGAACGCCTACATGGGGCGCTTCAACCTCATCAACATCATGAGCCGGGAGCGCACGGACATCGACCTCTTCCACGGTCGCATCGACGGCGACAAACTCGAGGCGCTGTTCAGCCAGTGGATCGACGTCGAGGACGTGGACGAGGCCTTCATCTGCGGCCCCGAGCCCATGATCCACGCCGCCGCCGAGTCGCTGAAGGCCCATGGCATGGCCGCGGAGCGGGTGCACTTCGAGCTGTTCACCACCCCCGGCGAGGTCAGGCAGCGCCAGCAGGAGCGGGCCAACGACACCAACGCCGATCACTCCTCCAGCGAGATCGCGGTGCGGGTCGACGGCCAGGAGATCGTCTTCGACCTGGCGCGCAACACCCAGCCGATCCTGGAGGCAGGCCTGGAGGCCGGCGCCGACCTGCCCTTCTCCTGCAAGGGCGGCGTGTGCTCGACGTGCCGGGCCAAGGTCATCGAGGGCGACGTGGAGATGGACGTCAACTACGCCCTGGAGGACTACGAGATCGAGGCCGGCTACGTGCTGAGCTGCCAGAGCTACCCGGTCAGCGACCGCGTGGTGCTGGACTACGACGAGTAGTCCGCGCCTTCCCGCCGGGCCCGGCCGACGCCGGCGCCCGGCGGCGGATTAGTAATCCGCCCTCCACGTGGGCCACACTGTGGTCAGGCACGGCCCGGAGGAGACACCCATGACCCTGCCCGCCTTCTGCCACATCGGTAACGGCCCGGAGCCGGTGATCGTGCTCCACGGCTGGTTCTCCGATCACACCGCGTACGCACCGCTCTACCCCTGGCTCGATACCCGCCGGTTCAGCTTCGCCTTCGTCGACGCCCCCGGCTACGGCGGTTCGCGCCATGTGGCGCTGCCCCCGAGCATCGAGGGCATGGGACGCGCCGCGCTGACGGTGGCGGACCACCTGGGCTGGCGGGAGTTCGGCGTCGCCGGCCATTCCATGGGCGGCAAGGCCGCACAATGGCTGTGCACCTACGCGGAGGACCGCGTCACCCGCGCGGTGGGCATCACCCCGGTACCGGCGGCGCCGACGCCCTTCGACGACGAGGGCCGCGCCCTGTTCGAGTCCGCCGCCCGCGACGGCGCCGCCCGCGGGGCGATCCTGGAGCTGACCACCGGCGCCCGCCTTGGGCCACTGTGGCTGGAGCGCATGATCCGGGAGTCGTTCGAGGTCTGCGACGAGGCCACCTTCGCTGCGTACTTCGCCGACTGGGCGGACGGCGACTTCTCCCGGGCGCTCAATGGCTGCGAGACCCCCTTTCTGGGCCTCGCCGGGCTCCACGACGGCGCGATCACCCCGGAGGGCCTGTCCGCCACCCTCGGGGAATGGTTCGATCACTGCGCCATCGAGCCCATCGAGGGTGCCGGCCACTACCCCATGATCGAGACGCCGGTCTGGCTCGCCACGCGGATCCAGGCCTTCCTCGCCGGCGAGGGCTGACACCACACCGGCGGCCCCTCGCCTACCCGTCGCCCGCCATCCCGCGGTGGCCCAGGCGCCGGGAGAGATCGCCGGCGGCGGCACGCACGGCCCGGGTGGTGTCGCCGGCGGGATCCGCGTCGAAGCCGCCCGCGTAGCCGAGCACCGTCACCACGCCGGCGACGTCGTCCTGGTGGTCGAACACCGGCACGGCCACCGCCGCCACCCCGGGCAGCAGGTCCCCGGCGACCGTGGAGACGCCGTCGGCGCGGATACGCGCCGCCAGCGCGTCCATGCGCCCGCGCTCCGCCTCCGGGTCGTCCGCCGTCGCCAGCTCGGCGTCGAGCAGCGGCCGGATGACCCGCGGCTCCCCCCAGGCGAGGAACGCCCGGCCGGTGGCGGAGCGGGTCAGGGGCATCACCGAGCCCAGGCGCACGTTCACGGTCACCGTTTCGGAACTCTCCAGCCAGCGCACCACTGTCGGCCCCCGGTTGCCCCACACGGCAAACAGTACGGTCTCGTCGAGCTCGTCGCGCAGCCGGTGCAGCGTGGCGTCCGCCAGGCGGACGATATCGAGGCGCCGCAGCGCCGCCATGCCGAGCTCCAGCGCCAGCGGGCCGAGGTCGTAGTGACCGGTCTCCGGGTGCTGCTCCACCAGCCCGGCGCGCACCAGGCTCACCAGATAGCGATGGGCCTTGGCCGGCGCCATGCCTGCCTGCCGGGCGAGACTCCCCAGCCCCAGCCCGGTGTCCGCCGCGCCGAGCACGGCCACCAGCGCCAGCCCCGTCTCCACCGAGCGCACACCCTGCTGCGCACGTTCCTCACCTGCCATTGCCTGCCCCTGTTGCCGTGTTGACGATACCCACCGAGGGTATTATGTTCTTCGTAACGAATTTCATATAACAGAACGGAGGAGAGTCATGAGCACCACCAGTGCCGTCCCCCGGGCCGCCGCCCCCCAGCCCGGCCCCATGCGCTATTCCATCTTCTCGGTCCAGGACCACTACCCCGGCGACACCTACCCCGGTCACGAGCGCACCGTGCCCGGACTCTATCGCGAGGTGGTGGACCAGGCCCGTCTGGCCGACCGGCTCGGCTACGACACCTTCTTCGTCGCCGAGCACCACTTCCACGAGTATGGCGCGGTGCCGAACCCGGCGGTCATGCTAAGCCACCTCGCCGCGCACACCCAGCGCATCCGCCTGGGATCGGCGATCTCCATCCTCACCTTCCACGACCCGCGCGTGGTCGCCGAGAGCTACGCCATGGTGGACGCGCTGTCCGACGGCCGGCTGGTGCTCGGTGTGGGCTCGGGCTATCTCAGGCACGAGTTCGAGGGCTTCGGCGTCGAGGGCGCCGAGAAACGCGAGCGCTTCGACGAGAACCTGGGCCTGGTACGCCGGCTGCTCTCCGGCGAACGCGTGACCCACGAGGGAACCTACCAGCACGTCGACGGCGTGAAGCTCAACGTCCCGCCGGTGCAGGACCCGCACCCGCCGATCAAGGTCGCCGTGCTGCGCGCGGAGGCCGCCTACCACATCGGCCGCGCCGGCCACGACCTCGTGTGCGTGCCCTACGCCTCGGTGGACCGCTGGGAGGAGATCGCCCCGCTGGTACACAGCTTCCACGAGGGCCGCGCCGAGGCGGGCCTGCCCGGGGACAGCGACGACGCCATCGTCGCCCTGCACACCCACGTCGCCGAGACCGCGGAAGAGGTACGCCGTAACGCCGCGGCCCCCTTCGACCTGTACGTGGACTCCCGGCTCTACGCCAAGAAGCAGACCTACGACGACATCATGGCCAGCGGCCTGTCGCTGTTCGGCACCCCGGACGAGGTCGCCGACAAGCTCGTCGAGCTCTACGGCAACGGCGTCCAGCACGTTATGATGCTGCAGAACTTCGGCCACATGCCGCCGGAGACGGTCAAGCGCTCCATGCAGCTCGTCGCCGAGGAGGTCATGCCACGGGTCAACCGCCGGCTCGGCCAGACGGCCACCGCCTGACGGGAGGACGCCGATGGCTACGGCAACCGCATTACCCATGTACGACGACACCACCGGTATCGACCCACGCGCACTGCGCAACGCGCTGGGCTGCTTCGCCACCGGCGTGACCATCGTCACCGCCCGGGGCGAGGACGGCTCCCCGGTGGGGCTGACGGTCAACTCGTTCAGCTCCGTGTCCCTCGAACCGCCGCTGGTTCTGTGGAGCCTCGTGCAGCACTCGCCCAGCCGGCCGGTATTCGAGCGGGCCTCGCACTTTACGGTCAACGTGCTCACCACGGGGCAGCGCGAGCTCTCACAGCGCTTCGCCAGCCCCCGGCCGGACAAGTTCGAGGGCGTACGCTGGTGGGCCGGGGCCGGCGGCGCGCCGGTCATCGAGGGGTGTCTGGCGCACTTCCAGTGCCGGCATGCCCTGCGCTACGACGGCGGTGACCACGACATCTTCCTGGGCCGCGTCGAGGCCTTCGACACAAGCCCGACCGGCGAACCGCTGGTGTTCGTCGCCGGCCGTTACCACGAGGCCCGCCCCGCGGACGGCCATTCGGACGATCCGGCCTGAGCCGGAGCGTCCGCGCTACCACAAGAAGCCGGAACAACCGGCACACGACAATCTGGAGGAGGAGACCCCATGTTCAGGCGCCTTGTCACAGGACTCGCCGTGGGCCTGTTCGGCCTTGCCGTCAGTGCCCCCCTGGCCGCCGAAGAACCGCCGGTACGCATCGGCGGTTTCATGCCCGTCACCGGCCCGGCCTCGTTCCTGGGCGACCCGGAGAAGAAGACCCTGGCGCTCTACGTCGACCGGCTCAACGAGGCCGGCGGCCTGCTCGGCCGGCCCCTGGAGCTGGTGACCTACGACACCGGCGGCAGCGCCGCCAAGGCCCGTACCTTCGCCAAGCGGCTGATCAGCGCCGACGGTGTGGACGTGGTCATCGGCGGGCTCACCGGCAGCACGATGGCGGTGATGCCGCTGATGAAACGCGGGGAGATGCCCTTCATCAGCCTGTCGGGCTCCGTCGCCCCGATCGAGCCCACCCGCAGCTGGATCTTCAAGACGCCGCAGACGGACCGCATGGCCGCGGCTCGCGTGTTCGACGACATGCGCCGTCGGGGCATCGAGCGCATCGGCCTGCTCTCCGGCAGCGGCGGGTTCGGCTCTTCCGGGCGCAGGCAGTCCCTCGCCATCGCCGAGACACACGGCATCGAGGTGGTGGCCGACGAGACCTACGCGCCCAAGGACACCGACATGTCCGCGCAGCTCACCAGCATCGCCAACACCGAGGGGGTGCAGGCGATCTTCGTGTTCGGCTTCGGCCAGGGCCCGGCGATCGTGACGCGCAACTACCACCAGCTCGGCCTGGGGCTGCCACTCTACCAGTCCCACGGCGTCGCCTCCGACAAGTTCATCGAGCTCGCCGGCGAGGACGCCGCCGAAGGCGTGCGCCTGCCTGCACCGCCGCTGCTGGTCGCCGACCAGCTGCCCGCGGACGACCCGCAGAAGACGGTGCTGATGGACTACAAGTCGGCCTACGAGGGGCGCTACGGGGAGCCCGCCTCGACCTTCGGGGGCTATGCCTACGACGCCCTGCACCTGTACGCCCGGGCCGTCCGCGAGGCGGGGACGACCGAGCGCCCGGCGGTGCGCGAGGCACTGGAAACGGTATCGGACTACGTCGGGGTAACGGGGCTATTCAACCTCGGCGCCGACGACCACATGGGCCTCGACCGGAAGACGGCCTTCCGCATGGCGGAGATCCACGACGGCCACTGGCGGCTGATCGACTGACCCCGCCGGTGTCGGGCGCGGCCCCCGGGGCCGCGCCCCCCGCCACTGTCAGCCGCCGGGGATACCGGCCTCGTCCAGCGCCTCCAGCAGCTCGCGGCGCTCCCTGGCCGGTTGCTGCACCGGGTCCGCGCGCAGCCGGGCGACCTCCTCGGCCGTGTACGGCTCGAAGTCCGCGGGCAGGGTCTGCGGTGCGAACGCCTTCAGGCTCCAGTTCATCACCGCAGCGAGGTCCGCATCGTCCAGCGGCGAGAGCGCCGCGCCCGGTACACGGCCCAGGTAGGCCCGCCCTTCCGGGAGCTGCACCATCCGGCCGATGACACCGCGCATGTCCGGTACCGTCGGCGCCATGCCGGCGCCGTCCTGGAGGTGGCAGCCGGCGCATTCCAGCATGTAGTCGCCGCGCGGCCCGGCATGGCCGGCGGTGGCAGCCAGGGCCAGCACCAGCGCGGCGCCGGCGAGCGCAGAGGCCTTCATCGCTCCAGTCCCTCCTCCCCGAGCCGCCCGATGAGCTCACCGCGCCGCGCGTGCATGTCATTGGCGGTGAGGCCCTCGTCGGCGAGTGCGGCGACCCGCTCCGCGGTCAGCGTGCGATAGTCGTCGGGCAGAGTCCCGGCGTTGAAGTGGCGCAGCACGTAGTCGAGCACCACGGCGATCTCCTCGTGGGAGAGCTGGCCCGCAAACGAGGGCATGTTGCTGGCATAGGTGCCGCCGCTGACGCCGATACGGCCCACCAGGCCATTGGTGAGCACGTTCGCCAGGTAGTGTTCGCCGTCGGAGACATGGAGATAATTCCCCAGGGTATCCGCCAGCGGCGGGATGAATCCGGGGGCGCCCCGGGCATCCGCCTGGTGACAGACAGCGCAGTTGTCCTGGAATACCACCTGACCGTCCGCCGCCGGGGCGGGCGCCGATGCGCCCACCCCGATCGCCGCGACGGCCACCGCGAGCCAGCCTCTACTCATCGGCCAGCCCCACGACCACGGCGGTGGAGCAGTGATAGGACATGCTCTTCGCCGCCAGGCACCAGTTGGTGTCGTTGTCCCGACGGATATCGTAGGTCGGGGTCTCGCGCTCGTTGCGGGTGCAGGCGCAGCGGTTGCAGCTGCCCTGCCCGCAGCAGTCGTTGTAGGAGATGATGTAGCTGCGCCCGTCCGCCGGGTTGCGGCAGGTACCGACCCAGGTAATCGGCGAGGGCTCCGAGCCCGGGGGGCAGGTACTCGCCGAGCCACCGCAGCAGGCGCACAGGAAGCCGTCCACGCCGCAGTAGCGCCAGTAGTCGCAGGACGTCGGGTCCCCGGGATCACCGGTCTTGCCGTCGCCATCACCACCGCTCGCCGCGGCCACGCGGTCCACCGGCAGCAACGGCAGGGCCGAGGCACCGACGACGACCGTGCCCATGCGGCGCAGGAAGCTGCGGCGCGAGCCCCGGTTCACGGCGCTCCGGGCGTACTTCTCGATGAAACTGTCCATCCACTTCATGCCGTTTCCCCCTCCTCAGGCCTTGTGCAGACGCACGCCGCCATTGTCCTCATTGTCCGCGTCCGCCTGCTTCCGGCGCTCGAGCCACGCCTGGATCGAGGGCAGGCGCAGCTCGCTGGCGTGGAACAGGCTCTCGATGTGCTCGCGGGAGTTCACCAGGCCCTTGGCGCTGATGCGCCCCTCGCTGTCGAGGATCACCGCGTAGGGCAGCTTGCCGATCTGGTAGCTCATGCCGAGCTCGGTGGAGACCAGGTACGGAAAACCGCTCAGCCCCTGGGCCTCGGCGAATGCCCGGTGATCCGACTCGTCGCCGTCGCTGGCGAAGACCAGCCGCAGCCAGTCGGCCTCCTGCTCCGCGACGGACTTGAGCATCGGCAGCAGGCCCTTGCAGACCGGGCAGTTCGGCGCCAGGAAGAACACCAGCGTGCTGCGCTGATCCGCCTGGATGCCGCCGATCTTGACCGGCTCGCCGGCCAGGTCGCGGGACTCGTGGATCGGTGCGGCCTCGCCGACCTTCGGCCCCTTGTCGATCATCAGCGCCCCGGCCGGGCCGAGCCGCTCATGGAGCACCCCGATCTGGCGCACCAGCGCCATGAGGAGAACGCCCAGGGCCAGAACCGCCAGCCAGAGCGCCACGTTGGATACGATGAGCGCGTTAGTCATGTTTCCTCCTGAGGGCGGCCACCTGCGGGGCCAGCCCGATCACCACGTTCGAGACGATGAACACCAGCACGAAGGCGACGACGCCTGCGGCGAGGGTGAAGTAGTTGTGAAGTCTCAGGAGGTTGTCCACGGGGTCACTCCGATGGACGCTGAGTTTGCCGACCAAGCAGACCAGCGAAGGAGAGCCCGTGGACACCCATCACAATGCCGCGCTCACGCCCCGTGGTCGAGCCCGAATGGTTCGCTGTGTCACCGAACTCGGCTGGAGCTATCGGGCCGCGGCCCAGGCCTTTCACGTCGCCCCGAGGACCGTCCACCGGTGGGTGGCGCGCTACCGGCGAGAGGGTTGCGGCGGGCTGTATGAACGCTCCTCGCGTCCGCGCCGCCAGCCTCGGCGCACGCCGCGAGGGGTGAGTCGCCAAATCATTGCACGGCGCCACCAGCGCTGGACGATGGAGCGCATCGCCGCGGAGGCGGCCTGCTCGCGAGCGACCGTCTCTCGGGTGCTGCGCCAGGCCGGGCTCAATCGCCTCGCTGCCCTGCAGCCCCGCGAGCCACCGAGGCGCTACCAGCACGAGCACCCCGGCGATCTGCTCCACCTCGATATCAAGAAGCTCGGCCGCTTCCAGCGCCCCGGACACCGCGCCACCGGCAAGCGCACCCACGAGTCTCGGGGCGCAGGCTGGGAGTTCGTGCACGTCGCCGTCGATGACCGCTCGCGCATCGCGCACACCGCCATCGAGCCCGATGAAACCGCCGACTCGGCCATCCGCCACCTGCGCACGGCGCTGGCCTACTACGCGCGCCTGGGCGTCACCGTGCGCCGCGTGCTCACCGATAACGGCGCCTGCTATCGCTCACGCGCCTTCGCTCGCGCCTGCCGCGAGCTCGGTCTCCAACACCGCTTCACCCGGCCTTACCGCCCACG
>NZ_KB894808.1 GCF_000374645.1 Arhodomonas aquaeolei DSM 8974
AAGGGGAGCGTCTTGGCCTGGGCCACCTCGCTGACGCTACGGGCATCGATCCGATCGGTCTTCGCGCGCTGCAGCTCAGAGCGCGCGTGGTGAATGACCTGCGCGGGGTTGAGCAGGTGCACGCCGTAGCCGAGGGCATAGAAGCGCTCGGCGAGCGGCTCGCTGTAGATGCCCGTGGCCTCCAGGGCCACCACCGCCTCGGTGAGCCCGAGTGACTCGAGCCAGCGGTGACAGGCCTGCACGCCCGCGGCGGTGTTGGGGAAGCGGCGCTCGTGCCAACGCTCACGCCCGGGGGGCTGGATGGCGGCGTGGAAGTCGTGTTTGGCGACATCGATGCCGAGGGTAACGGCCATGGCTCCTCCCTTTGAGCACGAAGCAGGGTTTACAGGAGCGCCTGCGAGGGGGAGCGCTTCGTCGCGGCCTAACCTTGTCTGTGCAGGCTCTGAGCGCCTCAGGCCTTGGATACCGTTCGGGCTGTATGCGACAAAAATAAAATGGGGAGCAGGGGGCGAATCTACGTCGCAGGCTCTGTCCTGTAGGCCGAAGGTCGGTTACAGCCTCCCTGCTCCCCTCTCTCCCAGGCGTCCCCGGGACCGACACTAAGGGCTACAAACCCTTACCGTCGAAAACACAAGGTCGGTTGCTCCTGGCAGCCAACCTGTTGCCTGGCGGTTCGGTTTGGCGATGCCGGAGATGTCGGCTTCCGGAGGCAGCCGACCTACCCGGGCGCTCCCCGATTCCCTGCCGGGTAGCGTCCCCATGAGTGTGTAAAAGGCGGTAGGCGGGTCACCACGGGCCTCCGTAGGATTTGGGTTGTAGAGACCTTGAACCCTGGAAAAAGGAGACCCGCGATGACGGAGGACAGGATGGCACTGCTGGCGATGGCGGAGAAGGCCGGTGAGACGGATTTTTTGCGTGATCTGGTGCGCGAGGTGCTCCAGGAGCTGATGGAAGCGGAGGTGGACAGCCGCTGCGGGGCGGAGCGCCATGAGCGCAATGCCGAGCGCACGGATCACCGTAACGGCTACCGTAGCCGGCGCTGGGACACGCGGGTGGGGTCGATGGAGCTCTCGATCCCGCGGCTGCGCCACGCGAGCTATCTGCCGGGCTTTCTCGAGCCACGCCGGGCGGCGGAGCAGGCGCTCACGGCGGTGGTGCAGGAGGCCTACATCCAGGGCGTGTCCACGCGCTCGGTGGACGATCTGGTGCGCGCGGCGGGGATGACGGGCATTTCCTCGTCCCAGGTGTCTCGGCTGTGCCAGAGCATCGATGAGCGTGTCTCGGCGTTCCTGTCTCGGCCGATTGAGGGACGCTGGCCGTATCTGTGGCTGGATGCCACCTACGTGAAGGCGCGTGACGGCGCCCGGGTGGTCTCCAAGGCGTGCGTGTTGGCAGTGGCGGTGAACACCGAGGGCCGGCGCGAGGTGCTGGGCCTGGCGGTTGGGCCGGCGGAGACCGAGGCGTTCTGGAAGCAGTTCCTGCGCGATCTCATCGGCCGGGGGATGGCGGGCGTGCAGCTGGTCATCTCCGATGCGCATGCGGGGTTGAAGAAGGCGGTGGCGCAGGTGCTCGGGGCGAGCTGGCAGCGCTGCCGGGTGCACTTCATGCGCGATGTGCTCGCCCACGTGCAAAAGCGCCACCAGTCGATGGTGGCGGCGGCCATCCGCACCGCCTTCGCCCGGCAGGACGGCGCCGAGGCGCGCGCTCAGTGGCGCGAGACGGCGGAGTCGCTGCGCTCTCGCTTCCCGAAGGTGGCGGCGATGATGGATGCCGCCGAGGACGAGGTGCTCGCCCACACCGCCTTCCCGGCGGCGCACTGGTCGAAGATCGCCTCCACCAACCCACTCGAGCGGGTGAACAAGGAGATCAAGCGCCGCAGCGATGTAGTGGGCATCTTCCCCAACGAGGCGGCGATCACGCGCCTGGTTGGCGCCGTGGTGCTGGAGCAGTCCGAGGAATGGCAGGTCGGGCGCTGCTACATGGCCAAGCACAGCCTCGCCGAGCTGCACGACGAGGACAACGACGAGCCCAAGCAGATCCACAACGCAGCCTGAAGTCCCTGACTCGGAGGCCGCGGTGACTCAGAACCATTTACACACTTGACGGGACACTACCCCCTGCCGTGAAGGGTGGGGGCCGGAGTGGCAGGTTTCGTGCGTTCACCGGCCGTTCCGCCCGCTTCCGCTTATCGCGTGTTCATCCGGCCGCCAGGTGCACGGCGAGCCAGACCGCCGGTGGTGTCGTGCTGGTGCGCTCGACCCGGTGGCGCCGATGGGCGGGGATGAGCAGCCAGTCCCCCGGGGCGAGTGTCGTGGTCTCCGGTCCGTCCTCGAAGCGCAGCTCGGCCTCGCCCTGCAGTAGCACGACCCACTCGTCCCACGCCTGGTCGTACCATTCCCCGGCCGGTGTGGCCTGGCCGGTGGAGACGATGCGCTCGATCCGCTCGCCTGTACCCTCGGCGAGGGTATCGAAGCGCTCTTCCGCGAGGGTTTGGGGAACGTCCGCGAACAGATTGCCTCGGGTCATCCGGTACCCGTGCTGGTCGTGCGTGTGAATGGGGCGCCCGGGCGGTGGACCGCCCGGGCGCAAAGGCGTGTGGATTATACCCGCCGGGCGCCTATTCCGCCGGGATGTCGTTCGGCGACTGGATCTGCACGGTCTCGATACCGCCATCCGTGTACTGCCAGATGGCGATGGGCGTGATCACGTCGCCGTTGTCGTCGAAGTCCGCCGGTCCGGCGGCGCCCGAGTAGGCCACGTCCTCGCCGTTCATGATCGCCTTCACGCCGGCGGCGATGCTCTCCGGGTCGCCGGCGATGATCTCCTTGCCCGGCGGGTTGGCGACGCCGCGGATGCGGTCGCGGAGCACCGTGCCGGTGATCTTGTCGGCGCTGTCGAATCCGTCGGCGACGGCCTTGACCGTGGCCAGCCCGATGACCATGGCCGCGTCATAGGCCGACTCGGTGAACGGCGGGATGCGGTCGCGATCGAATTTCGCCTTGAACGCGTCGGCGAAGTTCTTGAAGCCCGGGATGCTCGGGTCCTGGCCCGGCGCGGTGCCGTACAGCCCCTCCAGGTCCTCGGCGCCGACCGCGTTGATGACCTCCTCCGAGCGGTTGCCGTCGACGAACTGCCAGCTGGTGCTGTCGAAGATGTCCCGCGCCTCCTGCAGGAAGGTCGCGCTGTGGCCGGGGTAACTCGCCGCGAACAGCAGCTCCGGGTCGCCCTGGAAGGCCTGGGCGAGCTGCGAGGTGTACGTCGGCTGGGGCTCCTCCGGGTGCGGCACCTGGGCGTTGATGGTCCCGCCGCGTTTCTGGAACGCCCGGGCGAAGGCGTTGGACAGGCCCTGTCCGTAGGGGTTGTTGACGAAGATCGTCGAGGCGCTGTCGAAGGAGTAGTCGTCGAAAATCTCGCCGCGGGCGAGCTGGGCGGCGACCACGCCCTGCAGCGCGTCGGAGGCGGTGGTGCGGAAGAGCATGTCCGCATCCCGGTCCTCGGGCAGGACGGTGATCAGCGGTGAGGTGGAGCCGTTGGATATCTGCAGCACCTCCGCGGGGATGGTCACCGAGGTCGCCACCGCCACGGTCACGCCGCTGGACCAGCCGCCGATGATGGCGGGCACGCCTTCCACCTCGACGAGCTTGCGCGCGGCCTCGATCGCCGGCGTGGGCAGGGTGTTGGTGTCCTCGCTAAGGTGCTCGGCGATCACCGGTCCGCCCATGACCTCCTTGGTGGCCGCGTTGATGTGCTCGACGCCGAGTGCGGCGCCATCGCGGTAGAACTCGCCGAACTCGGCGCCGGCCCCGGTGAAGGGCGCGAGCTGGCCGACCTTGATCGCGGGCGGGGCGTCCTGGGCGCTGGCGGTGCCGGCGATCAGCGCGGTCGCGAGGGCGACGGCGCCGAGCGTGCGGCCCCTGCAGTGTCGTTTCCGTTCCATTGCTTACCCTCCTGCATCTGTAAGCCGGTGGGGAACCCGCACGCCGGGTGCGTGGGAAGGCGACACACAGCGGGCGTGGTGCCCAGGATTTCAGTGTAGACGCTGGCCGGCGTTCGACAATCGGGCACCGCTGCCGCGTCCCGGGCGCGTCGACAGCACGCCCGGGTGTTGCTACGTTCAAAGACGTTGGCGCGAAACGGCGCGGGGAGACGGCATGAGCGCGACGGCCGGTGACGACGAGACAACGGGTGCTGCCGCGGGGACACCCGCGGGACAGGTGCTCCTGGAGGTCCGGGGGCTGGTGCGCGGGTTCGACAGCCTGCGCGCGCTGGACGGCGCGGACATCACCGTTCACGAGGGCACCATCACCGGGCTGATCGGGCCCAACGGCGCGGGTAAGACGACGCTGTTCAACGTGATCACCGGCTTCTACATGGCTCAGGCCGGGCGGGTGGTCTTCGACGGGCACGACATCACCAACCTCCCGCCCCACCGCATCTTCCGTCACGGCCTGTGCCGCACCTTCCAGATCCCGCGGGAGCACGAGAGCCTCTCGGTGCTGGAGAACCTCATGCTCGTGCCCACCGGACAGCAGGGCGAGAGCCTGATGAACGCCTGGTTCCGGCCCGGGGCGGTGCGGCGCCAGGAGCGGGCCAACCGCGACAAGGCCCTGGAGGTGCTGGAGTTCGTCGAGCTCTCCCACGTGCGTGACGAGTACGCGCGGAACCTCTCCGGCGGACAGAAGAAGCTGCTGGAGCTCGCCCGTATCCTCATGACCGACCCGCGCCTGGTGCTCCTCGACGAGCCCGGTGCCGGGGTGAATCCGACGCTGATGCAGCGCCTGACCGACAACATCCGCTATCTCAATGCCGAGCGGGGGATCACCTTCCTGGTCATCGAGCACGACATGGACATGATCATGTCGCTGTGCGACCCGGTGATCGTGATGAGCGAGGGCCGCCAGCTGATGACCGGGCCGCCGGAGGTGGTGCGCCGGGACCCGCGCGTGCTCGAGGCCTATCTCGGAGGGCAGTATGCCGTTGCTGAAGGCTGAGGGCGTCACTGCCGGCTACGGCGACACCGAGATCCTGCGCGATGTGCACCTGGAGGTGGGCGAGGGCGAGATCGTCTCGCTGATCGGCCCCAATGGGGCGGGCAAGTCCACCCTGATGAAGACGGTCTTCGGCCTGGTGCACCCGCGCCAGGGCTCGATCCGGTTCCGCGACACGGAGATCGCCGGGCGCTCGCCCTACGACATCGTCAAGGAGGGCATGTGCTACGTGCCCCAGGTGGCGAACGTGTTCGTGCAGCTCACCGTCGAGGAGAACCTGGAGATGGGCGGCTACCTCCTCGAGGAGCGCGAGCTTGCCGGGCGCAAGGAGCAGGTCTACGAGCTGTTCCCGAAGCTGCGCGAACGCCGCCGCCAGCGGGCGGGCAAGATGTCCGGCGGCGAGCGCCAGATGGTGGCGATCGGCAGCGCGCTGATGCTCGAGCCGGCGCTGCTGCTCCTCGACGAACCCTCGGCGGGGCTCTCGCCCAAGCTGGTGGACGAGATCTTCGAGAACATCCGCCGCATCAACGCCACCGGCCTGGCGGTGCTGATGGTCGAGCAGAACGCCCGCAAGTCGCTGGAGATGGCGGAGCGCGGCTACGTCCTCGCCGGCGGGCAGAACCGCGTGGAGGGCTCGGGGGCCGAGCTGCTGAACGATCCGGACGTGGCCCGGCTGTACCTGGGGGGATGAGCATGAGCGACGAGGCGGCAGCGGTTACACGGCAGCGGCGCCCCGCCGAGCGTATCCGCGCGGTGGTGCAGACCCGCGCCTTCCTGCTCGTGGCGGTGGTGGCGTTGTTCATCGTGCTGGTGGCGCTGGCGATCCACCAGGGGGTGGGTGCCTCGCGGCTCCTGTCCCTGGCTGCCTGGGGCGTGATGCTGGGCGGCATCATCGGTCTCGGCAGCATCGGGCTCACGCTGGTCTACGGCGTGCTCAAGTTCCCCAACTTCTCCCACGGCGCGCTGGTGACCTTCGGCGCGTACTTCACCTACGCGTTCATGGCCTGGCTGCCGGAGAGCGCGCCGCTGCGGCCGCTGTCCTTCGGCTGGACGTTCCCGGTGGCGCTGGTGCTGTCAATGCCGCTGGTGGGGCTGGTGGCGCTCGCGGTCGACCGTGTGGTCTACCGCCGGCTGCGCCGCCAGAACGCCCACCTGGTGCTTTTCGCCATGGCCTCGCTGGCGATGGCGTTCTTCCTGCGCAGCGTGATCTACATCGTCTGGGGGCCGGACTTCCACTTCTTCTTCCCGGGCCGGGCGAATCCGGCGCTGGAGCTGCCGTTCAACATCCGTGTGCGTGCCGACCAGGTCTTCATCCTGCTGCTGGCGCTGGCGATCATGGCCGGGCTCTACGTGCTGCTGGAGCGCACACGCATCGGCAAGGCCATGCGCGCGACCGCGGACAACCCCGAGCTCGCCCAGGTACGGGGCATCAACACCGAGCGGGTGATCGCCTGGACCTGGCTGCTCGGCGGCGCCCTCGCCGCCGCCGGCGGCACGATGTACGGGCTGTCCTCCCAGCTCCGCCCGGAGATGGGCTTCTGGCTGCTGCTGCCGATGTTCGCCGCGGCGATCATGGGCGGGATCGGCAATCCCTACGGCGCCCTCGTCGGGGCGCTGGTGATCGGTGTGACCCACCAGGTATCCACCGCCTTCCTCGATCCCACCTACGGGCCGGCGGTGGCCTTCGTGCTCATGGTGATCGTGCTGCTCGTTCGCCCCCAGGGCCTGTTCGGGCGCGAGGGAGGCTGAGGCAATGGAGACGCTGGTCCTGGTCAAGGCGATGCTGCTGTTCGTGCCCCTGGCGCTGGCTTTCGGACTGGTGCTGCCGGCACGGGCGTGGCGGCCGCTGGCGGCGGTGGTCGTCGGTGCGGTGGTGGCCCTCGCGGCCGCGGCCGGACTCTCGGCGGGGCTGCTCGCCTATGGGGTGTCCTTCGCGATCATGGGCTGCGTCTACGCGCTTCTGGCGCTGGGGCTCAACACCCAGTGGGGCTACACGGGCCACCTGAACTTCGGTGTCGCCGGATTCTTCGCCGTGGGTGCGTTCACCTCCGCGCTGGTGACCATCGAGGCCCCTACCGGGGTCGCCGCGCAGTACACGCAGATGGCGTTCGGGCTGAACATGCCCTTCCTGGTCGGCGTGCTCGCCGCGGCGGTGGTCTCCGGGGTGGTCGCGTTCCTGATCGCGGTGCCGGTGCTGCGGCTGCGCATGGACTTCCTCGCGATCGCGACCATCGGCGTGGCGGAGATCATCCGGCTGATCTTCCAGAATGAGCGCTGGCTCGCCAATGGCCCGCAGCCGCTGCGCGGCATCCCCCAGCCCATGCACTGCCTCGTGGAGGCGAACGGCTGCGGCTGGGCCCCCGGCTGGCTGAACGGGGCCCTGTCCGTGCTCTCACCGCGGGATTACCCGCTGTTCTACCTGGTGATCATCGCGGTGTTCGTGGCGCTGGTGTACGTCGTCATCGAGCGGGCCTGCCGCTCGCCCTGGGGGCGGATGCTGCGCGCGGTGCGCGACGAGGAGTCCTCCGCGGCGATGAACGGCAAGCCCATCACCTACGTGCGCATCCAGTCCTTCGTGGTCGGCGCGGTGATCATGGGCATCGCCGGCGCGCTGTACGCGCACTACACGGTGACCATCGATTACAGCCACTTCCACGCCCTGTTCGCCACCTTTCTGGTGTGGGTGATGCTCATGCTCGGCGGCAGCGGCAATAACCGCGGCGCGATCATCGGGGGATTCATCGTCTGGGGCGTTTGGAGCGGCACCGCCTTCCTCGCCGACGCCATCGAGCCGCTGCTGGCGTTGATCTCCGACGACCTGCCGCGGCGGGCCGCCTACTTCCGCTGGCTGCTGGTGGCGCTGCTGCTCGCCGGCATCGTGCTGTTCCGTCCGCAAGGGCTGCTGCGCGAGGAGAAGGTGGTCTCGCGCTATCTTCGGGACTGACGGTCACGGGCATGCCGGGTAATCCCTGGGCAAGGGCGGCGGTCGGCGGGGCGATCGCCTTCGTGATCGCGAGCCTGGTGAGCAACGGGCTTTTCTTCGGGCTCGCGGCGCCGGTGCTCTTCGATCCGGCGGTGCAGAGCGCCAAGCTCCTGGATGTGCTTTTCGAGGCCTCGCCGCGACCGCTGATGTTCACCAACGGGCCGTTGTACCTGCTCATCGCCGCCGGTATCGGGGTGCTTCACGGCCTGGTGTTCGCCTATATCGAGCCGGTACTGCCCCGGGGCCGGATCCCCCGTGGGGCCGCGTACGCCGTGGTCCTGTGGGTGTTGATGGCGCTGTATTTCGAGTTCCACGCGCCGTTCAACATGTTCCGCGAGCCGGTGGCGCTGCTCGCCCTGGAGCTGGCCCTGTGGGCGGTGGTGGTGCTCGTCGAGGGGCTGCTGCTCTCGTGGCTGTACGGTCCCGGCCGGGACCGGGTGCCGTGAGTCAGGCGCCGCGGGGGCGCCGGCCGCCGGCGCCCCCGCGGCACGGGCCGGGTCAGCCGGCCTGCTCGCTGCGGCTGGGCGGCGCCATGAACTCCGGACCCACCGGATCGGTGATGTGCTCGGCGAGGATGGCGTCGATGCGCTCGAAGTCCGTCTCGGTGAGGTGGAAGTCCATCACCCCGGAGATTGGCTCGAGCTGCTCCGGCCGCCGGGCCCCCCACAGGGCGATGCCGACACCGGGCCGGTCCAGGAGCCAGCGCAGCGCGAGTTCCAGCACGCCCTTGCCGAAGCGCTCCGCGGCGAAGGCATTCAGCGCGTCCACCGCGTCCAGGTACTGGCGGTAGCGCGGGGCCTGGAACTTGGGGTCGTTGTTGCGCAGGTCGTCGCCCTCGAACTGCGTGTCCGCGCGCATCCGTCCCGAGAGCAGGCCACGGCAGAGGGCACCGTAGGTCAGCGTGACCAGGCCCCGCTCGCGCACGTAGGGCAGCAGCCCGGACTCGATGCCGCGCTCGAAGAGGTTGTACGGCGGCTGGACCGTATGCAGCGGCGCCACCGAGCGAAAAGTCTCTGCCTGCTCCGGGGAGAAGTTGCTGACCCCGATTGCGCGGATCTTGCCGTCGCGGTACAGGCGCTCCAGTGTCCGCGCCGTCTCCTCGATGGGGGTCTCCGGGTCCGGCCAGTGGACCTGGTAGATGTCGATATAGTCCGTGCCGAAGCGGCGCAGAGAGTCCTCGACCTCCTGCTGGATCCGCTCCGGGGAGGCGTTGCGCACCACGCCGGCGTCGTTCCACTCCAGTGCCACCTTGGTCGCCAGGACCACGTCCTCGCGCCGGCCGTGGCGGGCGAGGGCGCGGCCGACGATCTCCTCGGAGCGGCCGAAGCCGTAGACCGGTGCGGTGTCGATAAGGCTCACGCCCCGCTCCAGTGCGGAGAGGATGGTGCGGATGGAGCGCTCCTCGTCGGTGCCGCCCCACATCCAGCCGCCGATGGCCCAGGTGCCGAGGCCGATGCGGGAAGCGGTGATCTGCGTGCCGGGGATGTCGATGTGTTCCACGGTCTCACCTCTGGTGTCTGTGCAATCGGGTGTCCACGCCGGGCGGGGGTTATCGCCGTCCACCTTGCCGCGTGTCCTCCTCCCGGCAATGAAGTTTTTGTTTTTCTGATATGTCCCCATCCCGGTATGCTCATGCCGGTGACTTCGCAGACAGGTTCCGCATGGACGGCGGATGGTGCAAGCAATACTTTCTACAGTCCGTAAAGTGGAACTTTAGAGTGGTGCCCATGGCCCGATCCCTGCCGCCCCTCAACGCCGTCCGTGCCTTCGAGGCCGCGGGCCGGCACCGCGGCTTCGCCCGCGCGGCGGAGGAGCTCAGCATCACCGCCGCCGCGGTGGGCCAGCACGTGCGCCGGCTCGAGGAGCGGCTGGGGGCGCGGCTGTTCCGGCGTCACGGTCGCGGGGTGGTGCTGACCGCGGCCGGACGGGCCTATCTTGAGGCGCTGACGCCGGCGCTGGAGCGGATCGAGGCCGCCACGGAGCGTGTGGTGCAGGCCGAGCGAACGGGGATCGTCACCGTCTCCACGACGCCCTCGTTCGCGGCCAAGTGGCTGGTGCCGAGGCTTGCCGGATTTCAGGTCCGGCACCCGGAGATCGATGTCCGCCTGTCCACCTCTAACGCGCTGGCGGACCCGGCGGTGGAGGACGTGGACGTGGCCGTGCGCTACGGCCCCGGCCGCTGGCCGGGGCTCGAGGTCCATCCGCTGATGGAGACCGAGCTCTTCCCCGTGTGCAGCCCGGCCCTGCTGGAGGGGGCGTCGCCGTTGCGGGAGCCGGCCGATCTGCGCCACCACACCGTCCTCCACCTGATGGCGGACGACTGGCCGCGGTGGTTCGCCGCCGCCGGCGTCCCGGAGCTGGCGGCGGTGGCCGAGCGGGGGCCCCGGTTCAGCGACGCCGGCCTGCTGACCGCCGCCGCCGTGGCCGGGCAGGGCGTCGCCCTCGGCCAGCGGGTGCTGGTCGCCGATGATCTTGCCGCCGGCCGGCTGATCGCCCCGTTCTCCGTCACCCTCGCCAGTACCCACGCCTATTACCTCGTGTGCGCCCCGGGTGAGCTGGAGCGTCCCAAGGTCAGCGCCTTCGCGGCGTGGATTCATGGTGAGGCGGGCGGCGTGTTTACCGGCCGTTAGGACCGGCCTTGCCAGCCCGCATGTGGGCAGCGGTCAATCCTGGCGGTGGTAGCTGCGGTAGGCATCCGAGACCACTTCCTCGACATCGACGCTCGGGTCGTCCGGGTCGTGGGCCAGCCAGCGCCGTTCCGCCAGGGCCTGGCGGGCGTCGCGCAGGCCGGCGGCCCAGTGGTCGCGCACGGACGCACGGGAGAATTCGTAGTCCTTGCTGTATGTCTCCGAGGGGCCGCTGCGGTAGATCATGTGGACGATGCACATACTCGTGGTGCACCCCCAGGCGGCGAGTTCGCGGACCCGCGGGTCGTCACGCTCCGCGGCCGGCAGGCGCCGATAGAACTCGTTGATGATCCGTCGCAGTCGGTGACTGGTGCGGTAGTACTCGATGTGGCGGGCGGAGCGGCTGGCGTAGGTGATGTCCTTGTGGCGCTCGAGCACTTCGTCCAGGTTCCGCGGTGCCTCGCCGCGGGCGTCAAAGAGGTCGACCATGAAGCACACCGTGTCCCGGCGGGGGTTGTCGTCCAGGACCGCTTCCAGCGGCGTGTTGGAGACGATCCCGCCGTCCCAGTAGAGCTCGCCGTCCACCGTCACCGGCGGGAAGGCCGGTGGGAGGGCGGTGCTGGCGAGCACGTGCTCGGGGCCGATGCGCCGCTGGGCGGAATCGAAGTAGACGGTGCGGCCGGTGTGCAGGTTCACCGCCCCTAGGCTGAGGCGCATAGGCCCGGCGTTGATCCGCTCGAAGTCCACGAGCGCGGCGATCGTCTCGTGCAGCGCCTCGACGCTGTAGAGGCTGCGCGCGGCGTCGCTGTCCGGGATCAGGCGTGCCGGCGCCAGTGGCGGGCGGGGATGGAAGAACCCGGGCTGGCCCGAGGCCGCGGTGGTGGCGGCGCTGAGGCGGTTGTAGCCCGCGCGCCAGGGCGAATCCCACGCGGGTGCCGGTGCCCAGTCGGAGCGGGTGATGCGCTCCCAGAACGCCTGCAGGCGTTCCAGGCGCCGTTCCGGTGGGTTGCCGGCGATGATCGCCGCCTGGATCGCACCGATGGAGGTGCCGACGACCCAGTCCGGGCGGTGTTCGGCCTCCGCCAGGCCCTCGTAGACGCCGCCCTGGAAGGCACCGAGGGCGCCGCCGCCCTGAAGCACCAGGGCGACCTGGGGTCGCGGTGTGCGTGTGGCGTGTCCGTCGCCGCCGGTGGTCTGATCGTTGCTCATCGGCCCGCCGTCCTGCTGTCGTCGATAAGGCGATGATACCGGTGCCCGCCCGCCTCGGCGACCGCCGTGAAACTACTCCAGGGCGAGCCAGATGCCGACGCCGATCATCAATGTGCCCGCGATGCGGTTGAGTAGGGTAACACCGCCGCGGCGGGCCAGTAGCCGTCCGAGCGCCCGCCCGCCGGTGGCGTAGATCAGCAGTGCCGAGAGCTCGATGGTAAGGATCATCCCGACCAGGGCCGCGAGCTGGGGTGTGAGCGGCAGGGCCGTGTCGATGAAAGGCGGCAGCAGTGCAATGAAGAATGCCCATCCCTTGGGGTTGGCCACCGCGGTCACGAATCCCTGGGCCGCGAGGCCGCGCCGGCCGGTGCCCGGCCCCGGGCTTGCTTCCAGGTCCAGGGCAAGCCGCCCGCGGGAGCGCCACAGCTGGATGCCGAGCCACAGCAGGTAGGCGCCGCCGGCGTAGCGCAGCACGGC
Source organism: Arhodomonas aquaeolei DSM 8974 (assembly GCF_000374645.1). Taxonomy (GTDB): domain Bacteria; phylum Pseudomonadota; class Gammaproteobacteria; order Nitrococcales; family Nitrococcaceae; genus Arhodomonas; species Arhodomonas aquaeolei. Next base: position 12,285 of record NZ_KB894808.1, read on the forward strand.
GAACGCCATGGGATAGCGCAGCATCACGGTCGCCACGCCCACGACGGCGGCGACCGCGACCACCGCCACCCCCGCGAGCTCGCCGGCCATCATCCACAGCGCACGGCGCACGCCGACGGTGATGCCGAGCGACAGTGCCAGTGTCATACACATCCCCGGCGTGATGGACACCAGAAAGAAGGTGGGCAGGAAGGCGTAGAGCAGTCCGGAGCTGAGAAAGCTGGTCACGGCGGCGATATTCCGGGTGTCGGTGGGTGGCACGCCGGTGCTGTGAGACGCATTCGGCGCTCGCGTTCCGGGGCCCGGGCGCCGCGCCGATCCTCGCGGGTGGGCGCGTGCGTATGCCCGTTTACGGCGTCGGAAATAACATACAATAACGTGGCGGGATGGGGGTGTGGTAGCACCGGGCCGCCGGTCAGCGCGGCCCGGTGGCGCGGGGTCTCAGACGCGGAAACGGGAGACGGCCTCGCGGAGCTGCTCGCCCATGCGGCTGAGCTCGCCGCTGGCCTGGCTGGTCTGCTGTACGCCCTCGGAGCTCTGGCCGGCGGCCTCGACGATGCCGGAGACGTTACGGTTGAGCTCCTCGGCGACCTGTCCCTGCTCCTCGGCGGCGGTGGCGATCTGGGTGATCTGCTCGTGGATCTCCGAGACCGCGGTAGCGATGCCCTGCAGCGCCTCGCGGGCTTGGTGGGAGCGCTCGAGGCTGCTGTGCGAGCGCTCCTGTGAACGCTCCATGGTGGACACGGCGGTGCGCGTGTCGGCGACCAGTCCCTCGATGATGGTGCGGATGCGGTCGGCGGATTCGCTGGAGCGCTTCGCCAGGGCGCGGACCTCCTCGGCGACCACGGCGAAGCCGCGGCCCTGTTCGCCGGCCCGCGCGGCCTCGATGGCGGCGTTGAGGGCGAGAAGGTTGGTCTGTTCGGTGACGTCGTGAATGACGTCGAGCACGGTCTCGATCTCGCGGCTGCGCTCGGCGAGCTGGCTGACCGCGGTGCTGGTGGAGCCGATGTCCTCGGCGAGGGTCTCCATGGCCGTGTGATTCTCCCGGACCACGCCGTCGCCCTCGCGGGCACGCTCGTCGGCGTCGCGGGCGGACTCCTGGACGGTGCCGGCGTTGCGCGAGATCTCCTGTACCGTGGCGGTCATCTCGTTGATGGCCGAGGCGATGTGATCGGTCTCTTGGCGCTGGCTGTCGACGTTGCTTCGGGTCTGGTCGGCGACCTGGCTGAGCTCTTCCGCGGCGGAGGCGAGCTGGTCGGTGGTGCCGCGCACGTCACGGAGGGTCTCCTGGACCTTGGCCACGAAGGCGTTGAACTGGCGGGCGAGCTCGCCGATCTCGTCCTCGCGGGCGACGGGCAGGCGCCGGGTGAGGTCACCCTCGCCCTCGGCGATGTCGCGCATGGCCCCGGCGGTCTCGCGGATGGGGCCGATGATGCGGCGGGTCAGGAACACGGCGATGACGGCGATAACCGCGAAGGCGGCGATGCCGGAGAGCGCGGTTGCCAGGACCTCGCGGCGGACGTTGGCGTTCACCGCCTGCCGTGCGGCGCCGACGTTGGCCTCGATGTCGTTGATGTACACGCCCGTGCCGATCATCCAGTTCCACTTGTCCAGGCCTGTGGTGTAGGAGAGCTTGGGCTCTGCCTTGCCCGTGGCCGGATTATCCCAGCGGTAGCGGTAGAACCCGCCGCCCTCCTTGGCGTCGGCGATGAGCTCGCGGATCAGGTAGTCGCCATTGTCCATCTGGAGATCCCAGAGGTTTTGGCCTTTCAGCTCCGGCTTGGGCCGGGTCACCAGGTTGGTGCCCTCGTAGTCATAGACGTAGATGTAGCCGTTCTTGCCGTAATCGATGCTCCGCAGGATCGCCTTGACCCGCTCCTTGGCGGCCTTGTCGTTCGGCCCGGCGTTGTCGTAGATCGGGCGGATCGCCGTGACCGCAGTATCCACGAGGTTCCTGAGGGATTCCTTGCGGGCCGCAATCAGCGAGTCGCGCAGTTCCGAGACGTCCCGGGCGCCCTGTTCCTGGAGGTTGTTCGCACTCGCAGTGACGATAGCTGCCGTGATCACCGCAAGGGGCATGAGGCAGACCAGCAGGATTCGGGCCTGGATCGTGAGATTGCGAAAAAGCGACATCCGAACGTCCCCGTCGGTGTTTGTTTGCCCGTAATGAATCGAGCCCGGCACGTGAGGGCAGCAAGCTGTGGCACCGCTGCGCGGCGATATCGGCACCAGGTATTACGTTCCGTAACGGCCGCGCCCGCTCGTTCTTTAGCCCGTCGCCTCCGCTGACCGTTACCGCCCTGAGCGGCGGTCGCTCGCGCCGCCAGGCAATCTTCGGGTCCCGGAGACCATGGGCCGGGTCGCTTCGCCGGGTACACGCCCGCGCGACGATGCCGCGATATCGGGTGCCGGCGTGCGGCGGGGGCCGCCGGCGCAGGGGCACGGAATTTATCACCCCCGCCGTCGCCTGTCACCGCGGTCGTTCGCCGCCGGGGCGCCATCAGCGTGTGGACGGCTGGAATCCGCTCTAACGTATGGTGCGCCGTTGCCGATAACCCTATCGGGGACGGGGAAGACCCGGACAGGAGTCGGTGACAGGGACGCCAAGGCCCTTATCAACCATGAACCTTCGTCTAGAGGAATGTGTCGATGCGTTGGCTGCGTGACCTGTCTTTTCGCTGGAAGCTCGGCGTCCCTGTGGCCGTGCTCACCCTCATACTCGTGGTCGTGGCCGGTCTCTCGATGATGCTGCTCGGCAATTTGGCCTACGACGCGCGGACCTATTCCGGGGCGCTGATGCCCGGGGGGTCCCGGGTCCTGGAGGCCGACCGGGACCTCCATCAATCGCTGATCGCCCAGGGTCGGGCGGTACAGGCCGGCAGTGCCGAGGAGCGCAAGGAGCAGCGTGCGGTGCAGGCGGAGAACCTGTCCAAGGCCCGCGAGCGCGTGGCCAAGGCCGCGGAGCTGCTCGGTGACCCCCGGGCGACGAAGCTCGCCGCGCAGTTCGACCGGGAGATCGACCGCTGGGCGGAGATCAACCGTCGTGTCCGCAGCCTCGTGGACGACGGCCGCACCGAGGCAGCGTTCCAGCTCGCCAACGGGGACGGCGCCGAGCAGTTTGATATCGCCCGTGGCCGGCTCGACCAGATGACCGGGCGGGTCAACGACATGGCCGCCGCGCTGTCCGCCTCGGTGGAGGAGGACGTGGTGAGCAGCCGGGTTACGCTGATTACCGCGCTGGTCATCGGGCTGGCGGTCTGTGTTGCCATCCTTATCGTCCTGCCGCGGAGCGTGATCAAGCCGCTGCAGGCGATGTCCGCGCGCGTCGCGGAACTCGCCAGCGGCGAGGGCGACCTCACTATCCGCCTGGCGAACCCGACCCGGGACGAGATTGGCAGGCTGGCGGACCGCATCGATGACTTTCTGGCCATGCTCAACGACATGGTCAGCCGGGCGGCGGACACCACCAATCAGCTCTCCTCCGCCGCCGAGGAGCTGGCTTCGACCAGCCGCGAGACCCAGAGCAATGTCGATGCGCAGCACGACGCGACTGACCAGGTCGGCACCGCCACCAACGAGATGACCGCGACGGTCCAGGAGGTGGCACGCAATGTCGGCGAGGCCGCGGAGTCCGCCAGCGAGGCGACCCGCGAGGCCAACGACATGGCCGCTACCATGGAGCGCACGGTGACCACCGTCGAGGAGCTCGCCCGCCAGCTCGATCGCACCGGCGAGGGGGTCTCCCGGCTCACGGCGGACGCCGAGCAGATCGGTACGGTGCTGGACGTCATCAACGCCGTGGCCGAGCAGACCAATCTGCTCGCGCTCAACGCCGCCATCGAGGCCGCCCGCGCCGGCGAACACGGTCGCGGTTTTGCGGTGGTCGCCGAGGAGGTGCGCACGCTCGCCACCCGCACCCAAGACTCCACCAACGAGATCCGCGACATCATCGAACGGGTGCAGACCGGGGCGCGGGAGTCCTCCCAGCTTATGGAGACCGGGCGCCAGCACAGCAGCGAGACCGTGACCATGGTGCGCGGTTGCGGCGAACAGCTCGAGACCGTGACCGCCGGCATCCAGAGCATCAGTGACATGACCTCGCAGATCGCCTCTGCCGCTGAGGAGCAGAGCAGCACGGTCGAGGAGATCAACCGCAATATCACCGAGATCAGCGAGATCTCCGGCCGCACGGCCACCGGCGCGAGCCAGGTGTCCACCGCGAGCGACGAGCTTGCCCGCCTCGCCAGCGAGCTCGAGGGCCTTATGGGCCGGTTCCGTACCGGCTGACAAGGCCACCACCTGTCCCGGCGCCGCTTTCCGCGGCGGCTGCCGGGACCCGGTCCACTCCTGCCCGCCGACGGTAGATGTCGAGATCCGGCGGTCGCTCCCGGGCAGCGCTTGCGGGAGACTACCGCGGCCCGGCGGCCGGGCCGGCCCCGAGCCTACCGCGTCCTCCGCCATGGATGGTATCCGGTGCCGGTGCCGTTGGCGCCGCCGCCCCGGCTTCGGCGTCGCCGCACTGGCCCGCCCCGTGTACTGCGGTACGGTCATTTGCCGCAGTCCTGGGGTGGCGTGGACAATGAGCCCACTTATTGGTTAAAACCGCAAGCCGGGAGGGCAACACCATGACGGCGCAGACGTCTGTAGGTTTCATCGGGCTCGGTGCCATGGGTGCGCCGATGGCAACCAATCTGGTCAGGGCAGGCTTCGACGTGACGGTGCATAACCGCACCGCCGCCAAGGCACGCCCCCTCGCGGACGCTGGTGCCGCGGTGGCGGACACCCCCGCCGGCGTGGCGGCGGGAGGCGTGGTCATCACCATGCTCGCCGACGACGCCGCGGTGCGCGCCGTGACCCTGGGTGAGGACGGCATCGTCGGGCGGCTGGGGGAAGGCGGCCTCCACGTGATGATGAGCACGGTGGCGGCGGAGACCAGCCATGAGCTCGCCCGCCGGCATGCGGAGCACGGTGAGCAGGTCCTGGTGGCGCCGGTGTTTGGACGCCCGGACATGGCCGAGGCGGCGAAGCTCAATATCTGCGTCTCCGGCGACGACGACGCCAAGGCCCGCGCCCGGCCGTTTCTGGATGCCATGGGCGTCGGGGTGTGGGACTTCGGCGAAGAGTTCGGGGCGGCCAATATCGTCAAGCTCGCGGGCAACTTCATGATCGCCGCGGCCAGCGAGGCCATGGGTGAGGCCTATACCCTGTGCGAGGGTCATGGCATCGACCGCAACAGCGTCCACGAGCTGCTGTCGAGCACGCTGTTCGCGAGCCCGGTCCACCAGGGCTACGGCGCGCGTATCGCCGCCCGGACATACCAGCCCGCGGGCTTTCCCATGCCGCTGGGCCTCAAGGACCTCACCCTTGCCGGCGAGGCCGCGGCACAGGCCCGGGTGCCCATGCCGCTGGCGGACCTGTGCCGGCAGCGCCTGATCGCCGGGATCGCCCATGGTCGCGAGGACTGGGACTGGGCCGGCCTGGCGCAGGGCGTGAGCGACGATGCGGGGAGGGGCTGATGAACGCCATTACCGACTTTGCCTCGTTCCTTCAGGCGGCCCATGCCCAGCCCGAGCCGCAGCGGTTGCTGTTCGTGTGTCTGCGCATCGAGCTGCCCGAGGACCACGATGAGGGGCAGGCGGCGCGCTACCGGGCCGGCCAAGGCGGTGCGCTGTTGCCGGTGATGTACGTGGACAGGCGTGCGGAGGAAGTCGAGAGCTTCGACGCGCTGGTCGAGGAGTCCCGGGCCCAGGGTGAGAGTTGGCAGATCCTGCTCGCGGCCGCACTCGCCGGGCGTGACGGCCGTCCGCCGAGCGATGCGGAGACCGATGAGCAGCTCAAGGTGATGGTGCGCACGGTGCACGCCGGTGGCGACCTGTCGCCGTACCTCGCCTTCGACGGCCACGGAGAGGTGCTGTGGTTCGAGTGACCTCGCCGGAGTGTCACGGCCGTGCCTTTCGGCGCGGCCGCTCCGGGGAGATCTCCGGCGGGTATGTTGATATCCGCCGGGGCCGCCGCTTCGGTGCGCATTGCTCCGTGGCTTGCGTGGAACGTAGTGCACCGCGCCCGCGTATCGGTACCGGACCGGACCCCGTCCACGCCGCCCGGCTGACCCGCCACGGTCTTACTTTCGAGGCGTGCGTACCGTTACCAGGAATGACGGCGAGTCGCGATCGCCGTCACTGGTGCGCCCGCTGGTGAGCTATCCCCGGGTCGGCCCGCCGCTGCCGGATCGACGGAATACGACGGTGAGATTGTTTGCGGGCATCGCGTGGCGCTGCTCGAGGGTCAGGCCGTGCGCCGCCGCGCTCTCCGCCACCGTCTCCAGATCACGGACCCCCCAGCGTGGATCACGGGCGCGCAGGTCGGCGTCGAAGGCGGCGTTGCTCGCCGCCGTATGCGCCCCGTTCTCCCGGTAGGGGCCGTAGAGCACGAGCACGCCGTCGTCGGTGAGGAGCCGGCCGGCCCCAGCCATCAGCGCCTCCGTGACCTCCCAGGGCGCGATATGGATCAGGTTGATGGCGACGATCGCGTCCAGCGGGCCGGTAACCGGCCACGTGGCGGTGACGTCCAGCGTGAGCGGCGCGAGGAGGCCATCACCACCGTGGCGGCGCCAGTGCTCGATGGAGGCCAACGCCGGCGCCTGCGCCTCGCTGGGCTGCCATTCCCAGCCGGGCATGGCGGCGGTGAAGAACGCCGCGTGCTCGCCGGTGCCACTGGCCACCTCGAGCACGCGAGCGCGTTCCGGGATTACCTCGCGGAGCACCGCCAGGATCGGCTCGCGGTTCCGTGCCGCCGCCGGGCTGTGCCGTCGACGATCGTCCGTCATGCCGTCGTCCCGGCCTCGACCGGCGCATTTACTGGTGTGGCCAGGTGCGTTACATGGTCGCCGTGATTCATCGTCGCATTTCCCTCCGTTTTCCGGACTAGACCCCAAGACTACTAACCGGGGCGCGCGCCGCCATAGTGACGCGCGCGTCCGATAGCCGGGTCGTACGCGCAGGATACCGGACCACCTCGAAGTCATGGGTCGGCGTAACCCGTAGCGGCCGGCGTTGTGGATGCCGAGCGGGAGTGGTAGAAGGAGTTCGACAATTCCGAACATCTCATGACGACTTCCGGCCGTGTGCGGCAGCGCAACACGTTCACGAGAACTGCGTGTAGGGGCGCACGAAGTCCACCGGGTCTCGACGCTGTGGCGTGATGAGACGCTATGTCCGTCATCAGAAAGCGAAAGGTCGTCGCATCGATCAGATGAGTCCAGTGTGAGCGCTGCACCCCCCTCCAGGGGCTTAAAAGACCGCGCCGAGGTTCCGTCCTCGCCGCTTCGAGCGGCTTACGGCACTCGAGCCGTGGGCTTGGCTGGAAGGATGCATTCCGGTAACAAAAAACCCCGCGAGAAGCGGGGTTAGAGGATTTCAGGGAACTGTTCGGAAGCCGCTGAGGCGGCGACTACCGAATAGCATTTGTAACCATTTGACATAAAAAGAAACAGTCAAATCGGAAATGGTGGCATGCCCCCAAAGTTGCCCCCATGTCCGCCGGGTGTCCCTACAGCTTGATGCCGAACCGCCGCGCCATGCCGGCCAGTGATTCCTCGACGAAGGCGTCGTGCTCGGCGGTGAGTCTTTCGAAGGTCCGCCAGTGCATGCCCTTGGGCTTGAGGCCGCTGCCGTTGAGGATACCAGGCTCCCAGCCTAGCCGCTCGCGTATTCGGTCGGCGCGGCGTGCTGCCCGATCGTCATCGGTTTCCCGCTGGCTGGGGTAGGCCAGACGGTAGCAGTGCCGGCAGGCGAAGATCGCACCGCCATAGAGGATGGCGACCCGCCGGCCGCAGCCGCGTGCCGGGCAGAGGAACCAGGGGCGGTGGCCGCCCAGATTGCATTCCGTCCAGTTCAGATAGACTGGGTAGCTTTCGTCCTTCCAGTCACTGCCGCCACTGCGGTGGCGATAGGTGAGAATCACCCGGTCGGGTTCGGTGCGCACCTGGATCGAGGCAACCACCTCGCCACGCCGTGACCACTGCCAGCCGAAGGACTGGTGCGGGTCGAGCAGACCGTCCCGCCGCCAACGGCGCACGTCGATGGATCGGTAATCGTCTGTGGTGTCGCTGGCGCCGAAGTGCCAGCGCCGTCCGCTACCCATGCCGCCCATATTCACCTCCGGATTTATCCGAAATCATTTGGCAAGTTCACCTTTTTGTCAGGGCTTCATCGTCGGCTGATCCGTCGTTGTCGCCGGGTTCGGTGTGCGGCAGATACCGCTGGCAATAACGGCGGTCGGTGTCCCACAGCCCCGCGATGGCTTCTGGCTCGCCCTTGGCGCAATGGCCCAGATGCGGATGGTCCGTGCGCCGGAAGTGGGTGCAGTCGTGGCAGCGGACGGCATGCGGGCGCGGTATCGGCCGGTTGGCTACCCGATTCCAGCACCAGGGGGCAGCCCAGCACTTCGCCGGGGAACCACAGCCAGATCGGCCCGCAGTGCTTGCAGGTGGCCCGTTCGGTGTAGTGGGCGGGGCGCTTCCCCTCGTCCATCTCCCGGCGCTGCACCAGTGACCGGACAAAGGCGGCCAGGGTGTCGTTGGTGATCTCGCCCTTGAGCCAGTCCTCGATGTCTTCCGGTGCCAATGCGTCCCGCACTGCCGCCGGTGCGATGGGCAGGTCGCGACAGGCATCAGACAGTGCTTCCAGCAGCCTGGAAGCCGTTTCCTCGGCAACCGCTAACGCAGAATCCGCACTATCCGCAGAATTGCTCGGCATGGCGGTGTTCTGCGCATTGTGCGGATTGTGCGCATGGGGCTTGCCGGCCGCTTCAGCGACACCCAGCGTTTCCCGCCAGCTCATTGCCAGGCCCTCGCGATCTCTGGCCGCACCCTTACCGTGGGTGACGGCGGCCGGCCGGGGCCGTCTCGCGGCGGTTCGATCACTTCCACGTAGCCGCGCTCTTCCAGCGCATCCAGGGCGTCGCGCAGTTTCGAGACGCGGGGGAAGGTGCCGCGCAGGGCGTTGAAGGCTTCGCGCACGGTGAACCGCGCCAGCCGCCCGCGCTCGATCCAGTCCCAGACCAGCCGGGCGGCGGCGATGGTGGGATCGGCCCCCATCATGTCCAGCGCGGCCAGGCTGTGGCGGGTGATGACGGCCATGATCTCCAGGGCGTCGTTCATCGTTTCCGCCGTGATGGCTGCTTCCCAGGGCCTGCCGTGGGCGTGCCTGATCCCGTGCAGCACGCCGGCCAGTCGCGCGGCGGCCCCCGGTGCCTTGCCCGCCCAGTCGGTGAAGTGCTCCAGCTCCCGGCCGGGCTGCATCTGCACCTCGATGGCCTTGGCAAAATCGTGCCATTCCACCTGCGCTTCCTGGGACAGGCGCAGCAGGTGGGGGCGTTCCGTGCCCTGTTCGTCCATGGCCGGTTCCCAGTCCAGCATGGCGATGATGCCGGCCGTGTAGGCATCGCGCACGCCCTCCGGCACCGGATCGGATTGCAGCGCACGAAAACCCAGCGGCGAGGGTGGCAGCAGGTAGAGAAACCGGCCCAGCAGGCCACGGCCGCGAAATCCCGGCTTGGCCGCCAGTCCCCGCAACACATCCGGCTGCGGGCTCAGACCGATGCTCAGGCGCGGGCTGCGCAGATAAACGGCTGGTCGTGAGCCCCGGTCCACGCGCTCCGGGTCGCCGCTGTGCGCCTTCAGCACCAGATCCAGATTGGGAATGCCGTTGGAATAGCGGCCTTGCAGCAGATCGAACACGCCGCCTTCCGACGACAGCCAGGCCATGCACTCGCCGTGCTCGGCCAGCAGGCTGCCCAGCCGTTCCGGCGTCGCGTCCGAGGTCCAGATCTGCGGCTGCATCGGAATGTCCGGCAGATCGGCTTCCAGGTCGGCCGCTTCAGCCGCCAGTTCCTTGGCCTTGTTGGCATCCTTCTCCCTGGCCGCCTTGCTGCGGGTCTCCTTGGCCCGGGCTTCCTGGGTCTTGCGCTCGCTGGTGATGCGCTTGATCTCCGGCTCCATGATCTCGGATTGATCCCGCTCCCACGCCACCAGCGGCGCGGTGGCGGCGGATTGCACGGCGCTCTTGCGGTTGCCGGGCGGCAAAGCCACCACCGCCCACAGATTGCAGGGCTCGAAGTAGCCGGGCTTCACCATCACACGCAGGCGACGCGCCGCTGCCGTGGCACAGGTGACCAGAATCATTCCGGCGGCCAGCTCCGGCGGTGTCTCGGTATCGGCGGCCAAGGCGCGGGCATAGTCCCCGGCCCAGCCAGGCAGGTGTCCCAGGTCGAGGCGGGGCAGGTTGGGCGCGTTCAGCGGGACCAGTGCCGGCCAGTCTTCCGGCGGCGGTGCGGCGGATTTCAGCAGGTCGGCGCTCATGCCCCACCTCCCGCCAGCCACCGGGCCAGATCGTTGAAGTCGGTCAGACTCTCCGGTGCGTCCGCCGGCCACTGCGGCAGCGCCAGCAGCGCATCGGATGCGATGGCGGCGGCCTTTGCCTGGGTGGCTCCCGGATTGCCCGGCGTGCGCCGGTCATCGTCACCGGCGATCACGATTTCGGCGGACTGCCAGCGGCGGCGCGCGGCCACGGCGACGGGTTCCAGATTGCCCGCGTCGATGGCGGCCAGCACCAGGGCGGCCGGGTCGTCCTCCGCGAGCGTGCGGCCCGTCGCCCAGCCTTCGCAGATGATGACGCGCCGGGCCTGTTCCTCGTCGCCGGCAACGGCAATGAAGCAGCCGCGCTTCCGGCCCCCGGAGAGCAGTCGCTTGCGCCCGTCAGGCGCGATGAATTGCAGGCTGCTGATCGAGCCTTCGAAGCTCGTCACCGGCAGTACCAGGCACCCGTGGTAAAGCCTGGCGTTATGAGGCGCGATGCCTTTGGCGACCAGATAGCCGTGGTGTCTTGGCGCGGCGGGCGCGGCGTCCCAGATCCTGCGTGCCCGATTGGCCGCCTCTGCATATCGGTCCTGCCGCGAGCGTTCGGCTTGCAATCTCGCCGCCTTGATTTGGCGCGACAGCGCAGCCTGCGCCTGCGGCGAGCCTGGCCAGCCCTGCCTGGAGAACCAGGTGCGCGAGAGCCCCGAGGACCAGTCGCCAAAGCAGCCACCTTGCCCGTCGTCGAACAGCAGGCACCAGCCGGCCCGGTTACTCGGGCCTTTGTCGGCGCCGGGAAAGCGATGCAGCGTGCCTGGCTCGATTGCGTCCGGCGGTTCCAGCCCCGTGGAGCGGATCGCGTCGCGGAATCGGAGGAGCGCATCAGTCATCGTGCGGCCCTCCCATGCGGTTGATCCGATTCGCCAGCTAAGGGGGAACCAGCCCCACACCGCCAGCGTCACGACGGCCGCTTTCACGCGCGAAGCGATGCCGGTAGAATTGCAGGTACTCTCAGAAGTATTCGGGGTCGCCTGGTGCCCGCCAGCGCGGCCCTTGTTGTTTGTGGTCATCGTTCCGTCCCCCCTTACCGCGCAGCCTGGCGGCTGGTCTCGATCTGCTGCTTCAGCCAGTCGTTCACCTCCGCCTCGATCCAGCCGACGGCACGGCCGCCGAGGGATACGGGCTTGGGAAAGCTGCCTTCCGCGATGCGCAGATAGATCGTGGAACGGGAAAGGCCGGTACGGGCCTTCACGGCGGGAAGTCGAAGGATGGTATGCGTCATGTTGGCACCTCGTTGGGTGTTGTTGAACATGACGCCATTGCGGACGAGCCAGGGGGCTGTCCTTCAAGCTGTCTCGTTGCAGCGGCCGGGAGGCCGCGTCCTTGCTGGGTTTTTGGCTCCGGGCGGGATAGCCCCCTGGATCGGGTCTACCAGCTCAGCGGGGATTTGGCCGGAGCAGGATCGTCTTTCAGGAGCTGTTTCAGGCGCGAAACGGAGATGCCTTCTTCCTCGGCGACGGTCTTCAGGAATGCCCGAACGCCTTTCGCCCTCAACGCTTGTACGCGCTTTTTGAGCCGCTCTCTGCGTTGTGCGGCCGATTCCACGTCGCCAGCGCCCGCGACAGGTTGATCCACCAGCCGGGTCAAGGCGCGCCTGTCCACGCTGAGTGCGCCGTTCTCCAGCGCGAGCACCTCCGCCAACGCAACGGAATGACCGGCCAGCTCCAGGGTGAGCAAGTTTCCGGCCCGCATCACCACATGGCTGGAATGTTTGGCACCCTTGAGCAGGCCAAGCTCCCACCGGCCGCTGGATGTGTCGTCATGCCCCGAGCGGTGCAGACCAAGCAATCGCGCGAGCAAATCGGCAATCGACTCGCCGGAAGCCTGCCATTGTTCCAGTCGGGAGACCGGCACGGACACGCGGTTGATGTCGCTGCGCTTGTCGCAGACGATGAAGGCTCCCACAGCATGCCCCGCACCAGTCGGAGTATGTACGGGCATGACGCATTCACGCTCGCAGCCGGGGCAGATCGTGCTGACCGCGGGCCGCGCCCTGGTAATCACTCCTTCCGACTGCAAGGCCGTAACCGCTTCGGCCGGCCAGTCCGCCAGCTCATCGGCGCCGACTAGTACCCGTTCGCCGTGTGACGCCGCGATCCGGTCGAGCAGCTCGGTAAGCACGGCCTGCTGCGTCATGCCTCAGAGGCTTCCTCGGCCGGTTCAGCTTCCGCCGGCTTCTTGGGCTCGATGCCGGAGGCTTCCAGCATCTCGCGCAGTTTGATGCCCACTTCGTCGTACTTGAGGGAACAGGAGTTGGGATAGGTAAGGCGGATGGGCACCGTCCTGGGCGGCTTGTCCGGGTCGGTGACGACGGACGCTGCGATCTCCACCTGGGTCACGTTGTACAGGTGCATCGGCAGGGACTTGCCGAGCCGGTCCAGCAGGTCATAGACGGCATCGGGATTACGGGAAGTGTCCGCCTCCAGGGTGATGCGCTCGCCCTTTGTGGCCCGCGAGGACAGCCGCAGTTTGCGAACGACCACATCCTCGATGCCGCTGCCCACGTCATAGGTGAAATCGAATGCCCGCTTGCCGAGCAGGTCCAGGTTGTAGACCCGCTCATCCTTCGGATCAGGCGGCAGCTCGTCCAGCTTCAGAATCGTGGTAGCGAACATGCCCTGGAGCGGCTCCACGGCCTTGCGGGGGCCGCGAAAGTTCAGGTCCAGCGTCCCTTCCTTCTGCGAGTAGACGAAGATCACCTCGAAGGCCGGGTTGTGCGGCCGGCGGTCGAACTCGCCATCCACCCACTCGATGCTCTGCTGGGAATAGTCCTCCGGGTAGGCGAAGAAGTAGTCCAGCTCGCCCCGGCGGAAGGGCTCCACGATGCAGTTGTTGCCCCGGCCCTCGGTGCGGTGGAAGTAGTTGCGTATCTGGGTCGCCAGTTGCCGGATGCTGTCGTCGTCAACCGCGGCGGGCCGGTGCCCCATGTTCTTGCGCTTGCGCCAGTAGGGCAGCGTGTCGGCGTGGTAGAAGCGCGTGGCGCCCTTCCAGCACTCGGGATGGTCCAGGTAGGTGACCATGGCGCGGTGGTAGTGGTTGGGCAGGGCTGACAGCGCCTCGATGAACTCGCTCAGGGCCTCGGGGTCGGACTGCTTCTGCCATTCCGCCTCGTCGATGATGGCGCGGAAGCCCTTCTCGCAGCTCAACTCGAAGATGTCCTGAAACTCGGCGTCCATCGGCTTTCGCTGGTCCTCCGGCAGTGCCAGCCAGGCCTCGAACAGTTCGTCCGGCTTGGTCTCCTTCAGCGCGGAAAAGTCCAGATCGCCGAACAGGCCCCGTTCCGCGAAATACCGCGCCAGCAGGGCGTTCGGGACCTGCCGGAAGAAGCTTCGGGTTGAGTAGTGTCGGGCCATGCCTCCCTCCCCAGCCGATTTGCCAGAATCTCCTTGGATTATACGGGACGATGCAGTACATTACAGTACATTTGCAGCCACCCTGCGAAGGACCCCGATGGCCACCACCAAGACCGCGACCGTGACCTTCCGCATTGACCCAGCTGTGAAGGAGGCGCTTCGTACCGCTGCCACCCGCGAGCATCGCTCTATCGCCAACATGGTGGAGGTGCTGATCCGGGATTATTGCGACAAGAACAACATCTCCATCGAGGAGGGAGAGACCGTCGCCGGCCTCCCTCCTTCCCGTGGCCGAAAAGGCAAGTAGCCGCCGGCCATGTCGATGAGCAAGGTTGCTACGCCCCGAATCGGATCAGGCCGTAACCCAAACCCGGACATGAATCTTAGAGAGTGGAACCCGTGCCGATGACAAATCGAGAAAAATTTCAAGCACTGTTGCGCGAGCTTTTCCAGTTCGACTGTGCGGACCTGGACTTCGGCATCTACCGCATCATGAATTACAAGCGGGACGTGATCGAGAAGTTCATCTCGACCGACCTGCCCGAGCTGATTGGTGAAGACCTGAACCGTAATGCCTTGGCCGACCAATCACAAGCCGCAGCGGAGCTTGCTGAAACCGCCGAACAGATTACCGAAACGCTGGGCAAGGAGGCCCTGGATGCCGATGGCAATCTCGCCGAGTCTTATCACGGTACTCCGCTGGGGAAGAAGTACCTGAGCTTGCAGGCGAAGGCAACCGGTGGCCGTGGGCGCGAGGCCCTGGAGGCCACCATCTTCAACCATCTGTACACTTTCTTTAGCCGTTATTACCAGGACGGCGACTTCATCTCCAAGCGCCGCTACTCTAAGCGGCAGAAGTACGCCATCCCGTACAACGGTGAGGAAGTCTATCTTCACTGGGCCAACCACGACCAGTACTACGTCAAGACCGCCGAACATTTCCACGATTACACCTTCACGTCACAAGGCGTGACCGTGCAATTCAAGCTTACTGCCGCCAACGTCGAGCAGAACAATGTCAAGGGTGAGAAACGGCTTTTCCTGCCCCGCGTCAAGGAGCTCGACTGGCGGGAGAAGGCAAACGAGCTGATCATTCCCTTCGAGTACCGGCCGCTGACCGAGCAGGAGAAGGTGACCTACGGGAAGAAGAACCAGCAGGACAAGCTCATAGCGGAGGCCTCTGAGGCCATTCCAAGGAACCTGAAAAAAGCGGATAAGGCCCTCGCCGCCGTTATCGCGGAGCGTCGCAAGGACGGCGATAACCAGCCGGTGACGTTCCTGGAGCATCACCTGCGGCAATACACGCGCAAGAACACTTCCGACTTTTTCATCCACAAGGACTTGAAGGGGTTTCTCTCGCGTGAGCTGGACTTCTACCTGAAGAATGAAGTGCTGAACCTGGACGAGATGGAAGCCGCTGGCGAGGGCCGCTCCGAAGGCTGGTTTCAGGTCCTGCGGGTGATCAAGGCTGTCGGCAGCCGAATCAGCGACTTCCTCGATCAAATCGAGTCCTTCCAGAAGATGCTGTGGGAGAAACGGAAGTTCATCACTGAGACGCAGTACTGCATCACCGTCGGCACCATCGACGAGAGCTTCTATCCCGAGATCGCTGAGTGCGATGCTCAATGGGACGAGTGGAGGGAGCTGTTCCACATTGACGAGGAGCAGACCGACCTGTTTACAAGTGGTAAGAGCAAGGCAGAGCGCCGGGTGGCGTTCCTGAAGGCACATCCGACGCTCTTGATCGACACCTCCCACTTCGCCCCGAGGGTTGTCGATGCCCTTCTCGCCAGTTTCGGTGACCTCGAGGAAATGACGGATGGCGAGCTCTTTCACAGCGAGAACTGGCAAGCCCTAAATTTACTTTCTGAACTGTACTCCGAGGGAGTTAGCTGCATCTACATCGATCCGCCGTTCAACTCCCCTTCCACCCGCATTCTATACAAAAATGACTATCTTCATTCCAGTTGGCTCGCATTAATGAGCAACAGAATCGATTTGTCCCGCCGCTTTCTCGCCGACGGGGTATATGTTGTTGCTATCGACGAGAATGAACAGGAGCGACTGGGATTATTGATCAGGAGTGGCTGGCTGGGAGCCTACGAGATTGTCTGTGTCGCCGTGCGACATAATCCCCGTGGGATACAGGGTGCGAATTTCTCGCACTGTCATGAATATGCCTACTTCATGTATCCCTCAGATTCCGAACGCTACATTGGAGAGCGCAAGCTCGATGAAGTGGATGTACGGAACTTACGCGACAGTGGCCTAGAATCCGATCGTACTGACGCTCGGAACTGCTTCTATCCCATCATCGTGAAGGACGAGGAGATTGTGGGGTTTGGGGATGTTCCGCCTGATGAATACCATCCCGCCGGTGTTAATGAAAGAGACGACGGGGGCCTTATTCGGGTCTGGCCGATCGACACAAGTGGTAACGAGAAGAAGTGGCGATATGCAAGGCAATCTGTCGAACGTATTCTTCCGAAACTGCAAGTGCGGGAAACCCGTGGGAAGCATGAAATATACTTCGCCAAAGATACGGGGACTGTGCGGACACTATGGGATGACGCTCAGTTCGACGCATCTGAGTACGGAACCAAGCTACTCCAACACATTTTTGGCAGAAAGGACTTGGACTTCTCGTATCCGAAGTCTTTGTATACGCTGATCGAAACTCTGCGCGTATCGCTTCGCCCGTCGCCACGCTCTACTGTCTTGGATTATTTCGGTGGTTCGGGGACGACCGCTCATGCAACTATCGGTCTGAATCGGGAGGATGGCGGTAATCGCAAGTTCATCCTCGTTGAAATGGGAGACTACTTTCAAACCGTTCTGTTGCCTCGCATCAAGAAGATTGCATTTGCACCAGAATGGAAGGATGGGAAGCCAGCGCGTAGTGCAACGGCGGAAGAAGCCGAGCGTGGCCCTCGAATCATTAAGTATTGTCGTGTCGAGAGTTTTGAGGACACGTTGAACAACATCGCCTTCGACGAGGCGTTCGATCAGGGCACTCTACAGTTTGAGGATTACCTGCTCAAGTACATGCTCAAGTGGGAGACACGGACGAGCGAAACGCTCCTGAACATCGAGAAGCTCGCCAAGCCCTTCAGCTACAAGCTCACCCTGGCCAAGGGCGACGAGACTATCGACAAGACAGTCGATATACCCGAGACGTTCAATTACCTGCTCGGCCTGCATGTCAGCACACGCAAAGTGTACGACGATGATGGGCGTCGATACCTGGTCTATCACGGCCGCATTGACCATCGACGCATCGCGGTGATCTGGCGTGAGACCGAGGGCTGGCAAAAGAAGGATCTGGAACGCGACAAGAAATTCGTCGTTGAGCAGAAGCTCGCCGAGGGTGTGGATGAAGTGTTCGTCAATGGCGACTCGTTCATTCCCAACGCCAAGGCCCTTGAGCCGGTGTTCAAGGCCCGGATGTTCGCGCCGGTGGAGGCGTAATCCATGCCCGGAGCACGAAACGGCAAACCGGAGTACGTGAAGCTGGAGCAACGGCTGGTTCTGTTGACCTGGCTGAACAGCCTGTTCGGCTATGACAGCAACCGTGATCTTTTGGCTGACCTGCGCGAGGCGGGCGAGGGTTTTGACGCTAGCGGTCGCAGTTACGTGTACCACCGGCTCATCGCGCGCGGCGACAAGGTGAAAATCACCCCCGCAGACTTGGCACGCTACGACGACAACATTCGCGAGCATCTTGAAGCGATGAACGCGCGTCGGCCGGAGCGGATCACGTTGCGGTAC
This sequence comes from Arhodomonas aquaeolei DSM 8974, assembly GCF_000374645.1. Taxonomy (GTDB): domain Bacteria; phylum Pseudomonadota; class Gammaproteobacteria; order Nitrococcales; family Nitrococcaceae; genus Arhodomonas; species Arhodomonas aquaeolei. Next base: position 29,820 of record NZ_KB894808.1, read on the forward strand.
TTCCAGCACCTGGCATTGCTGTACACGGAAGTTTTCCTCGATGGCTATTTCAATCATCCGGGGAAGCTCCTGCGGTGGCTGAACGGCTTCGTGGCGAAGCGCAATGCCTCCAAGAGTGCTGGGGAAGCAAAGGACGCCAAGTTCAGTGAGACCGACCTGAAGAAGCTGGCTTACTGGATGGCCACCGGCAGTGGCAAGACGCTGATCATGCATATCAACTATCGGCAGTTCCTGCGATACAACAACTTGCCGCTGGACAATATCCTGCTGATCACGCCGAACGCGGGCCTGAGCGAGCAGCACATCGAGGAGATGACGGCTTCCAATATTCCCTGCCGCCGGTTTGATCTGAATGAAAGCGGCCTTGGGATTTCCGAGCCCGATGCCGTGCGCGTCATCGAGATCACGAAGCTGGTGGAAGAGAAGCGCGGCGGTGGACAGAGCGTGCCGGTCGAGGCCTTCGAGGGCAACAACCTGATCTTCGTCGATGAAGGCCACAAGGGTTCGGGCGGCGAGGCGTGGCGCAGCTTTCGCGACGCGCTGGGGCAGACCGGATTTACCTTCGAGTACAGCGCGACCTTCGGTCAGGCCCTGACGGCGGCTCGGAACGACAAGCTGACCGAGGAGTACGGTAAGGGCATCGTATTCGACTACTCCTACCGGTACTTCCACGGCGACGGATATGGGAAGGACTTCCGTATCCTCAACCTGAAGGAAGAAGCGGCCGAGGACAAAACCGAGACGCTGCTGTTGGGCAACCTGCTGTCGTTCTACGAGCAGCAGCGGGTTTTCGAGGAAGGCGGCGCGGACTTGCGGCCTTACAACCTGGAAAAGCCGCTCTGGGTGTTCGTCGGCAGCAGCGTGAATGCTGTCTACACCGAGAACAAGCAAAAACGCAGCGACGTGCTGACCGTGGCCCGCTTCCTGCATCACCTGCTGGAGAACAAACAAGGCTGGGCGGTCAAGGCGATCAAGCGGCTACTTGGCGGGAAGACCGGGCTGGTGGACCCGGACGGGCAAGACATTTTTGCCGAGAAGTTCCAGTACCTGAAGGATGCTCGTATCGACGCGGAGACGGCCTACCAGGAGCTGCTGGAAAAAGTCCTGCACGCGCCTACCGGCGGCGGCCTGCATTTGTGCGACCTGCGGGGCAGCCCCGGCGAGCTGGGGCTCAAGGCCAGTGGAGGGGACGAATATTTCGGTCTGATCTACATCGGCGATACCAGCGCCTTTAAGAAGCTGGTGGAGGCGGATGATGCTGGCATCACAGTCGAGGAGGATGCCATTGCCAATTCGCTCTTTGAGGGCATCAACGAGCCGGAGACGAGCGTCGAAATATTGATTGGCGCGAAGAAGTTCATGGAGGGGTGGAACTCCTGGCGCGTCTCCAATATGGGGTTACTCAACATTGGCCGGAAGGAAGGCTCGGAAATTATCCAGCTCTTCGGACGTGGCGTGCGACTACGGGGCAAGGACTTCACGCTGAAGCGAAGCTCCGCGCTCGACGGCAGCCACCCTGAGCATCTGCCGGTGCTGGAGACGCTCAACATCTTTGCCGTCCGCGCCAATTACATGTCCCAGTTCCGGGAGTACCTGGAGAAAGAGGGCGTCGAGACAGAAGGCGATGTCGAGCTATCACTGCCGATCCGTACGAACGATGACTTTCTAGGCCAAGGTCTGGTCGTACCGCGCATCCCGGACGACCGAAGCTTCGCCGACGAAGCCGACGTGCTTCTGGATGTCGATCCGGCGATTCGTGTGCGCGTCGATATGTCACTCAAGGTGCAGACGTTCGAAAGTGGGGCGGACGGCTTTACCGCAACCGCGGTGAAGGCCGGTCGCGAGAGGGCCATTCCCGACGCGAGTCTGGGACTTGTGGACTGGGAGCGCGTCTACCTGGAGCTCTTGGAGTACAAGGAGCGGAAAGGCATGCACAACCTGGCCATCCGCCCCGATTTGCCGCGGGCGATCTTTGATAAGAAGGAGCCATCCCGCCTTTATAGCGTTGTTGCTGATGACACCGTCGTTAAGCCGGACTCCTTCGCCGGAACCGCATTCCTTCACGAAGCCGTCCTGACGGTCCTGCGGAAGTACACGGACAAGTTCTATCGCATGCAGCAAGAGCGATGGGATTCGGAGAATATGGTCTACAAGGCGCTGGGTGTCGAGGACTCGAACTTCCAGGACTACATCGTCAAGGTCTCCAGAGGTGAAGCGACTCTCATCGGCGCCATTCAGAAGCTGATCGACGAAGCCGATAGCATCTACCGCCAGGATTTGACCGACTTGCCGACGATCCACTTCGACCGTCACCTGTATCAGCCGCTGTTGATCGAGCGAGGCGATAAGGTGCGAAGCGATCCGCCGGGGCTCAAAGAGAGCGAGCGGCAGTTTGTCGGTGATCTGCGTGCTTACTGCCGCGCGGAACGGGACGGCGCACTGGCAGATGCCGAAGTGTACCTGCTACGTAATCTGAGCCGAGGCAAGGGGATCGGCTTCTTCGAGACGCGAGGCTTCTACCCCGACTTTATCCTCTGGATCAAGACTGCCCATCAGCAACGCATCGTATTCGTGGAGCCCCACGGGATGGTGCACGCCGAAGCCTATCAGCACGACGAGAAGGCGCGATTACATGAATCGCTCCCGGAACTGGCCAAGGCCATGTGCAAGCGGACGAAGATGACCGATGTCGTCCTGGATTCGTTCATTGTTTCCGCGACACCGTACGACGATCTGCGCACCAGGTATGACGACGGAAGCTGGGATCGGGATAAGTTCGCGTCGGCTCATATTCTGTTTCCGATACGGGACAGCGAGTACGACTACATCAGACGAATCGTCAAAGGATGCTCGAAGGATAGTTGACCGACAGAGAGCGTGCCGAAGCGTGGCAGATGCTCCCGGACCGCCCGTCACGCCGCTTGCATGCTACGCGGGCAAGCGCCGCGCCGGGCTGCGCCGTGCCAGCGTCGGGGCCGCCAGACTGCCTCCGCAAGCTCCGGCAGCCTGGCTCCGCGGCTTCGTTCGACGCCTGGCCCCTCCGTTACCGCCCGCGCTCCGCCACGGCGCCCTTCGCCCCGGAAAGCGGGGCCAAGGGCTTGCGGCTCCGCAGCGGGCTACGCCGTGCCGGAATCGGGCACCGCCGGCTGCTGCGCAACCGGCTCGGTGGCTTCGGCCGGGTTGGGTTCCCTTCGTTGCCGCTTGCGCGGGGCCACTGGCAGGCTCGGCTGTCGCCCAGCCTGCCGCGCCCCCGCACGGCGTTGCGCCTTCCCGCCCACCATTGTTTCAGGCTCCGGTAAGACTCGGTGCCGCCTGCCCAACCAGGGTCGGTGTCGGCAACTGAACATAATGCTTGGAATTATGCGCAGCACAAAAGGCGTGCTGTTCGCTTCGCCGCATAATTTGCATTATGTGTAAGTTGCCTCCGCCTGTTTTTGATCCCCCGCCCGCCAACCCGTCCGCCCCCAAGGGGCTCCCTGGTGGCTTCGCTCAGGCGCTTTGGTTAATCGGGATGACTACGGCGCCGGCTTTCAGCTTGTCGAGATAATCCGCCCATTCCTGCATCATCTTGCGCCGTTCCGGCAGGTGGGCCGTGCGGTTGTAGGCGCGGCCGTTGGGGTCGCGCACGGCGTGGGCGAGCTGGTGCTCGATGAAGTCGGGCCGGAAGCCCAGTACTTCATCCAGGATGGTGCGCGCCATCGCCCGGAAGCCGTGGCCGCTCATTTCTTCCTTGCTGATCCCCATGCGCCGCATGGCGGCGAGGATGGCGTTGTCGCTCATAGGCTTGTCGCCCTTGGGGTTTCGGGCGCTGGGGAAAACATACCGGCCATTGCCTGTGAGAGGATGCAGCTCGCGGAGGATGTCCACGGCCTGGCGGGAGAGGGGAACGATATGCGGCGTGTTGGTCTTCTTGACCGTATAGCGCCATTCCGCCGCTTCCAGATCGATGTCGTCCCATTCGGCATGGCGCAGTTCGCCGGGGCGGACGAATACCAGCGGCGCCAGGCGCAGGGCGCAACGCACGGGGAGGGTGCCTTCATACCCATCCAAGGCGCGCAACACCTCGGACACTTTCTTGGGCTCCGTGACGGAGGCGAAATGCGTTCCCTTGACCGGCGGTAACGCGCCGCGCAGATCGCCGGAGGGGTCACGTTCGGCCCGGCCGGTCGCCACGGCATAGCGGAACACCTGGCCGCAATTGCCCAGGGCACGATGCGCCGTCTCCAGGGCGCCGCGCTGTTCAATGCGCCGGATCACTTCCAGCAGTTGCGGGGCGGTGATGTCGGCAATGGGTTTACCGCCGAGCCAGGGGAAGATGTCGCGCTCCAGGCGGCGGATGATCCGATCGCCGTGATTGGCCGACCAGTTGGGGGAGTGCTTGGCGTACCATTCGCGGGCGACCGCCTCAAAGCTATTCGCCGCCCGCTCCACCTTCGCGGCCCTGGTGGCCTTGCGGTTCTCGCTGGGGTCGATGTCATTGGCCAGAAGCTTACGCGCCTCGTCCCGCCGGTCGCGGGCATCCTTCAGGGATACATCGGGATAGACACCCAGGGAGAGCCGCTTTTCCTTGCCCCCATATCGGTACTTCAGCCGCCACCACTTGCCCCCGCTGGGGGCAACTTCCAGATACAGCCCGCCACCGTCAAAGAGCTTCCGGGCCTTATCGCCGGGTTTGGCGTTACGGATCGCGGTATCGGTCAGCGACATGGGGCAACTCCCTGCGGGGGCAGTTCACTTGCCCCGAATGTTGCCCCCAGTCGCCCCCGGATGTCAACGAATCCTGTTGCCCCTTGCTGGACGACGTGGAAAAGAAAAAGCCCGCTGTTACGCGGGCTTGAGGACTTCGTTGGATGGTTCTGGATGTTGAAATGGTGGAGGCGGCGGGAATCGAACCCGCGTCCGCGGGACCTCCGCCCCAGGGTCTACATGCTTAGATCCGTCTATTATTTTTAGCCAGCTGCCACCCGACGGACAGGGTGTGCAGTCGGCGATCCCGTCAAGGTTTCGCGCAACGGATCCGGGCGGTCCGAGGCGCTATCCCGTGTGCTATGCCGGTCGAACATCGGCCACGGGAGACCGGATGCCGACCGCTCGCGGTTATTTAGGCCGCGAGGGCGTAGTTGTCGTCGTTGGCAACTATCTTTGCTGCCACATGTTTTACGAGGTTGAGTGACGTCCTCGGCATGCACCTGAGGTTTTGCGACCCGCGTCGAAGCCAAGTCGCCCCCTGTTCATCAGATATGACAGTCTAGGGCATAGCGGAGTTCCGCGCGAGCCCCGATATCGTCACACGTTGTGCTTGAGGATGCGTGCGCGGTCGCGCTGCCAGTCGCGCTCCTTCTTGTCCGCGCGTTTGTCGTGCTGCTTCTTGCCCTTGGCGAGGCCGATCGTCAGCTTGGCGTTGCCCCGCTTCCAGTGCAGGTCCAGTGGCACGACGGTGTAGCCCTTCTGCTCCGTGGCGCCGATGAGCCGGTCGATCTCGCGGCGGTGCAGCAGCAGCTTGCGCGTGCGGATCGGGTCCGGGTGGATGTGTGTCGACGCCGTGGGCAGGGGCGGGAAGTTCGCCCCGATGAGCCACGCCTCGTCATTCTTCAGCAGGACGTACCCCTCCGTGAGGTTGGCCCGACCCTGGCGGAGGCTCTTGACCTCCCAGCCTTCCAGGGCGATGCCCGCCTCCATGGTGTCCTCGATGAAGAACTCGTGCCGTGCCTTGCGGTTGACCGCGATGAGGTTGTCGGCACCCGTGGACTTTTTCTTGCCTGCTTTCTTGCTCACGTTGCCATTCTAATCGTCCGCCCGGGCTGCGCCAACGCCCGTGCTTGCCGGGGCGGCGGACAGTGCCGACAATGTTGGCTGGTCCGAGTCGGGAGGACGCGGTGGCAACAGGGTTTACACGGCCGGCGAGCGGGCGCGGGGTGACGCTGCTCCTCGTCGGTGCCACCGTCGGGCTGGGCAATATCTGGCGTTTCCCCTGGCTGGTGGGTGAGTACGGGGGCGGCGCGTTCCTGCTGCTGTATCTGCTCTGCCTCGCCGGCCTCGGCCTGCCGCTGATGATCGCGGAGCTGGTGATCGGAGAACGCGCCGGCGTGGCCGCACCGCGGGGGCTCGGGCGCCTGGCGATACGCGAGGGCCATTCACCGGCCTGGGGCGCGATCGGCGTTGCCTCGGTGGCGGCGGGCGTGGTGCTGCTGCCGGTCTACGGTATCGTCGGCGGCTGGTCGCTGGCCTACATCTTCCGCGCCGCGGGCGGGAGCTTCGAGGGCCTGGACGCCCTGGCCGCCGCGCGGCTGTTCCGCGCGCTGGTCCACGACGGCGAGGCCCTGCTGGGCTGGTACACCCTGTTCATCGGTGCCGCGGTGCTGGTCGCGGGGCGGGACGTGCGCTACGGCATCGAGGTGGCGGCGCGCTGGTTCGTGCCCCTGCTCGCGGTGCTGCTCGGCGCGCTGGTGGCAGTGCAGTGGGACTCGCCCGGGCTGCCGGCGGCGCTGGCGTTCCTGTTCGTGCCGGACTGGGGGGCGGTCACGGTGGAGGCGGTACTTGCCGCGCTGGGGCACGCCTTCTTCACGCTGAGCCTGGGGGCCGGGGTGATGATCGCCTTCGGTGCGTACTGCCGGGGCGGGGTGATCGTCCCGGCGGTGGCGACGGTGGTGATGGACACGCTGTTCGCGGTGCTCGCGGGCCTCGCGGTCCTGCCGGCGCTGTTCAACGGCGGGTTGTCGGCGAGCGGCGGTGCCGGGCTGGCGTTCCAGACGCTGCCGGTGGTCTTCGGCGGCATGAGCGGTGGCGATTACCTCGGCGTGCTGTTCTTTGCGGCGCTGAGCCTGGCGGCGTGGACGTCCACCTGCGCGCTCATGGAGCCGGCGGTGGCATGGCTGAGCGCCTCGCCGCGGCGCGATCGGCCGATGGCGGCGGCGATGGTGGGTGTCGTCGTCTGGATACTGGGCCTGGTGCCGTTGCTCACCCTGGGGATGCCGGGGCGCTGGCAGCTGCCGGTGGCCGGCGGCATGGGGCTGTTCGACGCGCTCAACCGTGGCGTGGCGGTGGTGGTGCTGCCGTTGGTGGGGCTCGGTGTGGCGCTCTACGCCGGCTGGGTGCTGTCGCCCGAGAGCGTGCGGATCGCGTTGCGTCGCGGTGCGGCGGCGCCGGTGTGGCGTTTTTTGGTAAGGTTTGTGGCGCCCGCGGCGCTGGTGGTTATCGGCGTGGAGGCCAGCGGGCTCCGGGTCGGCTGAATCAGTACAGGGGAGGACAATGACGACGGTCTCGCGCTCCGCGATGGTCCCGTATTCCGCACAGGCGATGTTCGAACTGGTGGACGATGTCAACGCCTACCAGCGATTTCTCCCGTGGGTGAAGTCGAGCCGCGAGCTCTATCGCGACGAGGATACGGTCGAGGCCACGCTGGTCTTCTCCAAGGGGGGCTTCGAGAAGTCCTTTACCACCCGTAACCGGCGCCAGCCGGGCAAGATGATCGAGCTGCGCCTGGTCGAGGGGCCGTTCCGTCACCTGCAGGGCTACTGGCAGTTCCGCGACCTCGACGAGAACGCCTGCCGGGTCTCGCTGGAGCTGGAGTTCGAGTTCTCTTCGCGGTTGCTCGGCATGGCCTTCGGGCGGGTGTTCACCCAGGTCGCCAACACGCTGGTGGACTCCTTCGTCCAGCGGGCCCGCGAGGTCTATGGCGGGGAGTGAGGGCGCGGCCGCGGGGCAGTTGCATGTCGAGGTCGCCTATGCCCGGCCCGACGTGCAGGTGCTGATCCCGGTGTCGCTGCCGTCTCCGGTGACGGCGGGGGAGGCCATCGAGGCCTCCGGGATCCGTGGGCGCTTTCCCGAGATCGACCTTGCGCGCCAGACGGTGGGGGTGTTCGCCACGCCGGTGGCACTGGATCACGTGCTACACGACGGCGACCGGGTGGAGATTTACCGGGCGCTGCAGGTGGACCCAAAGGAGATGCGGCGCCGGCGGGCCGGCGCGCGGCGCTGACCGGGCTCAGTCCCCGCTGTAAAGCGGGTTGCCGGACTCGATATAGGCGCCTTTGGCACGGGCGAGGCCATTGTCATCGAAGTACAGCGTCAGCCGCTCGTGGCTTCGCTCGTCGAATTCATCGCCCCGCGGTACATAGGAATAGATGTAGTCCCAGCGGTCGGCATGGAAGGGATCGTCGATGCTGGGCGTGCCCATGAGGAACCGGACCTGCTCGCGGCTCATCCCGGGGCGCAGCTGGGCGACGTCCTCCTTGGCGATCACCGTTCCCTGCTGGAGATCCGGCTTGTAGACGATCGGCAGGTCGCTGACGCTGCAGCCGCCAAGCAGCAAGGCGCTAATGTATACTATTGGCAATACGCGCACGGTTGCCGTCCTCAATCTCAGGCAGTGACGAGCGCGCATCATAACTCAGCCACCGCCACATTGACACGAGCGCAACGGGAGGCGTTTTGGAGTCCAAAGACTTGCGCAAGGCCGGACTCAAGGTGACCCTGCCGCGGGTGAAGATCCTCGAGATCCTCGAGGGCAACCGCGAGGAGCACCTCTCCGCCGAGGACGTCTACCGGCATCTCATGAATGCCGGTGCCGACATCGGACTGGCGACCGTGTATCGCGTGCTCACGCAGTTCGAGGCGGCAGGCATCGTCAAGCGGCACAACTTCGAGGGCAATCAGGCGGTTTTCGAGCTGGACGAGGGCAGTCACCACGACCACATGGTCTGCGTCGAGTGCGGCCAGATCCAGGAGTTCGTCGACGAGACCATCGAGGAACGCCAGAAGGCGGTCGCCCGTGACCACGACTTCGAGCTTACCGACCACTCCCTGATCCTCTACGGCCGTTGCACGCAGTGCCGGGGCCAGGGGACGCAGGCCTAGCAGATTTCTTCGCGGCAGGGCGTTCACCGTGGTGAACGGTCTGCCGTCCCCGGCAAGGATCCCGCTCCGGGTGCGGGTGCTCAGGCGCTCGCGCGCTGGAGCATCTCGCGGGCGTGGTTGAGCGTGTTCTCGGTAATTTCCACGCCGCCGAGCATCCGCGCGATCTCTCGGGTGCGCTCCTCGGGCTCGAGTACGGCGATATGGGTGCGCGTGCGCCCGTCGTCCATGTCCTTTTGCACCTGCAACTGATGATGCGCCTGGGCCGCCACCTGGGGCAGATGGGTGATGCACAGCACCTGCGCACCGGTGCCGAGTTCCCGGAGCTTGCGACCCACGACCTCCGCCACGGCGCCGCCGAGGCCGGTGTCCGCCTCGTCGAAGACCATCGTGGGGATGCGGCTGACGTCCGCTGTCGCTACCGCCAGCGCCAGGCCGATACGCGAGAGCTCGCCGCCGGAGGCCACCCGCTGTAGCGGGCCGAAGGGCTGATCCGGGTTGGTGCGCACGGTGAAGGCGATCTCATCCAGGCCGTGAGGGGACGGCGTGGCGTCGGCTTCGTGGTTCACGTCCACCACCATCTCCGCGGCGGCCATGCCGAGCTCGCCGATCAGGTCGTTGATGCGCCCGGCCAGCGTCTCCGCGGCGTCACGCCGGTGACCGGAGAGCGTGGTGGCGGCGTCACGGTAGGCCGCGTCGGCCTCGGCGAGCTCGCGGTCCAGCTCGGCGAGCCGGGTCTCGGCGTTCTCCAGCCCGGTGAGCTCCTCGCGCAGGGCCTCCAGGCGCTCCGGGAGCTCCTCCGTGCGCACGCGGTGCTTGCGGGCGAGATCGGTGAGGGTGGAGAGCCGCTGCTCGACCCATTCCAGGCGCTCCGGGTCCACTTCCAGGCCGTCGAGGAAGTGGCGCAGCTCCTGGCAGCCCTCCTCGAGCTGGACCTGGGCGTTGGCGAGCAGCTCGTGGGCGCCCTCCAGGCCCGGGTCGTTCAGCGAGGCGAGCTCGCGGGTGACCCCGCCGAGCTGGCCCTGGATGGCGTTGTCGTCGTCATAGAGTGCGGCGAGGGCGGACTGGCAGGTCTCGATGAGGGTGCCCGCGGAGGCGAGCCGGCGCTGTTCGGCGTCCAGGGCGGTGATGTCCTCGGCGGTGGTCACCACCGCCTCCAGCTCCTCGACCTGGAAGCGCAGCAGCTCCAGGCGGTCGCCGTAGTCCTCGCCGCCACCCTCGAGACGGCGCTTCTCGTCGCGCAGGGCGCGCCAGTGACGGTGGGCCTCGCGCACGGCCTCCAGGGCCTCCGTGTAGCCGCCGAAGTCGTCCAGGATCTGGCGCTGGACCTCGCGGCGCATCAGGGACTGGTGGGCGTGCTGGCCGTGGATGTCGACCAGGTGGCGGCCCAGGCGTTCGAGCTGTTGCAGGGGCACGGGCCGGCCGTTGAGCCAGGCCTGGGAGCGGCCGCTGCGGTGGAGGACGCGGCGGAGCATACACTCGTCGTCCTCGGCCATGTCCTGCTCATCGAGCCACGCCCTGGCCGCCGGGTTGTCGGCGACGTCGAACTGGACGTTGATCTCGGTGCGGTCTGCGCCTTCGGGGATGAGCCCGCTGCCGGCCCGGTCTCCCAGGCACAGGCCCAGGGCGTCGAGGAGGATGGACTTGCCGGCGCCGGTCTCGCCGGTGAGCGCGGTCATGCCGCCGTCAAGCTCGATGTCCGCGCGGTCGACGATGGTGAAGTTGCGGATGTGGATGTGGCGTAGCATGCGCCTCCCGTCCTGATCCCTGCGCGTGCGGTCGCGACGCAGCCCACAGGGTACATCAAACCGGGTGACCGTCACCCCAGCGCAGCTTCGCCCGCAGGATGTCGAAGTACTGGTAGCCCGGGGGGTGGAGGAGGTGCACCGGGGCGTCGTGGCGCCGGACGTGGACGCTCGCACCGGGCACCGGCTCCAGGTTCTTCTGGCTGTCGCAGCTCAGCCGGATCTGCGCCATCTGGTCGCCGGGCATGCGGATCTCGATATGCGAGCCGGCGCTGATGACCAGCGGGCGGTTCGAGAGGGTGTGCGGGCAGATGGGAACCAGCGCCATGGCGTCCACGTCCGGGTGGAGGATGGGGCCGCCGCCGGACATGGCGTAGGCCGTGGAACCCGTGGGCGTGGAGATGATCAGCCCGTCGGAGCGGTACTGGTTGCACAGCTGGCCGTCGATCCAGGTCTCGAACTCGATCATCCGTGCCGTGTGCCACTTGTGCAGGACCACGTCGTTGAGCGCGATCCCGGCATCGAGCACGCGGCCCTCGCCGTCGCGGAGTTCTGCGGAGAGCATCATGCGGTCGTCCGCGGTGTACTGCCCCTCCAGGACCTTGTCGATCTCGGCGAAATCGCCGGGGGAGACGTCCACCAGGAAACCCAGGCGCCCGCGGTTGACCCCAAGGATCGGCACCTCCGAGCCGGCGACCGTGTGCGCTGCGGTCAGCAGGGTACCGTCCCCGCCGATGGCGACGAGCAGGTCCACCCGCTCGGCGAGGGGCGTCGCGCCCGTGCGCTCGCAGTCGCCGGCGACGTGGTCGGGGACGGTCCGGCCGTCGACGATCACGGTGCAGCCGCGGCCGCGGAGGTGGTCGGCGATGCGCTGGATGGTGTCGGTCACCGCGGCGTCGTCGGGCTTGCCGGTGAGTCCGATGGTGCTGAATACCTGCATGGGAGGCCTGTCGCGTGGATTGGCGCGACCGTAGCATGATCACGGGGACGGGCCAATGTGCGGCGACGGGCGCGTTGACAGCCCGTGCGGGCGTTGATAGCTTCGCTTAGCACTCTCGGTCCGGGAGTGCCAACTCATGACCTCACTCGATTTTCCCCTGGCGGGGTCGAACGGAAGCGCATGGTCGGTCGGACGGGAGAAACGCAGCTCAATCCCCGCGCCCAGCGCCTGCTGAAGGCGCTCGTGGAGCTCTATATCCGCAGCGGCCAGCCGGTGGGCTCGCGTACGCTCACGCGTCAGTCGGGCCTCGACGTGAGCCCGGCTACGGTGCGCAACGTCATGGCCGACCTGGAGGAGGCGGGGTTCATCTGCTCGCCGCACACCTCCGCCGGCCGGGTGCCCACCGACCTCGGCTACCGCTTCTTCGTGGACTCGCTGCTCACGGTCCAGCCCATGGACGCTTCCGACGTCCGCCAGCTCAGCATCCAGCTCGAGCGCGACGGCGGCACCACCGAGCTCGTGGACAAGGCCTCGACGCTGCTCTCCGGGCTGACCCGGCTGGCCGGCGTGGTCACGCTGCCCCGGCGCAACGGCGGGACCCTCCGGCACGTGGAGTTCCTGCCGCTCTCGGAACGCCGGGTACTCGCCATCCTCGTGCTCAACGACCACGACGTCCAGAACCGCGTGATCCACACCGAGCGCGAGTACTCCGCGGCCGAGCTCCAGCGCCTGAGCAATTATCTCAGCGCCGAGTATGCCGGCCGCGAGATCGGCTCCGTGCGCGAGCTGCTCCTCGAGCAGATGAAGGCGGACCGCGAGCAGATGAACTCGCTGATGACCTCCGTCATCGACGTGGCGCAGCGGCTGTTCGCCGACGAGCAGGGCGAGGACGAGGACTACGTCATCGCCGGCGAGACCAACCTGATGACCTTCGCCGAGCTCTCGGACGTGGACAAGCTCAAGGAGCTGTTCGACGCGTTCGAGCGCAAGCGCGACATCCTGCACCTGCTCGACCGCTGCCTGTGCGCGGACGGCGTGCAGATCTTCATCGGCGAGGAGTCGGGCTACGAGATCTTCGACGGCGTGAGCCTGGTGACCTCCAGCTACCGCGCCGAGGGCGAGGTCCTGGGGGTGCTCGGCGTGATCGGGCCGACACGGATGGACTACGACCGGGTGATCCCGATCGTCGATGTGACCGCGCGTCTGCTCGGTCACGCCTTGAATCCCAATTCCTGAACCCCAGCATAGGTCCCGGAGCGGGCCGTAAACGCGCGGCCTGTCGGTATCGGGATCCTATCGTGACAGTACAGTCGTCCTGAACGGAGACACCATATGACAGAGGAAGAGCGCAACGAGTCCCAGGCGTCCACGTCCGCCGAGGCCGTAAGCGAGACGGATGCCGGGGCCCGGCCCGAGGGCGAAGGCGGGGGCGGCTCGACGGACGAGGTCGAGGCCCTGCGGACCCAGCTCGAGGAGGCGCAGGCGAAGGCCGAGGAGAACTGGAACCAGCTCCTGCGCGTGCGTGCCGAGATGGAGAACGTCCGGCGGCGTGCCGAGCGCGACGTCGAGCAGGCACGGCGCTACGGGGTGGAGAAGTTCGCCGGCGAGCTGCTCGCCGTGCGCGACAGCCTCGAGATGGGCGTCAACGCGGCCCAGGAAGAGGGCGCGGACGTGGAGAAGCTGCGCGAGGGCTCCGAGCTGACCCTGCGCATGCTCCAGCAGGCCATGGAGAAGTTCGACATCCAGGCGCTGGACCCGACCGGCGAGAAGTTCGACCCGTCGCGCCACGAGGCCATGGCGGCGCAGGAGTCGGCGGAGCACGAGCCCAACACGGTGCTGCAGGTCGTGCAGAAGGGCTATCTGCTCGGCGACCGCCTGCTTCGGCCGGCGATGGTGATCGTTTCGCGAGCGGCCTCCGGCGGTGGTCAGGGCGACCAGGTCGACGAGCAGGCTTGAAACACGACACTACGACCTCACTTAAGGGCGTAGACCGAAAGCAGACCGCTCCCGGGTGCCGGGGGTGACAGGAATCCGGAAGGAGTTGTTGCATTATGGGTAAGATCATCGGCATCGATCTGGGGACCACGAACTCGTGCGTCGCCGTCATGGAGGGGGGGCAGACCCGGGTCATCGAAAACGCAGAGGGCGAGCGCACCACGCCGTCCACCGTTGCGTTCGCCGAGGACGGCGAGGTCCTCGTCGGCGCCGCCGCCAAGCGTCAGGCGGTGACCAATCCCGAGAACACTGTCTACGCGGCCAAGCGCTTGATCGGCCGGCGTTTCGAGGAGGACGTCGTCCAGCGTGACGTCCGCGAGATGCCGTACAACATCGTCAAGGCGGACAACGGCGACGCGTGGGTCGAGGTCCGTGACAAGAAGATGGCGCCGCCGGAGATCTCCGCGCGCGTGCTCCAGAAGATGAAGAAGACCGCCGAGGACTACCTGGGCGAAGAGGTCACCGAGGCGGTGATCACCGTACCGGCGTACTTCAACGACTCCCAGCGCCAGGCCACCAAGGACGCGGGCAAGATCGCCGGCCTCGAGGTCAAGCGCATCATCAACGAGCCCACCGCGGCGGCGCTGGCCTATGGCATGGACAAGAAGGGTGGTGACCGCAAGATCGCCGTCTACGACCTCGGTGGCGGTACCTTCGACATCTCCATCATCGAGATCGCCGAGGTCGAGGGCGAGCACCAGTTCGAGGTGCTTTCCACCAACGGCGACACCTTCCTCGGCGGCGAGGACTTCGACCGCGCGATCATCGATTACCTGATCGCCGAGTTCAAGAAGGACCAGGGCATCGACCTGGGCGGCGACCGGCTGGCGATGCAGCGCCTCAAGGAAGCCTCGGAGAAGGCGAAGATCGAGCTGTCCGCGAGCCAGCAGACGGAGATCAATCTCCCCTACATCACCGCGGACCAGACCGGGCCGAAGCACCTCAACCTGAAGCTGACCCGGGCGAAGCTCGAGTCGCTGGTCGAGGACATCGTCGAGCGTACCCTCGAGCCCTGCAAGACCGCGCTCAAGGACGCGGGCCAGTCCGCCTCCGACATCGACGACGTGATCCTCGTCGGCGGCCAGACGCGCATGCCCAAGGTCCAGGAGGCCGTGAAGGGCTTCTTCGGCAAGGACGCGCGCAAGGACGTCAACCCGGACGAGGCCGTCGCCATCGGTGCGGCGATCCAGGGCGGCGTGCTCGGCGGCGACGTCAAGGACGTGCTGCTGCTCGACGTCACCCCGCTGTCGCTCGGCATCGAGACCCTCGGCGGCGTGATGACCAAGCTCATCGAGAAGAACACCACCATCCCGACCAAGGCGAATCAGGTGTTCTCCACCGCCGAGGACAACCAGAACGCCGTGACGGTCCACGTCCTCCAGGGCGAGCGCGAGATGGCGAAGGACAACAAGTCCCTCGGCAAGTTCGACCTTCAGGACATCCCGCCGGCGCCCCGGGGTGTGCCGCAGATCGAGGTCACCTTCGACATCGACGCCAACGGCATCCTCAACGTCTCGGCCAAGGACAAGGGCACCGGCAAGGAGCAGTCCATCGTCATCAAGGCCTCCAGCGGCCTGAACGAGGACGAGATCGATCGCATGGTGCAGGACGCCGAGCAGCACGCCGAGGAGGACAAGAAGGCGCGCGAGCTCGTCGAGGCCCGCAATCAGGCCGACAATCTCATCCACGCGGCCCGCAAGTCCGTGAAGGACCTGGGCGAGAAGGTGACCGAGGATGAGAAGAACGAGGTCGAGAACGCGATCTCCGAGCTCGAGGAGGCCATGAAGGGCAGCGACAAGGAGGCGATCGAGTCCAAGACCCAGGCCCTGTCCGAGGTCTCCGGCAAGCTCGCCGAGCGGCTCTACCAGAACGAGGGCGAGCAGGGCGGCGAGACCGCCGGCGGCGAGCAGGCCTCTTCCGGCGGCCAGGGCACCTCGTCCAGTCAGGACGACGTGGTCGACGCCGAGTTCGAGGAGGTCAAGGACGACGAGCGCAAGTGATCCGGCACGGGGGTGCCCGGCGCCCCCGGCGGTTCCCACGGGCGCAGGATGTGGCCGGCATCCTGCGCCTTTTCGTTCGCGGCGTGGGGTGAGCGAGCCCTAACCGGTATACTCCCCGCCGGAGAGTGACCAGACACGAACGGCCTGAGTGCAACGCAACCATGTCGAAACGCGACTACTACGAGCTCCTGGGCGTCTCGCGCAACGCCTCGGACGGCGACATCAAGAAGGCGTATCGCCGCATGGCGATGAAGTATCACCCGGACCGCAATCCGGGTGACGAGGACGCGGAGGCACGTTTCAAGGAGGTCCAGGAGGCCTACGAGGTCCTCGGCGACTCCCAGAAACGCGCCGCCTATGACCAGTTCGGCCACGCCGGCGTGGATCCGAACGCCGGTATGGGCGGCGGCTTCGGTGGTGGCGGGGGCGCCAGCTTTTCGGATATCTTCTCCGACGTCTTCGGCGACATCTTCGGCGGTGGCGGAGGCGGCGGCAGCCGCATGTTCCGCGGCGCCGACCTGCGCTACACCCTGGAGCTGGACCTCGAGGACGCGGTTTTCGGCACCGAGACGGAGATCGAGGTGCCCACCCTCACCGACTGCGAGACCTGCAGCGGTAGCGGCTCCGCGCCGGGAACCCGGCCCGAGACCTGCCCGACCTGTAACGGTCACGGCGATGTCCGTGTCCAGCAGGGTTTCTTCTCCATTCAGCAGACCTGCCCGCGCTGCCGCGGTGCCGGCAAGGTGATCACCGATCCCTGCAAGAGCTGCGGCGGCAAGGGGCGCGTGCAGGAGACCAAGACCCTGTCCGTTCGCATCCCCGCCGGGGTCGACAGCGGCGACCGCATCCGCCTCAACGGCGAGGGCGAGCCCGGCGAGAACGGCGGTCCGCCCGGGGATCTCTACGTCCAGGTGGCGGTCAAGCCGCACCCGATCTTCAAGCGCGACGGCTCGGACCTGCGCTGCGACATCCCCGTCGCCATGCCCACGGCCGCACTGGGTGGTGAGCTCGAGGTGCCCACCCTGGATGGCCGCGTGAACCTGCGCGTGCCCGCCGGCACCCAGTCTGGCAAGGTGTTCCGGATCCGTGGCAAGGGTGTGAAGCCCGTGCGCGGCGGCCCCGCGGGTGATCTGCTGGTGCGGGTCAATGTCGAGACCCCCGTGAACCTCACCGCCCGTCAGCGCGAGTTGCTCGAGGAGCTCGCCGAGACCCTGGAGCACGGCGGCGAGAAGCACAATCCGCGCGGGAGTTCTTGGGTCGACTCGGTGAAGTCCTTCTTCGAGAACATGCGTTTCTAGTGCCGGACCGGAGGCAATGGCATGACACGGATCGGTATCGTCGGCGCCGCCGGGCGCATGGGCCGGAACCTGATTCAGGCCACGATCGACCGCGAGGACCTCACCCTGGCTGCGGCGGTGGACCGGCCCGGCGGCAGCCTGATAGGTGCCGACGCGGGTGAGCTCATCGGCGCGGGTAGCCTCGGCGTGGCCATCGGTGACGATCTCGCTGCGATGGCGGACCACTTCGACGTCCTCATCGACTTCACCCTGCCCGAGGCGACCGACGCCAACCTCGCGATCTGCCGCCAGCGCGGCCGTGCGCTGGTGATCGGCACCACAGGGCACTCGGAGGAGCAGCGCGGGCGCATTCGCGAGATCGCGGGGGAGATCCCGGTGGTGTTCGCGGCGAACTACAGCGCCGGCGTCACCCTGTGCCTGCGCCTCGTCGACATGGCGGCGCGGGCGCTCGGCGACGACTTCGACACCGAGGTCATCGAGGCCCACCACCGCCACAAGGTGGATGCCCCATCGGGCACCGCGCTGCGCCTGGGCGAGGTGCTCGCCAGGGCGTTGGACCGGGACCTGGACGAGTGCGCCGTCTACGGCCGCCAGGGCCACACGGGGGAGCGGGCCGCCCGCACGATCGGCTTCGAGACCATCCGCGGCGGAGACATCGTCGGCGAGCACACGGTGATGTTCGCCGGTATCGGCGAGCGCGTCGAGATCGCCCACCGCGCCTCCAGCCGGATGACCTTCGCCAGGGGCGCCGTGCGCGCGGCGCAGTGGGTCGCGACACGCGGGCCCGGCCTCTACGACATGGAGGATGTGCTCGGACTGCGCGGCTAGCGCGCCGGTTCCTTCAGGCCGGGCGTCAGGCCCGGCCACTACCCGCCTTATTTGTGCTCTATAAGCACATCTGATTGTCCTCTATGTCTCAATGTTCCCTGTCCACATGCCGGTAAACACTTGTTAGTCTTGACTCATCGGGACTTTTATGAATTTTCGGCACTTAACGAGGCATTGAGCATGCAACAGCAACCGCAGCACCGCCCGCCTACCCCGGCGAGCGGCTATTACTTCGCCGAGGCCGAGCCGGAGCAGGACAGGGCGGTATCGTACAGCCTCACCGCCGCTCATGGCTGGGAGTTCCTCATCGACAACCACGTACGTGAGCAGGATACCGGCGCGGAGGTGGTGCACGCCGCCGTGCTGGGTGAGAACTGACGCCCAACGTCCGTGCTCGTCTCCCGTGTGACCCCGGCCGGTTTAGCCCCCCGGCCGGGGTTTTTTGTTGCACTCCCCGGCAACACCACCGGCGCGACCGCCGGCAGGGGCCGCAGGCCCGGCGCGGGAGGGGGCGTCGCGGCAATCCGGGACGCGCTATCCGTCTGGCCTGCGCCATTGTGCCCGGGGCATCGGGAGCACTCCGGCGAAGGCCCGAGTCGACCCGGAGAGCGAAAACGGTGTGAGCAGGCGATTGGAGCGGCGCGCCGGTGGGGCCGGGCACACGCGCCGATTGCCCGTTATGCTGGGTGAGAACCACACGGAGGGTGCGATGAGCGACGCGATCTACACGGTCTTGCGCGATGGTATCGCTCGGCGGCGGGACGAGGCCCTGGCGATGGTCGAGACACTGGCCGCGATCAATTCCGGCAGCACCAACACCGCCGGCGTGCAGGCGGTCGCGGAGGCCGCGGCGGCGGCATTCGACGGGCTCGGCGCGGAGGTGGTGACCGAGACGCTGCCGCCCTGGGAGCGCGTGGACGACGAGGGCGAGCACCGCTCGGAGACACTGGGGCCGCTGGTGCGACTGGTCCGCGAGGTGCCCGGTGCGCCGTCGGTGCTGCTGACGGGCCATACGGACACGGTGTTCCCCGCGGATTCCCCGTTCCAGTCCGTCTGGCGCGAGGGTTCCCGGCTGCGCGGCCCGGGCGTGGCGGACATGAAGGGCGGGCTGGTGGTGATGCGCGAGGCGCTCCGCGCGCTGGAGTCCGGCCCGGCGGCTGGGCGCATCGGCTGGGAGGTGATCCTCAACCCCGACGAGGAGATCGGCTCGCCCGTCTCCGCCCCCGTGCTGGCGGCCGCGGCGGCCCGCCATCGGGCCGGGCTGGTGTTCGAGCCCTCGCTGCCGGACGGCACCCTCGCCGGGGCCCGCCGGGGCAGCGGCAACTGGACGGCCGTGTTTGCCGGCCGCAGCGCCCACGCCGGCCGTGAACACCACCTGGGCCGCAACGCCGTCGCCGCGGCGGCGCGCTTCATTACCGCCATCGATGCCCTCAACGGACAGCGTCCCGGTGTCACCGTGAATCCCGCCTTCGTGCGCGGCGGCGGCGCCAGCAACGTGGTCCCCGACCGGACGGTGGTGCGCTTCAACGTGCGCGTCACCGATGACGACGATGCCGCCTGGGTGGAACGCCAGCTCGAGCAGGCCGTCGCCTCGGTCCATGCGCCGCCGGACTACACCGTGGCCCTCCACGGCGGTTTCTCGCGCCCCCCGAAGCCCATGAGCGCCGGCCAGCAGACCCTGCTGGACGCACTGAGGGCCTGCGCCGAGGTCACCGGCGGGACCCTCGACTGGGCCCCCACCGGGGGGTGCTGCGACGGTAACAACCTCGCCGCCGCCGGGCTGCCCAACGTCGACACTCTGGGCGTGGTCGGCGGCGGCATCCACAGCGACAGCGAATACATGGAGATCGACTCCCTGGTCGAGCGTGCCGGGCTGGTGGGCAGCCTGCTGGTGGCGCTCGCGACGGGGGACGCGGCGTTTCCGGAGGGCGGCGATGCACGTGATCCGGCCGGTCCGTGAGACCGATATCGATGTCCTCTGCGAGCTGGTGACGGGCACCGGCGTGGGCATGACCTCGCTGCCCCGGGACCGCGATTCCCTGGCGCGGCGGGTGCAGACGTCGCTGGAAACCGTCGAGGCCGGGCCGGCGCGGCTGGCCGATGCTGAGCGGGCGCTGCTGTTCGTGCTCGAGAACCTGGACACCGGCGCCGTGGTCGGCACCACCGGTCTGCATACCGGCATCGGCCTGAGCGAGCCGTTCTACAGCTATCGGGTGAGCACGGTGGTGCATGCCTCGCCGACCCTGGGCGTGCACCGGGTCATCCCCACGCTGTACCTCAACAACGACTACACCGGTGGCACCGAGGTGGGCTCGCTGTTCCTGCACGCCGGCCACCGCGGCGGCGGCCTCGGGCGGCTGCTGTCGCGCTCGCGGCTGCTGCTGCTCGCCAACCACCGCGAGCACTTCCCGGAGAAGGTGATCGCGGAGATGCGCGGTGTCACCGACGCACGCGGCCGTTCGCCGTTCTGGGACGGCCTCGGCCGGCACTTCTTCTCCATGCCCTTCCGCCGGGCGGACTACCTCACCGGCACCCGGGGCAAACGCTTCATCGCGGAGCTCATGCCGCGCAATCCGATCTACGTCCCCCTGCTGCCGACGGCGGCGCAGGAGGTCATCGGCGAGGTCCACCCGGATACCCGCCGGGCCCGGGCGCTGCTGGAGGCGGAGGGTTTCCACTACGAGGGTTACGTGGACATCTTCGACGGCGGCGCGACCCTGGAGGCGCGTATCGGCGGCATCGACGCCGTGATACGCAGCCGGGCCCTGCGCCTGACCCCGGGGCAGCCGGCGGCGGGCAGTCCCCAGTGCCTGGTGGCGACCATGCGCTGGTCCGCCTTCCGCTGTGTGCTCGCGCCGCTGGAGGTGCGTGGCAACGAGGCAGTGGTCGACGAGGCGGTGGCCGGGGCACTGGCGGTGCCGTCGGGGGAGACGGTCCGCGCGGTGCCGGTGGACCCGGATGCGCGGCACATGCACTGGCTCGGGAGGGCACTGGATGAGTGACGCGTCGCTGTATATCGACGGGGCCTGGACGGCCGGACGGGGCGAGGCGGTCACCTCGCTGGACCCCGCCACCGGCGAGGCCTGCTGGCAGGGGAGGGGCGCAGACGCCGCCCAGGTCGATGAGGCGGTGGCTGCCGCGCGTGGCGCCTTCCCGGCGTGGGCACGGCTGTCCGTGGACGAGCGCACCGGAGTCGTGGAGCGCTTCGCCGCGATGCTGCGCGAGCGCCGGGAGTCGCTGGCGGGGGTGATCGCCGAGGACACCGGCAAGCCCCTGTGGGAGGCCCGCGGCGAGGTCGACGCAATGATCGCCAAGGTCGCGATCTCGCGCCAGGCGCGGGACGAACGTACCGGCGAGCGCGTGCTCGCCGAGTCCCCGGTGCGCGCCGAGCTGCGCCATCGCCCCCACGGCGTGATGGCGGTGTTCGGGCCGTTCAACTTCCCCGGGCACCTGCCCAACGGGCACATCGTGCCGGCCCTTCTGGCCGGCAACACCGTGGTCTTCAAGCCCAGCGAACAGGCCCCGGCGGTGGCGGAGGCCACCGTGCACGCCTGGGTCGAGGCGGGCCTGCCGGCCGGCGTGATGAATCTGGTGCAGGGCGGTGCCGACACCGGCCGGGCGCTCGCCTCGGCGCGGGGGATCGACGGGCTGCTGTTCACCGGCAGCGAGGCCACGGGGCTGGCCCTCCATGAGGGCCTTGCCCGTCAGCCGCAGAAGATCCTGGCCCTGGAGATGGGCGGCAACAACCCGCTGGTGGTGCTCCCGGGGGCCGATCCGCGGGCGGCGGCGCTGCTCACGCTGCAGTCGGCCTTCGCCACCGCCGGCCAGCGCTGCAGCTGCGCCCGGCGGCTCTACCTGCCACGGGGCAGGGAAGGCGACCGGCTGCTGGAGGCACTGACCGGGGCGGCCCGTGCGCTGCGGGTGGGCGATTGCGACGACGATCCCGAGGTGTTCATGGGGCCGGTGATCAGCGACGCGGCAGCGCGCGTCCTCGTCCACGCCCAGGAGCGTCTGGCCGCCCTGGGCGGCCGGGTGATCGAGCCGCTCGCCCACCTGCGCGAGGGCACCGGTCGGGTGCGCCCGGGACTGGTGGACGTGGAGGGCATCGACGTCCCGGACGAGGAGTGGTTCGGCCCGCTGCTGCGGGTGAGCCGGCACGACGGGCTCGACGACGCCATCGCCCGCTGCAACGACACCCGTTTCGGCCTGTCTGCCGGGCTTATCGGTGGCGACGCGGCGGCGTTCGAGCGCTTCCGCAGCGAGGTCCGGGCCGGCGTGGTGAACTGGAACCGGCCGCTGACCGGGGCGAGCTCGGCGGCACCGTTCGGCGGCGTGGGCGTGAGCGGCAATCATCGCCCGGGCGCCTACTATGCCGCGGACTACTGTGCCTATCCGGTGGCCTCGCTGATGACCGAGGCACCGGCGCTGCCGGAGACGCTGCCTCCCGGGGTGACGCTGTGACCGCACGGGAGGTGAATTTCGACGGCCTCGTGGGGCCGACCCACAACTATGCCGGACTCGCCCGGGGGAATATCGCCTCGATGCGCCATGCCGGGCTCGTGGCCAACCCCCGGGAGGCGGCGCTGCAGGGCCTGGAGAAGATGCGCGCGCTGGCCGACCTCGGTGTCGCCCAGGCGGTGCTGCCGCCCCACGAGCGCCCCTGCCTGTCCCTGCTGCGCGGTGTCGGTTTCACCGGTGATGACGCCCGGGTGCTCGAGCGCGCGGCCGCCGATGCCCCGCGGCTGCTCGCCGCCGCGAGCTCGGCGGCGGCGATGTGGACCGCCAACGCGGCCACCGTCTCGCCCTCGGCGGACACCGCCGACGCCCGGGTGCACTTTACCCCGGCGAACCTGGTGAGCCAGCTCCACCGCAGCATCGAGGCGCCGACCACGGCGCGGGTGCTGCGCGCGATCTTCCCCGCGGGGCCCCGGTTCGCGCATCACGAGCCGCTGCCCGCCACGCCCGGCCTGGGCGACGAGGGCGCGGCCAACCACACGCGTTTTGCCGGCACCCCTGGTGCCCCCGGCGTCTCTCTGTTCGTCTTCGGCGGCGACGGCCAGGCCGGGCCGCAGCGCTATCCGGCACGCCAGGCCCGGGCGGCGAGCGAGGCGGTGGCCCGCCTGCACGGCCTCGATCCGGCCCGCGTGGTCTTCGCCCGCCAGGACCCGAAGGCCATCGATGCCGGCGTGTTCCACAACGACGTGATCGCCGTCGGCCACGAGCGGCTGCTGTTCGCCCACGAGCGGGCCTTCGCCGAGCACGACGCCGTGCTGGAACGCCTTGCCGAGGCGGTGCCCGGGCTCGATGTGGTGGAGGTCCCGGAGCGGGACGTGCCCCTGGCGGATGCGGTGGCGTCGTACCTGTTCAACAGCCAGATCGTGACCACCGGGGCGGGGGAGCGCGCGCTCGTCGTGCCGGAGTCCTGCCGGCGGGTGCCGTCGGTGGCGGCCTACCTGGCCCGCTGCGAGGCCCACGGCGCACCGTTCGCCCGGGTCGTCTACCGCGACGTCCACCAGAGCATGCGCAACGGCGGCGGACCCGCCTGCCTGCGGCTGCGGGTGGTGCTCACCGACGAGGAGGCCGCGGCGTGCGCGCCGGGCGTATGGCTGGACGCCGACCGCCACGGGCGCCTCGCCGACTGGGTCCGCCGGCACTACCGGGACCGCCTCGCCCCCGCCGACCTGGCGGACCCGCAGCTGCTCACGGAGTCCCGCGCGGCGCTGGACGAGTTGACGCGGCTGCTCGGGCTCGGCAGCGTTTACGCCTTCCAGCGCGCCGGCGCATGAGTCCCCCCGATCAGCAACGAGGAGTCCAATGACCACATCGCATCCCGATCGCGCGTTCTACGACACCGTCATGGTGCCCAACTACAACCCCGCCGGGGTGATCCCGGTGCGCGGGGAAGGCTCCCGCGTGTGGGACCAGCAGGGCCGGGAGTACCTGGACCTGGCCGGCGGCATCGCCGTGACCGCGCTCGGCCATGCCCACCCGAGGCTGGTGGCCGCGCTCACCGGCCAGGCCGGGCGGCTGTGGCACGTCGCCAACGTGTTCGCCACCGAGCCGGCGATGACCCTGGCGGGCCGGCTCACGGAGCTGACCTTCGCCGACCGGGTGTTCTTCGCCAACTCCGGCGCCGAGGCCAACGAGGCGGCCCTCAAGCTCGCGCGCCGCTATGCCTACGACCGCGGCGAGACCGCGCGCACGGAGATCATCGCCTTCGAGCAGGGCTTTCACGGGCGCACGCTGTTCACCGTCACCGCCGGCGGCCAGCCCAAGTACACCGAGGGGTTCGGACCGTTGCCGGGAGACATCCGCCATGTGCCCTACAACGATATCGCCGCGCTGGAGGCCGCGGTCTCCTCGCGCACCTGCGCGGTGCTGGTCGAGCCGGTGCAGGGCGAGGGCGGCGTGACCCCCGCGGACGCGGAATTCCTCGCCGCGGCCCGCCGGGTCTGCGACGAGCACGGTGCGCTGCTGATCTTCGACGAGGTCCAGACCGGCGTCGGGCGCACCGGCGATCTCTACGCGTACATGGGCTATGGCGTGGAGCCCGACATCCTCACCACCGCCAAGGCGCTGGGCAACGGCATCCCGATCTCCGCGATGCTCACCCGCGAGGCGGTGGCGCAGGTCTTCCAGCCGGGGACCCACGGCAGCACCTATGGCGGCAACCCGCTCGCCTGCGCGGTAGCCGCGGAGGTGATCGATATCGTCTCCCAGCCGGACGTCCTCGCCGGGGTGCGTGAGCGCGGCGAGCGGTTGCGGGCCGGGCTGGAGCGCATCAACGCCGCCCACGGCTGTTTCGCGGAGATCCGCGGCCGCGGGCTGCTCGTCGGTGCGCAGCTGGTGCCGGAGTGGGCCGGACGCGCGCGGGATATCCTCCGGGCGGCCCTGGACGAGGGCGTGCTCACGCTGATCGCCGGGCCGGACGTCGTGCGGCTCGCTCCGTCGCTGATCATCCCGGAGGCCGAGGTGGACGAGGCCCTGGTCCGCCTGGAGCGCGCCGTCGCGCGGGTGGCCGGGGCCTGACGCGGCCGTGCCGCTGGTATAGTAGTCGTCTGAACGGCTTGCGCGAGGGCGTCATGGAATATCTTCCGGAGTTCCTTACGGTGGCGACGGTCCATCTGCTGGCGGTGGCCAGCCCCGGTCCGGATTTCGCCGTGGTCGTGCGCGAGAGCGTCGGCCACGGCCGCCGTCTGGGGGTGCTCACCAGCCTCGGCGTGGGCACGGGCATCCTGGTGCACGTCGCCTACTCGCTGCTCGGCATCGGGCTGATCGTCTCCCAGTCGATCCTTGCGTTCACGCTGATGAAGTATCTCGGCGCGGCCTACCTGGTATGGCTCGGCGTGCGCGCGCTACGCGCCCGTCCCGCGGACGCGGCGACGGATTCGGTCGTCGCGCGGCGGGCTGCACCGGCGGCGCACCGGGCGTTCGTTACCGGCTTTCTCACCAACGGCCTCAACCCCAAGGCCACGCTGTTCTTCCTCTCGCTGTTCTCGGTGGTGATCAGCGCGGACACGCCGCTGGCTCTGCAGGTCGCCTACGGCGGATACATGGCGGTGGCGACGGCGGCGTGGTTCTCGCTGCTGGCCGTGGCCTTCGGTCATGCCCGGGTGCGTGCCGGCTTCGCCCGGCTCGGCCACTGGTTCGAGCGCATCATGGGGGGTGTGCTGATCGCCCTCGGGGTGAGCATCGCGGCCGCGGGGGCGCGCCGGGTGTGAGCGGGGCGGATGACGGGATCCTCGTGCTCGCCACCGGTGGTACCTTCGACAAGGTCTACGCCGACGCCCTGAGCGAGTTCCGCGTGGGCGAGCCGCAGGCGCCGGGGATCCTCGAGCAGGCCAGGGTGGATGTCGCCTGGCAGGTGGAGGCCGTCCTGGCGAAGGACAGCCTGGAGCTCACCGACGCCGACCGCCGGGCGCTGCGCGCGCGTGTCGAGGCCTCCGGTGCCCGCCGGGTGATCATCACCCATGGCACCGACACCATGGCGGAGACCGCCGAGGCCCTGGCGGGCGGTGACGGGCGCACCATCGTGCTGGTCGGCGCGATGCAGCCGGCGCGCATGCGCGAGACCGATGCGCCGTTCAACCTGGGCTTCGCGCTGGCGGCGGTGCAGCTGCTCGTCCCGGGAGTCTATATCGCCATGAACGGCCGCGTGTTCGAGGCCGGGCGGGTCCGCAAGGACCGCCGTGCCGGCCGTTTCGAGGCCACGCCGCCCCGGGGCTGATCCGCCGGGGCCGGCGATGGTCCCGCCTTCCCGGTATCCGATGACAGAGGAGTCGCGACGGTGGAATGGGCCGTTGCCCCGGAGTTCTATCTGCTGCTGGCCGCGGTGGGCTTCGCCGCCGGCTGGCTCGACGCCATTGCCGGCGGGGGCGGCCTGATCGCGCTGCCGGCACTGCTGCTGAGCGGCGTGCCACCGCTCAACGCCCTGGCGACCAACAAGCTCCAGGGCACGATGGGGGCGTTCACCGCGGCGGCGAGCTATGTCCGCCAGGGCTGGGTGGACCTGTCCTGGGCGCGGGGGCTGATCGTCGCGTCGTTCGTCGGCGCGGGGGCGGGTACGCTGCTCGTACAGTACATGGACAATGACGTCGTGGAGCGGCTCCTGCCGCTGCTGCTCGTGGTGATGGTGCTCTACTTCGCCTTCTCGCCGCGGCTCGGCGATCTGGAGAGCGAGCCCCGGATGGGGCGGCTGGGCTACGGGCTCACGGCGGCGCCGGCCATCGGCTTCTACGACGGCTTCTTCGGCCCGGGCACGGGCTCGTTCTTCACCGCTTCGGCGGTGGCGCTCCTCGGTGCCAGCGCCCGCCGTGCGGTGGCGCTCACCAAGGTGCTGAACGTCACCAGTAATATCGCCTCGATGATCCTGTTCATCAGCGGCGGCTATGTCCTCTGGGGCGTGGGCGCGGCGATGATCGTCGGTCAGCTCGCCGGTGCGGTGCTGGGCGCGCGCATGGCGATCCGGGGCGGCGTGGCGCTGATCCGCCCGCTGGTGGTGCTGGTCTGTCTCGCCATGCTCGCGCGCATCGTCTGGGCGCGTTTCCTCTGAGCACCCCCGTCGCCGGAGCGTACGGTTCCGGCCGCTGCCGGTAGCCGTTAGGCTGGCACCTTTCGATCAGCCCGCATGTCTTATCGGATCGCCCTGCGACCGGCGCGGCGTGGCGGAGGCCGGTGTTCACGCATCGGCACGCGCGGGCGGCCCGCCGGTGATCGGGGCCATTCGGCCGGGGTGACGGATGCGGGCCGGAGGAGGGCGGAATGCGCATCTCGGCGAGATGGCTGGGACGGCTGATGAATCTCTGGCCGCCGTTCCTGGGTGCCGGCATACGCGTGCGCGAGATCACCCCCGACTGGCGGCGGGCGGTGGTAGCGCTGCATCACCGGCGCTGGACCAGCAATTATGTTGGAACGCACTTCGGCGGCAGCCTGTTCGCGATGACGGATCCGTTCTACATGCTGCTGCTCCTGCACAGCCTGGGGTCGCGCTACTGGGTCTGGGACCGGAGCGCGCGGATCGACTACCGGCGCCCCGGCCGGGGGACGGTGACCGCGCGATTCGAGCTCGACGAGGCCCGGCTGGAGGCCATTCGCGCCGCCACGGCGGGCGGTGACAAGCATCTGGAGCGCTTTGAGGTGACGATTCGCGATGGTAACGGCGAGGTCGTGGCGGTGGTCGAGCGAACGCTCTACATCCGCCTCAAGCCGGACCATCGGCCCCGGGGAGGTGACGGATGGCTGAGCCGATGCTGAGGGTGATCGCGGGCGCCGCGGCGCGACGTCGGCTGCACGAGCACGGCCTCCGCGCCGCGGACGTGAGCGGGGTTACCGCGGCCTCCGGCGGCCCGAAGTGGCTGGGCATCTACGGCCTGGACGTGGCGGTGTTCACCGAATTCCTGGCCGGGGAGGGGACGCCGGTAACCCTGCTGGGGGCGTCGTCCGG
Source organism: Arhodomonas aquaeolei DSM 8974 (assembly GCF_000374645.1). Classification (GTDB taxonomy): domain Bacteria; phylum Pseudomonadota; class Gammaproteobacteria; order Nitrococcales; family Nitrococcaceae; genus Arhodomonas; species Arhodomonas aquaeolei. The sequence continues at coordinate 57,422 of NZ_KB894808.1, forward strand.
GGCCTGGCGGGTGGCCTGCGCGGCGCTGCCGGACGCCCGTGAGGCGTTCGCTCGTTTCGAGCGCGCCTATCGTGGGCAGCGCTACCCCGCACGGCCGTCTCCGGCCTTCGTCACCGACATGGCCTGCCGTACCCTGTCGGCGGTGTTCGAGGGGGAGCGCGCGGGGGCCGCACTCGGCCATCCCCGGTTCCGGGTCAATCTGGTGGCCGGGCGCCTGCGCGGCATGGCGCCCGATTCGCCGTCGCGGCGTCATCGTTTGCGCCTCGGCGGCGCGGCGCTGGCGAACCTCGTGCGCCGCAACGCCCTCGGGGCCTTTGTCGAGCGCGTGGTCTTCCATGGCGGCGGCGATGGCGCCGCCGCGCGGTTCGATGACAGCCTGCCGACGCGCTACGTGCCGCTGACGCCGGAGAACGCAGACGCGGCCCTGCTCGCGTCCGGCTCCATCCCCGGGGTGATGCTGCCGGTGACGGACGTGCCCGGGGCCGGGCCGGGGGTATACTACGACGGTGGCCTGACGGACTACCACTTCGACGGCGGCTTCGATCCCGGGCCGGGACTGGTGCTGCAGCCGCACTTCTATCCACATCTGGTCCCGGGGTGGTTCGACAAGCCGCTGCGCTGGCGCCGTAACCGGGGGGCGCGCGCCTCGCGAACGGTGTTACTGGCGCCGGGCGACGCCTACCTGTCGCGACTTTACGGCGGCCGGGTGCCGGACCGGCGGGACTTCCTGAAGCTGCCGGACTATGAGCGCGAGCGGCACTGGTTCCGCGCCGTGGCCGAGAGCGAGCGACTGGCCGACGAGTTCCGCGAGCTGGTGGCGAGCGGCCGGATCGCGGAGCGCGTCGAGCCGCTGTGAGTCAGTGCCCGGGCACGAGCAGCCGCACGAGGATGCCCTCGTAGATGGCGGATAGGGCCTCCAGGTCCTCGCTGGCCACGTGCTCGTCGATCTGGTGGATGCTGCGGTTGAGTGGTCCCAGCTCGACGATCTGGGCGCCGGTCGGGGCGATGAAACGCCCGTCCGAGGTGCCGCCGGCGGTTGACGGGGTGGTCGCCCGCCCCGTCACCGCCTCGATAGCGTCCGTGGTGGCGGCGAGCAGGGGACCGGGCTCGGTCAGGAACGGCCGCGCGGAGAGCACCCACTCCAGCGCGAAGTCGATGCCGTGGTCGCCGAGGATGGCCTCGGTACGGTAGCGCAGGTCCGCTTCCGTGACCTCGTTGGAGAAGCGGAAGTTGAAGTCCACGTGAAGCTGGCCGGGAATCACGTTGGTCGCACCTGTGCCACCGCGGATGTTGGAGACTTGGAAGCTGGTGGCGGGGAAGCTGTCGTTGCCCTGGTCCCACTGCGTGTCCGCGAGCGCCGCGAGCGCCGGCGCGAATGCGTGGATCGGGTTGCGCGCGCGCTGGGGGTAGGCCACGTGGCCCTGAGTGCCGCGGACGGTGAGGTGGCCGTGGAGGCTGCCCCGGCGGCCGATCTTGATGGTGTCGGCCAGCAAGGACTCGGAGCTTGGCTCGCCGACCAGGCAGTAGTCGATGCGCTCGGCCTGCTCGCCGAGGTACTCGACCACGCGGCGGGTGCCATTGATGCCCGGGCCTTCCTCGTCGCTGGTGATCAGCAGCGCCACGCTGCCCGCATGTTCCGGGTGATGGGCGATGAAGCGCTCCACCGCTGTGACGAAGGCCGCCACACTGCCCTTCATGTCCGCGGCGCCGCGGCCGTAGAGCAGGCCTTCGTGCAGGGTCGGCTCGAACGGCGGGCTCGACCAGTCCGCCTCCGGGCCGGTGGGCACGACGTCGGTGTGCCCGGCGAAGACGAACAGCGGCGCGGCGTTGCCGCGGCGCGCCCAGAGGTTGGTGACTTCGCCGAAGACCAGGCGCTCGCAGGCGAAGCCGAGTGGGTCGAGCCGCTCGACGAGCAGGTCCTGGCAGCCGGCGTCCTCGGGGGTCACCGAGGCCCGGCGGATGAGCTCGCAGGTGAGTTCCAGGGTCTCCGACATCTCAGCCCAGTGCCTCGTAGTCATCCTGTCGATAGCCGACCAGCACGCCGCCGTCGTGCTCCAGCACGGGACGCTTGATCAGCGTGGGGTGGGCGGCCATCAGCTCGATGGCACGCCCGCGGTCCAGGCCTTCCCGGTCCACGGCGGGGTGTTCCCGCCAGGTGGTGCTGCGGCGGTTGAGCAGGCGCTCCCAGCCGACGGCGTCGGCCCAGCGGGCCAGGGCGGGGGTGTCGACGCCGTCCTCGCGGAGGTCGCGGAAGGTGAACGCCACCCCCAGCGTCTCCAGGTGGCGGCGCGCCCGGCGACAGGTGTCGCAGCTCTTCAGCCCGTGGAGGATCACGGCCGCAGGAGCTCGTTGATGCCGACCTTCTCGCGGGTGCCGGCGTCCACCTGCTTGATGATGACCGCGCAGTAGAGGCTGTGGCTGCCGTCATCCGCGGGGAGGCTGCCCGGCACCACCACCGCGCCCCGGGGCACGCGCCCGTAGAGGACCTCGCCGGTCTCGCGGTTGTAGATCTTGGTGCTCTGGCCGATGAACACGCCCATGGAGATCACCGCCCCTTCCTCGACGATCACGCCCTCGACGATCTCCGAGCGTGCGCCGATGAACACGTTGTCTTCGACGATCGTGGGGTTGGCCTGCAGCGGCTCGAGCACGCCGCCGATGCCGGCACCGCCCGAGAGGTGGACGCCCCGGCCGATCTGCGCGCATGAACCCACGGTGGCCCAGGTGTCGACCATGGTGCCCTCGCCGACGTAGGCGCCGATGTTGACGTAGGAGGGCATGAGTACGGCGCCGGGGGCGATGTAGGCGCCGCGGCGCGCGATCGCCGGCGGGACGACGCGCACGCCGGAGTCGCGCAGCTCGGTGCTGTTGTAGTCGGCGTACTTGAGGGGGACCTTGTCGAAGTAGTTGGTCACGCCGCTGCGCATGACCTGGTTGTCGTTGAGCCGGAACGACAGCAGCACGGCCTTCTTGAGCCACTCGTTGACCTGCCAGTCGTCCCCCACCTTCTCGGCGACGCGGGCCTCGCCGCGGTCGAGCATCATCAGTGCGCGATCCACCGCCGCGCGCAGCTCCGGCGCGCCGGAATCGGGGCGGATGTCGGCGCGGTTCTCGAACGCCGCCTCGATGGTGGACTTGAGCTGCTCCATTGTGCCTCCTCGTTGAATCGGGTTCGGGCCGTGCGCGACGCGCACGACCGGGATCGGAAACCGGCCCGTCGGACTAGACGCCGTCCGCGCGGGCCATGATATCGGTGTCGTCGTCGACGATCTCCAGCAGCGCGGCGCGCAGCGCCTGCTGCTCCGCGGTGGTGAGCGGTGCATTGTTCGGGCCGGTGATGAAGAACACGTCCTCGGCGCGCTCGCCGATGGTGCTGATCTTGGCGTTCTGCACCCGGATGCCGCAGCGGGCGAAGGTGTAGCCCACCTGGGCGAGCAGGCCGGGCTGGTCACCGGTGATCAGTTCCATCGCCGTGCGCTCGTTGTGCTGCTCCTCGGAGAAGTTGACCTGGCTCTCGGTGCTGAAGTGGCGTAGCCGCCGCGGCAGTGTCCGTGCCGAGGGCTCCGGCAGCCGGTCCGGGGTGGCCAGGCTGTCGGCGACGCGGCCGGCGATCTCCGCGCCCCGGTCGTGGCCGCTGATGGGATGGCCGTCGTCCTCCAGGACCAGATAGCTGTCCAGGGTGTAGCCGTTCTCCGTGGTGATGATCCGCGCATCCTGGATGTTGAGCCGCAGCTGGTCCAGCGTCGAGACCGTGAGCGCGAAGATGTTGTCGCGGTCGCGGGTGTAGACGAACACCTCCGTGCCGCCGCGGGGGCTCTCCGGGTCGATGAGCACCAGCGGGGCGTCCTCGCCGCGGTGGGCGTGGATGGCGGCGGTATGCCAGGCGATCTCCTCGGCGCTGTAGCGCAGGAAGTAGTCCGGCGTGAAGTGCCGCCAGATCGAGCGCACGGTCATGTGGTGCAGGCCCTGCTCGCGCAGCCGCCGACGTGCCTGTTGCTGGGTCTCTCGCACCAGCTCGTCGCCGTCGATAGGGTTGCCGAGGCCCCGGCGAATGGCGCGCTTGGTGAGCTCGTAGAGCTCGCGCAGCAGCGCCTCGCGCCAGGAGTTCCACAGCTTGGGGTCGGTGCCGCGGATGTCGGCCACGGTGAGCAGGTAGAGGTAGTCCAGACGGCGCTGATCGCCCACCTGCCGGGCGAACTCGTTGATTACCTGCGGGTCGGAGATGTCCTTGCGCTGGGCGGTCATGGACATCAGCAGGTGCTGGCGCACGAGCCAGCCCACGAGTCGGCTGTCGTAGCGCGACAGCCCGTGGTGGATGCAGAACTCGTAGGCCTCGCGCTCACCGAGCTCGGAGTGGTCGCCGCCGCGGCCCTTGGCGATGTCATGGAACAGCCCGGCGAGGTAGAGCAGCTCCGGCTTGGCGAGCCGGCCGGCGAGCCGGCTGCAGAACGGGAACTCGTGGGCGAACTCCGGCACGAACAGCCGCCGGAGGTTGCGCACGACCATGAGGATGTGGGTATCCACGGTGTAGACGTGGAAGAGGTCGTACTGCATGCGCCCGGTGATGCGCCCGAACGCCGGGATGTAACGGCCGAGGACCCCGTAGCTGTGCATGCGCCGCAGCTCGTGGGTGATGCCGCGGGGCTGGCGCATGATCTCCATGAACAGGCTGCGCGCGCGGAGGTCGTTGCGGAAGCGCTCGTCGATGCGGTCGCGGTGCTCGCGGATCAGCCGGATGGTGGCCGCGCGCACGCCCTTGATCTGCGGGTTCTGCTGCAGCAGCAGGAAGACCTCCAGGAGCGCGAACGGGTAGCGACGGAACACGCTCGGGTGGGTGACCTCGAGGAAGCCGCGCTTGACCTGGAAACGCTTGTTCAGCAGCCGCGGCGGCTCGTCCACGTCGGCGTAGAGGATCGCCTCCTGGTAGAGCTGGAGGAGCATCTCGTTGAGGCGGTTCAGCCGCATGATGGTGCGGTAGTAGCGCTGCATGAACTGCTCGACCGCCAGGGTGTGCTCGGCGTCCTTGTAGCCGAACTGCTCGGCCAGCCGGAGCTGGTAGTCGAACAGGATCCGGTCCTCGCGCCGGCCGGCGAGCACGTGCAGGGCGAAGCGCACGTCCCAGAGGAAGTGCTGGCCCTGCATCAGGTCCGCGTACTCCTCCTCGGTGAGGAAGTCCTTGCGCACCAGGTCGTAGAGGGTGTCGGCGTTGAGGTGGCGCTTCGCCACCCAGCCGACCATGTGGATGTCCCGCAGCCCGCCGGGGCTCTCCTTGACGTTGGGCTCCAGGTTGTAGGCGGTGTCGTGGTATTTCTGGTGCCGGTTGTTCTGCTCCTGCCACTTGGCCTCGAAGAACAGCCGGCTCGGCCAGATGTGTGCCGGGCTGGTGGCCTCTTCCATGGCCTCGTAGAGTCCGCGGTTGCCCGAGAGCAGGCGCGACTCGATGAGGTTGGTGGCGATCGTGATGTCTGCGGCGGCATTGGCCACGCACTCGGCGACGGTGCGCACGCTGTGGCCGACCTCCAGGCCGATGTCCCAGAGCGTAGTCACCAAGTCCTGGATGGCACTGTCGAAGCGCGCCGTGTCCTCGGTCTCCGGCAGGAGCACGAGCAGGTCGGTGTCCGAGCCGGGGTGGAGCTCGCCGCGCCCGTACCCGCCCACGGCGATCAGCGCGGCCTCGCTGCCGAGCGTGCCCATGGTGCGGTCCCACACCCGGCTGACCAGGCAGTCCACCACCTGCGCGCGCAGGGGCACGAGTTCCGCAGCCGGCGTGCCCTCCAGGAAGCGCGCCTCCATGGTGAGGTCCGCATCCGCCAGGGCCCGGCGGAGCAGGGGCACGGGGGCACTACCGCGGATCAGGGCGGTGTCCAGCGCCTCGATGTCGAGGAGCTGGCGGTCGTTGCGCACGGCCTCGGGCGTGATCACGGATCAGTCCTGGTAGGCGTCGCTGTGCGTGAGGATCTCGTAGCCGTCCGGCGTGACCAGGATGGTGTGCTCCCACTGCGCGGACAGGCTGTGGTCCTTGGTCACCGCGGTCCAGCCGTCCTTGAGGATGCGGCTGTCCCGGCGGCCGATATTGATCATCGGCTCGATGGTGAATGTCATCCCCTCGGCGAGCTCCATGCCCGTGCCGGGGCGGCCGTAGTGGAGCACCTGCGGGTCCTCGTGGAAGCCGCGGCCGATACCGTGACCGCAGAACTCGCGCACCACCGAGCAGCCCTCGTCCTCGGCCAGGGTCTGGATGGCGTGACCGATATCCCCCAGGCGCGCGCCCGGGCGCACTTGCTCGATGCCCGTCCACATGCAGCGCCAGGCGAGCTCGCTGATACGCCGTCCCTGGATCGTGGGCTCGCCGACGTAGAACATGCGGCTGGTGTCGCCGTGGTAGCCGTCCTTGATGACGGTGACGTCGATGTTGAGGATGTCGCCGCGCTTGAGCTTCTTCGGCCCCGGGATACCGTGGCAGATAACGTGGTTGACGGACGTGCAAACGGACTTCGGGAAGCCGCGGTAGTTCAGCGGCGCCGGGATGGCGTCCTGCTCGCTGACGATGTGGTCGTGGCAGATGCGGTCGAGCTCCTCGGTGGTCACGCCCGGGCGTACATGGGGTGTGACGACGTCGAGCACCTCTGCGGCCAGCCGGCCGGCGACGCGCATCTTCTCGATCTCTTCGGCTGTCTTAATGGTTACGGTCATTCGGAACCCTGGTGGCGTGGGCGGGTTGTCTGCGGGCGGCGACATGACGGCCCGGGCGGGCCCTCGTGGTGGCGCCGGCGGCCCGTCGTGGCGGGCCGCGCGAGCGTCCGTAGCATGACACTCGATCCTCGCTATGGTATAAATCGCGCGCTTCCAAGGCAACGGCGGCCCATGCCGGGTACCGCCTGCACGGGAGTTTTTACGTCGCCAGCGTGCGGCGGACAGCAATACCACACATGCACCGGCACATGCGGCCGGGTGTCCTGTGCCCGTCGGGGGCAGGATTGCCGCGTGAGGGTGCATGGAGGCTCAACCCGTAATCAGGAGCTGAAAGACAATGGCTAACGTAACCATGCGCGAGATGCTCGAGGCCGGCGTGCACTTCGGGCACCAGACCCGCTACTGGGATCCGAAGATGTCCCGCTACATCTTCGGCGAGCGCAACAAGATCCACATCGTCAACCTCGAGAAGACGCTGCCGCTCTACCAGGACGCGCTGAACTACATGGGTCGCCTCGCGGCCAATGGGGGGCGCATCCTGTTCGTGGGCACCAAACGCTCCGCGCGTGAGGCCGTCCGCGAGGAGGCGCAGCGCTGCAACATGCCGTTCGTGAACCACCGCTGGCTCGGCGGCATGCTCACCAACTTCCGCACCGTCAAGCGCTCCATCCGCCGCTTCAAGGATCTCCAGCAGCAGGAGAAGGACGGCACCTTCGACAAGCTCGGCAAGCGCGAGGTTCTCTCGCTGACGCGCGAGCGCGATAAGCTCGAGCGTGGCTTTGGCGGCATCGTCGACATGGACGCGCTGCCGGATGCGCTGTTCGTCATCGATGTCGGCTACGAGAACATCGCCATCAAGGAGGCGAAGAAGCTCGGTATCCCGGTCGTCGGCGTGGTGGACACCAATAACTCCCCGCGCGAGGTGGACTACGTCATCCCCGGCAACGACGATGCCTTCCGCGCTATCCGCCTGTACCTGCGTGGTGCCGCCGACGCGATCAACGATGCGCGCATGGCCACCGCCCAGCCGGCGAGCGGCGACGACGAGTTCGTCGAGGTGCGCGAGAATGCGGCCGCCGCGGCGGAGACCGGCGAGGATCAGCCGGCCCAGGGCGCCGAATAACATTGCGCGGGCCCGCCCGGCGACGGGCGGGCTACCTGTCTACCGAATACCGAATAGGGGAGTTACCCATGGCGATTTCCGCTCAACTCGTCAAGGACCTGCGCGAGCGCACGGGCGCGGGCATGATGGAGTGCAAGAAGGCCCTGGTCGAGGCCGAGGGCGACATCGAGGCCGCCGTCGAGGTGATGCGCAAGCGCGGCCTCGCCAAGGCCGACAAGAAGGCTGGCCGCGTGGCCGCCGAGGGCGCGATCATTATCGCCCAGAGCGACGATGCCCGCCGCGGCGCGATCGTGGAGATCAACTGCGAGACCGACTTCGTCGCTGCCGGCGACGATTTCAAGGGCTTCGCCGACGAGGTGGCCCAGCGCGTGCTCGAGGATGCCCCCGAGGACCTCGATGGATTGATGGCGCTCAAGCTCGCCAGCGGCGACGACGTCGAGACCGCGCAGAAGGCGCTCATCGCCAAGATCGGCGAGAACGTCCAGGTCCGCCGCTTCGCGCGCTACGAGACCTCCGGCGTGCTCGCGAGCTACCTCCATGGCAGCCGCATCGGCGTGATGGTCGAGCTCGAGGGTGGCGACGAGGACCTCGCCCGTGACCTGTGCATGCACATTGCGGCGAGCAATCCGGTTCACGTCACGCCCGACGAGGTCGACGAGGCGCTGGTCGCCAAGGAGCGCGACATCCTCGTCGAGCAGGCGAAGGATTCCGGCAAGCCCGCCGAGATCGTGGAGAAGATGGTCGAGGGCCGCCTGCGCAAGTGGCTCGGCGAGATCACCCTCGTGGGCCAGCCCTTCGTGAAGGATCCGGACCAGACCGTCGGCAAGCTGCTCGAGTCCAAGGGGGCCCGCGTGGTCCACTTCACCCGCTTCGAGGTGGGCGAGGGCAAGGAGAAGAAGCAGGAGAACTTCGCGGAAGAGGTTGCCGCCCAGGTCAAGGGTTCCTGAGGGCTGCTCGCCGGCGCGCGCGAAGACCCACCCCCCGTCAAGGAGCCCCGATCATGAGCGAGCTACGATACCGCCGCATACTGGTCAAGATCAGCGGTGAAGGCCTACTCGGCAACGAGTCCTACGGCATCGACCCGAAGGTCACGGAGAGGCTGGCCACCGAGATCAAGGAGCTCATCGCCCGGGGCGTACAGGTCGCCCTGGTGATCGGAGGGGGCAATATCTTCCGCGGCGCCGGTCTGGCCGCTGCCGGCATGGACCGCGTGACCGGCGACCACATGGGGATGCTGGCCACCGTGATGAATGCCCTCGCGCTCCAGGACGCACTGGAGCGCGGCGGGGTGTTCTCGCGGGTGATGTCCGCGATCAAGATCAACCAGGTCTGCGAGGACTACATCCGGCGGCGCGCGATCCGGCACCTGGAGAAGGGCCGGGTGGTGATCTTCGCCGCCGGCACCGGCAACCCGTTTTTCACCACCGACTCGGCGGCGAGCCTCCGGGCGGTGGAGATCAACGCGGACATCATGCTCAAGGCGACCAAGGTGGACGGGGTGTACTCCGCCGACCCGGTGGAGGAGCCCTCCGCCATCCGCTACCGCCGCCTCACCTACGATGAGGTCATCGAGCGCAAGCTCAATGTCATGGACGCCACGGCCATCGTGATGTGCCGTGACCAGAGCATGCCCATCATGGTGTTCGACATCACGCGTGCCGGCGCCCTCGCCGACGCGGTCGAGGGCCGCGACATTGGCACGATCGTCGAAAGGGGATAGGACCATGATCGACGAGATCCGGAAAGACGCCGACCAGCGCATGGCCAAGAGCGTCGAGAACCTCAACCACGACTTCCACAAGATACGCACCGGCCGTGCCCACACCAGCCTGCTCGACCACGTGACGGTCTCCTATTACGGTGCGCAGGTGCCGCTCAACCAGGTGGCGAACATCACCGCGAGCGACGCGCGCACGCTGGTGGTCACGCCCTACGAGAAGAACATGATCCAGCCGGTGGAGAAGGCGATCATGGAGTCCGATCTCGGGCTCACGCCGAACTCCGCCGGAGCGGTTATCCGTATCCCGCTGCCGCCGCTGACCGAGGAGCGGCGCAAGGACCTCATCAAGATCGTCCGCGGCGAGGCCGAGCAGGCCCGCGTGGCGATCCGCAATATCCGCCGCGACGCGAACGCCGATCTCAAGTCCCTCGCCAAGGAGAAGGAGATCACCGACGACGATCGCAAGCACGGCGAGGATGAGATCCAGAAGGTCACCGACCGGCGTATTGCGGAGGTGGACGATCTGCTGCGCGACAAGGAAGCGGAGCTCATGGAGATCTGATCCCCGGCTCGGGCGTCCCCGCCGATGCGGGCGACAGGATGCGGCGGCGGCCTCCGGCTGGCCGCCTTCCGCCGTTGCGGCGGCGCCGGCCGTCTTCCCGACCCGTGGAGAGACAATGACAGCGGCAGACCGCGAATCCCACAAGCCGGGCTCCGACGACGACGGGGCGAAACCGCGGCACATGGCCGTCATCATGGACGGCAACGGGCGATGGGCCGCAGGCCGCGGACGCCCACGCCACCAGGGGCACCGTGCCGGTGCCGAGGCCGCCCGCCGCACCGTGGAGTACTGCCTGGACCACGGTGTTCCCTGCCTGACCCTGTTCGCCTTCAGCGGCGAGAACTGGCGCCGCCCGCCGGGTGAGGTGCGCATGCTCATGGAGCTGTTCCTGCGCGCGCTGGAGCGCGAGACCGACCGGCTCGCCGAGAATGGCGTGCGCCTGCGCTTCATCGGCGACCACGAGCGCCTCGCCGGGGCGCTGCGTGAGCGCATGGCCGAGGCGGAACGTCGTACGGCGGGCAATGACGCACTGGCCGTGAACGTTGCCGTGGGCTACGGCGGCCGGTGGGACATCGCGCGGGCCGCGCGCCGGCTCGCCGCGCGGGTGGCCGAGGGCGCCCTGACGGTCGACGCCGTCGACGAACGGGCGCTCGCCGGGGAACTTTGCCTCGCCGACCTCCCAGAGCCGGACCTGTTCATTCGCACCGGCGGTGAGCGGCGTATCAGCAACTTCCTCGTCTGGCAGCTCGCCTATACCGAGCTCTACTTCTGTGACGTGCTCTGGCCGGACTTCGGCGCGGACGCCCTCGACGAGGCGCTGGCCTGGTACCGCGGCCGGCAGCGGCGTTTCGGCATGACCGCCGAGCAGCTGGGGTCATCCGGCCGTGCTTAGGACGCGCGTGCTTACCGCCGTGATCCTGGCCCCTCTGGTCGTTTGGCTGGTGTGGGGTGCGCCGTCCTGGGTGCTCGGGACGGCAGTGGTTGCGGTCATGGCCGCCGCCGGCTGGGAGTGGTCCCGGTTCGCCGGCCTCACGGCGTGCCGCGGGCGGGCGGTGTACACGCTCGCCTGCGCGCTCGCCTGCGGGCTCGCATGGGCGGCAGCCGCCGTGGTGCCCCGCGGTGGCGTCCTTGCCGGTATCACCCTGGGGTGGTGGGTGCTGCCGGTTGCACGGCTCGCCGTGTTCGCGCGCAGCCGCGGCCGGCTACCCGCTCACGACGGTTTCGACGGCCTCGCCGGCGTGGCCACGCTGGCGGCGGCGAGCGGCGCGATCATGGTGGTCGCGATGCAGGCGCCGGCCGCGCCCGTCTGGCTCACGGCCCTGCTGGTCCTGGTCTGGGGCGGCGACATCGGCGGCTATTTCGCGGGGCGCCGGTGGGGGCGCCGGCGGCTCGCCCCGACAATCAGCCCCGGGAAGACCTGGGCCGGCGTCGGCGGCGGGATGGCGCTGGGGCTGGCGGCCGCGGCGGTCGTCGCGGTCCTGGGCGATTGGATCCCCGGCGATGGCTGGCTGCCGCTCTCGCCCTGGCTCGCGGTGGCCGGGGTGGCGACCATCGCCCTGAGCATCGTCGGTGACCTCTTCGAGAGCATGCTCAAGCGCCAGCGCGGCCTGAAGGATAGCGGTCAGATGCTGCCGGGGCACGGCGGGCTGCTCGACCGCATCGACGCGCTCCTCGCGGCTGCCCCGGTAGTGGCGGTGACGGCCTTTGCGCTCGGGGGAGGCGTGCATGCGTGAGGTCATCGTCCTCGGCGCGACCGGTTCCATCGGCACCAGCGTGCTCGATGTCGTTGACCGTCATCCGGCGCGATTCCGGGTGCATACACTGACTGCCTCGCGCAATGTCGAGGCGATGGCAGCGCTGTGCCGGCACCATCGCCCCGAGGTTGCCGTTATGGCCGATCCAAAGGCGGCGCGGGCGCTGTCGCGGTTGCTGGGCGACGGCCCCGGCGCGCCGGCCGTGCGCGCCGGAGAGGCGGGCCTAGTGGCGGCGGTCCGGGACGGCCCGGCGGATACGGTGGTCTCGGCGATCGTCGGTGCCGCGGGGCTCGCGTCCACGATGGCCGCGGTCGAGCGGGGTTGCCGGGTGCTGCTCGCCAACAAGGAGTCCCTGGTGGTCGCCGGTCCGCTGCTGCTGGAGGCGGCACGCCGGGGGGGTGCCGAGCTGCTGCCGGTGGACAGCGAGCACAACGCCATCTACCAGTGCCTGCCGCCGTCGTACGGTCGCGACGGTGTCACGGGAAGTGGGGTGCGGCGGGTGCTGCTCACCGCCTCCGGCGGACCGTTCCGCACCCGGGCTCCGGAGAGCCTGTCGCGGGTCACGCCGGAGGAGGCCTGCGCCCATCCCAACTGGGACATGGGGCGCAAGATCTCGGTGGATTCGGCGACCATGATGAACAAGGGCCTGGAGTACATCGAGGCCTGTCTGCTCTTCGGCCTGGAACCGTCGGCGGTGGAAGTGGTCATTCACCCACAGAGCGTCGTGCACTCGCTCGTGGAGTACGTCGACGGCTCCGTGCTGGCACAGCTCGGCAATCCGGACATGCGCACCCCGATCGCGCACGCCCTGGCGGCGCCCGAGCGGATCGCCGCGGGGGTCGCACCGCTGGATCTCTTCGCCGTCGCCCGGCTGGAGTTCGAGCGGCCGGACCCCGCGCGCTTTCCCTGCCTAGGCCTGGCGGTGGCGGCGTTGCGGGAGGGCGGTACGGCACCAGCGGTGCTCAATGCGGCCAACGAGGTGGCCGTGGCGGCGTTTCTTTCGCACCGGCTTGGCTTCATGGCGATCGCGGACGTGGTCGAATCGACCCTGGCCGCGGTGCCGTCGGAACCGGTGACCTCGCTAGAACAGGTAATGGCGACGGATGCGCGTGCGCGCTGCGCCGCCGAGGCGACTATCGGCCGTGGAGGGCGACGATGAGCGTGCTCACCAGTATTATTGCCTTCGCCGTGGCCCTGGGCCTTCTGGTCACGGTCCACGAGTTCGGTCATTTCTGGGTGGCACGGCGCCTGGGGGTGAAGGTGCTGCGCTTCTCCGTGGGCTTTGGCCGCATTCTCTGGCGCCATGAGGGCCGTGACGGCACCGAGTACGCGATCTCGGCGATTCCCCTGGGCGGCTACGTCAAGATGCTCGATGAGCGCGAGGGCGAGGTCCCCGACGAGGACCGTCACCGCGCGTTCAACCGCCAGCCGCTGTGGGTGCGCAACGCCATTCTCGTCGCCGGGCCGGGCTTTAATTTCGTCTTTGCCGTGCTCGCCTACTGGGCAATCTTCGTCACCGGTACCACGGCGATGAAGCCGGTGATCGGCCAGGTGGAGCCGGACACGCCCGCCGCCGCGGCAGGCCTGCAGTCCGGCCAGCGCATCGTCTCCGTGGGCGGCGAGGCCACGCGTACCTGGGACGATGTGCTCATGCAGATCCTCTCCCAGGGGCCAGGGAACCCGGACCTGAAGGTCACCACGCTCGTGGGCGAGGACGGCCCGCGCCAGAGTCACAGCCTGAACGTCGCGGCGATCGGGCCAGTCGGGAAGAATCCGGACATTCTCGCCGCGCTGGGCATGCAGCCCTGGCGCCCGCGTATCGAACCCGTTATCGACTCGGTCATGCCCGACGGGCCCGCCGCCCGGGCGGGGCTGCAGCCGGGCGACCGCATCGAGGCGGTGGATGGCACGCCCATACCCGACTGGGCGAAGCTGGTCGACTACGTCCGTGCCCGGCCCGGCGAGTCCGTGACGCTGACGCTCGCGCGCGGCGGCGAGCGTCGCAAGGTGGCGGTAACCCTGGCCCGGGTGGACGGCGCCCAGGGACCGATCGGCCGCCTCGGCGTCTCGCCGCGTTTCGACCGCGGCGCCCTCGAGCGCATGCAGCAGACGATACAGTACGGACCGCTCGCCGCCGTGGGGGCTGCCGCGGGTGAGACCTGGCGCGCGAGTGCGCTCACCGTGAAGATGCTCGGGCAGATGATCACCGGGGAGGCCTCGGTGAAGAACTTGAGCGGGCCTATCAATATCGCTCAGTATGCGGGGCAATCCGCTCAGCTGGGTGTGGTACCGTTTCTGCGGTTTCTCGCTATCGTGAGCATCAGCCTGGGGGTGCTGAACCTGCTGCCGGTGCCGGTGCTCGACGGGGGGCACCTGATGTTCAACGCCATCGAGTGGGTGCAGGGGCGGCCGCTGTCGGAGGCCGCGCAGGCCGTTGGGCAGCAGGTGGGGCTCGCCCTGCTCGGGCTGCTGATGGCGGTGGCCTTCTACAACGACATTGCCCGATTGTTCGGGCCGAGCTGATAGGGAATCGACGAGCGAATGCGTAAATCGCTACTTGCACTGGCGCTTGCCGCGGTGATGGGGCAGGCCGCCGCCATGGAGCCGTTCCAGGTGGACGACATTCGCGTCGAGGGGTTGCGTCGCATCTCGGCGGGCACGGTGTTCAACTACCTGCCCGTCGACGTGGGGGACAGGGTGACCGGATCGCAGGTCGCCTCGGCCATCCGTTCGCTCTATGACACGGGGTTCTTCCAAGACGTGACGCTGCGCCGCGATGGCAACGTCCTCGTCGTCGATGTCGTCGAGCGTCCCGCGATCGCACGTATCGAGCTCCACGGTAACAACGAGATGGGCGATGAGGACCTGCTCAAGGCCCTCAAGGGTGCGGGCCTGGCCAAGGGCAAGACCCTGGATCGGTCGCTGCTTGCGCAAGTGCAGCGCGAGCTGCGTCAACAGTACTTCTCCCTCGGCTATTATGACGTTGAGGTCGAGAGCACCGTCTCCCCGCTGCCGCGCAACCGCGTCAGCGTCCGGTTGGACGTGAAAGAGGGTGAGCCTGCCGCGGTCCAGGAGATCCAGTTCGTCGGTAACGCGAACTTCGACGACGAGACCCTGCGGGACATCTTCCAGATGGGTCCGGTGCCCTGGTACCGTCTCTTCTCGAACGCCGACCGCTATTCGCGTCAACGCCTGGCCGGCGACTTGGAGCGCCTGCGCTCCTACTACCAGGATCGCGGGTTCGTGAATTTCACCATTACCTCGACCCAGGTCTCCATCAGCCCGGATCGGCGGCGCATCCACGTTACCGTGAACCTTGACGAGGGCGAGCAGTTCCGCGTCGGCGAGGTGGGGCTCGCCGGCGATCCGATCTATCCGGAAGAGACACTGCGCAAGCTCGTCGAGCTCGAGCCAGGCGAGCTCTATGCCCGCTCCCAGGTGGTCTCCACTGCGGAGGCGCTGCGTGAGAAGCTCGGCGAGCGCGGCTACGCGTTCGCGAACATCAATCCCGTGCCCAAGGTCAACGAGGACGAGGGAACCGTCGATATCACCATCTATGTGGATCCGGCGCAGCGGGTGTACGTCCGCCAGATCAACATCAGCGGCAACGAGACCACCCGGGACAACGTCATCCGCCGTGAGCTGCGTCAGTACGAGGGCGCCTGGCTGTCCACCGAGGACGTCTCCGAGTCCCGCAACCGTCTCAACCGCCTCGGTTTCTTCGACGACGTCTCGATCGAGACGCCGCGGGTGTCCGGCAGTCGCGACCAGGTGGATGTCGACGTGTCCGTCAAGGAGCGCCTGTCCGGCAGCATCAAGGCCGGTATCGGCTACGGCACGTCCCAGGGGCTGCTGCTGAACTTCGGCGTTCAGCAGGACAACGTCTTCGGTTCCGGCGACCGGCTGGCGTTCAATGCCAATAACGACAGCTCCAACACCGTCTATCGCCTGTCGTACCTCGACCGTTTCTACACGACCTCCGGCATCGACCGGAACGTCAGCCTCGCCTATCGCGATACCGACGCCAGCGAGGCGGACCTCTCCGATTACGGTGTCAAGAGCATCACCGGCACCTACGGGTATAACCTGCCGGTGTCGAGCAACGACACCATCGGCGCGGACCTGGAGGTCGAGAACCTGGATCTGACCCTCAACGACGAGCCCACGGATATCCAGCAGTCCTTCGTCAATGACTACGGCAAGCAGAACACCACCTACCGGGTGGCGCTTTCGTGGACCCACGACACGCGCAATCGCGCAGTCTTCCCCTCCGAGGGCAGTCAGCAGACCGCGAGCCTGACCGCGGCGATCCCCGGCAGCGAGCTCGAGTACTACAAGGCCAGCTACAGCCATCGTCGTTACCAGGCCCTTGCCGACTGGCTCACCCTGGCCCTGGAGGGCTCGGTGGCGTACGGCGATGGCTACGGTACGAACAGCCGGCTCCCGTTCTTCGAGAACTATTTCGCCGGTGGCATATCCACCGTCCGCGGCTTCGACGGCAACTCGCTGGGCCCGCGGGACGAGAACGACGATCCCATCGGCGGCAACGCCCGGGTGCTGGGTACCGCGGAGCTGCGTTTCCCGCCGCCCGGCAGCGAGGACAGCAGCTTCCGGTTCACCACGTTCGTGGACGCGGGTCAGGTGTATTACACCTATGACGAGAATGTGGACCTCGGGAACCTGCGCTATTCGGCGGGTCTCGGCATGATCTGGTATTCGCCGCTGGGACCGCTGACGATGAGCGTGGCGCGGCCGCTTAATGAAGAGTCCAATGATGATAAGCAGTTCTTCCAGTTCTCTCTGGGCACGTTCTTCTAGGCCGGCGCCGGCCATGCGGCACCGCCGTGTGACGGGCGCGGTACTGGTCACGGCGCTTGCCGCCGGGCTGGCGTTCGCGCTGCCGGCGGGGGCGGCGGAGATCAAGATCGGGTTCGTCAATCCGGCCAAGGTCTCCAACAACGCCCCGCAGGCGGATGCGGCCCGGCGCAAGCTCGAGAAGGAGTTTGCGCCCCGCGACCAGGAGATCGTGTCGATGCAGGAGAAGCTCCGTTCGCTGGAGCAGCGCCTGCAGGACAACGCCTCGATGAGCGAGTCGGACCGCCAGTCGCTGCAGCGACAGATCGTCTCGTTGCGCCGTGATATCCAGCGCACCCAGGAGGCGTTCCGCGAGGACTTCAACATGCGTCGCAACGAGGAGCTCGGCGAGCTCCAGCGGCGCATCCTCCAGACGGTGAGCGACTACGCCAAGCGTCAGGACTACGACCTGGTCGTCAGTGACGGTGTGATCTACGCCAGCGACGCGGTGGATATCACGGACCGCATCATCGAGCGCCTCCGCAAGGAGTTCGAGCGCAACCAGCAGGGCGGATGACGCCGCCCGGGCAAAGGGACTTTCGTGAACGCGAGCAGCTCAATGACGCTCCGCGAGCTGGCCGAGGCGACCGGCTGCGGCCTGCGGGGCGACGGCGACATACGCATCGACCGGGTGGCGTCGCTGGGGAATGCCGGACCGGGGGCGATCGGCTTCTTCACCGGCGACCGCCACCGTGACGAGCTCGCGGATACGCGCGCCTCGGCGGTAATCCTGCGCGAGGATGCGGCGGGGCTGGTTTCCGCTGCGTTGATCGCCGACAATCCGCACCTGATGTTCGCGCGGGCGGCGCGGCTGCTGCACCCCGAGCGCGAACGGCCGGCGGGCATCCATCCGCAGGCCTGCGTGGCGCCGGAGGCACAGGTGGATGCCAGCGCCCATGTCGCCGCCGGTGCGGTGGTGGAGGCGGGCGCCGTGATCGGGCCGCGTTGCGTGATCGCGGCGAACGCCGTGGTCGGCGCGGCCAGTGTGCTCGGCGCGGACTGCCGGATCATGTCGGCGGCGGTGATCTACCCTGACTGCCGCCTCGGTGATCGCGTGATCGTGCACGGCGGCGCGGTGATCGGCGCCGACGGCTTCGGCTTCGCCCGCGACGGCGAGCGCTGGGAAAAGGTGCCCCAGTTGGGGCGGGTGATCCTCGGCGACGACGTCGAGATCGGCGCCAACTCCACCGTCGATCGCGGCGCGCTGGATGACACCGTCATCGCCGAGGGCGTGAAGATCGACAACCTCGTGCAGGTGGCGCACAACTGCCACGTGGGGGCGCATTCCGTGATGGCCGGCTGCTCCGCGGTGGCGGGCAGCACCCACATTGGCCGTGGGGTGACGGTGGCTGGGGGGGCCGGCATCAACGGGCACCTCCACATCGCCGACGGCACCGTGGTGATGGGCATGGCCCGCGTCACCCACGACATACGCAACGCGGACGTCTACGCGTCGGGCACGCCCATGGCTACGGCACGGGAGTGGCGCCGCAATGCAGCGCGTTTCAACCAGCTCGACGCCATGGCACGGCGCCTGCGCGAGCTAGAGCGGCGCCTGGCGGCGTCGGAACCGGACGAACGGAAGGACTCATGACACACAGCGACACTGCGGCGGGGATGGACTGCCACGAGATCAAGAACTACCTCCCGCACCGATATCCGTTCCTGCTCGTCGACCGGGTGCGCGAGTGCGTGCCCGGCGAGTCGATCGAGGCGATCAAGAACGTCACCGTCAACGAGCCCTTCTTCCAGGGCCACTTCCCGCAGCGCGCGGTGATGCCCGGAGTGCTCATCCTGGAGGCCCTGGCCCAGGCCTGCGGGCTGCTGGCATTCCGCACCCAGCAGGTCACGCCCGACGACTCCAAGCTCTTCTATCTCGTCGGCATCGACAAGGCGAAGTTCAAGCGCCCGGTGGAGCCCGGTGACTGCCTGACGCTGGAGGCGCGGTTCAACCGCAACATGCGCGGGATCTGGATGTTCGCCGTGGAGGCCCGGGTGGACGGTGCGGTCGCCGCCAGCGCCGAGATCCGCTGCACGATGAGGGAAGTGTGAGCGATATCCATCCCACGGCGGTGATCGATCCCTCGGCGCGTATCGCCGAGGGCGTGACGGTCGGGGCGTACAGCATCGTCGGTGCGGAGGTCAGCATCGATGCCGGGACCTGGGTCGGCCCCCACGTGGTGATCCATGGGCCGACGCGCATCGGCCGGGACAACCGCATCTTCCAGTTCGCCTCCGTCGGCGAGGAGCCCCAGGACAAGAAGTTCTCGGGCGAGCACTCGACCCTCGAGATCGGCCACGGCAATACGATCCGCGAGTTCGTCACGATCAACCGGGGCACCCGGGAAGGTGGCGGTGTCACGCGCGTGGGCGACGACAATTGGATCATGGCATACTGCCACATCGCCCATGACTGTCTCATCGGAAGCCATGTCGTCTTCGCCAACAACGCCTCGCTCGCCGGTCACGTCGAGGTCGGCGATCATGTCATCCTCGGCGGCTACGCCCTGGTGCATCAGTTCTGCCGTCTCGGCACCCATGGCTTCCTCGCCTTCGGGGCCCATGTCGACCGGGACGTGCCGCCGTTCGTGATGGCCGCGGGCCAGCGGGCCACGCCCCGGGGCCTGAACGTCGAGGGCCTGCGTCGCCACGACTTCTCCCGGGACGCGGTGCGCGCGCTCAAGGCCGCCTACCGCACGCTCTACCGCAAGGGGCTACGCGCCGAGGACGCCGTTGCCGCGCTGGAGGGGGCTTCCGAGCCGGCGGTCGCGACCCTGGCCGGGTTCGTGCGCGACAGCCGCCGCGGCATCATCCGCTAGTGCCCGCCATGCAGCGCGTGGCGTTGGTGGCGGGCGAGCTCTCGGGGGACCTGCTCGGAGCCGGGCTGATGCGTGCGCTCGCACGCCGTCACCCCGGGGTCCGGTTCGAGGGCATCGGCGGCCCGGCGATGGCGGCGGAGGGGCTGGAGAGCCTCTATCCGCTGGAGACGCTCTCCGTGATGGGGCTGGTCGAGGTGCTGCGTCACCTGCCGCGGCTGCTTGCGGTGCGCCGGGACCTCGTCCGGCGCCTGAGTGCCGATCCGCCGGACGTGTTCATCGGCATCGATTCCCCGGACTTCAATCTCGGGCTCGCTCGCCGGCTGCGACAGCGCGGGGTGCGCACCGTGCACTACGTCAGTCCCTCGGTGTGGGCGTGGCGGCAGGGGCGCGTGCGCGGCATCGCCCGGTCGGTGGACCGCATGCTTACGCTGCTGCCCTTCGAGGCCGAGTTCTACCGGGCGCACGAGGTGCCGGTGAGCTTCGTCGGCCATCCGGCGGCGGACCGCTTCCCGATGGAGACCGATACTGCGGGCTACCGTGCGGCCCTCGGCGTGGACGCCGACGCCACCGTGCTCGCGGTGCTGCCGGGCAGCCGGATGGGGGAGCTCGAACGCCTGGGCACGCTGTTCGCACAGGCGGTGGAACGGCTGCGTCGGGCGCGCCCGGGACTCACCGTGCTCGCGCCCATGGCGACCCCGGCACTCGCGGCCCGTTTCCGGGAGGTACTGGACAAGGTCGGTGTCGCTGACGCCGTGCGTCTCGTCGAGGGCGACGCGGCGACCGTCATGGGGGCGGCGGATGTGGTGCTCACCGCCTCCGGCACGGCGACCCTGGAGGCCATGCTGCTCAAGCGCCCGATGGTCGTCGCCTACCGGGTCGCCCCGGCGACGGCCTGGCTGGTGCGCCGCCTCGGACTGGTGAGTACGCGGCATTTCTCGCTGCCCAACCTGCTCGCCGGGGAGGCCGTGGTGCCGGAGTACATCCAGGAGGCAGCGACGCCCGGGGCCCTGGCCGCCGCGGTGACCGGCTGGCTGGACGACCCGGCCGCCGCCGCGGCGCTCGGCGAGCGTTTCCGCGCCTTCCACGAGACGCTGTGCCGTGGCGCCGACGAGCGCGCGGCGGATGCCGTGGAGGCGACGCTGGCATGAGCGGCCAGGCCGGTTTCGAGTTCGCCGGCGCCGCCGCCCGGCCCGCCGGGGTCGACGAGGTCGGGCGCGGCCCGCTCGCTGGGCCGGTGGTGGCCGCCGCGGTGATCCTGGCCCCGGCGGGGATCGCCGGCATGGCCGATTCCAAGAGCCTCACCGCCCGGCGGCGGGAGATGCTCGCCGAGCGCATCCGCGGCGAGGCCCTGGCCTGGGGGCTCGGTCGCGCCGAGGTCGAGGAGATCGACACGCTCAACATCCGCGAGGCGACCTTCCTGGCCATGCGCCGCGCCTTGGCGGCGCTGTCGCCACCGGCGGATTTCGCGCTGGTGGACGGTCGTGATTGCCCGCCGCTCGGCTGCCCGGCGGAGCCGGTGGTGGGCGGCGACGCCAGCGTCCCCGCCATCGCTGCGGCCTCCATCCTTGCCAAGCAGGCGCGGGACGCGGAGATGGTGGCGCTGGACGAGGCCCATCCCGGCTACGGCTTCGCCCGGCACAAGGGCTATGGCACCCGCGAGCACCTCGCCGCACTGGCCCGCCTCGGGCCCTGTGCGCTGCACCGCCACTCGTTTCGCCCGGTCCGCGAGGCGGCGGAACGATTGGTCGGCGACGCCGCCGGCAGTACACTCTGAGGGCTGCGTCTGCCCCGCATCACATGCCCCAACGAGGTCGACCGACCGATGACTGCGCGCTTCATACACCTGCACCTGCACACCGAGTTCTCGCTCATCGACGGCGTGGTCCGCATCAAACCGCTGATGGCCGCCTGTGCGAGCGCCGGGATGCCGGCGGTGGCCATCACCGACCAAGGCAACCTCTTCGGCATGGTGAAGTTCTACCAGGCGGCGCTGGCGGCCGGGGTCAAGCCGATCATCGGTGCCGACATCCGCATCGCGGACCCGGCGTCGCCGCAGGGCAGCGCTCGGGCGACGCTGTTGTGCGCCACGGACGCCGGCTACGGCTCGCTCACGCGGATCCTCACCGAGAGCTATCTCCACGGCCAGGACAGTGGCATCCCCCTGGTGGAGCGCGATTGGCTGGCGCGCTGGTCGCAGGGTCTGATCGTGCTCTCCGGCGCCCGCGAGGGCGACGTCGGGCGCTCACTGCTTGCCGGTCATGCCGGTGAGGCGCGGGAGCGGCTGGCCTTCTGGCAGAAGCACTTTCCCGGGCGTTACTACCTGGAGCTGCAACGCACCGGCCGTCCCGGCGACGAGGACCACGTCCACGCCGCGGTGGACCTCGCCGCCGAGACCGGTACGCCGGTGGTGGCAACCAACGATGTGCGCTTCCTGGAGGCGGGGGACTTCGAGGCCCACGAGGCCCGCGTGTGCATCCACGAGGGCCGGACCCTCGATGACAAGCGCCGGCCCCGACACTACAGCCCGGAGCAGTATCTGCGCACGCCGCAGGAGATGGCCGAGCGGTTCGCCGATATCCCCGAGGCCGTCGAGAACACCGTCGAGATCGCCCGGCGCTGCAACCTGACGCTGACCCTCGATCAGAACGTCCTCCCGGAGTTCCCGGTACCCGAGGGCATGAGCATCGACGAGTACCTCACGGTCGAGGCGCGGCAGGGGCTGGAGCGGCGCCTGGAGCGCATCATCAGCGCGGACGACCCGGAGCCGGCGGCGACCCGGGAGCGCTACGAGTCGCGGCTGCAGCATGAACTCGGCGTGATCGAGCAGATGGGCTTCCCCGGCTACTTCCTCATCGTCGCCGACTTTATCCGCTGGGCGAAGGACAACGACATCCCGGTGGGACCGGGGCGCGGCTCCGGTGCCGGCTCCCTGGTGGCCTACGCGCTGGACATCACCGACCTCGACCCCCTGCGTTACGATCTGCTCTTCGAGCGCTTCCTCAACCCCGAGCGTGTGTCCATGCCCGACTTCGACGTCGACTTCTGCATGGAGAAGCGCGACGCGGTGATCGAGTACGTCGCCGAGAAGTACGGCCGTGACAAGGTCTCGCAGATCGCCACCCACGGCACTATGGCCGCACGCGCGGTGGTGCGCGATGTCGGCCGCGTCCTCGGCCATCCCTACGGCTACGTGGACCGCATCGCCAAGCTCGTGCCCTTCGAGCTGGGCATGACCCTCGACAAGGCGCTGGAGCAGGAGGAGGACCTCAGGAACCTCTACCACGACGATGAGGAGGTCCAGACCCTCATCGACATGGCACGCAAGCTCGAGGGGATGTCGCGCAACGTCGGCAAGCACGCCGGCGGCGTGGTGATCGCGCCCTCCGCGCTCACCGACTTCGCCCCGCTGTACTGCGAGCCCGGTGGCGGCGGCCTCGCCACCCAGTACGACAAGGACGACGTCGAGGCCGTGGGCCTGGTGAAGTTCGATTTCCTCGGCCTGCGCACGCTGACCATCATCGATTGGACGGTGAAGGCGGTGAACGCCATCCGCGCCGAGCGCGGCGAGGAGGCGCTGGATATCTCCGCCATCCCGCTCAACGATCGCGAGAGCTTCGAGCTGCTCAAGGCGTGCCGGACCACGGCGGTCTTCCAGCTCGAATCCCGGGGCATGAAGGACCTCATCCGGCGGCTGCAGCCGGACAGCTTCGAGGACATCGTCGCGCTGGTGGCGCTATTCCGCCCCGGCCCCCTGCAGTCCGGCATGGTCGAGGACTTCATCGACCGCAAGCATGGACGCACGCCGGTGGCGTACCCCACCGCGGAGCTCCACCACGACGACCTGGAGCCGATCCTCAAGCCCACCTACGGCGTCATCCTCTACCAGGAGCAGGTCCAGCGTATCGCCCAGGTGCTCGCCGGCTACAGCCTGGGCGGCGCGGATTTGCTGCGCCGGGCCATGGGCAAGAAGAAGCCCGCCGAGATGGCGAAGCAGCGCGAGCTGTTCATGGCGGGGGCGACCGAGCGCGGGCTGTCCCACGACCACGCCGAGGCGATCTTCGACCTGATGGAGAAGTTCGCCGGCTACGGCTTCAACAAGTCCCACTCCGCCGCCTACGCCCTGCTCTCCTACCAGACCGCGTGGCTCAAGGCCCACGAGCCGGCGCCGTTCATGGCGGCGGTGCTGTCCTCGGACATGGACAACACCGACAAGGTGGTGACCTTCATCGAGGAATGCCGCTCCATGGGCCTGTCTGTGGAGCCGCCGGACGTCAACCGCTCGGACTGGATGTTTCGGGCCCGCGACGAGCGCACCATCGTCTACGGTCTCGGCGCGGTAAAGGGTGTCGGCCACGCCGCCATCGAGGGCCTGATTGCGGAACGCGAGGCCAACGGCCCCTTCGAGGACCTCTTCGACCTGTGCGCCCGCGTCGACCTGCGGCGCCTGAACAAGCGCGTGATCGAGGCGTTGATCCGCTCCGGCAGCCTGGACAGCATCTGCGAAAACCGCGCGACGGCGATGCACTACCTCCCCGAGGCGCTGCGGGCCGCGGAGCAGACCAGCCGCAACGCCGCCACCGGCCAGGATGACCTCTTCGGCCTCGGCGGCTCCGGCGGAGACAGCGGGGCCGCGGTGGCCGTTCCGCGTCCGCCGCAGCCGGAGTGGGAGGAACGGGAGCGCCTCGCCGCGGAGAAGGAGATCCTGGGGCTCTATCTCACCGGCCACCCCATCGAGCAGTACGAGCCGGACATTCGCTGTTTCGTCACCGGCCGGCTCAACCAGCTCGCCACCGGCAATGGGATGAGCACCGCGGGCAACGGTGGAGGAGGCGGGCGCCGACGCTCCGGGGAAAACCGCGTCACGGTGGCCGGGCTGCTGGTGGGCATGCGCGTGCGCGTGACCCAGTCCGGCGGGCGCCTGGCCGCGCTCTCCCTTGACGACCGCACCGCGCGGCTGGAGGCGGTGCTGTTTCCCGAGGCCTATGAGCGCTTCCGTCACCTGCTGGTCAAGGATGCGCTGCTGATAGTACAGGGCGATCTCGGCTACGACGAGTTCAGCGACGGCTACCGTGTCTCCGCGGAGACGGTCATGGACATCGGCGAGGCCCGCGAGCGTTTCGCCCGCCGGCTGGTGCTCGGTGTCGACGCCGCCGGCGCGGGCAACGGCTTCGTGCCGGCCCTGCGGGACACCCTGAGTGCCTACCGCGACGGCAATTGCCCTGTGGTGGTGGACTATCAGGGCAACGACGCCCGGGCTGTGATCCGGCTCGGCGAGCGATGGCGTGTGCGGCCTACCGACGAGCTGCTTCGCCGGCTCGGTGGTTTGACGGGCGAGGGTGCCGTCCGCGTGGAGTATTGAGCCACGGTGCCGCAGGGCATGGCGATGCTGTGAATCGCCATGCCTCCGCCGCCGGCGCTGGCGTGTTATAGTCGTGCGCCTTGTGTCGGCAGTGTTGCGGAACGGGCAGCGATGAGTCTGAATTTTCTCGAATTCGAGCGTCCCATTGCAGAACTCGAGGCCAAGATCGACGAGCTGCGCTACGTCGGCGACGATGCCGATGTGAACATCAGCGAGGAGATCGCGCGGCTGCAGGCGAAGAGCCGGCAGCTCACCGAGCAGATCTTCTCCAGTCTCACCCCCTGGCAGATCGCCCAGCTCGCCCGTCATCCGCAGCGTCCCTACACCCTCGACTACGCCGAGCGGCTGTTCACCGATTTCGAAGAGCTTCACGGCGACCGCAGCTTCGCCGACGATCCCGCCATCGTCGGCGGTCTCGCGCGCTATCGCGGCGAGCCGGTGATGGTGATCGGCCAGCAGAAGGGCCGTGACACCCGCGAGAAGATCCGCCGCAACTTCGGCATGCCGCGGCCGGAGGGCTACCGCAAGGCCGAGCGTCTCATGGAGATGGCCGAGCGGTTCCGCATGCCGGTGCTCACCTTCATCGACACCCCGGGAGCGTACCCCGGCGTGGACGCCGAAGAGCGCGGCCAGAGCGAGGCCATTGCGCACAACCTGCAGGTGATGTCGCGGCTGCGCACGCCCATCGTGTGCACCGTCATCGGCGAGGGCGGCTCCGGCGGCGCGCTCGCCATCGGTGTGGGCGATCGCGTGCTGATGCTCCAGTACAGCACCTACTCGGTGATCTCCCCGGAGGGCTGCGCCTCCATCCTGTGGAAGGACTCCGAGCAGGCCCCCGCCGCCGCCGAGGCCATGGGCATCAACGCTGAACGCCTGCGTGAGCTCGGCCTGGTGGACGAGGTGATCACCGAGCCGCTGGGCGGCGTCCACCGGGACTGGAGCGCCGCCGCCCAGGCCCTCGACGGCGTGCTCCACGAGCAGCTCACCGCGCTGCGGGCGCTGTCCACCGAGGACCTGGTGGCGCAGCGCTACGAGCGGCTCATGGGGCTGGGCCGCTTCCGCGAGTGATCCCGTGACCCCCCTCGGGCCGGACGTCTTCGCCGAGGCGGTCCGCCGGCTCGTCGGGGAGTGCCCCCTCCACCTGGCCGTCAGCGGCGGCCGCGACTCCATCGTTCTGCTGGACCTCGCCGCCCGGGCCGGCGTCGCCGCCGGCGTGGTCCACGTCGACCACGGTCTGGCGGCGGACAGCGCCGCCTGGGCCCGTTTCTGTGCGGCGGCGGCGGAACGCCGCGGGCTCGCCTTCCATAGTTGCCGCGTCGGGGTCGTGCCGGGCGGCGATCTCGAGGCCCGGGCCCGGGCCGCCCGCTACGACGCCTTCCAGCGCCTGCTCCCCGGGGGCGCGGTGGTGGCCACGGCCCACCACGCCGACGACCAGGCGGAGACCGTCCTGCTCCGGCTGCTCCGCGGCAGCGGCGTCGAGGGCCTGACCGGGATCGCGCCGTCGCGGCGCCTCGGCCCGCTCACCCTGATCCGTCCCCTGCTGGCCTGGCCCCGGGACGCCATTGACAGCTATGCCCGGGAGCACCGGCTGGAGTGGGTCGACGATCCCGACAACGCCGAGCTCACGCGGGACCGCAACTACCTCCGCCACACCATCCTGCCGCGGCTCGCGGCGCGCTGGCCCGGCGTCGACGTCCGCCTGGGACGCCTCGCCGGGCACGCCCGGGAGGCCCGGGCGCTGGCGGCCTGGGCGGCGGAGCGCCTGGGGCTCGACGCGGGGCCGGCCCCCCTGGACGGGCTCGCGGAGGCGCCCGATTCCGTCGCGCACGCGGCCCTCCGGGCGTGGCTGCGCGACGCCGGCATGCGCCCGCCGCCGGAGGCCCGCCTGCGTCAGGGGCTGCGGGATCTGCTGGCTGCCGCCGCGGACCGCGAGCCGGTCCTTGCCTGGGACGCGGGGGAGCTCCGTCGTCACCGTGGCCGGCTGTTCCGCCTGCCGGCGCCGGTGCCCGACGGACCGGCGGGGCGGCTGGACTGGGAGGCGGCCGGGCATGGTCTCTCGCCGGAGATACGCGAGTCGCTGCGGTGTGGCGTCGCGGCACCGGGCGAGCGCCTGCGCCTCGTCCCCGACGGGCCGCGCCGGCGTGTCTCGGAGCTCTACCGCGAGCGCGGCCTGGCGCCCTGGGAGCGGCGCTGGTGGCCGGTACTGCGCCTTGACGACGTGCTCGTGGCGGTGCCGGGCATCGGTGTCGCTGCCGGCTATGCCGTGCCGCAGGGCGTGCGGCCGGTCTGGCACCCGGCGCTGCCCGTCGGCACGGACGTGACCGCCGGGTGGGCGGCAATGGCCGGCGCGGGGCGTGCCCCGCGTCATTGACAGCGTACGGTGCCGGCGTAGATTGGACCTGTAGCCGTGGCCGTGACGGCACCGGGGGGGAGGCCGGGGCGGCCGCCGGGCAGCCGGTAACGCAGCAATACCGATCCGGTAACCCGACCATGGGCTGGTAGGCAGGGGGTGCCAGGGATGTGCATCGAAGCGCGTTGTCCGGGAGGCGGGGCGGGCCCCGCCGACGGCCGCCGTCGCCACCCGTTGCCGCCTCCGTCATGGTATCCGGACCGGCACGGGGGTGGGCCATGTCCATGAGCCGTTTCGTGATCGCTGTCGCCATTGCCGGTATCGCGGTCGCGGTGGTGGCGGGGGGCGCGCTGCTCGCGCTGTGACCCGGCCGCCGCCGTCGGTGCGCCGGGGCCGCCCGGGTGCCGGCTGTCCAACGGCGATTGCGTGCACTGCACAACCGCCCGGCGGGGAAGGGGTGGCCGGGCGCGGGCGGATTGTCTGACCCCGGGGGTTCTGATAACTTTCCCGCCATCCCGGACCGGTTCGTGCCGGCTCTTTCCTCCTCGGTTTTCGAAGGCTCTATGACGCGATTTATCTTCATCACCGGCGGCGTCGTCTCCTCGCTCGGCAAGGGGATTGCGGCGGCCTCGCTGGGTAGCGTGCTGCAGGCCCGCGGGCTGTCGGTGACCATGGTCAAGCTCGACCCGTACATCAACGTGGACCCGGGCACCATGAGCCCCTTCCAGCACGGCGAG
The DNA here is from genome assembly GCF_000374645.1 of Arhodomonas aquaeolei DSM 8974. Taxonomy (GTDB): domain Bacteria; phylum Pseudomonadota; class Gammaproteobacteria; order Nitrococcales; family Nitrococcaceae; genus Arhodomonas; species Arhodomonas aquaeolei. The sequence continues at coordinate 85,393 of NZ_KB894808.1, forward strand.
GTCTACGTCACCGACGACGGTGCCGAGACCGACCTGGACCTGGGGCACTACGAGCGCTTCCTGCGCACGCGCATGACGCGCAACAACAACTACACCACCGGCCGGATCTACGAATCGGTGATCCGCAAGGAGCGCCAGGGCGATTACCTCGGCGGCACCGTGCAGGTCATCCCGCACATCACCGACGAGATCAAGCGCAGCATCGAGCAGGGTGCGGACGCCGCGGACGTTGCGCTGGTCGAGATCGGTGGCACGGTGGGCGACATCGAGTCGCTGCCTTTCCTGGAGGCGATTCGCCAGATGGGCTCCGAGCTCGGCTCCGAGCGCTGCCTGTTCGTGCACCTTACCCTGGTGCCGTTCGTCGGCGCGGCGGGCGAGATGAAGACCAAGCCGACCCAGCACTCCGTCAAGGAGCTGCGCTCCATCGGTATCCAGCCGGACATCCTGCTGTGCCGGGCGGCCCGCCCGATCCCGGAGGAGGAGCGCCGCAAGATCGCACTGTTCACCAACGTCGCGCCGCCGGCGGTGATCTCGGTGCTCGACGTGGACAACATCTACAAGGTGCCCGAGGCCCTGCACGGCCAGGGGCTGGATAATATCGTCGCCGACAGGTTCGGCCTCGAGCTGCCGCCGGCCAACCTCTCCGACTGGCATCGGGTCGTGGACGTGATGGCCCACCCGGAGGGCGAGGTCACCATCGCCATGGTCGGCAAGTACACGAACCTCGCCGATGCGTACATGTCCCTCAACGAGGCGCTGCGTCACGCCACGGTGCAGACCCGCAACCGCGTGAACATCCGCTACGTGGACTCCGAGGAGATCGAGCGCGAGGGCACGGATATGCTCGCCGATGTCGATGCGGTGCTCGTACCCGGTGGCTTCGGCGAGCGCGGTGTCGAGGGCAAGATCGCCGCCGCGGGCTACGCCCGCACCCAGGGCATCCCGTATCTCGGCATCTGTCTGGGCATGCAGGTGGCGGTGATCGAGTTCGCGCGCAACGCCGCGGGCCTGGAAGGTGCGCACAGCACCGAGTTCCTCACTCACCCGCAGCACCCGGTGATCGGCCTGATCACCGAGTGGATGAACGAGGCCGGACTCACCGAGATGCGTGACGAGAACTCCGACCTCGGCGGCACCATGCGCCTGGGGGCACAGTCGGTGCGCCTGCTGCGCGACTCGCTGATCCACGACATCTACGGCAAGGATGTCATCCGCGAGCGCCACCGCCACCGCTACGAGTTCAACAACCGCTACGCCCGGACCCTCGAGGAGGCGGGCCTGCGCCTGTCCGGCTGGTCCAGCCACAACGAGCTGGTGGAGTGCGTGGAGCTACCCTCACATCCGTGGTTCGTTGCATCCCAGTTCCACCCGGAGTTCACCTCCACGCCGAGGGACGGACATCCGCTGTTCACCAGCTTTATCCGCGCGGCGGCACGTCACCGCGACGCCCGCACCGCGGGTGCCGAGGCAGCGTCGGCGCACGGGGAGGTCTGAGATATGGCCGGTTTCGAGCTCTGCGGCTTCCCGGTCGGCCTGGACCGGCCGCTGTTTCTCATCGCCGGGCCCTGCGTGGTCGAGTCCGAGGCGATGGCGCTGGAGAGCGCGGCCGAGCTTAAGGCCATCACCGATGAGCTCGGCATCCCGTTCATCTACAAGTCCTCGTTCGACAAGGCCAACCGCTCCTCCCACGAGAGCTATCGCGGCCCGGGCATGGACGAGGGCCTGCGCATCCTCGCGCGGGTGCGCGAGGAGGTGGGCGTGCCGGTGCTTACCGATGTCCACGAGGATACCCCGCTCGAGGCCGTCGCCGGGGTGGTGGATGTGCTCCAGACGCCGGCGTTCCTGTGCCGGCAGACGAACTTCATCCAGCGCGTCGCCGACCAGGGCCTGCCCGTGAACATCAAGAAGGGCCAGTTCCTGGCGCCGTGGGACATGGCCAACGTGGTCTCCAAGGCCCGCGCCACCGGCAACGAGCGCATCATGGCCTGCGAGCGCGGCGTCTCCTTCGGCTACAACAACCTCATCTCGGACATGCGTGCGCTCGCGGTGATGCGCGACAGCGGGGCGCCGGTGGTCTTCGACGCGACCCACTCGGTCCAGCTCCCTGGCGGCCAGGGCAAGGCCTCCGGCGGCCAGCGGGAGTTCGTGCCGCTGCTCGCCCGCGCGGCGGTGGCCGCCGGCGTGGCGGGGGTGTTCATGGAGACCCACCCGGACCCGGAGCGTGCGCTCTCCGACGGACCCAACGCGTGGCCGCTGCCCCGCATGCGCGAGCTGCTGGTCACGCTCAAGGCACTGGACACGCAGGTCAAGGCGGACGGTTTCATTGAGTCCGACCTCGGCTGATACGTCCCAATCATCGAAAGCACCAGGAGGAAACACGACGGCATGGCGAGCATCAAGGCGATCAAGGCGCGCGAGATCCTCGACTCCCGGGGCAACCCCACCGTCGAGGCCGATGTGCTGCTCGACAGCGGCGCCTTCGGGCGGGCCGCCGTTCCCTCCGGCGCCTCCACCGGCGCACGGGAGGCCGTGGAGCTGCGTGACGGCGACGCCGCGCGCTACCTCGGCAAGGGTGTCACCCACGCGGTGAGCAACGTGAACACCGTCATCCGCGAGGCCCTGGTGGGCATGGACGCGGACGATCAGCGCGCCCTCGACGAGCGCCTCATCGAGCTCGACGGCACGGACAACAAGGGCCGGCTCGGTGCCAACGCCCTGCTTGCCGTGTCGCTGGCGAGCGCCCGCGCCGCCGCGGGCGATCACGAGCGTTCGCTCTTCCGCCACCTTGCGCCGGAGGGCGAGCACCTGCTGCCGGTACCGATGATGAACATCCTCAACGGCGGTGCCCACGCCAACAACAGCGTGGACATCCAGGAGTTCATGATCATGCCCGCCGGCTTCGCCCGTTTCAGCGAGGCGCTGCGCTGCGGTACCGAGATCTTTCACGCGCTGAAGAAGATCCTCGGCGAGCGCGGTCTGTCCACCGCGGTGGGCGACGAGGGCGGCTTCGCCCCGAACCTGCCGTCCAACGAGGCTGCCATCGAAGTGCTGCTGGAGGCCGTGGACCGGGCCGGCTACACCGCCGGAGAGCAGGTCTGGATCGCCCTCGACGCGGCGAGCTCGGAGTTCTGCGAGGACGGCGTCTATCGCCTGGAATCGGAGGGCCGCAGCTTCTCCGGCGAGGAGTTCGCCGAGGTCCTGGCCGGCTGGGTCGAGAAGTACCCGATCGTGTCCATCGAGGACGGCATGTCCGAGGACGACTGGGAGGGCTGGCAGCGGCTCACCGAGCGTGTCGGCGACCGGGTCCAGCTCGTGGGCGACGACCTCTTCGTGACCAACACGCGCATCCTGCGCGAGGGCATCGACCGGGGCGTGGCCAACTCCATCCTGATCAAGTTCAACCAGATCGGCACCCTCACCGAGACCCTCGACGCCATCGACATGGCGGCGGATGCGGGCTATACAGCAGTGGTATCCCATCGCTCGGGGGAGACGGAGGACACCACCATCGCCGATCTCGCCGTGGCCAGCACGGCCACCCAGATCAAGACCGGCTCGCTGTGCCGTTCCGACCGGGTGGCGAAGTACAACCAGCTCCTGCGCATTGAGGAGGAGCTGGGGGACCGTGCGCGCTATGCCGGGCGTGACGCCTTCCCGAACCTGCCCGGGCTGGGCTGACGATGGTCCGGGGCGTGCTGCTCGCCTTGCTCCTTGCGCTGGTCGCCGGACTGCAGTTTCGCCTGTGGTTCGGCGATGGCGGCGTTACGGAGGTGATGCACCTGCGTGACCGGGTGGCGGAGCAGCGCGCCGAGAACGAACGCCTCGCGGAGCGCAACCGCGCCCTCGAGGCGGACGTCGCCGACCTCAAGGACGGGCTCGATGCGGTCGGGGAGCGGGCCCGACGCGAGCTCGGCATGGTCGGCGAGGGCGAGACCTTCTTCCAGGTGACCGGCGGGCGTGACCGACGGTAACCCGCCTAACCCGCCGAATCGTCCCGGAATGACTCCACGCCGCGGCCCCGCCGGCACGGGCCGTCCGGCGGCGGCGCACTCGCCGGCCCGGGCTCCCGTCGGGGGATGCCGGTGACGTATCGGGCTCGACCCCTGTGGGCCGCGGTCCCGGCCGCGGGGCGGGGCAGCCGTTACGGCGGCGGGCGCCCCAAGCAGTACGAGCGCCTCGCGGGGCGTGCCGTCCTCGACTGGAGCGTCTCGGCGCTGATCGGCCTCGACGAGATCGCCGGCGTCGCGGTCGCACTGGCCGACGACGATACGGACTGGGCGACGTTGGCCGTGGCCAGCGACCCCCGCGTGTACCGCTGCCGGGGCGGGCGTGAGCGCAGCGACTCCGTACGGGCCGCCCTGGAGGCGCTGCTCGCCGCCGGTGCCTCGCCGGATGACCGCGTGCTCGTCCACGACGCGGCGCGCCCGGCGGTCTCCACGGCGGCCCTGCAGCGACTGATCCAGCAGGCGGACCCCCGGGACGGCGGACTGCTGGCCCTCCCCGTCGCCGACACCCTCAAGCGCGGCGAGGCCGGGTACAGCACCGGCACTGTCGACCGCAGCGGCCTGTGGGCCGCACAGACGCCCCAGCTCTTTCCCCTGGGCGCCCTGCGTACTGCCCTGGAAGCGGCCGTGGCCGAGGGCGTCGTGCCCACCGATGAGGCCTCGGCGATGGAGCGTACCGGCGCGCACCCGGCGCTGGTGCCGGGGGAGCCCGGCAATATCAAGCTCACACGCACGGCGGACCGGGAGTTGCTGGCCGCCGTGCTCGCCGCCCGCCAGGAGGGGCGTGAAACATGAATCTGCGTATCGGCCAGGGTCTGGACGCTCACCGCTTCCGGGATGGCGGCCGCCTGGTGCTCGGCGGCGTCACCATCCCCCACGATCAGGGCCTGGAGGCGCATTCGGACGGCGACTGCCTGCTGCACGCCGTCACTGATGCGCTGTTCGGTGCCATCGGTGCGGGCGACATCGGCGGCCATTTCCCGGACGACGACCCGCGCTGGGCCGGCGCGGACAGCCGTGATCTGCTCCGCCACGCCGTGGCGCTAGCCGCGGCGGACGGGTGGCGGGCGGTCAACGTGGACGCCACGATCGTCGCCCAACGTCCACGTCTCGCGGCGCACCTCCCGCGTATGCGCGAGCACGTCGCCGCGGACCTGGGTATCGCCGTGGCGGCGGCGAACATCAAGGCGACCACGACCGAGCGCATGGGCTTCACCGGCCGTGGTGAGGGGATCGCCGCCACCGCCGTGATCCTGGTGACCGGCGATGAGCGCTGAGACCGCCGGGCCGGTGCCTACCGACCCCACCGAACCGGTCCCGGCCGCCGGACCGCCGCTGGGCACCGCCCGGATACGCGGTCGGCCGGAGGACTTCCAGGTCCGCGAGATCCCGCTGGTTGCCCCGGACGGCGACGGGGAGCACTGGCTTGTGGAGATCCGCAAGCGCGGCCTGACCACCGCGGAGGCTGTCCGGCGCCTGGCCCGGGCCTTCGATTGCCCGCCCCGGGCGATCAGCCACGCGGGCCTCAAGGACCGGCACGCGCTCACCACCCAGTGGCTCAGCATCCACGCCCCCGCTGTCCCGCCGGCCGTCGGGCCGGTGGAGGACGGTCTCGACGTGATCAGTGCGGGGCGCCACCGGCGCAAGCTGCGCGTGGGCACGCTGGCGGGGAACCGGTTCCGCATTCGCCTGACGGACGTCACCGCCCCCCGCCGGTCGCTGGACGCCCGCCTGGCGACGGTGGCGCGCAGCGGCGTGCCCAATTACTTCGGTCCCCAGCGCTTCGGGCGCGACGGCGGCAATCTCGCGCAGGCGCTGGCCTGGCACCGCGGGGAGGGCCGACGGCTGAACCGGTCGGTTCAGGGCCTGCTGCTCTCGGCGGTACGCGCCGAGGCGTTCAACCGCGTGCTGCGCCGGCGGGTGGAGTCCGGCTGCTGGGACCGGGCGCTGCCCGGGGACCAGATGATCCTGGACGGGCGCGGCAGCCTGTTCGCCGCCGGGCGTGAGGGCGCGGCGGGGCTCGTGCACCGGCTGGCCCTGCAGACCATCCATCCCACCGGTCCGCTACCGGGTACCGGCGGGGCGACCGTGGAGGCCGAGGCGGCGGCACTGGAGACCGACGCGCTTGCTGGCATGGCGCCCCTGCTCGCACTCCTGGAGGCCCGGCGGATGCGCGCCGCGCGCCGGGCGTTGCGGCTGCGCGTGGCGGCGCTGTCGTGGCACTGGGAGGGGCCGGCGGAGCTGGTCGTCGCCTTCCGGCTGCCGCCGGGCAGCTACGCCACCACGGTGCTCGCCGAGTGCCTCCGGCTCACGGAGGCGGAGCCGGTCGCGGAGTAGCAGAGTGCCGGTGCCCGCCCTTCAGCGCTTGGCCAGATGCGGGGTGAGCTCGGCGTTCAGGGCGGCGCGGTCCTCCGGCGAGCGCGCGGCGACCGCGCGGTCGACCACCTCCCGGGTCAGATGGGGCGCGAAGGCCTCGATGAAGTCGTACATGTAGCCGCGCAGGTAGGTCCCCCGCCGGAAGCCGATGCTGGTGACGCTGGGCTCGAAGAGCTCGCTGGCGTCCAGGGCGACGAGGCCGCGGTCGCGCTCCGGGTCGAAGGCCATGGAGGCCATGATGCCTACGCCGAGACCGAGACCGACGTAGGTCTTGATCACCTCGGAGTCAGTGGCGGTGAACACCACCTCCGGCTCCAGGCCGCGGTCGCTGAAGGCCTGGTCCAGCTTGGAGCGGCCGGTGAAGCCGAACACGTAGGTCACCAGCGGGTAATCGGCCACCGCCTCCAGGCTCAGCCGCGGCACGCTGCACAAGGGGTGGCCCTCGGGCACGATGATGCTGCGGTTCCAGCGGTAGCAGGGCATCATCACCAGGTCCTCGAAGAGCTCCAGTGCCTCCGTGGCAATGGCGAAGTCGACGTTGCCGCGGGCCGCCATCTCGGCGATCTGCATGGGCGTGCCCTGGTGCATGTGCAGGCTGACGTTGGGGTAGCGCGGCCGGAAGGTGTTCACCACCGGGGGCAGGGCGTGCCGGGCCTGGGTGTGGGTGGTGGCGATGGACAGGCTGCCCCGGGACTCGTCCACGTGTTCCTGGGCGATGGCGTTGATATTGCGCACCTCCTGGAGCACGCGCTGGGCGACGTCCAGGATCTCGCCGCCCGCCGGGGTGACGTGGCTGAGGTGTTTGCCGCTGCGCGCGAAGATCTGCACGCCGAGCTCATCCTCCAGCAGCCGGATCTGCTTGCTGACGCCGGGCTGTGAGGTATACAGGGCCTCGGCCGCCGCGGAGACGTTCAGCCCGCGCCGGGAGACCTCGCAGATGTAGCGGAGCTGGTTGAGCTTCATGGCACATACCCAAAATAATAGAATGATCTAATTTTAATCGACTATATTCTTTTTTCAAATATGCGTCAGGCGCTAGGGTAGGGGCATCCGAAACAGACGGGGGCCGCCTGTGACCGATCAAGACCCGACCCTGACCTTTGCCCCCGCCGGGTACGGTGGCCGTACCGGCGCCGTCAGCCTGGTGGGCGCCGGCCCCGGCGATCCGGATCTGCTGACCCTGCGCGGTTACCGCCGCCTGCGCGCGGCGGACGTGGTGCTCCATGACCGCCTCGTCGCCGCCGAGATCGTCGCACTGGCGCCGGCCTCGGCCCAGCGGATCTACGTGGGCAAGCAGCGGGATCGTCATCCGGTGCCCCAGTCGCGCATCAACGCGCTGCTGATCGACTACGCGCGGCGAGGTCTGCGCGTGGTGCGCCTGAAGGGCGGCGATCCGTTCATCTTCGGCCGCGGCGGCGAGGAGCTGGAGGAGCTCATGGCCGCCGGCGTGCCGTTCGAGGTCGTTCCCGGGGTCACCGCGGCGAGCGGCTGTGCCGCTTACGCAGGTATCCCTCTCACCCACCGGGACCACGCCCAGTCCTGTGTGTTCGTCACCGGGCACCGTAAGGCCAACGGCGAGCTGGCGCTGGATTTCGACCAGCTCGCACGTCCGCAGCAGACGGTCGTGTTCTACATGGGGCTGGCCGGGATTGACCGCCTGGTGGCCGGTCTGCTCGCGCACGGTGCACCGTCGGAGCGGCCGGCGGCGGTGGTCCAGCAGGGTACGACGGCAGCGCAGCGCGTGGTCGCTGGGCGGCTGGACGCGCTGCCGGGGCTGGTCCGCGATGCGGGCCTGCGGGCGCCGACGCTCATCGTGGTGGGGGAGGTGGTCCGGCTGCGTGAACGACTGGCCTGGTTCGATCCGGCGACGGCGGAGAATGCGGTCGCCGGCTGGTCGACGGCGCAGGGGTAGGAGGTCGCCGGGCCCCGCGGCGGGGGCCCGGCCGTACGGCGCTCAGTCCTCGCCGGCGAAGAAGCCGAGGAGCTGGAGCAGGCTGGTGAACAGGTTGAACAGCGCCACGTACAGCGTGACCGTCGCCATGATGTAGTTGGTCTCGCCGCCGTGGATCATCTCGCTGGTCTGATAGAGGATCAGCCCGCACATCAGCAGCATGAACGCCGCGCTCACCGCCAGCGACAGCGCCGGCAGAGAGAAGAACATCGCACCCAGGCTGGCGAAGAACGCCACCAGGATCCCCGCGAACAGGAATCCGCGCAGGAAGCTGAAGTCCTTCTGCGTGCTCAGCGCATAGCCGGAGAGGCCGAGGAAGATTGCCCCCGTGCCGCCCAGGGCGGTGAGCACCAGCTCCGTGCCGTTGCTGAACGTGTGCACGTAGAGGTTGAGGATCGGTCCCAGGGTGTAGCCCATGAAGCCGGTCAGCGCGAAGACGGCTGCCAGGCCCCACACGCTGTTGCGCAGCGCGTTGGTCAGGAAGAGCAGGCCGAAGTAGCCCACCAGGACCACGATGAAGTTCAGCGGCGGCGCGTTGGTGGCCATTGCCATTCCGGCGGTCACCGCGCTGAACAGCAGTGTCATCGACAGCAGCAGATAGGTGTTGCGGATGACCGCGTTGGTGGCCAGCGCCGACGCGTCCGTTCCGGCGCGGTTCATCGGCGTGACACGAGAGTTCTCGGACATGGGTGGATAGCCTCCTGGTTGTCGTGTCCGTTCGGTCGCAGTATGCCATTCCCCGGCGGGAAGCCATATAGGCATTCCCGCTCCTGATAGACTGCATGATGACGCCGGGGTTCCCCGGTACACGGTTGACCAGGAGGGCGGTATGCCGGTGACGCTGGAAGCGGAGTTGGTGGTGGCGATCTCCTCGCGCACGCTGTTCGATCTCGAGGACAGCCACGCGGTGTTCGAGCGTGAGGGCGTGGAGCCCTATTCGGCCTATCAGATCGAGCGCGAGGGCGAGATCCTGGACCCGGGGGTGGCCTTTCCGCTGGTGCGCAAGCTCCTGCGCCTGAACGAGGGCCGCGAGCGGCCGCTGGTGGAGGTGATCCTGCTCTCGCGCAACAGCGCGGACACCGGTCTGCGCATCTTCAACTCCATCGAGCACCACGGCCTGGGGATCACCCGCGCGGCATTCACCAACGGCTCCCCGCCGTGGCGCTACGTCGAGCCCTTCGGTGCGGACCTGTTCCTCTCCGCGGACGCCGGCGACGTCGCCGAGGCCCTGCGTGCCGGCTGTGCGGCCGCCGCGCTGGGGCCCGGCGCGGTGGCGCGGGCGCCGGTGGACGACGAGATCCGCATCGCCTTCGACGGCGACGCCGTGCTGTTCTCCGACGAGGCCGAGCGGGTGTTCCGGGAGCAGGGCCTGGACGCGTTCCAGGCCGCGGAGCGCAGCGCCGCCCGCGACCCGCTCTCCGGCGGACCGTTCAAGGGCTTCCTGCAGGCGCTGCAGCGCATCCAGGCCGCTTTCCCGTTCGCCGCCTCGCCGATCCGCACGGCGCTGGTCACGGCCCGCGGCGCGCCGGCCCACGAGCGGGTGATCCGGACCCTGCGGGCCTGGGAGATCCGCATCGACGAGGCGCTGTTCCTCGGTGGGATGGACAAGACGCCGTTCCTGAAGGCCTTCGGGGCGGATATCTTCTTCGATGACCAGCACGGCCACGTCGAACGGGCCTCGGGGGCGGTGGCTACCGGGCACGTGCCCCACGGTGTGGCCAATGAGCCGGAGGCCGGCGATGGTGCGGCGCGCCTTGAAGGCGGGGGGCAAAACCCTTAAGTTTGCCGCCTTTGCGCCACGGGGCGCGGGATGCGCCGGAGGAAAACACCGTGAAGATCGTCTGCCTCGACCTGGAGGGCGTGCTGGTCCCGGAGATCTGGATCGACTTCGCCGAGCTCACCGGCATCGACGAGCTGCGAGCGACCACCCGGGACGTGCCGGATTACGATGAGCTGATGCGTTTCCGCCTGGACGTGCTGGCGCGCAACGGCCTCGGACTGCCCGACATCGAGCGGGTGATCGCGGACATGGCCCCGCTGGAGGGCGCACGCGCCTTTCTCGACGAACTGCGTGAGCGCTACCAGGTCGTGATCCTTTCGGACACCTTCTACGAGTTCGCGCGCCCGCTGATGCGCCAGCTCGGCTGGCCGACGCTGTTCTGCCACGAGCTCGGCGTGGCCGGGGACGGCCGCATCACCGATTACCGGCTGCGCCTGGCGGATCACAAACGCCGCTCAGTGGAGGCCTTCCGCGGGCTGAACTTCCGTACCGTGGCCGCCGGTGATTCGTACAATGACACCTCCATGCTCGGTGCCGCCCACGCCGGTATCCTGTTCCGGCCGCCGCAGAACGTGATCGACGAGTTCCCGCAGTTCCCGGTGGCCACGGATTACGACGGGCTCGCCGGGAACATCCACCAGGCCCTGGCGACGGACTGAGTCCGCGACCGAGGCGACATGCGTGTAGCCCTGCTGTCCGACACCCACGGATTCGTGGATCCGCGGATCGCCGAGCGGGTGACGGAGTGCGACATCGCCGTGCACGCCGGCGACATCGGCGGCGCGGACGTGCTCCTCTCGCTCCAGCCCCGCGAGGAGCTGGTCGCGATCCGCGGCAACAACGACACGCCGGAGCGCTGGTCCGAGGGGGAGCGCCACGTCCTCGACACGCTCCCGGCCGAGACCGCCCTGGACCTGCCCGGTGGCCGGCTGGTCGTCCTCCACGGTGACGACAGCGGCACCCTGGCCCAGCGCGGGCGGCGCTACCGCCGCCGGTTCCATGACGCGGCGGCGGTGGTGTTCGGCCATAGTCACCGCCTGTCCACGGACCTCGACGAGCACCCCTGGCTGCTCAATCCCGGAGCGGCGGGGCGCACGCGCACCAACGGCGGTCCGTCCATGCTGGTGCTGACCTGCGGCGACGACGGGCCGTGGCGGGTGGAGCCGCTGCGTTTCGATCCCGGGCGCTACCCGTCCCTGCGCCGCCGGGAGCGGCCTGCCCGGGAGACCGGGGACGACGAGTCCGAATGAGCGGGCGACGTCGCCGGAGCGCCGCGCCGCCCGCCACCGGTGCACTCGCCGAGCGGGTGGGGGCGCTGCGCACGCGGATCGTTGAGGCGGCGCCGGTGCCGTGGCGGGCCGCGCTCACGCGGCGTCTCGGCGGCATCGAGCGGCGTCTGAGCCGCGGCCGGCACCCGGAACGCGGGCTCAAGGCACTGGAGGCGGACGTGGAGCGCCTCGTGCGCCGGCACAACGCCCGTGCCGCCGGTACGCTGCGTCCGGATTTCGACCTCGATCTCCCGGTCATCGAGCGCCGGGACGATATCGCCGAGGCCATCGGGCAGCACCAGGTGGTGGTGGTCTGCGGCGAGACCGGCTCCGGCAAGAGCACCCAGCTGCCCAAGATCTGCCTTGACCTCGGCCGCGGTGTGACCGGCATGATCGCGCACACCCAGCCGCGGCGCATCGCCGCGCGCAGCCTGGCCGCCCGGGTCGCCGAGGAATGCGGCACCGAGGTCGGGGCCGGGGTCGGCTACAAGATCCGTTTCAGTGACCATGTCGCCGACGGCACCCGGGTGAAGCTCGCCACCGACGGCATGCTCCTCGCCGAGACCCAGGGCGACCCGGACCTCGCCGACTACGACACGATCATCATCGACGAGGCCCACGAGCGCAGCCTCAACATCGACTTCCTGCTCGGCTACCTGAAAAACCTCCTGCCCCGGCGGCCGGACCTGAAGGTCATCATCACCTCGGCCACGATCGACCCGGAGCGTTTCTCCCGGCACTTCGGTGATGCGCCGATCATCAACGTCTCCGGGCGGACCTACCCGGTGGAGGTGCGCTATCGCCCCCTCGCCAGCGAGGACGAGGACGAGCGCGACCGCAGTCTCCAGCAGGGCATCCTCGATGCCGTCGACGAGCTCGCCCGCGACGGACCAGGGGACGTGCTGGTATTCCTGCCGAGCGAACGCGACATTCGCGAGACCGCGGAGGCACTGCGCAAGCACCATCCCACCGGTACCGAGATCCTGCCGCTGTTCGGCCGGCTCTCCGCGGCAGAGCAGCAGCGCGTGTTCGCCCCCCACGGCGGGCGGCGGGTGGTGCTCGCGACCAACGTCGCCGAGACCTCGCTGACCGTGCCCGGCATCCGCTACGTCGTCGACAGCGGCCTGGTGCGCCTGAGCCGCTACAGCTACCGCACCAAGGTCCAGCGCCTGCCCATTGAACCGATCTCCCAGGCAAGCGCGGACCAGCGCGCCGGGCGCTGCGGGCGTGTCGCCGCCGGCGTGTGCATCCGCCTCTACGGCCAGGATGACTACCAGTCCCGGCCCGAGTTCACCGACCCGGAGATCCTGCGGACCAACCTTGCCTCGGTGATCCTGCAGATGAAGTACCTCCGGCTCGGCGACATCGACGCCTTCCCCTTCGTCGAGCCGCCGGACCCGCGCTACGTCCGCGACGGACTGCGGCTGCTCCGCGAACTCGGTGCGCTGGACGACGCCGAGGCGCTCACCGAGCTGGGCCGGCGTATCGCGCGGCTGCCCATCGACCCGCGGATCGCCCGCATCCTGCTCGCCGGCGAGGACCACGGCTGCCTGCGCGAGGTGCTGATCCTCGCCGCCGCGCTATCCGTGCAGGACCCGCGCGAGCGCCCCGTGGAGGCCCGGGAGGCCGCGGACGAGGCGCACCGGCGCTGGCAGGACAAGCGCTCGGACTTCCTCGCGATGGTGCGGCTGTGGGACGACTTTCACGAGCAGGCGCGCCACCTCTCCCAGCGCAAGCTGCGCGCCTGGTGCCGCGAGCACTTCCTCTCGTACCTGCGCATGCGCGAGTGGCGGGACGTCCACCGCCAGCTGCGGGACCTGCTCAAGGGCGGCGGCGGGCGCGAGAACGAGCAGCCGGCGGACTACCAGCCCCTGCACGAGGCCCTGCTCACCGGGCTGGTGTCCAATGTGGCCCTGCGCGGGGAGGACGGCGGCTATACCGGCCCGCGCGGCCTGTCGTTGGCGATCTTCCCGGGCTCCGGGCTCGCACGGCGGCGGCCCAAATGGATCGTCGCCGCCGAGCTGGTGGAGACGGCGCGGGTGTTCGCGCGCACCGTCGCGGAGGTGCGTCCGGAGTGGGTCGAGTCCGTCGCCGCGCACCTCGTCAGCCGCCAGTACTACGAGCCCTTCTGGCAGGAGCGCCGCCGGCGGGTGGCGGGCTACGAGGATGTCACCCTCTACGGCCTGCCGCTTGCCAGCCGCCGCAAGATCAACTTCGCCCGCGTGGACCCCGCCGCCGCGCGGGGGGTGTTCATCGACGAGGCCCTGGTCCGCGGCCGCCTCGACAGCCATGCCCCGTGCCTGGCCCACAACCGCGAGGTGATCGAGGCTGTGGAGGCGCTGGAGGCGAAGTCCCGCCGCCGCGACGTGCTCGTCGACGAATCGGTGCTCCGCGCCTTCTACGATGAGCGCCTGCCGGCGGAGGTGGTGGACGGCCCGAGCTTCGAGCGCTGGGTGCGCCGGGACGGCAATGACGAGCGCCTGCGCATGAGCCGCGAGCAGCTCATGGAGCGCGAGGCCGGGGAGGTCACCGGCGCGGATTACCCGGACCACCTCGATGTCAACGGTGTGCAGCTGCCGCTCGCCTACCAGTTCGAGCCGGGCCACGACGACGACGGCGTCACCGTGATCGTGCCCGTGGCCGCGCTCAACCAGCTCGACGCCGACCGCCTGGAGTGGCTGGTCCCCGGCCTGGTGGAGGAGAAGGCCGCCACCCTGATCCGGGCCCTGCCCAAGGCGCTGCGCAAGAACTTCGTGCCGGCGCCGGACTTCGCCCGCGCGGTGCTGGACCGCGTCCCGGCGGGGGAGGGCGCGCTCACGGAGGTCCTGTGCCGCGAGCTCGAGCGCATGACCGGGGTCGCCATACCGCTGGACGCCTGGGACACCGCCGAGCTGCCGCGGCACCTGTTCATGAACGTGCGCGTGGTCGACGCGGATGGCCGGGTCCTCGACGAGGGCCGCGACCTTGCCGCCCTCAAGGCGCGCCTGGCCGGCGAGGCGAGCGCGTCCTTCGCCGGGCCGCAGACGGCCGACCGGGAGCGCGAGGGCCTGCGCCGGTGGGAGGTGGGCGACCTGCAGGACCATGTCACCCTGGAGCAGAACGGCGTCACCCTGCGTGGCTATCCGGCGCTGGTGGACGAGGGCGAGACCGTCGCCCTGCGCCTGCTCGATGCCCCGGAGGCGGCGGAGCATGCCCACCGCGCCGGCGTGCGCCGACTGCTCATGCTGAGCCTGCCGGACCAGACCCGGCACCTGCGCCGCGCGCTACCCGGCATCGACCGCCTGTGCCTGCTCTATCACCGTATCGGCACCTGCGATGCGCTCAGGGCCGACATTCTCCAGGCGGTCTTCGACCGGGTGTTTCTGGGCGACTCGGTGCCGCGCACCCGGGCGGATTTCGAGGCCCGGCTGCGCGGGCACCGCAGTGAGCTGGTCCCCGCCGCGGAGGCGCTGACCGCCACCGTGGGCACGGTGCTGGAACGCCACCACGCGATCCGCAAGCGCACCGGGGGGTCGGTATCGCTGGCCATGGTCAACGCCCTGTCGGACATCCGTGAGCAGCTCGACGGGCTCGTCTATCCCGGCTTCGTCAGCGCCACGCCGGCGGATCGCCTGGAGGAGCTGCCCCGCTACCTCGCCGGCATCGAGCGCCGCCTGGACCGACTGGAGCGCGAGCCGGGCCGTGACGCCGAGCCCCATCGCGCCGTGCGGCGCTGGTGGGAGCGTTACCTGGAACGCCGCGCCCAGCACGAGCGCAAGGGCGTAAACGATCCGGCACTGGCGCATTTCCGCTGGCTCGTGGAGGAGTACCGCATCTCGCAGTTCGCCCAGGACCTGGGCACCCGCGAGCGGGTCTCCGAGCGCCGCCTCGCCGAGGCCTGGGACGAGGTCCGCTGAGTGGCCTGACGGGCGCGCGCACGCTGATGTAGAATCAGCCGTTTTGCACCGGCGCCCCGACGGGCGCGGACGGAAAGGGGATCGCCTCAGCGATGGCCGAGATCAACACCATCAACCATACCCTCGAGGACCTCCAGGGACGCGCCGAGTCCCTTAGGGGGTATCTTTGACTACGATAACCGCAGGGAACGTCTCGAAGAGGTAACCCGGGAGCTCGAGAACCCGGACGTGTGGAACGACCCCGAGCGTGCGCAGAACCTGAACAAGGAGCGCGCCCGCCTCGTCGATATCGTCACCACGCTGGACCGGCTGCTCTCGGGCCTCACCGATGCCGGCGAGCTCGTGGAGATGGCCCGCGAGGAGGGCGACGAGGACACCCTGGCCTCGGTGGAGGCGGACCTCGAGCGCTACCGCGCGGACGTCGAGTCGCTGGAGTTCCAGCGGATGTTCTCCGGCGAGATGGACGACCGCAACGCCTTCCTGGACATCCAGGCCGGCTCCGGCGGCACCGAGGCCCAGGACTGGGCCAACATGCTGCTGCGCATGTATCTGCGCTGGTTCGAGCGCCGCGGCTTCAGCGCCGAGATCATCGAGCTCTCCGAGGGCGACGTCGCCGGGATCAAGAGCGCCACCGTAAAGGTCGAGGGGGATCACGCCTTCGGCTGGCTGCGTACCGAGACCGGTGTGCACCGGCTGGTGCGCAAGTCGCCGTTCGACTCCGGCAACCGGCGTCACACCTCGTTCGCGGCGGTGTTCGTCTCCCCGGAGATCGACGAGGACGTCGCCATCGACGTCGATCCCTCGGACCTGCGCGTCGATGTCTACCGCGCCAGCGGTGCCGGCGGCCAGCACGTCAACCGCACGGAGTCGGCGGTGCGTATCACCCACCTCCCCACGGGGATCGTGGTTCAGTGTCAGAACAGCCGCTCCCAGCACGCCAACCGCGCCACGGCGATGAACCAGCTCCGCGCCCGGCTCTACGAGCTGGAGATGCAGAAGCAGCGCGAGAAGGCGGAGCAGGTCGAGGACAGCAAGTCGGACATCGGCTGGGGCAGCCAGATCCGCAACTACGTGCTCGACCAGTCGCGGATCAAGGACCTGCGTACCGCCGTGGAGGTGGGTAACACCCAGGCCGTGCTGGACGGCGATCTCGACCAGTTCATCGAGGCGAGTCTCAAGGCCGGGCTCTGAGGGGCGCGCCGTGATCGCCGGTACGGGGGCGGGGCACTGCCCGGGCCGGAACGACCGGGTGGGGGTGGCAGGCCGGTCACGGACACGCTGTGAACACGTCCCTGTACGCCCGACGATGGCCGTCCCTGACCGCCGTCGATCCGGGACCGGCCCACCGCGCCCGCGGTCGGCGGCAACCGGCGCGTTTCAACGAAATCGCACTTTTAACAACGGATTAATCGGACTTTCCAGACGCCATGTCCACACCTGAACAGACCGACGAGAACAAGCTCATCGCCGAGCGCCGGCGCAAGCTCGCCGACTGGCGGGAGACGGGCCACGCCTTCCCCAACGACTTCCGGCCGGACGCGGAGGCGGGTCGGCTGCAGGCGGACTACGCCGACGCCGAGCGCTGGGATGCGGACGCCCTGGCGGCGGCGAACGTGCGGGTGCGCGTCGCCGGGCGGCTGATGGCCAAGCGGGTGATGGGCAAGGCGAGCTTCACCCACGTCCAGGACATGAGCGGGCGCATCCAGCTGTTCCTGCGCCGGGACGACCTCCCGGAGGGCGGGTACGCGGCGTTCAAGGGCTGGGATCTGGGCGACATCGTCGGTGCCGAGGGCGTGCTCATGCGCACCAAGACCGGCGAGCTCTCGGTGCGCTGCGACGATGTCCGGCTGCTCACGAAGTCCCTGCGCCCGCTGCCGGAGAAGTACCACGGCCTCACCGACACCGAGGCTCGCTACCGCCAGCGCTACGTCGACCTGATCATGAACGAGGGCTCGCGCGAGACCTTCAAGCTGCGCAGCCGGATCGTCCAGTACATCCGCGAGGCGTTCAACGCGCGAGGGTTCCTCGAGGTCGAGACCCCGATGATGCAGCCGATCCCGGGCGGGGCGACGGCGCGGCCTTTCGTCACCCATCACAATGCCCTCGACCGGGACCTCTACCTGCGCATCGCCCCGGAGCTTTACCTCAAGCGCCTGGTGGTCGGCGGCCTCGAGCGGGTCTACGAGATCAACCGCAACTTCCGTAACGAGGGGGTGTCCACGCGGCACAACCCCGAGTTCACGATGCTCGAGTTCTACCAGGCCTACGCCGACCACAACGACCTCATGGACCTCACCGAGGTCCTGCTGCGCGGCCTCGCACAGGACGTGCTCGGCGATGAGCGGGTGACCTACCAGGGCGAGACCTTCGACTTCGGTGCACGCTTCCCGCGGCTGTCGGTGCGCCAGGCGCTGCTCGACTACAACGACGACCTGGATGCGGCCACCGTGGACGACCGCCAGACCCTGGGTGCCTACGCCGGGCGGCACGGGCTGGAGGTCGAGGCCGGTTGGGGGCTCGGCAAGCTCCAGATCGAGCTCTTCGAGGCGACGGTGGAGGAGCGGCTGCACGGGCCGCTGTTCATCGTGGACTATCCCAAGGAGGTCTCGCCGCTGGCCCGCCCGAAGGACGATGACCCGTTCGTCACCGAGCGCTTCGAGCTGTTCGTCGGCGGCCGCGAGATCGCCAACGGGTTCTCCGAGCTCAACGACGCCGAGGATCAGGCCGAGCGTTTCCGCGCCCAGGCCGCGGCCAAGGAGGCCGGTGACGACGAGGCCATGTTCTACGATGCAGACTTCATCCGCGCGCTGGAGTACGGCCTGCCGCCGACCGCGGGCGAGGGCATCGGTATCGACCGCCTGGTCATGCTGCTCACCGACTCCCCTTCGATCCGCGACGTCCTGCTCTTCCCGGCGATGCGCCCGCAGGCCGTGGAGTAACGGCCCGGGTTCAGCCGGCGTCTGCCGGCGGCGTGCCCGGGGCGGCGTACGGGAGTTCGAGCAGCGCCACCGGCCCGCCCCCGATGTGCGGCGTGGCGTTGGCGGCGGCGTCGATGCGCAGCACGGCTAGGCCCTCGAACACCGCCTCGCCGGATGCTGAGGCGGAGACGATCTCGCCCAGGGTGCCGCCGTCGGCGTCGGTCACGGTGGCGCCCGGCTCCGGGGGCCGCCCGGCGCCGCCGAGGCGGTAGAGCCGGCGTTTGAGCTGGCCGAGGTAGTGCATCCGCGCCACCACCTCCTGGCCCGGGTAACAGCCCTTGTCGTAGGCGAGCCCGCGCAGCGGCTCCAGGTTGAGCATCTGGGGGACGAAGCGCTCGGCGGTGGCGTCGACGATCTCCGGCAGACCGGCACGGATGTCGAGCAGCCGCCAGATGGACGGACCCACCGCCGGGAGCGCCCGCGTGATCGCGTCCCAGACCGCACCCGCCTCGTCGGCGGGCACGAGCAGTAGCCAGCGCGGCTCCGGGTCGGGCAGGCGCACGGCGGTGAGGTCGCCGGCCCGTGTGACCGCGTCCACGGCACCGGGCGGTGTCCCCGCGAGCTCGGACAGCGGCGCGGACGCGGGGGCGCCCGCGAGCCCGATGACCGCCGTCTCCGCGCCGATGTCCTCCAGGGTGACCCGGGCGCGGAGGACGAACATCCGCAGGCGCTTGAGCACCGCGGGCACCCGTTCCGCGGCGGTGAGCAGGATGAACCCCTCGTCCGTGCGGATGACGCGGAACAGCGCCAGCACCCGGCCCTTGGCGGTGCACCAGCCGGCGAGCCGGGATTGGCCGGGGTCCATGTCCTCGATCGCGTTGGTGAGCTGTGCCTGCAGGAAGGCGGGGGCGTCCTCGCCGGTCACGCGAATCACACCGGTGCCGGGCAGTGGCGCGGCGACGCCGCCCTCGGCGACGTGGCGAGCCTCGTCCGACACCGGTGCCAGGTGTCCGTCCCCGCCGGTGCCGAGTTCCTGTAAAATTGCGGTCCATGAGTCGGTCATAGGGTGAACCTTCCGGGCGTATCGCGATCCCGTCTTTGGAGGTGAATCCGGATTGAGAGGCATTCTCCCACGTCCGGGGCCGAGGGCAAAAAGCAGGAGGCAGCCATGAGCGAGAACGAACGCGAGCCCGAGCAGGCGAGCGCCGAGCAGCCGGTGGAGGGCGACGACCGCGGCACGGCGGAGCGCCGGCGCGAGCGTCCCGGCGAGGCCTGGCCCGAGGAGATCGGCGGTCCCCGCGGGCCGGAGCCCACCCGCTACGGCGACTGGGAGAGCAACGGGCGCTGTAGCGACTTCTAGTCACCTGCCCGGCGCGCCGGCGGAGCCGCCGGGACGGGAGGTCCGTGGGGGCCGGGGCCCGCACATCCGCGGAATCCCTTCGGGGCGAGACGGGTGCCGTGCGGCGCGCGCGGCATGAGCCCGACGGCTGAATCGCGAGCGACGTGGCCCGGGCGACGGGCATGCGCGTTGCGCCGCAACGGTGCATGGGGGCATGCTTTCGGCCGGTTATTATTTTCCTTTTTTATCAAAAGGATGCAGGTTGTTTTTGAGGCGTGTTGCAGCGCAAGACACTTGCAAGCGCAGGCGCGGAAGTATAGTTTTAGCGCCGGCATCGAGTGAACTACCCAAAAGAATGAAGCGGAGCGAGTTTCATGCAGTCCGATAATCGGCCGCTTTCTCCCCACCTCCAGATCTACCGGCTGCCGTTCACGGCGCTGACGTCGATCAGTCACCGCATCTCGGGCGTGCTGCTCTGCGTCGGTGCGCTGGTTCTCGTTTACTGGCTGACCGCGCTGGCCGGTGGTCCGCGCAGCTACGCCACCGCCAATGCCGTGCTCGGCAACGGCTTCGTGCAGCTGCTCATGTTCGTGTGGACCTTCGTGCTCTTCTATCACCTGTGCAACGGCATCCGGCACCTGTTCTGGGATGCGGGCTACGGGTTCGAGCTCGAGACCGCGCGCAAGAGCGGCATGGCGGCAATCGTGGCGGCCGGCGTGCTTACGCTGGTGGCGTGGATCATCGCGCTGAGCGTGTGAACGCGAGCGGCGAGGGGGTAGACATGCAGTTTCGTACACCGATCAAGCAGGCGCGCGGGCTCGGCTCGGCGCATCACGGCGCCACCCACTGGTGGTTCCAGCGGCTCACGGCCATCGCGCTCGTTCCGCTCATGCTCTGGTTCATCGTGGGGGTCGCGACGGTCAGCAGCGGAGGCTATCTCGCCGCGGTCGCGTGGCTGAGCGCGCCGTTCAACGCCGCGCTCATGGCGCTGGTGGTCGGGCTCGTGTTCTGGCACGGGGCCATGGGGATCCAGGTGGTCCTCGAGGATTACGTGGGCTGTGAGGCGCTGCGCCAGGCGCTGATCGTGCTCGTGAAATTCGTCGCGGTGGTGCTCGGCGCGGTCGGCATCATTTCGGTACTGCGCGTCGCGGTGGGAGGCTGATTCATGGCGGGCGATTACGAGATTATCGACCATACCTACGACGTCGTCGTGGTGGGCGCCGGCGGCGCCGGCCTGCGCGCGACCTTCGGTATGGCCGAGAAGGGACTCAACACGGCCTGCGTGACCAAGGTCTTCCCGACCCGCAGCCACACCGTGGCCGCCCAGGGCGGCGTGAGCGCCGCACTCGGCAACATGGGCGAGGACGACTGGCGCTGGCACGCCTACGACACCATCAAGGGCTCCGACTGGCTCGGTGACCAGGACGCCATCGAGTACATGTGCCGCGAGGCCATCCCGTCCATCGTCGAGCTCGAGCACTACGGCGTGCCGTTCTCCCGCACCGAGGAGGGCCGCATCTACCAACGCCCCTTCGGCGGCATGACCACGCACTTCGGCGAGGGCCGTGCCCAGCGCACCTGTGCCGCGGCGGACCGTACCGGTCACGCCATCCTGCACACCCTCTACCAGCAGTCGCTCAAGCATCAGGCGGAGTTCTACATCGAGTTCTTTGCCATCGACCTGATCATGGACGAGGACGGTGCCTGCCGCGGCGTCATCGCCCTGGAGCTCGCCACCGGCAAGATCCACCGCTTCCGCGCCCACGTGGTGGTGCTCGCCACCGGCGGTTACGGGCGGACGTACTTTTCCTGCACCTCCGCGCACACCTGCACCGGCGACGGCGCCGGCATGGTCCTGCGCGCCGGTCTGCCGGTCCAGGACATGGAGTTCATCCAGTTCCATCCCACCGGTATCTACGGCGCGGGTTGCCTGATCACCGAGGGCGTGCGCGGCGAGGGCGGCTACCTCACGAACTCCGACGGCGAGCGCTTCATGGAGCGCTACGCCCCCAATGCCAAGGACCTCGCTTCCCGCGACGTGGTCAGCCGCTCCATGACGGTGGAGATCCGCGAGGGCCGCGGCGTGGGCCCGGAGCAGGACCACATCCACCTGCATCTGGAGCACCTCGGCCCGGAGGTCATCAACGAGCGCCTGCCCGGCATCGCCGAGACCGCGCGCATCTTCGCGGGCGTCGACGTGACCAAGGAGCCGATCCCGGTGCTGCCCACCGTCCACTACAACATGGGCGGCATCCCGACGAACTACCGCGGCGAGGTCGTCGCCCCCCGCGACGGCGATCCGGACGCGGTCGTGCCGGGGCTCATGGCCATCGGTGAGGCGGGCTGCGTGTCCGTGCACGGTGCCAATCGCCTGGGCTCGAACTCGCTGCTCGACCTGGTGGTCTTCGGCCGCTCGGCGGCGATCCGTGCCGCGGAGCTGGTCGACGAGGCCGGCGCGAACCACCGTCCGCTGCCCGCCGACAGCGCCGAGCCGGCGCTGGCGCGGCTCGACCGACTGCGCAACGCCAACGGCTCGGAGCCGACGGCGCGCATCCGCGACCGCATGCAGCGGACGATGCAGAACTACGCCGCCGTGTTCCGTACCGGTGAGACGCTGGAGGAGGGCTGCAAGCGGATCGAGGAGATCTACGCGTCGTTCGAGAACGTCAGCGTCTCCGACCGCTCGCTCATCTGGAACACCGATCTGGTGGAGACGATGGAGCTGGAGAACCTCCTCGCCAACGCGGTCACCTCCGTGCAGTCCGCGCGCAACCGCACCGAGAGCCGCGGGGCGCACGCCCGCGAGGACCACTCGGAGCGGGACGACGAGAACTGGATGAAGCACACCGTCACCTGGATGGACCGCAGCGGCAACGTGACCATCGACTACCGTCCGGTGCACATGAATACGCTGACCGACGAGATGGAGGTCATTCCGCCGAAGAAGCGGGTCTACTGAACGGCCCGCCCCCTCGCGGTTTCCAACCCGGTCAAGCGTCAGCGAAGAGGTTCACGAGATGGCGAAGTTCAGCCTGCCGGCCAATTCCCGCGTCACCGACGGCGTCACCCATCGCGCCGAGGGCGGGGGCAACATCAAGCGTTTCAAGGTCTACCGCTGGGATCCGGACAGCGGCGAGAATCCGCGGCTCGACACCTACGAGGTGGACATGGGCAGCTGCGGGCCGATGGTTCTCGACGCGCTCATCAAGATCAAGAACGAGATCGATCCCACGCTCACGTTCCGGCGCTCCTGCCGCGAGGGCATCTGCGGCTCCTGCGCGATGAACATCGACGGGCAGAACACGCTGGCCTGCACCAAGGGCATCGACGAGATCAAGGGCGACGTGCGGATCTACCCGCTGCCGTCGATGGCAGTGGTCAAGGACCTGATCCCCGATCTCACCCATTTCTATGCCCAGTACGCCTCCATCCAGCCTTGGATGAAGACGCAGAGCCCGGCGCCGCCGGATCACGAGCGGCTGCAGTCCAAGGAGGACCGTGCCGAGCTGGACGGCCTCTACGAGTGCATCCTCTGCGCCTGCTGTTCCACCTCCTGCCCGAGCTACTGGTGGAACCCGGACCGCTACCTCGGGCCGGCGGTCCTCCTGCAGGCGTACCGCTGGATCGCCGACAGCCGTGACGAGGCCACCGGCGAGCGGCTCGACGAGCTGGAGGACCCCTTCAAGCTCTACCGCTGCCACACGATCATGAACTGTACCTCGGTGTGCCCCAAGGGCCTGAACCCGGCCAAGGCCATCGCCGAGATCAAGAAGCTCATGGTCGAGCGCCGCTGAGGCCGGGCCGGTGTCAGAGGTCTCGCGACTGCGCTGGCGCTGCCGGCGCGGTACCAAGGAACTGGACTTTTTGCTGGAACGGTTCGTCAGCCGTCGCTACGACGCGCTCGACGAGGACGGGCGCCGGGCCTTCGAGCAGTTGCTCGATCAGGAGGACGATGCGCTGGCGGACTGGCTGCTGACCGGCGCGAGCGAGCCCACGGATGGGTCCCTCCGCGATATCGTCCGCCGCGTCCGCGACGGCGTTTGAGACGGCGCTGACCCGCTCCCTGTGGGTCAGCGCCGTACTCACCGGTACCTACGGTGCCGGTCTCGTTCCCCTGTTTCTCCTGACGGACTGGTCCTGGACGGCGCGCGCAGTCTGGTTCGCCGTGCTCGGTGCGGGTCTTGCGCGAGGACTCTATCACCACGGGGTACCCGGTCGGGGGCGCGTGCCGCTGGCGTTGCGTCTGCCCGGCGAGGACCGGCTGGACCTGGTCGCCGCCGGCGGTATCCGGCGGGTGCGGCTGGTGGCGTCACACCGGGCCGGCCCGCTGCTCGTGGTGCACTGGGCCGCAGGGGTGCGGCGCGGCTGCTGCGTGCTTGGCCGCGACGGAGTCGCCGACTGGCGCGGCCTCTGCCGGGCGCTGCGCGCCGCGGAGGCGGCGGTCAGCGGTAGCCGGGCGTAAGTACGGTGGGCGCCGGATCCGCGGAGGGTTCCGGGTGGTCCCGGGTGAAGTGCAGCCCCCGGCTCTCGCGCCGGGCGGTGGCGCTGCGCACGATCAGCTCGGCGACCACCGCCAGGTTGCGCAGCTCGATGAGATCCGGCGTGACCCGGAAATTGCGGTAGTACTCCGCGATCTCCCGGGCGAGGAGGTCGACGCGGTGGCGGGCCCGTTCCAGACGCTTGTCCGTGCGCACGATGCCGACGTAGTCCCACATGAACCGCCGGATCTCGTCCCAGTTGTGGCTGACCACGACCTGCTCGTCGGAGTCGGTCACCAGGCTCTCGTCCCACGGCGGCACCGCCGGCGCCCGGCCGCTCCGCGCGGCGCAGTCCGCCGGGATGACCTCGGCGGCGCTCATGCCGTAGACCAGGCATTCCAGCAGCGAGTTGCTGGCCAGGCGGTTGGCCCCGTGCAGCCCGGTGTAGCTGCACTCGCCGATGGCGTGGAGACCGGGCAGGTCGGTACGCCCGTGGCGGTCGACCACGACCCCGCCGCAGGTGTAATGGGCGGCAGGAACCACCGGGATCGGCTCGCGGGTCATGTCGATGCCGAACTCCAGGCAGCGGGCGTGGATGGTGGGGAAGTGCCCGCGGATGAACGCCGCGTCCCGGTGGCTGATGTCCAGGTAGACGCAGTCCACGCCCAGGCGTTTCATCTCGTGGTCGATGGCCCGGGCAACCACGTCCCGCGGCGCGAGCTCGGCGCGCTCGTCAAAGTGCGGCATGAATCGCTCGCCGTCGGGCAGGCGCAGGACAGCGCCCTCACCGCGCACGGCCTCGCTGATCAGGAACGACTTCGCCCGGGGATGATAGAGGCAGGTGGGATGGAACTGATTGAATTCCATGTTCGCGACCCGGCAGCCGGCGCGCCACGCCATGGCGATACCGTCGCCGGTTGCCCCATCCGGGTTGCTGGTATAGAGATAGACCTTGCTCGCGCCGCCGGTGGCGAGCACCACTGTATGCGCCGGCAGAGTACGCACGCGCCCGCTCCGCCGGTCGAGCACATAGGCCCCGTGGCAGCGCGGCTCGCCGCCGGTGTGGCGCTCGGTGATCAGCTCCACCGCCATGGTGTGCTCGAGGACGGTGACGTTCTCCCGGGCGCGGACGGCGCCCTCCAGGGTCGTCTCCACCGCGCGCCCCGTGGCGTCCGCGGCGTGGACGATGCGGCGATGGCTGTGACCGCCCTCGCGGTGGAGGTGGAGATCGGCGGCTTCGCCTTCGGCGCGGGAAAAGGGGACCTCGGCATCGACGAGCCAGCGGATGGCCGCCGGTGCGTGCTCGGCGACGAAGCGTGCGGTGGCCTCCTCGGTGAGCCCGGCGCCGGCGGTGAGCGTATCGCGGACATGGTCGTCCACCGAGTCGGCGGCGTCGAGCACCGCCGAGATCCCGCCCTGGGCGTAGAGGCTGGAGCCCTCGGTCAGCGGTCCCTTGGCGATCATGGCGATACGCAGTGCCGCGGGCAGACGCAGGGCGAGGGTGAGGCCGGCGACGCCGGTGCCGACGATGAGGACGTCATAGGGCGCGGTGGTATCGGTCATCGAGTTGCACCTGTTCTCGGCTATCGGCTACGCTCACGACGCCATCCGGATCACGACCGTCCGAGGCGCCCGCGCGGGCCCGAAGAGCCTAGCACGGCAGGGGCGCCGGCTGCTGTGTGGCGGGGGCGTTCCACTACCGCGACGAAGCACACGAACTATCCATGACGCGTATTGTCTACCGCACTGAGCAATGGCCGGCGTCACGTCCCGAGGGTCGCCGTTAATGGCAGACTCGGAATCGGACGCGGCGCTGGTCGAGCGGGTCAAGGCCGGCGACAAGCAGGCCTTCAACGTGCTGGTGCTCAAGTACCAGCACAAGCTGATCAAGCTGATCTCGCGGTATGTGCATGACCAGTCCGAGGCAATGGATGTGGCGCAGGAGGCCTTCATCAAGGCCTATCGTGCGTTGCCGCGCTTTCGTGGCGACAGCAGCTTCTATACCTGGCTTTACCGCATCGGCATCAACACGGCCAAGAATCATCTCGTCGCCATGGGGCGCAGGCCGCCGGACAGCGACGTGGACGTGCAGGACGCCGAGCGGTTTGATGTGGATTCCTCGCTCAAGGATCAGGAGTCCCCGGAGGCGCTGGCCCGCAGGGACGAGATCCAGCAGACAGTGCTCGACGCGATCGAGGCGCTGCCTGAAGACCTGCGTACGGCGGTGACCCTGCGGGAGTTCGAGGGTCTGACTTACGAGGAGATCGCGCAGGCGATGGACTGCCCGATCGGGACCGTGCGCTCGCGGATCTTCCGCGCACGGGAGGCAATAGACCGGCGGCTCAAGCCGCTGCTGTCGGAGGCGACGGGTGACGGGTATGAGTGAACACGTGAACGAACAGCTCTCGGCGCTGGCCGATGACGAGCTGCCCGGCGAGGAGATGCCCCTACTGCTGCGGCGCCTCGGCCGGGATCCGGAGCTCGTGGATCGCCTGGGCCGTTACTACACCACGAGGGCCGCCGTGCACGGCGATCTCGGACTGGCGGCGGACGGGGCCTTCGCGGACCGGGTTGCCGCGGCGCTGGACGCCGAGCCCGCACTGGATCCGGCGGAGGCCGAGGCCCCGGTCCATCCCGAGCCCGCCGCGCACCGGCGCCGCGTGCTGCGCTTCGCCCGTCCGGTGGCGGGAGCGGCGATCGCCGCCTCCGTTGCCGTGCTCGCCGTCGGTCTCTGGCCGTCGGGTCCGGGGGAGCGCGGCAACGGCCCGGCGGCAACGGCGGTGACCGCCAGTGCGCCCTCCGCGGGCGGCGGCAACGGCCTCGCCGAAAGGGTCTCCGTGGACGAGGGTCCGGCGACCGCCGACTCCGTTGAGCGTGTCACCTGGCAGGGGCTCGATCCCACCGTACAGCGCCGGCTCAACGGTTATCTGGTCAATCATTCCGGTAATGCCGTCGGCGCCGGGGCCGGCGGTATGCTGAACTACGCACGCATCGCCGGGCATGCGCGTGCCGAATAGCGGGGCACGACGCTGGCTTGGTGCGGTGCTGGTGGTGGTCGCGGCGGTCACCGCACAGGCCGCCGCGGCGGATGCGCGCAGTGCCCACCAGTGGCTGCAGCGCATGGTCTCGGCGATGCAGGAGACCGATTACACCGGGGTGTTCGTCTACCGTCAGGGGGCATCCACGCCGGAGTCGATGCGCATCGTGCACCGTGGCGGTGAGGCCGCCGACGAGGTGGAGGAACGGCTCCACTCCCTCGACGGCGTCGCCCGGGAGATCATCCGCGACGGCAACCGCGTGACCTGCATCCTCCCCGACAGCCGCAGTGTGATGGTGGATCACCGCCAGGTGCGTAACCCGCTCACCAGCGTGCTGCCGGCGGATACCGACTCCATCGGCCGTTACTACCGTCTGGATACCGGCGGTGTGACCCGGGTCGCCGGGCGCGAGGCCCAGCGCATCCGCATCGAGGCCGCCGACGACTACCGTTACGGCTACCGTTTCTGGATCGACACCGGCACCGGCGTGATGTTGCGGGCGGACCTGGTCCACGGCGACGACACCCTGGAACAGGTGGTGTTCACCGAGATCCAGTTCCCCGACGATATCCCCGACAAGCTCCTCGAGCCCCACCTCAGCGGTCGGGATTTCACCTGGTACAAGGCCGATCCTGACGGCGAAGAGCACGACGGGCAGAAGAAGGTATTCGAGCCGGACTGGCACCTCGGCTTCATCCCGGGCGGCTTTGCCCTGCGGCTGAGCGAGCGCCGGCATATGCCCACGGGGATCGAGGGGCCGGTGGAGCACCGGATGTACTCCGACGGCCTCGCCGCCGTGTCCGTGTACGTCAGTCATCTCGACAGCAAGCTGCCGCGGTTCGAGGGGCTCTCGCGGATGGGGGCGTTCAGCGCCTTCGGCCGCGTGAGTGACGAGCGGCAGGTCGTGGTGGTCGGCGAGGTCCCGCCCAGGGCGGTCATGGAGATCGCCCGTTCGTTCGCGCCGGGTGCGCCGTCGAAGTGATCCGCGAGCCCGTGCGCGTCGTCGCGGTGGAGCCGGGGGCGATCCGCGTGCGCGGCGAGCCCGGCGCGGTCTGCCACGGCTGCGCGGCCCACGGCGGTTGTGGCGTGAGAAGCCTGGCAACCTATCTGGCCGGACGCACCCGCGCACTGCGTATCGCCACGCGACGCCCCACGGAAGTGGGCGAACGCCTGATGATCGGCGTCGAGGAGGGCGCACTGGTGGGCGCCTCCGTGGCGGCCTATCTGGTACCCTTGGTGCTCATGATTGCTGCGGCCATCGCCGGCCGGACCGCCGCCCTCGGACTGGAGCTGCCCGCGGACGCCGGTGCGCTGGCGGGTATGGCCAGTGCGCTGGGACTGTGGTGGTGGCTGGGGCCGCTGACCCGCATGCCGATACCCGGTATCCGGCTGCTCGGCGAGGCGCCGTCGCCCGATGCCGAAACCGCCCGCGGGGGCACCGTCGAGGGAGTCTGAGCCGATGAATCGAAGCCTCGCCCGCATCGCCGCCATGCTCCTCGTGCTGGCGGCGCTGCCGGTCCTCGCCGCGACCCGCGCGAATCTCCCGGATTTCACCGGGCTGGTGCGCGAGAACAGTCCCGCGGTGGTGAACATCAGCACCAAGCGCACGGTACAGGCCGGCCCGGACGCTGACTCCGGACTGCCGGAACTGCCCGAGGACCATCCTTTCCACGATTTCTTCGACCGTTTCCGCGACGGCGAGGAGCCCCCGACTTTCGAGACGGACTCGCTGGGTTCCGGCTTCATCATCGATGCCGACGGCTACATACTGACCAACCACCATGTGGTCAAGGACGCCACCGAGATCGTGGTGCGCCTGCCGGATCGTCGCGAGTTCGATGCGGAGGTGGTGGGCGCCGACCCGCGCAGCGACCTCGCGCTGATCGCCATCGATGCCTCGGGCCTGCCCACAGTGACCATCGGGCGTTCCTCGAAGCTCCAGGTCGGGGAGTGGGTGCTTGCCATTGGCTCGCCGTTCGGCTTCGATCACTCGGTGACCGCAGGGATCGTCAGCGCCCTGGGCAGAAACCTGCCCCAGGAGAACTACGTCCCCTTCATCCAGACGGACGTGGCCATCAACCCGGGCAACTCCGGGGGGCCGCTGTTCAACCTCGACGGTGAGGTGGTCGGGATCAACTCCCACATCTACAGCCGTACCGGCGGCTTCATGGGCGTGTCGTTCGCGATACCCATCGAGCTGGCCATGGATGTGGCCCGCCAGCTCCGCGAGGAGGGTCACGTGGCCCGCGGCTGGCTCGGGGTCATGATCCAGGATGTCACCCGCGACCTCGCGGAGTCCTTCGGCATGCGCCGTCCCCGCGGGGCGCTGGTCTCCCAGATCCTCGAGGATAGCCCGGCGGCGGACTCGCCGCTGCGCGTGGGAGACGTGATCGTGCGCTTCGACGGCCACGATGTACCGACCTCCGGTGCGCTTCCGGCCATCGTCGGCCGTACCCCGGTGGGGGAGCAGGTGCCGGTGGAGATCATCCGCGAGGGCGAGCGGCGGACGGTACAGGTGCGTGTCGGTGAGCTTCCGGAGGACCTCACCGCCCGTGGCCCGGTACCGGCGCCGGAGGGCAGGATCGACCGTCTGGGGCTGGTGGTCGCGCCCCTCGACGACGGCGCCCGCGAGGCCCTCGGTCTGGCCGGTGACGCCGACGGGGTGATGGTGGAGCGGGTCACGGCCGGACCGGCCCGAGAGGCAGGCGTGCGCCGCGGCGATGTCATTACCCGACTCGACCGCAAGGCGATCGATTCGCCGGCGGCGCTGCGCGACGCGGTGGCCGCGCTGGAGCCGGGGCGCAGCGTCGCCGTGCTCGTGCGCCGGGAGGATGGTCCGCGTTTCCTCGCCCTGCGGTTGCCCGGGCAGTGACGGGCATTTGAGCCCGCCGCCGGAAAGCCGTATCGTTCGCGTCTCGAAACCCGTGCCCCGAGGCGTTACCGCGGCGCACCGGCGGGGTGTGCCGCGGTAATGCGTTGGCGCCACTGCAGTGCGTTCGCTTTTCGGAGACCCTATGGCGTCCCAGTCGATGGACCGGATCCGCAACTTTTCCATCATCGCGCATATCGACCATGGCAAATCGACACTTGCCGACCGTCTGATCGAGCGTTCCGGCTCGCTGACGTCCCGTGAGATGGCGGCCCAGGTCCTGGATTCCATGGACCTGGAGCGCGAGCGCGGCATCACCATCAAGGCCCAGAGCGTTTCGCTGGAGTACAAGGCCCGAGACGGCAACGTCTATCAGCTCAACTTCATCGACACCCCCGGCCACGTGGACTTCTCCTACGAGGTCAGCCGTTCGCTGTATGCCTGCGAGGGCGCGCTGCTGCTGGTGGACGCCTCCCAGGGGGTCGAGGCCCAGAGCGTGGCCAACTGCTACACCGCGGTGGATCAGGGCCTCGAGGTCCTGCCGGTGCTCAACAAGATCGACCTGCCGTCGGCCGAGCCCGACCGGGTGATCCACCAGATCGAGGAGATCATCGGCCTGGACGGCACGGACGTGCTCGGCATATCCGCGAAGACGGGCGAGGGCGTCGACGACCTCATGGAGGCGCTGATCGCGCGGGTGCCGGCCCCCAAGGGCGACCCGGATGCGCCGCTCAAGGCGCTGATCATCGACTCCTGGTTCGACAATTACCTCGGTGTCGTCTGCCTGGTGCGCGTGTTCGACGGCGAGCTCCGGCGCGGCGAGCGCATCCGGGTGATGTCCACCGGCCGCGAGTTCCAGGTGGACGACCTGGGGATCTTCACGCCCAAGCGCACGCCCTGGGAGTCGATCAGCGCCGGGCGCGTGGGCTTCGTGGTGGCGGGCATCAAGGACATCGACGGCGCGCCGGTGGGTGATACCATGACCAGCGCCCGGACGCCCTGCGACAGTCCGGTGCCGGGCTTCAAGGTGGTCCAGCCGCGGGTCTTCGCCGGCGTGTTCCCGGTCAACGCGGACGACTACGAGGCCTTCCGCGATGCCCTCGGCAAGCTCCGCCTCAACGACGCCTCGCTGTCCTACGAGCCCGAGACCTCCCAGGCGCTGGGTTTCGGTTTCCGCTGCGGCTTCCTCGGCATGCTCCACATGGAGATCATCCAGGAGCGTCTGGAGCGTGAGTACGGCCTGGAGCTGATCACCACCGCGCCCACCGTGGTGCACGAGGTGGTCACCCGCGAGGGCGAGACGATACAGGTGCACAACCCCTCTCAGCTGCCGGCGGTGGGGGACATCGAGGAGATCCGCGAGCCGATCATCCATGCCAACATCCTCGTGCCCCAGGAGCACGTGGGGCCGGTGATCAAGCTCTGCGAGGAGAAGCGCGGCACCCAGAAGGATATGCAGTACGTGGGCAACCAGATCTCGCTGGACTACGAGATGCCCATGGCCGAGGTGGTGCTCGATTTCTTCGATCGGCTGAAGTCCGCGAGCCGCGGCTTCGCCTCATTCGACTACGAGTTCCGCCGGTTCGAGGCGGCGCCGCTGGTCAAGCTCGACGTCCTGGTTAACGGTGACCGGGTGGATGCACTGTCCACCATCGTCCACCGCGACCACGCCCATCCGCGCGGGCGCGAGCTCACCGAGCGGCTCAAGGAGATCATCCCGCGGCAGATGTTCGAGGTCGCCATCCAGGCGGCGGTGGGCTCGAAGATCATCGCCCGCTCCACGGTCAAGGCGATGCGCAAGAACGTCACCGCCAAGTGCTACGGCGGTGATATCACCCGCAAGCGCAAGCTGCTGGAGAAGCAGAAGGCCGGCAAGAAGCGGATGAAGCAGGTGGGCAAGGTCGAGATCCCCCAGGACGCGTTCCTCGCCGTCCTGCAGGTGGACAAGAACAACTAGGCAGGGGGCGCACGGCGCGTAAATCGGGTATGTGGGATTTCGAGGCGCTTCTCGTTGCGGTGACGCTGGTCACCGGGGTGATCTGGCTGTGGGACCGGCTGGTGCGGCGTCCCCGCCGTGTGGCAGAGCAGCGGAGCAAGGACTCCGATCCCTGGTTCATCGACCTGCCGCGATCGCTCTTTCCGGTGATCCTGGCGGTGCTGGTGATCCGCTCGTTCATGGTCGAGCCCTTCCGTATCCCCTCCGGGTCGATGATCCCCACGCTGCTGCCGGGTGACTTCATCCTGGTCAACAAGTTCGCCTACGGGCTGCGCCTGCCGGTGCTGCACGACAAGTTCCTGGACGTCGGCGAGCCGGATCGGGGCGACGTCATGGTGTTCCGCTACCCGAAGGACCCGTCGCAGGACTACATCAAGCGGGTCGTGGGTCTGCCCGGCGACACCATCCGCTACGAGAACAAGCACGTCTATATCAACGGCAAACTCATGGACCAGCAGACCCTCGGTGACTACCGGGGCGACCCGCTGGTCTCGCTTCGCCGCGAGGACCTCATGGACGTCAACCACCAGCTGCTGGTCCACGAGACGGCCCCCGCGCGCGGGTTCACCTACCAGGTTCCCGACGGCACGTACTTCATGATGGGCGACAACCGCGACCGCAGCAGCGACAGTCGTTACTGGGGGCCGGTACCGGAGCGGAACATCGTCGGCCGGGCCTTCCTGATCTGGATGAGCTGGGACATGGAGAACGGCGGTCTGCACTGGGGCCGGATCGGCGATATCATTCACTAGGGATCTGTGCGACAGGGTAGTTTGCGGAGGCCCGCTGCGGGGTTTCGTGCGCGTTCCCCTGCGGCGGTTCCGGAGCAACTGTTAGGGATGGGGACAACGGCTCGTGGAGGGCATCGTGCAGGGACGGATTCATACACAGCGCGGCGTGACCATCACCCAGCTGCTGCTCGGACTGGTGGCCGCGGGGGTGCTGGCGCTTATCGCCATGCGGCTCGTGCCGGTCTACCTGGAGGCCCACTCCGTTGGCACCATCCTCGAGGGGATAAGCGGGCAGAAGCAGTTCACCGGCAATAACCAGAAGGACATCCGCGAGACCTTCTCGCGCCGGCTGATCATCAACGACATCAATAACATCAAGGCCAAGGACCTCCAGTTCGAGGAGGTGCGCGGCGGCATCGAGGCGTCGGTGGAGTACGAGGTACGGCGGCCGTTCATCGCCAACCTCGACTTCGTCGCCCATTTCAAGAAATCCACCCTCATCCGAAACAAGTGACGTGACGGCCGAGCGATTGCAGCAGGACCTGGGGTACCGATTCCGCGATGCGGCGCTGCTCGAGCAGGCGCTGACCCATCGCAGTGCGAGCGGGCCCAACAACGAGCGCCTGGAGTTCCTCGGCGACAGTGTGCTGAACTTCGTCATCGCCGCCGCCGTGTTCGAACGGCGCCCGGAGGCCCGCGAGGGCGAGCTCAGCCGCCTGCGTGCCAACCTGGTCAACAAGAATTCGCTCGCGCGGCTGGCCCGGCGGCTGGAGCTCGGCGGCTACATCCACCTCGGCGGCGGCGAGCTGAAGACCGGCGGTCACCGTCGCGACTCCATCCTCGCCGACGCGACCGAGGCGGTGCTCGGCGCGATCTACCTCGACGGCGGCTTCGAGGCCTGCCGCGACGTCATCCTCGGGCTCTACCGGGAGTGGCTGGCGGACCTGCCCGAGCAGCGCCAGCTCAAGGACCCCAAGACCCGTCTGCAGGAGTACCTCCAGTCGCGGCGGCTGCCGCTGCCGGCCTACGAGGTGGTGGACGTCGAGGGGCGCGCCCACGACCAGACCTTTCGTGTGCATTGCCATGTCGAGGAACTGGCGGTGACCAGCGAGGGCCGCGCGAACTCTCGCCGCCGTGCCGAACAGCAGGCGGCCGAATCCATGCTCACGCGTCTGCGCGAGGGCGATAATGACGGAGGCAGGGCCGGATGAGCACGGCCACCGAGACCATGCGCAGCGGCTTTGTCGCCCTGATGGGACGACCCAACGCGGGCAAGTCGACGCTGCTCAATGCCCTGCTCGGGCAGAAGGTCAGCATCGTTACCCGCAAGCCGCAGACCACGCGCCACCGCATCATCGGCGTGCACCACATCGAGGGCGCGCAGCTCGTGTATGTGGACACCCCCGGGCTGCACCGGGCCACGAAAACGGCGATGAACCGTTACCTCAACGAGGCCGCGGGGCAGGCGCTGGACGACGTCGATGTCGTGCTGGTGGTGGTCGACGCCAGTCGCTGGACCGAGGATGATGATCTCGTCTTCGAGCGCCTCAAGTCGGTCAGGGTGCCGGTGGTGCTCGCGATAAACAAGGTCGACCGGATCCCCGACAAGACCCAGCTGCTGCCTCTGATCGAGCGGCTCAGTCAGCGCCATGATTTCGCCGCGGTGGTGCCGGTTTCGGCACAGCGGCACAGCAACCTCGAGGCGCTGGAGCAGGAGCTCGTCGCCCGCCTGCCGGAGGGGCCTGCACTGTTCCCGGAGGAGCAGGTCACGGACCGCTCCGAGCGCTTCATGGCCGCGGAGCTCATCCGCGAGCAGCTCATGGCCGGTCTCGGCGAGGAGCTGCCCTATGCGACCACCGTCGAGATCGAGGCGTTCGAGCAGGAGGGGCGGCTGCGCCGCATCGCCGCGGTGATCTGGGTCGAGCGGCCGGGGCAGAAGAAGATCGTCATCGGCGGGGACGGCCGCCGGCTCAAGTCGCTCGGGCGTTCCGCGCGGCTGGAGATGGAGCGGCTGTTCGACGGCCGGGTCTACCTCCAGCTCTGGGTGAAGGTCCGCGAGGGCTGGTCTGACGACGAGCGGGCGCTGCGCTCCCTCGGTTACGGGGAATTCTAGTAGCGCCATGGGCGAGCAGCGCCGGGTCAGCCTGGCCCCCGCCTACATCCTGCACCGCCGGCCCTACCGCGACACCAGCCTTTTGCTGGAGTGCTTCACCCGGGACCATGGCCGCGTCGGGCTGGTGGCCCGGGGTGCGCGCCGGGCCCGTTCCCGCCTGCCTGGTACGCTCCAGGCGTTCCAGCCGCTCAGCCTCTCCTGGCAGGGGCGTGGCGATCTTGCCACGCTGGTGGACGCGGAGCTCGCCGGCACCCCCGCGCGGCTCGCCGGCACCCGGCTGATCAGCGGGCTCTACGCCAATGAGCTGCTGGTGCGCACGACGCGCCGGCAAGACCCTCATCCGGAGCTGTTCGGTCATTACACCCGGCTGGTGACTGCGCTCGCGCTGGAGGCCGGTGCCGAGGGTGTGCTGTTGCGGCTGTTCGAGCGCGACCTGCTCACCAGCCTGGGCTACGGACTGCCACTGGGGCACGACGCCGGCGGGGCGCCCGTGCAGCCCGGCATTGCTTACCGCTATGATCCCGACACGGGCTTCCACCCGTTGGCGGGCGGGGCCGCCGGGCGCGGGATCGACGGTGCCGTGCTCCTCGGCCTGGCGGCCGGTGAGACCGGGGCCGCCGGCTCGCGGGCCGCGCGCGAGCTCATGCGCGCGGCGCTGGCGCCGCACCTCGGTGAGCGCCCGCTCTACAGCCGCGGGCTTTACCGTCAGCAGCTCCGCGCCGCGGACGCCCGCGGCGGGCCATCCGATACCGGAGAGGACGACAGCGCATGTCAGTGACCAGCCATCGCCCCCTGCTGGGGGTCAACATCGATCATGTCGCCACCCTGCGCCAGGCCCGTGGTACCCGTTACCCGGAGGTGGTGCAGGCCGCGCTGGTGGCCGAGCAGGCCGGTGCGGACGGGATCACGGTGCACCTGCGCGAGGACCGCCGTCACATCCAGGACCGGGACGTGCGGCTGCTCGCGGAGACCGTCGAGACCCGGCTGAACCTGGAGATGGCGATGACCGACGAGATGGTGGCGATCGCCGAGGCGGTCCGCCCCGCCAACTGCTGCATCGTCCCGGAGAGCCGCGAGGAGCTGACCACCGAAGGTGGCCTCGACGTTGCCGCCCAGGCCGGGCGCACGGCCGCGGTCTGCGCCCGGCTGGCGCGCGCCGGAGTGGCGGTTTCCCTGTTCGTCGACCCCGATCCCGTGCAGCTCGACGCCGCGGCCCGGGCCGGCGCCCCGGTGGTGGAGATCCACACCGGGGAGTACGCGGATGCGCAGGACCCGGAGACCGCGCGGCGGACCTTCGCCAGGGTGGCGGAGGCCGTCGCCTACGCCCGGGGCCTCGGGCTCACCGTCAATGCCGGTCACGGCCTGCATTACCACAACGTCGAGGCGGTCGCGGCGCTGCCCGGCATGCACGAGCTCAACATCGGCCACGCGATCATCGCGCGGGCGGTATTCAGCGGGCTCGCCGACGCCGTCGCCGACATGCGGCGTCTGATGACCGGGGCCGCCGTGCGGGGCGGGGCGTGATCGTCGGCATCGGCACCGACATCGTCGCGGTCGCGCGCATACGTCGCCTCGCCGGGGCCCCGGATACCCGGTTCGCGCGGCGGGTGCTGACCGCGGCGGAGCTCGACGAGGGGGCGGCGCTGGCGGACTTCGGGGCCTTCGCCGCCCGCCGTTTCGCCGCCAAGGAGGCGGCGGCCAAGGCCTTCGGCACGGGTATCGGGCGTGGCCTGAGCTTCCAGCACCTGCGTGTCGGTCACGATGAGGTCGGGGCGCCGCAGCTGCAGCTCGAGGGCGAGGCGCAGACGCTCGCCGTTCGCAGGGGCATCCTCCGCTGTCACCTTAGCATCTCGGACGAGCGCGACTACGCTGTCGCCTTCGTCGTGCTGGAGGGCGGTTCAGGCGGGGGAGTCGGCTGAGACCGTGTCAATCGCTCCGAGCAGATCGTCCACCGCCCCCGGTATCGCCTGAGCATCGCCGGCGACGAGGTGTCCCTCCAGCTCGGCGCAAGCCGAGCGCAGGGCCTCCGGCCCGCATACGCTGGCCGCGCCGTGGAGCTTGTGCACGTGCTCGCGCAGCGTTGCCCGGTCTCCGGTCTCGACGGCGGCGACGATGCGTTGGCGATGGTCGGGAAGCTCGTCGAGCATCATCTCCCGCAGCGTGCTCCGGGTGTCGTTATCAACGCTCGAATGCTCCGGTGCCGGGCCGTCCCGGCCGATCGCGGCGAGAATCTGCACCTCCGTTACCGGCTTGATCAGGCAGTCGTCCATCCCGGCGGCGAGCAGCCGTTCGCGCTCTCCGCTCATGGCGTTGGCGGTGAGTGCGATGATCCGCGGCGGTCGCCGGCCGTCGTAGCTGGCGATGATCCGTCGAGCCGCCTCCTCGCCACTTATACCCGGCATGTGGATATCCATGAAGACTGTGTCGAACCACTCGTGGCGGCACGCGTCCACTGCCGCGGTACCGTCGCCGGCTTCCACCACCCGCACGCCGTTGCGTGCGGCGATGGTGGTGATGAGTTTGCGGTTGATTTCGTTGTCATCGACGACGAGCACGTTCGCGCCATCCAGGGCGTTTCCCTCGGCGTCCGCCGCGTCCGCCTCATCGGCCGTGTCCGGTGCCGGCAGTCGGGGCAGGGAGGTGCCGGCAAAGTCCACCACCCGGCAGAGCTCGCGGAAGATCGCCTGCCGGCGTGCGACGCGGGGCAGCGTGGCGGCCGCGCCGAGCCGGGTGAGCTGCTGGTGGATCTCACGGTCGACGGTACTGGCGAGCACCAGTACGGGGACGCCGGCGGCGTGGGCCGTGGTGATCAGGTGTCCCGGTAGCGCGGTGTCCAGTGCGGCCTGACCGATACCAGCGACCAGTAGCGCCCAGTCGTTTTCGGCCAGGCGTGCCTCCAATGTCTCGATGCCGGCCCCGGTGACGGTCATGCCCCACTGCTCCAGGCGGTGCCGTGTCGCGAGGCGGGTCAGGTGGCTGTCGTCGTAGAGCAGGGCGTGGCGCCCGTCCAGCGGCGTCGCCGGCGCCGGCGACGCCGGCTCCGGCCGGCGCTCCAGGCGGGCGGTGAACCAGAACGTCGAGCCCACGCCGGGTTCACTCTCCAGGCCGATGGTGCCGCCCATCTGCTCGACGAGCTTGCGGGAAATGATCAGCCCCAGGCCGGTGCCGCCGAAGCGCCGCGTCAGCGAGGTGTCGGCCTGGCTGAACGCACGGAATAGCTTGTCGCGGTCGGACTCATGCAGGCCGACGCCGGTGTCGCTGACGTTGAAGCGAATGCTCACGGAGTCGCTGTCTTCCTCCTCGATCATCACGCGCACGGTGACCTCGCCGGCGGGGGTGAACTTGATGGCGTTGTGTACCAGATTGGTCAGCACCTGGCGCAGGCGCAGCGGGTCGCCGCGCAGCCGGGTGGGTACGTCGGCGTACACGAGCTGGACGATCTCCAGGCGCTTGTCGTACGCCTCCGGGGCGAGCAGGGCGAAGACCTCCTCGACGCAGTCCCGCAGGTCGAAGTCGACGCTGTCCAGCGCCATCTTGCCCGCCTCGATCTTCGAGAAATCGAGGATGTCGTTGATGATGGTCAGCAGGTTGCTGCAGGACTGGCGGATGGTGTCCACGTAGTCGCGCTGCTCGGCGTTGAGCGGGCTGTGATGCAGCAGGTCGGCGAAGCCGACGATGCCATTGATCGGTGTGCGGATCTCGTGGGAGACGTTGGCGACGAACTCCGACTTGACCTTGCTGGCCTCCAGCGCGCGGCGCCGGGCGACGTCGAGCTCCACGTTCTGCACCTCCACGGCCTGCAGGGTCTGGCGCAGCTCCGAGGTGGTCTGGCGCACCCGCGCCTCCAGGGCCTCGCGGCTCTCGCCCAGGGCCTGCACCATGCGGTTCATGGCCTCTTCCAGCTCGCCGATCTCGCCGCCGGCGTCCGCGCGCAGACGCCCGTCGAGCTCGCCGCGCCGGATGCGCGTGGTGAACCGGGTCAGCCGCCGGGTCGGGGTGACCAGGCTGTTCGCCACCGCCAGGGCGAGGAGCGTGGCGATGCCGGCGACGGCGGCGGCGAGTCCCAAAGGGGGAAGCATGACCGCGGCATAGCGCTGATACGCCCAGCCGTGGTCGGGAGTGACCGTCAGCGTACCGCCGGAGGGTGGCATCGGCGTGGTGGCCGTATCCAGCATCACCGTCATGACGCCGGCGTCGAGCCGCTCGAATGCCGTCGCCGCCATGAGCGCCCCGCCGAGCATGGAGGTGACACGCGGGGCGTGGCTGCGGGCCGAGACCACCGTGGAGCCGTCGCCGCGCTCGATCCGCGCCTCGGCGACGGTGGGGTTGTCCACCAGTGAATCGACGATGCCCTGCAGGGTGCGGAGATGGCCGGAGTGCAGCGCCTCCGCGGCGGGCACGCGCCACTGATGCGCGCTCACGGCGAGCTCGCGGTTCAGTGCCGAGCGCAGACGCGAGAGCTCGGTATCGCCGAGCAGCGAGAGCAGCACCGCCGCCACCGTGATGGTGGGCACCAGCGCGACCAGCAGGACGCGACGTCGTGTGCTCCAGCGCATCGATGCCATTTCCATATGCCTCTGCCGCGCGGTGACTCCCCGGGAGCGACCCATTATGGCGGCGTCGGCGGGCGCGGTGCACGTCGCGACGACGTGCCGCCGGCGGGGCAGGGGGCATGGTGCCCTGAATCCATGCATATATGTGTATACATAAATGACGAATCCAATATTAGAAAACTATATATCGCCTTGCTAGCGTCGCTCCCATGAACCATCCATGGCCGTGACGGCGCCGCCGTCGGGCCACGACCGGGAGAGCGACGAGCATGAGCGACGATGATAAGAACGCCGGGAAGCGCCGGAGTCAGGCCTGGTTCGGGGGCACGGACAAGGACGCCTTCCTCCACCGCAGCTGGGCCAAGAACAACGGCCTGCCGGACGACGCCTTCGACGGCCGCCCGGTGATCGGTATCTGCAACACCTTCTCCGAGCTCACGCCCTGCAACGCGCATTTCCGCGAGCTCGTCGAGCACATCAAGCGGGGTGTGATCGAGGCGGGGGGAACGCCCTTCGAGTTCCCGGTGTTCTCCTGCGGCGAGACCATGCTCCGCCCCACCGCCATGCTGTTCCGCAACCTCGCCTCCATGGACGTGGAGGAGGCCATTCGCGGCAACCCGCTGGACGGTGTCATCCTCATGGGCGGGTGCGACAAGACCACCCCGTCGCTGCTCATGGGGGCGGCGAGCTGCGATATCCCGGCCGCGGTGGTCTCCGGCGGGCCGATGCTCAACGGCCGTTTCCGGGGGCGCACCCTGGGCTCGGGCACGGACGTGTGGAAGTTCTCCGAGGAGGTGCGCAGCGGGCGCATGTCCGAAGAGGACTTCATGGCCGCGGAGAGCGGCATGTCACGCTCGCCCGGCCACTGCATGACCATGGGCACCGCCTCGACCATGGCCTCCATGTCGGAGGCCCTGGGCGTCACCCTCGCGGGCAATGCCGCCTACCCGGCGGTGGATGCCCGGCGCAACCGCCTGGCGCGACTCACCGGCCGGCGCATCGTCTCGATGGTCGAGGAGGACCTGCGTCTGTCCAGGGTGCTCACCCGCGAGGCGTTCGAGAACGCCATCCGCGTGAACGGTGCCATCGGCGGCTCGACCAACGCGGTGATCCACCTCCTCGCGATCGCCGGGCGTATCGGCGTGGACCTCGATCTCACCGACTGGGACCGCTTCGGGCGCGACGTCCCCTGCCTGGTCAACCTCATGCCCTCGGGCGAGTACCTGATGGAGGATTTCTGCTACGCCGGCGGGTTGCCAGCGGTGATGGGCAAGATCCGGGACCTGCTGCACGAAGATGCGTTCACCATCTCCGGGCGCACCATGGGTGAGCAGCTGAATGCGGCGGAGTGCTTCAACGACGACGTCATCCGCGACCGGGACAACCCGGTCTTTCACCAGGGCGGCATCGCCGTGCTTCAGGGCAACCTCGCGCCCCAGGGCGCGGTGCTCAAGCCCTCGGCGGCCTCACCGCATCTCATGCAGCACACCGGCCGGGCGGTAGTGTTCGAGAGCATCGAGGACTTCAAGGCCCGCGTGGACGATCCGGACCTCGACGTCGACGAGAACAGCGTGCTGGTCCTCAAGGGCGCCGGGCCGCAGGGCTATCCGGGCATGGCGGAGGTCGGCAACCTGCCGCTGCCGCGCAAGGTCCTGGAGAAGGGCGTGCGGGACATGGTCCGCGTCTCGGATGCGCGCATGTCCGGCACCGCCTTCGGCACCGTGGTGCTTCACGTCGCGCCGGAATCCGCCGCCGGCGGGCCGCTGGCGCTGGTCGAGGAGGGCGACATCATCGAGCTGGACGTCGAGGCCCGGCGCCTGGCGCTGAAGATCGACGAGGCCGAGCTCGAGCGTCGCCGGGCCCGCTGGCAGCCGCAGCCCCACGCCATGCAGGGCGGTTACCAGAGCCTGTACGTGGAGCGGGTGCTCCAGGCCGATACCGGCGCCGACCTGGACTTCCTCGTCGGTTGCCGGGGGGCCGAGGTCCCCCGGGAGAGCCACTGAGCGACGGTCACGGCCCCGGCCCGGCGGCCTCGTGCTGCCGGGCGACGATCCGGTGCACGGTCTCCTTGAGCGCGGCCGCCCCCGGCGAGAGGGGGCGATCGCGCAGGGAGACGATGCCGAACGGCTTGACGGTGAAGCGCGGTTCGAACGGCAGGATGGTGAATCGCTCCGGGTCGCACAGCCATTCCGCCACCGGCCGCGAGATCACCGTGACCGCGTCCATCTGTTCCACCAGCGCGAGCGAGACCAGGATGGACTGGGTGTCGACGATGTCCCGCGGCGGCGTCACCGCGTTCTCCAGCAGCAGCCGTTCCACGCGCTGGCGCAGCAGCCCCGTCGGCGGCTGCAGCACCCAGACATAGGGCGCCATGTCCTCCAGCGAGACCGCCGCCTGTCCGGCGAGGGGGTGGTGGCGCCGGCACACGAAGCACAGCGGCTCCTCGCTGATCTCCTCGTAGACGAGCTCCGCGCTGCTCTCGTCCTCCGGCGCGCGGGCAAGGACGAAGTCGAAGGTGCCGTCGTGCAGGCCCTCCACCAGCCGTGGACTGACGTTCACCTCGATGCTCACCTTGAGGTTCGGCCGTTCGCGCTGGACCGCCTCCATTGCCTCGCTGAGCAGGTTTACCGCCGCCGGCATCACCGTGCCCAGCGACACCGTGCCGCCGCGGCCGTGGTGCAGGGCGGTGAGCTCCTCGCCCGCCTGACCGAGCTCGGCGAGCATGGTCCGTGAGTGACGGATCAGGATCTCGCCGTACCAGTTGGGCCGAACCCCCCGGGACTGGCGCTCGAACACCGATACCCCGAGCAGGTGCTCGAGGTCGCTGAGCAGCTTGGAGGCGGCCGGCTGGCTCATGTTCAGGCTCGCCGCGGCGCGGTTGATGTTGCGGTATTCGTCCAGGGCGACGAACAGCTGCATGTGGCGCAGCTTCAACCGCACGCGCAGGAACCAGTCCGCGGGCAGGTCGCGCATTACTGGGCTCCGGTTTATGGATATGTATTACAGAATACATATAAAATAATACATCATTAAGCATTGGATGGTTATGTCTTCCCCCGTAGGTTGACCTCAACGCTGAGGAGAGAGACCCGCAGGGGGAGAATATGAAGCTGCTCCAGATCGCCGGAACCGGGGGAACCACCCGGGTGGTGGCCGTCGCCGACGACGGTGTTCAAGGTCACGAGGTCGACGGCGCCGTCGGTGTCTACGAGCTCGCCCGCCGTGCGGCGGACACCGGACAGACCCTCGCCGCGGTGGTCGACGAGTGCGGGCGTGGCGGCACGGTCGATGTGCGTGCGGCGCTGGAGGCGGGCAGGGTGGCAGCACCGGTGGCCCATCCGGACCCCGCCCACATGCTGGTTACCGGCACCGGCCTGACCCACACCGGCAGCGCGGACGGGCGCGACCTCATGCACCGGGTCACGGCGGACGATGCGGACACGCTCACCGACTCCATGCGCATGTTCCGCCGCGGCGTCGAGGGCGGCCGGCCGGCGCCGGGCACCATGGGCGTGCAGCCGGAGTGGTTCTACAAGGGCGACGGCACCATCGTCGCCGGCCCCGGCGAGGCGCTGGTATCGCCGGACTTCGCCCTGGACGGCGGCGAGGAGCCGGAGATCGCCGGCATCTACATCATCGCCGCCGATGGGACCCCCTGCCGGCTCGGGTACGTGCTCGCCAACGAGTTCTCCGACCACGTCACCGAGCGCGAGAACTACCTCTACTTGGCCCACTCCAAACTGCGCGCCTGCGCCCTCGGCGGGGAGCTGCTCCTGGGGGATCTGCCGGCAAGCGTGCGCGGCGTCTCGCGGATACGGCGTGACGGCGAGGTGCTCTGGGAGCGCCCCTTCGTCACCGGCGAGGAGCACATGTGTCACAGCATCGCAAACCTCGAGGCCCACCACTTCAAGTACGCCGCCTTCCGCCGTCCGGGGGACCTCCACGTGCACTTTCTCGGCACGGCGACGCTGAGCTTCAGCGACGGCGTGAGCACCCGCGACGGCGACATCTTCGAGCTGGAGGCCGGGCCGTTCGCGCTGCCCCTGCGCAACCCGATGACCGTCGCGGAGGCCCCGGTCCCCGCGGTCCGGGCGCTGTGACCGGGGCCGTTCACCGGCCGGGAGGATCGACATGACGACGCTGTCCCCCCATCTCGACGCCGAGGCCGCGCTGCCCCGGGATGCGGAGCGTGCCTGCCTGGTCGGCCGTGCCTGGTCGCCGCGCCGCGGCGGGCCGTGCGTGGTCACGGTGCGGGAAGGTTACGTCTACGACATCACCAGCCCGCGGCTGCCGACGATGCGCGAGCTGCTGGAGACCCGCGATCCCGCCCGTGAGGCGGGGACCGCGCCGGGTGAGCGGCTGGCGGCGCTCACCGACGTCCTCGCCAACTCCGACGGCGAGCGCCGCGACCCGGCACTGCCGTGCCTGATCGCGCCGGTGGACCTCCAGGCCGTGAAGGCCTCCGGGGTGACCTTCGTGGCGAGCCTGC
Organism: Arhodomonas aquaeolei DSM 8974; assembly: GCF_000374645.1. Lineage (GTDB taxonomy): Bacteria > Pseudomonadota > Gammaproteobacteria > Nitrococcales > Nitrococcaceae > Arhodomonas > Arhodomonas aquaeolei. The sequence continues at coordinate 129,192 of NZ_KB894808.1, forward strand.
TCGAGCGCGTGATCGAGGAGCACGCCGGGGGCGATCCCGGCCGGGCGGCGGCGGTGCGCGAGGAGATCGACGCGCTGGTCGGCGCCGACCTCTCGACCCTGGTGCCCGGTTCGCAGGCCGCGCTCGCCCTGCGCGAGACGCTCATCGCCCGTGGTGCCTGGTCACAGTACCTGGAGGTCGGCATCGGCCCGGACGCGGAGATCTTCACCAAGGCCCAGCCGCTCTCCGCCGTGGGTACCGGTGCAGACGTCGGCGTTCACCCGGCGTCGCGGTGGAACAACCCCGAGCCGGAGGTGGCCCTGGCGGTGAACAGCCGCGGTAACGCCGTCGGTGCCACCCTGGGGAACGACGTCAACCTCCGCGACGTGGAGGGGCGGTCCGCGCTGCTGCTCGGGCGGGCCAAGGACAATAACGCGAGCTGTGCGCTGGGGCCGTTCATCCGGCTGTTCGACGACGGTTACGGCCTGGACGACCTGCGCGCCGCGGAGGTGGCTCTGACCGTGGAAGGCGGGGATGACGGCTTCCGCCTGGATGCCGCGAGCCCGATGGCGTCGATCAGCCGCGACCCGGCGGACCTGGTCGCCGCCACCATCGACGCCAACCACCAGTACCCGGACGGCCTCGTGCTGATGCTCGGCACGCCGTTCGCCCCGGTGCAGGACCGGGACGAGCCCGGGCTCGGTTTCACCCATCATTCGGGAGACATCACCACCATCGCCGAGCCGCGGCTGGGGACGTTGTCCAACCGTGTCCGGACCACGGACACCTGCCCGCGCTGGACGTTCGGCGCCGGGGCACTGATGCGCAATCTGGCAGCACGGGGACTGCTGTAGTCCGGAGACCTCGGGCGGTTTCCGGACCGGAACCGCGACGGTATCGACAGGTCGGGGGATGACGCGGCGCTACATTGGGCCGCCCGCCGGCGTCGCCAGGGCCGGCCCGTCCGGCCCGACGGGACTGCGACCGATACGCAGAGTGAGTGAAGACAGACAGGAGGAGAGAGATGAAAGCCAGTACTGTACGTGGCCGCCTCGCCGCGGCCGTCGCCTCGGCCGCCCTGGTGGCGGGGAGCCTGGCCGCCGGGCCGGCGCAGGCGGCGACCTACGAGTGGAAGTTCCAGACCACGGAATCGGCGGGATCACCGCTGGTGAAGATCCAGAAGGACTGGGCCGAGCGGGTCAACGAGATGACCGACGGCCGGGTGAAGATCGAGATCCTGCCCGTCGGCGCGGTGGTGCCGCCGTCCCAGACCCTGACCGCCGTCGGCAGCGGCATCCTCCAGGGCCACATCACGGACCCGAGCTACTTCAGCGGCAAGAACCCCGCGTTCGGCATGCTCGGCAATCTGGTGGGCGCCTGGAGCGACCCCATGCAGTTCATCGAGTACATGAACTACGGCGGCGGCGAGGAGCTCTACAACCAGCTCGTCGAGCCTTACGGCGTCCACCTCATCGGCGCCTCCGTCGCCGGACTGGAATCACTCGTCTCCAGCCGCCCGATCCGCGAGATCGAGGATCTCAAGGGCCTGAAGATGCGTGCCCCCCAGGGCATGGTGAACAACGTGTTCAGCAAGGCCGGGGCCACGCCGGTGAACCTGCCGACCTCGGAGGTCTACACCGCCCTGGAGAAGGGCGTGATCGACGCGGCGGACTACAACACCTTCGCCAATAACCAGCAGCTCGGCCTCCACGAGTTCGCGCCGTATCCCATCTATCCCGGTTTCCACTCCATGCCGATGGGCGCGGTCTCGATCAACAAGGACGTCTGGAGCGAGCTGCCCGACGATCTCAAGACGATCCTCGAGACATCGGTGGACTACCTCGCCGTGGATACCGCCTTCCGGATGCATCAGCTCGACCTCAAGGCGGTGGCCAAGGCGCGCAAGAACGACGACATCGAGATCATCGACCTGCCCAAGGCCGAGCGCGCGAAATTCCGCCGCATCGCCCAGAAGGAGTGGGCCAACTGGGCCGAGAAGAACGAGATGTGCCAGAAGGTCTACGACTCCGTCGTCGCGTTCCTGAAGCAGCGCGACCTGATGTGAGTGACTCCGCCGCGGGCCGCGTCGGCGGCCCGCGGTCTTTGTCAGGGGAGGAGCAACCATGAGCGCCAACGTCCCGCTTGCCGAGTCCCGCGACGCGGAGCACGGTGACGCCGACGACGGGCCCTTCACCACCGAGGGGGCGCGCACCCGCCTCGATCGGTGCATTAACCGCCTGGCCCCGGATATCGGCTGGCTGGCCTTCGTGGCCATGGCCATCAGCGTGGTCGAGGTCGTCCTGCGCTACGGTCTGGACTCGCCGACCTCGTGGGTCCACGAAACCACCATCTTCCTGGTCGCGGTCCTGTTCTGCCTGGGCGGGCCGGTGGCGCTCGCCCGTGATGGCCACATCCGCGTGCGCCTGCTCTACGATGCCGCCGGCCCGCGCCTGCGCCGGGCCCTGGACGTCTTCAACGACGCGGTCACCGTGCTGTTCTGTGCCGCCATCGCCTACGCCGGCTGGGTGATGGTCGAGCGCTCGGTGATCGCCCCGACCGGCGAGTGGACACTGGAGCGCTCGGGCTCCAGCTGGAACCCGCCGTTCCCCAGTTTCACCAAGATCGTCATCCTGGCCGCGACGCTGCTGATGCTGGTGCAGGCACTGCTGCACCTGTGGCAGTCCCTGCGCGCGGTCGCCGGGCGGAGGTAGCGCGGGCATGGATATCGCAACGGCGACCTACGTCCTGGTGGGGGCAATCTTCGCGCTGCTGCTTACCGGCCTGCCGCTGGCGTTCATCACCGGCCTGGTGGCGCTGCTGTTCACGGCGGGCTTCTTCGGCCCCGATGCGCTGCCGCTGGTGACCGCGCGTATCTACGGCTTCGTCACGGAGTACTCCCTGGTGGCCGTACCGATGTTCGTGCTCATGGCCTCGCTGCTGGACCGGTCGGGAATCGCGAGGGACCTGTTCAACGGCATGCGGGTGTTCGCCGGGCGGCTGCCCGGCGGCGTGGCGGTGCAGACCATCATCGTTGCGTTCTTCCTGGCGGCGATGTCGGGGATCATCGGCGGCGAGATCGTGCTGCTCGGCATCCTCGCGCTGCCGCAGATGCTGCGCCTCGGCTATCACCGCAAGATCTCCATCGGCGTGGTCTGTGCTGGCGGCGCCCTCGGTACCATGATGCCGCCGTCCATCGTGCTCATCATCTACGGGCTGCTCGCCAGCGAGTCCATCGCGGACCTGTTCACCGCGGCGATAACCCCGGCGCTGATCCTGATGGGCTCTTACGTGGCCTACGTCCTCGGCCGCTGCCTGCTGCGCCCGGAGCTCGGCCCGCCGCTGTCGGAGGAGGAGCTGGAGGCGCCGGGGCATTCCCGTCTCGCGGCGCTCAAGGCGGTGATCCCGCCGGCACTGGTCGCCGCGCTGGTGCTCGGTTCCATCTATGCCGGCATCGCCTCGGTCACCGAGGCCGCGGCCATGGGCGTATTCGGCGTGCTCGTGCTGGTGTCGCTGCGCCGTGAGCTCTCGGTGACCATCATTCGCGAGAGCCTGAGCCAGACCATCAATACCTGCGGCATGATCGTGTGGATCGGCATCGGCGCCGCCATCCTCGTGGGCGTTTACAACCTCATGGGCGGCAACCGTTTCGTGGCGAGCAGCATCCTCGGCCTGGACCTGCCGCCCATCGCCATCGTGCTGGTGATGATGGCGATCCTCATCGTGCTCGGGCTGTTCATGGACTGGATCGGCATCGCCATGCTCACGCTGCCGATCTTCGTGCCCATCATCGAGCAGATCGGCTACGACCCGGTCTGGTTCGGCATCCTGTTCGCGATCAACATGCAGGTCTCCTTCCTGAGTCCGCCGTTCGGTCCGGCGGCGTTCTACCTCAAGGGCGTGGCCCCGCCGGGGATAACCCTCCGGGACATCTACACCTCGCTGCTCCCGTTCATCGCGCTGCAGGTGACGGTGCTGGCCATCATGCTCACCTTCCCGCAGGTGGCGACCTGGCCGCTGCACTAGCGGCAGGCATACACGCCGTTTCTTCTCCCCGTTTCGCGTCCGCACCCGCCCGGTGCGGGCGCCCTTCTTTTTCGCTGAATCCGCTCTGCGTCAGTATCGGCGGACCGCACCTCCGGGGCCGCGCCGCCGTGGCTCGCCCGTTGTGGGCATGTATAACCGTTCGGATATGAGTTCATGGGAGAAATCGTATTTGTCGGTTATTAATCAGGTTCTATAGTGAATAAAAAGCATAGCGCGTCCGGGGCATCCGGACGGATGCGCGGACGCGACGGCGCCGGCCGGGAACCGGAACGGCCCACGGTCGGCGGGACAACCGCAAGGAGGAGGAAGCTATGTCTCATGCAGCACGGGCGGGACTCGCCGTCGTGATCGCCGTTGCCACCGCCGGAACGGCGCATGCGATGTCGGTGACCCGCAGTCCTTTCGGCGAGACGCCCGACGGAACCCCCGTCTACGAATACACCCTGGAGAATGATGCCGGCATGGCCGTGGACGTGCTGACCTACGGCGGCATCGTCCAGGCGATCCGGGTCCCCGACCGCAACGGGCGGGTGGAGGATGTCGCCCTCGGTTTCGACCGCCTGAAGCCCTACCTCGACAACGATCCGTACTTCGGCGCACTGCTCGGGCGCTACGCCAACCGCATAGACGGCGGCACGTTCACACTCGACGGCAAGACCTACCAGGTGCCCACCAACGATGGCGACAACGCCCTGCACGGCGGGCCGGAGGGGTTCGACAGCCGCGTCTGGCAGGCACAGGCGATTCAGGCGCCCAACTGGGTCGGCGTCGAACTGAGCCTGCTTTCGCGCGACGGCGACATGGGGTTTCCGGGTGACCTGGCGGTTACGGTACGCTACACCCTCAACCAGAACAACGATTTGCGTATCCACTACACCGCCATCAGTGACGCCCCGACGGTGGTGAACCTGACCAACCACACCTATTTCAACCTTTCCGGTGCCGGCGAGGGGGACGTGCTCGATCATGTGGTCATGATCAATGCGGATCGGTATACGCCGGTTGATACCTCGCTGATACCTACAGGCAGGCTCGCACCCGTCGAGGGCACGCCGTTCGATTTCCGCACGCCGGTCAGTATCGGCGCGCGCATACGCGACGACGATCCGCAGCTCGAGCGCACGGAGCGCGATCAGGGCGGCTACGACCATAACTGGGTGCTGAATACGGACGGGTCCCTGGATGCGGTGGCCGCGCGGGTGACCGACCCGGACTCCGGACGGGCGCTGACCGTGCGAACGAGCGAGCCCGGCGTGCAGTTCTATACCGGCAACTTCCTGGACGGCTCGCTCGAGGGCAAGAACGGCGAGCGCTATCAGCACTGGGGCGGGTTCGCGCTGGAGACCCAGCAGTTCCCCGACGCCCCGAATCAGCCGGACTTCCCCTCGACGCGGATCGAGCCGGGGCAGCCGTACCACCAGACCACCGTCTTTCACTTCTCGCCCTGACGCGCAAGCGTCGCATCACAACCCGTGGAGGAGAGCGATATGAGCAGGGAAACCCTGGATTCCGTGGACATCGAAACGGTGCCTTCCCCGTCCCGCCGCGCGTTACTGCGCCGCGCCGCCGGCAGCGGTGCGCTGCTGTCGGTGGCGGCCACGCTGGGCCTGCCGAGTGACGGCCATGCCGCCGAGAGCGGTGCCTATCCGTCCCACCCGAAATGGAACTTCGTGTTCGTGAACCACGTGACCACGAACCCGTTCTTCGTGCCCACGCGGTACGGGATCGCCGACGCCTGCGAGCTGCTGGGCTGCACCTACCAGTGGACGGGCTCGCAGACGTCGGTCGCCAGCGAGATGGTGAACTCGATGAACGCGGCGATCGCCTCCCGGGCCGACGGCATCGCCATCGCGCTGGTGGACCGGAACGCCTTCGACGCACCGGTGGACCGGGCACTGCGCCAGGGCATCCCGGTGTTCTCCTACAACGCCGACGACGACAACAACCGCCTCGCATACGTGGGCCAGGAGCTGTTCCTCGCGGGCAAGGCCGTCGGCCAGCGGATGGTGGAGCTGGTGGGCGCCGGCGAGATCGCCGGATTCATCGCCACGCCGGGACAGCTCAACATCCAGCCGCGCCTTGACGGTGCCAAGGCGGCGATCGAGGAGTCCGGCAAGGACATCACACTGCACGAGACGGCCACCGGGGCGACCATCAACGAGGAGTTCTCGCGGGTGGAGTCGTTCTACCTCGGCCACCAGGACCTCAAGGGCATGTTCGCCGTCGACGCGGGCAGCACGGCAGCGGTGGCGAAGACCATGAAGAAGCACGGCCTCAGCGGGAAGGGCATCCGCGCGGGCGGCTTCGATCTGCTGCCCGGCACCCTGAACGGCATCGATCAGGGCCACCTGGATTTCACCGTCGACCAGCAGGCCTATCTCCAGGGGTTCTACACCGTCCTGGAGATGTTCATGTTCAAGGTCTCCGGCGGGCTTACGGGGCCGGGCAACATCAATACGGGCCTCAAGTTCGTGACGGCGGACAATGTCACGCCGTATCTCGAGGAAAAGAGCCGTTTCCAGGGCAACGCCGAGGCGCGGAAGCTCCTGGATCGTTCCGGTCCCATCGTCGTCGGGTGAGCCATGGCCTATCAGGAAAATATCGAGACCACGGGCGCGCCCCGCGGGCGCTCTGCCGGCGAGATCGCGGGAGACTGGTACCGTCGGGCGATCGTGCTGCTGCAGTGGCGCGAGGCCAGTATCACGCTTGCCGGCATCGCGCTGGTGATCTACTTCCAGTGGACCTCGCCGTACTTCCTCTCGGCGGACAACCTCGGTGTGCTGGGACAGTTCGCCGCCGCCACCGCCATCATCGCCGCCGGCGAGGTGATGGTCCTGGTCAACCGCGAACTCGATCTGTCCGTGGGCCAGGTCTACGCGCTGGCGCCCCTGGTGATGTACTTCGCCCAGCAGGCGGGCACCCCGTTGCCCGTGGCGGTGGTGCTGGCGCTGGCCGCGGCGGCGTTCGTCGGCCTGCTCAACGGCGCCATCACCGTGGGCCTTCGCGTGCCCTCATTCGTCACCACGCTGGGAATGCTGTTCTTCGTCAACGGCTTCAACCTCACGATCTCCGGCGGCTTTCCCGTGCAGCCCGAGGCCGGGGCGTTCTGGAAGACGCTGTTCGGCGGCAACATCGCCGTGCAGGTGGCCTGGGCGGTGGTCCTGGTGGTGATTTTCCAGTTCGTGCTCACCAAGACCCGGTGGGGACTGCACACCATCGCCACCGGCGGTAATCCGATCGGTGCGGCGGAAGTGGGTATCCGCACCGGCCGGGTGAAGATCGGCAACTTCATGATCTGCAGCGTGCTCGGCGGCTTCGCCGGGATCCTCGACGCGTTTCGCATCGAGTCCGTCGACCCGCTCGCCGGGGGCACGGAGATCATGTTCATGGCGATCGCCTCGGCGGTGATCGGCGGCACCCTGCTCACCGGCGGGTCCGGCACTGTGGTCGGTGCGTTCCTGGGCGCGGTGGTGCTCGGGATCCTCAAGGACGGATTCACCATTTCCGGGGTGAACGCCTACACGTTCGACATGATCCTGGGCATCGCGATCGTCGTGACCATGATCATGAACGTGCACATCAGCCGCATACGCGCCGGAGGCAAGCCATGACTGACACGAACCCGGGCACCGACGTGCTCCGCGGCGAGCACCTGTCCAAGTCGTTCGGCGCCGTGCGCGCCCTCGACGACATCAACCTCCGGCTGGGACGGGGCGAGGTGCTGGCGCTGCTGGGCGACAACGGTGCCGGCAAATCGACGCTGATGAAGATCCTCACCGGTTTTCACCAGCCCACCAGCGGGACGCTCCACATCGACGGGGAGCCCGTGACCCTGCAGTCGGTGATGCACGCCCGCTCCCTGGGGATCGAGCCGGTCTACCAGGACCTGGCGCTGGTCGACGAGCTCAGCGTCTTCCGCAACATGTTCCTGCAGCGCGAGATCACCCGGGGCGGTGCGCTGCGGATCCTCGACGACCGGGCCATGCGCCGTGCCGCGGCGTCGCACCTGGAGCGCATGGGGGTGAACGTGCCGTCCGTGGACGTCGAGATCTCGAAGCTCTCGGGCGGGCAGCGTCAGGCCGTGGCGGTGGCGCGTGCGGTCTATTCCGACGCCCGCATCCTGCTGCTCGACGAGCCCACTGCGGCGATGGGCGTGCGCGAGAGTGCACTGATCCTCGACGTGATCCGGCGGCTCAAGGAGCACTCCGACGTATCGGTGATCATCGTCGCCCACAACTACGCCCAGGTCTTCGACGTCTGCGACCGGATCAACCTAGTCCAGGACGGGCGTATCACCTTCGACCGCCCGACGCGGGAGACCTCGATACAGGAGCTCACGGGCCTCGTGGTCAACGAGTATCGCTCGGCGAGCGAGGCCGTGACCGGCTGACGTCACTTACCGGCGGGCCCGGTGCCCGCCGGTTATGACCCTCGTCCGTCCCGGCGGCGAACGCCCCGCCGTGACGGTCAGTGACAACCGAACAGGGCATGGAGAGCACACATGACAACCGCACTGGCACGTTATCCCAGCCTCGAGGGGCGCACCGTATTCGTGACCGGGGGTGCCTCCGGTATCGGCGGCTCGGTGGTCGAGCACTTCTGCGCCCAGGGCGCGACGGTGCACTTCGCGGACGTGGCGGAGGAGCCCGCACAGCGGCTCGTCGGTTCGCTGCGTGAACGCCCGGATCACCGGACCCCCGTCTTCCACCACGTCGATCTGCGCGACGTTGACCGTCTTCAGGGCGCGATCCGGGAGTCGGCCGCCGACGCCGGCGGACTGGACGTGCTGGTGAACAACGCCGCGCACGACGAGCGCCACGCGGTCGAGGACGTGACCCTCGAGTACTGGGAAGACCGCATGCACGTGAACCTGCGCCACCAGTTCTTCGCCGCGCAGGCGGCGCTGGCGCCGATGCGTGCCCGCGGGGGCGGCTCGATCGTGAACGTCGGCTCCTCGAGCTGGCACGTCGGCCAGGGCGGCATGCCCGGCTACACCACGGCCAAGGCCGGCGTAGAGGGGCTGACCCGCGGCCTGGCGCGGGACTTCGGGCCCGACGGCATCCGGGTCAACTGCGTGATCCCGGGGTGGGTCATGACCGAGCGTCAGAAATCGCTCTGGCTCACCGAGGAGGCCGAGGCCGACCTGATGAACAAGCAGTGCCTCAAGGAGAAGCTGCAGCCCCACGACGTGGCCCGGCTGGTGCTGTGGCTGAGCGCCGACGACAGCCGCATGTGCAGCAATCAGAACTTCATCGTCGACGGCGGCTGGATCTAGAGCCCGCTGCGCCGTCGCCGTCACCCGCGCCACCACGGCGGGGACGGCGGCTGCGAACACGGACGCACTCGTGACGATCAGCCACTGACAATCACACGGCGATCGCTTTCCGGCGAGGGGCACGCGTGCCGCGACACCCAAACGTCACCGCCAGGCGGTGGCGGGGGCCCGGTCGTGTCCGACAGCCGGCACGGGGAGGCAATAACGCCCGCCTGCCAGGGCGTCAACCGGAGGAGAGGACCGTGAGACAGGATGCATTTCACAATAGCCGCGGTGCCGCCATGCGCCGCCACTGCCGTTGCTCGGTACTGCTGGGGGTATCGGTGGCGCTGGTCGCCGGCACAGCCGTCGCCCGCGACGGTGGCGACGGGCCACCGACCTTCCGTGACCGATTCGTGCAGCAGGTCGTGAAGGGCACGCAGCTGAACGGTCAGCTGGGCATCTACGACTTCCGCCGGTTCCACGACACCAACCGGCCTTACCCGAACATCGACGACCCGGACGACGATTTCGATACGCGCTCCAATGCCTTCGGCGGCAGCGTGAGCGCCCGCACCGGGATGCTCTACGGTCTGTCCGCCGGGTTCGGCGTCTCGTTCGCGGAGCCGATATACGACTACGACAACCCCAATGCGAACCTCGTCGGCCCGGACGAGGGGCTGCACGCCATCACGGAGGGGTACCTGCAGTACAACATGCCGGGGCTGCGACTGCGGGGCGGGCGCCAGCTCATCAATACCCCGTTCGCGAACACGGACCAGTTCACCTTCATACCGCGCTCGTTCTCCGGTGCCTCTGTCGCCATCCGGCCGCTGGAGATGGCTGGCGGGGGTGACGACGCGTCCGGGGCGCAGGCCCGCCGGGACGAGGAGGCCTCCGCACGCGTCGCGCCGCCGGACTACGCCAACAACCAGTACATGCCCTTCAAGTTCGATGCGCCCGTCGACAGCCGGCCGACGTGGCAGGTCTACGCGGCACGCATGACCCGCTACGAGAGCCGGTTCAGCGACGAGTTCACCACGGACAACCGCTATATCGAGGACACGTCCGGGCTGTTCGCGGCGGGTACCACGATCCGCCAGAATACCGCCGACGGCGACTACATCGGGCAGCTCTGGCACTACACGTTCTTCGACACCGCCCGCATGCAGTACGTGGAGGCCGGCTACCAGATGCCCACGGTCATGGCCGGTACCGACTGGGGCGGCTTCGAGCCCTATATCCGCGTGCAGTATGCCCGCGAGGAGGAGACCGGCCGTGCCGGCGTCGGCGACATCGACGCCGACGTCTACGGTCTCAAGCTGGGCGTGCACTCGCGCCGGGTCAGCGCCGCGCTGGTCGGCCATTACTCGCCGCAGCACGAAGGCAGTTTCCGTGACGGCGGACTCGTGCACCCCTATAGCGATCTCAGCGGCGTGTTCTACACCGACACCATGAACGACGGTGTCGACGGGCTCGGGCCGGGTTACGGCATCGGCGGCCGCCTCGACGTCACGTTCTCCGACGGCGTGGACCTGTTTACCCGTTACGTCTACTACGAGGCCAAACGCGGCCAGAGTCACGCCTTCTATTCCTATGACGGTGATCGCGGCTACGCTGCCGGCGTGCCGATCGTCGAGGACCAGAACAGCTGGGGCTGGGATACCGGGATCACCTTCGACCTGGGGGCATTCAGCCCGCAGCTGGAGGGGCTCAAGGTTCAGAACGTGCTCGGCATCACCGACTTCGACGGCGCCGAGCGCTTCTACGACAACCGCTTACGCCTTTTCTACCAGTTCTGACCGTCCACCCGCGGGAAGCGCCCGGTAGCGCCGGCGCTGCCGGGAGCGGCGGTGGCCCACGGCGGAGAGGTATTGCCGTGAGCCACCGGATCTCGGGGCGCCGGTGCCACCAATCCCTGGTATACCCATATGTGTATAGGGAGAAACGGAAAATGGCATTTGTTGGTTATTCTCGCGTGCCTATGCTGATGGGCACAGTCCGTACCGGCGGGTATCGCGAAGGGGAGGAGGCCTTGGACGCCAACGATCTGCCACCGGCGGAGGCGGCGTGAGCCGCGAGCCGCAGCTCGTATGGGACGGTGCGGCCGCGCTGGGCGAGGCACCGCTCTGGCTGCCCGCCGAGGATGCCGTGCTGTTCGTGGACATCCGCGGCGCCTGCATCTACCGGTATAGGCGCCGCGACTGCGACGTCACCCGGTGGCGGCTGCCGGAGGCGTGCTGCTGGCTGGTGGCGCGTACCGACGACGACGGCTTCGTGGCCGGCCTGCGCACGCGTGTCGTCCACCTCCGGCTGGGCCACAACGATGTGGAGATCGTCCGCGAACTGGCCGCACCGGAGAGCGAGGATCCCGGCAACCGGTTCAACGACGGCAAGGCGGGCCCCGAAGGCCGGATCTGGGCGGGCACCATGGACGACGCGGAGACGCGCGCCTCGGGCAGTCTGTATCGCCTGGACGCCGGGGGGATGACGGCGGTCGACAGTGGCTACGTGGTCTCGAACGGACCCGCGTTCAGCCCGGACGGGGGAACGCTCTACCACACCGACTCGTTTGCGGGGCGCATCTACGCCTTCGATCTCCGCCCGGACGGCCGCGTGGAGAACCGGCGCGTGCACATCCGGCTGCCGTCCTCGGAGGGCGTCCCGGACGGCATGACCTGCGACGCCGAAGGCGCCCTGTGGGTGGCGCACTTCGGTGGTGGCCTGGTGTCCCGCTTCACCCCGGACGGCCGCCGGGAGCGCCGCATCGGGATGCCGGTGCGCTGCATCACGTCGTGCACGTTCGCCGGTCCGGCGCTCGACGAGCTCTATGTGACCACCGCGCGGCCCGACGGCGAGGGCACCGGCGGCGGGCTCTACCGGCTGACGCCGGGGGTCAGCGGGCTTCCGCCGGCCCGGTTCGATCCCTCGTCCGGAACCGGTGGAGGGAGGCCGCCGGGTTGAGAGACGAATATCGATGCAACTGACGGAGGATTCCCAATGAGCGTGGACATTCACCACATGATCGGCGCGCGCACGAGTGCCGCGGCCGGCGGCGACGTGCCCGAGGCCACCCGCGAGGAGGTCGACGCGGCCTGCCGCGAGGCGGCGGCCGCCGCCGCGGATTACCGGGCGCGGCCCCTCGCCGAGCGGGCCGCGTTCCTGGAGCGCGCGGCGGACGAGATCGACGCCACCGTCGAGGCACTGGTGGAGTCGGTCCCGCGGGAGACCGCGCTGCCGGAGGCGCGGGCCCGGGGCGAGCTCGCGCGCACCACCGGCCAGCTCCGGCTGTTCGCCACCGTCGTGCGGCGCGGGGATTTCCTCGGGGCCCGCATCGATCACGCCGACGCCGACCGCACGCCGCCCCAGCCGGACATCCGCCAGTACCGCGCGCCCCTCGGGCCGGTGGCGGTGTTCGGCGCGAGCAACTTCCCGCTCGCGTTCTCCGTGGCGGGGGGCGACACCGCCTCGGCCCTGGCCGCCGGGAGCCCGGTGGTGGTCAAGGCCCACCCGGGGCACCCGGTGACGAGTGCCATCGTCGCCGGGGCGGTGCGCCGTGCGGTCGCCGCCAGCGGCATGCCGGACGGCGTTTTCAACCTCGTCCACGGCGCGGGGCACGACGTCGGCGGCACGCTGGTGCAGCATCCGGACATCGCCGCGGTCGCCTTCACCGGCTCCTTCGGCGGCGGCACGGCCCTGGCGCGGCTGGCACAGGAGCGGCCCACCCCGATCCCGGTGTTCGCCGAGATGGGCAGCGTCAATCCGATGTTCGTGCTGCCGGGACGCCTCGCCGAGGCACCGGAGGTGCTGGCCAAGGGCTATGTCGATTCGGTGACCCTGGGTGCGGGGCAGTTCTGCACCAATCCGGGCCTGCTGTTCGCCGAGGCGGGCGAGGACCTGGATCGCTTCTGCGCCGCCGTCGCCGACGAGCTGGCGGCACGCGCCCCGGCCACGATGCTGCACGAGGGCATCCAGTCCGCCTACGACGCCGGGGCGGAGCGGCTCGCCGGCATGGGCGGCGTGCAGGCCGTGGGTACCGGCGGGGACGCGGCCGGCCAGGCCGCGGCGCGGGTTTTCCGCACCGACCGGCGCGCCTTCGCGGCGGAGCCGGCGCTGGCCGAGGAGGTCTTCGGCCCGGCGTCGCTGATCGTCGCGGTCGACGATGCCGGTGGCATGGGCGACGTCGCCGCGGACCTGCCGGGGCAGCTCACCGCCACGGTCCACGGGACCGACGCGGACCTGGCCGGTGCCGGGGCGCTGGTGGACGTCCTGCAGCAACGCGCCGGCCGGGTGCTGTTCAACGGCTATCCGACCGGTGTGGCGGTCTGCGATGCCATGGTCCACGGCGGCCCCTGGCCGGCGACCACGGCGCCGGGGACGACGTCGGTGGGTACCCTCGCCATCGAGCGCTTCCTGCGCCCGGTCTGCCTCCAGGACTGCCCGGCGGGGCTGCTGCCGGAGGCCCTGCAGGAGGGCAACCCGCTCGGGCTGCGCCGCCTGGTGGACGGCGCCTGGCAGGGCATCGACTGATGCCGCCGGCGCGGCGGGCTCACCGCCGCGCCTTCCGTGCCCGGGCGCCCGTGCCGGTGTCCCCGGGGCGCGGCTGCGGGGGCTCGTGCCGAAAGGTGGTGTTACCTGCGAGCGCGTTAGTAGAATGCGGGCATGGAATACCCGACGATCGAAGACTACGTGGGCGGCACGCCGCTGGTGCGGCTGCAGCGCATCGCCGACACCGGCAGCAACACCATCCTGCTCAAGCTCGAGGGCAATAACCCCGCCGGTTCGGTGAAGGACCGCCCGGCGATGAGCATGATCCGTCGCGCCGAGGAGCGCGGCGAGATCCGCCCCGGCGACACCCTCATCGAGGCGACCAGCGGCAACACCGGCATCGCCCTGGCGATGGCCGCGGCGATCCGCGGCTACCGCATGGTGCTGATCATGCCGGAGAACATGACCGCCGAGCGCCGTGCCTCGATGAAGGCCTTCGGCGCGGAGCTGGTGCTGGTCTCCCGCGAGGAGGGCATGGAGGGCGCCCGCGACCTCGCCATGCGCATGCAGGCCGAGGGCCGGGGCCGGGTGCTCGACCAGTTCGCCAACCCGGACAACTGGCGGGCCCACTACGAGGGCACCGGCCCGGAGATCTGGCGCGATACCCGTGGCGGGATCACCCACTTCGTCAGCTCCATGGGCACCACCGGCACCATCATGGGCGTGTCGCGCTACCTCAAGGAGCAGGACCGGGGCGTGGAGATCGTGGGCGTGCAGCCCGGCGAGGGCTCCAGCATCCCCGGCATCCGCAAGTGGCCCGAGGCCTACCTGCCGAAGATCTTCGAGCGTGAGCGCGTGGACCGGATCGTCGAGGTCACCCAGGCGGAGGCCGAGGCGATGACCCGGCGGATGGCCGCGGAGGAGGGCATCTTCGCGGGTGTCTCCTCCGGGGGGACCCTCCAGGCGGCGCTGCGCCTCTCGGAGCAGGTCTCCAACGCGACCATCGTGACCATCGTCTGCGACCGCGGCGATCGCTACCTCTCCAGCGGCGTGTTCCCGGACTGATGGCCGGCATGAACGTGTTCGCGTTCGACATCGAAACGGTGCCGGACGTCGAGGGCGGCCGCCGGCTGCTGGGGCTGGACGGCCTGGACGACAGCCAGGTCGCCGAGGCGATGCTCGCCACCCGTCGCGCGGAGACCGGCGGCAGCGACTTCCTGCGCCTGCATCTCCACCGCGTGGCGGTGATCTCGGTGGCCGCGCGTATCGGCGATCGCTTCCGGGTGTTCTCCATCGGCGATGCGGACACCGGCGAGGGCGAGATCATCCAGCGCTTCTTCGACGGCCTGGAGCGTTACGTCCCGCGCCTCGTCTCCTGGAACGGCGGCGGCTTCGACCTGCCCGTGCTGCACTACCGCGGCATGATCCACGGCGTGAGCGCCAGGCAGTATTTCGAGACCGGCGACGGCGACCGCACCTTCCGCTTCGACAACTACCTGAACCGCTTCCACGAGCGCCACACCGACCTCATGGACGTGCTCGCCGGCTTCCAGCCCCGGGCCAACGCGCCACTGGACGAGATGGCCACGCTCTGCGGCTTCCCCGGCAAGATGGGCATGAGCGGCGATCAGGTGCGTGCGCGTATCGAGGCGGGGGACTACGACGCCGTGCGCAACTACTGCGAGACGGACGTCCTCAACACCTACCTGCTCTACCTGCGCTACGAGCTGCTCCGCGCCCGGCTGGACCAGGACGGCTACGCCGCCGCCTGCGAACAGGTGCGCGAGAGCCTCGCGGCGGAGGATCAGCCCCACCTGAACGAATTCCTGGCCGCCTGGCAGGGCGCATAGCCGGCACCGACCAACACGGGAGAGGCATGGGACGACGCAAGCGACGGGTTCCCCGCGAGCCGGTGGAAGCCGCCATCGAGGGTATGAGTCACGAGGGCCGCGGCATCACCCACGTCGCGGACAAGCCCGTGTTCGTCGACGGGGCGCTGCCCGGCGAGCGGGTGCGCTTCCAGTACGTCAAGCGCCACCGCCAGCGCGACGAGGCGCGGCTGCTGGAGGTGCTGGAGGCCTCGCCGCGGCGGATCGAGCCGCGCTGCCCGCACTACGGCACCTGCGGCGGCTGCAGTCTCCAGCACCTCTCGCCCGAGGACCAGATCGGTCACAAGGGGGAGGTGCTCGCCGAGCTGTTCGAGCGCATGGGCGGTGTGCGCCCGGAGCAGTGGCTCGAGCCGCTGACCGGCGAGCCCTGGGGCTACCGGCGCAAGGCCCGGCTCGGCGTGAAGTTCGTCCCTGCCAAGGGCGACCGCGTGCTCGTGGGGTTCCGTGAGAAGATGAGCCCCTTCGTCGCGGACATCGGCGAGTGCCACGTCCTCGACCCGCGGGTGGCGGACCGCCTAGGCGAGCTCTCCGGGCTGATCGGCGGGCTGTCGATACGCGCGCGCCTGCCGCAGATCGAGGTGGCCATGGGCGACGAGGTCGGCGGCCTGGTGTTCCGCAACCTCGAGCCGCTGAGTGACGCCGACCGTGCCGCGCTGGTCGACTTCGGCCGGCGCACCGGGCTGTACGTCTACGAGCAGCCCGGCAACGAGTCCACCATCGCGCCGCTGTGGCCCGGGGACCCGGTGCTCAGCTACGGGCTTCCCGAGTTCGACTTGAACCTGCGCTTCGAGCCCAGCGACTTCACCCAGGTCAACGGCGACATGAACCGCCGGATGGTCAGCCGGGCCGTCGAGTTGCTGGACCCGGCGCCGGATCACCGCGTGCTCGATCTCTTCTGCGGGCTCGGCAACTTCACCCTGCCGCTGGCGCGCCGCGCCGGGCACGTCATCGGCGTCGAGGGGGCGGAACCACTGGTGGTGCGCGGGCGCGAGAACGCCGAGCGCAACGGCATCGGCAACGTCTCGTTCCATGCCGCCGACCTGACCGCGGACGTCACCGGCCGGCCGTGGCTCGCCGACGGTGTCGACCGCGTGCTGCTCGATCCGCCGCGCTCCGGCGCCGCGGAGGTGCTGCCGAACGTGGCGCGGCTGCGCCCGGGGCGTATCGTCTATGTCTCCTGCGGCCCGGCGACGCTGGCGCGGGACGCGGGCATCCTGGTCAACGAGTACGGCTACCGCCTGAGTGCCGCCGGGGTCATGGACATGTTCCCGCACACGGCGCACGTCGAGAGCATTGCCGTGTTCGATCGCGACTGACGCCATGGCGTGACGGCGAAGGGAGGGACCATGCACTACGAGATCATCGAGTCCGAGGACGCCTTCCGCGGCTACTTCGTGATGCGCCGCTACCGGCTGCGCCACGCCCGCTTCGAGGGCGGCATGGGCCCGGTGCTCACCCGCGAGCTCTTCGAGCGCGGCCACTCCGTGGGCGTGCTGCCCTACGATCCGGTGCGCGACCAGGTGGTGCTGGTCGAACAGTTCCGGGTCGGCGCGCTGGACGCACCCCGCGGGCCCTGGCTGATCGAGACCATCGCCGGGATCATCGAGCCCGGCGAAACCCCGGAGGCCGTCGCGCGCCGCGAGTCCGTCGAGGAGGCCAACTGCCCCCTCGACGAGGTCGTCCCCATCTGCCGCTATCTCGTCAGCCCCGGCGGGACCTCAGAGCAGGTGAGCATGTTCTGCGCCCGGGTCGACGCCGAGGGCCTGCACGGCGGCGTGCACGGGCTCGCGGAGGAGGGCGAGGACATCCTCGTGCACGTGATGTCCTTCGACGAGGCCATGGCCATGGTCGACAACGGCACCGTCCATGCCGCCATGCCGCTGATCGCCCTCCAGTGGCTCGCGCTCAACCGCGAGCGCCTGCGCGAGCAGTGGGGCGCGGACTGAGCGACGGGACGCGGAGGCGCCGGGCGGCCGCCGGTCCGCTACGGCGGAACACGGTCACGACGTCCCGGCGTGCTGGAGCCGCCAGTCCTCGCTGGACAGCGAGTGTCCCGGCGACAGGACCGGGACCATGGCGAGCAGGACCAGGATGCCGGCGAGCATGATGCCCCATGCCGGGGTCAGGTCATCGAAGGCGCCGCGCAGCAGACCGGCCAGGAAGGGCATGACACTGGCGATGACGTAACCACCCCCCTGGACGAAACCCAGCAGCGCCCCGGCCTGGCGTGCCGCCTGCAGGTGGTCCACCGCGATGATCAGCGACATCGGAAACAGCCCCCCGATCCCCAGGCCGAGCAGCAGCAGGGCCGGAATGGCGAGCGGCCCGGGGGCGACGATGAGGCTGATCAGGCCGAGGGCGATGATGGTGAGGATGGCATAGAGCACCGGGCGGCGGTCGGGGAACCGGTCCACGACCGAGGACAGGCCGACGGCGGCCACGACCTGGGCCAGGGTCAGCCCGCCCAGGAGGAGGCCGCTGGCCGTATCGGACCACCCCAGCCGGACATAGAAGGGCGGGAGCCAGGCCAGCACCAGGGTGTAGGCGGCGGTGCCGATACCGAAGAATACCAGCAGGTACCAGGCCCGGCCCGAGCGCACCGGCAGACGGGCGCCGCCGGTGTCGCCGGCGCCCGACCGGGGCGCACTGACCAGCCGCCAGCCGAGCACCGCGAGCACGGCAAAGGCGGTCCATACCGACAGCGCTAGGGGCCAGCCGCCCATGTCCGACAGTGGGGCAACGAGAGATGACGAGAGCATGGCGCCGCCCATGATGCCGACCGTGTAAAGAGACATCAGCTGGCCCGCCTTCTCTCCGTGGTCGCGTTTGATCCTGCCGGGTAACGCCGCCTGGATGACGGCGATTCCGATGCCGCCGATCGTGGCCGTTACGATCAGGCCGGATTCACCGTGAAAGGGCAGGCGTGCCAGTGTTGCGCCGCCCAGCGCGAGGAGGCCGTACAGGACCGTTCTCTCCACGCCCAGGATGCGCTGGAGCGTGCCGCCCATAAACGCGAACAGGCCCATGGCCAGCACGGGCAGCGTGGTCAACAGGCCGGCCGCGGTATCGCCGATGCCGGTATCGTGCTGAATCCTCGCGAGGACGGGCCCGATTGCCGCCATGATCGGCCGCAGATTCAGCCCCACCAGCATCACGGTGATCGCGAACAGCACGTAGCCCCTCGTGTTGACTTTGGACATGAGCATCTCCAACAATCGGTTTCACGAAAATACTCGATACAAAGAATCTTTATGTCAAGACAAAATGAAAGAGAGCTCTCCCGCGCCGACCTGGCTCTACAGCAGTGGAAACGGGAGTGTCCGGAACTGAACGCCCCGGTGATGTCGCTGTTCGGCCGGCTGACCGAAGCCTCGGACCTGCTGGACAAGCTACACGTCACGCCCTTACACAAGCGGCATGGCCTACGGCGTGGCGAGTTCGACGTGCTGGCGACGCTGCGCCGGTCGGGAAAGCCTTACGCGCTCTCGCCGACGGCGCTGTACCGGTCGATGATGATGTCCTCGGGGGGGATGACGAATCGCCTCGATCGTCTCGAACGCTCGGGTCTGGTTAACCGGCGTCCCAACAGTGACGATCGCCGCGCCGTCGTCGTCGAGCTGACCGAGCAGGGGCTGAACCGGATCAACGCCATGCTGGCAGAACACGTGGCCGGCGAGGAGAGCCTGCTGGCAGCTCTGAGCCAGGAACAGTGCGAACAGCTGGATGCCCTGCTCGCGGCCCTGATCGATTCGATGTCGCGGCAGACGCCCCCGGAGTGACGGCTTTAACGGGCGCCACCCGGCCGGGAGCGGCGCTGACCGGCCTGTAGTCGCCGCCATTTGCATCGGGCGGCGGCGCCGGAATGGTCATGCCGGTGTCCGTGGACAGCCCGTTGTCAGCCGCAGATGACGTTGGTCGTACGGTGGTGGGCGAGCGCGTCGCCAACCAGCACCGGCTGACCGGCGCGCTGAGCGAGACGGAGCGGGCAGAGCTGGACAGGCTGCTCGCCAAATGGCTGGCGTCGTTCGAGCCCTAGACGAGGGCCCGTCGCCGATGCGGGAACCAGTTCGGGTAGGTCGTGCGCCGCAGGCGTGCGACCTATTCCGGAGCGGTGCCGGCAGCGTCGCACACGGCCCACGGCCGTGCACGACCTACCCACC
>NZ_KB894809.1:0-36195 GCF_000374645.1 Arhodomonas aquaeolei DSM 8974
AGTCGCTCGTCGCCTTCGCCGGGCTCGACCCCAGGCCCTACGAGTCAGGCACCAGCGTGCGTGCCCCGCGCCGGATCTCCAAATGCGGCGACGCCGCCCTGCGCAAGGCGCTGTACTTCCCCACCCTGTGCGCGATGAAACACAACCCCGTGATCCGCGCCTATGTCGAGCGGCTCAAACAGCGTGGCGTAAGAGGCAAGTCCCTCGTGTGCGCCGCCGCCAGAAAGCTCCTCCACCTCATCCACGGCGTGCTCAAGTCCGGCCAATCCTTCGATCCCAACATCCCCTTGCAAGCACAGGGGTAAGACGGTATCTACGACACCCAGCAGGAACGTCGCACACGGCCTATGGCCGTGCCCGACCTACGCTCAGGTAGGTCGGCTGCTCCTGGCAGCCGACATCTGGCCCTGATACGCATGAGCCATTCTTCCGGCACCTTGCACGACGTCGGGGAAATCGGGATTCCGGCTCTTGCAGGCGCACATCCAGTTCACCGGCCAGGCGAGGCAAGTCCTTGCACGCGGCATTCCAGATGATTCGGTCATTCACCTTTGCGTAGCCGTGGATCAGGATGTTCCGGAGATCCACCGCTGCACGAAGTTCCGGGATCTCTTCAGCCAGCTCCGGTGCAACCTTCTCCAGCTGACCCAAAGCCTCGCCGACAATCTCGAGTTGCCGTTCCACCGCTGAGCGTAACAACGGATTATTCAGATACTCAGCCTCGTCAGCCCCGTCGATGAAGGAAGCGACAGCTCGAGCGGCTTCACGCGCATCCCACAGTTAGGCCCTAGGATCACGCCGCATGGACCTCTTCCCGGCTACGATCAATCTCGGCACGGACATAGGGGTTACGCGCGCCATCCGCAGGAAGCAGGTCGACAGGACGGTCCAGGATTTTCTCCAGCTCAGCACGGAATGCCAGATATTCCTGCAGCGAGGAGGCGGCGGCGCTATCCGGCGCGAACTCCACCAGGAAGTCCACATCCGAGCGACGATCATCGAAATCCGCACCCCGCGCGGCCGAGCCAAACACCTCCAGGCGCCGCACACCGTAACGCTGACAAGCTGCGACGATATCCTTACGCCTGCGTTGGATCAGGGGGTGCATGGCGTCAATCTATCCGGAGTCTGGTCTCTTTCGTGCAAGCCTATCAAACCCCAGGCAAAGGCCACCACTTGCCCGGGATCGGCTGGCGACAATGCCACGGAGCTCGACGACCGCTGCGTATCAGCAGGAACGCCGCACACGGCCTCCGGCCGTGCCCGACCTACACCCCAGGTAGGTCGGCTGCTCCCGGCAGCCGACAATCAATCATGGACACGCTTTAACCCGCCTCAAGTAGGTCGGCTGCTCCTGGCAGCCGACAGAGCGGGTAGGTCGTGCACCGCAGGTGTGCGACATCCCAGGCCTCCGAACCCGTAGCTCGGCGACTCCCGACAGGCCCCCGGCCCGACTACTCCCGCGCATAGGCATCCTCGAAGCGCACGATATCGTCCTCGCCGAGGTAACTCCCCGTCTGGACCTCGATGAGCTCCAGCGGAATCACACCCGGGTTCTCCAGCCGGTGCGCCGTGCCGAGCGGCACGTACGTCGACTGGTCCTCGGTCAACAGGAAGCTCTCCTCCCCCCGCCACACCCGGGCCGTGCCCTTCACCACGATCCAGTGCTCGGCCCGGTGATGGTGCATCTGCAGCGACAGCTGCTGCCCTGGATTCACCGTGATGCGCTTCACCTGGAAACGTTCCGCCGAGGCGATGCCCTCGTAGGCCCCCCATGGACGATTGACCCGACGGTGGACCGTGGCCTCGTCCCGGCCCTCCGCCTCCAGGCGCGCAACAATGCGCTTCACGTCCTGGACACGCTCGCGGTCGGCAACGAGCACCGCATCCGCCGTCTCCACGATCACGGCATCCCGCAGCCCCACCGCAGCGACGAGCCGCCCTTCGGAACGGATATAGGAACCGTGGGTATCCTCGGCCACGACATCCCCGATCAGGACGTTATCCGTCTCCTCACTCCGCTCACCCACGGCGTGGAGCGTGCCCCAGCTCCCCAGGTCGCTCCAGCCACAGTCCATGGGCACGACCGCGGCGTCCCGCGTGTGCTCCATCACCGCGTAGTCGATGCTCTCCGCCGGGCAGGCCGCGAACGCCGCCTCGTCCAGCCGGATGAAGTCCAGATCCTCCTGACGCCCGGCCCACGCCGTCGTGACCGCCTCGAGGATATCCGGCCGGTACGCGGCAAGCTCGTCCAGATACCGCTGCGCGGCGAACAGGAAAATCCCGCTGTTCCAGTGATACCCGCCCTCGGCAAGGTAACGCGCCGCCGTCTCCGCATCCGGCTTCTCGACGAACGCATCCACCGCCTGCACGCCGTCGGCGATGGCCGCACCGCTTCGGATATAGCCATACCCGGTCTCGGGGGCATCGGGAATGATCCCGAACGTCACGAGATGACCCGAACGGGCTTGATCCATGCCGCGGGAGACCGCGTCGTGAAAGGCATCGACGTCCCGTACGAGATGATCGGAGGGTGCGACGAGCAGCACGGCCTCCGGATCCTGCTCGAGGGCCCACATCGCCGCCGCCGCGACCGCCGGAGCCGTATTCCGCGCCGCCGGCTCCAGCAGCATCGCGCCCGGCGCGACGCCCGCGGCCTGGAGCTGTTCGGCGACGAGGAAACGATAGTGCGCGTTGGCCACCGTCACCGGTGGCTGAACCCCGGGCAACCCCGCGGCGCGGAGCACGGACGCCTGCAACAGGCTGTGCTCGCCCACCAGCGGCAGGAACTGCTTCGGATGCTGGCTGCGGGAAAGGGGCCAGAGACGATTGCCGGAGCCGCCACAGAGGATAACCGGGCAAAGCACCACCACGCCCCCCCTACACGCTCCGCCTATATAGACCCCGGCAACCTATAATGGTCGCCCAGCCATTCGGCGCGGAAACCGAACAGTAAAGAGCAACAAGCTCGTCAAGCGACCGATCATCATCCTCATCCGCCGCAATCTAGCAATTTTGCACGCACCACCACTTTCAAATGCGATCAACAGCGGCATCCAGCGACCCGCGCATGCGTTGGGCCTGTCGAACACGCGCAAAGACAGGGGCCGCCGCCAACCCGCCATCTCGAAACCCAATTCGACGATCTGGGGAATCTGCAAGGTCCTGAACCGCGGCAGCGAGGGCCTCCGGATCTTCGGGGGGCACGCAAACACCGACGCCATACTCCCTTACCAATCCGGTGGCCTCACCTTCCGGCAACGCCATGACCACCGGTGTGCCCATCGCCATACATTCAAAGAGCTTGGAAGGTATCACGCTCTCAAACACCGGGGAGTCACGTAGCGGGATCACTGCCGTATCGCAGAGCGCGCTGATGGCCGGCACGCGCTCCTTGGCCTGGCGAGGGAGCGAGCGCACGTTCGTCAGCTGTTTATCTCGAATCAGTCCGTCGACCTGCCCCTTCGCAGCGCCAGACCCGACGAACAGAAACGCAATATCGTCCCGATTACGCAGCAGCTCTGCAGCATCAATCACTTTCTCCAACGCATGGGCCATACCATGAGTCCCGACATAGCCGACGACGAACTTGCCCTCCAGGTCGAGCTCCTGCGCCAGAGACTGGTCTGGTTCCGCCGACTGAAAGCGCTCCAGGTCGACACCATTGCGGACGACATCGATCTTGCCTTCGGGAACGCCGCGGCGAATCAGATCCTTCCGGAACGATTCCGTCACCGCCACTATCCGTCGTGCCCTGCCATACAGGAATAGTTCCAACCGCTCCAGGACACGAACAGCGCGGCTTTGGTCCAAAGCCCCCACGGCCACAATCGACGCCGGCCATAAGTCACGTAGCTCGAATACAAAGGGCCGGCGTCGGAGCACGGATACCAGCCAGCCACCGACCGCGGCAAAGAACTGTGGCGACGTCGCCACCACCACATCCGGACGTTTTTGAAAGACAGCGGCAGCCGCTCCCGCCAGCATGAACGAGACGTAATCCAGCGTGCGCTTGACGAACCCCTCATTCGCGGTAATGAACGTCTTCACCCGCACTACGCGGATACCGTCCACGTTCTCTACCGAGTACCAGCGGTTTCGGTATCCGGGAAAGACCTTTCCTTCCGGAAAGTTCGGTGCGCAGGTGATCACCGTTACCTCATCACCGGCCCGCACCCATTCGACCGCGTGCTCGTACAGTCGTGTGGCCGGCGCGTTGGTCTCTGGGGGAAAGTTATCGGAAAGAAAGAGAATTCTCATTAAGGCACAATGCCCTTCTACCAATACAGATGGCTTTCACAGTGCGGCCCGTGGAATTCGACAACCAGACACTGCGTCGGTGTGGCAGCCCCGAATTCCGGATGATATGTGGCCGGTTCAACGCGCAACGTCCCCCCGTCCACCGCAAGCACCACCTCACGCCCCGCAGAAGTGCAAAACCGCGCTTTCCGCTCCCCCGTTGCGATCAACGTGGTCGTAGGATGAAGGTGAAAACGCGCGCACGCCACGTCAAAGGCACCGGTCAACTCATCCTGCACGGAAAGACCTGACCCGTTGAGTTGCCAGGCGCGGCGGTGCAGCAACGCGCGGGAGAGGCGACGGTACCCGTCATGGCTACCTGCGAGCCAGACTTCCTCTCCATTCACACCGTACTCGACATCCAACGGACGCGCGCGCCGCGCCACCCGGAAACCGCTCCAGACTTCACTAGAATCCAACCCGTTCACGACCACCGTGTTGTGCGCCGCCGTGCCACGCTGACGCAAACGCTCGGCGCTGGTACCGTACTCCGAGGTTCCGGAGTTCACGAATACGCGCTGGCCATCGAGAGAGAGCTCGAAACTCAGGGTGTCGGCATGGGCGTGGCCAGGTAAATAGTCGGGGCCGATGGGTGCCACATCGGCGATGCAGACCGCCGGACCGCTGGCTAGTCGGAAATAACCGGTGTCCGGCAGAGATACCACGAGCCCCTTCATCTCATCGCCGTAGAGACCTAACCGGACGGCATAGTCGCGCACAGCACCCGGCGTAGGAGCGATACCGACTGCCGCGTCATTAAAAAAAGCGATCTCCCCGTCTGGATGCTGCATCCCGGATAGGGCACCCAACATTCTCCCTGCAACCTCTCGCCACGCTGGCGGCGGCTCCACACCATAGGCGTAGTGCACATTGAGCAGATCCAGCAGATCCTCGAAGATAATGACGTGGTACATGGGGCTGCGCTCGAAATGCCCCCCATCGGGCAGAATCTGTTCCGTAACCTCCCGATCCAGGATCCGTCGCCCAAGGTGTAGCCAACGTTCCGGCTCGTCACCCTCAAAGAACAATCCCGCGAACACCAGGGCCTTTGCGTTAGCAAAGAGGTGATTGCCTAGAAGGTGATACTCGAGGTGTCGCTCGAGCCATCGGGCCTGCACAGCCAGACTCTGCCGCCATGCAGCCTCCAGTTGCGCGCCGCCGAGGGCCCACTTCACCCAGTTCACGATGCGCAGCGAACACGGGTACGGCTCCCAACCGTTACCCGTGCCGGGAGGGTTCTCCCTTACCCATTGCTCCAGCAGCGCTCGGTGCCAATGCTCCCGATCGCCGGCATCCCGACTATTCAGATCATCAAAGTAATGGAGGTTATACAGCCAGAGTTTTGCCTGGTTCGGATCGTTCCAATCCACCGGATCGGTCACCGTTCCGGCCTGATTGAGGAACCGAAACATGCCCGGGCCAAGCATGGTTGCCTCCCGGGCCACCGGCATTTCCCAATTTCCTTGCCGCAGACGAACGGCAGGCGCCGGCCGGGTGTCCGGCGTAGCACGATAGAACCGATACCAAAGCCGCCATACCACTTGTTCCCAGCGGAGATGGCGCGCGGTTCGGAACCACCGTGCGAGCGCACGAAAGCGCATCAGACGAGACCATCACGCGACACAGGGGCGCATGCACCCGAAGAAATGGCCTCTGTCGCCCGCCTTCTCAAAATCGTCATGAAATTAGAAATCCTGATCGATTGGTGGACTGCTGTTAGAAAACCGATAGCAATCCCCGCTCGGCCCAACAGCATCGCGGGGCGGAGCAACATCTGGCCAAGGGACTCGAAAGCCGAGTCCCACATCATCCTCCTTGACAAGGGTACGCGCGTGAAATCTCTTATGGGAGCAAGCGCAGCAAACCGCAAGCATCGACCACCATCTTGCGCTGGAGCTGGCTGGCGGGGATGTTGCGGAAAGGTCGGTGAGGCACGAGGGGGACGACGAGGTCGGCCTGTTCCATTGCTTCGGTGAGGCCTACCAGACGGATATCATGGCGGGCGAGTGTCTCGGGGAGTTCTTGAATGTGCGGCTCCACCGCCAGGATCTCCCCCGCGCCCTGGCGCGCGAGGGTTTCGGTGATCCTTAGGGCAGGGCTCTCACGTAGATCGTCCACATCCGCCTTGTACGCCAGCCCCAGGCAAGCGATCACCGGTTCCCGCAGACGGCGGGCCTGGGCAGCAACCTGTGCTACCACCTGGTCGGGCTTGTCGTCATTCACGGCCCTGGCCGTTCGGATCAGCCGGCTCTGCTCCGGTGCGGACGCGACAACGAACCACGGATCCACCGCGATACAATGACCTCCCACGCCAGGACCGGGCTGAAGGACGTTGACCCGCGGGTGTCGATTGGCCAGCTCGATGAGCCGCCAGACATCGATATCCAGGCGCTCGCAGATAACCGAAAGTTCGTTGGCCAAAGCGATGTTCACATCGCGGAACGTATTCTCGGTAAGCTTGGCCATCTCCGCCGTCCGGGCCGTGGTGGTCAGGACCTCACCGGAGACGAACTCACGATAAAAGGCTGCCGCCGCCTCGGTGGCGGCATCGTTCAGTCCGCCCACCACCCGATCATTATCGACGAGTTCCTTGATGATCTGACCCGGCAGCACGCGCTCCGGGCAATGGGCCACATGCACTGCCCCGCCACCAAGCTCCGGGCGTTCCTCCGCAATCCAGTGCGCCACGCGCTCGGTAGTGCCTACTGGGCTGGTGGATTCCAGGATGACCAGGTTCTCGGGCGCCAAGACCCGAGCCATGGCCCGACTCGCCGCCTCAACGAACCCCAGGTCCGGCTCCCGGTCTTCGGTGAACGGCGTGGGCACCGCCAGGATAAACACGTCGGCGGGCTCCGGCTCCGTGCCGGCGCGCAGCTGGCCACTCTGCACCGCGGACCGCACCAGTACGTCGAGATCCGGCTCTACGATATGGATGGCACCTTGGTTGATGGTATCCACCACCTCGGGATTGACGTCCACGCCATGCACACTGAACCCTCGCGTAGCGAGCAGGCTGGCGGTAGGCAGGCCGATGTAGCCCAGCCCCAGGACGGTAACGCGGGGCCGCTCCTTAGAATTCCTCAAGTCGTTGTCTCCCTGTTTGCAGCGACTAACGCCTCAACGATGCGCGTGGCGGCCTTGCCATCCCCATAGGGATTATGAGCACGGGCCATTGCAGCGTAGGCATCACCGTCGTCGAGCAGCCGCTCGGCCTCGGCGACGACGCGCGCCGGATCCGTCCCCACCAGATGAACCGTACCGGCCTCCACCGCCTCAGGGCGCTCCGTAGTCTCCCGCGTGACCAATACTGGCTTGCCCAGCGACGGTGCCTCCTCCTGGATGCCACCGGAATCGGTGATGATGAGCTCGGATTGGTCGAGCAGCCAGACGAAGGGAAGATAGTCCATAGGGGTCAGCAACCGTACGGCGGGATGGTTACCGAGGTGCTCGTAGACCGGCCCCTGAACATTGGGATTCAGGTGAACCGGGTAGACAATCTGAACGTCCCCCCGGTCGGCGAGCTGGCGCAAGGCCGTGCAGAGGTTCCGGAACCCATCACCGAAGCTCTCCCGGCGATGCCCCGTCACGACAATCAACCGCTTGCCCGCATCCAGCGCACCGACGGCCTCACGGCACCGCGCCTGCAGTGTCTCATCACCATGCAGCCGGTCCACCACGCCCAGCAGCGCATCCACCACCGTATTCCCGGTAACCGTCACAGATTCCGGTCTAACGTTCTCCCGCAGAAGGTTCTCCCGCGCCCGCGCCGTCGGCGCGAAGTGCCGGTTGGCCAGCGCACCGGCCAACCGGCGGTTCATCTCCTCCGGCCACGGGGCATAGCGGTTACCGGTGCGAAGGCCCGCCTCCACGTGCCCCACCGGGATTCGGCGGTAGTACGCGGCCAGCGCAGCAGCAAACGTGGTCGTGGTATCGCCGTGGACCAGCATCCAGTCTGGACGATATTCGTCGAGCACCGGTCCCATGCCTTCCAGCACCGCGTTAGTGACGCCAGTGAGGTCCTGCCCCGGGCGCATCACAGCCAGATCAAAGGCGGGCTCGATATCAAACAGCGCAAGGACCTGCTCCAGCATCTCCCGATGCTGCCCGGTCACGCACACGCGCGAGTCCACCCCGTCCGCGCCGTCAAGCGCCCGCACGACCGGCGCCATCTTGATCGCCTCCGGCCGCGTGCCGAAGACCGTCAGTACCTGTAAAGCCAAACCGGTGACTGCTCCCTGTGATTTCACGTTTTATGTATGTATAGCGTACCCGACGGTTTCATCACTCCGGGTAAAGCTCCCTCAATTCTTGCGTAACTCGGCAATCAGCAGGATCCGTAGTGGCGCGAAGAGCTCTGTCGCATTCACTATGCGCTCGTAACCCGCCCCCGCGAGGTAGCTGGGCACTGTCCCCCGGAGATACTCGGGGCGCCCCTCGACCCGATCAATTCGCTCGACCTTAAACCCGGTGTCCAAGGCTAATCGGCGCACCTGTTTCATACTGTTTGCATAATATCGAGTGGGGAAAGTGTCGTCACCGTCTCTACCCCGAACGCGATTAATCGCACGATGGAACGAGTGCGGTGTCAACCGCGCAATCATAGGCATGTAATGGATACGATTTGGCGTCTTAAAAAGCAGCATACCTCCCGGCTTCAATACGCGTGCCACTTCACGAAAGACATCGGACGGTTGATCCAGGTGTTCCATCACATTATCGGCGAACACCAGATCGAAACTCTCCTTCGCAAACGGGATATCCCCGACGTCCGCGACACAGCCCTCGTCCAAGTACGGATTTTCAAGAACCCGTTCGTCAAGGTCCACGCCGACCACATGTTTGGCGTGACCGCGAAAATTCATCTGCGGAACAATCCCCGCCCCAGCGCCAAGGTCAAGAACAACGCTTCCCCCGGTCAGGCGGTCCAGCACTCGTTCGCGGAAAAGATTATCGTCCCAGTTACTTCCATAACCGGGATATAGCACACGATCCAACCACGCCGTCAGCCAGCTCATCTAACGTCCTCCGCAACCTCTATCGCGGTACGCGATACCTCAATGAGCTCCCCCTGCGGGATTGGATCGGGCCCAAGATGGCGCACAGCCTCCAAGAACTGCGCAGGTGTCGCTTTGCTCCCTTTATCCTGACGCCATAACCGCGCCCGCCGCGGATTCGGCCATCCCCAGACGCGAAGCCGCCGGAAGTTGTCCAGCTGCAGAATGCGGCCGGCGGCGAACACCTCCACGCGTTCCTTCGGGAATCCCTTGTGGCCGTTCGCGAGGTAGTGAATCGTCGCCTGGGAACCGTCGGCAAATCCGAGCTGGATCGTTGCCTTGTCCTCAGTAACCTCCACTCCCGCGTGGGGACCCAACGAGAAGGCCCCATGGGTGGCAATTGGCGCGCCGACCAGGTGGCGCGCCAAATCAATAAAATGGCAGGCCTCGCCAATAATTCGCCCCCCGCCGACCGCAGCATTCTGGGTCCAGTGGTCGGCTGGGATCGCCCCTGCATTCACTGTCACGATCACGCTCTTGGGCGCATCCACACGTGCAAGCAGCTCCTTCGCCCGTACCACATGAGGTGCAAAACGGCGATTAAAGCCCACCATCAGCCGCTGGCCCGGGCGCGCCCTGGTCTCCTGCTCGATCTCCGTGAGTTCTTCCCGGGTTAGGCACAAGGGTTTCTCACAGAAGACATGCTTGCCTGCCCGCAGCGCCTCCAACACCTGCGCGGCATGGGCATCATGGCGGGTCGCGACGACCACTGCATCCACCGTGTCGTCGGCCAGCGTCGCCTCTATGTCTGTGGATGCGTGCTGGAACCCGAACTTCTTCCCGTAATGCGTTGCGCTGACGCCGCCGTTACTGACCACCGTGTGCATTATGGCGCCAGCACCCTGAAACGCGGGCATCAGGACCCGCCCTGCATAGTTCCCCGCACCCAGGAAGGCGACACGCACAGCGGACCCATCGCCCCGGGCCGGAGCGGCCGTGTTGGCTTCAAGCTGAACGGTCCGCGCCCCTGTCTCAATACGCCCGGTCGGGGCCTCGATTGCAGAAGCCCGTTCATCGTCCGCCGCCCCCTGATACTCCAGCAGGATCCCCAAGGACGGCTCATCGGACGCGAGCAAATCATAGGCATCCGCCGCGTCGTCGATGCTGAAGCGGTGTGAGATCAGGGGGTCCACATCCACTGCGCCAGACGCCATCAGGTCCAGCACCGCCTCGAAGTTTCGCTGCTCCGTCCAACGGACGAAACCGACCGGGTAGTCCTGCCCCCGCTCCTCGTAATCCGGATCGTATCGTCCCGGCCCATAGGAGCAGCTCACCTGGAAGGAGAGTTCCTTCTCGTAAAAATCGGCCCGGGAAAGCTCCAGGCCCGTCACCCCCACCAGAACGATCCTCCCGCGCTTGCGGCACATCTGCGCCGCCTGGCGCACCGGCTCGTTGCTTCGCGTGGAGGCCGTAATGAGCACGGCGTCCACGCCGCGCCCGCGCGAAAAGGCCTCCCCGCGGGCAAGCACATCTTCACCCGCGCCGGGGTTCATTACCTCCGCCCCAAAACGCTCGGCAAGGGCGAGACGCTCCGGATCCAAGTCGATCCCCAACACTCGGCAGCCCTGAGCGCGAAGCATCTGCACCGTCAATAAGCCAATAAGCCCGAGGCCGGTCACCACAACGCACTCACCAAGAGTGGGGTTAACCAGGCGAATGCCCTGCAGCCCAATCGCACCAAGTACCGTGAAGGATGCCGCCTCGTCGCTCACGGCATCCGGAACGCGGGCACAGAGATTCTCCGGGACCACCACTGCCTCGGCATGCTTGCCGTTACTGGCCACACGATCACCGACCGAGAATCCGGTCACGTCTTCCCCTACCCCCGCCACCGTACCGACATTGCAATAGCCGAGAGCAAGCGGCTGGTCCAGCTTGCTTCGCACCGCGTCCATGGTCGCGGCAACGCCGTCCGTGCGCATCTTCTCCAGCACCATCCGCACCTTATCCGGCTGCTGACGAGCCTTTTGCACCCAATTGCCCTTGCCGAACTCGACGAGCATCCGCTCCGTGCCCGCGGACACGAGTGTTGCGTGGGTATTGATAAGGAGCTGCCGCCGCCCGGCGTACGGTCGGGGGACATCCGCGAGGACGGTACTGCCGTCCTTGAGATTTTGCAGTATCTG
Source organism: Arhodomonas aquaeolei DSM 8974 (assembly GCF_000374645.1). Lineage (GTDB taxonomy): Bacteria > Pseudomonadota > Gammaproteobacteria > Nitrococcales > Nitrococcaceae > Arhodomonas > Arhodomonas aquaeolei. The sequence continues at coordinate 11,480 of NZ_KB894809.1, forward strand.
TTTCATTAACCGTTCAATGCCCTATATGCGCCAATTCGTCTTGCACGGACAGCCGATCAGATGCGCGTCCCGAACGGACCATATCCGCAATGCGTAGCATCAATAGGGTCGAAACGAGTATTTCTTGCCAGTCTCGGCCTCGTCGCCCTTCGAATGGTTGTAGCGTTCCGTCCCTGTGCCCCACATCTTTCGGCTTGAACCGCTTCTTCGCAATAAAATCGTTTCGCCAAACCGTCATAGATCGGAAATCATCGATTTTTGCTATAACGTCGCCCTGTTGAAAATTAATTGTCTCATTGATCCCTTCAAACGGCTCACAGCGAGACGTCAACATCAGCGAGAAAATGTCTCCGTGGTTGGAACTTATCGACAAGGAAAAATTATCATCGCCCTCGTCAGGATCTCCGGAAAGGAGCTGCATTGAAAAGATGTCGGGCAGGCCACGCCAAGCCAATACATGGACCAAAAGATCGATCCAGTGGCCGGCATTACCGCAGATTCGAGTACCCTCCTGCGGATCCCGATACCAGTGATTTTTAGGAATTCGGTGGCCGGATACGAAGCAGCTCAATGACACGCCTCCGGCGGGCGACTCTGGAAGCATGCTGCGAATATGTTGAATCGCCCCGGAAAATGGTCGATTGTATCCGGCAAAGATCCTGGCATCATTGCGTAAAACCGCCGATTGGAGCCTTGAAAGCTGCTCCAGCGAAACCGCTACCGGCTTTTCTATATAGACGTCCTTCCCAGCGTTGAGCGCATCGACTGCGTAATCCGTGTGCGACGCATGGTTCGACGCGATATATACAAACGAGACGTTCGGGTCCGCCATAATCTCATCCGGCGAACTGGCAACTCGACCAATACCCAGGGCCTTGGAACAGGTCTCCGCGGCCTTGACATCAATGTCGTAACACCAGCGTAACCGGCGACCATACCGACGGGTAAGGAAGTATCCAAGAGTAGCAAAGCCGTATTGCCCGCAACCGATCAGCGCCACGTCCGGACTTGGATGGGAACGCCAAACCAGAGGTATGCCAACCCTAGAACGCCCCACAACCTTAAAAAGCGTTCGATGCTTTCCATAGATATTCGTAAACCGGAGGACCTTTTTCGCCGCGGTCAGATGACTCATAAGCCTGTCACGCTCTCTATGATCCTCGCCACCGCCTCATCGACACCGGTGGGAACAATTCGCGGCGCTGGTACGCGGCTGGTAGCGACCCTTATTGCATTAACAACCTCCCCTTTCGCGTACTCTGCATGAGCGACCCGCACCGCCACGCCATGATTCGCCAACCACGCCTCCAGTGCGGCACTTTCCGGCCAATCGTCACGCTCGACATAGACCACCGGAATACCATGGCACGCTGCCTCAACGAACGTGCCGTAGCCGGGCTTGGTGAGCACCACGTCAGCCCCCGCCAAGACATCTAGGAACGGCATTCCGGCCCGACTGATTGGGGTCACATCCAACCGGCAGGACGGCGCCAACCTATCCGGGACGACCCAGTGACAGCCTTCCATACGCGGGAAACACGATGCGTTCGTCCCTCCGGTTACCCCTCCCATTGTCGCAAGAACAATCCATTTGCCTTCCGTCTGTGGCAACCGCATCCGCAGTTCCCCGGGTCTCGCGGTTGAAAGCCGGGCGATTGGCCCGACCCGCTCCAGGTTCCCCAATCCCCGCATCGGCATCGATGGCGTAGGGGTGATGAAACGCTCGGCCTCGCGATAACAGGCCCGGATCTCTGCTACGAGACGTTCCACCTGGGCGTCCCGAACCGGCAAATAGTGCTCGAGGACGTCGGCCCAGTTCAGCGAACACAGGGCAATCGCCGGGACACCGATATCCCTCGCCGCCGCAATTGGAACATAGGGGACGTCAGTCAGCACGAGGTCGGCGTCCGCATCACGGATACGCGTTTCTTCCTCTCCCACGTGCACGCGGAGTTCTCGGTGATAGTCGGCATATTCTTGCCAGGTTGCCGCCACATCGACGTCGAGCGGACCACGCATTTGAATCACCGGCTCCGACACGCCCGTCATAATATGCACGTCGGGGCCGAACAGCGTCTCTATGATTCCGCGGGGTACAGTCGTCCGTATGACGACACTTAGGCCGGGAAACCGGGCACGCAGCCCCGCAACAACTGGCGCAACCTGGCCGGCGTGGCCAAAACCATGGCCCGAGATCGCGAGGTATAGGGTCTTGAAGGCCACCCGCTGAGCGTCACGCTAGGCGGATGCTGTCGAGCATCGCGGGTAACTCTTCGTGGAAGTCGCGACGTATCTCCGGCAACGCCCCGCTACGTGGCGTTGGTTCGACCTGAAGGTCATGCAAGCGTGCCTGCTGGTTGGTGTGGATCACCTCGACCGCAGGATCATGCCCACGCAGAGCGCTCACGGCATCGTTAACGGTTACATTCTCTTCCACGACGTTGTGCACGCCGGCTGCCACCTCGCCAGCAACCGCTGCACCGACGGCATGAGCGAGCGACGCGACGTGTACGACCGGCCGGACCTGCTCCCCACTGCCATGGACATGCAACGGTCGACCAAGCGCGGCATCGAGAACGAAGCGGTTCATGAATGTGTCGAAGCGGGCTACGGGGTTTCGGCCGTAAACCGTCCCGGCACGCAAAATCAAAGTATCCATTTGGCGAGCCAGGCGCTGCACGTGCCGCTCTCCCGCGAGCTTGGACGCCCCATAGGCATTCGCCGGCATCGGCTCTGTCGTAACGTCGGCCATATGACCCGGAAAGCCGTAGACCGCACCACTGCTAACGTAGACGATACGCGACACGCCGGCGTCCTCGGCCGCATAGCTGACCTCGGCAGTCCCCCAGTGGTTAACCTGGTCGAACGCGTGAGGATTGTCATCGGTATACGGCGATGGCGCGAGCGCGGCCAGATGGCACACGCAGTCCGCCCCCTCGACCGCGTGCTTCAAGGCACGCGAATTCAGGATATCGTCGACTATTACCCTCGCCTTGCTGTACGTCGGGCGCTTCTCTGCAAGCAGTAACCCATAGTTACGTCGGGCAAAGTTATCGTAGACAACCAGCTCGCCTATCCGCTCATCTTCCGCCAGCACATTCAGGGCACTCCAGCCAACATAGCCGGCTGCACCCGTGATAACGACCTTCATCCTCTTAGTCACCTTCCTGACGAGCTCCCAGCTCCGTGTGCAGACCACACTCCGTCTTGGACTGCCCGCTCCAGCGTCCGCCCCGCTCCGCTAAAGTATCCATAAACGGCCGCGTGCACGGCATGCAGCCAATACTCAGGTAACCCTGACGCTCCAGCGGATGCTCCGGCAGATCATACGCTTCGCGATAGGCATGGACCTCTCGCGCCGTCCAGGTGAGCATGGGGTGGTAACGAAGGATGCCATGGGGGCCGACCTGCTCCTCCGCAAAGCCTGCCCGTACAGCGCTTTGATCCGCACGTACTCCGCTAATCCAGACATCGTATGCCCGCAGGTAGGGTTCCAGCGGCTGGACCTTGTTCAGGAAGCAGCATTTGTCCGTATCCGCCGCGAACAGCAGCCGGCCATCCGCGGCCCGCTGTTCCGATTTCGGAACCGGAGGCCGAACGTTGATGACCTCGATCCCCAACCGCGCCGCGGTCGCGTCACGAAATGCCAATGTCTCCGGGAAGAGATAGCCCGTGTCCAGGAACACTACCGGGACATTGGCACCGTGGCGCGACACGATGTGCAGCAGCGGCAGGCTCTGCGTCTGGAAGGATGAGCTCAGGAAAACACGCCTCCCTTCGGCATCGAACGCCGAAAGCCGTTCCAGCACCGCCGCGGCCTTCCCCTCCGCGGCGCTCAGCGCGTCCTCTTTCACCAGATTCATCCAAGCTCCCTCTTGCGCCGCGCACCATTGCCCCGACGCCGGCGCCAGTCATCCAGCACCTGCTCGTAGAAATCTCCAGTGGCCTTCGCCACCTTATCGACACTGAAGTTCTCGACCGCTATCGCCCTCGCGCACTCACCGCAACGCCTCCGCAGGGGTTCGTCGTCAAGCAGTGTCGCAACGCGCCCCGCCAGTGCCTCATGATCGCCAACCGGCACCACAAACCCACTGTCTCCATCGACGATATGTCGGGGGACATCGCCCACATCAGTGGAGACAACAGGCCGGGCCATCGCCATCGCCTCCCACACCGAAACGGGCGAGGATTCCGCCTGCGAGCTACAGACATAGACATCGAAGCGTGCGAGCAGCGGCCGGACGTCAGCACGCGCGCCAACGAAATACACCCGCTCCAGCTCCAGCTCGCGAACCAACGCGAGAAGGCGGCGATAATAGGCACGCTGACGGTCGAAGACCGGCCCAACGATGACCACGTGTGGCTCCTCCCCCCTGTCCCGCAGGCATGCGGCAGATCGGATCAGCGTCTCGAGCCCCTTGATCGGGCTAACGTTCGCAACGGTGCCGATGACCGGCGTCGAGTCCGCGACGGGGAGATCAGGGTCGTTGGGATACCCCTGATCCGGATCGAACTGTGCCGAATCAACTGTCGCTGGCACCACGGCCTGTGGGCGCCCGGTTCGGATTCCACCCCCGTAATACTCCTGGGAGCGATGCGAGGCGAAGATAACCCCGCAGGCCAGCGGCCGCACCATCCGGAACAGTCCGTGCACCCAGCCAGGCATCGCCGTGTCGTTGAGATGCCAGACCACCGGCACGCCGGCGAGCCTTGCGGCGACCACGCCCTTGTATTGCCAACTGCCGCCCGAGGCATGGACGAGATCGATTCGCTCACGGCGAATGACGCGGACGAGACGAATGACCTCAATAGGCGAAAACAGCAGATACCCAAGAGCGGCACGCCAATCTTTGGTAATGCGCGTAAGCGGCAATGCGCGGTAGGGCACGCCACGGCTCTCGCACATTTCGCGAAACGGACCAGAGTTGGCGCGCGGCATGACGATCAGCGTCTGGGCCCGTTCGTCGAGAGCTTCGGCGACCCGCACCATCCGCACCTGCGGCCCACCGAGCTTGCCTTCCTCAATAACGTTTACGACGTACATGGCGCCTGCAAATTTTTTTTAGGACGTTCTCAAGTCGGATACCAACCGCTTCCTTTGAAAAACAATTTTTGTGTTCCAAACGCGCACCCGCGGATACTTTCCTTCTCAGCGATACATCTTCAACCATGTCCGCAAATATGGTCAGAAACTCATGAGAGTTTCTAAACAACCATCCAGTCTCACCGTGCGAAATGATAGAACGAAATGGTCGGTAGTCGTTAACAAGCGTAGGAACCCCCCAACGCTTCGCCTCAAGAATCACGTTTGGCGTGCCATCGTGCTCTGAGTGATATAGAAAGAAATCCGCTGACGAATAAAGAGAATCCACATCATGCACAAAACCAATGAGCTTCACAAAAAGAAGCCGATTTCCGTCATATGATGCAAGAAAGTCTTCGACAACCGACCTAAAAACTCCGTCCCCCGCAACACTGAACGTCACCGATCGACCTGTCCGTTCGCAAAAGGCGGCCAGTTGCTTAATAAGCCAAATGACACCTAAGGCTTTGGACATAAAGTTTAGATTTGTGACAGTCAAACAGCAAGCAGAGCCCACAACGAACGAACGGTCACCAACCGCTTCACCGTCACAAAACTGTGGGACAACAAAAATCTCCGCATCTCGCGACAAATCCCCCTTTACCCTGTCCGCCAAATCATCATTTACGCAGATAACGTAGCGTGGCAGTTTCAAAAAAAGCTTAGCGACCACATAATTCACAAAACCCTTTATCCGCCTTTTCAAGGAGGCATACGCTAGATTAGCTAGGAGGTCGCTATTATCTTGGAGCGGGTGTCCACCCAACCGCAAAACAACCGGAACCCCGGAAAGGCGCGCCGCGCAAATCGGAAGAACCATGTACAAACCAAGACCGATGAATACAATGATGTCTGGCTTTTTGCCCCACCAAAACCAGCGACATATTTCCAAAAACGTGCTCTGATCCAGTTTCAGCCGTTGAGTTCTCGCCGCGTGGTGACGCCTCCGTAGCGGCTCTACTAAGAAACACGCTCGGTTTCGCGCCTCGTCCCTGGTGACAACCACGCAATCAAGTTTCGTTTCAACCATTAGAATTCAGACACCTTCTCCAACTCCATGAGAAAGCCGCCGCACAGGACCTCGCTTTTGACATTTTTCGCCGGGGATTTGCAAAACCAGCCCCATTAGTATTGGAAATATATATACTCCATCAAACGGACGCACAAGAGAGTAAACAAGAAACGAAAACAGGAAAACAAAGGAAATCTTTCCTAGATCCGACAAAATTTCCATTTTGCACCTCCTCAAAGCCCAGAGGCGAAGCGAAATTCCCAAAAATATCAAAGGATAGCTAACTGCTCCAACAATCCCAAGTTCCCCCGCAGCCGTTATCAGGATATTATGCGATACCAAACCGAACCCTAATCTCTCTTCCATATACGCAGACAACCCGCCGATCCCGCTACCCAGCGGCCAATAGTCTAGCGTCATCTTATAACCTTCAAAATACATAGCGGCGCGCGCATAATCATATAAATCTTTGCTAGGCTGGATTACGCCACCACTGAGGACCTGCGACTCCTGAAACCTTGTTACCAGCTGCGCGATCAAGGAATTTTCGCCCCAAACTAGATAAGACACAAGATTTAAAAACAATACACTAAAACATATAAGTGCCGCTTTCAAAATCCCACTTCCGGCTCCACGGGACAAGACGAACGGCGTAAGAATCACAATCATAAACAAGATAACAAATGCCGCTCTGCTCAGAGACAACACCGCAACGATAACCGAAGCGACTATGGCAAGATTCCCAATCATCTTGCTTATGAGTCCATATTTTCTCGCCCAAAACAAATACGGCAAAGAAAGAAGAGCAATTGCTGAGGCGTGATTCGAAAAAGAACCAACAACCCCGGCCATTTGCGAACCTTCAGGACGAAGGGAACCAAAAACGGCGACCACAAAGAAAGATGACACAAACAACATAATTGAAAAACTCAAGGCGACTAATGCAATTGCTCGCAGCAAAACTTCGCGATCGAGTTTGTATGAGGCCATATACGCCAACCCAATATTCACCGAACTCGCGAGCAGCGCAACGCGAGTTTCTTCGGGGTAGCTCGTGGCAAAAACCGAAAACAGAGGGACCAAATATATCCCCCCCGCCAAAATAAAAGACTTTTTAACAACCAAAGGGCGGCGTGCGACAAAGAGACACAAACTCAAAAAGGCGGCACATGCAGCGACATATATGTGCAAAGTTTTGAACAAAAATAATCGTGCTGGATACAAAAAAATGAAACCCTGCAAGAAAAAAACGACAATACTTGAAACGGACATACTCATAAAGTTCTAATTTTTTTCTGAGCGATCGACACCCCGGTAACCCAAGGCTCTATTTAACAAATGAGCCGAGACCGTCACGACACTAGTCTTCTGCGGTGGCGTGCGCTCTTTCCAAGATGCGTCGGCACGTAGGTCTTCGAATCCAACAGTGTACCTCGAGGGCGATCCGCCAATGGCGTGGCTTTCCTGCGCATAGTTTTTTTTGGTCAAGGAAAAGCTATGTTCGATACGAGACATCTCGTTTTTCGGATCGTCGAAGAATTCCTCGTAACGAAGCATAGCCCGACGTCCGCGACTGGTGAACGCAAAGGCAACCAGACCATTCAGTGTTGACAGCATCCATGCCCGGAACGCTTTCTCAGCCACATCTTCAGGGGCAGGTGAACGGCCAGTGCCTGCCATTATCTTCCTCGCTAAGACCTCGCCTCGCGCTCTCTTTGTCATCGAAGCAACGACTGAACGCCCGTCACGCAGCAAATTAATGAGCCTCATTTTCTTTGGCGCTACAGCCTTGAGAATGTAATATTGATGTGCCTGCTTCGAGGAATCGACAATTAAACTGACGTTCGCAACACGCGATATAGCTCGATAAATGCGAAGGCAATTCTCTCCAACCTCTAGTTCCCGTTCGAATGCAGGGACGAGTTTTCCCATCCGGTTTGTCAGGCGTGCCCCCAAAAGCCTCACAAACAATCGGAAAAAGACACGCTGACGACGGCTCAGCCGGCTTCGGAATGAACTCTGCACGAGGTCAAGCCCCGCTTCTTCTGCCACCGCACACCAAAACGCACACTCCGATACGGGGGCACCGCATGCACACGTTTCCTCTGCGCCGTCTTCCTTGATTATCCGGGCGTCACCCTTGGCAAACTGCGAGATACGATAAAGCTCCCCGCAAGCGACTCCTCCGAAACGCCGTGCGATATAATCTTCGATTAGTGTCGAACCGGATCGGGAAGGTCCCACGATGTATATCACAGTAATGTCCGTTGCCGTCGTCATGGTTTCACCGAAAAAAAGCAGCCGTGGCATGGCTGTTGAGCGAAAGGTGTCGCCGCGCCATCCACCAGAGTCCGCTGTTCCAGATAGCGAGCGTCACGAACGTGGCGGTAGCCGCACCGAGACCGCCATATACCGGGATAAATGCAAAATTCAGTGTCAAATTAGTAGCTGCCGCAAGCACCATGAAGCGGGCGACATAGCGCTCGAGGCCCGTCGTGTTCATGAGTATGCCGATGGGTCCGAAGCTTGCGTTCATAATCTGGGCCGCTATCAGGATCATCGCCGCTGGCCGACTGGCCGTGAAGTCAGGTCCGAATAGCCATCCAGAGAGAAGTTTTCCAAAAAAGAGCCAAGGGACAGCCAAAAGGAGCGCGACGCCGGTCGATATGAGCGCTCCGCTGGTCAAGAGGCTTTGCAGTCTATCGAGATTGCCTTGCCGATAGAGACGAGCATAAGAAGGCGAAAACACCGCACTCACGATCTGCAATCCGAACGTGCAAAGCATGCTGATCTGATACGCGATCCGATACACGCCGACGTCATCGGCGGGCCAAAAAACGCCGATCATCAGGATGTCCGCGTGATTGTTTATCTGGTTCGCTCCTGCGGCTAGCGCCATCGTCAGCGCAGCCTTCCAAAGCGGGCCCGTTGGCGGCGACCTGTAGTTGGCACTCAAGCGCAGGCTCGCGGGGCGCCGTCGCCACAGAAACACCGTTCCCAGCGTAAAAGCTGCCGCCACGGCGGCGAGTTGCATGGTCATGGCAAAACGCGCTGTCGCTGGCACGGCTAGCCCCAGCATGAGTGCAAAGGCGAGCATCGCCCCGGGCTTTACGACCATCTCGGGAATCTGCGCTAGCACCACATGCTGCAACCCGCGCAGCGCCCCGGCGCGCAATGCGCCAAAGGCAAGCAGGGGGACGAGGCACAGCGCCAGACCATACGTCCAGAGCTGTTCGGCCTCCATTCCGTCGCCCGCCACGAAAAGGGCGAATCCACCGACCGCCACCACGGCTAGGGAAAACAGGCCTGCTCCGCGCGTCGCCCAGCCCCAGACGGCGCGCATGTACGCCCAGTCCTCGGAAACCGTCGCCGTCGCCGTCTCGCGCATCACGAGGTTAGGCAGGCCGAACTGCACGACAATGGCGCAGACCGAAGCAAGCACGAACGCGGAGGAGTAAAGGCCGTACCCGTCCGCGCCGAGCGTGCGCGCCAGCACCACTGCGACGGCAAATCCAAGCCCGGCGTTCGCGACGCGCAGGCCGGCGCTGCCAAGAAGCGGGCGTAGGAAGGATGATTTTCTTAATCGCTCACCGACGTTTCCGAACACCGTATGGTGGGAGGTATGCTCCCCCTCTTGCCGACGGCGGCCACGGAACCCGCACTGTCGCTTGGCCCTCATGCGCCAATCACGAGCGGCGCTCCCATTCCGTCGACGATTCTGGAGCCGCGAAATCCTGAGGAAATACCCGCCGTACTGCTCCCTTCAGCCTGCTCACATGGTACCAAGCCGGCATCACAAGGGGCCGGCGGAACTGCGTCGACGTACGCTCACCCGGCCGTCGGCCAACGCTTCGCCTCTCTAGCTCATCGACGATATCGCACACTTCACTATCCCGATCTATCCGCGCCTGGATCGTCTCTCTCACCCTTTCGAAATCGTCGCTAAATTCCGGCTCTGCCCGGATTCGGAGTTCGCCGCCGTCCAGTTGCTGGCGCACCCCGAAGCTGCCGAAAACGTGATGGGACTGAACTCGCGCCGCCATTTCCTGTCCGCTCACATAATGCATTCCGATCCGTGAGCAGATATCCCCGAGTATCTTGGCGGGGGACCTGACCAGCTCCCGGTAAGAGACGGCCGAGAATGGAAAGCCCAGCCTCAATAGGCGACCATGGTATTTTACGAAATCATCCCGCCATCCAAGCGGATCGCGCCCTCGCTTGAACTGCGAATAGGCAAGCTCGATCGGTGGCTTGTATATCAGAACGTTGAAAACAGAAATTCCCGATTTCTCAGCCCAGGACTGGGTGTCGATAAGCCACGGCATATACTTGGACGAGTCGATGACGAAATCGACGTTGAGCCTATCGCAAACCGTCCTGTGAAATCTTGCCTCGGGCACATACGCGATTTTCTCCCAGACAGGGCAGGGGTCCGAACCACACGCGCAACGTATCTTCCTGTGATGGGTTCGCCAGGGACGGAACCATGCGTACACTTCACCACAGGAAAACGCGCTCTGCCCATTGCCGAGCATGACATCCAGCATTGTAGTCCCGGAACGGCTTGCTCCGCAGACGTTAATAAGGGTTGGCATGGTGCTCTCCCCGAATCTCCCGGTGACGGAGTGCCAGAGCGCCCTCGTGACCGCTTTCCCGGAACGCCGCCGCGGCCCCCGGCGTGAAATGCCTGCGCCAGCCACCCAGGGCCCCTTCGCGCACGAAGGATATCTCGGCGTCGGCCGACCGGGCTTCCTCTGCCGCCTGTTTCGCACGGGCAAAGCTGTGGCGCTCGGCCACGTCTGCGGCCCGCCCCTCCGTCAATGGCTCGCCATTCAGCACTTCAGCGACGCGCAACAGTTCACCCGGCGTATCTGCGCGCAGCGCCTCGTAACTGGTCTGCACCGTGCCGGGGCGGTGCGCCCAGGCGCGTACGAATTGCGGCCAGATGGAGCTAGGGCTCGAGGGGGATTGCGAGACGAACCGGATGAAGGCGGAGGAAATTTCCAATGCGTCCGAGAGCATTTGGGCGAGCCATGTCCCGCCTGATTTTGGGTACTCATTCACAACGTAGTACGGTGCGACGCCAGAGAACGACCGCACATAAGCCTTGTGCGTAGCCGCGGAGATGCGCGACCGAAGCCGTTGTAACCGCGGAACGCTCAAGTCAGCACTCCTTTGTCCTCGAAGTACGCGGCAACTTCATCCCGGTTTAGCGAAAGTTCATGCGCAGAGTTGTAGGGTCGGTCGGGTTGACGATTGGCGCGTAGGTGCGCATAAGCTGGGGTCGTTTGATCAGCGAAAGCCGAAAGGATTACAAAGAAATCACCATATTCCCAAGTTCGCCGAACCTCTTCTTCGTTCATCAGCTCCTCGTACATTTTTTCTCCGGGCTTGGAGCCGATCTCGATAATCTCAACCTCCCCGTCTCCGCACAGGGCATCCCGCATGACATGCGCGATATCCTCTATGCGTGCAACCGGCATCTTGGTGACCATGACTTCACCGCCCGTCGCGAGCCAGACCGATTCCAGTACCAGGCGGACCGCTTCCTCGAGTGTCATGATGAAGCGCGTCATGCGTCGGTCGGTAAGTGTAATCGGACCGCCGGCCTCGATTTGACGCCGGAAAAGCGGGACGACTGACCCACGCGAGCCCAGGACGTTCCCGAAACGCGTCGAGGCGAACACCGTTCCGGCGGCGCCTGCGCGAGCATCCAGTCCGTTAGCCGTTGTCTCGGCCGCCGCGGTCATCAATCGTTCGCCCATCAGCTTGGACGTGCCCATGACGTTGGTGGGGTTCACGGCTTTGTCCGAGGAGGTAAAGATCACCCGCTCGACGCCGGTCTCCTGAGCCGCATCGATCACGTTCTGTGTGCCCAGGATGTTGGACGCTACTGCCTGGGCCGGACTGTCCTCGCAGAGGCCAACGTGTTTGAGGGCGGCAGCGTGAAGCACGATGTCGACACCGCGCATTCGCAGCTTCAGTGCCTCGCGATCGCGGATATCGGCAAGGTGTCCGGAGACCTTTCCGGTTTGCCGGTAATGCTCTATCTGGAAGAAGAGTTCGGTCTCGTTGTTGTCTATGCAGACGACATGCGCAGCGGGCCCGGCCACGAGCTGACGTACAAGCTCCGCTCCGACCGTACCGCACGAACCAGTGACCAGGACCGTCTTATCGCGGAATTTTTCCATGACCATTAGCTCCAGCGCACGCGCGGCATAATCCGCTCATTCACGATGCGATCCCGATTGCCAAGGATGCGCTCGAGCATGGAGCACAACACTTCTTCCGTCATGTAATGCGGTTTAAGCCCGAGTTCGAGCAGTCCGGTGTGCACTGGATTGTAGTAATGCTCTTCCTTTTCCTTGCGCGGATTCGGGACGGATTTAACCGGCACATCAAGCCCCATAGCCGCCCCGGCCGACTGCACCCGCTCGGCGAGCTCATTGACCGTGAAGGTTTCAGTGAGCTGGTTGAAGATACGCAGCTCGCCCTTCTCGGCCGGGCTTTCCGCGGCCAGCCGTACACACTGCAGCGTGTCCCGCAGATTCAGGTAGCCGCGCGTCTGGCCGCCGCCCCCGTATACCGTGAGCGGTATGCCCGCGACGGCCTGTACCAGGAAGCGGTTGACCACGGTCCCGAAGATGTCGTCGTAGTGAAAGTTGGGGCACAGGCGCGCGTCGAGATCGGCCTCATCCGTGGAGATGCCGTAGACAGGGCCCTGCATCAGGTCGGTTACCCGAAGGCCATATGTCCGGACATAGAACCAGAGGAGGTCCGTATCCAGCACCTTGGTCGTGTGATAGAGCGACCCGGCGGCGCGCGGGAAGAGGAAGGTATCCTTGCGTCCCTTGTGCTCGACCTCGAGCCAGCCCTCCTCGATATCGATGTTGGGCGTGCCGTATTCCCCCATCGTGCCCAGTTTGACGATGTGCGCGTCCGGCACGATGTCCTTCACCGCCCAAATGCAGTTGAAGGTCACGTCGAGATTGTTCTGGAACGTCTCGCGCGCCTCGCGGAAACCACGCATTGAATACGGCGCGGATGGCTGCTCGGCATAGTGGATGACGGTATCGGGCTCCGCCTGCTGCACGAGCTCGAACATGAAGTCGGGGTCGCTTAGATCGCCAATGCGGACCGCGATCTCGTAACCGCTGGCGGCGGCGAAGATCCTCGCCCTCTCACTGAGGCTTGGCGCCGGCATCAGCGCCTCGCTGTCCGTCGCCTCGGCGATATGCCGTCGGAGGTAGTTATCGGCTACGGTCACCTCGTGGCCGGCAGCGGCGAAATCCATCGCGGTTGGCCACCCCAGGTAACCATCGCCGCCGAGAATCAGGACGCGCATTGAATACTCCTTCGCTCAGTCTGTCTGTTTCGCCAGGAAGTGACGCACGGTCCGGCGCAATCCTTCGGAAAGCGCCACCTCCGGCTGCCAGCCCAGGCGCTCACGCGCCTTGGACGTATCCGAATAGTTGCGGGCCACATCGCCGGTACGGGTCTCTCCGTGGAATATCTCGGGGACCGTCGCGCCTTCGTCGCGCATAACGCCCATCAGGGTCTCCGTCATCTCCGAGACCGTGGTCTCCTGCGCGGTGGCGACCTGGAACGTCTCACCGCCGACGCCGGGGACCTCCGCGGCACACCGGATCGCACGCACCAGGTCCGAAATGTGGATGAAATCCCGTGTCTGTTTTCCGTCGCCGTAGATTTCGAGTCGCTCGCCCGCCATGGCTTGTTTTATGAACTTGGCGACTACCGACTGTTTATGCCCGGAACCTTCGCCGTACACATTGCCGAAGCGCAATGCCACCGTCTCGACACCAAAGCAGTGGAAATAGGCGGAGCAGTATCCCTCCCCCGCCAGCTTCGACGCCCCATAGGGAGACGCAGGATGGGGGGCCATCTCCTCGTGCAACGGGGGCACCTGAACACCGAGCGGTGCCCCGGAGGAGGCGAAGACAAAGCGTCGGACTTCGTTTGCGTGACTGCTCTGCAGCAGATTGAGGGTACCCAGGACGTTCGTCCGGCAATCCGCTTCAGGGTCGGCCACGGAGGGGCCTACCCCGGTATTGGCGGCCAGGTGGACGACGACATCGGCGCCGGCCACTGCGCGTAACACCGTGTCCCTGTCGAGAATATCGCCCTCCAGTAAAGCCAGCGGCGCTGACCAGTCATCCGTCTGCGCATCTCTGTCCAGCTCAACGAAGGGCGCTACATGGGCCAGATCGTCGCGGGTGCCGACGGACAGGTTGTCCAGCACACGGACAGAGTGCCCGCTATCCGCGAGGATCGTCGCCGCAAGGGCGCGTCCGATAAATCCACAACCACCGGTAATAAGCCAATTCATATCGGGAGGATCCTGATTTGAAGATAGAGACTGGTCGACACCGAGGCCTATGGACACGTTCTCGCGCCGTGGTGCGCGTGCCGTAAAAGCCGCCGTGCCGGAGCTATGCGATGAGTCATTTGTAGAAGAAGTCGTTCCATCAGTCGTCGCTACGACCAGCGCATGTGCCGCTTTTAGGCACGCTACCGCCTGGGATGCAGCGACCCCATCACGTAGGTGTTTGATTTTACGGCACCGCCTTTGTCGCACACGGCCTTTGGCCGTGCACGACCTACGGCGGGGGAGTCCCTCTCCCCTGCCCCTCTCCCGTCGAGGGAGAGGGGGTGAGAAATCGTGCGCCAATTGTCCGTTGCACCGTCGCGCTGTCCAGTCCATCGCCGTAGGTTGGCTGCTCCTGGCTGCCAACATCACACGTCGCACCGCACCGGAGACGTCGGCCGCCTTGAGCAGCCGACCTACACGCCCGCCGACCTACGTACCTCTGTCGTCCCTGTCTCCGCCGGACGACACGTCGCCCTGTCCGGCCACTTCGGCGCGCAGGGTCTCGATCTCCGCGAGCAGCTCGCGGTGCTCGCGCTCCTTGCGGCGGAGAAAGCGCACCGCCAGCGCTGCCTTCTCGCTCGCACCCTTGGGCGTGAGCGTGTAGAGATAGGCGCGCTTGTTCGGGTTGCGCCGGAAATTCTCCGCTTTCACCAGACCACGGTCGATGAGCGCGCGCAGGCAGTAGTTCGTCCGCCCGAGGCTGACACCGAGCGCACTCGCGAGCTCCCGCTGGGTGAGCTCGGGGTTGTCCTCGAGCAGGCGAAGGGCCTGCAGGCGTAGCTCGTCGGATGCCATGGCTGTGTTCAGTGGCTGAACGATGATCGACGTATTGAACGTGTTGTGGCCCGCGATTGCAAGGCCTGGCCGACTACGCCGCTCGCGGTGCGCCACGGCGGGCGCCTTCCGTGACGCCGTTCGGTGGGTGGGGCACGGAGGGGCGAGATGATGCCCCACCGGCATGTTCTCGTGCCAGTGCCAAGCGCTCGCTGGATGCGGGCGCCGCCGGTCTGTCGCGGTGGCCGCCGGGCCACTCTTGGCGCAGGCCAATAGTGCGTTCGTCACCGGCAGTGGCGCGTTGGAGGGGCGTCGCCGGCCCCGGGCCGCCGGGCTATTTCGCCGGGGGCACGTGGGGCCATACCGTGGTGGCGAGTGGGGCCACGCCGCATACGGCCGGTCGCCGCGCCTACGAACACGGTTTGGGCTGGAGGTCGGCCGCTGGGCAGCCGCCGACGTATGGCGAGGTGAGCCGCGGGCGCGAGCCGCCGATGAGACCGCGCGCCCGGGGACCGCTGCGCGGCCTTGCGGCGAGGCGGCGGTGCCCTGGATGGCCCGCTGTGCTAGGCTGTAGCCCTCATCCGACAGGACGTCGGTCCCCCGGGCAAGGGACGTGCCCCCCATGAACCACGATCAGAACTTCAAGAACCTCATCCTGGACTACCCGCTACAGGCGCTGCGCTTCTTCGCCGCGGAGGAGGCCGCCGCGGTGGACGAGGGTGCGCGGGTCGTGCCGATCCGCCAGGAGCAGCTCCAGGAGCGCCTGGGCGAGCGTTTCCGCGAGCTCGACGTGCCCTTGCTGCTCGAATGGCCGGATGGGCGGCGCGAGGCGGTGCTGTTCGCCCTCGAGGAGGAGAGCGCGGGGCGGCGGTTCAGCATCCACCGCCTTGCGCACTATTGCCTGGACCTGGCGGCGCTGTTCGACACGGCGAGGGTGGTGCCGGTGGTGATCTTCCTGGGCGGCGGCGGGGCGGCGCCGGCGGCGCTGTCGCTGGGCGGTGATCGCCACCGCTACCTGCATTTCCGCTATCTCGCCTGCGACCTCTCGCGCCTCGAGGCGGCGCGGTATCTCGACAGCGACAACCTGGTGGCGCGGCTGAACCTGCCCAACATGGCCTACCCGCCCGGCGAGAAGTTGCCGGTCTTCGCGCAGGCCCTGCGCGGCCTGCTCGGCCTGGAACCCGACCCGGAGCGGCAGGCCAAGTACCTGGATTTCATCGACATCTATGCAGCGCTCGATGATAATGAACGCAAGGAATTCGAACGGCGCTACGCCGACGAGGTAGAGGTGATGAACGCATTCGCCGAGCGGTTCACCCGGCAGGGAATGGAACAAGGGATGCGCCAGGGGATGCAACGGGGCGAGGCGGCGGTGCTCATCCGGCTCATGGAACGCCGCTTCGGGGCCTTGGCGCCGGTGCATCGCGAGCGCATCGAGGCCGCGGACGCCGAGACGCTGCTGGAGTGGTCCGAGCGCATCCTCACCGCCACCCGGCCGGAGGACGTGCTGGAATAGCGGTGGCGGTGCGGTCGGCCGCTATCGAGTGGCCGGGCCTGTCAGGTGCCGCGGTCAGCCGCAGGGGATGTCGCACGCCTGCGGCGCACGACCTACCCGGCACGGGGGTGCCCCGGGCGTAGATCATGCACGGCCACCGGCCGTGTGCGACGTCCCAACAGTTCCGGTAGGTTGGCTGCTCCTGGCAGCCAACACCCACGCCCGGCACCCACCGCGAGCAACGTCGGCTGCCTTCGAGCAGCCGACCTACAGCCCAGCTACGGCCTCCCGGAACGGGTAGGTCCTGCACGGCCAAAGGCCGTGTGCGACGTCCCAACAGTTCCGGTAGGTTGGCTGCTCCTGGCAGCCAACACCCCAACCCGGCGCCCACCGCGAGCAACGTCGGCTGCCTTCGAGCAGCCGACCTACCGCTGCCTCGGTGACGCTTGGTCAACGGCTCTCGTCTGTATACGGCCGCAGTCGGCTGCCAGGCGCAGCACCCGTAGGTCGTGCGCCGAAGGCGTGCGACATAGACCTACGGAAGATGGGGTATCGTCCGGCACAGGTCAGGCGCGCGACGTCTCGGGCGGTGGCGGGGAATGTCGCACA
This sequence comes from Arhodomonas aquaeolei DSM 8974, assembly GCF_000374645.1. Lineage (GTDB taxonomy): Bacteria > Pseudomonadota > Gammaproteobacteria > Nitrococcales > Nitrococcaceae > Arhodomonas > Arhodomonas aquaeolei. The sequence continues at coordinate 28,842 of NZ_KB894809.1, forward strand.
CGGCCTTTGGCCGTGCACGACCTACCGGCCGGAGGTCGGCGACGGTGGGCGGGTTGACTGCCCTCGCCCGGCGCGGGATCAGGCCCGGATGTACGCCCAGCCCTCGGCCTGGAGCTCCGCCAGGATGACCACGGCGGCGTCGACCTCTGCCACGCCGGCGGTGTTTTCCAGCCCCTGGGCCACCAGGGAGTTGCGGCACAGGCGCAGGTGGTTATCCGTCGCATCCGGGGTCGCCAGGGCCGCGGCCACGGCGGCGCCGTTGGCGATGATGCGTACCTCGGCGCCCGGGCGTGCGCTGAGCAGGTTGGCGGCATTGCGCCGGGCCCGTGCCAGTGCCTCGGGTGTGGGGGCGTGCAGCAGCACGCGCAGGGGGGCACTCATGCGATCATCTCCTCGACACGTTGCACCAGAGCGGAGAACGCCGGGTGGTCACGACGGCCATCCAGGGGCAGACCCACCTCCACGGTATCGATCACCCCGGCGGGATGCCCGGTGTCCTGGCCACCCAGCACCATCACGCGGTCCGCCAGTGACACCGCCTCTTCTATATCGTGCGTGACGAAGACGATGGCGGCCTCGGTGCGCCGGCGCAGCTCGACGAGCTCCTGCTGCAGGCGCCGCCGGGTGATCGCGTCCAGGGCCGAGAAGGGCTCGTCCATGAACAGCACCTGCGGCCGGACCGCGAGGGCCCGGGCGATGCCCACGCGCTGCTGCTGGCCGCCGGAGAGCGTGTGCGGCCACCGCCCGGCGTACTCCTCCAGCCCCACCAGGGCCAGCGGCTCCATGGCGCGGCGCCGGCGCTCCGCCCGGGAGAGCCCGAGCCCTTCCAGTCCCAGCTCGACGTTGGCGCGCACGCGCCGCCAGGGGAAGAGCCGCGGCGCCTGGAAGACCATCGACCACGCGCGGGAAGCGTCCGCACGACGCGCGGGGATGGTCACCTCGCCGTCGTGGGGGGCGATCAGCCCGGTGAGGGCGCGCAGCAGGGTCGACTTGCCTACCCCGGAGGTGCCGACCACCGCCGTGAACTCCTGGGGGTGGAGGGTGAGGTCCACGTCGGTGAGCACGGTGGTGCGACCGAACCCCAGACTCAGGTTCCGTGCGTTGAGTACGGGCGTGCTCTCGCTCCTCACCGCGCTCATGGCTGCCACCTCAGCATCCGGCGCTGGAACAGCATGAACACGAAATCGAGCAGCGCGTAGAGGGCGGCGATGGTGAGCATGTAGACCACCACGATATCCGTCGCCAGCAGGCTGGAGGCCTCCATCATCCTCTGGCCGATGCCCGGGATGCCGAACAGCTCGGCGGCCACCACCGTCATCCAGCCCTGGCCCAGGCCGGCACGCAGGCCACCGAGAATGCCGGGCGAGGCCGCGGGCAGGTTGACCTTGGCGAGCCGGGGCAGGAAGCCGTGCTGCCCGAACGCCCGCGCGACCTCGTCATAGCCGGGGTCGACGGAACGCACGGCGCTGTAGCTGGCGAAGTAGTTGATCCAGAAGACCCCGATACTGATGATGAACGCCGCCGCCGTCGGGGTGACGCCGAACCAGATGATGGCGAAGGGGATCCAGGCCAGCGGCGGAATCGGGCGCAGCAGCCGCGCCAGCCACGCGTGGGCGGCATCGAAGCGCGGCAGCAGCGCCGCCGACACGCCCACGAGGATGCCCAGTACGGACCCCACCAGCAGGCCCACGCTGTAGTGCGCGAGGCTGGAGCCCACGACCTCGAACCAGATGCCGTCGGAGAGCTCGAGCCACAGCACACCGGGGATCGCCGAGGGCAGCGGCACGAGGGTGCCGGGCAGCAGCCCGCTGCGCAGCGTCAGCTCCCACAGCACCAGGAACACGCCCACCCCGAGGGCGCTATAGAGAACGCGTCGCGGGCGGGACAACGTGGTCATTCCTCGCCGGCCGACTGCGCGCTGACCGTGTCGTACACGCTGGTGTCGAAGAGCGCATCCAGGTCCACGGGCTTGCGCAGGCTGCCCTGTTCCATCTGGAAGTCACGCATGCGCCGGGTGCCCTCGCGGATGGCGTGCGGGTCGGCGAGGTAGTTCGACGACGGCGAGGCGAGCGCCTTCTCCACCGTGTCCAGACTGATGAGCCGGCGGCCGACGAACTCGCGGACATAGGGCGCGGCCTGTTCCGTGTCCTCCTCGAGCATGCGTGTCGCACGCAGGTGCAACGCCATGAGCTCGCGCACCGCCTCGGGGTGCGCCTTCAGCGTCTCCTCGCGGACGGCGAGCACGGCCCCGGGCTGGCCGGGCAACATCTCGTCGGCCCGGGCCACGACCCGGGCACCGTCGGCGCGCTCCTGCACGGTGGTCAGGATCGGCTCGAGAATCGAGGCCGCGTCCACGGCACCGGCCAGCAGCGCCTGCTGCACCCGGTCCGCGCCCATGGCCACGATGTTCACCGCGTCCACGCCGACGCCGAGCCGCTCCGTCAGCCAGTAGCGCAGCACGGTGTCTGGGACAGAGCCCTGGGGAAACGTCGCGATCTTCGGCTTGCGGCCCTGGGTCTCGGTAAAGCGGGCGATGGCCTCCGCCGGGTCATTGGCCTCGAACAGCGAGGCGAACTCACCACGGGCCACCAGGCCGATCTGCTCGCGGATACTCGCGGCCAGCACCTTGATCGGCACGCCGTTGGCGCGCGAGACCATGGCCGGCCCGATGCCGAAGTACATGACGTCCAGCTCGCCGGAGGCCAGCGCCTGGACCATGGCCGGACCGCTGGAGAAGCGGGTCAGCTCCAGGTCGAGCCCGGCATCGTCGGTCCAGCCCGCCCCTTCCATCACGAACAGCTGCGCCACGGGCAGGATCGGCATGTAGCCGACCTCCAGGCGCGTGGTGTCCTGGGCCTGGGCAGCGCTGCCGAGACTCAGCAGACCGGCAATCAGCACGGCAAGCAGACGGGCACGTGACATCGAATGCCTCCGGGAATGGGTTATAACGTGCCAGTCTAACGATTTATTTCTTATAACTTAATACGCGTTTTGAAACGCTTGGTTATTACGATGTTCCTGCCTGGAAGAAGGCACACGGCACGTCGCGGCGGGCATCGGGGGAGCTGCCGGCTGCCAGGAGCGGTACGTGTAGGTCGGCTGCTCCTGGCAGCCGACATCGCCATGCCGATGCATTGGAGCGGGGAATGTCGGCTCCCAGGAGCAGCCGACCTACCGGAGGCGGCACGACAGCGTGCGAGGTCCGGCCGCCCCCGGGATGCCGCACACGGCCTGCAGCCGTAAACAGACGAGAGCCGTTGACCAAACGTCACCGAGGGAGCCGTAGATACCGTCTCGCGGATCAAGCGATTTGCGGGATATAGGGTGTCTGGTCCCTGATGACGCCGAAGCAGATGGAGGCGGGCTCGCGCATGGCCGCCCCAGGGCGGCCGTGCCGGCGTTGCCTCACCTGCGCAGGCGCTGGGAGAACGCGTGCACATCGGGGTTATCAGGTCGGCCGCTCAAGGCAGTCGACGCTGCCGGCACCGCAGGCGCGGGATGTTGGCTGCCAGGAGCTGCCAACCTACAACACCGGTCTACCCCACGGGCGTTCCGCAAAGGGTTCCCGCCAGCAAACCCGGTAACCCCGCAACTCCCATAGGTCGGCGGCTCCTGGCAGCCGACGTCCCGTGCCCGCCACCGCGCATGGATCCGGCCATCGGGCACCCCCGGAGCAGAAACGGAGGGGGTTTCGTTGGACGCCGGTCACGCCCCCGGGCGTGCGGCATCCCGGACCGCCCCCCGGGAACGTCGCACACGGCCTACTGCTCCGGGACGATCTCCACCGGCGTCCACGGGAAGCCGAGGCGTTCGACCTCGGCGCGTAGCTCTTCCATCCCGGGGGTGACGGCCTCGGTGGGCCCGCGCAGGCCGAGCTCCAGGCGGTACCCCTGAGGCTCGGTGCTGGGCAGGCAGGAGAGCTTGAGGTCGGGGTGGGCGCTGACGAAGCGCTCCATGAGCGGGATGACGTCGCTCTCCCGGGCGCCGTCCACGCTGATGGCCTGCTCGGTGCGGCTGCCAGGCGCGTGGAGGTGGGCGTAGTGGTGGTCCAGCACCCACTCGATCATGGGCCAAGCCATGTTGGGGAAGCCGGGCACGAAGTAGTGCTCACGGATGGAGAACCCCGGCACGCGGTTCACCGGGTTCGGGATGATGGCCGCGCCCTGCGGGAACTCCACCAGGCGCAGGCGCTGATCCGGGGTGACGGGCCCGCCGAAGCGCGCCTCCAGCTCGGCGACGCCGTCGGGGTGGCGCTCCAGGGGCACACCCAGGGCCGCCGCGGCGCAGGCGCGGGTGCGGTCGTCCGGGGTGGCGCCGATGCCGCCGCAGCTGAACACGATGTCGCCGCCCGCCAGCGTCTCTCGCAGCGTCTGCTCGATGAGCGCGGCGTCGTCACTGATGAAGCGCACCCACTCCAGCTCCAGGCCGCGCGCGCCGAGCAGCTCCACGAGCTTGGGGAAGTGCTTGTCGCGGCGCTTGCCGGAGAGCAGTTCGTCACCGATGACGATGAGTCCGAAACGGCGTGCACTCATGGGCGCTGTCCCTCAGATGTGATTCCACAGCGACAGCCCGGCAGGCTGCCAGTGCAGGTAGAGCTGGCGGTCGATGTACGGCTCCGGATGCCGGCGGAAGTGGTGCTTGATCAGGGTGACGGGCACGATCAGCGGCACCCGGCCGATGCGGTAGTCCTCGATCAGCTCCAGCAGCTCGGCCTTGTCGTCGCCATCGAGGTGGCCCTTGAGGTAGCCCATGAGGTGCTGGAGCACGTTGGTGTGCCGGCGGCGCGTGGCACGATGGCGCAGCGTCGCCATGAACGCCTCGCCGTAGGCCTCGGCCAGCGGCTCCACCGGTTCGCTGCCCGCCCGCGCCACGAGCCGCCCGAGCTCGCGCAGGCGCTCGGGGCTGTGGGACATGAGGATGAGCTTGTGACGGGTGTGGAAGTCCACCAGCGCCTCGGGGGTAATGCCCTCCGCCATCAGGCACTGCCAGCGGTGATAGGCGTACAGCCGGCCGATGAAGTTCTCGCGCAGTACCGGGTCATTGAGCCGGCCCTCCTCCTCCACCGGGAGCATGGGGTTGGCACGCATGATCTCGGCGGCGTAGATGCCGGTGCCGCTGCCGGCGGGATGGCCGGTATCGGTGTAGACCTTGACCCGCTCCATGCCACAGCTCGGCGACTTGCTCTTGAGGATGTAGCCGCTGATGCCCTCGAGCCGCCGCGCCATGGTGCGGCCGTAGTCGGCGAGGTCGGTCGTGACGTCCTTGCCGGCATCCCGCGTGCCCACGGCCCGGGGCGAGTCGGGATCCCCCACGAGGCGGATCGGCGGCCGCGGGGTTCCCAGCCCGATGGCCACCTCCGGGCAGACCGGGATGAGCTCGAAGTAGTCCGCGAGGACGTCGGCGACGAAGCGGTCGCGCTTGTGCCCGGAGTCGAAGCGCACCTGCTCACCGAGCAGGCAGGCGCTCACGCCGACCCGGATCGGGGCGGCCTCGGTATCCGGGGGCGAGGTGCTGGTCGCCTGGGCAGTGCTGGCCGTGCTCATCACTGCGCCTCACTCGATCAGCGGCGCGAGGGCGTCCCTCAGCGCCCACAGGGAATCCATCTCGACGCACGGCGGCTGCGCCGGCGCCTCCGCCGGCCACGCCCCGCCGTCGCGATTAAGCCAGACGGGCTGCATGCCCGCCGCCGCCGCACCAATGACATCGCTGTGCGGATCGTCACCCACGTGCACGATCTCGCCCATGGACACGCCGGCGTGGCCCCGCGCGGCCTCGAAGACCAGGTGCGAGGGCTTGGCCGCGCCGACGTCCACCGCCGCCAGGGCGAAGTCGAAATAACCGTCCATGCGCAGGCGGCGGATGTCCGCGTTGCCGTTGGTGAGCGCACCCAGGCGCACACCGCGGGCACGCAGCCACTCCAGCACCGGGACTGCGTCGTCAAAGAGCACTATGTCGTGGCGGGCATCGACGAACACGTGGAAGGTGTCCTCCACCAGCGTCTCCACCTCCGCGGCACTGTACCCAGCCCGTGTCCCGGCACGCCGGAATGCCTCCCGGCGCATCGCGGAGACGTCGTGGGCGATCTCCGGGCGGTCCGCCACGACCTCGCTGCGCAGCGCGAGGACGGCCTCCGGCGAGAGCGCGGCGGTCACCGCCGGGTAGTTGGCATCCAGGTAGGCATACGCGACCTCCTCGGCGTGCTCGATCACCCCGGCGAGGTCCCAGAGGGTGTAGTCGAGGTCGAAGGTGACCGCGGTGACCGGCGCGGCGAGTTGCAGGCTCATTCACCCTCCTCCGCCACCGGTTCGGCCTCCATGTGCCGCCACAGGCACTCGCCACCCGCGGCGCCGTCCAGGCGCTCCAGCCACGCCTCGTGGCGGGCCAGCTCGTCCGCGTCGGGCTGGACGACAGCGAGCCGGGGCCGATCCGCAGGCAGGCGGCGGATCCGCTCATAATCCTCGCCGCCCTCGCCCTCACTGCCCTGGCGGGCCAGCGACAGCGCCGTCTGACCGCCGGTCATGGCGAGGTAGACCTCGGCGAGGATCTGCGCGTCGAGCAGCGCCCCGTGGAGCTCGCGGCCGCTGTTGTCGATGTCGTAGCGCTTGCACAGGGCGTCCAGGGAGTTGCGCTGGCCCGGGTGCATGTCCCGCGCCATCACCAGGGTGTCCAGCACATCGGCATAGTCCGCCGTTCGGCCCCACGCCTCGCCGAGCCGGGAGAGCTCGTAGTCGATGAAGCCCACGTCGAACGGCGCGTTGTGGATGACGAGCTGCGAGTCCCGGATGAACTCGATGAACGCCTGCGCGACGTCCTCGAAGCGCGGTTTGTCCGCGAGGAACTCGTTGGTGATGCCGTGCACTTCCTGCGCACCGGCGTCCACCTCACGATCCGGGTTGAGGTAGTAGTGAAAGGTCCGGCCGGTGGGCCGGCGGTAGTTCAGCTCGTAGCAGCCGATCTCGATGATGCGATGGCCCTCGGCCGTCTCCAGACCGGTGGTCTCGGTGTCGAGGATGATCTGGCGCATGAATCCCTCGGTATCTCCAACGTCCGGCGCGGCGGGGCGCGCCACAGATTAATCTTACCGCGCCCGGCCGGGCTGCCCCACACCGTGACCGGACCTCCAGGCAGCGTCCGACCCCGGTCCGCCCGGCGATTGCCGCTCCCTCTCCCCAACCCCTCTCCCGTAAAGGGCGAGGGGCCCGGAGTTTCTGTAGGTTGGCTGCTCCTGGCAGCCAACACACACGGCCCGCACCCGCCGCGAGCAACGTCGACTGCCTTCGAGCAGCCGACCTACAGCCCAGCTACGGCCTCCCGGAACGGGTAGGTCGTGCACGGCCGAAGGCCGTGTGCGACG
>NZ_KB894809.1:36700-43527 GCF_000374645.1 Arhodomonas aquaeolei DSM 8974
CCCAACAGTTTCCGCAGGTTGGCTGCTCCTGGCAGCCAACACCCACGGCCGGCACCCGCCGCGGGCTGCCCCACACGGTGACCGGACCTCCGGGCAGCGTTCCAACCCGGCCCGTCCGGCGATTGCCGTTCCCTCTCCCCAACCCCTCTCCCATAAAGGGCGAGGGGCCCGGAGTTTCTGTAGGTTGGCTGCTCCTGGCAGCCAACATCCACGGCCCGCACCCGCCGCGAGCAACGTCGGCTGCCTGCGAGCAGCCGACCTACGACCCCGTGGAACGGCCGGTCGTGTGCGAGACATGCCCGCCCGACGGGGCGGCGCGCGCTCAGGCCCGCGCCTGCAGCTCGTCGATGCCGCGATTGGCAAGGGCGTCGGCACGTTCGTTGCCGTCGTGACCCGTGTGCCCGCGCACCCAGTGCCAGTGCACGGTGTGCTGCGAGGCGAGCTCGTCAAGGCGCTGCCAGAGGTCGGCGTTCTTCACCGGTTTGCGCGCGCTGGTGCGCCAGCCGCGGCGCTTCCAGCCGGGCATCCACTCGGTGATGCCCTGGCGGACGTACTGAGAATCGGTGGTGAGGTCCACCTCACAGCGGCGCTTGAGGCTCGCCAGGGCCTCGATGGCGGCGGTGAGCTCCATGCGGTTGTTGGTGGTCTCGGGCTCGCCGCCCCAGAGCTCGCGCTCGTGTTCGCCGTAGCGCAGCACCGCGCCCCAGCCGCCGGGCCCCGGATTGCCCCGGCACGCGCCGTCGGTAAAGATCTCGACTCGATTCACCCCTGTGGGCCTCCGCGGGCGTCGCGGGCGGCGCTGTTGCCGGGCCGCACGCGCGATGCCCCGGCGAGGCCGCCGCGGATGACTTGGAGCCGCGGACGCATCGCCGGCTCCAGCGGCGTCATCCCGGCCACGTGTTTCTGCGCCACCGTCAGGTTTACCCCGCCGGCAATGCGCGCATAGCGTGGCCCGAGCCGCTCCATGGGCGCAAGCCACTCCAGGCTGCGCGTGTGGCGCAGCGGCGGGCGGCAGAACAGGCCCTCGCGGCGCTGCACGGTCAGCCCGAGCAGCCGCAGCCAGTCGTTCACGCGCGAGCGCCCGAAGTAGTGTCCCGTCCACGGCGCCCGGCTGCCGCGCACACCGGCCAGCACACGGCGCACGCCCCAGAGGCTGAACGGATTGAAGCCCAGTACCAGGACGTGCCCCTCCGGTGCGAGCACGCGCTCGACCTCGCGCAGGAGCTGGTGCGGATCCTCACTGAACTCGAGCTGGTGGATCACGAGTACGGCGTCCACGCTCGCACTCTCCAAGGGTAGCAGCTCCGGCTCCGCGACCACGTCCACCGGGCCACGGGGCCAGCGGTCCACCAGCCAGTGGCGGGTGTCGCCAAACAGCGCCGGGCGCTGGCCACGGCCGAATGCGCCGATCTGCACGACACTGCGGCAGTGCAGCGCGGCCAGCCGGCGGCTCAGCAGCCGGCACTCGGCCTCCACGAGCGCACGGCCCAGCGGCGTTCTGAACCAGCCATGCAGGGCGTCGGCCATGGCCCACCTCCCTCTCGGTGTTCTGCGTGTGGAGCATAACGCGGCCCCGGGTGGCGGTCACGCGCGGTTTGGCGCGTCCAACAGGGCCGGGTTATCCTCGCGCGTCATGACCGACGTATTCGCCATATCCGCATTCTCGGACAATTATATCTGGGCCCTCACCCGCGCCGGCGACGACCGCGCCGTGGTGGTGGACCCGGGCGATGCCGCCCCGGTGCGCCGCGCGCTCGACGAGCGCGGGCTCACCCTGGCGGGGATCCTCATCACCCACCACCATCCGGATCACACCGGCGGTGTCCGCGAGCTGGTCGCGGCCGCCGGGGCTGACATCCCGGTGTGGGGGCCGGCGGACGAGCGCATCCCCGGGCGCACCGTCGCGCTGGCGGATGGCGACGCTGTCACGCTGCCCGGCTTCGGCATCACCTTCGAGGTCATCGCCTGCCCCGGCCACACGGCCGGTCACATCGCCTATTACGGCGACGGCATGCTCTTCTGTGGGGACACGCTGTTCGCCGGCGGCTGCGGCCGGCTGTTCGAGGGCACGCCGGAGCAGATGCACGCCTCGCTGGCGCGCTTCACCGCGCTGCCCGGCGAGACACGGGTCTACTGCGCCCACGAGTACACCCAGGCGAATCTCACCTTCGCCGCCGAGGTGGAGCCGGACAACACCGGGCTGCTGCAGCGGCTGACCGCGGTGCGCGAGGCGCGCGCCCACGACCGGATCACTCTGCCCTCGACCATTGCCGAGGAGCTGGCCACCAACCCGTTTCTGCGCACCGACGCACCGACGGTGCGCAAGCGCGCCGCGACCCGCGCCGGCCACGCCCTTGCCGACGGGGTGGCGGTCTTCGCCGCCGTGCGCGCCTGGAAGGACGCATTCTGAAAGACCGCGGGGCGATGGATATCCAATCAAGGAGAATGACCGTGCGATCACGCGCCGTGCTGCCTTTGCTCACGTGCCTGACCCTCAGCGCCTGTAGTGTGGCACCCACCGGCAGCAACAGCGCCGGCGACAACGCGGACAAGGCGTCGTCCCTGGCAGCGGCCGATGCACTGCTGCGGGACAGCTCGCCGACCACCGTGCTGGGCGGGCCCCGGAACACCGCTGCAGACAAATCCCAGGACCGCACGCCCTCCGACGACAAAGGCCCGGACGGCATCTGGCGGACACTGCGCCACGGCTTCCGCCTGCCGGAGCCGGAATCACCGGCCATTGCCGAGCAGATCGATCACTACACCGGCGACCCGCAGTACCTCGCGCGGGTGGCCGAGCGCTCCCGGCCATACCTCCCCTACATCGTCGAGCGCATCCGCCAGCGCGGCCTGCCCATGGAGCTGGCGCTGATTCCGGTGGTGGAGAGCGCCTACAAGCCGTTCGCCTATTCCCACGGCCACGCCGCGGGGCTGTGGCAGTTCGTGCCCGGCACGGCCAGGCATTTCGGTCTGCGGCGGGACTGGTGGTACGACGGCCGCCGCGACACGGTCGCCGCCACCAAGGCAGCCCTGGACTACTTCGCCTACCTCAACGAATTCTTCGACGGCGACTGGCTGCTCGCCATCGCTGCATACAATGCCGGCGAGGGCACGGTGCAGCGGGCCGTACGACGCAACGAGCGCCGCGGCGAGCCCACCGATTTCTGGCACCTGGATCTGCCCGCACAGACCGAGGCCTATGTGCCCCGGCTGCTCGCCGTGCGTGACGTTGTCCGTCATCCCGCGGCACATAACGTGAGCCTGCCGGAGATGGCCGACCGACCACAGGTGGCGGTCGTGACGGTGGACGGCCAGATCGACCTCGCCCTTGCCGCGGACCTTGCGGGGATCTCCACCGAGACGCTCTACCGCCTCAACCCGGGCTATAACCGCTGGGCCACGCCGCCGGACGGACCGCACCGCCTCGTGGTCCCCGCCGACCGCGCCGAGCGTTTCCGCGAGGGTCTGGCGGCGACCGCCCCGTCAGAGCGCATGCGCTGGCGCCGTCACCGGGTTGCCCGTGGCGACACCCTCGGCGAGATCGCGAGCAAGTATCACACCGACGTCTCGGTGCTCCGCGACGTCAACGACCTCAATGGCAACCTCATCCGTGTCGGCCAGGAGCTGGTGGTTCCTGTGGCCGGCCGGCCGGAGGACAGCGGCCGCCTCGCCCGCCAGACCGGCGGCGGGGGCAACCCGCCGATGCGCCACGAGGTTCAGCCCGGCGACAGCCTGTGGGCCATCGCGCGACGCTATGACGTAAGCGTGGATGACCTCACCGCCTGGAACGACCTCCCCTCGAATGCCACGCTCCAGCCCGGCGAGACCCTTGTCGTCGGCCGCGGCAGCAAGGTCGCCAAGACACCACCGGTGCGCCACACCGTCCAGTCCGGCGACAGCCTCTGGACCATCGCGCGACGCTACGACGTCACCGTGGACGAGCTCACCGCCTGGAACGACCTCGGCGCCAACGCCACCCTGCATCCGGGGCAGACGCTGGTCGTACGCCGCAACACTGGCAGCGGCGGTAGCGATCGCAGCGGCTCGGGCAATCACGAGCAGCGCGTGGTCTACACCGTGCGCAAGGGCGATTCCCTCTACCGCATCGCGCAGGCGTTCAACGTCCGCGTGGCGGACCTCCGGCGCTGGAACGCCCTCGATCAGGGCGAATACCTCCAGCCCGGCCAGCGCCTCAAGCTCCGCGTCGACCCGACGAGATAGCGATCACCGGTAGGTCGGCTGCTCCCGGCAGCGGACATCGCCGCCTGGGTGCGTCGGCATCGGGACGTTGGCTGCCAGGAGCAGCCAACCTACCGGAGCTGCCCGGCACACGGAACGCCACCCCCGGCCGGCATGCACGGCGGCAGTGGCGGCGGGAACGCCCGTAGTTCCTGCGCCGCAGGCGTGCGACATTCCGGCTCGGTCACTGAAGACGTCGCACACGGCCCGCGGCCGTGCACGACCTACCGGCCTGGAACGTCATCGAGCAGGGCGAATACCTCCAGCCCGGCCAGCGCCTCAAACTGCGGGTCGACCCGACGCGGTAGGCCATCCCTGGTAGGTCGGCTGCTCCCGGCAGCCGATATCCCCGCCTGGGTGCGTGAGCGTCGGGACGTTGGCTGCCAGGAGCAGCCAACCTACTAGAGGCGGACACGGAGGCCGGTTCTGCCGTTACTCGGTGACGTGCTTTCCAGGCGGGGCCGTTGCGGGACGCTGCGCAAAGGCCGCCGGCACTTGCGCATGAGCGCCGAGAAGGCCCGGGGGGCTCCCTGTCTCGCGCAATAATGACCTCATGGGAGACCACGGCTCGAGGGGCACGCTGCACGGCGGTCGTTGCCGGTATGGCCCGTGCGGCGCGCGGGTAGGCCGCCTGGGGCATCGGTTGGTAACTGTCCGGGGCGTTTAACCTACCGTATAATAATGGGAATTTTCCTGGAAGCCGATTTGACGCCTACCGGTTTGGCGTCGAAATCATCGCCGTTAGCGAGGGTGATCGCCTATGCATGCCGGTATCCCGGAACGAGACTGGAAGGTTTTCCGTGATCTCTACGAAAAGGCGCTGGATCGTTTCTGCCATCGTGCCCTCGACGAGATTGCCACCCTGTGCACGGGCGCCGATGACGAAAGGACCAATCACCAGCGTTACGCCGCCGTGTACGGTCGTCTCCGGGAGATCAACAAAGACATGTCCGCTGCGTTCGATAGGTTTGCCCGGTCGAAGGCGCTGATGCAGATCGCCATCATGCGCAATATGGGCCTGTGGACGGACGAGGAGCTGGCCCGCTTCAGTGAGGACACCCTCGAGCGCACCAAACCACGACCTCTCGACGAGGAGGAGTGAGCCTCCGCCAGGATCAGTTCCGGACTGTCGTACGCCTGCGGCGCGCCAGGCCACAGTCCTGTCCGACGTACCGGGATACGGCCGGCGAACCGGTCAAACCCTTTCGAGTAGGTCGGCTGCTCCCGGCAGCCGACATCGCCGCCTGGGTGCGTCGGCATCGGGACGTTGGCTGCCAGGAGGCAGCCAACCTACCGGAGCTGCCCGGCACACGGAACGCCACCCCGGCCCGCATGCACTGCGGCAGTGGCGGCGGAACTCGTGCAGGTCGCGCGCCGCAGGCGTGCGATATTCCGGTTCGGTCATTGAAGACGTCGCACGCGGCCCACGGCCGTGTACGACCTACCGGCCTGGAACGCCATCGAGCAGGGCGAATACCTCCGGCCCAGCCAGTGCCCCAAGCTGCGCGTCGGCCCGACGGGGTAACCGATCACCGGGATGTCGGCTGCTCAATGGCAGCCGACATCCCGTCCGACAACCTACGCCTTCCTTGTTACATTCCCAATCGCCGACCGGGCGCGGTACGCTCCCTGGACGATGACAGGATCACGCTCGTCAGGGAGGACGAGACCATGGAATACCGGCGTGCACACCTACCGGGTGGATGCTATTTCTTCACGGTGGTGACGCGGTACCGGCAACCGCTTTTTCGTGACGACAGGCTACGGCGATTACTCGGGGCAGCGATTCGCGCCGTTGCCGGGTATCGCCCGTTCCGAACCGAGGCAATCGTCCTGCTGCCCGATCACCTGCATTGCCTGTGGTCCCTGCCACGCGGCGACCCGGACTTCTCGGGACGGTGGCGGCTGATCAAGCGCTATGTCTCCACGCGGGCCGGCGACAAGCGAATCTGGCAACCCCGTTTTTGGGAGCATCTGGTGCGGAATGACGTCGATTTCCGTCATCACTTGGATTACATCCATTACAACCCGGTAAAACACGGGCTTGTAACGGCTCCGGGGGAATGGGCCTGGAGCAGCTTCCACAGGTTCGTGCGGGCCGGGGTCTATGCGGCGGAGTGGGGTACCGCACCGCCGGACACCCCCGACGGGGTTGGCCGGGAATAGCGAAAAATCGGCCGCGTATGCGCGTCGGCGAAGATGTCGGCTGCCTTGAGCAGCCGACCTACCGGAGCGCGCGGGGGGACCGGTTCCGGCCCTGTTCGGTCGGGTAGGTTGGCTGTTCCTGGCAGCCAACATTCCGGTGCCGTTAGACCGGAGCAAAAACGCCGGCTGCTATTGAGCAGCCGACCTACCGGAGCGCGCCGCGGGACCGGTTCCGGCCCTGTCCGGTCGGATAGATTGGCTGCTCCTGGCAGCCAACATCCCGATGCCGTTAGACCGGAGCAAAAACGTCGGCTGCCGGGTGCAGCCGACCGACCGAAGTGCGTCGGGTGGACCGGTTCCGGCCCTGTCCGGTCGGGTAGATTGGCTGCTCCTGGCAGCCAACATCCCGGTGCCGCTACACCGGGGCGAAAACGCCGGCTGCC
>NZ_KB894809.1:43627-140782 GCF_000374645.1 Arhodomonas aquaeolei DSM 8974
TTGGCTGCTCCTGGCAGCCAACATCCCGGTGCCGCTACACCGGGGCGAAAACGCCGGCTGCCTTGAGCAGCCGACCTACCGGAGCGCGCCGGGGGACCGGTTCCAGCCCTGTTCGGTCGGGTAGGTTGGCGACTCCTGGCAGCCAACATTCCGGTGCCGCTACACCGGGGCGAAAACGCCGGCTGCCTTGAGCAGCCGACCTACCGGAGCGCGCCGGGGGACCGGTTCCGGCCCTGTTCGGTCGGGTAGGTTGGCTGCTCCTGGCAGCCAACATCCCGGTGCCGCTACACCGGGGCGAAAACGCCGGCTGCCATTGAGCAGCCGACCTACCGGAACGCGCCGCGGGACCGGTTCCGGCCCTGTTCGGTCGGGTAGGTTGGCTGCTCCTGGCAGCCAACATCCCGGTGCCGCTACACCGGGGCGAAAACGCCGGCTGCCTTGAGCAGCCGACCTACCGGAGCGCGCCGGGGGACCGGTTCCAGCCCTGTTCGGTCGGGTAGGTTGGCGACTCCTGGCAGCCAACATTCCGGTGCCGCTACACCGGGGCGAAAACGCCGGCTGCCTTGAGCAGCCGACCTACCGGAGCGCGCCGGGGGACCGGTTCCGGCCCTGTTCGGTCGGGTAGGTTGGCTGCTCCTGGCAGCCAACATTCCGGTGCCGTTAGACCGGGGGACAAACGTCGGCTGCCGGGAGCAGCCGACCTGCGCGTGGCTGGACCGTATGACACCCGGGCGCAACGCCGGCCGGGCTACCGCCGGCCGGTCTGGGCGTTGCCTTCGCCGCCTTCCGGCAGGGTGATGTTGAGCTCGAGGACGTCGCAGTTGCCCTCGTGCTCGACCTCCATGCGAACGGCGTCGTCGCTCACCTGCACATACTTGCGGATGACCGAGAGCAGTTCCTCCTGGAGCTTGGGCAGGTAATCCGGCCCGCCGCGCCCGGAGCGCTCGCGGGCAACGATGATCTGCAGCCGCTCCTTGGCCACGGAGGCCGAGCGGCGCTTCTCGGAGCGGAAATAGTCCAGGAAGCTCATTGCCTCAACCCCCGAAAATCCGTCCGAACAGACCCTTCTTCTCCGTGAGGAAGCGGTGTTCGCGTTCCTCGCCCAGGAAGCGTGCCACCGCATCGTCGTACGCCTGGCCAGCATCGGTGCGGTCCTCGAGGATGACCGGCACGCCCGCGTTGGAGGCGTTGAGCACGGCGGTGGACTCGGGGATGACGCCAAGCAGGTCGATCGCCAGGATCTCGCGCACGTCCTCGACGCTGAGCATCTCGCCCTTGCCGACCCTGGAGGGGGCATAACGGGTGATGAGCAGGTGCTCGCCCACCGGCTCCTTGCCCTGTTCCGCACGGCGGGTCTTGCTGGCAAGCAGCCCGAGCACCCGGTCGGAGTCGCGCACCGAGGAGACCTCGGGATTGGTCACCACCAGGGCCTCGTCGGCGAAGTACATCGCGAGGTTCGCCCCGCGCTCGATGCCCGCGGGCGAGTCGCAGACGATGTAGTCGAACTGCTCCGAGAGCGTGTCCAGCACCTGCTCCACGCCCTCCTGGGTCAGGGCGTCCTTGTCCCGCGTCTGGGAGGCGGGAAGGATGTAGAGATCCTCGACGCGCTTGTCGCGGATCAGTGCCTGGTTGAGGTTCGCCTCGCCGTTGATGACGTTGACGAAGTCATAGACCACGCGGCGCTCGCAGCCCATGATCAGGTCCAGATTGCGCAGGCCGACGTCGAAGTCGACGACCACGGTCTTGTAGCCGCGACGGGCGAGCCCCGCGGCGAAGGCGGCGCTGGTGGTGGTCTTGCCGACCCCGCCCTTGCCGGATGTCACGACGAGAATCTTCGCCACGCTGAAACCTCCTGAGTCCTTGTCCGAATCGCAGGGTGTCCTGCCCGTTACTGGGCGCCCGCCAGCGGCTCGATGTGCAGTGTCTCACCCGCCAGGCGGATCTGAACACTGTGGCCGCGGCTGGCCTCGTCAATGTCCTCGCTGACCCGGTAACACCCGGCGATCGCGATGAGCTCCGCGTTGAGCTGCTGGCAGAAGATCCGCGCGTCGGCGTCGCCCTGCACACCTGCCAGGGCCCGCCCGCGCAGATTCGAGTAGACGTGGATGTTGCCGTCCGCCAGCACCTCGGCGCCCGGGCTGACCGGCGCGAGCACGACGAGATCGCCGCCACGGGCGTAGATCTGCTGGCCGGAACGCACCGGCTGGGTCACGAGCCGCGCCGTCGCCGACGCCGGCTCCGGCCGGGCGGGCGCCGGGCCGGTGTCCACCTCGCGGGTACTGCCGCCGCCGGGCTGGCGCATCACGCCGAGGCCGGCGGCCTGGGCCGTATTCTCCACCCGAGGGTCACCGGCGGTCACCGCCACCGGGGCCAGCCCGCTCTGCCAGAGGTGATGGGCGAGCTCGCTCAGCCAGATGTCGTCGATGCCGCTGGCCGCCACCGGGGTGAGATCGAGGATGACCGGCATGCCGTCGAAGAAGGCCGGGGCCTCGGCGATGCGCGCCTCCAGGTCCGCAAGGAAGTGCTCCAGATCCGCGTCCAGCAGACGCAGGATGGTCAACGTCAGCATCCGGCCCTTGAGTTCGAATGCCGGCTCGCCCGCCGCGGTACTCGCCTGTGAGGTCATGCATCTCCCCGAGAGAACGTGTGCCCGACCCCGGAACGCCATGCGCCACGCCGTCCGACGCCCCGGGCGACAGGCCCGCCGGTGCCGCGGGGCGCGGCCCGGAAGCCGCTGCCGCCCGCTGACACCCCGGACCCGCGCCCGTTTCGGCGAGCCGCGGCCGCGCCATCGCGCGTGCCGGTCTCGTCCAGGGGCCGGACGGCGTGGCGCACCATGTCACGGGGACGCCTGCCGGTGTCTTATTGCCCGCCTTTATATCGTGCAGCCCCGGGGCGATCAATAGCCGCATCATCACGGCGCGACCGGCGTCGCCACAGGCCCTGCCGGCGGGACTGTCGCAGCCGCCCGACACCCGTCGACAGACGGTGGTCCAGGCCCGATGACGCACTCGGCCGCGTAACGTTTCCGGGCACGCTCACCACCGCCGCGGCACTATCGGGTGATACGGCGCTCCCCTACACTGGCCCGATGTCCGACGAGAAGAACAATCCGCCCCTGTCCCGCCGCCTCGCCCTGCTCACCCTGCTCTGGCTCACGGGACTCTACCTGCGCGTGCCCATCCTCGTGGCCCCGCCGCTTGCCCCGGTGATTGGCGACGATCTCGCGTTGAGCCAGACGGTGATCGGCGCGCTCACCACCCTGCCCGTGCTCATGCTCGCGGTCGGCGCCCTGCCCGGCGCGCTCGCCATTGCCCGGCTCGGCGCCCGACGGACCCTGGCCCTGGCACTCGTGCTGGTCGCGGCGAGCTCGGCCGCCCGCGGTCTGGCGCCGCCGCCGGCGGTGCTGCTTGCCGCCACGGCGATACTGGGGCTCGGTGTGGCGGCGATGCAGCCGGCCCTGCCGGCGCTGGTACCGCTGTGGTGCCCGGGTTTCGTCGCGCTCGGCTCCGCGGTGTACATGAACGGTATGCTCATGGGCGAGTTCGTCGGCGCCGGCCTGACGCTGCCGGTGATCATGCCGCTCACCGGCGGAAGCTGGCGGCTGACCCTGCTTACGTGGTCTCTACCGGCGCTCGCCGTCGGCGTGGTGGTCATGCTCTGCCGCAGCCGCGGCGAGGCCGGCCCGGCGGCACCGCACTGGCAGCCGGACTGGCACGACGGCACAGTCTGGCGCCTGGGGGCCCTGCTCGGCGCCGCGGCCACGGTGTTCTTCGGCACCAACGCGTACATGGGCAGCATCCTCGCCGACCGCGGCGCCATGGACGCCCTGCCGGCGACGCTGTTCACGTTCAACGTCTGCCAGGTCGCGGCCTCGGTGCTGATGATGGCGATGTCCGGCCGCTGGCTCGGTCGGCGTGGCCCGCTGGTGATCACCGGCCTGGCCTGCGTCGCGGGCCTGGCCCTGTTCACCCTCACCGGCGGGCTGGCGGCACTGGCGGGCGCGCTGGTGGTGGGCTTCGCCTCGGCGGTACAGCTGATCCTGCTGGTCTCCCTGCCGCCGTGGCTGACCGACTCCAGCGGGGCCGGACGGCTGTCCGCGGGGATGTTCACCCTGGGCTACGCCGTGGCATTCACGGTACCCCTGATCGGCGGAATGATCGCGGACGCCACGGGCACGCCGCCCCTGGCGCTCGCGCCGGTGACCGCCTATGCCCTGCTCGCAGCGCCACTGGCACTCGGCCTGGACCTGCGATCGCGCGACGCGCGGGGGACTGGGGACGGGGACGAACGATGACACGCCGCCCCCCGGACACGAGACGGACGGCGGTGCGATACTTGCGCGGCAGCACGGCCAGTCGCGCGGATGACGGCGGAACGCCATGACCGGCGCATGGTCTGTGGGTAAGAAGAGCGGGCACCGACGGGAAGAGCATGCTGGGCAAAACGCTGTACACGATCACCTTCGAGCCGGACGGCCCGGTCGTCACCCGGGGCACGCCGCCGCCGGGCTTCCTCTCGGGCTGCCGCGACATCGCCCGCCTCTACGGCGTACAGGCCGGCCAGGTCCGCTGCGTGCGCACCGCCGCCGGCCACCGCCTGCGCTTCTCCTCGAACGTCCCCGAGCGCTGCCGCCAGCCCCTGCGCAACGTCTGGGAACCGCCGCCCACCGGCGGCGGCAACGGCGGCACCCGCGCGAGGGGCTGACTCAGTCCGGTCGCAAGGCGCCCCGAACCGCCTCGACGTAACGCAGGAGATCTCCGAGGTGATTCGCCAGGATGTCCTCGACGATCGTCAGATCGACCTCCTGGTAACCGTGCACGAGCACGTTGTGGAACCCGGCCATCGCGTACAGGGACTCGGCCAGCTCGTCACCGAGCATACCGGCCCGTCTCAGCAGATCGAACAACGCTCGATTGGTGGCCGGCTCACCCAGCCTTCTGACCGAAACAATGTGTGAGGCCGCATCCAGTGACGCCTGAATCGCGATCTGCAGGGTGTGCTCGACGAACCGGGCCTCACGCGCATCGCTCCCTAGGTGCTCCGGCCGGGCCAGTTCACGGAGTTCGCAAACGCACGTTTCTATGAGCGCTAGTTTTTCTCGATCAGGGCCGAATCCGTCATGCCACACGCCCGCGACGGTATTCCCGGATATAGGGCAGGACGTCAAAATAGGCGTTTCTCGCCGCCACCTCGAAGGCGGCACGCAACTCCGGCGCCTCATCCATGACCAGGATCCCGTCACGCAGTATCCGGTGAACGAGATCCGGCGGCGCATCGCGGATGTCGACCAGGTCGACATCCCGTTCCAGCGCCCGCTCCAGAGCCCCGCGAATACGCTGCAGTGGCCCGAGCAGCCCGGCAGGGCGTGACTGATCCGGTTGCAGCAGCACGGCAACGTCGACGTCACTGCCCTCCCGCGGACACCCGCGTGCCCGGCTGCCGAACAGATAGACGCACGCTACCGGCGCCCCCGTCCGGGCAACCGCCTCGCGTATCGTCTCTTTCATTCGGGATTCCTCGTGACCCATGGCGTTTCGCCTGCCGCGGACCCTGCACCGCAGAATACCATCACGCGATCGCGGATCAGGACACCAGCGCCTGGTAGGTCAGCACGCGGAGCTGCTGACGCAGGGGATAGCTCCACGAGGGCATGAGCTGGGTGAGGAAGATCACCGCCATGTCCTCCCGCGGATCGACCCAGAAGGCCGTGCTCGCCACGCCGCCCCAGGCGAACTCCCCGGGGGAGCCCAGGATGCGGGCACGGACCGGGTCGAGGGTGACGGACACGCCCAGGCCGAAGCCGATGCCGTCGTAGCGGGTCTCGCTGAACACCGGCTGGCCCATGCTCGCCAGGTCCCCGGGGAGCTGGTTGGTGGTCATGAGCTCGACGGTCTTGCGCCCGAGAAGCCGTACGCCGTCGACCTCGCCGCCACCCAGCATCATCCGGCAGTAGCGCAGGTAGTCGGGGGCCGTGGAGATCAGCCCGCCGCCGCCGGAGTGCAGCGACACGGGGGCGCGGAAGGCGCTCGAGGCCGGCGCCTCGAGCAGCTCCAGGCCGCCGTCCGGCATCGGCATGTCGCCGCCGTCACCGGCGAGCAGCCCGTCGCTGCCCGGCGGGCCGTAGAGCGCGGCGAGGCGGTCGATGTCGCGGTCCGCCACCTCGAAGCCGGTGTCGTGCATGCCGAGCGGGGCGAGCACGTGGCGCTGAAGGAAGACGTCGAAACGCTCGCCACTCAGCACCTCCACCAGCCGGCCGAGGACGTCCGTCGCCACACTGTAGTGCCAGCGCGCGCCGGGATGGTCGATCAGCGGCTGGGCGGCCACCCGCTCGACCATCTCCGCGAGACCGCCCTCGCCGCGGACGAAATCGATGCCGGCATTGCGGTACATGCCGCTCACCGGGCTGTCGCCCATGAACCAGTAGGTGAGCCCGGCGGTATGGGTGAGCAGGTGATGAATGGTGATGGGCCCGTCGGCGGGCTTGAGCCGGGGCGCCTGGGCGCTGCCGCCCACCAGGACCTGCATGTCCTCGAACTCCGGGAGGTAACGGGCCACGGGGTCGTCGAGCTGGAAGGCTCCCGCCTCGTAGAGCATCATCAGCGCCACAGTGGTGAGCGGCTTGGTCATGGAGAACACGCGGAAGAGCGTGTCCCGCTGCACCGGAGCACCCGCCTCGATGTCCCGCTGACCCTCGCACTCGAAGAACGCGACCCGCCCATGCCGGGCGATGAGCACGCTCGCCCCGGGCAGGCGCTCACGCTCGACCTGCTCGCGCATCCAGCGCCGCACCCGGCCGAGCCGTTCGCGGCTCAGCCCCACCTGCTCCGGTGCCACCGGTGTCTCCATCATGACCAACTCCCTGCGTGATCCACTGCACCCCCGGGACGCACGGGCTTCGGTGCGCCCGAGCCACCGGCCGCGCCCGCGACGGCGGTTCCAGGTGTGCCGCACCCAATCGTGCCCATCCCCCGGCCACGACGTCCAGAGCGGGCCCATAGCCTCACCGCCCCCTCGCGTGGCGACAAAGGAGATACGAGGGCGACGCGGCACGCTCGCTCCGATCAGCGACGACCACCGCACCCCCCACTACCGGCCCAACACCGGTGAGCTCCGGTAGGTCGTGCACGGCCAAAGGCCGTGTGCGACATCCCCACCCGACGCCCCGGCAGAGACGTCGCACGCCTTCGGCGCACGACTTACGATTGCCACCCGGGGCATCACCCGCTCCCGGTACGGCAACGGCGCGCGCTGTCGCGTTACACTCGGGGCCGGATGCAGGCCCTGGGGGGATCGATCATCATGCTCAAGGGATTATGGCAACGCCTGCGCGGCGGGGACGGCGACGCCCCCGTGGCGGTGGGCGGCCGTGAGGAATACAACGGCTTCGAGATCGTGGCGATGCCGCGCAAGGACGGCAGCGCCTGGCGGGTTGCCGGGGAGATCCGCCGGCCCGGCGCCGGCGACGCACGACCGTACGTGTTCGTGCGCGCCGACAGCTACGGCGAGTACGAGGCGGCGGTCTCGGTGAGCCTCGCCAAGGGCCGCCGCCTGATCGACGAGAACGGCGAGTCGCTGTTCGACCCGCCGGCTACAGGCTGATGCCCAGCCCGGCGCTGCGCACGCGCTCCATCGCGTAACGGGCGATGGCGGTGTCCTGCACGCCCACACCGGTGAGGTCGCATACGGTGATGTCGTCGTCACCGGTGCGCCCACGGGCCCGGCCGTTGACCAGCGAACCCAGCTCGGTGACCGGCTCGGAGGCGGCGATCACCCCGGCGCGCTGGGCGTGGCGCAGCTCGCCGCGGGCCTCGCACTGGGCCTTGAGATCACACACGAGCACGTCCGCCGCACCGAGCACGGCCGGTGCGAGCTCGTTCTTGTGGGCGGCGTCAGAGCCCATTGCCGTGACGTGCACGCCGGGATGCAACCACTCCGCGCGGATCACGGGCTCGGTGGCCGGCGTAGTGGTGACGACGACGTCCGAGGCCTGCACCAGCGAGGCGGCGTCGCCGGCAACGCTCACGGGCACGTCCAGCTCGCTGCTCATCTGCTCGGCATAGGCCTCGGCGGCATCCATGTCCCGGCCGAAAACCAGCACCCGGCGGAAATCACGCACCAGCGCAAGGGCGCTGAGCTGCCAGCGGGCCTGGCTGCCGGTGCCCACGACACCGACCGTATCGACCGCCTCCCGGGCCAGGTACTTCGCCGCCAGGGCCCCGGCCAGGGCGGTGCGAACCGTGGTGAGGTAGCCGTCGTCGAGGAGCAGCGCCCTCGGCCGGCCGGTGTCCGCGTCCAGCAGCGCCATCAGCCCGCTGCCGCTCGGCAGGCCGCGCTCGGGATTGTCGAAAAAGCGGGTGGAGAGCTTCACCGCGAAGCTGTCCCAGCCGGAGACATAGGCGGCCTTCACATCCGCGGCACCGTTCTTCTCCGGGATCTCCAGCCCCATGATCGGGGGGATGGTGACCTCGCCCCGGCCCAGACGGGCGAAACCGTCCTCCACCACCGCGAGGGCGTCGGCGTCCACGCCGACACAGCGGGTCAGCTCGTCTCTCGTAACCACCGTCGTCATGGCGTGACTCCTCTCATGGACCCATTCGGGGATATTCTCGTTTGCCATAGCGCCGGAGCGGTTTCAGGAACAGCGCCAGTCCGCCGGCCGGTCCTGTCCCGGCGGGGGCAATGGCGCCGCCGGCCTGCTCCGGCACACAGGCCGGCGGACGCGCGGGGCGATGCCCCGGGAAGATCAGGATCCGGCGAGCTGCTGGTACAGCGCCGCCAGTGACGGCGATGGCGGCGCGTCCAGCTCGCGCTCGAAGCAGCGCTCGAGCTCGCGCCACGTCCGCTGCACCGCCGCGGTATTGCCCTGGGCCGCCTCGCTGCGCATGGCGCCGGACCACAGCAGCTCGCTCAGGGGCACATGGACGAGGGCCGCGCGGTAATGGGCAGCGGCCTCGGCGGCGCTTCGCGCCTCCAGCAGCTCGCCCAGACGCACCGCGAGGCGCTCGTAGCTGCGCTCCAGCGCCGTCTCCCACACCTCCACCTCCATCGGGTCCACGCCCGGCAGGGTCGGGCTGCCGCTGTAGAGCGCCAGTGCGTCGGCAAGCCGCCGCTCCTCGTCGCCCGCTTCCGCCGCCTCGGCCTGGAAGGCCCAGGCGTCGACCCAGACACGGTCGCCATCCAGGCGAACGCGTCCACCCTCGCTGACCACCGCCTCCGAATCGTCGAGGATACGGTCGCGCAGGCGGTGCACCGTGACGTAAAGACTGTTCAGCGCCTTCTCACGACCGCTCTCCGGCCATAGCGCCTCGGCGAGGCGTTCCTGCGACAGGCCCCGGGGGCCGGCAAAGACCAGCCAGGCGAGCAGCGCCCTGGGCAGCGGCCGGCCGCGCCCGCTCTCACCCCGGGTCTCACCGTCGACGCTCACCCGGAAACCGTCGAAGACCACGATGCGGCAGCGCCACGGCCAGTGCCGGCGCAACGCGCCGTCCGCCGGCGGCGCCAGCGAACGGGTGCGAATCAGCCAGCGCGCATAATCCGGCGCGACGTCATTGGCCAGCGCGAGGGCGCAGAGGTAGGAAAGCTCGTCGGCGCGCACCATCAGCGGGAAGAACATGCGCTGGCGCTCGCCGGCGGCGAACGCCCGCCGCAGGTACGGCAGGGCCCGCTCCGGGTGCCGTGTGTACAGCGGGATGCGCGCCAGCGCGAGGTACATGAACACCTCGAGGAAATCGCTGGGGAATCCCTGCGAGTGCCGCCGTGCCGCGGCGGCCATACGCACCGCGGCGCGCACGTCGCCGGCTTCCGCAAGCATCGCCGCGTGCAGCCCACGGAAGCCCGAGGAGATCACCACGGAGCCGTGGCGCTCGCCGACGGTGATGCTCTCGCCGGCGTGGGCGCAGGCCTCGTGCACATCCCCGCGAAGCCATGCCTGGCCGGAGAGGAAATGGGCCTGGAAGGTGTCGTAGAACGGCCGCGCCGCCTTGCAGTCGGTGCGCATGAACCAGGCCATCCAGTCCGCCAGGGCCTCCGCGTCATCGAAGCACAGGGCGGCGTGCAACGGCGGCACGGCGCAATCCCAGGTGCCGATGCCGTACTCGCGGATCAGCGCCCGGCCCTCCTCCGCCTCGGCGAGGCAGCGCTCGCGATCGCCGTCGAAAAGCAGCGCACACAGCGCCGTGAAGGTCTTCCACAGACAGCGCGCGAGCGGCGAGGCCCGCTCGACCGCGTCCTGCTGCACGTCCATCACCGCCATGACCCGGTTCGCGCCGGCGCGACGGCCGAACTGCCAGGTATTGAGATAGAGGAGCTGGCAGGCGAGCATCACCCGCTCGTTATCCGGCATGGGGCCGGACAGCGCACTCAGCGCCTCGCGCTCCCAGCGCTCCAGCGACGGGTCGAGCGGCCGCCCGTAGCACAGGGCGGCGACCATGCCGCGGAGCACCGTCAGCCACAGTGGCCGGGGCAGGTGCTCGCGGAAATCCGCCTCGAAGCGCAGGAACTCGTCGATCCAGTACTCGTACTTGGAGACGTGCGCCCATTCCAGCCAGATGCTGTCGACGATGCCGCTCCAGGCGATGGCCATGTGGGCATAGTCCCGCGCCTCGCTCACCGCCTCCCAGGCCTCGGCGAGTAGCCCGCGGGCCATCGCCGTATCCTGCAGCAGCAGGCACATCCCCTCCCAGAGGGTGAGGATGGGATCGGCGCGGCGGCGCTGCTCCGGCAAGGCCTGCAGCCATCCGAACAGGGTGTCCCCGCGGCCGCTCTGGAGCATCGCGCCGGCAACGCTCTTGACCCCGTTCGCGAGCGCCTCGTCGTCGCCGGCCGCGAGGAACAGCCGCGCCGCCTCGCTCCAATGGCCGCGCTGCCAGAGCACACGTCCCCACCGCGCATTGGCCTCGGCCAGCGCCGCGTCGCCGCAGCGCTGCTCCCCCTCGCGGCGGAGAAAGTCCCGGAACAGGTCGTGGAAGCGGCACAGGCTGCCACCGGCGTCGTCCGCCTCGGTGAATATGAAGGCATGCTCGCGCTGCAGCCGCGCCAGCCGCTCGGCGGCGTCGGCGACACCGGTGGCCTCCGCGGCGGCGTCCACCGGGAAGTACGCCGGCAGCGCACAGGCCCGCAGCAGGAGCTGGTCGTCCGGGTCCAGCGGGGCGAGGATCTCGTGGCCGAACCAGTCCGCCAGCGGCCGCCGGGCGTCGCGCTGGTCCGGCAGCGCGCCGGTACGGCGGTAGTGCTCGAGCAGCAGCATCACGCCCACCGGCCAGCCGCGGGTGGAGTCCAGCAGCTGCTCACCCACCGTTCCGCCCATGCCCTCGCTGTCCAGCAGGGTCTCGGTCTCGCACCGGTCGAAGGCGAGCATGCTCTCATCGATGACCCGCAGCTGCCCGCGCCCGCGCAGCGGCGCCCATGCCGGTGGCGGCTCGTGCCGGCTGGCGATGACGAGGCGGAGCCGCCCGTCGAGGGCTTCGGTGAGGATCGCGAGCACGGCGTGGATCGGGTGCTCGGCGTCGAGCCGGTGCAGGTCGTCGAGGAACAGCAGGGTCTGCGCGGGGAGATGACGGACGAGCTCTTCGGCGAAGCGGCGCGTGAACACCTCCGGGCTCGCCGAGTACTCCGGGTTGAGCACCGGCAGCGCCTCCGCGGCCTCGCCGAGCACGGAAACGGCCTGCTCGCGCAGACGGAAGAACAGTTCACCGGCGGTCAGCCCCGCGTCGCCAACCGCGAGGTGCAGCAACGCCGCCCCGCGCGCCTGTGCGTAGGAAACCGCCAGCGTCGTCTTGCCATAGCCGCCCGCTGCCACAAGCCAGGGAACCCGGCCCGCCGGACAGTCGTCCAGCGCCGTAAACAGCCGAGGCCGGGCGATCGCATTGTTCATTGTTGAGTTGTCCCCCCTCAGGTTCGCGTCGCCTGCGTCATCCGTGATTTTTCAGTTTAGTGCCTGTCAGCCCGGATACGAAATGCCCTGCAACGGATACCATACGCTTTCGCGCATCGTCGCATCGATTCGCACCACCCCACCGGCGGCACACGCAGCCGCCCCGGGGCGGCGCGGTGGCGTTCGACAGCATGGCATCAGTATGCTGTCGCATCGTCCGGATAAGGAGTAACGGCAAAGTGGTCGACCAGGGGGAGAGGCAGGCGGTCTGGCGCGTGGCCATGCCGGCGCTGTTCGTCGTGCTCTGGAGCACGGGTTTCATCGGTGCCCGCCTGGGGCTGCCGCACGCGGAGCCGTTCACCTTCCTGACCACACGCATGCTCGCCGCCAGCGTGCTGCTCGCCGCCGTCGCGGTGATCACCCGCGCCCCCTGGCCGGACACGGCACGCGGCACCGGCCACATCGTGGTCGCCGGGCTGCTCGTCCACGGCGGCTATCTCGGCGGCGTTTTCTGGGCCATCGGCCACGGCCTGGCCGCCGGGGTGACCGCGATCATCGTCTCGCTGCAGCCCGTGCTCACGGCGGCCCTCGCCGGCCTGGTGCTGGGCGAGCGGGTCACCGCCCGGCAATGGGCCGGCCTGCTCCTGGGCCTGGCCGGGGTGGTACTGGTGGTGTCCAGCCGCATCGAGGGGGCGACGGCCTCGGCGGTCAGCCTGGGCGGCGCGGTACTGGCACTGCTGTCGATCACCTTCGGCACGCTCTACCAGAAGCGTTTCTGCCCGGCCACGGACCTGCGCACCGGCGGGGCGATTCAGTTCGGCGCCTGCGCGGTGGCCCTGTTCCTGCCGGCGCTGGCCCTGGAGACCCGCGCCATCGACTGGACCGGCGAGTTCGTCTTCGCCCTGGCCTGGCTGGTGCTGGTGCTCTCGGTGGGCGCGGTGGGGCTGCTGTTCGCGCTGATCCGTCATGGCGCCGCGGCGAAGGTGGCCAGCCTGTTCTACCTCGCCCCGCCGTTCACCGTGATCCTCGGCTACCTGCTCTTCGACGAGCGCCTGGCCCCGCGGGCCATCGCCGGGCTCGCGGTGGTGATGGCCGGCGTGGCACTCGTGAACACCGGTGGTCGCCGGCTCAGCCGCCGCCGAGGAGCCAGCGCGAAAGAATCCCGGTGAGGTAGGCGAGTACGGCGGCACTCCCCCCCGTCGCCAGCGTGAGCAGGGCGGCACGCAGTACGGGGCGGCCGAGCACGAGGCTCTTGACCATACCGATGGCGAAGAACGTCGCCGCGGCGATCACGGCGCTGGCGGCGAAACGGGCGATCTCGCCCCCGGGTAAAAGCAGCGGCAGGAGGGGCAGCGCGCCCACGAGCACGAACGCGGTAAATGTCGCCGCGGCGGCCCGGCCCGGGTGCGGCTGGGCCGCAGCGAGGCCGTGCTCCTCGGTAATCATCGTCTCCACCCAGCGGCCGCGGTCGGCACAGATGGTTTCGACGATGTCGGCCAGGGTCTCGCCACGAAACCCCTTGGCGGCGAAGATCTGGCGAACCTCTTCGCGCTCCCCCTCCGGAACCCGGGCGATGTGATCGAGCTCCTCCCGCCGGGTGGCCGCCACCACCTCGCGCTGGGCGCGGATGGACTCGTAACGGCTGACCGCCATGCTGAAGCCATCCGCCACCAGGTTGGCGAATCCCAGCACCAACGCCACCAGGGGCGTGAATCCGCCACCGAGGGCGCCGCAGACCACGGCGAACGTCGTGATGCAGCCGTCTATCCCGCCGAGCACGGCGTCCGAGACGTGTTCCTGACGCCGCGCACCGGCAAGCCGCCGCGCGATCGCCTCCGGATCATGGGCACGACGCAGCACGTCCGTACGATCGCCGTCGCGCATGGCCCTGGCCTCCCGTGATACTGCGCACCACCACAGATAATGCCACGCCGCGGTCCCGGATCCGTGTGCCACTGGAAAACGGGCGTCGCCGCCACCACTGTCCCCTGTCATCGGGGCGGCCGGTCTCCGCCCCACGGAACACCCATTTCGCAAAGGAACGCACACAGCCATGGCACACAAGGCGAAGCTCGCGATCATCGGCGCCGGTACGGCGGGGCTGACGGCCCTCAAGGAGGCCCGCCGGCACACCGACGACGTCATACTCATCAACAACGGCCCCTACGGCACCACCTGCGCGCGGGTCGGCTGCATGCCCTCCAAGGCCCTGCTGGCCGCGGCCCACGGCTACCACCGCCGCGGCTTCCTGGCGGAGGCGGGGATCCGCGGCACGGAGGGGCTCAGTGCCGACATCCCCTCGCTGATGGAGCATGTGCGCGAGCTGCGGGACCGTTTCGTCGCCGGCCCGACCCGGCTGGCACGTTCGCTCGGCGAGCGCAGCCTCCGTGGCCGGCCGCGGTTCCTGGACGCCAACACCCTGGCCGTCGGCGACGAGCGCGTGGAGGCGGACGCCATCGTGATCGCCACGGGCAGCCGCCCCGTGATGCCGGCACCCTGGCGCGACCTCGGCCACCGGGTGCTCACCACGGACGACTTCTTCGAGCAGCCGGACCTCGGCCACCGCGTCGCGGTGGTGGGACTCGGCGCCATCGGCGCGGAGCTCGGCCAGGGCCTCGGCCAGCTCGGCCTGGAGGTCCACGGCTATACCCGCTCGGTGTTCGTCGGCGGTCTCTCGGACCCGGCCGTCAACGAGGCCCTGATCGCGGGGCTGGAGCGCTCGATGTCCGTCACCACGGGTGCGGACGTCGCCCTCGAGGCGGGGGACGGGGACACCGTGCGCGTGCTCGCCAACGGCGACAGCCGCGAGGTGGACTGGGTGCTCGCCGCCCTCGGCCGCCGGCCCAACATCGACGGCCTCGGGCTGGAGGCGTTGGACGTGCCCCTCGACGACCACGGGATGCCGCAGTTCGATCCCCTGACCCTCCGCCTCGGCGAACTGCCGGTCTACATCGCCGGCGACGTCAACGCCGCCCAGCCGCTCATGCACGAGGCCGCGGACGAGGGCCGCATCGCCGCCTATCACGCCCTCAACCCCGATGCCGGGTGCGTCGGCCGGCGCACGCCGCTGGCGATCGTGTTCAGCGAGCCCCAGGCCGCACGGGTCGGCCTCGGCTATGCCCAGCTCCCCGCCGAGCGGTTCGTCACCGGCGACGCCGACTTCTCCGGCCAGGGCCGCGCCGTGATGATGGGGCGCAACGCCGGTCGCCTGCGCGTCTACGCCGACCGCCACGACGGCCGTCTGCTCGGCGCAGAGATGGCGATCCCGGACGGCGAGCACGTCGCCCATCTGCTCGCCTGGGCGGTGGAACAGCGCCTGAGCGTGGACGATGCCCTGCAGATGCCCTTCTACCACCCGGTGATCGAGGAAGGCGTACGCAGTGCCCTGCACGCCGCCCGGCGCAGCGTCGAGACCGCACGTCCGGCCCTGGAGCTGCCCCTGTGCGACACCCCGGCGGCGTGGGCGCTCGGCGGCGAGGATCCCGCCTGACGGCGGGCGCGTTGACGCACTGCAGCGCCGTCAGCGTATCCTTGTGACCAGCCGCGCGGCGCCGTCGCGCGCCCTGATCACGTTCCCGAGGAGTGGGGAATGAAACGTCGCCTTGCACTGCTCGCCGCGCTCGTCGTCATCGCCGGCGCGGCCGGCGCCGCCTACTACTATTTCTGGCTCCGCCCGACCCCCCTTCCGGCCGGAATCGCCGCGGCCAACGGCCGCGTCGAGGCGGAACGGGTGGACATCGCCACGAAGTACGCCGGCCGGCTGGCGGCGATCACCGTGGAGGAAGGCGACTGGGTCGATGCCGGCGAGGTCGTTGCACGGCTGGATACCGAGGAGCTGGACGCCCAGATCCGCCAGGCCGAGGCCAACGTCAACCAGGCCAGGCAGCAGCTCGCCGAGGCCCGGGCCAACCGGGCCGCGAAGCAGACCGAGCTCACCCTCGCGCAGCGCGAGCTCGAACGCACGCAGACCCTCTACGAGCGCGGCCACGTCTCGGAGGACCTGCTCGACCAGCGCACCGCCGCCCGTGACAACGCCCGCGCGGCGGTCGCGGCCGCCCGGGCCGCCATCGACACCCGGCAGGGCGGCGTGGACGCCGCCCAGGCACAGCTGGAGCGTCTCCAGGCCCAGCGCCGCGACTACACCCTCAAGGCCCCGGTGGCCGGCCGCATCCAGTACCGCCTGGCCCAGCCCGGCGAGGTACTGGCCTCCGGCGGGCGGGTGCTCACGCTGCTCAACCTCCAGGACGTCTACATGACGATCTTCCTGCCCACCCGCCAGGCGGGCCGCCTGGCCCTGGGGGGCGAGGCACGGATCATCCTGGACGCCGCCGAGGAATACGTGATCCCGGCGCGGGTGAGCTTCGTCGCCTCGGACGCCCAGTTCACCCCCAAGCACGTCGAGACCGACGCGCAGCGTGCCCGGCTGATGTTCCGGGTCAAGCTGCGGGTGCCGGAGGACGTGCTCACCGAGTACGCCGACCTGGTCAAGACGGGCCTGCCCGGCATGGGCTACGTGCGCCTGGGCCGCGAGACGCCGTGGCCCGAGTGGCTGACGACACGGCTGCCCGAGCCGGCCCCGGAGCAGTGACCGTGGCCGACCGGGGCGTGCCACGCGATCCCGTCGCGGACCGGCGGACGCCGCCCCGCCACCCCCGGGGGTACCGGCGATGAACGTCGCGAGCCTGCACGGCATCACCCACCACTACGGCGATACCACCGCGCTGGAGGCCGTGGACCTGGACGTCCCCGCCGGCGGGCTGGTGGGCCTGATCGGACCGGACGGGGTGGGCAAGTCCACCCTGCTCGGCCTGCTCGCCGGCGTGCGCCGGCTGCAGGCCGGCACGCTCCATGCGCTGGACGGGGACATGGCGAGCGCGGCCCACCGCCGGGCGGTGTGCGAGCGCATCGCCTACATGCCCCAGGGGCTCGGTGGCAACCTCTACCCCACCCTGAGCGTGGCGGAGAACGTGGACTTCTTCGGCCGGCTGTTCGCCCAGCCCCCGGCGGAACGGCGCGCCCGCGCCCAACGGCTGCTGGACGCCACCGGACTGCTGCCCTTCGCCGACCGCCCGGCCGGCAAGCTCTCCGGCGGCATGAAGCAGAAGCTCGGGCTGTGCTGCGCACTCATCCACGACCCGGACCTGCTCATCCTCGATGAGCCCACCACCGGCGTCGACCCGCTCTCGCGCCGCCAGTTCTGGGCCCTGCTTGATGGCATCCGCGAACGCCGCCCGGGCATGAGCGTGGTGGTGGCGACCGCCTACATGGAGGAGGCCGAGCGCTTCGACCACCTCGTGGCCATGCACGGCGGCCGGGTCCTTGCCACCGGCACGCCGGCGGCGCTGCGCGGACACACGGGCACGCAGGACCTGGAGTCCGCCTTCGTCGCGCTGATGCCGGACGCCGCCGACGGCGAGACCGCCGGCGTCACCGTCCCGCCGCCCCCGGCGGACGACACGCCGGTGGTCATCGAGGCCGAGCACCTCACCCGCCGGTTCGGCAGCTTCACCGCCGTGGACGATGTGAGCTTCCGCATCCGCCGCGGCGAGATCTTCGGCTTCCTCGGCTCCAACGGCTGTGGCAAGACCACCACCATGAAGATGCTCACCGGGCTGCTGCCGGCGAGCGCGGGTGAGGCGCGGGTCCTGGGCGAGCCCGTGGGCACGGGGCTGCGCGCCCGCGAGCGCGTGGGCTACATGTCCCAGTCGTTCTCGCTCTACGAGGAGCTCACCGTGCGCCAGAACCTGGCGCTGCACGCGCGGCTGTTCCACCTGCCGGCCGCCGCCGTCGGCGAGCGGGTCGCGGAGAGCCTGCGCCGGTTCCGCCTGGAGAACGTCGCGGACACCCTGCCCGGCGCCCTGCCCCTGGGGGTGCGCCAGCGCCTGTCGCTGGCGGTGGCACTCATCCACGGCCCGGAGCTGCTGATCCTCGACGAGCCCACCTCCGGTGTCGACCCGGTCGCCCGCGACGCCTTCTGGCGCGAGCTCATCCGGCTCGCCCGCGAGGACGGCGTGACGATCTTCCTGTCCACCCACTTCATGAACGAGGCGGCACGGTGCGACCGCATCTCGCTGATGCACGCCGGCCGCGTGCTCGCCGTGGACACGCCGCAGCGCCTGCGCGAAACCCACAACGCCGACGACCTCGAGACGGCATTCATCGCCTATCTCGAAGAGGCCGAACCACCGGGGGAACAGCCGGACGCCGGCGAGGCCGCCGCACCGGCCGCCAGGCGCAGCCACACGAGGCTGCCCGCCGGGCTCCGCCGGCTCGCCGCCTTCACCTGGCGCGAGGCACTGGAGCTGCGGCGCGACCCGATACGGCTGGCCTTCGCGCTGTTCGGCCCGCTGCTGCTGATGATCGCCTTCGGCTACGGCATCTCCTTCGACGTGGACAACATGCCCTTCGCCGTGCTCGACCACGACCGCTCCACCGAGAGCCGGCAACTGCTGGAGCACTTCCGGGGCTCGCGCTACTTCGAGGAGCGCGCCCCGATCGCCGACGACGCGGACATGGAGCGGCGGCTCGCCAGCGGGGAGCTGCTGGTCGCGCTGGTAATCCCGCCGGAGTACGGCCACGACCTGCTGGCCGGCAATCGCCCGGAGCTGGGCATCTGGATCGACGGGGCCATGCCGTTCCGCGCCGAGACCACCCGCGGCTACGTCAGCGGCGTACTCCAGGAGTACGTCGAGGACCTCTACCGGGCGCATCCGGAGGCCCTGGCCGCCGCCTCGCCGGCGACGACGATCACCCGGCTGCGCTACAACCAGGCCTTCGAGAGCGCCAACGCGATCACCCCCGGCGTGATCATGCTGCTGCTCATGATCGTACCCGCGATGCTCACCGCCGTGGGCGTGGTCCGGGAGAAGGAGATGGGCTCGATCACCAACGTCTACGCCACGCCGACCCGGCGGCCCGAATTCCTGATCGGCAAACAGCTGCCCTACGTTGCGGTGGCACTGATGAGCTTTGTCACCCTGGTGGCACTGGCGCTCACACTCTTCGGTGTGCCGTTCACGGGCAGCCCGCTGGCGCTGATTCTCGGTGCCGTGCTGTACGTGTTCGCCAGCACCGGGCTGGGGCTGCTGATATCGAGCTTCGTGCGCAGCCAGGTGGCCGCGCTGTTCGCCGCGGCGATCATCACCGTGATTCCCTCGATCAACTTCTCCGGGTTCATGTCCCCGGTATCCGGGCTTGACGCGGCGCCCCACACCATCGGCGTGTCGTTCCCGGCATCCTGGTTCCAGACCATCAGCGTGGGTACCTTCGCCAAGGGCCTCGGGGCCGGCGCCATGCTCCCGGAGTATCTCGCCCTGGCGGCCTTCGCGAGCGGCTTCATGCTGGTGGCGACGGCACTGCTGCCGAAGCAGGAGCGCTGAGGCGATGCGGCGGCTGCAGAATATCTTCTGGCTGGGTCTGAAGGAGCTGGCGAGCCTCGGCCGGGATCCGGTGATGCTGGTGCTCATCGTCTACGCATTCACGGCCGCGGTCTACGCGGTGGCGAACGGGCTCAAGATGGGCGTGGACAACGCCTCCATCGCGGTGGTGGACGAGGACCACTCGTCGCTGTCGCGCTCGATCACGGACGCCTTCCTGCCGCCCTACTTCCAGCCGGCAGAGGAGATCGCACCGCGATCGATCGACCGCACCATGGACAACGGCCACTACACCTTCGTGGTCGACATTCCGCCGGATTTCGAGACCGACGTGCTCTCCGGCAGGCAGCCCGCGGTGCAGATACTGGTGGACGCCACCGCCATGAGCCAGGCCGGGATAGGCGCCGCCTACGTCCAGGAGATCGTCTCCCAGGAGACGCGCCGCTTCGTCAGCCGCGAGGACGCCTCGACGAGCCTGCCGGTGGACTGGGTGACCCGCGCACGCTTCAACCCGAACCTGGAGGTGAAATGGTTCACCGCGGTGATGCAGATCAGCAACAGCATCACCATCCTCTCCATCGTCCTGGTGGGGGCGGCGGTGATCCGTGAACGCGAGCACGGGACCCTGGAACACCTGCTGGTGATGCCGCTGAGCGCGGCGGAGATCATGCTCGCCAAGGTCTGGGCCAACGCCCTGGTGATCCTGATCGCGGCGACCGTCTCGCTCAACGTTGTGGTTCGATGGTGGCTGGGCGTGCCCGTGGCCGGCTCGATCCCGCTGTTCCTCTGTGGTGCGGCACTGTACCTGTTCGCCACCACCGCACTGGGGATCCTGCTGGCGACGCTGGCACGCTCGATGCCGCAGTTCGGGCTGCTCGCGATCCCGGTATTCATCGTAATGATCCTGCTCTCCGGGGCCACGACCCCGATGGAGAGCATGCCCGAGATCCTGCAGGCACTGATGCAGGCCCTGCCCGCGGCGCACTTCGTGCGCTTCGCCCAGGCCGTGCTCTATCGCGGCGCGGGCATCGACCTCGTATGGCCGGACCTGCTGGCGATAACCGGGCTGGCGCTGGTGTTCTTCAGCTTCGCCCTGTACCGCTTCCGCGCGAGCCTGGCCGCGGCCGGCTAGTGTGAAGGCCCCCCGGCTGCACTTATGTATCAGTGCCTCATCGAGGTGGCACAGGTCGCTGCGCCACGGGCCGGCATCGAATGAGCCCGCGTAGTGGCCGGCTCGGTAGCCCTCGCGCGCATCGGTACGCTCGCCAGGCGCGGCCTTGAGACACTCCTGCATCTGCGCCTCCAGCGCCTGCTGCACCGTCTCGTGCACCAGCGCCCGCAGCAGATCCCGATCCTCGCCAAGTAATGCTTCCAGCGCCTCGCCGCTCGCAGTAGCCTTTCGAGTGTGAGTGGCCATGGCTTCGCCCTCCCAAGGGGATTCAGGTGGTCGGTCAACCAACCCGAATACCATGGCCGCTCACCTCGCTCTAGCTTGTGCACATCATTCCGCACACTACTCCGGCGGGACGACGTCTAGGGCCTGTCGGCCGTGCACGATCCTGGATCTTGTCCGGGAGGTTTTTGCCAGTTTGCTTGCGGGTTACCGGGAAAACCTGACGACCTGCCGGCCGTTGTCTGCCCTGACCTCGTCTGTCGGGCAGTGCCGTGCCTCATTGCCGGCGCCGGTGTCGCTCCGCCACGTGAGCGACATCATCGCGGCTGTCGGTTGCCAAGAGCAGCCGATCTACCCGAGCTGCGGTGCTCGCACACGCGCTGCGCCGGCAACAACCGCACCTCCACCCCCTGAGCATGCAGACGCCGTGCCCAGTAGCGCACCCGCGAGCCCGTCTCCAGTACCACCTCCAGCGGCCCCGCCGGTTCCGGCCGGGATATACCATGCCACCCGCAGGTTGGCTGCTCCTGGCAGCCAACAGCTTCGAGGCCTGTGCCGGTTACCGGCGCATGGCCGGTCCACGGCGGGTATGGCAGGACGTCGGCTGCCTGCGGGCAGCCGACCTACCGGCGTCAACATACAAGGCCATGCGTGGTCGCAGCCCGTGTGCGACGCTGCCGGGACCGGTCCGGAATGTCGCACGCCTGCGGCGCGCGACCTACCCGAGCCTCGTCCTGCGCCGTTGCCGCGCCGGTCCGGCCGCAGCCGGCTAGCCCGGACCGGCCAGCAGCGACTCTGCCTCGCGCCTGAGCGCCTCCACGGGCCGCGTGGCGTCCAGCTGCCGCCAGTCCGGTTCACCGGCGCCGCGGGCAAGCTGGCGGTCGAGCACGGCGACCGTGGCATCGGAGGCATCGTCACTACGCCGGCGCACCCGTTCGACGAGGACATCCCTCGGGGCGGTCAGCCAGAACCCCGTGAACGGCACACCGTGGGTCGCGGCCACGGCCTCGGCTGCGGCCCGGTCCTCCGGCCGGTCGAAGACCATGTCCAGCACCACGCTGTGGCCGTCGGCGAGCAGCTCGCCCGCGCGCTCTAGCACCCCGGCGTACACCGCCTCAGACACCTCGGGCCGGTACGCCTCGTCCGGCAGGGCCGCCTCGGGCGCGCGGCCGAAACGGCGCTTGCGGAAGACGTCGCTGCGCAGCACCCGCGCCCCGGGCGCGACGCCCAGCCCGGGCGCAAGGGCGTAGGCGAGGCTCGACTTGCCTGTGCCACTAAAGCCCCCCACCGCCACCAGCCGCGGGGGCACGGCCTCCAGCGCCCGGGCGGCGAGGGCCAGGTACGCCCGCGCCTCGTCGGCCTGGGCCTCGCCCGCCGCTCGCTCGCGCTGCACCCCGGCCGCGCGGGCCCCCACGTGGGCACGGATGGCGGCACGCATGGCCATGAACAGCGGCAGCGCGGCGACGCCGTCGGCCTCGTCACGCCGGTCCAGGTAGCGGTTGAACACCGCGTTGGCGAGCCCGGGGAGGTCCCGGTGCCAGAGGTCCATGAGCAGGAAGGCGAGATCGTAGAGGACATCGATGTCCGAGAGCGAGCGGTTGAACTCGATGCAGTCGAACACCGTGGGTTCGCCCTCGAACAGGCAGATATTGCGCAGGTGGAGATCGCCGTGGCAGCGGCGCACGCGGCCATCCCGGGCACGCCGGTCGAGGCACCCGCCCAGCCGGCCCACGGCCGCCAGGCAATCCCGTGTGAGGGTCTCCGCGGTATCGGCATCGAGGATCCCGGCGGGCAGCGCGGCGAAGCTCCCGCGGTTGCCCTCGACGGTGGCGCGCACGGCGTCGGCGCCCGCCGCGTCCGCAACCACGGCGGCCTCGCCGTGAAAGGCGGCGATGCGGTCGGCGAGGCGGATCATCAGCGGCACGTCGAGCTCGCCGCGCGCCGCCATGCGGTCGAAGAGCGTGTCCTGGTCGAAGCGCCGGAGCACGACCACGTACTCCACGACGTTACCCGGGCCGTCCAGGGCGAGGCGGCCCCCGGCGTCACGGTTGACGGTGGACACCCCGAGGTAGAGCGCCGGCGCGGTGCGGCGGTTGAGCTCGACCTCGGCGCGGCAGAAACGCTCACGCGCGGCGAGCGTGGAGAAGTCCAGGAAACCGAGGTCGATGGCGCGCTTGATCTTGTAGACGCGCTCGCCGGCGAGGAAGACCACCGCACTGTGGGTGTCGATACGGGTGACCTCGCCCGCCCCCAGGCCGTGCGTTCCCGGGTCTGCCAGGAAATCGATGACCGCTCGCTGATCCGTCAATGCGCTCGCTCCCTGTGGCCGTATCGTGCAGCGGCGCGGCCGCGCCGCCGGGGTCCATTGTTGCAGCGCCGTGTTGCGAATGCTAAGACACGGCTGAAACGACACGCCTGCCATCGACAGGGACCGCCCGATGCCGGAAACCGACGGCCTCTACGCCTTCCAGTTCTTCTTTCAGAAGACCGACCTGCTGATCAACTTCCTGGTGATCCTGGTCGGCATCGCCTTCGGTAACCTGCGGATCAAGGGCGTGGGCTTCGGCTCCAGCGGGGTGCTGATCGCCGCCATGGTCGCCGGCTACTTCTGGCAGTTCGAGCCGGTCACCATCCTCCAGGACCTGGGCATCGTGCTGTTCCTGCTCTCGGTGGGGCTGGAGGCCGGACCGAGCTTCTTCCGCGCCTTCCGCCAGCATGCGCGGGAATACATCGTGAACGTGCTCGCGCTGCTCGCCATCGCGGGCGTCACGGTGGTCGCGATCGTGGTGGCCACCGGCGTACCCATGGGCATCGGCCTGGGGCTGTTCGCCGGGTCCTTCACCTCCAGTCCGGCGCTCATCAGCGCGCTGCAGTTCAGCCCCGACGAGCAGGTGATCTTCGGCTACGGCGTGGCCTATCCCTTCGGCCTGCTCGGCGTGATCCTGTTCATCACGGTCGCCGTGAAGCTGCTCCGCCGTCAGGTCGCCGAGGAGCTCAACGCCCATTCCGACGTCCACACCGCGGTCTACAAGGTGAACAACGCAGACTACAACGGCCGCCTGATCCGCGACCTCGACGTGCTCACCGAGAACGACGTCGTCGTCTCCGGGGTGTTACGCGACCTCTCGATGCTGCCCGCCGGCGGCAACACCCCGATCCTCGTCGGCGACGTGATCCGGCTGGAGGGCCGGGCCGAGGACGTCGAACGGGTCGGGCCGGCCCTCGGCGAGGAGATCCAGGAGAGCTTCGACGAGAACGCCGAGCTCGACACCCGTTCCATCGCGGTGGAGAACCTCTCGGTGGTCAACCGCTCGCTCAGCGACCTGGGCATC
Organism: Arhodomonas aquaeolei DSM 8974; assembly: GCF_000374645.1. Lineage (GTDB taxonomy): Bacteria > Pseudomonadota > Gammaproteobacteria > Nitrococcales > Nitrococcaceae > Arhodomonas > Arhodomonas aquaeolei. The sequence goes on from NZ_KB894809.1 coordinate 67,604, forward strand.
CGTCTGCGCTACAACGTCTCGCTCACCCGGGTGGTGCGCTCCAACGTGGAGTTCGTCCCGCGCCACGACCTCACCCTGGAATACGGGGACGTGGTCGTGGCCGTGGGCACGCCCTACCAGCTCGATCAGCTCGAGCTCTTCCTCGGCCACGAGCACCACACCGTGCAGCGCCGGGTGGACATCGGCTCACTGGCGGCGACGCTGTTCCTGGCCTTCGCCATCGGCGGGGTGATCATCCCGATCCCCACCCTGGGCCAGTTCTCCCTGGGACTCGCGGGCGGCGCACTGGTCTCCGGGCTGATCTTCGGGCACTTCGGCCACATCGGCAATTTCATCGGCCGCTTCCCGCGCAACGCCACCGCCGTGCTCAAGGAGTTCGGCCTGGCCCTGTTCTTCGTGCAGGTCGGTCTGGAGACGGGCCAGAGCTTCGTCGACGCCCTCGACGCACAGGCCATCTATTACGCGTTCTACGCCGTGGCCTTCGCCGTGGTCCCCATGGCCGGGAGCTTCCTGGTGGGCCACTACCTGCTCCGCATCCCCATCAGCGAGTGCTTCGGTGTGATCTGCGGCGGCATGACCTTCACGCCGGGCCTCGACATCATCCGCCAGGTGGACAGCTCCGAGCGCCCGGTGGTCGCCTATTCCTCGGTCTATCCGGTATCCCTGATCCTGGTCATCGTGCTCGTGCAGGGCATGCACCTGGCCATCGCCAGTCTCAGGGCGTTCTAGCCCCCGGGCACAACCGGGCTGAATGGGCTGCGGCCGCGGTACCACCCGCTCGCCCGAGTCCACCGCACTCCGCTGGCCCGTCCGGGTCATGACATGACCCAGGCGGGCACGGGCGTTATGCTCCCGGGCAGAGCGACGGTACCAATACCGGCGTATGGGCATCGCCCGTACCTCTTCGCTCGGGGTTATCCGACACTGCCGGACCTTTGCGACGACGCCCATGGCAGCGACACGCCTATGAGTTCGACGGAAGAAGACGAACAAACCGGATACGTACACCGCCTGCGCGAACTCTATCGCCTGCAGATCAGCCGTTACCCGGACTATCCGAGCCGCTACACCGCCCACCTCACCGCCGGTCTCAGGCTCATGGGCATGGACATCGGCATCGTCAGTCACATCGACGACTGCCGCTACACGGTCCGCGCGGTCCAGCCGGCCGAGCACGGCATCGCGAAAGACGACGTCTTCGAGCTCGGCGACACCTACTGCGCCCGGGTCGTTGGCACCGGCGCGGCGATAACCTACAACCACGTCGGCAGCGACCCGGCAATGAGGGAGCACCCGGTCTACCGGGAGATGCACCTGGAGAGCTACATCGGCGCACCGATCCGGGTAAACGGCCGGATCTGGGGCACGATCAACTTCTCCGCCATCGCGCCACGCACCATTCCCTTCAGCAAGGCGGACACCGAGTTCGTGGAACTGATGGCGCAGGGTCTCGGTCAGGTCATCGAGAGAGACGTCCTGCAACAGCAGCGAGAGGAGGCGATCACGCACCTGGAACAGAGTAACGAGCTCTTCGAAAGCGCCTTCGAGTTCGCCCCGGTCGGCATGCTGCTCGTGGACACGGAGGGACACATACTCCGTGCCAACCGTGCCCTGCTGGAGATGTTCGGCTACCGCGAGGACGAACTGTTCGGCCGCGATACCCGGGAATTCGCACACCCGGAGGACGTCGACCTGGGCCAGGACCTGCTGGCGGAGATGCGCGCCGGCCAGAGGCGGTCCTACCGGTTGGAGAAACGCTACGTCAACGCGATGGGCGAGACGCTGTGGTGTCTGGTCAGCGCGTCGCTGGTCCGCGGCAACGAAGGCGAGGCACGGTACTTCATCGCCCAGCTCCTGGACATCACCGAGGTCAAACACAACCGCATGGAGCTGGAACGCCAGCGCGCGGAGCTGGAGCTGGCCAACCACAAGCTCACCGCGTTCGCCCTGGCCGATTCACTCACGGGCCTGCCCAACCGGCGCGCCTTCCAGCAGCGCCTCACCGAGGCCCTGGCGGCCAGCCGGCGCGGCGGCCACGCGGTGTCGGTGGCGCTCATCGACGTCGACCTGTTCAAGCAGTACAACGACCGTTTCGGCCATCCGGCCGGTGACGATGCCCTGCAGGCCGTCGCCGACGCCATGAACGGCTTCACCCGCGACTCGGATTTCCTGGCCCGCTACGGCGGCGAGGAGTTCGTGCTGATCATGCCGGAGACGGGCAACGACGCCTCCGCGACCGCCTGTGAACGGCTGCGCTCAGCCGTGGAAGCGATCTCCGGGCTGAAGCGGGCAATGAGCGTGAGCATCGGCGCCGCAACCTATCTCCCCGGCGAGACCACCGGCCCCCCGGACGAGGAGACACTGATCGCCGCCGCGGACGACGCCCTCTACCGGGCAAAGCGCGACGGCCGCAACCGCGTGCGCTACGGCACGCTCCACTAGCGGCACCGACGCAGACGCCGGATCCCGCACCGGACGCACCGTTGCCGGTCTGGCCCCGATCCCACCCCCCTGGTGGCCGTCCGGCGTCATCAAATCGCAAGACGCCCGCCGTAACCTCCTGCCTCGAAACGTTCCAGTCCCGCCCGGTCACGGCGCTCCACCCGGGCGCGGGCGCAGGGATCGTGGCCAAGAGCACAACGACGCTACCCGCCGGCAGGAGGCACCTATGGCATTCGACGACACGCAACGCATCACGCGCACGTCGCTGACCGACAGCGACGCCCCCCGCGGCAATAACGGCAACGACGTGGACCGTCCGCTGGAGAGCCGGACACGTCCGGAGACACCGTTTGCCGACGTCCTCCAGCAGCGGGTGAGCCGCCGGTCCGTGCTCCGCGGCGCCCTCGGCGCGGCACCGATCCTGGCCGCCCCGAACCTGATGATGATCGCGTCCGACGCCCGCGCCGCCGCCGGCGACGACGCCTTCCTCGCCGACACCCTGAGCTTCACCCCCATCGCGCAGTCCAGCGCCGACACGGTCGTGGTGCCCGAGGGCTACACGGTCGACATCATCGCGCGCTGGGGCGACAGCCTGACCCCGGACGTCGAGGACCTCGACACCACCACCATCGCCGAGGGCGGGCTCTACCAGCCCGGCGCCGCCGACGCGCAGGCACAGCGCTTCGGCTACAACTGCGACGCCGCGCACTTCTTCACCCTCGACGGGCGCAGCGACCGCGGCCTGCTGTGCATCAACCACGAGTACACCAACGACGACCTGCTATTCCCCGGCTTCGGCAACCCGGACGCCTTCTTCGACGGACTGAGTGAGGATCAGCGCGGCGAGGCCGTCGGCGTCATGCAGAACGCCCACGGCATCAGCGTGGTCGAGGTGGAGCGCACCACCGGGGGCTGGCGCTACCGCAGGGACTCCCGTTACAACCGCCGGGTGACCGCGCAGACCCCGATCGAGATCTCCGGCCCGGCCCGCGGCCACGATCTGCTTCGCGCCCGTCTCGCCGCCGGGACCGGCCAGATCGGCCAGGACGGCACCCGCGTGATGGGCACGCTCAACAACTGCGCCGGCGGCCAGACCCCGTGGCGCACCTACCTCGCGGCGGAGGAGAACATCGACCAGTACTTCGCCAACTTCAACGACGACGTGCTCGCCGATATCGCCGCCCGTGACCCGTACCTGGCGCGGGCCGTGCGCAGCGTCGCCGGCTACATCAGCGACGGGCCCTCCTTCCGCCGCTGGGAGCGTTCCGGGCGGGCGAGCGACGCCCGCTTCGACCTGGCCCGGGAGCCCAACGAGATCCTCCGCTTCGGCTGGATCGTGGAGACCGATCCGTTCAACCCGGACGACGTGCCGAAGAAACGCACCGCCATGGGCCGGTTCAAGCACGAGTGCGCGGCCGCGACACTGACCAACGACCGCCGCGTGGCCGTCTACTCCGGCGACGACTCCCGCCTGGAGTTCGTCTACAAGTTCGTCTCCGACGATGCCGTCGGCACGGACACCGGCAAGGACGACGACATCCTCGACCGCGGCACGCTCTACGCCGCCCGCTTCGACAGCGACGGCAATGGCGAGTGGCTGGCCCTCGTGCACGGCCGCAACGGGCTCACCGAGGCGAACGGCTTCCGCAACCAGGCGGACGTGCTCGCCATGGCCCGCGAGGCCGCGAGCCAGGCCGGCGCCACCCCCATGGACCGGCCCGAGGACATCGAGCCTTTCAATGGCCGTGTCTACATCGCGATGACCAAGAACGCCAAGGACGCGGACAACCCGGTCGCCCGCGACGCCACCAACGCCGACGCCGCCAACCCGCGCCTGCACAACACCCTCGGCCACGTCGTCGAGATCCGCGAGGACGGCCCCGACCACGGCGCCACGACCTTCACCTGGGAGATATTCCTGCTCGCCGGCGACCCGGCCAGGGGTCGTTTCATCGACAGCGAGGGCACCATGCGCCACTTCAGCGAGGCGGTGGGCGAGGCGCCGGTGGGCGGCCTCGCGGACACCACGACCTACTTCGGCGGCTACGGCCGTGCCGAGGAGGTCGACGCCTTCGGCTGCCCGGACAACCTCACCCACGACAGCCGGCACAATCTCTGGATCATCACCGACGGCAATCCCTTCGGCCACGACGGCACCTTCGCCGTGCCCACCACCGGCGCCGCGCGCGGAAAACTACGCCGCTTCATGGCCGGTCCGGTGGACTGCGAGGTCTGCGGCTGCGAGTTCAACCCGGACGAAACGGCGCTGTTCCTCGACATCCAGCACCCGGGCGACGGCGGCGACCTCACCGGCCCGACCAGCAGCTGGCCGGACGGCGAGCTCGGCAACGCGCCGAAGGACCGCAACGGCGTCATCCAGCCCCGGCCCAGCCTGATCGCGGTGCGCCGCACCGACGGCGGCCGCGTCGGCAGCTGAGCCCCGCCGCCGGAGGCGATCACGGGCCCGGCCGCGCGCCGGGCCCGTACCGTTGCCGGGCTCAGTCGCCACAGTCCTCCATGCAGGCGGTGTTGTCGGTGTCCGGCCTCGGGTCGGGCGAGACGAAGCCGTCGCGGTTCGGCATCTTCACCTCGGGCAGGGATTCCCGGTCGAGGGTCGCATCCGCGGGCACGATGCCGTTGAGGTGCAGCAGGTAGGCGGTCACCGCGTACACCTGGTGCGCGGACAACGACTCCGGCGCCGTGAACGGCATGGCGCGGTGGACATAGTCGAACACCGTTGTCGCGTCGGGCCAGTAGCTGCCCACCGTCTTTACGGGGCTATCGGAGGCCAGCGTGCCCCGGCCGCCCACCAGGCGGTTCATCGGGCCGCCCTCGCCCTTCTCGCCGTGGCAGCTCGCGCAGTTCTTGGCATAGACCTCGCGCCCCTGGGCGACGCTGCCGCTGCCCTCGGGCAGGCCCTTGCCGCTCGGCGGCACGTCGATATCCCATTTGGCGATGGTTTCGTGTGTCACCGGCGTGCCGAGATCATAGGTGCGCCCGTTGTCCGCGGCCCCTGCCGCGCCGGCGAGGGCGAGCCCGGCGAGTACGGCGAATGCCGCGATCGCATGCTTACGCGTGAACATTGGTGACCTCCCCGTCCGGCGCGACGTGCCAGGACTGGATGCCGTTGTAGTGATACACGTAGTCCAGCCCGCGGGCGTCGATGAGCTGCTCCCGCGTGGGCTGGACGTAGCCCGTCTCGTCGATGGCGCGGCTCTGCAGCACCGCCTCGGCGCCGCTCCAGCGCCACGGCAGGCGGAACCGGGTCACGCAGCGCGGCAGCACCGGGTCGTCGAGCTCCGCGGTCTCCCAGTTGCGGCCGCCGTCGACGGAGACATCCACACGGGTGATACGGCCGCGCCCGGACCAGGCCAGCCCGCGGATCTCGTGGAAGCCCTTGCCCCCGACACGCTGGCCACCGGACGGCGAGGTGATGACGGACTTGGCCTCCATGATGTAGGTGAACTGCCGGGCCGTGCCGTCGGGCATGAGATCCGTGTACTTGGAAGTCTCCTCGCGGGTCATGTACGGCTCGCTGCCGACCTCCAGCCGCCGCAGCCACTTGATCTGGGTGTTGCCCTCGTAGCCCGGCAGGATCAGGCGCAGGGGATAGCCCTGCTCCGGGCGCAGCGCCTCGCCGTTCTGCGCGTAGCACAGCAGCGCGTCGTCCATCGCCTTGTCCATGGGGATGCTGCGGGTCATGGCGGCGGCGTCCGCGCCCTCGGCCAGGATCCACTTGCCCTCAGGCTGCACGCCCGCCTCCTTCAGGACCGTGGACAGCGGCACGCCGGTCCACTCGCAGCAGCTCAGCAGACCGTGGGTGTCCTGGACCGTGGTGCCGGTCGCGGACTTCCACTCCGTCAGCGTATTCCCGGAACACTCGAGGAAACGGATCATCGAGACCTGCGGGAAGCGCATCAGCTCGTCGATGGTGAACATCAGCGGCTGCTCCACCAGCCCGTGGACCACCAGCCGGTGCTCGGAGGGGTGGATGGCCGGCACGCCACCGTGGTGACGCTCGTAGACCAGACCGTTGGGCGTGATCATCCCGTTGAGGTCCTGCAGTGGCGTGAAGCTCCAGGAGGACAGGTCCGTGGGGGTCAGATCGGTGGGCCGGCGCACCACGTCCTTCTCGAACTTCGAGGGCATCCCGTAGGCCGGGGTGAGTATCGGGCTGCCCTGCTGCGTGGTCCACGAGGGCACCGCCAGCGGCTCGGGCTTGCCCGCGGCGAGCGCGGAGCCCACGGCACCCGGTGCCGCAGCGGCGCCTGCCAGCATCGCCGCGTCCCGCATGAAGCGCCGACGCCTGGGATCCGCCGGGGCCGTGTCGGTGCCGGTGTCTCCCTCGTCACGTGTCTTCTTTGTCATGCCTTCTCCTCCCCTGTCAGCCCTGCGACGCCTTCGAAGGCGGGACGGGCCGGAACTGTACCGACCAGTCCATACACTCCACTTTAGACTGCGTGGGCGGCGCTGTCAGCCCCGGCATGGACAGGGGAAAGGGATCTGTCCGGCCGTTTCAGCCGCAGGCGGGTTGCTCGAAGGCAACCAACAGTCACAGGGAAAGGCATGGCGAAGGCCGGGAGACGCCCGCCCACGGGAGGGGCGCGGAATCGGCCTTTCGCGGGGATCGTGTGCCGGGGCCGTACGACACCCTCGCACCACCGACAGGTACCCTGCGCACGATTCCGCCCCGGCCGTGTGGTTGTGGCTTGACCGCTCCTGGCAGCCACTATCCGGTCCTGCCGTGCTGGCGACGCCGACTGCCTTGGGCCGCCGACCCTGTGGCCCCGATACGCGCGCGTTCCGCGAGCGCCTGCGCAGGCAGGCAAAGCCAGGATGGCCACCCTGGGGGCGGCCATGCGCAAGGGCGTCCACGCCTGTTTCCGTGTCATCAAAAACCGGACACCCGACCCCGCAAATCGCTCGATCCGGGCAACGGTATCCACCCGGGCTCACGGCTGCCGTGAGACCGGCGCTTCCCGCCACCTTGCGATAGTGGGGTAAACGGGGAGTCAGTCGCCGCTGGCGAGGCCGTCGAGGACGAGGTCGACGAACTCGTCGGCGATCTCCCGCGGGGTGCGGCTGCCATCGGGCCGGAGCCAGAGGTAGCTGTAGTGGTGAAGACCGAGCAGGGCCTTGACGGTGAACGGCCCGCCGCGGCGGAAGCTGCCGTCGTCGACGCCGCGCTGGAGCACCGCCGCCCACACCGCCTCGTAGTCGCGGTGCAGGGCCTGAACCGCCTCGTGCCGCTCCGCACCGATGGCGTGCTGCTCGCGGAAACACACCGTGAGCTCCGGGCGATGGTGGGCGATGGTTTCCATGACCCGGCGCGAGAGCGCACGCAGCCGCTCCTCGGCGGTCATGGGCTCGGCGAGCAGGCCGTTGCCGTACGCGATGAGCGCGCGCAGGTAGCGGGTGAGGATCTCGAAGAGGATCTCTTCCTTGCTGGAGAACTGGTAGTAGAGCGAGCTGCGGCCAAGCCCGGTCTCGCGCTCCAGCTCCTTCATACCCGTGGCATGAAAGCCGTGCTCGGCGAACAGCCGCGCAGCCGCCTGGAGGATCCGCTCCCTCGGGGTATCCGCGCCGTCCCCGGCGCCGGGTGCATCCTGCATGACCATAGAACCACTAACGATGAAAGGCTGCCGCAGTATACCCACGCCGCCCCGGCGCGAGGAAAGCGCCGGGCACGCCTGTCAGCCGTTGCGGCGCACCCGGGTCGCACCGTCGCGCAGCCCGGCCGCGGTGTGGATACGTTCCGCCCATCGGGCGCGCAGGTGCTCGCCATGCCAGGCGGAGACGTCCGGCACAGGCGGCAGGCCACGCTCCAGCCACTCCTCCAGCCGCTCGGTCAGCGCGTTGGCGTCGTTCCAGGCATAGCGATAGATCTCCGGGTACTGCTCCGGGTAGCACAGCGCGTCGGGCACCAGCGGGCAGGCGCCGGCGCTCGCGGCCTCGATCACCCCCAGGCCCTGGAACTCGTGGTGGGCCGTACTCACCACGATACCGGCCTGGCCGAGCAACGAGCGGTAACGTTGCCGCTCGACCCGACCGTCGGCAACGATGCGCTCGCCCAGCGCCTCGCGCAGCCGGGTCAGCGGCGTCGGCACATGGCGCGGGCGGGGTCCGAGCAGCGCGAGCCGGAAGTCGTTGCCCCGCTCGGCGAGGGTGATCATGGCCTCCGCGAAGACCTCCGGGGCCTTGTCGTACTCCCAGCGATGGTTCCACAGGATCAGCCGCGGGTCGCGCTCCGGCGCCGGCGGAATCGGTTTCACCGGCACGGGCAGCACCTCGCAGGCCGGCCGCAGACGCTCGGCGATGCCCTCCGGGACGGCGTCCGGCATCCGGTCGAGCAGCGCCGCCACGCCCTCCAGGAAGCTCTCGCGGTTGAACGCGGAGTTGAACAACAGCCGATCGGCAGCGAGCGCGGCATACAGCTGCACCATCTGCGGCTCCACCGAGCGCACCTGCTGCGGGCTCACCGGGTAGGCGAACTGGTTCTCGTGGAAATACAGCAACGCCGGAACGCCCGCGAGCGCCGGGAACAGCCCGCGCAGGGTGGCGAGGTCGACCATCGAGGTCGCGACGATCAGCGCCGGCGGCTCGGCGGGCAGCGTATCGAGCCAGGACAGCGGGTTGCCGCGGATGCGCCATCGGAAATGCCGGCCGGGCAGCTCGAAGCGGCTCCACTGGACATCATCGATGGTCCGCACGAGCCAGTCCGCCCAGGCACGATGACTGTCCGCACGGTAAGCGGAGAGCAGCCACGCCGTCGGCCTTTGCGTGTTCATGGATATCCCTGATCGGTATTTTCGTTCGTGATCGATGCGCCATTCTCCCACGAGGCGGCGCAATGGTGATCCCCTCTGGGGCAGACAGCCTCCTCCGCCGACGGTTCCGGCTTTTACACTACCGCCGCGACTCGACTAGGCTTCAGGGGCGGGTCGGGTCGAGGGGGCCGCCACCGCCGCCACAGAACGGATAACGCTAATAAAGAAGGACTGCGCGATACCGATGCGTTGGGACCGCCGAAAGTGCCTGCGCGGCGCCGAGGACGCCCGGCCCGCACGCCGGCGGCATACCGGGTTGCCGGCACTGCTGCTGTCGGTGCTCGCGCTGTTGCTCTGTGCATCCGTCGCCGCCCAGGCGCGCACCGTGCGCGTGGGTATCTACGACAATCCGCCGCGGCTGTTCACCGGCAGCGACGGCGAGCCCCAGGGCTTCTGGGCAGAGCTGCTGAAGACCATCGCCGAGCGGGAGGACTGGCAGCTGGAATGGGTACCCGGCACCTGGTCCGAGGGCCTCGCACGGCTGCAGGCGGGCGAGATCGACGTCATGCCCGACGTCGCGCGTACCGCGGAGCGCGCCGAGCGCATGCGCTTCTGCGAGGAGACCGTCCTGACGAGCTGGTCGCGGGTGTACGTGCGCCCGCACGGCGGTATCGAGTCCCTCCTGGACCTGGACGGCCGCCGGGTCGGCACCCTCGAAGGCAGCGTCAACGTCTCCGGCAGCGGCGGGCTGCACGAGCTCCTGGAGAGCTTCGGCATCGACGCCGAGCTCGTTGCCCTGGCCAGCTACCGGGACGCCTTCAACGCGCTCGCCACCGGGCGCGTCGATGCGGTGGCGAGCAACAAGGACATCGGCAACCGGCTCTATCCCACCTACGGCGCGGTGCCGGCACCCATCGTCTTCCAGCCGGTGGAGCTGCACTTCGCCGTTTCCCTGGAGGCCGCCAGCGGCGCGGCGCTGCGCGAGCAGCTCGACACGGCGGTCCGCACCCTCAAGTCCGACCCTGATTCCGTCTACTACCGTCTCCAGTCCCGGTGGCTCGGTGTCCGCGACGAACCGGAATGGATCCTGCCCTTCTGGGTCTTCTGGATCCTGGGCTTCTTCGGTATCGCCGTCATCGTCCTGCTGGCGGGCAACTTCGTGCTCGACGCCCGCGTGCGCCGGCGTACCCGCGACCTGCGCGAGAGCGAGGAGCGCATCCAGGCCATCCTCGATAACCTCCCCGGCGTGGCCCTGCGCATGCACTGGGTCAGCGGCAGCGCGCCCGAGCTGCTTGCCACCGAGGGCGCCACCTTCTTCGGCCAGGGGGCCTGGCGGCTGCGCACCGGCCATGACCACTGGGACACGCTCATTCACCCGGACGACCGCGCCATGCTGACCCGCGCCATCGACCGCGCAGTGAGCCGCGGCCGGCCGTACGACGTGGAGCACCGTATCCGGCTGGGCGACGACAGCGTCCGCTGGGTCCTGCACCTGGGTACTCCCACGATCCGCGACGGCGACGGCATGCGCATCGACGCCTTTCTGTTCGACATTACCGAGCGCAAGGAGACCGAGGCGGCGCTGCGCCACTCGATGGCGGAACTGGCGGCGATCCACGACGCCTCGCTGGACCTGATCCTGCTGGTGGGGCCGGACGGGCGCATTCAGTCGGCGAACCGGCAGTTCTTCGAGGCCACGGGCTACAGCCGCGGAGAGGTCATCGGCGAGGAGCCGGGCGGGATCGCCGGCGGCGCCCTGCGCGCCGGCGCCCATCTCCTGGATCAGGTCCGCCAGGGCACCCCGCACCGCTACGAGACACAGCTCACCACCGCCAGGGGCGCCACCATCCCGGTGGAGGTGCGCCTGCGCACGCTGCCTGGCGGCGACCGCCCCGGGCGGGTGCTGGTGGTCATGCGCGACCTATCGTCCCTGCGCGCCATCGAGGCGGAACTGCGCCACCAGTCGACCCACGACCCCCTCACCGGCCTGCCCAACCGCACCGCATTCGAAACGGCGCTGGAGCAGGCGGTGCTCGACTGCCGCACCGGCTCGGAGCAGCACGCTCTGTGCTACCTCGACGTCGACCAGTTCCGGGTGATCAACGACACCGCCGGCCACAGCGCGGGCGACGCCCTGCTGCGTCAGGTCGCCCAGCTGCTGCACGAGCGTGTCCACCACGGGGATGTGCTCGCGCGCTTCGGCGGCGACGAGTTCACGCTGCTGCTGCGCGACTGCGACCTGAGCCGGGCACTGGAGATCGCCGACGGCCACCGGAGCGCGATCGAGGCCATGCACTTCGTCTCCGACGGGCGCTCGTTCCAGATCACCGCGAGCATCGGCGTCGTCCCCGTTGATGCCTACGCCGGCGACGCCGCGATGGTGCTCGGCGCCGCCGACGCCGCCTGCCACCTGGCGAAGGATGGTGGACGCAACCGTGTACAGGTCTACGACACCGAGGACACGGCGCTGCAGCTCTACCGCAGCGGTATGGAATGGGCCCAGGAGCTGCACGACGCGCTGCGCGGCGACCGCTTCCGGCTGCTCTGCCAGCCCATCGTCCCGGCCTCCGGGGAGATCGACGGCCGGGCCCACTACGAGATACTGCTGCGCATGCTCGACCAGTCGGGCAGCACAATCTCGCCGGGGGTGTTCCTGCCCATCGCCGAGCGCTACGGCCTGGTGCCACGGGTTGACCAGTGGGTGGTGGAGCACGCGCTAGGCACCATCGGCGCCGCCTCGGACTCCGATGCCCACTGGTCGATCAACCTGTCCGGGCAGTCGCTGGCCTCCACCGAGCTGCTCACCGTGATCGAGAACGCGATTCACAGCAACGGCATCGACCCGAGACGGCTGACCTTCGAGGTCACCGAGACGGCGGTGGTGCGCAACTTCACGGAGGCGCTGGCATTCATCGAGCGGCTACGCGAGCTCGGCTGCACCTTCGCACTGGACGACTTCGGTTCCGGGCTCAGCTCGTTCGGTTATCTCAAACACCTCAACGTCGACGTGCTCAAGCTTGACGGGGTGTTCATTCGCGATCTGCTCGACGACCCGCGCAACGAGGCGATGGTGACCGCGTTCACCCGCCTGGCCCAGGCCTACGAGCTGCACACTGTCGCCGAGTTCGTCAGCAACGACGCCCTGCGCGAGCGCCTCGTGCAGCTCGGCGTGGATTACGTCCAGGGCTTTGCCGTGGGGCGGCCGCAGCCGCTGGACGACGTCCTCGCCGGCCGGCCGCCGATAATCGGATAGGGAGGCGGCCCGCCGGCGGACCGGTCAGGCGGGGCCTTGCGGCCGCGGCGGGGATCGCCGCAACCGCGCCCGGCGCGGATCAGCCGCGCTCGTAGGTGCCCATCAGGCGGTTCATGCCGATGATGTGGGGTTCCAGGCGCTCGAGCAGCTGCCACATCGTCAGCCCCTCGGGCAGCTCCGTGGCCTGGTCCAGGGCCAGCACCCAGAAATAGTAGCGGTGCACGCCGTGCCCCTCGGGCGGCATGGGGCCGTTGTAGCCGACCTTGTCCATGTTATTCCGCCCGGCGGTGTAGTCCGTCATCCCCTCGGAGAGGCTCGTCACCGAGCCGGGGATGTTGTAGAGCACCCAGTGCACGAACCCGTAGGTGCCGTTGGGCGAGACCAGCGGCGCGTCCGGGTCGTGACAGATGACCGCGAAGCCCCGGGTGCCCTCCGGCGCGCCCGACCAGGCCAGCGGCGGGGAGACGTCGTCGCCCTCACCCGTGTGACGGGTCGGGATCGCCCCGCCATTCTCGAAAGCGGCACTGGTCAGCGTCATGTCCGATAGCGCGAAACCCATGCTGAACCTCCGTTCTTCTCGGTTGATGTGACGATCACGCCGCCGGGCCCGGCCCGCCGCGCAGGCCCCGATTATGGGCCCCCGCCGTTGTAACGCGCCAGCAGCGCCCGCCCGGTGCGGTGTGGGGGCGACCCGGCGCCGGGACAAGGCCGCGTTAACTCGGCATTAACCGCAACGGCGTCAGGCTGTGCCGCAACGGTGCCGCCCCGACCACCGGCGCGGCCGGCAACCTTCTGGACCCGCGACCCATGCGACGACTGCTGACACTCACCGGGCTGGTGCTGGCGGCGACACTGCTCGGCGGCTGCGCCGTCACCGCCCCGGAGACTGACTACCCCGACAGGGCCCGCGAGGCGATCGGAGACGTCACGTCCTGGCCGGCGCTCGATGGCGGCGAACCCACCGCCTACCTCAACCAGCTCGTGGGCTCGTCCCGGCTGGACGCCCTTATCCAGGAGGCGCTGGCCGCCAATCCCAACCTGCAGCAGACACTGCTCACTCTGCGAATCCGGCGCAGCGAGCGCCGCCAGACCGGTGCGGACCGGCTGCCCGACCTCGACACGGAACTCACGGGCAGCCGGGAGGAGGACAGCGATACCCGCTACACCGGCTCCGTGACCGTGAGCTGGGAAGCGGACGTCTGGGGCCGGATCGCCGACACATACCGCGCCGCCGACCTGGACGTCGCCGAGCAGCGGGCCCTCTACCAGTCCACGCGGGACACCCTGGCCTCCGAGGTCATGGACTCGTGGCTCCAGCTCATCGCCGACAGGCGCGCCGTCGACATCCAGACACAACGGCTGGGGACGCTCCAGGACAACCTCACCTTCGTGCGCGAACGCTACCGCAAGGGTATCGGCGACATAGACGATCTGGACACCGCAAGGACGGACCTGGCGAGTGCCCGCGCGACACTGGCCGAATACCGCGAGGACCTGGCCTCAGAGCGGCGCTCGCTGCGGGAAATGCTCGGGCGCAGCGACGACGCGGAAATACCGGTGCCGTCGGACTACCCGGGCGTGCGCGTCCCCCTCGTCGATCTACCCGTCCAGACCCTGGGCCGCCGTCCCGACCTCCGCGCGGACTATATCGCCATCCAGGCGCAGGCGGCGCGCACCCGCGCGGCCTACAAGGACATGCTGCCGAGCCTCGACCTGCAGGCGAGCCTGGAGGATGTCGCGACCACGCCGCGGCAGGCGCTGCTCACCGCCCCGGTCTGGTCGCTGCTCGCCGACCTGACCGCGCCGCTGTACCGCGGCGGCGAGCTGAAGGCGGCGGCGGAGCAGGCGGAGCTGGAGGCGGCCAAGGCCTATCAGGCCTACCGCGAGACCCTGCTGACCGCGGTGACCGAGGTGGGCGACGCCATCGGCCAGGAACAGGCCCTGAAGACGCGCCTCGCCCACACCCGCGACGCGCTCGCCAGCGCCCGCCGAAGCCTGGCGAACTACCGCCGGCGCTACCGCGCCGGGCTGGTCACCATTCTCGACCTCCTCGACGTCCAGGAGCAGACCTACGACCTCGAGGCCCAGCTCAACGAGCTCACCCGAAGCCGCCTGGCCAACCGCGTGGACCTCGGCCTGGCACTCGGTCTGGGAGTACACCGATGATCCGTCACTACGCACAGTGGTTCATGCTCCTGGCGGCCCTTACCGTGCTCGTCGCCGTGGTGCTCTACAGCGGGCACGGCATGGAGGAGGCGGCGCGGAAACCCGCGACGGCCGCCGCGGGCACCGCACCGGAGGAACGGCCGGACGTCTCGGTGGTCACCGTCCGCACCGGCACCTACACCGCCCACGCCCAGGGCTATGCCGCCGCCCGGCCGCACTACGAGCTCACGCTCACCGCCGCCGTGTCCGGCCGGGTGGCGTCACTCGGCGGGGACTTCGAGACCGGCCGGCAGGTCCGGAAGGGGGACGTGCTGGCACGGCTCGAGGATGCCGAGTACCAGGCAGGCGTGGCCTCGGCACAACACGACCTTGCCAGCGCCCGCCAGGACCTTCTGGAGGCGGAGCGCGAACGCGACCAGGCCCGGGAGGAATGGGACGCCTCCGGCATGGACGGCGAGCCCGACTCGGCGCTGGTCCTCCACGAGCCCCAGGTCCGCACCGCACGCTCCGCGGTCGTGGATGCCGGGGCCGCGCTGGCCGACGCCCGGCAGGACCTCGCCCACACCCGCATCGACGCCCCCTTCGACGCCCTGGTCGTGAGCCGTGCAATCGCCCCCGGAAGCTACGTACAGGCCGGCGGCGAGATCGCGACCCTCTACAGCACCGACCGCGTGGAGATCGGGGTCCCGCTCGCCGACCGCGACTGGGCCAACCTGCCGGACACCGACACCCTCGCCGACGGCGAATGGCCCGTCACCCTGACCGACGTCGCCGGGGGACACGAATGGTCCGGCCACGTCCTGCGCATCGCCCGCCACCGCGACGACACCACCCGGCAGCGCTCGGTGATCGTTGCCGTGGACCTCCCGCTGTCACGCACACCGCCACTGCTGCCGGGCACGTTCGTGCAGGCACGCATCAGCGGCCGGCGGATCGACGGCCTGTGGCGCCTGCCGCCCGCCGCACTCAGCCAGCGCAGCGAGATCTGGTACGTCACCGGCGACGGCGCGCTCGCGAGCTTCTCCGCCGAACCGGTGTTCAGCGACAGCGACGCCATCTACGTCCGACCGCCGGAGACACTCGCCGGCGCGGCGCAGCAGGTGGTCACCCACCCGCTGGGCTCGTATCTGGCGGGCATGGCGGTCAATCCGGTGGAGACGGAGGCCGCCGGGTCCGGGGGCGGTGCCGATGAGTGATGACCACGCGCGCTTCCCGGGCCTGATCCCGTGGTTCGCCGCCAACCCCGTCGCCGCCAACCTGCTGATGGTGCTCGTCATCGCCCTGGGCGTGGGCTCGGCGTTCACGCTGCGCAAGGAGGCCTTCCCCAGCATGGAGCCGGACAGCGTCACGGTCTCAGTGACCTACGACAGCGGCTCCGCGCGCCAGTCCGAGGAGGGCCTCGCGATCAAGATCGAGGACGCCCTCCAGGACGTCTCCGGCATCGATTCGATGACCAGCACCTCCACGGGCAGCGGCACGACGGTGACGGTGGAGAAACGCAACGACTACGACCTCGACACCCTGCTCACCGACGTGCGCACCCAGGTCGACGCGATCTCCACCTTTCCCGCCGACGCGGAGAACCCGGTGGTGGAGAAGGGCGAGCGCGAGGACCACGCCCTGTGGCTCCAGCTCCACGGTGATACCGACCGCCATACCCTCCAGCAGCTCGCCGACGAGCTCAAGACGGCCCTGCTCGGACGCGCCCAGATCAGCCGGGTCAGCCTCTCGGGGGAGCGCGACCCGATCATGGCGGTGGAGATCGACGAGGGCCGCCTGCAGGCCTACGGCCTGTCGCTCTCGGACGTCGAGGACGCCGTCAATAACGGCTCCACCAGCACCATGACACCGGTGCTGCGCAGCGACACCCTCTACCTCCAGCTCAAGGCTTCGGAGCAGGCCTACGAGCGCGGCGAGTTCGCGGCCATCCCGCTGATCACCACCGCCGACGGCCACCGGGTGCGTCTGGGCGACGTGGCCGACGTCCACGATACCTACGACGAGGACACCCCGGTCCTGTCGCGCTTCAACGGCGAGCCTAGCGTCGCGCTGGAGGTCGTCAGCACCGGCGGGGACGACATCACCGAGTCGGTGGAGGCCGCCCGGGAGGTCGTCGATCAGTGGCGTACCGACGGCCACCTGCCCCGGGGCGTGTCCCTGGACACCTGGCACGACCGCAGCACCTCCATCAACGGGCGGCTGCAGCTGCTGGTGAAGAACGCAATCACCGGTATCGCCCTGGTGTTCGTCCTGCTGGCGCTGTTCCTCAACCTGACGGTGGCCTTCTGGGTGGCGATGGGCCTGCCGTTCATCTTCTTCGGCACACTGTTCTTCATGGGCGACGCCTTAGCGGGGCTGACGCTCAACGAATTCACCACCTTCGGGTTCATCATTGCCCTGGGCATCGTCGTCGACGACGCCGTGGTCGTGGGCGAGAGCGTCTACACGGTGCGCGAGCAGCACGGCGACACGGTCGCCAATACGGTCCTCGGCACCCGCCGGGTGGCGGTGCCCACGCTGTTCGGCGTGTTCACCACGGTCGCCGCCTTCTATGCCCTCTCGCAGACCAGCGGCGGGCTGGGCGAGCTCTATGCCCAGTTCGCGATGGTCGTGGCGATCTGCCTGGTGCTCTCCATCATCGAGTCCAAGCTTATCCTGCCGGCCCACCTCGCCCACCTGAATACCCATCGCGGGCGCAGCCGCAACCCGCTGATGCGGGGCTGGCAGTCCATCCAGAACGGGGCGGACGCCGGCCTCGCGGCCTTTACCGAGCGCTGCTACCGCCCGGTGATCCGCTGGGCGCTGCACTACCGCTACGCGGTGGTGGTGCTGTTCCTGGCGCTGTTCGTGCTGGTGATCAGCATGCCGCTGACGGGGACCGTGCCGATCAGCTTCTTTCCGGCCGTCACCGGCGACACCGTCTCGGCAGAGCTGACCATGCGCAACGACGCCAGCTACGGCCAGACCCATGCAGCCCTGCGGCTGCTGGAGGATCGCGCCCACGATGCCGACCGCGCCCTGCGCGGTGGCGGCGACACCGGCATCGCCCACCTGCAGGTCCTCTCCGAGGCGGATCAGAGCGGCACCGTGGACGTGGAGCTGAGCGACGACGCCCCCTACGACCTGCCGGCCTTCACCCGTCGCTGGCGCGAGCTTGCCGGGCTGCCGGAGGGGGCGCAGTCGCTGAGCGTCCGCAGCACCCGGCAGATGGTCGACGACGTGCGCATCGAGCTGCGCGCCAGCGACGATACGGTCCTCACCCAGGCAGGCGAGCGCTTCAGGGCCGCCCTGAACGCCTATCCGGCGGTCAGCGGCGTCGAGGACAATCTCTCCCCCGGCCAGCCGCAGCTGCACCTGGCGCTGACGCCCAGGGGGCGCGCCCTGGGGCTGACCACCGGGGAGCTTGCCGCACAGGTCCTGCGCACGTTCAACGGCGAGGTGGTCCAGCGCTACCAGCGCGGCCGCGACGAGGTGGAGGTCACCGTCCGCTACCCGGAGGGCCAGCGTCAGAGCGCCACGGACGTGCTCAACGCCCGCGTGCGCACCGACGACGGCGACGTCCTCGCCCTCTCGGACGTCGCCACCGCCACCTACGGCTACACCCGCGAGAGCATCACCCGGATCGACGGCAAGCGCGCGGTCTACCTCTCCGGCGACGTGGACAAGGACGTGATGTCCACCACCGGGCTCGTGGCCGAGCTGCAGGCGAACGTGGTCCCGAACCTCGAACGTCAGTACCCCTCGCTGGACGTGCACTTCGCCGGCGAGGCCGAGGAGCAGGCGGAGACGCAGAGCTCCATGACCCGGATGTTCCTGCTCGCGCTGCTGATGATCTACATCCTGCTCGCCGTGCCGCTGGGCTCGTACCTGCAGCCGGCGGTGATCATGACCGCCATCCCCTTCGGCATCGTCGGTGCCATTCTCGGTCACTGGATCAACGGCCTGGCGCTCAGCATCCTGTCGCTCAACGGGATCGTCGCCCTGAGCGGCGTGGTGGTGAACGACAGTCTCCTGCTCGTGGCGCGCTTCAATGAGCTTCGGGCGGACGCCACCCACCTGCGCGGCGCCATCGCCGAGGCCTGCACCAGCCGGCTGCGGGCGGTTCTGCTCACGTCACTGACCACCTTCGCCGGGCTGATGCCCCTGCTCACGGAGACCTCCACGCAGGCGCAGTTCCTCATCCCGGCGGCGGTCTCGCTCGCCTACGGCATCATGTTCGCCACGGTCATCACGCTGGTGCTCATCCCTGCGCTGCTGCTGATCCGCTACGATGTCGGGACACTGCTGGAGGGGCTGCGCGAGAGGCTGACCGCCGGGGGCGAGGACGCACGGACATGCTGAGCACACTGCTGATCGAGGACGACCTGGACCTGGCCGGCACCGTCGTGCAGTACCTCGACATCGAGGATATCCGCTGCGACCACGCCAGCAACGGTCCCGCCGGTCTCACGCTCATGGAGGCCGGCAGCTACGACGTGCTGCTCCTCGACCTCAACCTCCCGCGCATGGACGGGCTGGGCGTGTGCCAGCGCCTGCGCACCCGCGGCGACGACACGCCGGTGCTCATGCTCACCGCCCGGGACACCCTGGACGACAAGCTCGAGGGCTTCCGCGCCGGCACCGACGACTACCTGGTCAAGCCCTTCGAGCTCCAGGAGCTGGTGGCGCGCATCCACGCCCTCGCCCACCGGCGCAGCGGCCAGGCACGCCAGCTCCGGTACGCGGACCTGGTGATGAATCTGAGCGAACACACCGTCACCCGCGCGGGCCGGACACTGCGCCTCTCACCCACGGGCTGGCGGCTGCTGGAGACACTGCTTCGCGCCGCCCCGGCGGCGGTCTCACGCCGGGCCCTGGAAGAGGCGGTATGGGGCGACGAGCCGCCGGACAGCAACAGCCTGAAGGTCCATCTTCACAACCTGCGACGCGCGGTGGACGCCCCCTTCGATACCGCGCTGGTACACACGGTCAGCGGCTACGGCTTCGCCCTGAGGACCCCGGCGGATGAAACGCCCGATCAGTCTTAAGTGGTTCGTCGCCATTGTCTTTCTCGGGCTGGGGGGCCTGCTCGTCATCGGCTACTCGCTGCTGAGCGCCCAGTTCTTCAAGCGCGGCATGGACAACATGGTGGCCGCCCAGATGGAGCGGGTCGCCCGGGACTACGTCACCGGGGACGCCACGGCGCCGGGCGAGATCGCCGGCTACCGCATCGCGCGGCGCTGGGACGACGTGCCGGCCGCGACCCGGGCCACCTTCGGCCATCCCCCCGCCGAAGCGGACGTGCTGCACATCCACGACGACGCGCGCTGGTTCCAGCCCCCGCAGTTCGTCCGCTTCCTCATGCGCGTGCGCGCCGGCAGGGAAACGGTGTTCGTCAGCCACACCGTCTCCCCGGAAACGGCGTCCGCGCTGGTGGCCCGCAACGCGAAAGCCAACCTGCGGCTGCTGTTCGGCATCAGCGTGGCCAGTGCGCTGGTCCTCGCCGGGGTGATCCTGCTCGTGCTGCGCCGGGTCTCCCGGCCGGTGGCCGCCCTCGGCGCCTGGGCCAGGGACCTGGACGCCCGGCGCCTGCGCGAACCGCCGCCGGACTTCGCCTACCCGGAGCTTAACGAGCTCGCGGCGCTGATCCGGGGCAGCCTCTCCTCGGTGCACGAGGCGCTGGAGCGTGAGCACCGCTTCCTGCGCCACACCAGTCATGAGCTGCGCACGCCGATCAGCGTAATCCGCAGCAACATCGAGCTCATGCACCGGCTGCAGGAGCAGCTCGGCGGGCCGGCGGACCCCCGTCAGGCCCAGGTGATCGAGCGCATCGACCGGGCCAGCCAGACCATGAAGCAGCTCACCGAGGTCCTGCTGTGGCTGAGCCGGGTGGACGAATCGCCGCCGACGGCCCGGCACCTGCGCCTGGATGAGCTCCTGCGCCAAATCACCGGCGAACTGGCGTATCTGCTCACCGACAAGCCCGTGACCGTGGCGCTCGACACCGAACCGTACACGGTTCACGTCCCCGAGGGCCCGGCGCGAATCGTCCTCGGCAACCTCGTCCGCAACGCCTTCCAGCACACCTGGGACGGTCAGGTAAGCATCCGCCAGCGCGGCGACCGGGTGCTGATCGTCAACCCGCGCCCTGTCGACGGCGAGGGCGGCAACGACGGCGACGACCTCGGTTTCGGACTCGGGCTGCGCCTCACGGCCCGGCTCACCGGGCGCCTGGGATGGGCCTACCGCAACCGGGCGCGCCGCCGCCACCGCGTCGTGCGCCTGTGCTTCGGCACGGCAGGGAACGCCACCGACCGACCGCGGTCACGTTGAACGCCACTATCCCGAACATCGTTGTTGCGAATAATTATCGTTTGGTCTATGGTGAACGCCATTCCAACGACGTGAAGGAGAAGGCACTATGAAGTACGCTCTCACCGCCGCTGTCGCCGCTGCGGCCCTGGTCCCCGGGCTGGCCTCGGCAGTGGAGTACCCGGCGGGCAAGCCGACGACCATGCACGGACTGGAAATCGCCGCGGTATACCTGCAGCCCGTGGAGATGGAGCCCGCCGGACAGATGTCCACGTCGAAGGCGGACGTTCATCTCGAGGCCGACATCCACGCGGTCGAGGACAACCCCAACGGCTTCGCGGTCGGCGCCTGGATGCCCTACCTCACGATCGAGTACAAGCTGACCAAGGAAGGCGGTGCCACCACCAGCGGCGTGTTCGACGCGATGGTCGCCAATGACGGCCCGCACTACGGCAAGAACGTCAAGCTCGACGGCCCCGGTGAGTACCACCTGACCTACACCATCTATCCCCCGGGACATGCGCCGGAGGGTGTCGATGCGCCGATGTTCATGCGGCACGTGGACGACGAGACCGGTGTCGGCGAGTGGTTCAAGCCCTTCAAGGTGGATTTCGACTTCACCTATGCCGGCATCGGCAAGAAGGGCAGCTACTAGGAGACACCCATGGTGAAGACACTGAGCCGCTGGCTCGGTCTCGCCCTGCTCCTGGCCGCCGCCACGGCGGCGGCCGAGCTGCCGACCTATCGCCTCGAGCTGCATAACGGCGAGCTGCGGCCCGCCCGCCTCGAGGTCAAGGCCGGGGAGCGGTTCAAGATCGAGCTGCACAATACCGGTAACACTCCGGTAGAATTCGAGAGCACGCGGTTACGCAAAGAGAAGGTCATGGCGCCCGGCGTTCAGTCGTTCGTCGTGGTGCACCCGCTCAAGCCCGGCGAGTACGAGTTCTTCGACGAGTTCCACCTCCCCGATGCCCGAGGCGTAATCGTCGCCAAGTAGTAGCCACAGACCGGAGTTCCGTCATGGAAATGGGACAGGTGTTCTTCGTCGTCTGGCGCGAAAGCGTCGAGGCGATTCTTGTCGTTGGGATCGTCTATGCGTGGCTCCGGCATCACCCGAGCGGGCGTATCGGGCTGCGCTATCTGTGGTCCGGCGTGGCCGCGGGCCTGCTGATCGCGACGGGACTCGCCGCCGGGCTGATGGGCATGGGCAGCCTGCTCAGCGGCAGCGCCCAGGAGACCTTCCAGACCATTATGGTCCTCGTCGCCTCGGGGCTCATCGTGCAGATGGTCATCTGGATGCGGCGCCATGGCGCGGGACTGTCACGGGAGCTGCGCGAGAGCGTCGACCAGTCCATCGCGACCTCGCAGTACACCGGGATCGCCGTGCTGGTCGCCATCGCCGTCGCCCGCGAGGGCGCTGAGACCGTGGTCTTCCTCTACGGCATCGGTGCGGCGAGTATCAGCATGGGTAACGGCGGGACCTTCGCGCTCTACGCCCTCGCCGGATTCGGCGTCGCGCTGGTCACCTTCTACATCCTGCAGCTGGGTTCCCGGGTGTTCTCCTGGCGCCATTTCTTCCGTGTCAGCGAAGCGCTGCTGCTGCTGCTCGCCGGCTCGCTGCTGGTCAGCGGCGTGGACCGTCTGATCGGCATGGGCTGGCTGCCGGCGGGCATGGACCCGGTCTGGAGCACCCCGGGGCTGCTCGACGACGCCACGCGCTTCGGCGGTCTGGTGGCGGCGCTCACCGGCTACCGGGCCTATCCGGCGCTCACGGACGTCATCGCCCTCGCGGCCTTCTGGGTGATCGTCGTCGCCCTGCTGCGCTGGAGCGGGCGCCGACCGCCGCGCAGGACGGCCACAGCCAGGGAGCAGCAGCCCAGCACCGCCGCATCATGAGCTGTGCGGCCGGCATGATGCAGGGCGCCGCCCCGGGCGGCCGACTGGCCGCCTGGGGCGAGTGGATGCGCCGTCATCGCGGCGTGATCCAGGGTATTCAGTGGGGCGTGGTCGGCGTCTACGCCTTCCTGCTGATCGTTCCCACGCTGTTGCCCCTGCCGCCGTACACCGCCGGCATCCTGGACAACCTCACCGTCTTCGCGCAGTTCGTCTTCTGGGGCATCTGGTGGCCGTTCGTGCTGCTGAGCATCGTGCTCATGGGGCGCGTGTGGTGCGGTGTCTTCTGCCCGGAGGGTACGCTCACCGAGTTCGCCAGCCGCCACGGCCGCGGTGGCGCCATCCCGCGCTGGGTGCGCTGGGGTGGCTGGCCTTTCGTGGCCTTCGTGGGCACGACGCTCTACGGCCAGATGGCAAGCGTCTACGACTATCCCGGGCCGGCGCTGATCGTACTCGGCGGCTCCACCGTGGCCGCCATGATCGTCGGCTTCCTCTACGGCCGGGACAAGCGAGTCTGGTGCCGCTACCTCTGCCCGGTCAACGGCGTCTTCCGACTGCTCTCGCGGCTCTCGCCGCTGCACTATCGTACGCACGAGGACGCCTGGCAGGCGGCACGGCGCAGCGTCCGCCCGGAACGCGTCAACTGCCCCACCCTTCTGGCCCTGCGCGAGCTCGACGAGGCCGGCGGCTGCCACATGTGCGGGCGCTGCAGCGGCTACCGCGGGGCCATCGCGCTGGAACCGCGGCTGCCGGGATCGGAGATCACCCGTATCGGGGCCCGGAACGCCAGCGGCTGGGAGTACGTGCTGCTGGTCTTCGGTCTCATCGGCACGGCGATCGGGGCCTTTCACTGGAGCGCGAGCCCGTGGTTCGTGACTGCCAAGCAGGCGATCGCCACGTGGCTGGTTCACCACGACTGGATGTGGCCGCTGACGATGCACGCACCGTGGTGGGTGTTCACCAACTACCCGGGCGAGAACGACGTGTTCAACCTGCTCGACGGCGCGCTGCTGATCGTCTACATCGCCACCACCGCCGTGATCGTGGGTAGCGCGGTCACCGCCGCACTGGCCCTGGGCACCCGGGCGATGGGGCAGTGGCGGCCCCAACGGCTCTACCACCTCGCCCATTCCCTGATACCGCTCGGCGGCATAGGGGCGTTCCTCGGCCTGTCCATGACCACCGTGTCACTGCTGCGCGCCGACGGCGTGCCGGTGTTCTGGGTCGGCGAGACACGGGCGCTGCTCCTTGCCGCCGCGACGGCATGGAGCCTCGGCCTCGCCTGGCGAATCACCGCGGTACACGTGCCCGGGCAATGGCTGCGCCGTCTCGGCGGCTTCGCCGGGGGCGCCGCCGCGGCAGGCGTCGTCGCCGCGGCCTGGTGGCTCCTCTTCTGGGGCTGGTGAGACGGGCCCGGGGCGTTCAGACCCCGGCACGCCCCATCCGCTGCATGCGTGCCAGCCAGCGGTGCCGGCGCTCGGCGCTGGCGTTTCCCACCCCGCCGATCAGGTACTCCCCGACCGGCGAGATCCCGCAAAAGCGCAGAATGTTGCGCTCCAGGCTCTTCAGGCTGTGCGCGCCGAAATACCAGCGGTAGGCGAACGCGGGCATGCCCATGGTCACCACGACCCGTGCCGATCGCCCCTGCAGGCGTTTGCGTGGGAGGCCGTCCGGGCGGTAATCGAAGGCGAAACCCGGGCGCAGGGTCTGCTCCAGGAAGGCCTTGAGCAGCGCCGGCATGGTACCGAGCCATAAGGGATAGACGATGACCACGTGCTCCGCCCAGGCAATGGCCTCCTGGGCGGCGGCGATGTCCGGCGGTGGCGGTTCGCCCGTAAACGCCCGTTCGTTGCGGAGCAGCCCGAAATCGAGACCCGCGACGTCGATACGGCGCACACTGCGCCCCGTCTCGCCGGCCCCCGCCGCGTAGGCATCCGCCAGGGCGTGACACAGGTGCCCGCCCGCCGGATCCGGGTGCCCCTGCACGATCGCGATACGCGTTGCCATACGCCCTCCCACCGTCCCTGTTCGACGCCATTATCACGATCATACCGCCGCGGGGGAACGCCCGCCGGGCGGCGTTGAGGACGACGGCGGCGGTGCGTTATAAGGGCCCCGGCGGGGGCTACCATGATCGTCCCCCATCAGGAGGTAATCCCATGGCCAACGGCTGGACACACGACGGCGCGGTGCAGGAGCAGATCGACAGCTCCGTGGCCGACGCGCTCGAGCGCATCCGCAGCCGGCTCCCGAGCGGTGAGAGCCTGACCCACTGCGAGGAGTGCGACGCGGAGATCCCGGCGGGCCGCCGCGAGGCTATTCCGGGTGTGCGCCTGTGCGTGAACTGCCAGGCGGCCCGGGACGAGGAAGAGCGCGGATTCAGCAGCTACAACCGACGGGGCAGCAAGGACAGTCAGCTCCGCTGAGCGCGGCACCCGGCGAGTGGATGCAACGCGCGGCAGGGGCGGTCGACCGCTCACTAAATTGACTTCGCGTGCGTTCTGTCACAGATTGCTGGGCAAAACATCCTGACTACATACCGCCACCGGGCACCGGGTAACCCAGGACCCAGGACCCCCATGCTGTCTCTCACCGATCCCGTCAGCCGGACCCGACGATGGCTTCCCGTCGCACTGCTCGGCGCCCTGGTCATCGGCGCGGTGTTCCTGCTCCAGCGGATCTACATGGAATTCCGCGCGGACACGGTGGCGCAGGCCGGCCGACAGGTCGAACTGGCAGCCGCCATCAAGGCGGACGCCCTGCAGCGCTCGCTGGGCGAGTATCACGAAACCCTGCAGGTGATCGCCGCGGACGAGCGCGTCCGGCAGACCGTCAGGGACGGCCCCGATGCCGCACGTCTGCGCGCCGTTCAGGGGTTGCTGACCACCGTGGACCGTGTCCACGGCCGACTGCTGTGCGCCGTCACCCTGGCGGACGCCTCGGGTGTCATGGTCAGCCGGCCGGGGCCGGGCTGGTGTAACGGACCGTTCCTGCCGGCGCGGGCGGTACGCACGGGCACCCCGGAGCGAAGTGGTCACCTCCACGACGTCAACGGCCGCTGGCTGCTCCACCTCGTCACCCCGATCCGCGACGAAGGCCCCGCACTGGGCCGCGTCGAGGGGTGGCTCGACCTGCATGCGATGCTGGAACGCCTGCTCGGTGACGTGCACCCCTATCGCGGCGGCCATGCCTACGCGGTGCGCCCGGACGGCACCGTGCTCTGGCACCCCATCGAGCTCGCCGCGGGCGATCCGGAGATGCACGGCGCGGCGGCCGCCGTGGCCCGGCTGTCCGCGCAGACCGGCACCGCCACACCCGCCGGCAGCGGCGAACTCATCCGGGGCGATCACGCCGTCGTCGACGGCCAGGTGATCGCCTACGCGCCGGTCCAGTGGTTCGACGAACGTTTCTACGTCACCGTGACCGCCCCGCTCTCGGCGGTACTGGAGCCGACGGTGTCGTTCGTCTCGGATATCGTGGTGCTCGGCGGGACCCTGCTGGGACTGATCATCGTGGGCTCAGCCATCGGTGCCTTCCTGCACCGTCGCCATCTCGCCGCGCTCTCGGAGCTGCGTAATATCCTCCGCATCAGCCCTGCGGTGATCTACCGCGCCCGTGTCGTGGGCGACCGGCTGGTACCGACGTTCGTCAGTGATACGGTCCAGGGGATTCTGGGCTATGCGCCGGGGCAGATCGGCGACTCCGAGTGGTGGCTGGAACGGATCGACCCACGGGACCGCAAGGCGGTGCGGGACGGCCACGACCGTCTGCTCGGCGACGGCCGCCTGGCGCAGACCTTCCGCGTCCACACGGCAGACGGCGACGTGCGCTGGCTGCAGGAAAACGTGGCGGTGATCCGCGACGACCGGGGCACGACGGGCGAGGTCGTCGGTGCGCTGCTGGACGTCACCGCCCACAGCGAGGCGGCGGCGTCGCGGCGGCTCGCGGACAGCTTCTTCGAGCACTCCGAGGAGCTGTGCATGGTGCTCGACGCGGATCGGCGCATCCTGCGGGTGAACCGCGCGTTCACCCGCATCACGGGTTACGCCGCGCACGAGATCCTCGGCGCACCGGTCGCGGACGGACGCTACGGCGACGAGGATGTCTTCGCCGACGAGGCCGTCTGGCGTCAGCTCGAGTCGACGGGGAGCTGGCAGGGCGAGGCGCGCCGGCGTCGCCGCACGGGCGAGTCCTACCGGCTGTGGGTGACACTGACGGCGATACGGGGCGACGACGGCCACGTCACGCACTACACGCTCAGCGGTCTCGAGGTCAGCCGCGGCGACGCCCTGGAGGCCCGGCTCTACCGCATGACCAATTACGACGACGTCACCGGCCTGCCCAACCGGAACGTGATCCTGGACCGCCTGCAGCATATGCTCACCACCGATTCGGCGCGGGGCGGGGGCGGCATCGCGGTGCTGTTCGCCGACATCCGCCGCTTCAGCCGGATCCATGAAACACTCGGTCCCCATCTCTCCGAGCAGGTCCTGCGCGCGATCGGAGAACGGCTTGACCGGGTGGTACGCCCCGCCGGCGGACTGGTCGGGCGCTATGGCAACGACACCTTCCTGGTGCTCCTGCGGGCGGGTCCGGGGCACCTCCCCTGCGCCGCCGAGACCGTCGCCGAGGGCATGGTCGCCTCGGTCGAGGCACCGATCCCCCTCGGCGAGCAGACGATCTTCACGGATCTCAACATCGGCGTGGCCATCGCCCCCGACGACGGCCATGACGTGGAACGGCTCGTCATCGCCGCGATGACCGCGACCCGCCGGGCGCAGCAGTCCGCGGTGATCCGCTACAGCTTCTTCCAGGCGGATTTCGCCGCCCACGGCCAGCGCCGGCTGACCCTGGAGAACCGCCTGCGCACGGCACTGGACGACAGCGCCCTCTCCCTCCACTACCAGCCGCAGATCCGTCTGGAAGACGGCGAGGTCGTCGGTGCGGAGGCGCTGCTTCGCTGGCACGACGCGGAGCTCGGGCCGGTGAGCCCCGCCGAGTTCATTCCAGTGGCCGAAGAAAGCGGCCTGATCGAGGACATCGGCGCCTGGGTGCTGGAACAGGCCTGCCACGAGGCCGCGGCCTGGCCGGCGGCCGGGCTCGGCACGCTGCGCGTGGGCGTGAACCTGTCGCTGCGCCAGTTCCGCAGCGACACCCTCGTCGAAACCGTGGACCGCGCGCTGGCCGCCTCCGGCCTGCCCGCCGACCGGCTGGAGCTGGAGATCACCGAGGGCACGGCCATATCGGACGCCGAAGCCACCGCCGCGGCCCTCACGGCGCTGCGCGAGCGCGGGATCACGGTGGCCGTGGACGACTTCGGCACTGGCTATGCGTCGCTGTCGTACCTCCACAGCCTGCCGGTGGATACCATGAAGATCGACCGCTCCTTCGTGCAGAGCCTGGACTCGGAACCGCGCAGCGCGGAGATCGCCCGCGCGATCATCTCGCTGTCGCACACGCTGGGGCTGCGCGTGATCGCCGAGGGCGCCGAGATGCCGGAGCACGTGACGTTCCTGCGGCGCGAGGGCTGCGACGAGGTGCAGGGCTTCCATTTCTCCCGCCCCCTCCCGGCGGCGGCCTTCCGGGCGTGGGTAATCGCGCGGGATCGCGCCTGATCCGTGCACGCCGGTGCGTCCTGATCCATGATCGGGGGGTGGAACCATCTCCAGGGAGGGCACCATGCGCACGCTCATACCGACCCTGGTCGCCGCCGCCGTTGCGCTCGCCAGCGGCGACGCCCTGGCGCTTCGCTGCGGCAATCACCTGATCCAGCAGGGCGACAGCACCCAGCGGGTGGCGCGCCACTGCGGCGAACCCGACTACATCGAGCACCGTGCGGAGGCCTTCGTGCCCGGAACCGGCTATGTCAGCGACGTGGAGGCGTGGTACTACAACCGTGGCCCCCAGCAGTTTCTGCGCGTCCTGACCTTCCGTAACGGCGACCTGGTCCGGGAGGAAACCGGCAGCTACGGCTTCTCCCCGAGCGTGGCGGGTCACTGCTCGCCCAACCGCATCCGCACCGGCATGTCCAAGCTCGAGCTCTACCGCCGCTGCGGCCCGCCCGTGCACCGGCGCACCCGCTTTCGCACCGGCGTGTCCGACGGCCGCCGACACTCGCTGAGCGCGGTGGAACAGGTGGACGAGTGGGTCTATTCGTTCGGTCCCACGCGCTTCAACCGGATCGTGGAGATCGTCAACGGCGAGGTGCGCTCGGTCACCGTGAGCGAGGAGCGCGGCGAGTGACCGGCGCCGACAGCGCACGGCTGTGCTTCCACGACTCGCTCAACGAGTTCCTCGCACCGGTGCACAGACAGCGGCCATTCGACTATCCCCTCACGCGGCGGGCCTCGGTGAAGGACGTCGTCGAGGCCCTGGGCGTGCCGCATCCCGAGGTCGGCCTGATCCGCGTCGACGGCACCGCCGTCGGCTTCGCTCACATCGTCGCCGCCGGCGAGCGGATCGACGTCTACCCGGTCCCCACCACGCAGGCGCCGGACGGCGCGTCACTGCTGCGGCCACCGCCGGCGCTGCCGCCCCGCTTCGTGGCGGACACGCACCTGGGCACGCTGGCCCGCTATCTTCGCCTGCTCGGCTTCGACACACGCTACCGCAACGACCACGACGACCCCACGCTGGCGGCGATCGCCGCCGCCGACGGCCGCATCCTGCTGACCCGCGACCGGGGACTGCTCAAGCGCCGCATGGTCACCCACGCCTGCTTCCTGCGGGCCGACGCGCCCCGGGATCAGCTCCACGAGGTCGCGGTGCGCTATCCGCTGGCGGCGTGGATGGACCCGCTCAGCCGCTGCGCACGCTGCAACGGCGTCCTCCGCGCGGTGGACAAGGCCGCCATCGCCCACCGCCTGGCACCGAAGACCCACCGCTACTACCGGCGCTTCCGTGAATGCGACGGCTGCGGCCAGCTCTACTGGGCGGGCAGTCACGTGCGCCACCTGGAGGCGCTGGTCGCGGAGGTCCGCGACGGTGCCGGCGGGGGCGCGCCTCCCGGGACACGGGAGATCGCGCACGTCCCGCCCCACTGACCGGGGACAGGGTTCAACGCGTACCCGCCGCGGCCGGCGCCGCTTGATGGAGGAACGCCAGCACGTCGCCCATGAGCGCATTGATCGCCTCGTAGCGGGCAGCCGGCGCCGCCAGGATCTCCGCCGCGCTCTGCACGTAGGTGGCAGGCACGAGCTCGTCGCCGCAGTGCGCCACCAGCGCCTGCGCGGAGGCCGGCGTCGTCTCCAGGTGGAACTGCAGGCCGAGCACGGTGCGCCCGAGCTGGAATGCCTGGTTGGGGCAGACCGGACTGCTCGCCAGGCGCACGGCCCCCGGCGGCAGCGCCAGGGCCTCGCCATGCCAGTGGAAGACCTCCACCGACGGCGGGAAACGGAACAGCGACGGATCGTCGCCGCCCTCGCCCCGGATCGGGAACCAGCCGATCTCCTTCTCCGGGCCCGGGCCGACGGCGGCCCCCATGGCACTGGCGATCAGCTGCGCCCCGAGGCAGACGCCGAGCACCGGCGTCCCCGCCTCTATCACCTCGCGCACGAACGCCTTCTCCGCCCTCAGCCAGGGGCGGTCCGTCTCGTCGTTGACGCTCATCGGCCCGCCCATGACCACGAGGAAGTCCACCTCGCGGGGCGCCGGCAGTGCCGCCGTGCGATAGAGCGGCGTGCCGGTGACGGTGTAGCCGGCATCCTCCAGCCACTCGGCGATACGCTCCGGCCCCTCGAAGGGCACATGCTGTAGGTAGTGCGCGCGCATGATCGGCTCCCTGCAATGCGTGATCCGTACCGGCGGCCGGGACCGCCCCGACGCCGATTGTGAGCGCTCCGGGAACGTCGTTCCACCTGCGGTCACGCACGGTGACGCACCGCCGTACACGACAGGGCGCCCGGGCCGCCACCTCGCCCGCTCGGCGGCCCGTGCTACTGTGTAGCCACGGCCACGCCCGCCGCCCCGGCGGGATACACGGGCCGGCTCGTATCGACACGGTGACGGGGTCCGAACCCATGGAGTGCCCGAAGTGCGGCACATCGCGGCGCCCGGAGCAGGTCACCTGCACGCACTGCGGCATCGTCTTCCACAAGTACGCGACCTACCTCGCGCGGCTGGAGGCCTATGAGGCCCGGCGCGCCGAGCGGCGTACGCCGTTGCGCGAACGCCTGGCCGGCCGGGCGGCGGCGCTGGCGGTGCCCCCGGCAGCCATGGCGACGCTGTGGTGGGGCTATCTCGCGCTGTGGCTGGCCTTCCTGGTCTGGGGCGGCAGCTACATGATCCAGGATATCGCCACCCTGGGGCGGGACGCCGGGTTCCTGCACAACGTCAACCTGCCCTTCCA
The DNA here is from genome assembly GCF_000374645.1 of Arhodomonas aquaeolei DSM 8974. Lineage (GTDB taxonomy): Bacteria > Pseudomonadota > Gammaproteobacteria > Nitrococcales > Nitrococcaceae > Arhodomonas > Arhodomonas aquaeolei. Next base: position 98,763 of record NZ_KB894809.1, read on the forward strand.
CGAGTTCGGACACCTGCTCTTCCGGCCCTTCGGCGAATGGGTCACTTCCCTCGGCGGCACCCTGGGCCAGCTCCTGATGCCCGTCATCTGCGGCATCGCCCTGCTGCGCGGGCGCGGCGACACCTTCGGCGCCAGCCTGTGCCTGTGGTGGTTCGGCGAAAACCTCCTGGACATCGCCCCCTACATGGCCGACGCCCGCGCCGGCCAGCTCCCGCTGCTCGGCGGCAACACCGGGCACACCGCCCCCTACGGCTTCCACGACTGGGAGTTCATCCTCGGCGAGACGGGCCTGCTGGCCTACGACCGGGTCCTCGCCGCGCTCACCCTCAACGCCGGCCGGCTGATCATGGCCGGCGCGCTACTCTGGAGCGCGGTGCTCCTCCTGCGCGCCCGCGCCGCGCGCTGACACCGGCCCCGGTGGGTGGGCTACGCTTGGGACAGGAAACACGCGGGCACCCGCCCGCCGGCACTGAGGAGGAGACCATGAGCGCTCACGTCTACAAGGTCACCGAGCTCTGCGGCTCGTCGCCCAAGGGCATCGAGGCCGCCGTCGAGAACGCCATCTCCCGCGCCTCGGAGACCCTGCACAACATCCGCTGGTTCGAGGTCACCGAGACGCGGGGCGAGGTCGAGGACGGGCGCGTCGCCCACTGGCAGGTCACGGTGAAGCTCGGCTTCACCCTCGACGACTGACCCCGACACCGGGGCGGACGCCGGTGGCCCCGGCGTCACGCCCCGCGGGGCATTCGACCATCAGCCCTCGTCGAGCGGCGGCACGTTGGCGATCCGTCCCCAAGTGGACTTGTTGCCCCAGATGTTCTGGCGCAGGCCCTCGAGCTGGAGGATCTGGGAATGGTCGACGAACAGGTTCACCTCGTTGCCGTAGTTCTTCACGTACCACTCGAACACCAGGGGGTCGGCGGCCTCGAACATCACGTTCTCCAGCCCGAGACCGTTGATGATCGCGGCGACCGCACCGGTGTTCCAGGGCGCCACGTTCTCGGTGATGCCCTCGGACTCGATCATGATGATGTCCGCCCCGGCATCCAGCGCCTGGCGGCCGCGGTTCACCAGGTCACCGACGTCCTTCTTGCCCTCGGCGGCGAGTTCCGCCTCGGTGGAGTCGCCCCCGGAGCCGAACTGGATGCCGAGCTCGGGCTTGGCCTTGAGCCCCGCACGCCGGACGCGCTCGACCAGCCGTACCAGCGATGACGTGGGCATGGACAGGAACCCCGTGGAGATCTCGATGACGTCGAAGCCCACCGCCTTCGCCTCGGCGAGATAGCGGTCCACCGCCTCCGGCCCGTAACGCAGCACGGTCTCGATCCAGCCGCCGGAGGAGACGTAGGCGTCGTGCTCGTGGGCGAGATCGCTGATCGCACGAACCTGCTCCCGGGGCAGCAGCGCGAACGAGCCGCCGGCCCACTTCACGCCGTCCACCCACTGGCCGGCGACGTCGAGCACGTCGGCCAGATGCCGGGTGCCATAGGTGGCGTAGTAGGGGCCGCGGATCTCGGTCACGCCCACGGAGCGGGGCTTGTCGGGACGGTACGCACGGGGAATGAAGTCGAAGCTGGTTTCGGCCATGACTGCACCTCCTGGACCATGTCCGGAAAAGGCCGATGTGTGAGTCTGTCCCCCGGCTATACCCCTGTATGTTGCTGCGAATGATTGCTGTTTCAATGGCTGAATGACGGGATACACGACCGCGGGAATCCGCCTCAGCTGCCGGCCGGCACGTGCCCGTCGTCACGCTCGAAGCGCTGGAGGCCGACGTGCCCGGCCCAGGGGTCCTGCGCCTCCTCGCCGGCGAGCCGGAAGCCGTAACGCTCGTAGAGCCGCCGCGCGGCGTCGAGGCCGCGGAAGGTGGTGAGGTAGGCACGCGGATACGGGATGGCACGCAGAAAGGCGTCGGCACGGCGCATCAGGGCGCCGCCGATCCCCTGCCCGGCCATGCCGGGCGCGACGATGAACCAGCGCAGGTGCGCGCCGCCGGGGTCGTCCTCGCCACCGTCCACGGTGATCGTGCCGAGGAGCGCGCCGTCCCCGCCCCTGGCCGTGACAAAGAGGTCGCGGCGGGGATCGTAGCGGGCGTGGAACGCGCCGAGCTCCCGGGCGAGCTTGGCCTCGAACGGCGCACCGAAGCCCCACGCCGGCGCATAGTAGTCCATGTGCAGGCCAATCACCTCCGCGATGACACCGGGGCAGTAGCCCTCGACCAGGCGCACCGCGCTCACGAGCGTACTCCGGCCGCGCCGAGCGCCGTTCGCACCAGGTGCGCGGCGAAGGCGTCGTCCAGGCTGCCCGGGTCGGTGACGAGCCGCTTCCAGACCGTCGCCACGATGACCTCGTTAACCACCTCCGCGGCCTGCGGCGATGTGGCGGCGACGTCCCGGACGATCTCCGAGCGCCCGGTCACCAGCCCTCCGCACACGGCGACGCGGGCATCCTCGTCCGCCGCGGCGTCGGCCACCAGGCCGGCGAGTATCCGCCCTGCCGGGGTATCGCGGTAGATCCGGAACAGCCGCCGCAACAGTTCGACGAGGGCCGCCTCACCGGTGCCGATCCCCGTCACCAGCGCCTCCCGGCTCACCAGTCCCGCATAGACCTCCACGTACAGCGCGGCCTTCGACGGCCACCAGCGGTAGATCGTCTGCTTGCCCACGCCGGCGGCAGCGGCGACGCCCTCGATGGTGGCCGCGGGGTAGCCCACCCGCGCGACCTGGGCCGCCGCGGCATCGAGTATCCGCCGGTGCTTCTCCCGGGACCGTCCCGGCCCGCGTGCTTCCTGGGTGCTCATGAGTGAGAGCATATACAATACGATACGTCTCGTCTAGAAAAGGGCCTGCTGTCCACCGGTGCCGCCCCCCCGGAGCGGGCCCGGACCTCAGAGCTCGATGGCGACGCGGTTACGGCCGTCGCGCTTGGCGCGGTACAGCGCCTGGTCCGCGCGCTGGAGCACGACCTCGTGGCTGGTGTCGGCATGCCGAAGGTAGGCCACCCCGACACTGACGGTGAAGGTAATGGAGTGGCCGTCGGTCCACACCGGGGTCTGCGCCATCTGTCGACACAGCCGCTCGGCGACGATATCGGCCTGCTCGCCTTCGCCAAGAAGCACCGCGAACTCCTCGCCGCCGATCCGTGCGGGGATATCGATCGCGCGCAGGGCCGTGCGGAAACGCCCGGCGAGCTGGCGCAGCACCTCGTCGCCGGCGGCATGACCGTGGTGGTCGTTGATGTCCTTGAAGTGGTCGATGTCGATCATGAGCACCGCCAGTGGGGCCTCCGCGTCTCTGGCCTGACGCCATGCCAGCTCCAGGGCCTCGATGAACATCCGCCGGTTGGCGAGCTCGGTGAGTGCGTCCGTGTTGGCCAGGTGCTTGAGCCGTTCCTCCATGACCCGCCGCGCGGAAATCTCCGCATCCGCGGACTGCATGCGCCGCTCGGCGTCCCGGCGGGCGCGGCCCTCCTCGGCGAGTCGGTCGATGAGCTCGATGTTGCGCACCGAGATCGCCGCCTGGGCGGCGAGAAACTCGATCAGCGGCCGCTGGCGTTCGTCGAAGGCCTCCGCGGTGAGCGCGTGTTCCAGGTAGAGCACGCCGATGAGCTCGCCGAGATAGGTCAGCGGCACGCACCAGGCGGTACTGGTGAAGCCGTCGCCGCGGTCGTCCGGCGGGTTGATATAGCGGTCGTTGGCGAGCATGAGGTTGTGCTCGACCTCGCCGCGGCCGAAGCGCTGCATCCGCTGGGTGCGCGCGACGTAACGGATCACCGAACGCGGCAGGGACTCGACGTTATCCACCAGCGGCGGCGTATAGTAGTAGTGCGCCCCGTGAACGCCGCTGTCCATGGCGACGCGGAGATCGTCGTCCCTCGCCAGCAGCAGCACGACACGCTGGGCACCGGTCTGCAGGGCGACGTTGCGGATGATCTCGGGCACGAGCTCGTCGAGCTCGGTGTGCAGTGACAGCGCCTGGGCGATCTGGATGACCGCATCCATCTGCGGTCCCCGCCCCGCCGGCTCTTCCGCGCGGGCGCCGCCGTCGAGCCGTGCCAGCGCCGCCGAGGCCCGACCCTGCCGGAACGCCTGGGCGAGCTGGTCTTCGTAGATACCGGCGAAGGCGTTGCGGCCGCGCTCGCGCCAGTAAAGGGCGGCACGCCTGGCGATCAGGGCCGCCGCCGGCCAGCAGGACTGCCGCTGGGCGGCCTGGAGGGCATCGTCGTAGGCGTCGATGAGTGCGGTGACGTCACCGTCCCGGCGCGCCTGCTCGGCCTGCATCAGCCGGTACCAGTGCTCGAAGTTGTCGGGGGCGTGGCGGCGCCAGCGCCCGTAGCGCGCGACCGCGTCCTCCAGGGCGGCCGCCACCGTCCCGTCGTCGGCGTCCAGGGCCTCGGGCGCCTGCACCAGCACCAGTGCCCTGAGCGCCGGGAACTGGGTGACCGGCAGCAGTCCCTGCACGGAGACGCTGTCGAGCCGCGTCTCCGCCTCGCCTATGCTGTGCGCCGCGGCGCTGACCTCTCCGAGCTGCAGCAGCGCCATGGCGCGCATGATGTGGTAGATGCACAGAACCTGGAGGTTCTCGTGCGCCTCGCAGCGTGCGAGGTAATCCGTCTCGCTCTCGTGCTTGTGCAGCCAGTCGGGCTCGTCCCGTCCGCCGTGGAGCAGGGAGAAGACACGCAGCGCCCCGGTGATGAGATCGATGCCCCAAAGGTTGCGCCGCCGCTCGGTGTACTCCAGGTAGCTCAGGACATCCGGGATAAGCTCGTCCAGCGGCTCACCGCGGAAATAGCGGCAGTAGGTATCGTGGCCGAAGCCGTAAACGGCGTACTGGAGGTTCCCCGAGGCCTGGCCGGTACGGTAGGCCTCCAGGTAGTCCTCGCTTGCTGCCTGCAGCGGTGCGAACCAGTGGGTCAGCGAGCTACCCATCATCAGGTGCGCCATGCTGTTCTCCGCGCGGTCCGTGAACTGCGCCATCAGCTCCCGGGTCGCACGATAGAGCGCCGCGCAGTCGCCCCCGTCACCCTGCCCCACGTGGGTCAGCAGGCCGCCGTAGGCGGGGTAACTGTATGCCGCCCCGGTAACGTTGCCGCTCTCCAGGCACAGCCGCACCTCGCGGGCCACGATCACCGACCACAGCCCCGGGTGGGCGCGGTAACACGGCGGCCCGAGCGCGATCAGCAGCTTCATCACCGCGCGCCGGCGCCGGTCGGTCATGGCCGGCATGCCACCGAGCGACTCCAGCGGGCGCCCCTCCAGCAGGGAACGCACCGCGGCGAGCTCGCGGTCGCGGACGTCCTCCAGGTCCGCCTCCGGCAGGACCTCGCCGAACTGAGCCAGCGCCTCGCGCCCCACCGCCACGGCCTCGGTGTAGTGCGCCCGGAGCGTGCACTGGACAACGCGCATGTAGTAAAGGTCGGCGCGACGGAAGATGTCCGTCTCGCGCGCGATCGCCTCGCTGACGTAGCGCTCCGCCGCCTCGAAGTCGCTGTTGAGGTATTCGAGCTCGCCGCGTTCGCGGTAAAGCGCGTAGGCGAGCGCCGGGTCCCGTTCCCAGATGTCTCCAGGCAGGCGTGACATGCCGGCGCGCATGTGCTCCACCGCGGCGGCGAAGGCGGCCGCCGCCTTGGCCCGGCGGGCGGCGTCCAGGTTCACCCGCGCCAGGTCCGTACCCGCCTCCGCGCCGCTCACCAGGGAACGGGCGAGGTTGAGGTGACCAGCGATCTCGATCACCCGCTCGGCACGGCGCGCCGCCGGCAGGCGCTCGCGCAGCAGGTGGGCGATCCTCAGGTGCAACGGCTCCACCGCCTCCTCGGGGAGGGCACGGTAGGCGACCTCCTGCATGCGGTCGTGGGCGAAACGAAAGCTGCGGGAGACGACCCGGTCTCCGACCAGGGCGGGATCCCCCACGGGCAGTATGAACTCCTCGTCGAGCACCGGCCGCAGCAAATCGTAGACATCCGTCATCTCGCGCCCCGCCAGCCAGGCGAGGATATCGAGATCGAAAGACGTCCCGAGGCACGCCGCCCAGGAGAGTAGCTGCTGGCTCTCCCGCGGCAGCCCGTGCAGGCGGTGAAGCATCAGGTCGACGACCTGATCCGGCACCCCGGCACCGCGCACGGCGTCCAGGTCCCAGCACCACTGGCCGGCGTCGTCCATGAACAGCCAGCCCCTGTCCCGCATCGTGCGCAGCAGCTGCCAGATGAAGAACGGATTGCCGCCGCTGCGGTGCAGCACCTCCTTTGCCAGCTCCGCGACCTCACCGGCGGAGCGCCGGGCGCCCTCAGTCAGCAGCGTCGTCACGTCCGCCTCGGTCAACGGCGAGAGCTCCAGCGCACTGAGGGTAAACCGCCCCCGCTCCTGGAGCGTGCGCCGGGCCAGCATCAGTGGGTGGGTGGCGGGGACCTCGTCGTCCCGATAGGCGGCGATGATCAGCAGCGGCAGCTGCTCGAGCCGCTGCACCAGCGTCTCCAGAAGCTCCAGGGAGGCATCGTCGATCCACTGCAGGTCATCGAGGAAGACCACCAGCGGCCGGTCCGCCTCGCTGAACACGCGGAACAGACGCAGCACCGTGTCCCGGAACCGCTCCTTGGCCTCCGCCGGCGGCAGGTCCCCTGGCGGCGGCTGCTCGCCGAGCAGGGCCTGCATCGACGGGCTCAGGGCCGTGAGCAGACCCGCCTGCGCGCCCAGCGCCTCGCACAGACGGCCACGCCACCACTCCAGTGTCTCCGCCGGCTCGGCGATGATGAAGGCGACGAGGTCCTCCAGCGCGTCCAGCCAGGCGCCATAGGGACGGGCCCGCTTGAGCTGGTCGAACTTGCCGGAGACGAAGAACGCCCGCTGCCGTGTCACCGGCAGATAGGTCTCGCGGATGAGGGTCGTCTTGCCGATCCCCGAGGCACCGGCGATGAGCACGAGCTGGGGACGGTGCTCGAAGGCACGCTCCAGGCTGTCCATGAGGCGCCGGCGCTCGGTCTCACGGCCGTAGAGACGGTGGGGGATGTCCAGCGGCCGCTGGCCCTCGCGACCGCTCAGCAGACCGTGATCGTCCGCACGCCGGCCATCGATCACGTCCGCCACCAGGCGCAGGTCTGCGAGCAGTTTCTCACCGTGCTGGTAGCGGCCGTCAGGGTCCTTTTCCATCAGGCGCAGCACCACCCGGGAGACGACCTCCGGGACATCGTCCCGCCGTGCCCGCGGCGGGACCGGCTCCACCGCGAGGTGCTGGTAAATCAGCTCATGGGCGTCATCGGCGGAGAACGGCGGCTGACCCACGAGCAGCGTGTAGAGCACCGCGCCCAGGCTGTAGTAATCCGCGCGGTAGTCCACCGGCCGGTTGAACCGGCCGGTGAGCTCCGGCGCCATATAGCGCAGGCGGTGGGTGTTCGAGTCCGGGACATCCAGATCGCGGTGCTCGCGGCGAATGCGCACCGCCCGAGAGAAATCGGTGATGTAAATCCGCTCACCGTTCCAGATAAAGGTCTCGGGACGGAGGTCACGATGGACGAGGCCGGCGGCATGCACCTCGATCAGCGCCTCGGCCGCGGCGGTGGCAATCACCAGCCATTGCCGCAGCCCCGGCAGCGCGATGTCGTCCAGCAGCTCGCCCCCGGGGTCGTCGAAAAACAGACAGGCATCCTGTCCGCTGCCCTCGAGACGCTCCAGCGTCAACGCACAGGCGAGATCGTGACGGCTCACCACCTCGTGATCCGAGTGCAGGCAGACCGCTTTGGCCGATGACCCCATCCCCGAGCGCAGCTTCACGAGCCGGCGCCGCGTCCCGTCCTGCCCCGGCTCGACACGGAGCAGCCGGGTCGAGCCGTCGTCGCGAAGGACCTCGAGAATGCACAGACTCTCGTTCCACCCCAAGGGCTGCCCCGTCTCCCCCAACTGCGACCCCGCTGTTTCCGCCGTGCGGACGGCACGCGCGGTGCGCATGCCCCGTCAACCCCGTGTGTACGCGTGTCCCGCCGCCGGACCCGTCACGTGCTGCACGGCCCGGCCAGTATTTTCTCAGCGTATATCGGGTCCGCCAGCCGTGTGTCAATCGTTCAGCGGCGCCGTTCACACCTTTTCATGGCCGTCAGGTCCGTTCCGTCGCCAGCGCCTCCCGCCGCCGGCACATCGCGACAAAGTAGAGCGCGGCCCCGAGCACCGCACCGATGACCCAGCTGTAACCGGCGAGCACCTGCAGGGCCGGCACCCACACGGAGGCGACGGAGAACGCCGCTGCGGGCAGCCAGGCGGCAAGCGCCCGGACATTCCAGCCATTGTCGTACCAGTAGGCACCGTCCGCGCTGGCGGAGAAGAGATCCTGGACGTCGAAACGCCCGCGTTTGATGAGGTAGTAGTCCAGCACCATGATCCCGTAGACAGGCGCGAGCACGGCCCCGAGGGTGTTCACGAAGCCGGTAATCCCGAGCTGGCTGATCAGCGACACCCACAGGCCGCCAATGAAGAACGCCGCCACGGCGGTAATCACGCCGCCGATGCGGAAGCTGATCCGGCTCGGCCAGAGGTTGGCGAGGTCGAAGGCCGGCGGGATGAAGTTGGCCACCAGATTGATGCCCACCGTCGCGGTGAAGAAGACCACCGCCGCCACCACCGTGAGCGCGACGTTGTCCACGCGCTCGACGATGTCCGTGGGGTTCGTGAGGTGTTCGCCGAACAGCTCCACCGTGCCCGCCGTGATCACCAGCGCGATCAGCGAGAAGAACACCAGATTGAGCGGCAGGCCCAGCAGGTTGCCGAGCTTCATCTCCCGCTCGCTGCGCACGAATCGCGAGAAGTCGCCGAAATTGATCACCACCGCGGCGAAATAGGCGATCATCGTACCCGTCACCGCAAAGAACGCGCCCAGCGTACCGCCGTCCGGTTCGTGACCCGCGGAGAAGATCGCACCGAGCTCCGAGAACAGGCCCCCGCCGGCGCGCCAGACGATCACCAGCATCAGCGCGATCATCACGAGATAGACGAACGGGCCTGCCCAGTTGAGGAAACGGCGGATCCACTCGATACCGTTCCAGAAGAGATAGAGCTGGAACAGCCACACCAGCGCGAAGGACAGCCAGCCGATGGCGGTCATCCCCAGCAGGGTCGTGCCCCCGTCCACGCCGGTGACACCGCTGATCAGCAGCGCCACCGCCGTGGACGCGAAGTAGGTCTGCGCGCCGTACCAGAAGATCGCGACGATACCGCGTACCATCGCCGGGAGGTTGGCGCCGCGCACCCCCATGCTCGCCCGGGCGAATACGGGATAGGGAATGCCGTAGCGCACGCTGGGCTGGCCGGAGAGGTTCACCAGCACCATCACCACGACGCCTGCAAGCACGATGGCGCCGAAGACGAGCCAGCCGTTCAACCCGTAGGAAAGGAACAGCGACGCCGCCAGGGTGTAGCCGAACAGGCTCTGGATATCGTTGGCCCAGACGTTGAAGATCTCGAACCAGCCCCAGCTCCGCTTGTCCCGCGGCACCGGGGCCAGGTCGTCGTTATAGAGGGAGGGTTCGACGTGGCGGATACTCAGGTCGGGTTCGCTGCTCATCTCGGCTGCCCCTGCGACGACGTGGACGTGGCGCGGTCACGGTTCGGCCCCAGCCGAGTCTTACCGTGCCCCCGACCAGCCGCACATAGCAAGGACCGTTCCGCGTGCTGCACTGCCGTAAATTCGCCGCCCGCACCGGCGTTTGCGCGCGCCGGCCGGGGCCGTGCTGCACCACGGCCGCACCCGCGCGGGTGGGGATGCACCAGCGTGATTCACGGCGGCACTCAGCGTGCCGCCGTCGCCTCCCCGGTCTCCGCCTCCGATTCCGCCTGCTGAAGCCGCCAGAGATGGGCATAGAGACCGTCGCGGGCGAGCAGCGCGGCGTGGCTGCCACGCTCGCGGATACGGCCGTGCTCCATCACCAGGATCTCGTCGGCATCCGCGACGGTGGAGAGGCGGTGCGCGATCACCAGGGTGGTGACACCGCGGGCGACCTCGTCCAGGGCCCCCAGGATGGCGCCCTCGGAACGGGAGTCCAGGCTCGAGGTCGCCTCGTCGAAGACCAGGATCGGCGGCTGCTTGAGGATCACCCGGGCGATGGCCACCCGCTGCTTCTCGCCGCCGGAGAGCTTGAGCCCGCGCTCGCCCACCACGGTGTCGTAGCCGTCCGGCAGCGTGACGATGAAGTCGTGGATGTCCGCCAGCCGGGCGGCGCGTTCGATCTCCGCACGGCCCGCCGCCGGCGCCCCGTAGCCGATGTTGTAGGCGATGGTGTCGTTGAACAGCACCGTGTCCTGGGGAACGATGCCGATGGCCGTGCGGACGCTGTCCTGGGTGCACTCGCGCAGGTCCTGGCCATCGATGGTGATCCGCCCCTCGTCCGGGTCCCAGAAGCGGAACAGCAGCCGCGCCAGCGTCGACTTCCCGGCCCCGGAGGGTCCGACCACCGCCACCTTCCGGCCCGGTCCGATAGTGAAGTCGATGTCCTCCACCACCCGCCGCTCCGGCCGGTAGCCGAAGGCCACGCCCTCGAAGCGCACGCACCCCTCGCGCACCATCAGCGGCTGTGCGTCCGGCCGGTCGGTAACCCCGGCGGGGGTGTCGAGCAGCCGGAAGACCAGGTCCATGTCCGCGAGCGCGTACTTCATCGCCCGGTAGATGCTGCCGAGCACGTTCAGCGGCATGAACAGCTGCAGCAGCAGCCCGTTGACCATCACCAGGTCGCCCAGCGACATCGCGCCCGCCGACACGCCCAGCGCGGCCTGCACCATGATCGCGGTCACCGCCACGGCGATGATCGCGCCCTGGCCGAAATTCAGCACGCCCATGGAGACCTGGGTGCGCACGGCGGCGTCCGTCCACTCGTCCAGGGTGCGGTCGTAGGCCCGCAGCTCGTGGGGCTCGTTGTTGAAGTACTTGACCGTCTCGTAGTTGAGCAGGCTGTCCACGGCCCGGTCGTTGGCCCGGGACTCCAGCGCGTTCATGCGGTGGCGGTGGGACATGCGCCACTCGGTCACCGACAGGGTGAAGGCGATGTACACCGCCACGGCCACCGCCGTGGTGGCGGTGAACGTCCAGCTGTAATGCCACGCCAGGATGCCCACCACCAGCAGCGTCTCCGCCAGCGTGGGCACGAGGTTGAGCACCAGGTAGTTGAGGATGCTGCTCACGCTGCGCGTGCCGCGGGCGAGGTCCCGGGAGACGGCACCGGTCCGGCGCTCCAGGTGATAGGCCAGCGACAGCTCGTGGAGGTGGCGCAGCACCGTGGTCGAGAGCCGGTGCATCGCCGCGTAGCGGACCCGCGCGAACAGCGCATCGCGCAGCTCCGAGAAGCCGGAGTTTGCGAGCCGCAGCGCCCCGTAGGCACCAAGCAGCCCCAGCGCGGTGACGAACATCGCCGAGCCGCCGGTGTCCAGGGCGTCCACCACGCGCTTGAGCAGCAGCGGCACGCCCACCACCGCGAGCTTGGCGCCGATCAGGGCGGCGAGGGCCAGCGCCACGCGGCCCCGCCACGGCCGCAGGTAGCCCAGCATGCGGCCGAGGTTGCCGGCGTCGGTGCGCCCTGACGGTCGCTCGGTACGCGGGTAGCGCCACGCCGGCCTCATGCGCCGGCCCTCCACGGGATGCGGGATCGGTTCGTCGTCACGCCCTGGCCTTCCGGATACGGTGGATGGCGGCCCGCGCCCGGAAACCGGGCGCCGGGTCCGCCACCCCCATGGTACGCCGCTGACGCCTCGGCGACAGCGCAGGCAGCCCGTCGGGACTGGATGGATTCCGGCGAGGACGTGGCGTGGCAAGCCGGGCGCGAGGGGCGTGCGAGCCGGCCGCCGCCCCGCTTCCGCCGCCAACCCGGCCCAAGTCCGGCAGGCGGCTAGTCCGTCACGATACCGCGCCGGCGCAGCCCCCGGCGGCTCAGGGCAACAACGACCCCGATCAGCACCATGTGGCTCAGGCCCACGACCAGGAGTCCGAGCGCCACGGCGCCGCGGTCGACCGGGCCCTCCTCGGCGGCCAGCACCGCAGCGGTGACCCCGCCCTGCATCGCGACATCGACGATGACCATCCCGAGGAAGACGGCGTTGCGCTCGCCGTTCGAGAAATACCGCCCGTTGCGCCGGCCGAACGCATCGCATACCCAGAGCACGCTCGCGCACAGGATACCGATATTGACCCCGCTGCCGGCGTCCAGCCCAAGCCAGTCCACCACGGCTCCGGCGGCCAGCAGGAGCATGACGTAGATCAGAAGGAAACGCAGGATAGCGCCCGGTATGGACATGATGTTCACCCCTTCCCTGGTGGTCGAAAACGCGAAATCACGGCCGGCACGGATACGAGCCGGACCGCCGCAAAACCCGCGGGACGACACCGTCAAAACGGGCAGGTGCCGCCCTGCTCCTCCCCGTCGCCGGAAACGGGCGTGCGGTTTGGGCGATCACGCACCGCACCACCGTCCCCGGCAATGGGCCTCCGTGCAGTCTGCCCCGTCCGCGCCGTGCATGCACGCGCTCCGCCACCCGGGTTCACGGCGGTCCCCCGCCGTAGATCGGCTGCTCGAAGGCAGCCGACATCCCCGACCTATCGGCCATGGAGCGGTCGCTCGAAGGCAACCCACAATCCCCGGGGAGGGAATGGCCCATGCGGGCGGGCCGCCGGCCTCATGGAATCGGCCATTCGTATGGATCGGGCGTGACGGCGTGCGCCCCCGCCCGGCCGACAGGCACCCGGCACACGAGCGCTGCACCGGCAGGCCGGGCGAGACGATCGGGGCTGTCGGCTGCCTTCGAGCAGCCGGCCTACCCGGGATCGCCGCGGCTCAGCGCCGCCAAACCGGCCGTGGAGCGGTCGCTCGAAGGCCTCCGACCTTCCCTGGCGGCTCCGGGCCCCTCTCCCTTCACGGGAGAGGGGTTGGGGAGAGGGTGAGGCAGACAACACATCCGGCGTCGACGCTGGCCGGTCAGGGGGCGGCGACCTCACCCGCAAACAGCGTGTCGAACTCCTCGCCGTCGACCCCGAGCATGGTCAGGATCTGCTTCTGGGTCGCCTGCAGGATGCGGTGGCGCTCTTCGTCGTCGGACAGGCTCCTGGCGGTTGCCACCGCCCCCACCAGCGAGGCGAGGATGGCCCGGGCCTTCTCGGCGATGACCTCGCGGTCCGGCTCGAAGGGCAGCCGGTTCAGGCGGCTCAGGGCGGTGATGCGGACCTCGAGCATCCGCCTGAGGTTGCTGTAGGAGCGCTCGAAGAGCTTCCTCACCTCGGCGTTCTCGTTGCCGATCTCGTTGAACAGGATCATCTCGTGGCCGGGCCGCTCTTTACGACCCACCTCGCTGAGGTTCCAGTAGTGGGTCACCAGCGCGGTCAGGTGCTTCAGCGACAGCGGCCCCTTCACCAGCCTCGCCGCACGGCTGCCCTTCAGCGGCTCCAGGAACGTCGCCCGGTAGAGCGCCTCCTTGGACTCGAAGTGGTTGTAGAAGGCGCCGTGGGTCATGCGCGCCCGTTGCATGATCTGGCTGATCGACACCTTCTCGAACCCGAAGCGGCAGAACAGCTCCGTGGCCGCGTTCAGGATGCGGTCCTTCGATTTCGCTTTATGTTCGGGTGAATAGGGCATCGGGCATCCCGGACGCAAAAAATTATCTTGATCATATATTGACCGGCGGTACCGTTCCCCCCGTCACTCAGAAGTGCGGAGAAACCATGGACTCGCCAATCGTCATCACCGGAATGGGCATCGTCAGTCCGCTCGGGTGCGGCGTCAAGCCGGTCTGGTCACGCCTGACGGCGGGCCGCTCGGGCATCGGGGCAATCGACCGGTTCGATCCCGGGGACCTGCCGGTGGGGATCGCCGGGCTGGTGCCCGACGCTGGCGACGACGCCGAGGCGGGCTTCGATCCCGACCGCGTCGCCGACCGCAAGGAACGCCGCAAGCTCGACGTGTTCACGCTCTATGCGCTCACGGCGGCGGACGAGGCACTGTCCCAGGCGGGGTGGTCCCCGCAGAGCGAGGCGGACCGCCAGGCCACCGCCACCGTGATCGCCACCGGCATCGGCGGCTTCGGCACCATCACCCAGGCCCAGCAGACGCTGGACTCACGGGGTTACCGGCGCATCTCGCCGTTCACCGTGCCGGCCTTCCTGGCCAACCTCGCCGCCGGGAACCTCTCCATCCGGCACGGCTTCAAGGGCCCCATCGGCTGCCCGGTCACCGCCTGTGCGGCGGGCATTCAGGCGATCGGCGACGGCATGCGCCTGATCCGCAGCGGCGAGGCAGAGGTCGCCCTGGTCGGCGGCGCCGAGGCCTGCGTGGACCCCCTGTCACTGGCGGGTTTCAACGCCCTGAAGGCGCTGTCCACCAACAATGAGGCCCCCGGGAAGGCGTCCCGACCCTTCGACCGCGACCGCGACGGCTTCGTCATGGGCGAGGGCGCCGGGCTGATGGTGATCGAGACGCTGGCGCACGCCGAGGCCCGCGGTGCCACGCCGCTGGCCGTAATCAGCGGCTACGGCACCAGCGCGGACGCCCACCACATCACCTCCGGCCCGGACGACGGCGCCGGCGCCGCGGCCGCCGTGCAGGCCGCCCTGCGCACCGCCGGCCTGACGCCGGCCGACATCGGCCACATCAACGCCCACGCCACCTCCACGCCGGTGGGCGACCGGGCCGAGATCGCCACGCTGAGACGGGTGTTCGGCGAGCGCCTGCCGGCGATCCCCGTGTCCGCGACCAAGTCGGCCACGGGCCACCTGCTCGGCGCCGCCGGCGGCGTGGAGGGCATCTTCTCCACCCTGGCGGTGACCGAGGGGATGCTGCCGCCCACGCTGAACATGGACAATGCGGACGAGTCCATGGCGGACCTCGACTTCGTGGCCAACAGCGCCCGGCCGCAGGCGACGCAGCATGCGCTGTGCAACGGCTTCGGCTTCGGCGGGGTAAATGCGGCACTGATCGTCAGCCGGGTCTGACAGCCCCGTCAGCCGGCCGGCACCGCGCTCCGGTGCCGTGGGCCCGGGCCGCCCGCGGGCGACCCGGGCGGTCAACGGACTCAGGCGCCGAAACGCGGCTCCGGAAGCCCGTGCACACCGAGGCCGGTAATGGCGAACAGGCTGCCGCGCCGCACCCCGTCGCCGGGGAAACGCGGCAGCGGCGGCTTGGCCATGGAGGTGGCGAACAGCGTGTCCAGGTTCGGGCCGCCGAACATCACGCTGGTGACCTTCTTCACCGGCATCTCGATGACCCGGTCCACCTCCCCGTCCGGGGTATAGCGGATGATCTTGCCGTCGTAGACCAGCGCGTTCCACAGGTAGCCCTCCGCGTCCACGGTGGAGCCATCCGCGGCACCGCCGCCGGAACCGTCGGGCCGGCAGAAGGTCCGCCGGTTGGAGATCGACCCCGTGGCCTGGTCGTAGTCGTAGGCCCAGATCTCGCCGGTCCAGGTGTCGGCGAAATAGAAGGTATCGCCGTCCGGGCTCCAGCACGGACCGTTGGAGACGATGATGTCCTTCTCCAGCGTGTGCACGCTGAAGTCCGGGTCCACCCGGTAGAGTGCGCCGTTCGGCCCCTCCTCCATCGTGTCCATGGAGCCGCACAGGAAGCGCCCGTGCCGGTCGACCTTGCCGTCATTCAGCCGGTTGGCCGGGCGGTCCGGCTCCGGGTCGTGGAACGGGATGACCTCGCCGCTGGCGAAGTCCAGGGTGTGGAAGCCACTGGCCAGGGCCACGACCGCGCCCTCGCCGTCCCGGCGCAGCGCCATCGAGCCGATCTTGTCGGGCAGATCCCAGCAGCGCACCTCGCTGCCCTGCGCCGTGGCGCGAAACACGCGCCCGTCCATGCTGTCGACCCAGTACAGCCGCTCCTGCTCCGGGTCCCACACCGGGCCTTCGCCCAGGGTCGTCTTCACGTCCACCACCACATCGATACGCATACCGTCTCTCCTCCTCGATAATCCGTCGTTACCGCCGCCGTCCGGGCCCCGGACGGCGGCCGGGCCGCGCCACCGGGCCTAGAAGCCCACCGCGTCGGGCCCCTTGAGCTGGAGCATCTCCCGCGCCTCGGCCGGCGTGGCGACCTCCAGCGACAGGCCCTCGATGATCTCGCGGACCTTGCGCACCTGCGCGGCGTTGCTCTCGGCGAGCCGTCCGGGGCCGATCCACAGGGAGTCCTCCAGGCCCACGCGGACGTTGCCGCCCATGGCCAGGGCCATGGAGGCCACCCGCATCTGGTTGCTGCCCGCCCCCAGCACGGACCACTGGTAGCCCTCGCCGAGCAGGCGGTTGGCCGTGCGGCGCATGTGGTTGACGTCCTCCGGGTGGGCGCCGATGCCGCCCAGCAGCCCGAAGACGCTCTGCACGAACATCGGCGACTCCACCAGGCCGCGCTGGCGGAAGTGGTTGAGGTTGTAGAGGTGGCCGATGTCGTAGCACTCGAACTCGAAGCGCGTGCGGTTGGCCCGACAGCTCGAGAGGGTCTTCTCGATGTCCGAGAAGGTGTTCTTGAACACCAGGTCGCGGCTGTTCTCCAGGTGCTCGCGCTCCCACTGGTGGCGGAACTCGCTGTGCCGGTCGAGCATCGGGAAGAGCCCGAAGTTGATCGAGCCCATGTTGAGCGAGGCCACCTCGGGCTTGAGCTCCACTGCCGGGCGCAGGCGCTCCTCCACCGTCATGTGCGGGCTGCCGCCGGTGGTGAGGTTGATCACCGCGTCGGTGGAGCGCTTGATCCGGGGCAGAAAGCGCCCGAACATCTCCGGGTCCTGGGTGGGCCGCCCGGTTTCCGGGTCCCGGGCATGGAGATGGAGCACCGTGGCCCCGGCCTCCGCAGCGGCGATCCCCGCCTCGGCGATCTCCTCCGGCGTCACCGGCAGGTACGGCGACATGGAGGGCGTGTGGATCGCCCCGGTCACCGCACAGGTGATGATCACTTTTCTCGACTGTGCCATTACGTTCTCTCCTCGTTGTCCTGTGTCTCCTGCATCCGGCGCTGATGGACGGTGAGCGCCATCAGCCGCCGGTCCCGCCACTGCTGGCGGGCGTTGAGCGCGTCCGCGGGCAGCGACTCGCGGCGCTCGCGTTCCAGCCGGGCGATCGCGGCCTCGCCCCAGTCCGGCGGCTCTGCGGCATCGGCATCGATGCGCTGGTACAGCGGCCCGTAGCGGCGGGCATAGTCGGCGATTCCGCCGGGGGCGTTGAGGTCGATGGTCTCGAACGGCCCCATGAACGACCATCGCGTGCCCAGACCGTGCTTCATGGTCCGGTCCAGGTCCGCCATGCTCACGTGTCCCGCCTGCACCAGGCGCAGCGCCTCGTTCAGCACCGCGCCCTGGAGGCGGTTGAGGATGAAGCCCTCGACCTCGCCGTGGACGGTGATCGGCACCTGCCCCGCCTCGTCGAGCAGCGCACGGGCCGCCCCCACCACCGCGGGGTCGGTCTCGGGACCCGGGGCCAGCTCCACCAGCGGGATCAGGTACGGCGGGTTGACCGGATGCGCCACCAGGCAACGCTGCGGCCGGGACAGGCCGTCGACGATCCGGGAGGCGACGATCCCGGACGTGGAACTCGCGAGGATGGTCTCCGGCGCGGCGAGGCGGTCGAGCTCGGCGAACAGCGCGCGCTTGTCCGCCTCCCGCTCCGGACCGCACTCCTGGACGTAGACGGCACCGGCCACGGCGGCGGCCAGGTCCGGCTCGCCGCGGATACGCCCGAGAACGGCCGCCGGGTCCTCGACGATCAGTCCGGCGTCCGCGAGGTCCGCGAGGGCGTCGTCGATGGCGGTGCGGGCCGTGGCCAGCGCGTCCGCGGAGACATCGTTCAGGGCGACGTCGAACCCGGCGCGGGCGAACACGATCGCCCACGCCCGGCCGATGAGCCCCGCCCCGATAACGGCAACGGATCGTGTCACGGCGGCCTCCTAAAGGGTTTCCACGTTGCCGCAGACGCTCAGCGCCTGCCCGGAGATGTTCCGGCCCGCCGGGGCGCAGAGGAAGACGACCATGTGCGCGACGTCCTGCGGCTCGACCATGCGGCGCAGGGAGATCCTGGCGAGGTACTCCGCCTCCATCTCCTCGTAGGACACCCCCACCGCCTCGGCCCGTGCCGAAATCACCCGCTCCATGCGCGGGCCGCGGACGATGCCGGGGAGGATGGCGTTGACGCGCACCCCGTCCGGCCCGAGCTCCTTCGCCAGACTCTGGGTGAAGCCGACGATGGCCCACTTGGTCGCCGAGTACGGCGTGCGGTAGGCATAGCCGAGCCGTCCGGCCACCGAGGCCATGTTCACCAGCACCCCCCCGGACTCGCGCAGCATCGGCGCGGCATGGTGAGCGCAGTAGAACTGGCCGTTGAGGTTGATATCCACGGTCCGGCGCCAGCTCTCCGGGTCGATCTCGTCGACACCACCGGTATCGCCGGCAATGCCGGCGTTGTTCACCAGCACGTCCAGGCCGCCCCACGCCTCGCGCACGGCACCGACCAGGGCCTGCACGTCCTCGTCGCGGGCGACGTCCGCCCGGGTGGCGCGGGCCTCGGGGTGGGCGGCGGTGAACTCGGCGAGCGCCTCGTCGGAGACGTCGCAGACCCACACCCGGGCGCCCCGGTCGATGAGCTCGTCGGCGACGACCCGCCCGATCCCGGCGGCCCCCGCCGTGACCAGCACGCGCAGGCCGGACGGCGGGGTGAATGCTGCGGATGCCTCCATTCCTTCTCCTCCTCGATAGATGTCGTTGACCGGCCCCACGCCGCCCGTCACTGGCTGCGCTCGCGCAGCGCGACGATGGCGGCGAGCACGACGAGGCCGTAGATGATGCTCTTCACCGAATCCGAGAGCGTGGTGCCCGCGAGCAGGGTGCTGAGCGCGGTCAGCGCCAGCGCGCCGCCGAGAATGCCCGGGTAGTGCCCGCGCCCGCCGGTGATGAGCGTGCCGCCGACCACCACCACGGCGATGGACGAGAGCAGGTACGGATCACCCATGCCGTTGAACGCCTGGCCGTTGAAGCCGGTGAGCAGGATGCCGGTGAGTGCGGCGCAGAAGCCGCTGATGACATAGGCGCTGACCAGCGTCCGCCCCACCGACACCCCGGACAGCCGGGCCACGCCCTGGCTGTTGCCGACGGCGTAGATCTGGCGGCCGAATGTGGTGCGGGTGAGCACCAGCGTCGCCACCACCACGAAGGCGATGAGGAACCACACCACCGGGGTCAGGGCGAGGAACTCGCCGGTCATGAACCACTGCAGCGACGGCGCGGTCCAGCCCTGGGGCGCACCGCCGGTGAGCACCAGCGCGAAGCCCTGGAGCATGCCGTTCATGCCCAGCGTCACCACGATGGGCGAGATGCCGAGCACCGCCACGCCCAGACCGTTGAGCAGCCCGGCGGCGCAGCCGAACACCAGCACCAGCGGCACCGCCCATACGGCGGCGGGATCGGAGCCGTGCACCAGGTGAGTGAGCAGGATCCCGCTGGCGGCGATGTTCCACGGCAGCGACAGGTCCAGGCCGCCGGTGAGGATGACCACGCCCTGGCCGAACCCGAGGAACGCCAGGAACGCCGTGAGCACCAGCAGCGAGTCGACATAGCCGAACACCCCGCCGCCCTGCTGGAACATCACGCCGGTGATGATCATCACCACCACGAACAGCAGGTACGCCGGGATCGCGAAACGGATCTGCTCGCCGTGGCGCGACCACAGCCGGGAGAGATCCAGGGAGGCACCGCCCCCCGCCGCGCCGCCGCCCGCGGGCGCCTGGAAGGCGGTCATGCCGCCCCGGGGCGGGCGCGTGCCGCGCAGGTGGCTGCGCACCTGCTGGACGGCGAAGCGGAGGTTCTCCATCGCCAGCGAGTCGCGGGAGATGGTGGTCGCCAGCACTGCGAGCAGCAGGATCGCCGCCTCCGCCACCGTCGTGTAGTACGGCGAGACGTTGAGCACCAGCAGCACGTTGGCGGTCATCTGGATGACGTAGGCGCCGAGTACGCTGCCCACCGCCCCACCGCGGCCGCCGCCGAGGACGGTGCCGCCGAGCACCACCGCGGCGAAGAGCTGCAGCAGCATGGGATCGCCGATGTGCGGGTCGCCGGAGCCGGTCTGCGCGGTGATGAACACGCCCGCGGCGGCATAGAACATGCCGGCGAACACGAAGGTCCAGAACCGCGTCCAGCGCTGGTCCACGCCGGTGGCCGTGGCCGCGGCCGGGTCGCTGCCCACCGCATAGATCGCCATGCCCAGGCGGGAGTGCCGGAGCAGCCCCCAGGCGGCTACCGCGATGGCGATGATCACCACCGGCATGGGCAGCACGCCGGTGATCGCGTCCCCGCTCAGCAGCATGCTGAAGCCGCTGGGCACCGCGCCGCCCGGCTGGCTCATCACCAGCAGGGTGACGCCCTGGACGATGAACATCGTCGCCAGCGTCACCACGATGGCCGGCAGCCGCAGGAAGCCCACGAAGAAGCCGTTGACCGCCCCCACGACGCCGCCGATGCCCAGCGCGAGCACGATGAACAGCGCCGCCCCGGCAGGGTCGGCGGGCATCGACGAGGCGAGGAAAACGTTGGTCAGCGAGACCACGGCCGCCGCCGACAGGTCGAACCCGCCGGAGAGGATGACCAGGGTCTCGCCGATGGCCGCGATCGCCAGCGGCGCGCCGCCCGCGGACAGGAAGCTGAAATCGAAGTAGCTCAGCCCGCCCTGGGCGAGGGTCTGCAGCAGCGCGACCATCGCGACGAAGGCGCCGAGGGCGATCAGCAGGCCCCGGTGGCGGGACCAGCGGATCGGTGGGAGCGCCGCGCCGGGCCGCTCAGGCGAATGCTGCGCCGTCGTGTGTGCGTGAGCCATTGTCCTCTCCGGAAGTGTTCTGCCCGTCCTCGCTGAAGTACCCCAGCTCGGCCTCGAGCAGTGCCTGTTCGGTGATCTCCTCGCCGACGAGCTCGCGCACCACCCGACCGCGGTAGAGCACGATCACGCGGTGGGCGACATTGACGAGCTCGGCGGTGTCGGTGGAGTGGAAAAGCACCCCGCCGCCCGCGGCGGCGAACTCGTGCATGAGCTCGAAGATCTCGAGCTTGGTGCCGACGTCGATGCCCCGGGTGGGATCGAACATGAGCATCACCCGCGAGTCGGTGAGCAGCCATTTGGCCAGCACGATCTTCTGCTGGTTGCCGCCGCTGAAGGCGCTGCAGCGGGTGTGCAGCGCGCGCGGGTCGACGTTGACCCGCTCGAGCACGCGCCGGACGGCGGCCGTCTCGGTGCGCTTGTCGAGCCAGCCGAAGCGCGCGAAACGCTCCAGCAGCGGCAGCGAGACATTGGCAGTGCCCGTCATCGGCAGCAGCAGGCCCTCGGTCTTGCGGTCCTCGGGCAGGTAGCTGATACCCACGCGGGAGCGGATGGCGTCCCGGGGCGAGGCGAGCTCCACCTCACGGCCCTCGATGCGGATCGCGCCCTCGTCCACGTGCTCCATGCCGAACAGCGCGCGGTAGAGCGGCACCTGGCCCATGCCCTGGAGCGCGGCGACGCCGACCACCTCGCCGGCGTGCACATCCACGCTGGCCCGGCTCAGGCGGGAGTCCACGGACAGCCCGTCCACGGAGATCAGCGCCGGTGCGTCCCCGCGTGCCGGCGGCTCGCTGCGCGGCGGGAAGGACTGCTCCATGGAGCGGCCGAGCATGAGCTCGACGATGGCGTTGTCGTCGTAGTCCGCCACCGCGCCGGCACCGACACAGCGCCCGTCGCGGAACACGGACAGGGATTCGCAGAAGCTGCGGACCTCCTGCATGCGGTGGGTGATGAAGATCATCGTCACGCCGTCGTCGGCGAGCATGCGCACGATGCGCTCCAGCCACTCGACGTTGCTGCCGGTCAGCGCCGAGGTGGGCTCGTCGAGGAGCAGGATGCGCGGGTCGCGGAGCACGGCCTTGGCGATCTCGAGCTTCTGCCGCGTGGGCAGGTCTAGGTCGCGCACCTCGGCACGGGGGTCGACGTCGTCCAGCGAGAGCCGGGCGAGCTCGCCCTCGACACGCCGGCGCGCCTGGCGCGAACGCAGCAGTCCGAGCCGGTTCGCCGGTGCGTAGGGCAGGTGCAGATTCTGGGTGACGGTGAGATCGGGTACCAGGGTCAGCTCCTGGAACGCGGTCTGGATACCGTTGCGGTGGGCTTCGCGCGGCGAACGCAGCGTCACCGGCTCGCCGAAGACGCGCACGCTGCCGGCGTCCGGCGTGACCAGGCCGCTGAGCACCTTCACCGTGGTGGACTTGCCGGCGCCGTTCTCCCCGAGCAGGGCGTGCACGTGCCCGTGGCGGACGGCGAGCGAGGCCTCGTCCAGGGCGACGGTGGGCCCGTAGCGTTTCGTCACCCCGTCGATTTCTACTGCCAGCTGGGTGGCCATGGGCGGGAACCTCGTGAGTCGAAATGGGCGGCGACCACGGGCGGAGGCGCAACGGCCCCCGCCCGCGGGCCTCGGGCCTAGTCGCGCGGCTCCGGCTCGGCGTTGAGCGCGGCGGCGAAGCCGACCTCCGGCGTGTCCGGGCCGTAGATGTCGGCGAACCAGCCCGGCGGCACCTTCTCCGGATCGAAGACGTTGCAGCCGGCGGCCATCTCCTCGTGGGAACCGGTCTCGCAGAGCTGCACCTCCGAGGAGGTCACCAGCGGCAGCGGCAGCGCGATGTCGTGGGCCAGCTCGTCACGCTTGCCCTCGAGCTTCTCCAGCGCGAGCTTCAGCGCCAGCGCCCCGGAGTACGGCGGCGAGCCGTAGGAGATGCTCGCCAGACCCACCGGGCGGTAGGTATCGCTCGCGCCCTCGACGGTGCCGGGCTCCAGCATCTGGATGCGGTGGCCGTTGGAGGACTCGCCGGCGCAGGGCCGCAGCTCGTCCTCGGGGATGCCGGCCTCGAGCTGCATCGACGTGGCGGTATAGCAGCCCACCTGCATCCACAGGCCGTCGATGTTGTCCCAGCCGTGGGTGGCCACGATCTGCGAGAGCGCCTTGCGCGCCACCGCCTGGGACCACATGCCGTTGCTCTTGGCGATGACGTCGATGCCCTCCTCGCCGTCGAAGACCTTCATCGCCGCGTCGGTGCGGGCCTTGTCGACGGACGTGCCGGGCACGCCGGTGATCATCACCACGTTGCCCTCGCCGTCCAGCTCCTTCGCCAGCCAGTCCGCGGTCTCGCGGCCGGCCTGATGCTGGTCGATGGTGACGTTGTGGGCGCAGGGCTCGGTGATCACCGAGTCGTAGGCCATGACCACCACGCCGCGGTTGCAGGCGTTGCGGGTCACGGAGTTGAGCGCGGTGGGGGAGATCGGGTAGACGACAATGGCGTCCGCGCCGGCCTGCACCATGCCGTTGATCTGCTGGATCTGCTTCTGGGCGTTGGTGCCGGCGACCTGGACGTGGAACTCGACCTTGTCCGAGTAGTACTTGGACATGGCCGTGACCATGTTCTTGGCCTCGGTCTGCCAGTCGTTACCGATGTAGCTCATGCTCAGATAGACCTTGTACGGCGCGTCCGCCGCGCTGGCCACGCCGGGGATGATCGCCCCCGCGGCCATTGTGACGGCGATGAGCGGCGCCGCCAGCAGTCTCGTGATGTATCCGCTTGTCATCTCTCCTCCTTCACCCTCTGCGGGGCACAGTTATCGTCTCGGGTTAAGCGCTTAACTTCGCGTTTTCACCTCCACACAAAAGCCGTCCTGCCGCTAGGCCGACGAGCGGATCGTCAGCTCGTAAGGAAGCAGGGTGGTTTCCGGGGCGTCCTGGCGGCCGGCGAGCAGATCGCTGACGATCTCGCCCACCCGGCTGCCGAGACCCGAAAGCGGGACATGCACGGTGGACAGCCACGGGGCCAGCCACTCGTTGAGGGGGTTGTCGTCGAAGCCGAACAGCGCGACGTCCTCCGGCGCGGACAGCCCCATCTCGCGGCAGCGCCGGTATACGCCGTAGGCGATGGGGTCGTTGCCGCAGAAGATCGCGCGCGGCGGGCGGCCGTCGGCGAACAGGCCGGCCGAGCGCTGGTAGCCGGACTCCATGGTGAGGTCGCACTCGATCACCGCCGACGCCGGCAGGCTCACGCCGCTCTCGCGCAGGCCGTCGATGAAGCCCTCCAGCCGCTCGCGGCTGGCGGAGGACAGCATCGGGCCGTGGAGTGCGGCGCAGTCGCCGTACTCGCGGCTGACGAAGTAGCGGGCGACGTCCCGGCCGGCGGCGTAGTTGTCGATGCCGATGAACGGCCAGTGGCTCTCCACCGGGCATTTCCGGTTGACGAACACCACCGGCGGGCCGTCGGCGAGGAGCTTGCGCAGCCCCGGGGTATCCACCGCGCCGAGCAGCACGATGGCGGAGACCAGGTGTGAGCGCATCTCCTCGATGTAGGCGTCCTGCGAGACCGGGTCCTCGCGGGTGTTGCACAGGGTCATGGCGTTGCCGGTGGCGCTGATCGCGCGCTGCACTGCATCGGCGATGCCGGCGTAGAAGGCGTTGCGGTTGTCCGGGGTGAGCAGCGCGATGAGCGCCGAGCGCATCGTGCTGAGCGAACGCCCGGCCTGTACCGGCCGGTAGCCCAGCCGGTCCACCGCCTCGCGCACCCGGGCCTGGGTGTCCTCGGAAGCCTTGTTGGGCACGCCGTTGAGGATGCGCGAGACCGTGGCCGTGGACACCCCCGCCGCCTCGGCGACGTCGCCCAGCGTCGGGGTGGTGCGGGCACTGTTGCGGCGGCGTGTCTCGCGCTCCTGCGACATCCTGGCTCTCCCTGTCATGACCGGCCGGGGACCCGCCGCGCGCGGAGCGCGGCGGCCGGGTGGACGATACGGGAGGCGGCACCACCGGCGCCAGCGCACACGGGCGTCGCCCCGCCGGGGGCGGCGCTCGCGCCGTGCTGATCGATGGCCGCGCGGGACAGTCCGCGGACCGGTGCCGGATGGTCGATACTCACCTCTCCTCCCTTCTCTCAATGCGCTTGTCGTTGTGCAAGGGTAAGCGCTTACCCTCTATTGCTATCGGACCCGCACAGGGATGTCAACGACGGGATGTGACGCGGCGCAGCAGGTGGGTGGCGATCGCCGCCCCCCGCTGACGCACGCGGAGCGCACGGTTGCGCCCCGCGTGCCTTGCCGCCCTACCGTCGTGCGGTCAGGATCCGGAAGCCGCCGCCGGCGGTCTGCAGGCCGTCCCGCCGGCGATGGAAGTAGCGCGCGTTCAGCGCCGCGGGATCCACTTCAGCCACGTCGGTGAAGCCGAGATCCGAGAGGTAACGCACCAGCGCCGCGGGCTGGAAGTCGGAGAGCCACGGCTCACCCATCGCGGCAAAGCTTTCCGCCGCATGGCCGGCCATCAGCCGCTCCATGGGCGTCAGCAGCCCCGCCTCCACGCGGTGGTCGAACACGATACGGCTGCCCGGGGCGCAGGCCGCCAGTGCGGCGAGCAGGTCCAGCACCGCCGGCCGGGGCAGGTACGGGGTGACGCCCATGCAGACGACACAGGCGGGCGCCGCCGCATCGAACCCGTCCGCCGCCAGGGCGGCGACGGGGTCGTCGCGGCACAGGTCCGCGGAGACGAACACCGCCGATGCGGGCACGGCCACCCCCGCTCCGGCCAGCCGTGCCCGCTTGAGGGCCGCGGCCCCGGGCACGTCCACCTCGAAGCAGCGCAGGCCGGCATCCGCGTAGGGGTTGCGGCATGCGAGCGTATCCAGCCCGGCACCGAGGACGACGCACTGCCGCACCCCCTCGTTCACCGCGTCGTGCAGGGCGTCCTCCGCCAGGCGGGTCCGCGCCACCACCGCCGCGCGCATGGTGCGCGCCGGCAGGTCATTGAAGGGGAACGGGTCGTCGCGGACCGTCTGCGCCGTCTCCGCCCCGAGGACCGGGAGGGCGAGCCGGTCCTCAAGCACCAGCGGCTCGTCCAGGAGCTGGTGGACGGCCCGCGCGATGGCAACCCGGCGGGCGGACGGGCTCTCCTGACCCGCAACAGGGGCGTTAACCGGTGACGTCATGACGGCAGCCTCCGTGTGAAAGGAGGCACCACCGTAAGGCCTCACGTGCGCGTGAGGGTCAAGCCCCGTCCGCCGCCTCGCGGACCCCGGCGAGGAAGGTGCGTACGTCCGCGTCGATGAAATGCCCCCTGGCGAGCACGGGTTCGCTGCGGTAGGCCTGCTCCAGGCGTCGCCGCCGGTCCGGATCGTGACCGGCCGTGCGGTCCGCGAGCGCGTCGAAGTCGGCGAGCAAAGCGCGCGCGGCGGACGCGTGACGCGGCGTGCCCGCCTCGATCATCGCCCGCGCGCGCTCGGCGAGCGCCCGCCACTCCGGGGCGAGGCGCTTGTCCATCGCACGGAGATCGGCCTCGTCGAGGTGCCGGCGCAGGGCCGCCAGCCGCAGCTGCAGCGCAGGCCTGACCGCGGCAATGGCCACCGGGTCCAGGCCGTGCCGTCCGCAGGCCTCGGGAACGGTCTCGACCAACCCGCCCCAGCGCCGCGCGAGCGCCACGTCGCCCTCCATCCACTGCATGCTGAGCGCCATCCATCGCTGGGCCAGCCCCTGCATTTCCGGCGCGTCCGGCGCCAGGCCGCGGCGACGGGCGTCGTGCACGTCAGCGACCAGGGCGGCCCAGTCGCCCCGGGTCGTCGCCCAGTTGGTGAGAATGGTGCGGAGCTCGGCGGCGGTGAAGTGCTCGCGGTAGCGGCGCAGCAGCGCGAGGGTGGCGAGCCAGTCTTCGCCCTCGGGCGGCTCACCGGCGGCCATCGCGGCATCCAGTACGGCGAGGCGGTCGCGCAGCGCCCGCGCCTCCTCGATCCGGCGGTCCAGCGAGCGGATCTGCTCGGCGACGATGCCGGCGAGGGAGACACCGTCCGCCGCCAGCGTGGCGCGGATATCGGCAAGGGAGAGCCCGAGCTGGCGCAGCGCCAGGATGCCGTGGAGACGGGCCACGTCCACCGGGGCGTAGAGACGGTACCCGGCGCCGGAGCGCGCCGACGGCCGCAGCAGGCCGATGGCGTCGTAGTGGTGGAGCGTGCGCACGGTAAGCCCGGTGCGCCGTGCCAGCTCGCCGACCTTCACGTACTGCCGTGCCCCTGCCACGGCGATCAGCCCCCGGACTGCGCGTCGATGAGGGCGACCAGCTCCGAGAACGACGCCTCTACCGTCCGGCCGGCGGTGTCGAGCCGCAGGGGCGGCTCCTGCCAGGGGTGGTAGTCACGCCGGCACACATCGTCCCAGCCCGGCGCCGGCAGGCTGCCGGCGTCCGCATGGCGGCGCTCCACCCGGCGGCGGTGCTCGCCGGGGTCGCTGCAGCGGATCTCGATGTTCACATGGCAGACGCCGGCGCCGGTGGCGACCGACCCCCAGTCGCGGCGCGTGAGCGGCCAGGGGTTCACACAGTCGGCAATCACGTCCAGCCCGGCGCGGAGATTGTCCGCCGCGATGCGCTGCGCCAGCGCGTAGCCCTCGCTCGTGACCTCGCAGCCGCAGACCTCCCGCAACGCCTGCTCGATGGTGTCGATGCGCAGGTGGACGGCCCGGCGGTGCGACGCCAGCCGCCGGGCGAGGGTCGTCTTGCCGGTGCCCGGCAGGCCGGAGAGGATGAACAGCGTCGCGGGGCGCACGATCGTCTCCCTGAACGGTGCGGGGATGCCGGATACAGCCCCGCAGTTAACCACGCCGACGGGCGGGGGTCCACGCGGCGCGCCCCGGGGGCTTGGCCGGCCGTGACCCGGAACGGTTAGACTGCCGCCAGTCACGATCCGCCACCACCCGGAGCCCGCCATCAGCGACCAGCGACCCGTCATTCTGATCACCGGCTGCTCCAGCGGCATCGGCGCGCACTGCGCCCATGCGCTGCACCGGCGCGGCTGGCGCGTGTTCGCCTCCGCCCGCCGGGCGGCGGACGTGGAACGACTGCAAGGCGACGGCCTGGAGACGCTGGTACTGGACGTCGCGGACGAGGACGGCGTCGCCGCGGCCGTGGCCACCCTGCTCGAACACACCGGAGGGCGGCTGGACGCGGTGTTCTGCAACGCCGGCTACGGCCAGCCCGGCGCGGTCGAGGACCTGCCCCGCGAGGCGCTGCGCGCGCAGTTCGAGACCAACGTCCTCGGCGCCCAGGCCGTTGCCCGCCACGCGCTGCCGGTCTTCCGCCGGCAGGGTCACGGGCGAGTGGTGATGCACAGCTCCCTGCTCGGCTTCGTCGCCATGCCCTACCGCGGCGCCTACAACGCGAGCAAGTTCGCCCTGGAGGGACTGACCGACACCCTGCGCCAGGAGCTCCACGGCAGCGGGATCCACGTCAGCCTGATCCAGACCGGGCCCGTCACCAGCCGCTTCCGCGCCAACGCGGAGGCGATGTTCCGGCGCTGGATCGACGCGGAGACGAGCGCCCACCGCGAGGCCTACGCGGCCTACGCCCGCCGCCTCGCAGGCAGCGGCCGCACGCCCTTCTCCCGCGATCCGGAGGCCGTGCTCCGCCGTCTCGCCCACGCGCTGGAGTCACCGCGGCCGAAGGCGCGCTATCACGTCACCGTACCCAGCCACGTCTTCAAGGCACTGAGCCGGCTGCTCCCGACACGGCTCCTCGACCGGGTTCTGATGCGGGTGACCGCGGACGAGCGGCGCTAACCGCCGCCGCCCGCCCCGTAGCGGCGCAGCCTCGCCTCCAGTGACGCCCGCACCGCGGGCCACTCGGGCTCGATGATGCTGTAACACGCGGAGTCCCGGTGGCGCCCGTCCGGCATGACCATGTGGCGGCGCAGAATGCCCTCCTGCCTCGCCCCCAGCCGGGCGATGGCGGCGCGGGAACGCTCGTTGAGCACGTCCGTCAGGAACTCCACGCGGGCGCACCCCAGCACCTCGAACGCGTGCCGGAGCAACAGCAGCTTGGCTTCGGTATTCACCGCCGTGCGCTGCACGCCGGCCGCCAGCCAGGTGGATCCGATCTCCAGGCGCCGGTGCGCAGGCTCGATGGCACGATAGCGGGTCGTCCCCACGACCCGGCCGGTCGCGCGCCGGATCACGGCGAAGGGAAGATACCGCCCCTGTGCCTGTCCGGCGAGGGCGTCGTCGATGTAGGCGGCCATGGCCTCCGGCGACGACGGCACCACCGTCACCGGCGAACGCCACAGCTCGCCGTCCGCAGCGGCCGCGAACAGCACGTCGCGGTGCGCGGCGGCGAGGGGCTCCAGACGCACCTCGCGCCCCTCCAGGGTAACGGGGGAGACGTTCATCGAACCTTCCATGTGCGGTGTGAGACCGGCCCATCATACGGGCGCCGGAGACAGGCCGTCCGGGAATGCCCCGGGTCGGGTATGCAGGCCGTACCCCCGTTCTCCCCCTGCGGGAGAGGGGTTCTCCCGCGGCCGGCGGGTCTTGTGGCACCGCCATGCCCGTGAAGGGGACCGGTGCTGTATGTTGGCTGCTCCTGGCAGCCAACGTCACGTCCTGCGGTGCCGGCAACGTCGGCTGCCCTGAGCAGCCGACCTGCGGGAGGACGGAACCGCCGTGGCCCGGGCGGATCGGTTGCTCCCGGCAACCGGCGGCCGCGGGAGGTCTCCCGTGTGTCCAGGCGGCGTCGTATGCCGGACACCTGCCGGCGGGAAACGCACGCCGTCGCACCCGATTCATGCAAAAGGGCAATCCCGGTCCACTTTCGCCATTAAACGGCCTCATCCGGGCGCCAGACGGCCACCGTACCGAGCGCAACGCGCCGGAATCGCTCCAGCGCCGGCCTGGCCGGCGAGAAGAACAGGTGCGACCCGCACCGGCAGTCGCTGCAGCCGAAGCCGTTGACCGGCTCCATCCCCGCAAGCCCCGCCAGCGCCTCGGCCCACTCGTGTTCCAGCCGGGTGTCGGAATGCGCATACCACACCGACACCAGCGCCGCGTGATCGCGCAGGTAGTCCACGTGCCAGTGCATCGCCTTGCCGCGGCGGGCATGCCGCGTCACGCGGGCACGCACACCGCCCGGCCCGAAGGCACTGCCCACGTAGGCGTAGTAACCGGGCCGGGCATCGAGGGCGCCCCAGCGGCCGATACGCAGCCGCGCCGCGGTATCGCACCGCAGAATCAGGACATACGTGCCGGTATCCGCAGTCATGGCCGGTTCCGCCGGGCCGGTGGTGCCACTCACCGGCGTGGTACGTGCCTGCCGGCGAGCGTCGGCATGACGATGGCGAACGTCTCGGGCGGCACCCTCTCCAGGGAGGCCCGGTGCGCCTCGACGGAGGCCCTCTCTTCCTGGATCCCGAACTCGCGGGCGAAGTCCGTGTTGCGCATGAGCCGGGACGACAGGCAGCCCCCGGAGGCCTCTACCAGCGGCACGATGGCGCGCAGTGCCTCGTGGAGGTCGGCGGCCATGCCCTCTTCCGAGGTGAAACGGTTGATCCGCGTGACACTCATCGAATGCGTTTCCTTTCAGGCCCCGGCGGCCGCGCCAGCGACAGTGGTGCGGCGTCGACATGGCCCGCCGCTGCCGCACACGCCGGTATCACGGCTTGCGCGCGACGCAGGAGATCCAGCACTGGGCGAACATGCCGCCCTCGGACCGGCTCCAGTCGCGCAGCGTGGCCGCGGACCGGGCATCCCCGCTGTCGTCGAGCTGGAGCGCGAGGTACTCCCCGATGGCCGGCAGCGAATCGTAGCACTCGTATCGTGCCGACATCGCGACCGCGCTGAAACCGCTCTCCGCCAGGTATCCACCGAGCCGACGGCCGGCACGGACGTCGCCGCCGTTGCGGGTCTGAAGCGCCTCGTAGGCGCGGATGGCGCCGTCCAGCGCGTCGGACGGCGGCGCGAGCACGAACCCGCCCCAGTCCGGGCTGCACAGGCCGATAACGCCGCCCGGCCGGAGGATACGGTGAAACTCACGGACCGCGGCCGCCGGGTCGGCGAGGTGCTCCATCAGCGCGTTGCTGAACACGCGGTCGAAGGATTCGTCCGGAAACGGCAGCGCGTAGCAGTCCGCCGTCTGGAAACGGACGTTGTGCGCGCCCGCCCCGGTGGCGCTCTCGCGTGCCCGCTCGATCTGGCTCTCGCCGAAATCCACGCCGACGACCTCGCCCGGGTGGGTGCGTGCCGCAATGCCCAGGGTGATCGAGCCGGGCCCGCAGCCGCAGTCCAGGACGGACACACCCGGCTCCAGATGGGGCGTGAAGAAACGGCCGTGCGACTCGATGGTGCGCGCGGCCATGAACGCGGTGGCATTCCCGGAATGGCCCGGCGTGTACGACTCTCCGCTCATGAGGTCTGCCCTCCCCCTTGAAGCCCGGCGGCACACCGCAGCACCCGGTGGGCGCCCGGCCCGCACCGGGCCGATCCGTTCAGCCGCCCACCGGGCAGGCCGGGCGCTGCCGTGCCATGCCCGCCAGTGCACTGAGCGCCAGCGCCGCAACGACCGCACCGTAACCGTAGGTGGTGGGGACCACGCCCAGCACCTGCGTCGACAGGCCGGCAATGATGGCAGGCACGCTGAACGAGAGGTAGCTCAGGACGTAGAACACCGCCATCAGCGCGGAGCGCTCACTCACCGGCGCCAGCGGCATGACGGCCCCCAGCGCCCCCATGAACCCGGCGCCGAAACCCATGCCTGCCACCGCTGTACCGATTAGCAGCAGCGCGGCGATCTGTCCATGCACGCCGGCGAGCGTGATGGCGAGCCCGATGGCCAGCCCCCAACCGCCGAAGCGCAGTGCGACCGCCGCCGGCCGGCGGCGGAACGTGTAGACGCTGATACCGCCGACGAAAGGCAGGGTGAACACGATCACCCCGGCCACCAGCGGCGACTGCGGGTCGATCACGCGCTCGGTGAGCGACGGCGCCAGCGAGAAATAGAACCCGCCGAGCGCCCAGACCGCGATGTTGATGGGGATCACCCGCCACAGGGTCGGGCGCGCCGCGGCGGGGACGGTGAGCCGCGGCCACAGCGACGCCCAGGCACCGGCACGCCGCCGCGCCCGCTCACCGCTGAAGACGTTGAGCACGCACAGCACGGCAAACAGCGCCACCAGGACACCGTAGACCGCGTGCAGCGGGTCCGCCGCACGGAGCTGTGTCAGGCTCGATCCGAGCACGCCGAAGGCCAGCCCCAGCGGCGGCGCGACCGCTGCGAATACCGGCCCGCGGCAGCTGTCCGCATCCAGAAGCGCCGCCGCCAGCGCGCTCGTGGCGGCGCCTGTTGCCGCCCCCTGCAACAGCCGCGCGACGACCAGCCAGGTCACGCCCGCCGCCGACCGGAACGCCAGCATGGCCACGACCTCCACCAGCAGCGCCCCGACGATCACCGGCCAGCGGCCGACGTGGTCGGAGAGCGAACCGAAGACCAGCAGCGCAAGGAGCAGCGTGAAGGCGTAGACCGCGAACACTACGCTCAGCACGGTCGCCGAGAAATGCCACTCCGCCTGGTAGAGGTGGTACAACGGCGTCGGCGCGTTCGACGCGGCGAGGAACATGAACAGCGTGATAGCATAAACGGCTAACCTCCAGGGTGAGCTGGGCGCGCCGACCCCGTGTTCCGGCGGGGACGTCTGCGGCGATGCCATGGAACCTCCACTAATGCAAAATATTTGCGTTAGTGGAGTGTGGTGGCTATACCGGATAAAAGCAAATATTTTGCGTTTAGGACCTATGGCGACGAGAGAGTCGGTACGTCCGGGCGGCCGCAGCGCCCGGGTTCAGCAGGCCGTGCACACGGCGGTACGCGAGCTGCAGGCCGAGCGATCCCGCGAGGACCTCACCATCCCCGTCATCGCCGCCCGCGCCGGCGTCACCCCGTCGACCATCTACCGCCGCTGGGGCAACCTCAACGACCTGCTCGCCGACGTCACCCTGGAGCGCTTCCGCCCCGAGACCGCCCCTGAGGACACCGGCGCCCTCGCCTCGGACCTCCTGAGTTGGGGCGAGCAGTACCTCGACGAAATGGTATCGGCACCCGGGCGCCAGATGCTCTGCGAGATCATGGCCAGCGCGGACGAGACCCGCCGACAGCGCTGCTTCCAGTATGCGCGGGAACAGATCGCGCAGATCCACCAGCGCGCCGTCACCCGCGGCGAGACACCGCCCGACGTCGACACCCTGATGGACTTCATCATCGGCCCGCTCATCTACCGGGTGCTCTACGACAGCGACTCGGCCACGCCGGAACGGCTGCGGGAATGGGTGAGCCGCGCGCTCGGCGGCGTCTAGCCCGCACCGCCGCGGGCTCAGCGCGAGCGGGATCACGGGCGATCACCTCCCTTCCTGAACCCGCATCCAATCGGGGAATATCGCTGAGTGCCGGCCGGCTTCACGCCCGGCAGCCAGTGCCGGTTCACGCCGCACACATCACCGGGAACCGGCGACAGTCTCCGGATTCCGCTGGCCGGGCAGGAACCATCCCTGGGCCCGCAACGCCCCCACGGCGGTCAGCAGCTAGGTCGTGCACGGCCGCAGGCCGTGTGCGACGCCACCGGGACCGGCCCGGAATGTCGCACGCCTGTGGCGCACGACCTACCCGAAATTCCATTATCTCCCCTCGTGCGACATCCACACACAGGGGTGTTCATCCGGACCTCCCGGCGGAGTGTTTTGACTCGCACTGCCAGTCTTCCGGGTAGATCCCGAGTGAACAACCTACTGGAAGGTCACAGCTAGGTCGCTGGCGGCCTTTCATCGAATTGCGGAATGTCGTCGCTGATTTCATACCACGGGGCCCGGGAGCCCACGAATATATGAAACCCCGGCGTCACGCCCGGATCGCCCTCGACCGTGCCCAGCGTAATCGCGGTGACCTCGCCGTTCACCGTGCCTGCCAGCGACGATCCGCACTCGCTGCAGAAACACCATCCGGCCCCCGAGGACGTCTCATAGACCTTCACGAATGCCGCTCCGGCGGTCCACCTGAAATCGGCCGGATCAAGGTCGGCATAGGTCGCGAACGCGGCACCATGCTGCCGCCTGCACCGGGAGCAGTGGCAGTGATCGGCACCTGAAAGCCCTCCGGCGACCTCATACCGAACCCTGCCGCACAAACACCCACCGTTGATCGCCATCGTGGTCCCTCCTTTAGGCGGCGTCAGGCCCCGTTCAAGCCAGATTGAAGACAGCGTATCGATACGGCCGCGTTGCCACCCCGATACGGTGTCTTCATCGATTTCCATTTGACGTGGGACAACCCGGCGCCATGCCACAGGACAACGCATCGGCGCATCATGACGGCAATCACCGCTCGGCCAGCGCGAGCCGGACCCCGAGCGCGACGAACACCGCTGCGAAGCCACGTCTGCACCAGACCATGACGCCCGGACTGGAGACAACGTAGCGACGCACCGCCGATGCGAACGCGCCGTATCCGACGAAAATGACGAACGTGAGGAGCATGAAGACCGCGGCCAGCCCCAGCATATACTCCGCTGGCGCAACGGCACTGCCCGGCACGAACTGGGGCAGGAACGCCAGGAAAAACAGGGACAGTTTGGGGTTGAGAATATTCAGCAACACCCCGTCAACAACGATCCTGATGTCCGGCGTCGGCTCGCTTCGCCCCGATACCTGCAGCGCGTCTCTCTCCTGGAGTACGCCCCACGCCATGTAGAGCAGGTACGCCACCCCGAGGTATTTCACAACCTGAAACGCCAATGCGCTCGTATAGAGGAGCGCCGCAAGCCCCGCAGTACTCGCCACGGCATGAGGGACGATCCCGAGCGTGCAGCCAAACGCCGCGAGCACGCTGGCCCGCCAGCCGCGGCCGAGCCCGAATGCAAGCGTATAGATGACGCCCGTCCCCGGCAGCAGGACGACGATGAGCGAGGTCACGAGGTAGTCGAGCGTCACGAACCTTCTCCAGGCGCCATAGTCACCGCACACCGCCAATGGCTAACCGAGGCATGCACGCCAACGGGAGGCGGGGAACGGCGCGCTGTACACGACCATCTCCGGACCCGTCTCCTCAGGCCCTGCTGACGGAATTGTAGACCCTCTCCATGACCTGGTTGTTGTACTTCTGCACGATCACCTGCGAGCGGAACAGCTCGCAGAGCTCCAGAACGCTGACACCGATCAGCACCAGGACACCCAGCCCGACATGGTCCGTGAACAGCATGGCCACCCCTACCCAGAACACGGCCATGTTGATGATGCCGTACAGCCATTTGCCGAGATAGAAGTGGTGCAGCCCGGCGAAAAATATAAAGTTCAGGGTCGCATAGGTATCCGGATCCTTGATCTTGCGCTCCACCTCCCTGAAATACCGCAGCCGCTTGTCATCCGGCAGCTCCCTCACCAGCCTGCGGATGCTCTCTTCCCTCTCCTGGACGGCCTCTTTAGACATTGGAAAATCTCCTTTTTGCACCGGGAGGGCTCCCTCCCGATGCCATTCGCCTGCTACGGCAGGCCTAGCGACCGAGGGTGACGATCACCGCCTCCCGCTTCCAGAAGAGCATGAAACGTTTCTGCTCCAGAACCTGGAAGACCACCGTCCACCCGTCCGCCGCTTCCTTGTTCAAAGCGGTCTCCATCTTCTTGATCGGAATGCCCGACGCCCCCAGAAAGATCGTACCAAGGCCGCCCTCGACCACGTAGAGCACCTTGTACTCCTTATAATCCATCAGGTTTTCCTTCTTGTTGCCCCGATCAACATGCCGACTCCCGCCACTCGGGGTGGCATGGCGGGAGCCCACCGTTTCGATGGATAGCAATCGGCGCCAGGCAACACCTCGCCGCCGGACTGTCCCCATAACGGCCGTGCCGGTTTGCGTGATCGCGTGGTAATCACCTTCCTGAGCTGATCGCCATGCGTTCTTATTGACTGGTCCGAAAGCGTTGATATGCCTTGAGTGCCCAAGGCTGAAACGCGGGAGACATGGAATGCGGAAAAAACGAAACGATCAACACGCTGTTATCCGAATCCCGACAAGGCGAAACCCATGTTTTATGCCCGGATTGCCGCCGGAAGTGCCCGCCGTTTATTCCGCACTGAAATCCTTTATTTCCCGCCCGCCACACCCCGATATAAACTATTCACATATACTCAAAACCGCCACGCTCAACAGCCTCACCGAACCATCCAACACCACATGCCCAAGCGTTGCCGATGCAGGCAAAGCGGGGAGTATACCGTCAGCCGGCGGATTTCGGTGGATAAATTCCCATGACGGATCTCGCATAGTGCAGGGCGCAGTGGCTTCATCATCGGCCCGCTCATCTACCGGGTGCTCTACGACGGCGACTCGGCCACGCCGGAGCGGCTGTGGGAATGGGTGACCCGGGCACTCGGCGGTGCCTAACCCGCCTATCACGGGTGATCGCGCACCCCTTCCTGAACTCACGTCCGCCCGGGGAATATCGCTGAATCCCGGCCGGCTTCGCGCCCGGGAGCCAACGAGGAGTCGGAGGCCGTAGGGCTGCCCCCTGGCCGGGTGGGGTTCCCCTCGGGGATTTCGCTCAATGGGTGATAGCGGTCCGGCGGGCAGCGAGCGTGAACCACCTGTTAAGCGCAGGCAGAGCAGGTCTTGCGCTCCGGGAAACCGCCATAGTCGCCGCCGCGGAGGGAGCGCGCCGGATAGCCCCTTAAACGCGCGCTGTTACGGCAACGGGGGGCTGGAAGCGGGAGACGCCCGGCCCTTTCGGTACACCGAAAGGGCCGGACCCGGTTCAAACACGCAGGGCTTCCCCGTGATTACTGGAACACCGGGAAGACGCTGGCGTCGCCGTAGTCCTTGATCGGCTCCATGTTCTTCAGCGTCTCCATGTCGTCATCGGCGATCACGAAGTCCACGTCCGCGTTGTTCTTCATGTGCTCCGGGTTGGCCGTCTTGGGCAGCGGCAGCAGGCCGAGCTGCAGATCGTAGCGGATGCACAGCTGCGGCACGGAGACACCGTACTTCCTGGCCATTTCCGCGATCTGCTCGTTCTTGAACAGCTCACCGTGGCCCACCGGCGAGTACGCCTCGACGAGCAGCCCCTTGTCCTTCGAGTACTTGATCAGGTCCCAGGGGGTGTTGCTCACGTGCGCCAGGATCTGGTTGACCACCGGTTTGACCGTGCAGGACTCCAGGATGTTGTCGATGTCCTGCTCGGCGAAGTTGGACAGGCCGATCGCGCGGATCCTGCCTGCCTTGTGGGCCTCCTCGAGCGCGCGCCAGGCCTCGCGGTTGCCTTCGAGGAAGCGATCCGCCTCACCGAAGCTGTCCCAGGGCTGGGGGCTGTGGATGATCATCATGTCGATGTAATCCAGGCCCATGCGCTGAAGGGAGCCCTCGATGGACTCTACCGCGCCCTTGTAGTCCTTGTACCGCGCCGCGAGCTTGGTGGTGACAAACATCTCCTCACGGCTAACCCCACAGGCCTTGATACCCGCAGCCACCTCGGCCTCGTTGCCGTAGTCCTGCGCGGTATCGATATGGCGGTAACCGAGCCTGGCGGCCTCCTTCACCGCCTCTTCGGCATCCTTACCCTCGATGAACCACGTGCCAAGCCCCAGCTTGGGGATCTCAACGCCATTAGAGAGGGTATAGGTCTCTTCTAGCAGCATAATGCGTTCTCCTGGTTACACGCCGTTGTATCCATTCCGGCGAGGGAACAAATGTCTTCTGATCGCTTCGAGCTCCGGACCCGGCTCCAACCGGAAGGGGCCTACCTCATGCCGACGCACGGCCGGGCCCCTCTACCGCCAGACATCGCCAGCAGTGGCAATCGCACGGACCACGGCTGCCCGGGCGGGATGCTGGCGCGAAGGCAGCGACAACGCGCCGGTGGTGCCACGCTCCGGAGGCCCCCGTCGCCGTTGCACCCTTTCCCGTTGCCGCGCCCTCGTAAAGGAAACCATTGATTCCACAGGAAACGACGACATCGCAGACCGGCCCGCAGCAAACGCCCGGTCGCACCGGCCGATTCATGCCGCGTAGCGCCCGGCAGAGGACATCGCGGCGCAAACCCCTGCTGCATGCCGTCACATCGGAATTAAGTAGTGACCTACCGAAGGAAAGTCGGGGGTCGGTTCCCGGATTTCAACACCCGTGCGGCACCTGATTGCCCAACCAGGCGCACGTCGTCACTCCGCTCCGGCTGGCGCACTCGCCACGTGGCTGCGTTCGGGCCAGGAGCGCCGCGCGGCCTAGGGCCGATCGGCCTCCTCCGTA
Organism: Arhodomonas aquaeolei DSM 8974; assembly: GCF_000374645.1. Classification (GTDB taxonomy): domain Bacteria; phylum Pseudomonadota; class Gammaproteobacteria; order Nitrococcales; family Nitrococcaceae; genus Arhodomonas; species Arhodomonas aquaeolei. The sequence continues at coordinate 136,807 of NZ_KB894809.1, forward strand.
GCGGGCTCCGGCGTCTCGCCATCCACGTCCTGGACTTGGTGATCGAACGCCGCCTGGAGGCCGGTTTCCTCCTCGGCCTCCTCTTCCGCCCCGTGCTCGATGTAGCGCGGATACAGCGGCGACAGGATCGCCACCAGGATGCCGATCGAGGAGAACACGGCGAACGCATCGGCGTAGCCGAGCGCGTTCACCAGCACGCCGACCACGGGCGAGCCCGTGGCCTGCCCGAGCGAGACGGCCATGAATGGCAGGACCGGCCCCATCGACAGCCGGCCCGGCAACAGCCGGATGCCCGTCATCAGGTACAGCCCGGTCAGGCTCATGTAGGCCAGGCCGAAGACCAGCGCGGAGAAGGCGGTAATCGCCAGCCGGCCGGGACTGGCCGCGAGCAACGCCAGGCTCGCGGAGAGCATCATCAGCATGAGCGCCTGGGTGATGGGCGGGTTGTTGCGATCGGCCAGGTCCGCCACCACCGCGCCCCCGAGCCCCGCGATGCCGACGGCGAGCCACAGCCAGCCGGTCGTCCCGGGCGGCAAGGCACCGAGGGTGACCACCAGATCCGGCGCGAAGATCCAGTACGCGGAGGAGACGAAGCCCATCGCGAAGGAAAACAGCGAGAGCCTGAACAGACGCGCCCACTGCAGGGCAGTGATCGGCGGCGGCGCCGCGGCCGCGGTAATCGCCGCCGTCGCCCGCGACACCGAGGGGATGAAGTACCAGGCGGCCACGATCCCGATAGCCGCCAGGATGGCAAACGACACGTACGCGAAACGCCAGGCCGTGGCCAGGAACAGGACCGCCGGCACGGCAACCGCCACACCGATGCTCGTCCCCGCGTTCATCACCGAACTCACGCGCCCATGCAGCGAGCGCTTAACCAGCACCTGCATGGCGGCCGTGAGTGCCGGCATCATCAGCCCCGTGCAGATGCCGCAGGCGAACACCCCCACACCGAGGGACTGCGCGCCGGACGCCTGACTGATGACCGCCAGACCGCCGGCGCCGAACGCACCGGAGAGCACGGCCGTGTTGCGGGCGCCCAGGCGATCCGCGGCCCACGGGGCAACCAGCGTGGCCAGCACGAAGCTGATGAGCGGCAGCGCACCGATGATGCCGATCACGTACGGCGTCAGCTCCAGATCGGCACGGATGGGCGGCACGAAAAGCCCGAAGGCGAAGCGCGCCAGCCCGTAACTGATCGCAATCAGCGCCGCACCCAGCAGCGCAAACCCCGTGCTCGTGGGATACTTCATGTCACCTCCGCCGGACCGATATCGACAACACCGCCCCGGTCCGGTCCCATGCAGAGCCCCGGGCATGCGCGCGCCACCGGTTCGTGACCCCAGTACGCATTCGCCTTGGCCACCGTGCGACCCTCCCATGACAGACACGGACGCGGGAGGCACACAACGTCCATCCGATTGAACCTCAAAGCAAATCGTTCTGGTCTATGGGGCGGAACCAGCAGATGCCCGGTAGTCCTGCGGCCTACCGCCCGGAGCGCATTCGCCCACAAACGACGCCCGACCCTCACGGCGTCTCACACTGACCGCCCCTTTGCCGTGGCGGGAGAAGGAAGCGCGCACCAACGCCCCCCTGTCACCCGAACTCCATCCGCGGGCGTTTCGCGCTCGACGCGTAACCCTGGGCCTCTCTTCCGCCGTCCAGCGGGCCGAATTCCTGCCGCACGCGGCGCCGGTCCTGACGCGGCGTGTCACTCGCCCGGGGTACAGCACCCGGAGCCTTCCTGAACCGGCGGACACGCCACCGACCCGAATGAGCAGAACACGCAGCAGTCACCGGGCTTCGGCTTGAGCAGCGCGCCGCAGGACTCACACTCGTAGAAATAGGTGCAGGCGTCCGTCGGCATTGTTTCCGTCTTACGGTGACCACATTCCGGACACGTGATAACCGACTGCAGAATGACTTCGACCATTTCTCCCTCCCGGTACCGGCGCCACGGTGCCAGCCTCGGCACCTGACACTGTCCAACAAGGTATCCTCTTAACCTCCCAAGCGGACACATCAGGCAGTATGCGTGGACGATCCCGTTGAACCGCACGCACGCCTCGCCGAGCAGATCGAGGAAGCTCGCGAAACTCTGATCATCCAGATAGATCGGATCACGGCGGTTGCCGCGAGAGAAGACGTGATAGATCGCGCCCGCGTACTCAAGGCACAGCGGCCTTGCCATGGCTTACCTCCCTGTAGCCAGACCAACGGAACCTTCCTGTACCGTGCCTTACACCAGCTGATCAGCCTTCCCACCGCCATGTCTCGGCATGTTAGAGCTGGCCCCGAGCTCAACGTACCGATCAGAACGCGCCGCCTCGTTTCTCCCGCAAAACCGCATAGCCCATACCGACCAAGCCGGCATTACGGATCGCCGTGCCGACGGCCTGCAGGATGTCCGGCACCGGAACCACCGCCAGCACGAGGTTCACGAGCAGGCCGATACCGAACAGCAGGACCGCCGCCGCGGGCAGGCCCTTCCCCCTGAGCGCCGAATTGGCGAAAAGCAGCCCGCCGACCACCATCAGCGCACCATGAACCGTGTAGAGCGGTCCTAGCTGCCCCCAGAGCGACTCGTAGTCCGGCACACCCGCGCTCAGGGCGTACAGCGTCGTGTGAGCGAAATACGTAAAGGCGATCCCGTAGAGCACCGCCCCGATCAATGCACCGGCGCCAAGCGCCTCGGCCCGCACGGCATAGACCCCGAGCAGCAACCACGGCATCGGCAGGAACGCGACATAGTTCAGCCAGAGCTGCGCCGTCGAGAAACCATCCTGGTACCATTCCATCACGTCGGTGAGGGAGTGGAGCGCCGGTGCGGCAACTGCGGCACTCCCGACAAGCAGTCGTAGTGCATACGATGAACTCAAGGGCATGGTGTTCGGGGAGCGCCTTAACGCTCGCTATCACCGGTGACAAGGTCGCGGCGACGCAAAGGCTTCGGCCTCCGGTGAACGGTCTGGCCATGAGCGTTCAGTCGACGATGAATAGCCTGGCGCCCCGCTCAGTTGATGAGCGGTGAAGCTCCGCATTATCCGCGACCTGATAGCTCGAACCGGGAGTGAGCGTGAAGCACCGGCCGTCTTCCAGCTCAGTCTGAAGCTCACCTTCCAGACAAAGAAGTATGTGCCCCTTCGCGCACCAGTGATCCGCCAGATAGCCCGGGCTGTACTCCACCATCCGCACCCGGATATCCCCGAAGTGTCGGGTTCGCCAGTACGCCACGCCCCTCTCCCCGGCGTGCTCGGTCTTCTCGACCTCAGACCAATCAGTAACCCCAAAAGGCAGGTCCGTGATGTTCAAGATTGTTGCTCCTTAAGGAAGCGCTGAAATAATGCGGTTTTCCTTGATTTCGACGTGGCCAATGCCGCTAGAAGGCGCGATTCGCGGCCTTTCGAGGCGGCCTGTGTTGCTGCTCGCCGGAAAAATGCCGCCGTATTGCTCATGTGGAGCGCTTTTCTGCGGTCTCAACACGCACCTCCCCCTGGGACGGCACCCAATCGTCGACGAGCCAGCAGCAGATTCGCCAGGCCGAACAGCGCATACAACTGCGCCTCGTTCTTCGCGATGCCGCGGTAGCGCACCTTGCGGTGGCCGAACCGGTTCTTGAGGACGTGAAACGGATGCTCGACGTAGGCACGGATCTTCGCCTTGATGAGCTCGCAGGCTTCCCGGGCCTGAGCGGTTTCATCGTCGCCGAGCGCCCGGCGCGCGCCGCGCTTCATGGCCACATGCCACTTCGTGGTGCTGCCACGATGCTCGGCGCGCTTGCTCACGCCCTGATAGGCCGAGTCGCCGAAGGCGTGTTGCTCGGCGCCATGGAGCAGGTGGTGCGCCTGGGTGATGTCGGCGGCATTGGCGGGCGTGGCGACCATCGAGTGCACCAGCCCCGAGCCGGCGTCCACGCCGATATGCGCCTTCATGCCGAAGTAGTACTGCTTGCCTTTCTTCGTCTGATGCATCT
>NZ_KB894810.1 GCF_000374645.1 Arhodomonas aquaeolei DSM 8974
TGCTTTTCCTCCCGGCTGAAAGGGCTTTACAACCCGCAAGCCTTCTTCACCCACGCGGCATTGCTGGATCAGGGTTTCCCCCATTGTCCAATATTCCCCACTGCTGCCTCCCGTAGGAGTCCGGGCCGTGTCTCAGTCCCGGTGTGGCTGATCGTCCGCTAAGACCAGCTACCGATCGTCGCCTTGGTAGGCCTTTACCCCACCAACAAGCTAATCGGACGCGGGCTCATCCTTCGGCGTGACCATATTCAGAGGGCCACTTTGCCCCGCAGGGCGTATGCGGTATTAATCCGAGTTTCCCCGGGCTATCCCCCACCAAAGGGCAGATTCCCACGCGTTACTCACCCGTCCGCCGCTCGCCAGCCTCCCGAAGGAGCTGCTGCCGCTCGACTTGCATGTGTTAGGCATGCCGCCAGCGTTCAATCTGAGCCAGGATCAAACTCTTCAGTTCAAAAGAGCTAGTCGGTTGAGCCGACAAATCTTGGCTCGGCGCACAAGGCACACATTGACGGATAGCTTCCGTAATGGGTGCTCTACGCCGATTTTTCATCGGCCAGCCGCCGGTCAACACCAGCGACGCAAGCACCCACACAAGCCATCTGATCCGTATTGTTAAAGAGCTTCAGGGCCGCCTTGAAGCGGCGAAGAGCGCGTATTCTACAGCGCCTGAATGCCGCGTCAACCCCTTTGTTCCGCCCCGTCAGGGCCTCGGCTCGCCGCCTTCGCCCCAACCGGGAACAGGCATTCTAGTGCATCCTGAATACCTGTCAACGCCCCGTAACTTCCAGTCCGAAAACCGCCTCCGGGGCATCCCTCACCGAGCCCTTCGCCCGACAAGAGAGCGCGCATTATAGCCATATCTGACGAGCGGTCAACAACCCGTAACGCGGCTCACACGCGATAGTAATCCCGATACCAGTCCACGAAGCGCGCCACCCCCTCTTCAACGCTCGTCGAGGGGCGGTAGCCGACGGCCTGATCCAGCAGCGAGGAGTCCGCGTAGGTATCCGGCACGTCTCCCGGCTGCATCGGGAGCATGCGCTTCTCCGCACTCCGGCCCAGGCACGACTCCAGCACCTCGATGTAGCGCATCAGCTCCACGGGCTGGTTGTTGCCGATGTTGTAGACGCGGTACGGCGCGGCGCTGCTCGCCGGGTCCGGGCGGTCGCTGTCCCAGTCCGGGTTGGCGGCGGCGACGTGATCGCAGGCACGGACCACCCCCTCGGCGATGTCGTCGACGAAGGTGAAGTCGCGCTGGTGGTGACCATGGTTGAACACATCGATGGGCTCGCCGGCGAGTATCGCCCGCGTGAACTTGAACAGCGCCATGTCCGGCCTCCCCCACGGTCCATAGACGGTGAAGAAGCGCAGCCCGGTGGTGGGCAGCCCGAACAGGTGGCTGTAGCTGTGGGCCATCAGCTCGTTGGCCTTCTTCGTGGCCGCGTAGATGGCAAGGGGATGATCGGCGGGGTCGTGCTCGGAGAACGGCATGCTCGTGTGCGAGCCGTAGACCGAGCTGGTGGAGGCGTAGACGAGGTGGCCGACGTCGTTGTACCGGCACCCCTCCAGGATGTTCATGAACCCGACCACGTTGGAATCCACGTAGGCATGGGGGTCCTCCAGCGAGTGGCGCACCCCCGCCTGGGCGGCCAGGTGGACGACCCGGTCGAAGCCCTCGCGGAAGACCGCGGCCATGCCGTCGCGGTCGGCGACGTCGAGACGCACGAACCGGAAGCCCTCCGCCCCCTCCAGGCGGGCCAGGCGCGCCTGCTTGAGCGTGACGTCGTAGTAGTCGTTGAGGTTGTCGAGGCCGACCACCTCGTCGCCGCGGGCGAGCAGCCGCTCGGCGACGTGATAGCCAATGAACCCGGCCGCGCCGGTGACGAGTACCTTCATGGTCTTCCCGTTGCTGTCTCAGAGAATGGCGTTGCGCCGGCGGCCGCTCAGAGGCGGCCGTCGACGCAGTCACGGGGCAGCGCCCCCTTGATGTCGTAGAGCACCCCGCCCGGGCGGAGCAGGCCGCGCAGATCCGCACCGAGCTCGCGGAAGCGGTCATGGGCGACCGCGAGGACCACGGCGTCGTAACCGCCCTGCTCCGGCTCGCCGACCAGACGGATGCCGTACTCCGCCTCGGCCTCCGCGGCGACGACCTCCGGGTCGTGTACGCTCACGTGGGCGTGATAGTCCTCGAGCTCGGCGATGATATCCACCACCCGGGTGTTGCGCAGGTCCGGACAGTTCTCCTTGAACGCCAGCCCCAGCACTAGGACGCGGGCGTCAACCACCGGCTGCTTGCGCTTGGTCAGCAGCTTGACCACCTGGGCCGCCACGTAGCCGCCCATGCCGTCGTTGATGCGCCGCCCGGCCAGGATCATCTCCGGGTGATGCCCCATCTGCTGGGCCTTGAACGTCAGGTAGTAGGGGTCGACACCGATGCAGTGCCCCCCCACCAGGCCGGGGCGGAACGGCAGGAAGTTCCACTTGGTCCCCGCCGCCGCCAGCACCTCCTGGGTGTCGATGCCCATGCGCTCGAACAGGATGGCCAGCTCGTTGACCAGCGCGATGTTGACGTCGCGCTGGGTGTTCTCGATGACCTTGGCCGCCTCCGCGACCCGGATGCTGCTCGCCCGGTGGGTACCGGCGGTGATCACCCGCGCGTAGAGGGCGTCCACGAAATCGGCGATCTCCGGTGTGGAGCCGGAGGTGACCTTGACGATATCGGTAACACGGTGGGCGCGGTCGCCGGGGTTGATCCGCTCCGGGCTGTAGCCCGCGTGGAAGTCGCGGTTGAACGCCAGCCCCGAGGTGCGCTCGATCACCGGCACGCACACCTCCTCGGTGGCGCCCGGATAAACGGTCGACTCGTAGATCACCACATCCCCCGGCGAGACCACCCGGCCCACGGTCTCGCTGGCCGCGCGCAGCGGGGACAGATCCGGCTGGCGGCCGCTGTCGATGGGGGTGGGCACGGTCACGATATAGACGTTGCAGTCGCGCAGCGCCTCGAGGTCATCGGTGATCGTGAGCCCATCGGCCTCCGCCAGCTCCGCCGGCGAGACCTCGCGGGTATCGTCCCGGCCTTCATGCAGCGCCTCGACCCGGGCGCGCTTCACGTCGAAGCCCACGACCGGATAGTGGCGCGCAAAGGCCACGGCCAGCGGCAGACCCACGTAGCCGAGACCGAGGACGGCGACGCGGGGACTGACGGTTTCATCGCTCATCGGTGTAATTCCATCCCTGTCCGGAAAATACTTCGGGCGATGCAACGATACCGCGCCGCACCAGCGCACAGCCATCCCCGCGGCGGGGCATTCATCCGGCTTTCCCCGGCCTTCATCGGGCCACCGGTGACGTCCCGCCGGGCGCTGCCCCGGCGGGACGTCACCGGGCACGGCACCCGCACGGTGGGCGACGGACGGCCCTGAACCTCGCGCAGGCGGAGGCGCGGAAACTGTCGCCGGGAGGCTACACTGGCGATGTAGACCAGAAACGGGGGACGCTCCGGTGCATTCGGGTGCATGGCAAAGCTGCGACAGGGAAGAAGGGGCACAGATGGACGCGACCTCGCGGCGGAACCGCCAGCTGGAGGCGGTGCTCGGCGCGTTTCCCGACATCTCCTTCGTCATCGACCGCCGCGGCCGCTATCTGGAGGTGATCGGCGGGGTCGACGAACGCCTCTATGAGGACGGCCGCGGCCTCACCGGTCACACCCTCCATGAGGTACTGCCGGCCGAGACGGCCGACCACTTCCTCGACGTGGTACACCGTGCGCTCGGCAGCGGCGAGCTGCAGCGCGTGGAGTACACGCTGAGCGCCCGTCAGGTACGCAGTCTCGACAACGAGCGCCGGCGCTCGCCTCGGGCCGGCACGCCGCAGTGGTTCGACGGCCGGGTGCTGCCGCTGCCCGGTTACGAGGCGGACGAACCCGTGGTCCTGTGGGTGGCCTTCAACGTCACCGAGCGCAAGGCCCTGGAAGAAGAGCTCCGGCGGCTCGCCACCACCGATGATCTCACCGGCCTGTGCAACCGGCGCACGGCACTGCTGCAGCTCGGGCGACTCCACCAGCGGGCCCGGCAGGGACACAGCCGGCTGTCGGTGCTGCTGCTCGACGTGGACCAGTTCAAGCAGATCAACGACGGCTTCGGCCATACCGCCGGCGACCGGGTGCTCAGCTGGGTCGCGCGGCAGATCGAGGGGGTTATCCGGCCCGGCGACCTGATCGCACGGGTGGGTGGGGATGAGTTCCTGATTGGCCTGCCGGATGCCGGCAGCGGCGCCGCCGAGGAGATCGCGGCACGGCTGACCCAGCGCATTCGCGGAGAGGCACTGCCCTTCGAGGGCATGGACATCCCGGTGACGATCAGCGTGGGCGTGGCCACGGCCGGCGTGGAAGACGTGGAGCTGGAGAGCGTGATCATGCGCGCCGACTCCGCGCTCTACCAGGCGAAGGCCGCGGGACGCGACTGCCACCGGGGGGCGGCGCCCCCCGGGGATATCCGACCGCGCCCGGCTAGCGCAGGCTGATGTAGCCGAGCTGCTCGAGCTTGAGGATGACCTCCTGGGCCGCCTCGTCCGGCGTCGAGTCCGTGGTGTCCAGCACCAGTTCCGGGGACTCCGGGGCCTCATAGGGGTCGTCGATACCGGTGAAGTTCTTGATGATACCGGCACGCGCCTTGGCATAGAGTCCCTTTCGGTCCCGCGCCTCGCAGACCTCCAGCGGGGTCGCCACGTGCACCTCGACGAAGCCGCCGTTGGCCTCCTCCACCATCCCGCGGACCTGACGCCGGGTCGCCGCGTACGGCGCGATCGGCGCACAGATGGCGATGCCGCCATTCTTGGCGATCTCGCTGGCGACGAAGCCGATACGCTGGATGTTGAGGTCGCGGTGCTCCTTGGAGAAACCGAGCTCGCTGGAGAGGTTCTTGCGCACCAGGTCGCCGTCGAGCAGGGTCACCCGGCGACCGCCCAGCTCCATGAGCTTGGCCATCACCGCGTTGGCGACGGTGGACTTGCCCGAACCGGAGAGCCCCGTGAAGAAGAGGGTCACACCCTGCAGGTGCTTGGGCGGGAACGTCCGGCGCAGCTCCTCGACCACCTCCGGATAGCCGAACCAGTCCGGGATATCCAGCCCCTCGCGCATGCGCCGGCGGAACTCCGTGCCCGATATCTGGAGCATCGTCTCGCGGGACTCGTCGACCTCGTCGATGGGCGCGTACTCCGCGCGCTCCTTGACGTAGACCATCATCTGGAACGGCACCATGGTGATGCCGAGCTCCTCGCCGTGGCGCGTAACCAGCTCCTGGGCGTCGTATTCGCCGTAGAATGGCTGGCCGTCACTGCCCTTGCCCGGACCCGCATGGTCGCGCCCGACGATGAAGTGGGTGCAGCCGTAATTGCGCCGGATGATCGCGTGCCAGACCGCCTCGCGGGGCCCACCCATGCGCATGGCCAGCGGCAGCAGCGACAGCGCGGTGGTCTGCTCCGGGTACTTCTTGAGCACGTGCTCGTAGCAGCGCACGCGGGAGTAATGATCCACGTCTCCCGGCTTGGTCATGCCCACCACCGGCTGGATGAGCAGGTTGGCCTCGGCCTGCTTGGCCGCGCGGAAGGTCAGCTCGACGTGGGCCCGGTGCATCGGGTTGCGGGTCTGGAACGCCACCACCCGCCGCCAGCCGCTGCGCGCGAAGCGCTCGCGCAGCTGACGCGGCGTCGCACGCAGGTGGTTGAAGTCGTAGTGGGCGGGTTCGTCGACACCGTAAACACGGCCGCCGAGGTAGACCGGGTTGCTGCGGTTGAGGAGGTAATCCACGCCAGCGTGGGCGGTGTCCGTGGTGGCGAACACGCCCTGCGCCTCGCGTTCGCGGTCCGGCCGCCACAGCGCCTCGACGCCCATCACCGCCAGCAGCACGCCCTCCGGGTCGCGGAGCGCGATGCGCTGCCCCTCCTCGATGTCCGCGGCAAATGCCTCGGAGACGTCGAGGGTCACCGGGATGGGCCACAGCGTGCCGTCGGCGAGACGCATCTCATCGATCACCCGGTCGTAGTCGGCGGGCACGAGGAACCCCTCCAGCGGCGAGAAACCGCCGTTGAGCAGCAGCTCCAGGTCGCAGAGCTGGCGCTGGGTGAGGTCCCAGCTCGGGTAGTCGCGGGCCCGTTCCTTCTCGGCCGCGGCTGCCGCCTCGTCAAGGTAGAGTTCCTTGAGCGCCCCGCCGTGGGGCTCGATGAGATTGGTCATGTCACTCCTTTCCTGCTGCACCGTAGAGGATTCGTTCACCGCCCGCCGACCCGGCTACACGCCCTGGGAGGCCCCCGCGCCAGCGGTTACCGGCGCCGACAGCCCGCTGACCAGCACGAGCCAGACCGCAGCCAGCACCGCCCCGCCGATGAACACGCCGGTCGGGCCGAAGCGCCCGTAGGCCGCCCCGCCGAGGACGCCGCCGAGGAACGCGCCCGTGAACTGGGAGGTCGAGAACACGCCGAGCGCCGCCCCGCGCGCCGCCTGCGGGGCGAAGCGCGTGACCAGCGACGGCAGGCTGGCCTCCAGCACATTGAAGGCCGTGAAATACACCACCAGCGCCCCAGCCAGTGCCCACGGCCCAATGGCAGACGCATCGGCCAGCGCCACCTCGCCGACGATGAGCACCACTACCGCGGCGGCGATCAGGCGGTGCATGACCCGCTTCGCCTCGCCGACACCGATGGCCGGGAACATCAGTAGCGCCGATATCGCCATCACCGGGACATACATCTTCCAGTGATCCGCCGGTGCCAGCCCCGCCACATCGGCGATCACCACGGGCAGGACCACGAACTGCGCGGTCATGATCGAGTGGAGCACCATGACGCTCGCGTCCAGGCGCAGCAGATCGGGGTTGCGCAGCACCTCACCGAAGGTCCCGGCGCGGATGTCGCGATCGTGACTGCGGGTGGTCGGCACCGGCACCAGCCAGACCAGCAAGGCCATTGCCACCAAGGCCAGCGCACCGGTCAGCCAGAAGATGCCCGACAGCCCCATCGCCGCGGCCGCCTCCGGGGCAATGACCAGTGCCAGCATGAACGCAAGGCCCACGCTGATACCGATCAGCGCCATCGCCTTGGTGCGCTGCTGTTCCCGGGTGGTGTCGGCGGCGAGCGCCATCACCGCGGCCGCGATCGCCCCCGCACCCTGCAGCGCGCGCCCGGCGATCACGCCCCAGATCGTGCCCGACATCGCCGCCACCGCCGAGCCCAGGGCGAAGACCACGAGCCCGCCAACGATCACCGGCCGCCGGCCGACGCGGTCCGAGAGCACCCCCATGGGGATCTGCAGCAACGCCTGGGTGAGCCCGTAGGCGCCAATCGCGACGCCGATAAGCGTGGGCGTCGCCCCGCCGAGGGCGTCCGCGTAGAGCGTGAAAACCGGCATGATGAGGAACAACCCCAGCATGCGCATACCGAAGATAGTGGCGAGCCCCGCCGTCGCCCGGCGCTCGGCGCCGTTCATGGGGCCGCTGGAGTGGCGTTTGCTGTTACCCAAGATCCTGACTGCCCTGATCGCTGGTGAGTGGATTCGAGGACGCAGCCGAATTGACAGAGCCGGTATACTATCAGGTTGGCTACGCCGGTCCTAATTCAATGAATCATATCTTTATTCAGGGTGCCCGCACCCATAACCTGCGGAACATCACGCTGGCCATCCCCCGGGAGCGGCTGGTGGTGATTACGGGACTCTCCGGCTCGGGCAAGAGTTCCCTCGCCTTTGACACCATCTATGCCGAGGGCCAGCGCCGCTACGTCGAGTCGCTGTCCACCTACGCCCGGCAGTTCCTCTCCATGATGGAGAAGCCGGACGTCGACCACATAGAGGGACTGTCGCCGGCGATCTCCATCGAGCAGAAGGCGACCTCCCACAACCCGCGCTCCACCGTCGGCACGGTGACCGAGATCCACGACTACCTGCGGCTGCTGTTCGCCCGGGCGGGCACGCCACACTGCCCCGAGCACGGCATCGCGCTGCGCGCCCTCACGGTGAGCGAGATGGTAGACCGCGTACTCGCCCTCGACGAGGGCTCGCGGGTCATGCTGCTCGCCCCGCTGCATCCGGAGGCCGGCGGCGTCCCCGCGCTCATCGACGAGCTCCGCGCCCAGGGCTTCATCCGGGTGCGAATCGACGGCCACGTCCACGAACTCGACGATGTCCCCGCGCTGGACGCGGCCCGCGAGCACACCATCGAGGCGGTAGTGGACCGGTTGCGCGTGCGCCCGGACCAGGCCGGGCGCATCGCCGATTCCGTGGAGACCTGCCTCGGCCTGTCCGACGGGCTACTGCGCGTCGCCGACATGGACGCCAGTGATGCCCCGGAGCCGCTCTACACCGCGCACCACACCTGTCCGATGTGCGGCTACGCCGTCGCCGAGCTCGAGCCGCGGCTGTTCTCGTTCAACAACCCCCACGGCGCCTGCCCCACCTGCAACGGCCTGGGCGTGCACCAGTTCTTCGACCCAGACCGGGTGGTCGCCCACCCCGAGCTGTCCCTCGCCGGGGGCGCCATCCGCGGCTGGGACCGGCGCAACGCCCACTACAGCCGTATCCTCGATGCCCTGGCCGCGCACTACCGCTTCAACGTGGAGACCCCCTGGCAGGACCTGGACGCCCATGTCCGCGACGTGCTCCTCAACGGCAGCGGCGATGAGGAGATCACCTTCCGCTACCGCGGCCCGAGCGGCGAGCACGTGCGCACCCACACGTTCGAGGGCGTGCTCAACAACCTCGATCGCCGCTACCGGGAGACCGACTCCGCCGCCGTGCGCGAGGAGCTCGGGCGCTATATCAGCACCCGGCGCTGCCCGGACTGCGACGGCTCCCGGCTCAACGAGGCGGCCCGCCACGTGTATGTCGGCGAGCACACCCTGCCCGCGGTCTCCGCGCTGTCCGTCGGCCGGGCCCGGGAGCTGTTCGCCGGCCTCGCCCTGGAAGGTGCGCGCGGCGACATCGCCGAGAGCATCCTGCGCGAGATCCGCGAGCGGCTGAGCTTCCTGGTGAACGTGGGCCTCGACTATCTCAGCCTCGACCGCGGCGCGGACAGCCTCTCCGGGGGCGAGTCGCAGCGCATCCGCCTGGCCAGCCAGATCGGCGCCGGCCTGGTGGGGGTGATGTACGTGCTCGACGAGCCCTCCATCGGGCTGCACCAGCGCGACAACCAGCGCCTGCTCGACACCCTGCTGCGCCTGCGCGACATGGGCAACACGGTGATCGTCGTCGAGCACGACGAGGACGCCATCCGCGCCGCGGACCATGTGGTGGACATGGGTCCGGGGGCCGGCACCCACGGCGGACGCGTCATCGCCGAGGGGCCACCCGCCGCCATCGAGGCGGAACCGGCCTCGCTCACCGGCGACTACCTCGCCGGCCGGCGGGCCATTGAGGTTCCGGCACGGCGGCTCGCCCCCAGCGACGCCTGGCTGCGGCTGCGCGGGGCGCGGGGCAACAACCTGCAGGCCGTGGACGTGGACCTGCCGCTGGGGCTGATGATCGGCGTCACCGGCGTGTCCGGCTCGGGCAAGTCGACCCTGATCAACTCCACCCTCCACCCCCACGCGGCCAACCGCCTCAACCGTGCCAGCCTGGACGCCGCGCCCTGCGATGGCCTCGAGGGGCTGGACGCGCTGGACAAGGTCATCGACATCGACCAGAGCCCCATCGGGCGCACGCCACGCTCCAACCCGGCGACCTACACCGGGCTGTTCACCGCGGTGCGCGAGCTCTTCGCCGGCACGCCGGAGGCGCGAGCGCGCGGTTACGGGCCGGGGCGTTTCAGCTTCAACGTCAAGGGCGGGCGCTGCGAGGCCTGCCAGGGGGACGGCGTGATCCGCGTGGAGATGCACTTCCTGCCGGACGTGTTCGTGCCCTGCGACATCTGCCAGGGACAGCGCTACAACCGCGAGACCCTGGAGGTGCGCTACAAGGGGCTGAACATCCACGAGGTCCTGGAGCTCACCGTGGAGGAGGCGTTGACGCTGTTCGAGCCGGTGCCGGTGATCGCGCGCAAGCTGCGCACGCTCATGGAGGTGGGGCTCGGCTACGTGCGCCTCGGCCAGAGCGCCACCACCCTCTCCGGCGGCGAGGCCCAGCGCGTGAAGCTGGCCCGCGAGCTCGCCAAGCGGGATACCGGGCGCACCCTCTATATCCTCGACGAGCCCACCACCGGGCTGCACTTCCACGACATCGCCCAGCTCCTCGCGGTGCTCACCCGACTGCGCGAGCACGGCAACACCGTGATCGTGATCGAGCACAACCTTGACGTCATCAAGACCATGGACTGGCTCGTGGATCTCGGACCGGAAGGCGGTGAAGGCGGTGGCCGGGTGGTGGCCACCGGCACCCCCGAGGCGGTGGCCCGGGTGGAGGCCTCGCACACCGGGCGCTACCTGCGCGGTATGCTGCCGGGCCGCAGCGCGCGTACCGGCAGCAGCGGCTGAGCCCGCAGGCGATGACCCGCGGGCCCGGAGCCGGTCACCCCTTGGCCGCGGCCAGGGCCTGGTCGATGTCGGCGATGATGTCCTCGGCGTGCTCGATGCCCACCGACAGCCGCACCATGTCCCGGCTCACCCCTGCGGACGCCAGCTCCTCATCGTTGAGCTGGCGGTGTGTCGTGGTCGCCGGGTGGCAGGCGAGCGTGCGGGCGTCGCCGATGTTTACCAGCCGCACGACGAGCTGTAGCGCGTCGATGAAGCGCGCCCCCGCGGCCTCCCCGCCCTCGATGCCGAAGCTCAGGATACTCGCCGCACGGCCGTCCATGTACTTCTGCGCCAGGGCATGGTGCGGACTGTCCTCCAGCCCGGCGAACTTCACCCAGCTCACCTGGGGATGCGCCTGCAGGTGGCGGGCCACCGCCAGGGCGTTCTCGCAGTGGCGGTCCATGCGCAGCGGCAGTGTCTCGATGCCCTGCAGGAGCTGGAAGGCGTTGAACGGCGACAGCGCCGCACCCATGTTGCGCAGCGGCGCCACCCGGCAGCGCCCGATGTAGGCGGCCGCCCCGAGGGCCTCGGTGTAGACGACACCGTGGTAGGAGGGGTCCGGCTCGTTGAGCATGGGGTAACGCGCCGCCTGCTCGGCCCAGGGGAAGTTTCCGGAGTCCACGATCACCCCGCCCACCGTGGTGCCATGGCCACCCATGTACTTGGTCAGCGAGTGGATTACGATGTCGGCGCCGTGCTCGATTGGCCGCCAGAGACAGGGGGTCGGCACGGTGTTGTCCACCATCAGGGGTACGCCGGCCTCGTGGGCGATGGCGGCGAAGCGCGCCACGTCCACGATGTTGCCGTTGGGGTTGCCCACCGTCTCGCAGAACACCGCCTTGGTCCGATCATCGATGAGCTCCGCGAGCCGCTCGGGGTCGTCGGCATCGACGAAGCGCACCTCGATGCCCTGGTTCGGCAGCCCGTGGGCGAAGAGATTGTAGGTGCCACCATGGAGCTGGCTGGTGGCGACGATGTTGTCCCCCGCGCGGCTGATGCACTGGATGGCGTAGGTGATCGCCGCCATCCCCGAGGCCACCGCCAGGGCACCGATGCCACCTTCCATCGCGGCGACGCGCTGCTCGAGCACGGCGTTGGTGGGGTTCATGATACGGGTGTAGATATTGCCCTCGACCTTGAGGTCGAACAGATCGGCCCCGTGCTGAGTGTCGTCGAAGGCGTAGGACGTCGTCTGGTAGATCGGCACCGCCACCGCCTTGGTGGTGGGCTCCGGGTCATAACCGGCATGCACGGCAAGGGTTTCGAGCTTCACGGCCACTCTCCTCCACGGTTCGGACTACGACCGCCGATGGTAACCGCTCCGTCACCCGTAGACACGCGTGAACGGGAATATGCATATACCGCGGCGCCACAGTCCTACTCATCGCGGACATGCCCTCGCTCTTGGCCCCGGACTCATACTCACTATTACACAGATTGATGGAAATGCGCTGATACTTGAAACGAGCGCAAAGCATGAGAAGATGGTCTATTGATTCCAGGAGGTACCCCAGTCGCGGCCTATCGACGTGACGCCCGGCCTGCCGTACGGACATCGCCACCGGGCGAGCGATAGCGCAACGCACCAACCTGGCGGACCCCACCGGCGGCGCACAACGCCACTGAAAGGCGCGGACCGTGCACTGCCCGCAGAGAAGCATTCGCAGCAACAGACAGGTTTCTACATGTCCGATCGCATACAGCGTGATCTCGCCGATCGTATCCTGCTCCTGGACTGTGCCATGGGCACCATGATCCAGAAGCAGCCCCTCGAGGAAGCGGACTTCCGCGGTGAGCGCTTCGCCGAGCACCCCAGCTCGCTCAAGGGCAACAACGACTTGCTCACGCTCACCCGGCCGGATCTCATCCGCGAGATCCACGAGGCCAACCTGGCCGCCGGCGCGGACATCATCGAGACCAACACCTTCAACGCGACGCGGCTGTCACAGTCGGACTACGACACCGAGGACCTGGTCCCCGAGCTCAACCGCGAGGCGGCCCGCCTGGCGCGCGAATGCGCCGACGCGTGGACGGAGAAGACCCCGGAGCGCCCGCGCTATGTCACCGGCGTGCTCGGCCCCACCAGCCGCACCGCCTCGATCTCGCCGGACGTGAACAACCCCGGCTACCGCAACGTCACCTTCGACGAGCTGCGCGAGAACTATCTCGAGGCCGCGCACTCGCTGGTGGAGGGCGGTGCCGACCTGATCCTGGTCGAGACGATCTTCGACACCCTCAACGCCAAGGCGTGCCTGTTCGCGCTCGAACAGCTGTTCGAGGAGCTCGGCCGCAAGGTCCCGGTGATGATCTCCGGCACCATCACCGACGCCTCCGGGCGCACCCTTTCCGGGCAGACCACCGAGGCCTTCTGGAACTCCGTGCGCCACGTCGAGCCGTTCTCCATCGGCCTGAACTGCGCGCTCGGTGCCGAGGACCTGCGTCCCTACATCCAGGATCTCTCCCGGGTGGCGAGCAACACCTACGTGTCCGCCCACCCCAACGCCGGCCTGCCCAACGAGATGGGCGAGTACGACCAGTCGCCGGAATACATGGCGAAGCTCATCCGGGAGTTCGCCGAGAGCGGCTTCCTCAACATCGTCGGTGGCTGCTGCGGCACCACCCCCGAGCATATCGCCGCGATCCGCGACGCGGTGGACGGCGTCGCGCCCCGCGAGATCCCGAGCCTGTCCCCGGCACTGCGTCTCTCGGGCCTGGAGCCGCTGAACGTCGGCGACGGCGACATGTTCGTCAACGTCGGCGAGCGCACCAACGTGACCGGCTCGGCGCGGTTCAAGCGCCTGATCAAGGAGGAGGACTACGACACGGCGCTGGACGTCGCCCGCCAGCAGGTGGACAACGGCGCCCAGGTGATCGACATCAACATGGACGAGGGCCTGCTCGACGCCGTCGAGTGCATGGACCGTTTCCTCAAGCTGGTCGCCTCCGAGCCGGACATCGCCCGGGTGCCGATCATGGTCGACTCCTCCAAGTGGGAGGCGATGGAGGCCGGCCTGCAGACCATCCAGGGCAAGGGCATCGTCAACTCCATCAGCCTCAAGGAGGGTGAGGAGGACTTCCGCAAGAAGGCGCAGCTCGTGCGCCGCTACGGTGCCGCGGTCATCGTCATGGCCTTCGACGAGGAGGGCCAGGCCGACACCCTGGAGCGGCGCACCGAGATCGCCGCGCGCGCCTACCGGATCCTCACCGAGGAGATCGGCTTTCCGCCCGAGGACATCGTCTTCGACCTGAACATCTTCCCGGTGGGCACCGGCATCGAGGAGCACGCCCGCTACGCCATCGACTTCATCGAGGCGACGCGGCACGTGAAGACCCACCTGCCCCACGCGAAGGTCTCCGGCGGACTGTCCAACCTCTCGTTCTCCTTCCGCGGTAACGAGCCGGTGCGCCGCGCGATGCACTCGGCCTTCCTCTATCATGCCATCCAGGCTGGGCTGGACATGGCCATCGTCAACGCCGGCCAGCTCGACGTCTACGACGACATCGACAAGGAGCTCCTGGAGCTGGTCGAGGACGTGCTCTTCGACCGCCGCGAGGACGCCACCGAGCGCCTGGTCGACCGCGCCGAGGAGTTCAAGGGCCAGGGCGCGAAGGCCGAGGAGAAGAACCTGGAGTGGCGCGAGTGGCCGGTGGAGAAGCGCCTGGAGCACGCCCTGGTCAAGGGCATCACCGAATACGTGGTGGACGATACCGAGGAGTGCCGCCAGCAGTTCGACCACCCCATCAAGGTCATCGAGGGCCCGCTGATGGACGGCATGAACGTGGTCGGTGACCTCTTCGGCGCGGGCAAGATGTTCCTGCCCCAGGTGGTGAAGTCGGCGCGCGTGATGAAGAAGGCCGTCGCCCACCTCATCCCCTACATCGAGGCGATGAAGAGCGACGGCGATCAGTCCAACGGCAAGGTCGTGCTGGCCACGGTGAAGGGCGACGTCCACGACATCGGCAAGAACATCGTCGCGGTCGTGCTCCAGTGCAACAACTACGAGGTCATCGACCTCGGGGTGATGATCCCCAACGAGAAGACGCTGGCCGCGGCCGAGGAGCACGGCGCCGACATCGTCGGCCTCTCCGGGCTGATCACCCCGTCGCTGGACGAGATGGTGGACATGGCCAAGGAGATGGAGCGCCGCGGCTTCACCGTCCCGCTGCTCATCGGCGGCGCCACCACCTCCCGGGTGCACACAGCGGTGAAGATCGAGCCGCAGTACAGCGGCGATACCATCTACGTGAAGGATGCCTCCCGCGCCGTCGGCGTGTGCTCGAAGCTGCTCAGCGACACTCAGCGCGAGGACTACGTCGCCGAGATCAAGACCGAGTACGAGCGGGTGCGCGAGCAGCGTGCCAGGCGCCAGGTGAAGCAGAAATGGCTCACCATCGAGGACGCGCGGGCCAACCGCACGCCCGTCGACTGGCAGTCCTACGAGCCCGTCACTCCGCGCGAGCCCGGCGTCCACGTCATCGAGGACCAGCCGCTGGAGGAGCTCGTCGAGTTCATCGACTGGACTCCGTTCTTCCAGGCCTGGCAGATGACGGGCAAGTTCCCGAAGATCCTCGACGACGAAAAGCAGGGCGAGCAGGCACGCAAGCTCTACGACGACGCCCGCGCCATGCTCGCGCAGATCGTCGAGGAGCGGTGGCTCACCGCGCGGGCCGTGTTCGGGCTGTTCCCGGCCAACGCCGTCGGTGACGACACCGAGATATACGCCGACGACTCCCGCGAGCACGTGCGCCTGGTCACCCACCACCTGCGCCAGCAGACGGAGAAGCCCGAGGGCCGGCCGAACCAGTCCCTCGCCGACTTCGTCGCGCCCAAGGACACCGGCATCCAGGACTGGATGGGGGCGTTCGCAGTGACCGCCGGCATCGGCATCGACGAGCACGTGAAACGCTTCGAGGCCGATCACGACGACTACAACGCCATCCTGCTCAAGGCCCTGGCCGACCGGCTCGCCGAGGCCTTCGCCGAGATGCTCCACCAGAAGGTGCGCCGCGAGTACTGGGGCTACGCCGCCGACGAGGCGCTCGACAACGACGGCCTCATCGCGGAGAACTACCAGGGCATCCGGCCGGCGCCGGGCTACCCGGCCTGCCCGGACCACACCGAGAAGGATCTGCTCTGGGAGCTGCTCGACGTGCGCGGGAACGCCGGTATCGAGCTGACCTCGTCCAAGGCGATGGTGCCGACGGCGGCGGTCTCCGGCTGGTACTTCGCCCACCCGGACAGCCGCTACTTCGGTCTCGGCAACATCTTCCGCGACCAGGTCAAGGACTATGCCCACCGCAAAGGCATGGACCCGTCCACGGCGGAGCGCTGGCTCAGCCCGAACCTCGGCTACGACCCGGACGAGGGCTGACCCGGGGCCCGGGGAGTCCGCCGGCGTGCCCGGCGGGCTCCACCGCCCTTTCCACCCGGCCGTCATGTCAGATCACGGCGGACGCGGCCCGATGCCCGCCGCGTACCAGTACTCGCTCTGACCCCTGCTATAGCGCCGCGAGGTCGTACGGCCCGCCACGCTCCCGGGCGCGCTGATAGGCGGCCCGCCCGCGGATACGCTCGACGAACGCGTTCAGCCGGGGACGCTCCGGTCCCGCCAGACCCCGCGCCACCGCAGCCTCCACCGGGAAGCTCATCTGGATGTCGGCGGCGGTGAACGCCTCACCGGCGAACCACGTCCGGCGCTGCAGCACGTCCTCCAGGTAGTCCAGGTGCGCGCGCACCTCGGGCCCCACGAAGGCCGACTGCACCCCGGCGGCGATCCGCCGCAGCAGCGGGCGCATCAGCCAAGGTGCCGCCGGCCCGCCAAGCCGGTCGAAGACCAGGCTCAGCAGCAGCGGCGGCATCGCCGAGCCCTCGGCGTAGTGCAGCCAGTAACGGTAATCGAGGAAGGCCTCCGTACCCGGGGCGGGGCGGAAGCGGTGGTCCGGGTCATGACCGTCGAGGAGATACTCGATGATCGCCCCGGACTCCGCCACCACCCGCTCGCCGTCGGTGATCACCGGCGAGCGGCCCAGCGGGTGGACCGCGCGCAGCGCGGCCGGCGCACGGCCGGTCGCCGGGTCGCGCTCGTAGCACTGGATGCGGTAGTCCGCGTCCAGCTCCTCGAGCAGCCAGAGCACGCGCTGGGAGCGGGAGTGGGCGAGGTGATGGACCGTGAGCGCGGTCATCGGCTCACCCCCATGGCCGAGCTCGTCTGACGGCGCGGGTCGGCGGCCCCGTGGAAGCCGTCCGCATCGATGAGGATGGACTGGATCGCCCCCATCGAGCGCTCCTGCTTCACGCGGTGGCCCATGGCCTCCAGTCCGGCGATGGTGTCCGGGCTGATGCCCTGCTCGATGCGGATATAGTCGGGCCGCCACTGGTGGTGCACCCGCGGCGCGTTGACCGCGGTCTGGATGTTCATGTCGTGATCGATGACGTTCATGATCACCTGCAGCGTCGTGGTGATGATCCGCGAGCCGCCGGGGCTGCCGGTGACGAGGCGGTTCCGGCCGTCCTTCTTCACGATGGTCGGCGACATGGACGAGAGCATGCGCTTGCCAGGCTCGATCCGGTTGGCCTCGCCGCCGATGAGCCCGTAGGCGTTGGGCACGCCCGGCTTGGCGGAGAAGTCGTCCATCTCGTTGTTCATGAGAAAGCCCGCGCCGTCGACCACCAGCCCCGAGCCGTAGCTGAAGTTCAGGGTGTAGGTGTTCGCCACCACCAGGCCGTCGCCGTCGGCGATGGAGAAGTGCGTGGTCTCGTTGGACTCGTACGGCCAGGGATCGCCGGCGGCAACCGCGTCCGCCGGCGTCGCCCGTTCCGGGTCGATCTCCCCGCGCAGCGCCCCGGCGTAGGCCTTGCTGGTGAGCCCCGCCACCGGCACGTCGACGAAGTCGCTGTCGCCGAGGTAACGCGCCCGGTCGGCGTAGGCACGCTTCATTGCCTCGGCCATCAGGTGGATGGTGCGTGCCGAGTTGTGTCCGGCCGCGGCGATGTCGTAACCCTCGAGGATGTTGAGGATCTCCACGATGTGCGTGCCGCCGGAGGACGGCGGCCCCATGGAGTAGACGTCGTAGCCGCGGTAGCGGCCATGGACCGGTTCGCGCACCACCGGCCGGTAGCCGGCGAGGTCGTCCAGGGTCATGATCCCGCCGTGGCGCTGCAGGGTCGAGACGATGCGCTCGGCGGTCACGCCCTCGTAGAACCCCTTCGGCCCCTGCTCGGCGATCCGCCGCAGGGTCCGCGCCAGCGCCGGCTGACGGAAGACCTGGCCGGCACGGTAGGGCGTGCCGTCGTCATGGAAGAACTTGGCCCGGCTGGACGGCCAGCGCCCGAGCCGGTCCCGCGCCGAGGTCAGCCCCTCGGCGAAACGCGGCGGGACCTCGAAGCCCTCCTCCGCCAGGCGGATCGCCGGTGCCAGGGCCTCGGCCAGCGAACGCGTGCCGTAGCGGCGCAGGGCGAGCGCCAGGCCCGCGACGGTGCCGGGCACACCGGAGGCGTTCGCACTGAAACGCGAGCGCTCCGGCACGACCTCGCCCTCGGCGTTCTGAAACATGGTCTCGGTGGCCGCCGCGGGGGCGGTCTCGCGGTAGTCGATGGCGACCACCTCGCCGCTGCGCTCGTCGGAGACGAGCATGAACCCGCCGCCGCCGATGTTGCCCGAGCGCGGCTGGGTCACCGCCAGGGCGAAGCCCGCGGTCACCGCCGCGTCCACGGCGTTACCGCCGTCACGCAGCACGTCCCGCGCCACCCGGGAGGCGATGTAATGACTCGTCGCCACCATGCCGCCGTCCGCGGTCACCGGCCGGAAGCGCTCCCCCGCGAGGATAGCCTCCGCCGCGTGGCCCGCCGGCCCCCACACCAGCGCCACCGCTGCCAGCGCCAGCACCCGCCGTCGAATCCCCTCGATCATGCCGCTCTCCCGCTGTCCGTATCTGCCCTGCCCGGCACCCGGCTCAACCGCCGGGCGCCGGCACACCATTAGTCCGGCCACCAGTATGGTCACCGCCCCGGACACCTGCACCCCTGCCGGCGAGTTCCGGAACGCCGAAGCGGCCGGACACACGGCCTCGGGGACGGGGCGCGCCGGGGCACGTCAACGTAGTAGGCTGTGATCGATGAGTATCGACCCGGACAATGACAAGGTACTGCGCATCTCGCGCAACGTGGCGACCGGGCTGGACGAGATCGAGCTCTCGGCGGTGCGCGCCCCCGGCCCCGGCGGGCAGAACGTGAACAAGGTCGCCACCGCCGTGCACCTGCGCTTCGACAGCCAGTCGTCGTCGCTGCCGGCCTTCTACAAGGAGCGCCTGCTGGCGTGCAGCGATCACCGCGTGACCGCGGACGGCGTGGTCGTGATCCGCGCCCGCCGCCACCGCAGCCAGGCCCTCAACCGCCAGGACGCCCTGGAGCGCCTGCGCGCCCTGCTGCGCGGGCTCACCGAGACGCCGGCGACACGGGTACCCACCCGCCCGAGCCGCAACGCACGCCGCCGGCGCACGGACCGCAAGGTCCGCCACGGGCGCAAGAAGGCGATGCGCCGTACACCGCCGACGGAGTGACGGCAGCGGACCGCTTCAGGGGCGGGCCGTGAACCGGTAGAGGATCATGCCGCCGGCGAGCCCGACGACGAAGGTCAGGGGCACCACACTGCCCAGCGCCAGTGCCGCGATCCCCGGCCCGGGACAGAAGCCCGCCACACCCCAGCCGACCCCGAACACCACGGCACCGCCGATCAGCCGCGCGTCGATGTCCCTGCGGGTCGGCAGCTGGAAGGCCGGTGCGAACACCGGCCGGGGACGGCGCAGCACGAAGCGGAAGCTGATCAGCGTGGTGGCCACCGCCCCGGCAAGAACGAACACCAGGGTCGGGTCCCAGCGGCCGGTGAGATCAAGGAAACCGAGCACCCGCGCCGGGTCCGTCATCTGCGCAAGGGCCAGGCCGGCGCCGAACAGCAGCCCGGCGACAATGCTCACGAGATGGATCATGACGCCACCCCCAGTACGTGCCGGACGACGAACACGGTGACGATGCTGGTCGCCATGAACGTGATCACGGCGATCAGCGAGCGCGGCGACAGCCGCCCGAGCCCGCAGACACCGTGGCCGCTGGTGCAGCCGCTGCCCAGGCGGGTACCGAAGCCGACGAGGACACCGGCGGCCAGCACCGCCCACAGCGGCAGCCCGCTGTGGAGCACCGCCCCCGCCGGCCAGAGCACGTAGACGGCCCCCGCACCGGCGATCATGCCGGCGAGGAAGAGCAGCCGCCACAGCCGCTCGCCACCGTGCTCCTCCATGGCCCCGGCCGCGATGCCGCTGATGCCCGCGATCCGCCCGTTCAGCCACAACAGGATGGTGGCGGCGAGCCCGATGAGGATCCCCCCTGCCAGGGCGGGAACCGGCTCGAAGGGCACGATCGTCATGCGGATTCCCCCGAATAGCTCTGGCTGAAATCCCCGGGCCGGTCAATGGGGATCTTCACGTAGGCGACCCCGTTGTCCTCCGCCGGCGGCAGCCGCCCGGCACGGATGTTCACCTGCACCGCGGGGATGATCAGCCGCGGCAGGTCCAGGGTCCGGTCACGCCCCTCTCGGCGTTCGACGAATTCCGCCTCGGTGACGCCGTCGCGCACGTGGATGTTGCCGCCACGCTGCTCGCCGATCGTGGTCTCGTTGCGATACTCGCGGCCGTTGGGACGGTAGTCGTGGAGCACGAACAGCCGGGTCTCGTCCGGCAGCTCGTAGAGCCGCATGATCGAGTGATAGAGCACCGATGCGCTGCCGCCGGGGAAGTCGCAGCGCGCGGTTCCCCCGTCCGGCATGAACAGGGTGTCCCCGCAGAAGGCCGCGTCACCGATCACGTACGTGAGGCTGTCCGAGGTGTGCCCCGGCGTGGGAATGGCCCGGGCCTCGATGTTGCCGACGTGGAAGGTCTCGTAGTCCGCGAACAGGTGATCGAACTGCGAGCCGTCCGGCAGGAAGCCCCGCTCCAGGTTGTAGACGTCGCGGAAGTGGCGCTGCACCGTGCGGATCCCCTCGCCGATGCCGGTGGTGCCACCGAGGCGGTCACGGATGTGCGCACCGGCGGCCAGGTGGTCCGCATGGGCGTGGGTCTCCAGCACCCATTCCACCTCCAGGCCCTCGCGGCGCACGAACTCGATGATCCCGTCGGCGCTGTCGGTGCCCGTGCGCCCCGCGTTCTCGGCGTAGTCGAGCACCGAGTCGATCACCGCGGCACGCCGGGTCTGCGGGTCCCAGACCACGTAGGAGAACGTGGACGTGGGTTCGTGCAGGAACTGCCTGACTTCGGGACGTGCACTCATCGCGGCACCTCCTTCGACTGATATCCCGAATAATGTAATAAGCATATTACTGAAACATATATTACACTGCGAATGGTACCGCTCGATCATCACCATAGACGCAACGGCGCCGATGAAGCTGCAACCGCCCCTGTTGACCAGCCTCCGCGGCTATGACCGCCAGGCCTTCTCCGACGACCTGACGGCGGGGATCATCACCGCCATTCTGCTCGTCCCCCAGGGCATGGCGTACGCGCTGCTCGCGGGACTGCCGGCGGAGACCGGGCTGTACGCCAGTATCATACCGCCGGCGGTCTATGCGGTGTTCGGCACCAGCCGCACCCTTGCCGTGGGCCCGGTGGCCGTCGCCGCACTCATGGTCGCCGACGCCCTGTCCCGCTTCGCCGGCGCCGATCCCCAGCAGTGGATCACCGGCGCCTCCATCCTGGCCGCGGAGGTGGGCGTGATACTGGCCGTCGGTGGGGCCCTGCGCCTGGGCCGGCTGGTCAACCTGATCGGCCACCCGGTGCTGTCCGGTTTCACCAGCGCGGCGGCGGCGCTGATCATGCTGAGCCAGGTGGGCCACCTGCTGGGCGTCGATGCCCCCCGGGGGGACGCGGTCACCATGATCACCGGCCTGTACACCCACATCGGCGCCGTCTCCACCGCCACCACGGTGACCTCCGTGCTCGCCATCGCCGCGCTGGTGCTCGCGCGCCGGCCGCTGCAACGGCTGCTCACCGGGCTCGGCGCCAGCCCGAACGCCGCCGCCCTCGCCTCCCGGACGGCCCCGCTGGCGGTGGTGATCGCGGCCTCCCTGGCGATGGCCGCGCTCGCCGGCAACGGCGGTGCGCCGGTGCGCGTGGTAGGCGACATCCCCGCCGGCCTGCCGGCCCCGGGTCTCGATTTCCTCGCCAGCGCCGGCTGGGCCGAGCTCGCCCCGTCCGCGGTGCTCATCGCGCTGATCGGCTACGTGGAGAGCGTCACCGTCGCCAAGGTCCTGGGCGGGCGCCGGCGCGAGCGCGTCGACGCCAATCAGGAGCTCCTCGCCCTGGGGGCGGCCAACTTCGGCTCCGCGCTGGTGGGCACCATGCCCGCCGCCGGCGGCTTCTCGCGCTCGGTGGTGAACTTCGACGCCGGGGCCCGAACCCAGGTCGCCGCGCTGATCACCGCCGGCCTCGTCGGGGTGGTCGCCGCCTTCTTCACCGGCTGGTTCGCGTTCCTGCCGAAAGCGGTGCTCGCCGCGATCATCGTGGTCGCCATCTGGCAGCTCATCGACTTCCGCGGCGCGATAGAGACCACCCGGTACGACCGGGGCGACGGCGCGACCCTCATCGCCACGGTGGCCGGCGTGCTGGGCTTCGGCCTGGAGCCCGGGCTGGTGGCCGGCATCGCGCTGTCGCTGTTCCTCTACGTCTGGCGCAGCAGCCGGCCGCACATGGCCGTGATCGGGCGCATCCCGGGCACCGAGCATTTCCGCAACGTCGAGCGCCACGAGGTGGTCTGCGACCCCCGGCGGGTGCTCCTGCGCATCGACGAGAACATCTACTTCGCCAACGCCGAGCCGGTCCGCGACTTCGTGCTCGCGGCCCTCGACCGCCATCCCGATGCCGAAGCCGCGGTGCTGGTGATGAGCTCGGTGAGCTACATCGACAGCAGCGGGCTGGAGATGCTGGAGGCGCTGCACGCCGATCTGCAGGCGCAGTCAGTCGCCCTGCACCTCGCAGAGGTGAAGGGGCCGGTGGCGGACCGGCTCGCGCAGACACACCTCTGGCACGGGCTGCCGGAGAGCCATCACCACCTCAGCGTCGCCGCGGCGGTGGACGCCCTGGGGGGCGACGGCGGGAACGAGACGACCGCGGCCGCAACACGACGCCGCATCCACGGCCCGGACCGCCCTGCGGGATGACCCGGGCCTGCGGCTCCTAGCGGATGCCCCGCACGAAATAGGCGTTGGGGTCGTCGGTAATCACGGCCGTGAGCCCCGCCGACCACAGCGGGTCCACCGCCTCGGGACGGTTGGCGGTCCATGCCACCACCGCGATTCCCGCCGCGCACAGCCGCCGCACCCCGGCGGGGTCCAGATGACGCCAGTCCACGTGCAGGCTCACACCGCCGAACGCCTGCAGCACAGCGCCGGCACGCTCGGGCACGCGCTCGCAGATCAGGCCCAGGCGGATCCCGGGATCCCGTCGCCGGCATTCGGCGAGCACCGGCACGTCGAAGGACGAGAGCAGCAACGCCTCCCGTGGGAACCCGGTCGTCTGCAGGCTATCGAGGACCGTGGCCGCCAGGGCCGTCCGCCTGCCCTCCTCCCCCGTCGGCTTGAGCTCAAGGTTGAGCCCCAGCCCGCGCTGGCGACACAGGGCGAGGGCCTGCTCGAGACGCGGCATCCGGGTGCCGGCGTAGCGGGGTGAGAACCACCCGCCGGCATCGAGGGCGGCAACCGCTGCCCAGTCCGCATCGGCGATCCGTCCGGCCCCGTCGGTGCAGCGATCCAGACGCTCGTCGTGGAAGATGACCGGCGTGCCGTCGCCGAGCAGCTGGACATCCAGCTCCACCCAGCCCACACCCAGGGCCGCCGCCAGCTCGATCGCCGGGAGTGTATTCTCCGGCGCGGCCAGCGATGCCCCGCGATGGGCGAAAACCCGTGTCCCGAACATGCATGACTCCCTCGGCCCGGACCGCGGCACGGCGACAACGACCCATCCCGCCACGTGGCAGGACGGCATACGGCCAAGGCTGACGCGGGAATATTACACGGGTGTTGCAGGCGGGCCCGGCCCGGGGCAACGCCCCGGGGCCCGGCCATGCCTAGATCGCCAGGTACTGGTCGCGGAGCTCCTGGTTGTCGAGCACGTGGTTGGCCTCACCCTCGTAGGCGACCTCGCCCATGTCCAGGATCACCGCCCGGTCCGCGAGCTCCAGCGCGGCGATCGCGTTCTGCTCGACGATGATGGTGGTGATACCCAGGGACTTCACCTCCCTGAGGATGGACTCGATCTCCTGAACGATCTGAGGTGCCAGCCCCTCGTAGGGCTCGTCGAGGAGCAGCAGCTTGACATCCCGCGCCAGTGCCCGGGCCACGGCCAGCATCTGCTGCTCGCCGCCGGACATGGTGATCGCCTCCTGCTTGCGGCGCTCGGCGAGCCGCGGGAAGTGCTCGTAGATCTGCTCGATCGACCACCCCCGGGGCTCGGCGATCTGCGCCACCACCAGGTTCTCCTCGACCGTGATGCCGGGGATGATCCGCCGGTCCTCGGGCACCAGCTGCACCCCCGACTGCGCCGCCCGGTGGGTGGGCATGCGATGCAGTGGCTGACCGGCGAGCCAGATCTCGCCGCTGCGCAGCTGCGGATCGTGGGCCCGGGCGATGGTACGCAGGGTCGAGGTCTTGCCGGCACCGTTGCGCCCGAGCAGGGCGACGATCTCACCCTCCCGGACCTCGAAGCTCACACCCTGGACGATGTAGCTCTCGCCGTAGTAGGCGTGAATGTCCCGGCACGCGAAGTACGCCTCCTGTCCGCCCGCATCGGTCTGTGCCGGCTGCGCATGAGTACTGGCGCTCATTCCTGTGCCCCTCCCAGATAGGCCTCTTTCACTCGCGGATCGCCACGGACCTCGTCCGGCGCGCCGCCGGCGATGATGCGCCCCTGCGCAAGCACGCTGATCCGCTCGGCAAGGCTGAAGACCACGTGCATGTCGTGCTCGATCACCACCTTGGTCATACCCGTCTCGGAGATCTCCTTGAGCAGGTCGATGGTGCGGTTGGTGTCATGCCGGGACATGCCGGCGGTCGGCTCGTCGAGGAGCAGCAGCTTGGGTCGCGCGGCAAGGCAGACCGCGAGCTCCAGCCGGCGCTTGTCGCCCCGGGCCAGATGCTGGGCCTGCTCCTCCAGGTGATCGCCGAGACCGACCCGCTCCAGGGTCGCCGCGGCCTCCTCATAGATGGCGTGTCCCCGGCGCAGCGTCTCCGCGGCCTTGATGGAGAACTGGCCATCGCGGCGGGCAAGCGCTGCAATGGCCACGTTCTGCAGGAGATTCATCGCCGGAAAGACCTGCGGGGTCTGGAACACCCGCGCGATCCCCCGCTGGATGATGCTGTGGGGCTTGACCCCGCGCAGCTCGCGCCCGTCGAAGAGCACGTGACCCTGATCGGCCTCGATCAGACCGATGAGGACGTTGAGCAGGGTCGACTTGCCCGCCCCGTTGGGGCCGATGATGGCGTGGATGCTGCCGGTCCGGACCTGCAGGCTCACGTCCGTGAGCGCCTGCAGTCCGCCGAAGCTCTTGGACACCCCCTGAACGTCGAGCAGTGCCTGTTCACTCATGATCCGTCTTCCTCCCGTGTTCGTCACCGGCCTAGCGGCCGCCCAGCTGGGCATCCGCGCGGCGGCCCTTCTGGCGGTCCTCACGCATGGAGCCGGGGGCGTCCGGCACGTTATCCCGGCGCGACGGCACCATATGGCCCATCGCCTTGCGCACGCGACGCGCGAGGTCGATGAAGCCGCCGGGGAGGAAGATCACCACCAGGACGAAGATGGCACCAAGGATCAGCTTCCACTGCTCACCGATAAACGCCTGCACGACGTTCTCGAAGAACAGCATGAACGCGGCACCGATCATCGGCCCGAGCAGCGTGTTCACGCCGCCGATCACGGACATGATCACGATCTCGCCGGAGGTGGTCCAGTGCATGAACTCGGTGGCGACATAGGGCTCGTAGACGACCATCAGCGATCCGGCGACGGCCGCGTAGAGCCCGCTGATGGTAAACGCCATCATCTTGTAGGCCATCACGTTGACGCCGGTGTACTCGAGCCGCATCGGGTTCTCCTTGATGGACATCAGCATCAGCCCGAACGGCGAGCGCTTGATCTGGCGTGCCAGCGCGAAGCCGCCTATGAGCAGCACGGCGCAGACGTAGAACACGTTCAGCCCCTGCATCGGCAGCCCGAGCAGCGTCGGCTTGGTGCTCATCGTCAGGCCGTTATCGCCCCCGGTCCAGCCCTGGAAAATCGACAGCACCGCCGCATACAGCATTTCGCCGAAGGCCAGCGTGAGAATGGAGAAGTAGATGCCGCTGCGCCGCAGCGTGAGAAAGCCGAGCACGATGGCGAGCACCAGGGTCAGCGACACGCTCACTGCGAGCGCCGGTATGATGTCGGCGCTGACGTGCTTGAGCATCAGACCCGTGGTGTAGGCCGCGGTACCGAAGAAGGCCGCGTGGCCGAACGACAGAAACCCGGTGAACCCGAGCAGGATATCGAAGCCCAGGGCGAACAGCGCCCAGATCACGATCTTCGTCGCCAGGGCCTCGTAGCCGCCGAGCAGCGGCAGCCAGAAGGGCAGCAGCAGGACGATGGCGGCAAACACGCCGATCACCAGCAGCTCGCGCCCGCCACCGCTGGTCTTGGACATGGCACTCATTATTCGAACACCCCCTTCTTGCCCATCAGGCCGCGCGGACGGGTCAGCAGCACCACCACCGCCACCAGATAGATGATGATCTGCTGGATCGACGAATACTCGGCGGTGAAGCTCAGCGCCATGCCGAGCACCACCGCGGCGATCAGCGCACCGGCCACGGAGCCCATGCCACCGATGACCACCACCAGGAAGGAGGGCACGAGCATCTTCATGCCCACGGCCGGACTGACCTGGGTGATGGGCCCGCCGAACACGCCGGCGATACCCGCGATCAGCGCGCCGAGGCCGAACACCGCAGCGAAGCGGCGGGTGATGTTGATGCCGAGGAAGCGCACCATCTCCGCATCACGCATGCCCGAGCGGATGACCAGCCCGAAGCGCGTGAACTGCAGCAGGAAGAACAGCGCCCCGATCACCACGAGGGAAACCAGGATCAGGATCAACCGCCACTTGGGGAAGACCACAAAGCCGCTCAGGAACGGCACGTATTCGTGGAGCATGACGATCCCCTGACCCCAGGAGGGCACTGGATAGGGGATGTTGTTGGCGCCGAAGATCCACTTGAGGGCCTCCTCGGCGACGATCGCCAGCCCGAACGTGACCAGGATCTGGTCCGTGTGGGGGCGGTCGTAGAAATACTGGATCAGGCCGCGCTCGAGGATGATCCCGATCACGAACAGGATCAGCGGCACCAGGATCACCGCATACAGGAATCCCAGCTTGCCCGCGATGATCACGGCGCAGTAGGCGCCGATGAGATAGAGCGCACCATGGGCGAAATTGACCACGCCGAGGGTGCCGAAGATGAGCGTGAGCCCCAGCGCGATCATGGCGTAGATCATGCCGAGCTGCAGGCCCGTGAGAATCTGAAGGAATAGCGCGTTAATCAGGTCACCGGACATTGAACGACTCCACCCGCCGGGATGCGCCGCAGCCCCCGTCCGCGCGACGGGGCGCGGCCGGTCCCGCGATTATCAGTTTGCGACTGCGCTGATAAACGGTGCCACGGCCGTCGGCCGTGGCACTGTCGGCCGGAAGCCGCCGTCAGGCCGGCTTGTACGGACCCAGCTCCCCGGAGAAGGTATCCACCGGGTAGATCACGTCGTCACGCTTGACGTGCTGGACGATGTTGAGCAGGTCGTACTCGCCCTGCTTCTGGTCAGGGCCCTTGCCCTGCACCACCAGGATGTCCTTGAAGCACTGGTGGTCCGCACCACGGTAGTAGGCCTCGCCCGGGCCGGCACCGGTGAAGCGGAAGTCCTCGAGGGCCTTGATGACCTCCGGCGGGTAGAACGTCCCGGCCCGCTCGCAGGCGTTGGCATAGAGCAGGGTCTGCACGTAGCAGGTCTGTGCCGCCTGGGAGGGGGGGAAGCCGTACTCGTCCTCGAAGGACTTCACGAAGGCCTGCGAGCCCGCATCCTCGAGGGTCCAGTTCCAGTTGGTGGAGCCGAACACGCCGTCGATGTTGCTCGCACCGGCACCCTGGGCCATGAGACGGCTGTACAGCGGAACGACGATCTGGAAGTCCTTGCCGTTCTTCTGCATGTCCTTCATGCCGAACTGCACCGCCTGGGTGAGCGAGTTCACCATGTCCTTGCCGTAGTGGTTGAGCACCAGCACGTCGGCGTCGGAGTTGAGCACCGCGGTCAGGAACTGCGAGTAATCGCTGGTGCCGAGCGGGGTCATGATGTTGTTGACCGTCGTCCAGCCTTCCTTCTCGGTGAACTCCTTGATGGACTGATACTGGGTGTGGCCCCAGGTGTAGTCGGCGGTGAGGTGGAAGGCCCGGCGATCGGTGCCGTAGGCATCCGCGAGCACCGGCCCGAGGGCCTTGCCGGACATGTAGGCGTTGAAGAAGTGGCGGAAACCGTAACGCCGCTTGTCCTTGCCGGTGGTGTCGTTGGAATGGGTGAGGCCGCACATGAAGATGACACCCATCTCCTGTGCGAGGTACTGCTGGGCGATGGCCACCGAGCTCGAGGAGCCGCCGCCGTACATGATCACCTTGTCGCGTTCGATCATGCGGCGGGCGCTGGTGCGCGCGGCATCCGGGCTGGTCTGGGTGTCACCGCTGACGTAGCCGACCTTCTTGCCAAGCACCCCCTGACCGGTGAGCGAGCTGGGCTTGAGGGTCTCGAGCATGCCGCCGCCGTTGTTGAGATGCTTGACGGCGAGCTTGTAGGCGCGCAGCTCGTCCGCCCCCTCGTCGGCATACGCACCGGTCTGCGGCACGTTGAAGCCGAACATCACGGTGTCGCCCTTGACCGGGAAGTTGCCGATGGCGTCCTGTGCCCAGCTGTTGCGCGTGAAGATCATCGGCCCGGTGCCGGCGATCACCGCCGATGCGGCACCCGCCTTGAGCACGTTACGCCGGGACCAACCGCGATTGCTGTCGTCTTTCCTGTCGGTCATCACTCTCCTCCTCATTGTTGGCCGTTGCCGCGTTGCGCGGCGGCCATGGCTCACTGCTTCTTGTTCTGGCAGCTATTCATTTTCGTTATAGCCTAGCTACGATATCGGAGAACAGCAATGTCCGTGAACCATCCCACAGTTTTCCGGCGGGAGAGCACGGCGGCAGGCACCGAGGCGGGCGGGGAACAGAAGGGCGTGAGGGCGGGCGACTCACTCAGCCCCGGGGCAGGCCCCCTTGCCGCGGCGGCAGCGGATATCGGCAAGGGTGTCGCGGAACTGCTCGACGTGGGGACCACCGGCGGCCACGGCGGACTCCGCCGCCGCCTCGGCCTCGGCCAGGTCGCCCTGCTCGGCCTCGATATTGGCGAGATTGTTCCAGACCACCCCCTTGCCCTCGGCGACCCGTGGCAATGCGTCGATGAGCACCTTGCGGGCCGCGTCCGCATCGCCGGCGGCGTAGACGGCATTGGCCAGCCCGACGGCATACGGGCCACTCTCCGGCCAGCGCCCGGCCGCGGCACGCCAGTAGGGGATCGCCGGCTCCACGCCCGCGGTCCCCTCCAGGGAGGCCAGCGCCTGGAACAGCGGCCCGGGCTCGGCGGTGGCCGGCAGGCCCCCTGGCGCCGGGGTGACCATGGCCCAGTATTCCGCCCGCGCCCAGGTGTGCAGGAATGTCTTGAAGCTGATGCGGTGACGGCGGCGCTCGCCGGAACGCAGCACCACGGTGCCGTCGTCCGGATACAGCCCCACGACCACAGCATAGTGCCACCGCGGCCACCATCCGAACGCCAGGTTCTGGAGGACGATCACCGGGTGCCCGGCACGGAGCTCGCGCTGAACGGCGGCGAGGCGGCCGTCGATCTGGTAGGCCAGACGTCCCGCGCGGCGCGCCGTCGCCAGCATCTCGGGCTGAAGACTGCCGTTGCGTTCCGGGATGAACAGGGACCCGCCGAGCGCGTCCGGCGAGGTCTCGTAACCGCTCCACTCCAGCGTGCTCGCCAGCGAGGCGGGCCCGCAGTAGTAGGCGGTGTCGGGGAAGAAGGGCACGGCATCCAGCTCCGTGGCCGTCGTCCCCTCGGCAAGCTCGGCACGCTGCTCCGGTATCCCGGCGCAGGCGCTGAGGAGGATGGCGGCGAGCAGGGCCACCGCCATCGCCACGGGGCTTCGGCGGCGCCCGCCCGCGGGGGCCGGGGGATGCATCCTCCCCGGCCCCCCGGGCACTGCAGGGCTCAGTCCGGGCCCGACGGGCCTCGCATGCCTGCCGTTACGCCGCATGACCCCTTCCTGGACCGCCTAGCGGGCGGTGTTGTTGACGAACGGGAACACGTCGGTGAAGCCGAGGATGTCGGTGATCAGCAACACCACGAAGATAAACACCGCGGCCCCCAGAATGCTGGTGCCACCCGCGGGCATCTCGTCCATGCGCTGCGCCATCTGGCGGGCCTCCTGGTCGGAGAGCGCGGCGACACGCTGCTGCGCCTCGGCCGGATCGACCCCGTAGGATACGAGCTGGTCACGAACGTCCTCGCGCTGGAGCAGCGCCTGGACCCGCTCACGGGCGGCATCCGCGGACTGCTGGGCCGCCAGCGTCTGGGTACCGACCATGCTGGCCTGCGCGGCCGGCACGAACAGCGTCGCCCACAGGAACAGGGCGGCGAGCAGCGGGACGAGGCGGCGGTTTGTTGCGATAAAGCGGTCCATTTCTTCTTCCCTCCTGTGTGTTTGACGGCTACCGGCACCCATCATAGCCGACCGGGCCGGCCCCCGTAGAGCCGCTCCGCTGCCGCTCAGGCCGTCGGTCGGGACCGTCCCCGGACAGCGACATATGATGGCCGGCCATCGCGTGGCGTGCCCGGAGGGATACGGCAGGCGGAACGCTAACGCCCCTGCGGCGGGAGATCGAGCCAGCGCGCGCGCCAGCCGGTTCCGGCGAGGAAGACCGCGCCCGCCGTCGCGGTCACGGCCTCGCCACCACCACGGGGCACGAGGCGGAGACGGTAGCGCCGGCCCCGGTCCGCGGCCAGCACCTCCTCCACGCCGGCGAGCCGGTATCGATGCTGCAACGCACTATCGCGGCCTCGCCAGGCCGCGCGTATCGCCGCCGCGGCATAGTCGGGTGACGGCGCGGAGGCAGCCGCGGTGGAGCGGACGGTCAGGGCCTCGCGGTGAACGCCAGCGCCTCCCCCGACACGCAGACGCACCGCCAGCAGCGACCCCGGCACCACCTCGAGACGGCGGGCGGTGAGGATCGCGCCGGTGGTGCGTGCCCGCACATCGTAACGCCCTCCCGGCAGGGCGAAGACCGTTGGCCGGTCGGCCCCACCGGACTCGATGGCGGACCCGTCAACGGCGGCACCGTCGCGGCTCCGGTTCACCTGCACGCCCGCCGGCACGATTCCCTGCGCCCCGGCGACCGTGACCGACAGCCGCCCCTGCGCGAACCCGACCTGCAGACGATGCCAGCCCTGGGTAATCCAGATGTCCCGGACGGCATGAACAGCCGCGCCAACGACATCGCGCGGCACCACGTACACGTCGTACGCACCCGGCGCCAATACAAGCCGGACCGGCGCGCCGGCACCGCGCCGCGGGGATGCGGGCGTGACGGCATAACCGGTCTGCTGCCCGGAACGGGCGTCATGCACGACGACACACACCGGGACCCGCGCACCGCCGGGCTCGGAGGCGACGACCTCCACCCCCGTCCCCCGGCCATCCCGGAGAGCCACGGAGCCCGGCCGTCCGTTCGCCCCGGCCGCCCGTGGCAACACCATCACCGCCAGCAGGAGCGACACCGCCCATCGCCACGGCACCCCACTTGTCCGTCTTCGGACCACGCCCACCCCACCCCCTCATTCCGGTCCCTGCCCTTCAGGCAAGCAGTCGCACCGGACACTGTCCAGCCGGCAGCCCCGACACGCCGGCGGCCGGAAAGGCGTTGGCCCCATCGGACAACTCGATTATCGTGAGGATTGTGAGCAACCGCACAACACGCGTGAGCAGTCGGTCACCGCATCCCAACGGATGCACGCCGGGCAACATCCCTCGGGGAGGTCGAAGAGGCGCCATGCAGCGGCCATACCGTTCCGGGCCACCGCTACGCCAGGCCGCGAGACTCGCCCTGCTGTATGCCGTGGCCGCAACCGCCTGGATCACCCTCTCGGATAGCCTCCTCGAGCTGTGGTTCCGTGATCCCGACGCCCTCTCCTGGCTGCAGACGATCAAGGGCACCGCCTTCGTGCTCGTCACCGCCGCGGCACTCTGGCTCCTCGTCTACCGCCAGCTCCACAAGGCCGACGACCTCGTCCAGCGCCTGGAGAGACAGCGTTCCGAGCTGGACGAGCTCAACCAGTTCCGCCGCAGCATCATCGACAACGCCAGCATCTGGCTGAATGTCATCGACCCGGACGGACAGATACAGGTCTGGAACCAGGCTGCGGAGTCGATCAGCGGCTACGACCGCGAGTCCGTCCTCCATAGCGACCGCATCTGGGCCAATCTCTACCCGGATCCGGATTACCGCACCCGGGTCATCGAGGCGGTACGCGGGATGCACGAGCGCGGCACCGAGCTATCGGGCTTCGAGACCACGATTCGCTGCCGCGACGGCGACGAGAAGGTGATCTCCTGGGACGCCCGGCGCTTCTTCGACGAGAACGGCCGTCTTATGGGCTCCATCGCCATCGGCCAGGACGTCACCGAGCGTCGCCGTGCCGAAACCGCGCTCAGGGCCCGTGAGCGCCAGCTGGCCACGCTCCTCAGCAACCTGCCGGGCATGGCGTACCGATGCCTCAACGACGGCTACTGGACGATGAAATTCGCCTCCAGCCACTGTCTCACGCTTACCGGCTATCCCCCGGAGGCGCTGATCGACAACCGCGATGTGGCCTTCGTCGACCTCATCCACTCCGACGACCGCGCCACCGTCGACGAGGAGGTAAGCACTGCGGTCGCCAACCAGCGCCAGTTCGCCGTGGAATACCGCCTGTGCCGGCGTGACGGCACGGAGCTGTGGGTATGGGAACAGGGCCAGGAGGTGAGCCTCGACGGCGAGACCGTTCTGGAAGGCATCATCATGGACATCACCCAGCGCAAGCGCATGGAGCAGGAGTTCGCCCGCCAGGCGGCGAAGGACCCGCTCACCGGCCTGCCCAACCGCCGCGAGCTGGAGCATCGTCTCGATACCGAGATCTCCCGGGCGGACCGCTTCGACCATACCCTCGCGGTGCTCTGGGTGGACATCGACCACTTCAAGACGGTCAACGACCGCTTCGGCCACCTGGTCGGCGACGACGTCCTGCGCACGCTCAGCCACGTGCTCGAGGCCAACGTGCGCACGGTGGACAGCGTCACCCGATTCGGCGGCGAGGAACTGGTGATCCTGCTGCCGGAGGTGGAGCTGGCGGAGGCAGTGGAGACGGCAGAACGGCTGCGACGGCTCGTCGCCGATACCGCATTCCCGCTGCCCGTGCCGGAGACCGTGACGATCAGCATCGGCGTGGCAATATACCCGCACCACGGACGCAGTGCGGAAACCCTGTGCAATGCCGCCGACCGCGCCATGTACGACGCCAAGGCCGCCGGCCGGAACCGGGTGAGCGCGGCACCGATGTTCTGGGGGTAAGCTCGCGGAGTGAAACGGCCACCCGAGGGTCCCCGCCCGGCATGATCCCGCAGCACGTTTTGAGAACAGTTTGAGAACACGAAAAAGGCGGGCCGGGAAGCTCTCGCAACCCATTGGCCCGCCTCGTGTTTTTTGGTCGGGGTGAGAGGATTCGAACCTCCGACCACCTGCACCCCATGCAGGTGCGCTACCAGGCTGCGCTACACCCCGAATACGCGCGAGATGATACCCCATCACCGCGTTCAGTGAAAGGCGCTGCGGCGCTCAGCGCCGCAGCGCGGAGAGCACGTCCTCCAGCTCCGAGCGGATCTGGCGGATCACCTGCTGCCCCTGGTTGAGGTCCTGGCGGGCGTCGTCGCCGGCAAGCTTCTGCCGGGCGCCGCCGATGGTGAACCCCTCCTGGTAGAGCAGCGTGCGGATCTGGCGGATCAGCATCACGTCCTGGCGCTGGTAGTAGCGGCGGTTCCCCCGGCGCTTGACCGGCTTGAGCTGGGGGAACTCCTGCTCCCAGTAGCGCAGCACGTGCGGCTTGACCGCGCAGAGCTCGCTCACCTCACCGATGGCGAAGTAACGCTTCGCCGGGATCGGCGGCAGCTCGTCATTGCTTGTCGTGTCCAGCATAGGCCTCGACCCGCGACTTCAGTTTCTGTCCCGGCCGGAAGGTCACCACGCGACGCGCGGAGATCGGGATCTCCTCGCCCGTCTTGGGGTTGCGCCCCGGCCGCTGGTTCTTGTCCCGCAGATCAAAATTGCCGAATCCGGAGAGCTTGACCGGCACGCCGCGCTCCAGGGCGGAGCGGATCTCCTCGAAGAAGCTCTCCACGAGCTCCTTCGCCTCGCGCTTGTTCAGTCCCACCTCCTCGAACAGGCGCTCGGCCATGTCGGCCTTGGTCAGTGCCATCGTCGATTCACTCCCTAAGCGATGCGTTGAGTTCGGTACGCAGCCGTTCGATCACGCCCGCGATGCAGCCCTCCACGTCAGCATCGGTTAGCGTGCGCCCGGAATCCTGCAAAATCAAGCCGATAGCCAGGCTCTTGCGCCCCTCGGGGACACCCCGGCCGCGGTAGACGTCGAAGACGGCGAGATCGCGCAGCCACTCGCCGGCGCTCTCGGCGATCAGCCGCCGCAGTGTGCCCGCGGCGACATCGTCGTCGACCACGACGGCGAGGTCGCGGCGGATGGAGGGATAGCGCGACAGCGGCTCGAAGGCCGGTACCCGAGCTGCATCCAGCGCGGCGAGCTCGATCTCGAAGACGTAGCTACGACCGGCGAGCTCCAGGCGCCCTTCGAGGTCCGGATGTATCGCGCCGATCCAACCCGCCGGCCGGCCGTCACGCAGCACACGAGCACTCTGCCCCGGGTGCAGCGCCGGGTGCTCGGCCGGCTCGAAGGTGAAGGAGTCCGGCACCCCCGTAAGCGCCATCAGGGCCTCGACGTCGCCCTTGATGTCGAAGAAGTCCAGGGGCCGGGACCCGCCATCCCAGTGCTCGCCGGCGGCGTTGCCCGTGGCGATGCCGGCGAGCACCGGCGTCTGCTCCAGGGTCGCGCCGTCGCTGCCGCGGAAACGCAGGCCGGACTCGAACAGCCGCACCCGCGGGCTCTGCCGGTTCTGGTTATACACGGCCGCGCGTACCAGCCCGGGCCAGAGGCTCGTGCGCATCACCGCCAGCTCCTCGGACAGGGGGTTGGCGAGCGCCAGGGCCTCGGAGTCCGGGTCCAGGGACTCGTCGAGCTCCCGGGCGACGAAGCTGTAGGTGATCGCCTCCTGGTAGTCCCGGTCCACCAGTGCCCGGCGCAGGCGCCGCAGACCGAGCCGCGTCTCCGGCTGCGGGCTCATCGCCAGCGGGGCCGGCGTGCGCTTGACCGGGATGCTGTCATAGCCGCGGATACGCGCGATCTCCTCGACCAGGTCCTCCTCTCTGGCGATGTCGAAGCGCCAGGTCGGCGGGGTGACGGACCACTCGTGCGCCTCACCGGCCACTGCCATCCCGAGACGCTCGAGGATGTCGCGCATCTCGGCCTCCGGCGTATCCGTGCCCAGCAGCCGGTTGACCCGGCCCGGACGCAGGCGGACCGGCGGCCGTACCGGCAGCGCCCCCTCGTCCACCGCCTCGCCCGCGGGCCCCGCCTCGCCGCCGGCGATGGCGGTGAGCAGCGCCGTCGCGCGCTCCATGGCCCGGGCCGGCAGCGCCGGGTCGACACCACGCTCGAACCGGTGCGAGGAATCGGTGTGCAGACCGTGGGCACGGGCCCGTCCTGCGATCGCGTCGGGGGCGAAGAATGCGGCCTCCAGGAACACGTCCCGGGTGCCCTCGCCGACGGCGGTGTCGGCCCCGCCCATGATCCCCGCCATGGCCACCGCGCGCTCGTCGTCGGCGATGACCAGCGTCTCCGGGTCCAGGGTGACGGTGTCACCGTTGAGCAGCGCCAGGCGCTCGCCGGACGCCGCCATGCGCACATGAATGCCGCCCCTGAGCGTCGCCAGATCGAAGGCGTGCATCGGCTGCCCGAGCTCGAGCATGACGTAGTTGGTGACGTCCACGGCCACGGACAGCGGGCGCACACCGGCACGGCGCAGGCGCTCGCGCATCCATACCGGCGTCTCCGCGGCCGTGTCCACGCCGCGCACGATCCGCCCGAGATAACGCGGGCAGGCGGCGGGGGCGTCCAGCCGCACGGGGAAGGAATCGGTCAGCGCGGGACTGACGGTGCCGGCAGCCGGGTCGGTAACCTCGCAACGGCCGATCACGCCCACTTCACGGGCGACACCGGCCATGCCGAGGCAGTCGCTGCGGTTCGGTGTGAGGTCGACCTCGATGACGGTGTCGTCGAGGCCGAGATACTCGCGCAGGTCGGCACCTGTCGGCGCCGAGCCGGGCAACTCCATCAGGCCGGCCGCGTCCTCGGAGAGGCCGAGCTCGCGGGCCGAGCAGAGCATGCCGTGGGATGCCACGCCCCTGAGCTTGGTACGCCGGATGCGGAAGTCGCCGGGCAGCACCGCGCCGATTCGTGCGAACGGCGCCTTCAGGCCGACACGGACGTTGGGTGCGCCGCAGACCACCGTCTGCTCGTCCTCGCCGTCGGCAACGGTGCATACGCTGAGCCGGTCGGCATCGGGGTGCGGCTCGCAGGCGACGACCTCACCGACGACCAGCCCGGTGAACGGCGGAGCCGCCGGCTCGACGGCGTCCACCTCCAGGCCGGCCATGGTCAGGCGGTGCCCCAATTCGGCCGTGGTCTCGGGGAGTGTTACCCACTCGCGCAGCCACTGCTCACTGATCCTCATGCGATGCCCCTGGTGTGTTGATCGAGTGCCCGCCGCCTAGCGGAACTGGCGCAGGAAGCGCAGATCGTTCTCGAAGAAGATGCGCAGGTCGTTGACGCCGTAGCGCAGCATGGCCAGCCGCTCGGCGCCCATGCCGAAGGCATAGCCGCTGTAGCGCTCCGGATCGACGCCCACGTGCTCGAACACCGCCGGATGGACCATCCCGCAACCGAGGATCTCCAGCCAGCCGCTGCCGCCGCAGACCCGGCAGCCGTCGCCCGAGCAGAACATGCACTCCACATCCACCTCCGCCGAGGGCTCGGTGAACGGGAAATACGAGGGGCGGAAGCGCACCGCCAGGTCCTGCTCGAAGAAGCGCTTGACGAAATCGTCGAGCACCGCCTTGAGATCACCGAAGGTGATGCCCTCGTCGACCAGCAGGCCCTCCACCTGGTGGAACATCGGCGTATGGGTCAAATCCGAATCGCAGCGGTAGACCCGCCCCGGGGCAATGACCCGCACGGGTGCGCCGTCGTTCTCCATGACCCGGATCTGTACCGGCGAGGTGTGGGTGCGCAGCAGATGCCGGGCGTCGAAATAGAAGGTGTCATGCATCGCCCGGGCGGGGTGATGCGCGGGGATATTGAGGGCCTCGAAGTTGTGGTAGTCGTCCTCGACCTCCGGGCCCTCGGCGATGCTGAAGCCCACGGCGGCGAACAGATCCTCGATCCGCTCCAGCGTCCGGGTGATCGGGTGCAGGCCGCCCGGGGCCGTACCCCGGCCGGGCAGCGTCACGTCGACGCGCTCCGCCTCCAGCGAGCGCGCCAGCGAGGCCCGTTCCAGGGCCTCCCGCCGGCCCTCCAGGCGCTCGGCGAGGCGCTGCTTCGCGGCATTGATGGCCTGTCCTGCGGCCGGCCGCTCCTCCGCGGGGAGGCGTCCGAGCTGCTTGAGCTCGGCGGTCAGCCGGCCCTTCTTGCCGAGGTAGTCGACACGTACGGCATCGAGCTCGGCGAGGTCGCCGGCGGCGTCGATGGCCTGCTCGGCGGCGGCGACGAGGGCGTCGAGATCCTGATTGCTCATGGTCCGTCCCGTCCGGCGATAAAAAAAGGGAAGGTCGCTACGGCCCCTTCCCTTTCCATACGGCGGGCGTACCCGCGGGGGTACGCCCGTTTCCCGCGCTTCAGGCGAGGCTTGCCTTCGCCTTCTCGGCGAGCTGACCGAAGCCCGCCGGATCATGCACCGCGATGTCCGCGAGCATCTTGCGGTCCACCTCGATCTCGGCCTTGCGCAGGCCGTCGATCAGGCGGCTGTAGGACAGACCGTGAGCCCGCGCCGCGGCGTTGATGCGCTGGATCCACAGCGAGCGGAACTCGCGCTTGCGCTGGCGACGGTCCCGATAGGCATATTGTCCGGCCTTGGTGACGGCCTGATTGGCCACTTTGAAGGTCTTGCGCCGGGCACCGTAATAGCCCTTGGCCTTGGTAAGGACCTTCTTGTGGCGGCGGCGGGCAGTGACACCGCGCTTTACTCTCGCCATCGTGTTGTCTCCCGAATGATTCCCTCTGGTTTACGAGTACGGCAGCATGCGACGGATCATGGCGGTATCCTGTTCCGCCACGAGGGTCGGCGCACGCAGGCCGCGCTTACGCTTCATATCCTTCTTGGTCAGGATATGGTTGTGGAAGGCCTGGGCGCGCTTGAAACGGCCCGAACCGGTCTTCCGGAAGCGCTTCGCGGCGCCGCGGTTGGTCTTGATCTTCGGCATTGCCTGATCTCCGCTTTCTCAAACAAAAACCCCTGGCGGAACCGCCAGGGATTCTCGGTGCTCGCCCGCCGGCGTTACGGGGCTACTTGCCCTTGCGCGGCGAGAGCATCATCACCATCAGCCGCCCTTCCATCTTGGGCCGCTGATCGACGGTGGCCTCTTCCTCGAGGTCCTGCTCGACACGCTGGAGCAGCTGCAGGCCCAGTTCCTGGTGGGCCATCTCCCGGCCCCGGAAACGCAGCGTGATCTTCACCTTGTCCCCCTCTTCGAGGAACCGGCGCACGTTGCGCAGCTTGACGTCATAGTCCCCCTGGTCGGTACCCGGGCGGAACTTGACCTCCTTGACCTGGATCTGCTTTTGCTTCTTGCGCGCAGCCTGCTGTTTTTTCTGCTGTTCGAACTTCCACTTGCCATGATCCATGATCCGGCAGACGGGCGGATCGGCATTGGCGTCGAGCTCGACCAGGTCCAGCTCCGCTTCCTCTGCCCTGGCAAGGGCGTCCCGGGTGTCCATGACCCCGACCTGCTCGCCGTTCTCGTCGATCAGGCGGACATTGGGGACACGGATATCACGATTGACCCTGCGATTGTCGCCCGCACTCGGCTGCTGCCGACGGGCCCCCGGTTTTCTACGGATAGCGATGCTTCAACCCTCCGAAGCCGTTCGACCGAGCCGCGCACGCTCCATTTCGAGGCGCTCGATGAACGCATCGAGCGACATCCCGCCTAGGTCCTTGCCCTCGCGGGTGCGCACGGCAACGGTGCTGGATTCCACTTCTTTATCGCCCACTACCAACAGGTAGGGCACACGATGAATCGTGTGCTCGCGAATTTTAAAGCCGATCTTCTCGTTCCTCAAGTCGACGCCGGCGCGAAACCCCCGGCCGATCAGCTGTTTCTCGACTTCGCGGGCGTAGGCGGCCTGGCGGTCGGTGATATTGAGCACCACCGCCTGGGAGGGAGCGAGCCACACCGGCCAGTCACCGCCGTAATGCTCGGTGAGCACGCCGATGAAGCGCTCGAAGGAGCCGAAGATCGCGCGATGGAGCATCACCGGCACGTGGCGGGTGCCGTCCTCGCCGACATAGTCCGCACCGAGACGCCCGGGCATGGAGAAGTCCACCTGCATGGTGCCGCACTGCCAGACGCGGTTGAGGCAGTCGCGCATGGACAGCTCGATCTTGGGGCCGTAGAACGCCCCTTCGCCCGGGTTGACGGTCCAGTCGTAGCCCTTGGCATCCAGGGCGTCGGCCAGGGCCTTTTCCGCCTTGTCCCAGGCCTCGTCCGAGCCCACACGCTGCTCCGGGCGGGTGGACAGCGCCACCGCCACGTCGTCGAAGCCGAAGTCGCGGTAGACCTCGAAGGCGAGGTCGAGGAACGCCGAGACCTCGTCCTGGATCTGGCCCTCGGTGCAGAAGATGTGCGCGTCGTCCTGGGTGAAGTTACGCA
Source organism: Arhodomonas aquaeolei DSM 8974 (assembly GCF_000374645.1). Lineage (GTDB taxonomy): Bacteria > Pseudomonadota > Gammaproteobacteria > Nitrococcales > Nitrococcaceae > Arhodomonas > Arhodomonas aquaeolei. The sequence continues at coordinate 39,741 of NZ_KB894810.1, forward strand.
CCCGCATGAGTCCGTGGAGCGTACCCGAGGGCTCGTTGCGGTGGCAGGAGCCGAACTCCGAGAGGCGCAGCGGCAGGTCCCGGTAGCTCTTCAGCCCCTGGTTGTAGACCTGGATGTGGGCCGGGCAGTTCATCGGCTTGACCGCGTAGTCCCGGCTCTCGGACTCCGTGGTGAACATGTCGTCGCGGAACTTCTCCCAGTGCCCGGAACGCTCCCAGAGGCTGCGGTCAAGCAGCTGGGGCGTGCGGATCTCCTGGTAGCCGTGGGCGTCCAGGCGGCGGCGCAGATAGTCCTGCAGGACCTGGTAGACGCGCCAGCCGTTGGGGTGCCAGAACACCATTCCAGGGGCCTCCTCCTGGAGGTGGAACAGCCCCTGGTTGCGCGCGATGCGCCGGTGGTCGCGCTTCTTGGCCTCCTCGAGGAAGGTCAGGTAGCGCTTGAGCGCCTTGCGCTCGGCCCAGGCCGTGCCGTAAACGCGGTTGAGCATCTCGTTGTCGGCGTCGCCGCGCCAGTACGCCCCGGCCAGCTTGGTGAGCTTGAACGCCTTGCAGAAGCGCGTATTCGGCACGTGCGGACCGATGCACATGTCGATGTACTCCTGGTGGTAGTACAGCGCCATGGACTCGACGTCCGGCATGTCCTCCACCAGGGCGACCTTGTAGGACTCGCCGCGCTCGCGGAAGATGCGCAGCACCTCGTCCCGCGGGGTGACGCGCTTGACGACGTCGTACTCCTGGTCGATGAGCTCGGCCATGCGCTGCTCGATGGCCTCGACGTCCTCCGGCGTGAAGCCCGGCTCGTAGTGGACGTCGTAGTAGAAGCCGTCCTCGATGACCGGGCCGATGGCCATCTGCGCCTCGGGATAGAGCTGCTTGACCGCCTGCCCGAGCATGTGCGCGCAGGAATGGCGGATGATCTCCAGGCCGGCCTCGTCCTTCGGAGTGACGATCTCCAGCGACGCGTCCGCCTCGATGAGGTCGCAGGCGTCGCGGAGCTCGCCGTCGACGCGCCCGGCGAGGGTCGACTTCGCCAGTCCCGGGCCGATGTCCCGCGCCACGTCCATGACGCTCACCGGCCGGTCGTAACGGCGCTCACTGCCATCGGGGAGGGTGATTACGGGCATGCGTTCGCTCCACAGTGGTGGCCTATACGAGGGGCCACATGCATTTCCCGGCGGATCAGGGGTGCCGGCATAAACAAAGAAAGCATCGCCGAATGGCGATGCTTCCGGAATGCTGGTAGGCGCGAGTGGACTCGAACCACCGACCCCCACCATGTCAAGGTGGTGCTCTAACCAGCTGAGCTACGCGCCTGTCTCGATGCAGGGCGGTATTCTACAGTCTTGCCGCCCGGTGTCAAAGCCTCAGGATCGCAGTGTGCCGGCGGTTTCCACCGCCAGGCGTCCCAGGGCCGCGATCGCCGTCTCCACCGCCTCGTCCCAGGGCACGGCGGCGTTGAGCCGAATGAACTGGCGAAACCCGCCGGCGGCGGAGAACAGGTGACCGGGCATCACGCCGATCCCCTCGGCCAGCGCCCGTTCGTGAAACACCGCCGCGTCCACCCCGCCCGGCAATCCGACCCACAGCACGTAGCCGCCGCGCGGGCGGGTCACCGTCGTGCCCCGGGGGAAGGCACGGCTGATGGCCGCGATGAAGCGCTGCACCTGCTCGGCGTAGGCGCTCTGCAGCCGGCGGATGTGGCGCTCGTAGCCGCCGCTCGCCATGAACTCGGCCACCGCCATCTGGCAGATTGGGGGGCTGCTCACGCTGCTGAACGACTTGAGGAACTCGACGTCGTTCTCGAACCGCCCCGGCGCACACCAGCCCACCCGCAGCCCGGAACCGATGGACTTCGACGCCGAGGAGCAGTACAGCACCAGGCCATGCTCGTCGAAGGCCTTCGCCGCCCGCGGCCGGGTACGGTTGTAGTTGAGGTCGCCGAACTCGTCGTCCTCCACCAGGGGGATGCCGCGTGCGGCGAGCATCGCCACCAGCCGCTGCTTGGCCTCGTCGGGCATGGATGCGCCCACCGGGTTGCTGTTGGTGGTCACGAAGGCACAGGCGCGCACGTCCCACTGCTCCAGGGCGAGGGCCAGCGCCTCCAGGCTGACGCCGTCACGGGGGTCGGTGGGGATCTCCAGCGCCTTCATCCCCAGGGACTCGATCGCCTGGAGCAGGCCCACGTAGGCCGGCCCCTCGATGGCGATGGTGTCCCCCGGACGAGCCACGGTGCGAAGACAGAGATTGAGCGCCTCCTGGCAGCCGTTGGTGATCACCACCTCCCGCGGCGAGACGTGACAGCCGGCGTCGGCCAGCCGTTTCACCACCTCCTGGCGCAGGGCGTCGAGCCCGGGGGCGAACCGCGCCATCACGATCTCGTCGATGTGGTGACGCGCCAGCCGCGAGAGGATCCGCTGGAGCTGGCGGCGGGGCAGGAACTCCGGCGCCGGCAGCGCCGCCCCCAGGTTGAGCACCCCGTCGGCCTCACAGCGCTGGAGCGCCGCAGTGGCCTCGTTGCGCACGGACACGGTGGTGGGCAGCACCGGCCCGTCGCCCATGGGGGGCTCGCCGGTGGCGGCCGCGACGGGATGACGGACATAGAAGCCCGACTGCGGGCGCGACTCCACCAGGCGCCGCGATTCCAGCAGCTCATAGGCGGCCTGCACCGTGGCGATGCTGACGCCACGCTGCCCCGCGAGCCCGCGGATGGAGGGCAGGCGCTCGCCCGGGCGGTACACGCCCTCGTCGATGCGCCGAGCCACCTCGTCCGCGAGCTGGCGATAGAGGACCTCCGTCATGCCACTCCTCCCGGACCATGCAGTTGCCACCAAAAAGACCATTACAGCCGTCGGATTCGGAAACTGTCATGGTTCAATTCACATTTTTTACATCTGCAAGGCCACACTACCCCAGCCTAGACTTCCGGTGAACTGGCGCGATCACGCGGAGGCAGCCATGTCCCGGCACATCCTCAACGGCAATGAGCTGGTCATCCAGGGCGGGCTGGAGGCCGGTTTCTCCCTGTACACGGGCTACCCCGGCTCGCCGCTGGCCGACTTCTTCACCGTCCTCCACGGTCACCGGGACGCGCTGGCCGAGCGAGGCATCCGGGTGACCCTGGCCAACAGCGAGGGCAACGCCGCCGCCATGGCCGCCGGCGCCAAGCAGGCGGGCCGCAGCACCCTGGTGGCCATGAAGTCCATGGGCCTGCAGGTCGCCGCGGACGCCCTGTCCGTGGGCAACTTCGCCAGCCCCGGCGACACCGAGCCCGACCCGGTCACCGGCGAGCCGCGCTGGCCGGGGGTGGTCGTGGTGGTGGGCGACGACCCGTGGTCCATGTCCACGGCCGCCCCGGTCGACTCCCGCTACCTCTACAAGCACCTGCACATGCCCTTCCTGGAGCCGGCCACCCCGCAGGAGCTCAAGGACTGGATCGGCCACGCGCTCACGCTCTCGCGGCGGACCTCTCTGTATGCCGGGGTGCTGCTCACCACGTTCATGGCAGAGGGCGGCGGACGCGTGGCGACCGGGGACTGGGCTGAGGTCCCCGGCGCCGCCACGGCCCTCGACCCGCGGGCGTTCGACCCGGCCCAGTGCGTGATGGTCCCGCCCCACTCCCACGGCGCCGACGTCCGCATGACCGAGGAGCGATTCCCCCGCGTGGTCCCCGCCCTGGAGACACTGGACCTGGACCGTGTCACCGGCGCGGCGGACGCCCGCATCGGCTTCATCAGCGCCGGCTCGGTGTACGAGACCCTGCACCAGGTCATGGCGGACGGCGGCCACCTGGAGCACGTCTCGCTCTACAAGCTCGCCAGCTCCTGGCCGCTCACCCCGGCGCGGCTGCTGCCCTGGCTCCGGGGACTGGACACCGTGGTCGTGGTCGAGGAGAAACGCGGCTTCCTGGAGACCGAGCTCATCGAGTTCTGCCACGACCACGGCGTGTCCGTGCGCGTGCACGGCAAGACGTTCGCGGACGGTGAGCGCGGAGTGCCGGGCTTTCCGGCCCACGGTGGCCTGTCCTACGAGATCATCCGCGACAGGCTCAACGAGCTGACCGGTCTGCTCGGCATGCACGCCTGCCGGCTCGAGCCCGCCGGGACCACCCGGGTCGCCGGCACACTGCCGCCGCGGCTGCCCACGTTCTGCCCCGGCTGCCCACACCGGGAGACCCTGTCACTGATGAAGGAGCTGCGCCGGAGCCTGGAGCGCGAGGGCGTGCGACTGCTCTCCCACGGCGACGTGGGCTGCTACTCGCTGTCCTTTCTGCCGCCTTTCGGGGAGATGCACGACATCAGCGCCATGGGTCAGGGCGGCGCGCTGGCCGCGGGCATGGACAGCTTCGCCGACAACCCCTCGGTGGTCCTGCTGGGGGACTCCACCTTCTTCCACACGGGGATGACGGCGATCTCCAGCTCCGTGCAGATGGGCCACGACATCACCTACATCGTGCTCGACAACGACGTCACCGCGATGACCGGCCACCAGATGGACCCGCGCACGGGCCGCTCCGTCGAGGGCCGGCCCCGTCCGCGCCAGGACCTTAAAACGATCATCCGGGGCATGGGCCCGGCGGAGGTGCTGGAGGTCAACCCCAGCGACCGCTATTTCTACCGCAACGTGCTCGCGGAGACCGTCCGCCGGCCGGGCACCAAGGTGATCATCTCCACCAAGGAGTGTGCGCTCACCTATCACGCCCGCCTGAAGGCCGCCGACCGCAAGCGTTTCGCCGACGGCGAGACCAAGCCCGAGCAGACGTTCTTCCGGATCAACACCTCCGCCTGCGAGGACTGCCGCGCCTGCATTGATGCCACCGGCTGTCCGGGGCTGTCCCAGACGGAGGACGCCTACGGCACGAAGATGACGATCGACCCCCAGATCTGCGTCTCGGACGGTTACTGCACGCAGATCATGGCCTGCCCGAGCTTCGAGCGGGTGCGGGTGATCGACTACCACCCGACGAAGTACTCGGCCCTCCCGGAGGTCGACACGGACAGCGCCCTGCCGGAACCCGCGGTGCGCAAGACCTTCGAGGATGTCATCGCCGGCAACGACTGGCGGGTGGTGGTGACCGGCGTCGGCGGTTCCGGCGTGACCACCATCTCGCGCGTGCTCGCCGAGGCGGCCACGGACATGAACGGCCACGACGGGCTGGGTTTCCGGTTCATGGACCAGAAGGGCCTGGCCCAGCGCAACGGCCGGGTCACCGGCCATCTCACGGTCCACCGCGAGGACCGCGCCGCCGGCCCGATCACCCCCATGGGGACGGGGGACCTGGTCCTCTCGCCGGACCTCCTGGACGGCAGCGAGGCCGTCGGCTTCCTCGCCCCGCACGGTATCGCCGTGGTGGACGAGACCTTCCAGCTGCCGCTGTCGGTCATGCTCGACCGCGGCGAGGACGCGCCCGCGCCGACCGCCGCCGACATCCGCGGCCGGCTTCGTGAGGCGCTCGGCGAGCGCGCCCACCTCGCCGGCGCCCGTGCACTGACCCACCGCCTGCTCGGCCGCAACGTCTATGCCTCGGCCATGCTGCTGGGCGTTGCCTACCAGCAGGGGGGCATGCCGTTCACCCTGCACAACCTCCGCGAGGCCTTCGCCCGCGCGGTGCCGGCAAGCGAGTTCGACGCGAACTGGCGGGCGTTCACCCTGGGCCGGCGATTCGTCGTCGAGGGTGCGGAGGCGATCGCCCGGACCTTCGGCGAGACGGCGGCACACGAGGACCCGCTGGCCCCCCTTCACGCGAGCCTGCGCGACGGCACCGCGCCCTGGGAGCGCAGCGGACGGCTCGCGAACGCCCTCGAGCGGGCGACCGACAGCCTCGCCGCACGCCTGCCGGAGATCGAGCGCGAACACCTCGGCCAGTATGTCCACGATCTGCTGGTCTACGACCGCGGTGCCCGCCTCGACGACTTCCTCGCCGACGCCGCGCGACTGCCCGGGCTGTACCCGGACGCGGCACACCAGCGTATCGCGCTGCGGGCCCTCGCCAGGACCTACTTCATCAAGGACGAGGTGTTCGTCTCGCACCTGCTGGTCTCGCCGCTGGAGCGCGAGCGCGCCCGCCGGCGCTACGGCCACCTCGGCCGCAGCGTGGAGGTGGGGCACATCAACCGTCCGAGCTTCGACGTCGCCGGCCGCAGGATCGAATTCGATCTGAACCCGCGGGACTGGATGCTGCGCACCATGCGTCACCTGCGCGTGCTGCGCCGCGTCCTGCCCCGGTGGCACCGGCGCGAGAACGCCATCGCCCGGCAAATCCGGGAGGAACTGCTGGAGGCCGTGCCCCGCCTGGCCGTGGACGAGCGCCGCCGGCGGCTCATGCAGCTGGACAACGTCAAGGGCTACCGGGAGACCCGTTACGAGCAGGCCGAGGCCGTACTGGGCGCCGGCGCGGCAACCTCCGAGTTCCCCGAGCGGGCGCCGCGCACGGCCGGGGTGCACCGGCCCGGGGCCACCGCCCGCTGACGCCGGCCCTCGGCCGGGGCATGAGGCGGGCAGGCCGCGCCCCAGTGGCCCGCCACCGCGGCGACGGAGCGCGTACAGCGTGGCGGTGGCGCACGGCCACCCGGACCCCGGCAGGGCCGGCCGTGCTCAGACCCTGAAGCGCCCGACGACCTCGCGCAGCGTCTCGCCGAGTCGCGCGAGCTCGTCGCTGGCGGTACGCGTCTGATCCATGCCTTCGGAGCTGCTTCCGGCGGCCTCGACGATCTGGGCGATATTGCGGTTGATCTCCTCGGCCACCTGGCTCTGCTCCTCCGCCGCCGTGGCGACCTGGGTGATCTGGCCGTGGATCCCGGCGACCGCCTCCTCGATGGCCCGCAGGGCTTCACCCGCCTCGTTTGCCCGTTCCTGATTGCGCACCGAGCGTTCCCGGGAACGGTCCATGATCTCCACGGCGGCCGCCGTGTCCGTGGTCAAGCCATCGATGATCTCGCGGATCTGCACGGCGGACTCGTTGCTGCGTTTGGCCAGCGCCCGCACCTCCTCGGCGACCACCGCAAAGCCGCGCCCCTGCTCGCCCGCCCGGGCCGCCTCGATCGCAGCATTCAGCGCCAGGAGATTGGTCTGTTCGGTCACCTCGTAGATGACATCGAGCACAGTACGGATCTCCTGGCTGCGGGCCTCGACCTTCGCCACTGCCTCGCTGGTACGCTGGATATCGGTGGCGAGCGTATCCATCGAATCCCGGTTCTCGGCGACGATGCGGTTGCCGTCACGCGCCCTTTCGTCCGCCTGGGAGGCAGACGTCTCGACCTCGCCGGAGTTGCGGGATATCTCCTGCACGGTCGCCGTCATCTCGTTGATCGCCGAGGCGATCTGGTCCGTTTCGTTGCTCTGCTGTCGTACCACGTCCTGGGTCTGGGCAGCGACCTGGTTGAGCTCTTCGGCAGACGAGGCAAGCTGCTGGGTAGTACCGCTGACCTCGGAGATGGCACGCCGGACCTTGTCGACGAAGGCATTGAACTGCTCGGCGAGGTCCGTCATCTCGTCCCTGCCATGCACAGGAAGACGCTGCGTGAGATCCCCCTCACCCTCCGCAATATCACGCATTTTCTCGGTAACGCTGACGATCGGGCGCGTGAGATAACGGGCGATCAGCAATGCCACGAATATGGCGACGACAATCACGGCAACACCGACGGCCGCCATCTGAATGGTCACCCGGTTGGCCGCCGCCATCATCTCCGAGCGCGGGATCAGGCCGATGAACTTCCAGCCGAGCCCGGGCGACGTATAAATACTGGCCTGGTACGCCTTGCCCCCGATCTGCAAGGCCACGGACCCTTCATCGCGTTCCGCCAGCCGGGCGTAATCACCGCCTTCGAGCTCACCGAGGTTGTGGAAGTTGTGATCGGGATTACTGGGGTCGACCAGCACGGTGCCGGTATCCTCGACCAGCATCAGGTAGCCTTCGTCACCGAACTCGATATCCGCGACGCGCTCGGTCAGCGTCTCCAGCGACACGTCCATGCCCTGCACGCCTATCACCTCGCCCCGCCCGTCGCGGATCGTGTGCTCAAAACTCACGATGGCAACGTCGTCGGTGCTGAAATAGTACGCGTCGGTCATGACCGTCTCATTCGGCGACGCCTTTGCCGCGCCGTACCAGGGACGTTCACGCGGATCGTACCCCGCCCCGATCCGACCCTTCGGCCACTGAACGTAACCACCTTCCTCGGTCGCCATGTAGACGTAGGCCAGCTCCGGATGGGCGGAAGCGAAACGATCGTATGCGCCGAATATCTCGGCCTCCACGTCCCCGTTGTCTTCCGGCGTCATCGACATCTCCCGGGACGTGTCGAGATAGGAGGTCACCCCGGAATCCGCCCTGCGTACTGCCGGGTGGCTGGCCATATACGCCGTATTCCGGGAAATCTGGTCGAAAAACCCGGTTATCACACCGTCGACCTGGCGGATCTCACGCAGGCTCCCTTCGGTGAAGCCCGAGACGGCATTGTCACGCGCGGCCTCGACCGCGATGAAGACCATCGCCACGACGGCGACGATGATCGTGCCACCAAAGGCGAGCATCAGCTTACGTGCGATGGACATGCATTTCCCCGTCTGTTTCAAACCTGCTCCCCGGCCGCCCGCGCACAGCCCCTCGCGGGTGGGAGGCTGGTAAAGTAATCGTCCAGATCCTCCAAATCTTTACCATTCGTCGACTCCTGCTTCGGGGTCGACAACAGACAGGGATGCCGTTCAGTGGTCCCCCGGCCGGGCAGGCGCCAGGGCCTGGCGCAGGTAGGCCCGGAAGGCACGCACCCGCGCCGGCGCCTCGCTGCCGCGCAGGCTGACCGCGTACAGCGTGCCGCTGGCACACTGCCATTCGGGCAGCACCCGGACCAGGTGCCCCTCCTCCAGCGACCGCCGGGCGACTGGCTCGGGCAGCGGTGCGATCCCTCCCCCGGCAGCAGCGATGCGGTGGACACTGGCGTAGTCCGTCGTGCGGACCCCGGGCCGGACAATCACCGTTACCGGGCGGTTGCGCCGGTCGGTGAGCGTGAGCCTGGCCGCCCCCGTGAGCTCCCGGGATACCACCCACTCGTGATCCGCAAGCGCGGCGGGCGTGTCCGGCACCCCATGGGCGTCCAGGTACGCGGGCGAGGCATAGAGCGCGATGGCGAAAGACAGCAGGGTGGACGCCCGGTAGCCGGAGTCCGGCAAAGCCCCGGGGGTCGCCCGCAGGGCGAGGTCGATGCGGTTGGCGGCGAGGTCCAGCGCCGTGTCGGTGAGCACCAGCTCCACGGTGATCTGGGGATAGGCCGCGCGAAACCCGGTCACCAGCGGCGGCAGCACATCCATGCCCAGATCCACCGGCGCGGTCACGCGCAGGTGGCCGTCCGGTACCGAACGCGAGGCCCGTGCCGTCTCCGCGGCATCGTCCAGCAGTCCCAGGGCCTCCCGGGTACGCGCGAAGAACGCCCGCCCCTCCTCGGTGAGCGACACCGCGCGGGGCGTACGCGCCAGCAGCGCGACGCCCAGGCGCCGTTCCAGGCGCGACAGCCGCCGGCTCACACCCCCCTTGGTCTCGCCGAGCCGCTGCGCCGCGGCGGAGACGGTGCCGAGATCCGCAACGGCGCAGAACGCCCTCAGGTCCTCGACGGCCCCGCCAATGGTTTCTGATTCTTCAACCATAAGTTCCATTAATGCCGTCTTACCAAAATATGGAAACTACGGCATGCTGCCTCCCGAATCCAGCGCACTGCACGCGCAATCGAACCGGAGCCCCCGTGCCCCCCGGACCGACACCGTCCCCGCTCCGGCCCGCCCCCCTGAGACTGCGGAGTGACAACCATGAGCGCACCGACACTACCGACACTGTTCATCCCCCACGGGGCGGGCCCGTGCTTCTTCATGGACTGGGACCCCGCCGACACCTGGCACCGCATGGCCGACTGGCTTCGCGCCGTACCCCGGCACGTCGGCCCGCGCCCCCAGGCGGTGGTGGTCGTCTCGGCACACTGGGAGGCACCGGCGTTCACCGTGAACGGGCAGGCCGACCCGCCGTTGCTCTACGACTACGGCGGCTTTCCCCCGCACACCTACGAGCTCACCTACCCGGTGGCGGGCGCGCCGGCCGTCGCCGCCCGCGTGCGCGCACTCCTCGAGGCGGCCGGGCTGGAGACCGCCGAGGAATCCCGGCGCGGTCTGGATCACGGGGTCTTCATCCCCTTCCGGCTCATCCATCCCGATGCCGACGTGCCCATCGTCCAGCTCTCCCTGCGTCGCGGCCTGGACCCGGCGGAGCACCTGGCCGCCGGCCGGGCGCTGGCGCCGCTGCGGCGGGAGGGCGTGCTGATCGTGGGCAGCGGCATGAGCTATCACAACATGCGCCGCTTCCGCTTCGACAGCGCCGGGCTGGACCCGGACTCGGTGCGCTTCGACGACTGGCTCACCGCGGCGGTGACGGGCCCGGCGACGGCCCGCGAGACGGCGCTCGCACACTGGGACGATGCACCGTCGGCCCGTGCCGCCCACCCGCGGGAGGAGCACCTGCTGCCGCTGCACGTGGCGGCGGGCGCCGCCGGCGACGATCCCGGGCGGCGGGTGTTCACCGACGAGGTGCTCGCCAGCCGCCAGTCGGCCTACCTCTTCGGCACCGACGCCCTCGCGGCGGAGTGACCCGGTAACGACGCCCCGCGCGCGGGGCGGCCCGACGGACACGGAGGACATCATGCCCGGACTGGTCGATGGACAGTGGGTGCGCGGCGACATCGCCGAGAGCGAGATCCACGGCGGCGCCTTCGAGCGCGAGCCGACGCGGTTCCGCCGCTGGATCACCCCGCACGGCACGCCCGCACCCGCGGACGACACCCCCCTCGCCGCCGAGGCGGGACGGTTCCAGCTCTTCGTCGCCTATCTATGCCCCTGGGCGTCACGCACGCTCATCGCCCGCCGCCTCAAGGGACTGGAGTCGCTGATCCCCGTGTCCGTGGCGGACGCGGTGCTCGGCGAGGACGGCTGGACATACAGCGAGCCCCAGGATGCGGGGCCGGCCATCGCACCGGTCACCCGTCACCACCAGCTCTACACCGCCACGGAGCCGCGGTACACAGGCAAGGTCTCGGTACCGGTGCTCTGGGACCGTCAGGCGGGCCGGATCGTGAACAACGAATCCGCGGACATCCTGCGCATGCTCAACACCGCCTTCGATCACCTCACCGGCAACCGCCTGGACCTCTATCCGGTCCCCCTGCGCGGGGAGATCGACGCCTGGAACGCCCTCATCTACGAGCGCGTGAACAACGGCGTCTACCGGGCCGGCTTCGCGCGGAGCCAGGCAAGCCACGAGACGGCGGTGCGCGCGCTGTTCGACACCCTGGCGCGGATCGAGCGCCACCTGGACGTCCACCGCTACCTCGCCGGGCGCCACCTCACCGAGGCCGACTGGCGACTGTTCGTGACCCTCGTGCGTTTCGACGTCGCCTACCACGGGGCCTTCAAGTGCAACGTCCGCCGTATCGAGGACTACCCCAACCTCGCCGCCTACCTCCGCGAGCTCTACCAGTGGCCTGGCATCCGCGAAACCGTGAACCTCGAGCACATCCGCGTGGGCTACTACACCAACGCCGCCATCAACCCGTCGCTGGTCGTGCCCCTCGGCCCGGACGTGGATCTCGACCGGCCCCACGACCGGGAACATCTGCCCGGAGAAGGCATCCTCGAACGTCCGCCTGCCCACTGACGGGGGCGCGGGCGTTTCATATTGGGGACAGAAACTGTTCCATATTGTATACAGTCCCTATATCCTGCAGCCCAGAAGCCACCATCGAGCCGGCGGTGAAGGGGCGCCATGGCCATGGAGAGCAACGCCGCGACCCGGGCGGAGCGGACACCGCGCAACCGGGACGACACGATCCACCGCGCACTCAGCGAGGCGATTGTCGATCACCGCCTCGCGCCGGGAGCACGCCTGCCCGAGGACGCGCTGGCGGAGGCCTTCGAGGTCAGCCGCACGAGCATCCGCAAGGCCCTCCAGCGCCTGGCGCTGGAACACCTGGTCACCCTCCGCACGAACCGCGGCGCGCAGGTCGCCAAGCCCTCCCCGGACGAGGCCCGGGAGGTCTTCGCCGCCCGGCGCCTTGCCGAGTGCGCCCTCGTCGACTGGGTCGTGGACGCCCTGGGCGACGATGACCTCACCGCCCTCCACGAACTCGTCGACCGCGAGCGCCGTGCCCAGGCGGACGGCGCGCAGCACGAGGCCATCCAGCTCTCCGCGGCATTCCACATCCGCCTGGCCCGCGTGGCGCACAATGCCCCGTTCGCCACGTTCATCGAACAGCTCGCCCGGCGCTCGTCGCTGGTGATCGCGGTCTACGGCTCGGCGAGCAGCGTCGGCTGCGAGTGTGGCGACCATGGCGAGATACTGGCGCTGCTCGCCGGTGGCGAGCGGGAACGGGCCCGGCAGTGGATGACCCGTCACCTCGAGGGGATTGAGCGCTCCCTGAACTTCGACGGCGAGCGCCGCGAGACCCCGGATTTCAACGCCCTGTTCGGCCGGCACGGCCCGACACAGACAGCCAGCGAGGAGTAACCGCGCCATGGACACCGCACAGGAGACCGCCTACCCACGGGACATGGTGGGCTACGGCCGCCGGCCGCCGCAGGCGGACTGGCCCGGCAGGGCCCGCGTGGCCGTGCAGTTCGTCCTCAACTACGAGGAGGGCGGCGAAAACAACGTCCTCCACGGCGACCCCCACGCGGAGACGTTCATCTCCGAGATCCCCGGCGCCGAGCCCTACGCGGCCCGGCACATGAGCATGGAGTCGATCTACGAGTACGGCTCCCGCGTCGGCGTCTGGCGGGTGCTCGACGAGTTCACCCGCCGGGGCCTGCCGCTGACCGTATTCGGCGTGGCGATGGCCCTGCAGCGCAATCCCGAGGCCGTCGCCGCGTTCCGCGAGGCCGGCCACGAGATCGCCTGCCACGGCCTGCGCTGGATCCACTACCAGGACGTCCCCGAGGCGGTGGAGCGCGAGCACATGGCACGCGCCGTCGACATCCTCACCGAGCTCACCGGCGAGCGCCCGCTCGGCTGGTATACGGGCCGGGACAGTCCCAACACCCGCCGGCTGGTGGCCGAGGACGGCGGCTTTGTCTACGACTCGGACTACTACGGTGACGACCTGCCGTTCTGGCAGCGCGTCACCGTCAGCGACGGGCGCGAGGTGCCCCAGCTCATCGTGCCCTACACCCTGGACAACAACGACATGCGCTTCGCCTCGCCCACCGGCTTCGGCGACGGCGAGCCCTTCTTCCGCCACCTCCGCGATGCCTTCGACGTCCTCTACGCCGAAGGGGCGGAGACGCCGCGGATGATGAACATCGGCCTGCACTGCCGGATGGTCGGCCGGCCCGGGCGATTCCGGGCCCTGCAGCGCTTCCTCGATCACATCGAGGCCCATGACCACGTGTGGGTGGCGCGCCGCATCGACATCGCGCGCCACTGGCGCGAGCATCACCCGTACGCATAGACGGGGCATCGCAGAAATGCCGGTCGCGGGGATGGCGAAAAGAGCCCCCCGTGTCATCGACGGTCATCCACGGCCGCCGTCGGACTACCGCCGGCATGCCCTGCCCGGCAGCACCGCTGCGATCACACCGCCAGGCGGGGAACGGGAAACCGTCCCCGACGGCGAGAGACAACGGAGACCCGCGATGAGCACAGAGCCGAGAATCGAGGCCCCGCCGGTCGAGCTGCCCGCATTTGCCCGCGGGCGCATCAACCTCGCCGACGCCGGCGCCGGTGCCGCCGCGGTGGCGGCCAGCGACGAGTTCTTCGCCCCTCTTGAGCGCATGCTCGCCACCGACGCGCCGGTGTTCTACCCGGAGCGCTTCGACGACCACGGCAAGTGGATGGATGGCTGGGAGACCCGCCGCCGGCGCAACGGCGGCCATGACTGGGCCGTCATCCGCCTGGCCGCACCCGGCGTGATCCACGGCCTCGACCTGGACACCAGCTTCTTCACGGGCAACTTTCCGCCCGCCGCCACCGTCGAGGCCTGCCACTGCCCGGACGGCGACCCGGACGACGCCGCGGCCTGGACCACGCTGCTGCCCACACTGAGCCTGGCCGGCGACCGGCATCACTTTCACGCCGTCGACGACGGGCGCACCTGGACCCACCTGCGTGTGCGCATCTTCCCCGACGGCGGCATCGCCAGGCTGCGCGCCTACGGCGAGGTCCGGCGGGACTGGTCCGACACGGCCATGCAGACAGACGCGGACCTGGCGGCGCTGATGAACGGCGGCCGCGTCGTCGCCTGGAACGACGCCCACTACGGCACCCCGCGCATCCTCCATCCGGGCCGCGGGGTCAACATGGGCGACGGCTGGGAGACCCGGCGGCGGCGCGAGCCCGGCAACGACTGGTGCATCGTCGCCCTCGCCCACCCCGGCGTGATCGAGCGGGCCGTCGTCGACACCGCCCACTTCAAGGGCAACTACCCGGACCGCTGCAGCATCCAGGCGGCATACGTCCCGGAGGCGACCGACGAATCGCTGGTCACCCAGAGCATGTTCTGGCCCACGCTGCTCGACGAGCAGCCCCTGTCGGCGGACAGTATCCACGAGTTCACTGCGCTCGCGGATGACATCGGCGTGGTGACCCACGTGCGCTTCAACATCATCCCGGACGGCGGGGTCAGCCGCCTGCGCCTGTTCGGCCGTCCGTATCGCAACGGGGAGTGACCGCCATGCGCACCCTCACCGCCGAGCCCCTGACCCGCGAGGCGTTCGCCCCGTTCGGCGACGTCATCGCCGCCGATGAGACGGCGGAGTCGTTCCCCATCAACAACGGCACCACGCAGCGCTTCCACGACCTCGCGGCAGTCCAGCTCGGGGGCGACGCGCCCCGGGCGCTGATCAGCATCTTCCGCGGCCAGTCGTTCTCGCCGCCGCTGACCGTGTCCATGCTGGAGCGCCACCCGCTGGGCAGCCAGGCGTTCGTGCCGCTGAACGGCCGGCCCTACCTGGTGGTGGTGGCCCCGCCGGGCGAGCAGGTCGACCCCGCAACGGTGCGGGCCTTCCTCGCCCGCGGCGATCAGGGTGTGAACTATCACGCCGGCGTCTGGCATCACCCGCTGCTGGCACTGGAGTCCACCAGCGACTTCCTAGTGGTCGACCGCGGCGGCCCCGGGGACAACTGCGACGAGCTCACGCTGGCGCAGCCGCTGCAGCTCACCGCCTGAGGGGCCGTCCGCAAACCAGCCAGTGGCCGCGCGCCGGCGGTTCGCGGTATGGTCAGCGGTCATCCATTCGGGAACGAACTGTCTGCCCATGGCCTATCGCATCGCCATCAACGGATACGGCCGCATCGGCCGCTGCGTGCTGCGCGCCCTGGTCGAGCGGGCACGCAGCGGCGGCACGCCGGCGCTGGAGGTGGTCGCCATCAACGAGCTGGGTGACCTGGACACCATCGCCTATCTCACCCGCTTCGACACCACCCACGGGCGCTTTCCCGGCGAGGTGACCGCCCGCGACGGCGAGCTCGTCGTCGACGGCCGGCCGATCCGCGTGTTCAGCGAACCAGAGGCGTCACGGCTACCCTGGCGCGAGCTGGACGTGGACCTGGTACTGGAATGCTCCGGCCAGCCGGGCGAGCGCGACAGCGCCGGCGCCCACCTCGATGCCGGCGCCCGCCGGCTGCTGTTCTCCCACCCGGCGGGCAGCGACATCGATGCCACCATCATCCGCGGCATCAACGACGACACCCTCGCCCCGGCGCACCGGATCGTCTCCGCGGCCTCGTGCACCACGAACTGCGTGGTACCGATCCTCACGGTCCTCGACGAGGCCCTGGGGGTGGAGCACGGGGTCACCACCACGCTGCACTCGGCGATGAACGACCAGCCGGTGATCGACGCCTACCACCGCACCAACCTGCGCCTCACCCGCTCGGCGATGCAGTCGATGGTACCGGTGGACACCGGCCTGGCCCGGGGCATCGGCCGTCTCATGCCCCACCTCGCCGGGCGCTTCGAGTCGCTGCACGTACGCGTGCCCACCATCAACGTCTCGGCGATGGACATGGCCGTTCAGGTGCGTGACGAGACCACCGCGGAGGCGGTCAACGAGCTGCTGGCCTCGGCCGCGGGGGAGCGGCTCAAGGGGTTGATCGGAATCAACCGCGAGCCCGTCGCCTCTATGGATTTCAACCACGATCCCCGCTCCGGGATCGTCGACGCCACCCAGACCCGGGTCGCCAACGGCCGGATGATCAAGCTGCTGGCGTGGTTCGACAACGAGTGGGGTTTTGCCAGCCGGATGCTCGATATCGCCGAGGCCCTGGCCCGGCTGGACACTCCGGACCGGGGCTGACCGGCGTCAGGAGACGCTGCCGGCGGCCGGCCGGGGCGGCACCGGCGCGGTGAAGAACGGCGCCGGCACCGCCTCGCGCTCACAGGCCCGCGCCACGGCGGGACGCGCCTCCAGCGTGGCGAGCAGCCGCGCCAGGTGTGGATGGCTCGCCGGCGGCGGCGTGATGGCGGCTGCCCCCCGCGGGTAGATCATGGCCCAGCGTGCACATACCGCGAGATAGAAATCGCACACCGACAGCCCGCCGGGCAGCAGCCAGTCGCCCCCGTGCGCGGCAATGGCGTCCTCCAGCAGGGCGAAATGGCCGGCGACGCGCTCCGCCGTCGCCGCCCGGATCCCGGCAACGGCGTCGGGATCGCCGGTATAGCGATGGGCGTAGAAGCGCACCCGCAGATCCGCATGCAGGGTGTTGGAGAGATAGAACAGCCACTTGTAGCACTCACCGCGTGCCGGCGTGGCCACCGCCGGGGCGAGCGCGGCATGCCGGTCGGCGAGCTGCAGGACGATCGCGGCGGTCTCGAAGAGTACCTCGTCCTCCCCGGCCACGAGGACCGGTAGCAGCCCCTGGGGGTTGAGCCGTCGGTACGCCTCGCTGCGCTGCTCGTCACGTCCGCGGTCGACGAGCACGTCGCGGTAGTCCACGCCGAGCTCCTCCAGCACCAGGCGGACGATCAGATTGGCGCTGTCCGGCGAATAGTACAGGCAGTAGCCCCGGGCCTGTTCAGTCATCTCTGTACCTCGGGATTGGCGCGTCACCCGATCCCGGGCGCGCGGATGTCGACGATGGAGAAGCGCGGGCTGTCGCCCATATGCCGCGCGCCCGCCTCCGGCAGCCAGCCCCCGGTCTCTATCCAGTACCGGTTGGCGATACGGCAGGGCGACAGCCCGGGCATCAGCGTATGACCATGGAAGACCCGGCAGACGTCCGGCAACGGTCCCGGCGGTTCGCCCCCCGCCGCCCGGCCGCGGCAATGGCCGGCCGCCTCCCGGGACCAGATCGCCTGGTAGCGCACGCGCTCGCCGGTGTCCGGCGCCGACAGGGCGGCGGCGAAAGCGCCCCAGTCCGGGAATGCCGGCGGCACCTCCGCGTGCACGATCCCCACCCGCCCCTCGGGGGTCTCCACCTCCAGCGCCCAGGGCATGCGGGCCAGCGCGTCGACCAGCGCCCGCGCCTGTGTCGCCGTCAGCCCCCCGAGCCAGTCGTGGTCCTCGCAGCGGTACGGCAGCCCCTCGGGTGAACCCTCCTCGCCGACGGCATGCAGAACGCTGACATCGTGATTGCCGCGCACCGCGTGGAACCAGGGCTCGGCGAGCAGGTCGGGGACGAGCTCCGGTTCCGGCCCCCGGTCGACGAGGTCGCCGACACAGATCAGCCGGTCCCGTTCCGGGTCGAAACCGCAGGCCCGCAGCCGGCGGTACACCGCGGAGACCGCGGCGTGGATATCACCGATCACGTAGTCACGTCCCCGGCGGTTGGCGGGAAGCCGCTCGACGATCATGCCGCCTCCTCGGCGCTGCCGAGCGACGATGGTAGCGCCCGGCGCACGGTGCCGGCCAGCCACAGCGACACGGTGTAAGCCCGGTGCAAGTCGCACTCCATAGGCTGCAACAAGGGCAGGTGCCGGCCCATTGCACCAGTGGCGACGACTGTCGGTATCCACGCCCGCAACGAAGAAAGAACAACCGTCATTACAGGAAGGGAAGCGACAGCAATGAACCAGAAGCGACTCCTGGGGCACACCGCTCTGGTCGGCACCGCGCTCGCCGTGAGTCTTGCCACCACCGCCGCGGCAGCGGGCAAGTGGACAGGGCGCAGCCGACTCATTCTCAAGTCCGGGGACAGCCGAACCCTCGGGCGCATTGAATTCATGGTGCCGCTCTACCAGACCGGCGACTCGATGCTGTTCACGGATCTGCGCGCACAGCGCAGCAGCGACAACTCCGAAGAGGGCAACGCTGGTCTCGGTTACCGGCGCATCGTCTCCGACGATCTGCTGCTCGGCGGCTACGGTTTCTTCGATCGCCGCCGCTCGGAGACAGGGCACTACTTCAATCAGGGCACATTCGGCGCCGAGGCGATGACCCCGGACTGGGACCTGCGCGCCAATGTCTACGTCGCCGAGGATGACACCACGACGCTGTCGGCCACGAGCACGAACCCGCGCTTCTCCGGCACGAATATCGTGGTCGATGAGGACCGTCGCTACGAGACGGCGCTGTCCGGCTTCGACGCGGAGGTCGGCTACCGCATTATCAACGGTGACGGCTATGACGTGCGCGCCTATGCCGGCGGCTTCCGCTTCGATGCCGACGGTGTCGATCCGGTGACCGGCCCGCGTGGCCGCCTGGAGCTGTCCCTGGACAACGCCTTCGGCATCGAGGGCGGCCGCGTGACGTTCGGCGGCGAGGTCCGTGACGATGACATGCGCGGAACGGACGGCTTCGCGGAGGTCCGCCTGGAGATCCCGCTGGGCACGCCCGCCGAACGGCCGAGCCTGTCGCCCATCGAGCGCCGCATGACCGAACGCGTGCGCCGCGACCCGGACGTCGTGCTCGCCAGCGGCCATGACCGCTCCGCCGAGCCGCTGCGCTCCCCGGATGGTGAGCGGATCCGGGTCCTGCACGTGGACAGCAACGCCGGCACCAACGGCGACGGCGGCGTGGACTCGCCCTACCAGCTGCTCACGAGCGCCGACGGCGACACCTCCGGGGCGGACATCGTCCTGCTCTGGTCCGGCAGCACCTTCAACGGCGAATCGATCACGCTCGAACCCGGCCAGCGCCTCCTCGCCGACGACACCGACCTGACCTACCGAGTGACCACCCAGGACGGGACGGTCACCCTGCCCTCCCCCACCGGCGGCGACCAGGGCGCGGAGATCGCGGGTGCCACGGACGCGGCCGTCACCCTGACCGGCGACAACGAGGTCCGGGGCCTGACGATCAGCGCCACCCAGTCGGACACGTTCCCCGGGCATGCGGTCTTCGGTGAACCGACCCTGTCCGGTGACGTCGCCATCCGCGACAACCGCTTCGTGGACAATGACGGCTCCGGCGTCTTCCTGGAGGGCAGCGACGCGGACCTGCACCTGAGCGTCACCGGCAACACCGTCGAGAACGGCAACGGCAACAGCGAGCCCGGCCTCGCCCTGACCGACATGAACGGCCGCCTGACGTTCTCCGGCAACCATGTCGCGGACAACCCCATCGGCACGCGCTCGATCCGCATCACCGGCGACAGCGCACTGACCATCACGGGATTCGCGGACAACAGCGTCGCCGGCGGCTCCGGGCGCTTCTCCGTGCGCAATGCCACCTTCGACGCCGACCCGGATGCCAGCGGTATCCAGGCCGTGAGCGGCGGTGCCACGCAGCTCGGCACCTCCGGCAATCGTGTCTTCGCCGGTGGAACGAGCTCCGGCGCCCTGGCGCTCGACAACGTCTCCGGCCGCATCGACTACGACAGCCTCGCCGTCTTCTCCGACGGTGACGCCGTGCACGTGCGTGGCGGCAACGACTTCACCGTCACCGCGGACGCCGGGCACGTGACCGCCCACACCGGCACGGCACTCGACATGCGCGAGACCGCCATCGACCTGGAGCTGGCCTCGGTCGCCTCGATCAACCAGTCGGGGGACGACATCAGCCACGGCGTCGATCTGCAGGATGTAAACGGTCCGCTGACCGTCGGTGAGACGACCGTGCAGAACACCTCCGCCGCCGGCGTGAACCTCTCGGACGCCGACTCCCGCATCGACCTCGGCCAGGTGGACATCAGCAGCACCGGCGGGGAAGGCATATCCCTGTCCAATGCGAACCAGGTCGGCAGCTTTCACATCAGTGGCGGCACGATCACAGACACCGATTCGACGGGGATCCATATCGGCAACGCCGCTTCCGGGACCATCACCGGCGTGACCATAGACACGGTGCTCAACGGTGACGGAATCATGCTGTCCAATGTCGGCGACTTCTCCGACGATGCCGGTGCGACCAAGGACTTCGTCATCGACGGCGTGACCATCGACAACGTGGGCAGCGGCGCCGGCGACGAAGGCATCTCCATCATCAACGGCGAGGCCATCCGGATCGTGGATGCCACCGTGTCCGGCACCGGCGGCAATGCCCTCGGTCTCGGCGGCCAGGGCATAGACGTCGACAACGCCACCATCAGCGACTTCGGCGGCAACGGGATCCGTATCGCCGACAGCAACGGTTCCAGCGGGGACACCTGGGGCGGCATCAACGTCAATGGCGGCACCATCGACACCACCGGCGGCGGGTTCGGTATCGTCTTCGACGACGGCCCGGGCAGCGCCTCCGGTGTAACCATCACCGGCGACGGATACGGCGTGATGGTCTATGGCAGCGGTTCACCCGCGTTCACACGGGTGACGCTCGACAACCTCGATATCGACGTGAACCACGTGGGCGTCTCACTCAATCAGAACGGCACGGTCGGCCCGTCCTCCAACGTCACGCTCGATGACAGCACCATTGCTTCCGGCACTGCCAGCGTCAACGGCACCGGCATCCTCATCGAGGGCGACGTCACCGTGGATGGCGCGGGCAACACCGTTTCCCTCCAGGGCACCGGCGGCGAGACCGCCTGCGACACCACGAACGCCGGCACCGTCACCGGCAGCATCGCCTACAACGGCGGCAACTCCTGTCCGTAACGGCGGCAAACCGGGCCCCGGCCACGCCGGGGCCCGGCCCTGACGCCTCCCCCGCCGTGACGTCCCACGGCGTTGCCACCGTGCCCGCCCATCGCTACCCTGTCGCCCCGGCCGCGCGACACAGCGCCGCACCGGGTGTACCGGCATCCCTGTCTGCCTGCATCCGCACTCAGTACCAGCCGCTATTTGCAAAGCATGAATCGCGTTATCAGCGGTCGGCGTCGCTGATTTATAATTTTTCGGTTGCGGTGATACCGTTTTTATAACCCATCAACATTCAGCCCATCGATGACGCAGTGATCGAATTCCAGGGTATCGACAAGACATACGAGATCGAGGACCGCCGCATCGAGGCACTCCGGGACGTCTCCCTGGACATCCGCCCCGGCGAGGTCTTCGGCATCATCGGCCACTCCGGTGCGGGCAAGTCGACGCTGCTACGGATGATCAATCTCATCGAGCGGCCGAGCAGCGGGCGGGTGCGGGTCAACGACCGCGACGTCACCGACTACCGCAACGAGCGCCTGCGCACCCTGCGCCGCGAGACGGGGATGATCTTCCAGCACTTCAACCTGCTCTCCTCGAAGAGCGTGCGCGCGAACGTCGCCTTCCCCATGAAGCTCGCGGGCGGCTACAGTCGCGGGCAGATCCGCGAGCGCGTCGACTCCCTGCTCGAGCGCGTCGGGCTCGCCGGCCAGGCAGACAAGTACCCCGCGCAGCTCTCCGGCGGCCAGAAGCAGCGCGTGGGCATCGCCCGCGCGCTGGCCTGCCGACCGGGCATCCTCCTCTGCGACGAGGCCACCAGCGCGCTGGACCCGCAGACCACGCAGTCCGTGCTGCAGCTGCTCGCCGACCTCAACGAGGAGCTCGGCATCACCGTGGTGCTGGTCACCCACGAGATGGACGCGATCCGCCGGATCTGCCACCGCGTCGCGGTGATGGACGACGGCGCCGTGGTGGAGAGCGGCGACACCGCCGAGGTCTTCCTCCACCCGCGGCACCCGACGAGCCGCCGGTTCGTCTTCGAGCGCGAGCACGTGGACGAGGACGAGCGGCGGGACGACTTCCACAACGTCGAGGGGCGCATCATCAAGCTCACGCTCCGCGGCGAGGCCACCTACACCCCGATCCTCGGCGAGCTCGCCCGGGAGACGGGCGTGGACTTCAGCATCCTCTCCGGCCGGGTGGACCACATCCGCAACACCCCCTACGGCCAGCTCACGCTCTCCATGGTCGGCGGTGACGTGGACGAGGCGCTGCGCCGGCTCGACGCCGAGGACGTGCACGTGGAGGTGGTCCGGCGATGAGCGGGCTGATGAACGAGCTGTTGCCCAACGTCCAGTGGTGGGAGCTCGGCAGCGCCACCTGGGACACGGCGCTGATGGTGGGCGGCTCACTGCTGTTCATCGTCGCCTTCGGCCTGCCCCTGGGCGTGCTGCTGTTCCTCACCGGCAAGCGCCAGCCGCTGGCGCAGCCGGCGGTCTACGGCGTCGTCTCCTTCGTGGTGAACGTGCTGCGCTCGGTGCCGTTCATCATCCTGCTGATCGTGATGATCCCGGTGACGGTGCTCATCGTCGGCACCTCGCTGGGCGTGGCCGGCGTGATCCCGCCGCTGGTGGCGGCGGGCACACCGTTCTTCGCCCGCCTGGTGGAGACCTCGCTGCGCGAGGTCGACCGCGGGGTGATCGAAGCGGCGGAGGCCATGGGCGCGACCACGCCCCAGATCGTCTTCGGCGCGCTGCTCCCGGAGGCCCTGCCCGGGATCATCGCCGGGGTCACCGTCACCGCCATTACCCTGGTCTCCTACGCCGCGATGGCCGGCGTGGTCGGTGGAGGCGGCCTCGGCGACCTGGCCATCCGCTACGGCTACCAGCGCTTCCAGACCGACGTGATGATCGTCACCGTCATCCTGCTGGTGGTGCTCGTGCAGCTGCTGCAGATGCTCGGCGACCGGCTGGTGCTGTACTTCAGCCGCCGCTGAGCCATCCCCTATCCGGATACACCGACACGGAGGACCCCCATGAAACGTCTGCTCCTGATCGCCCTCGTGGCCCTCGCGACCCCGTTCGCCAGCGCCGGTGCCGAGACCCTCAGCGTCGCGGCAACACCGGTGCCCCACGCCGAGATCCTGAAGTTCATCAAGCCCCGCCTCGCGAAGGAGGGTGTGGACCTCGAGATCCGTGTGTTCACCGACTATGTGCAGCCCAACGTGCAGGTCGCGGAGGGACGCATCGACGCCAACTACTTCCAGCACACGCCCTATCTCAAGGAATTCAACAAGGGCCGCGGCACCTCGCTCGTGCCGGTGACCGGCGTGCACATCGAGCCCTTCGGCGCCTACTCCAGCGAGGTCGACTCCCTGGACGCCCTCCCGGACGGCGCGACCGTTGCCATCCCCAACGATCCGACCAACGGCGGGCGGGCGCTGCTGCTGCTGGAGAAGGCGGGCGTGATCGGGCTCTCCGACGAGGCGGGCATCCTGGCCACGCCGCAGGACATCACCGCCAACCCGAAGGACCTGACGTTCCAGGCGCTGGAGGCGGCCATGCTGCCCCGCGTGCTCAACCAGGTGGACCTGGCGCTGATCAACACCAACTACGCGCTGGAGGCGGACCTCAACCCGACGGAGGACGCGCTGGCGATCGAGGGCGCGGACTCCCCCTACGTCAACGTGCTGGTGACCCGCGAGGACAACCGCGACAGCGAGGCGGTGCAGAAGCTCGCCGACGCGCTCACCAGCCAGGCGGTGGCGGACTTCATCGAGCGCAAGTACGACGGCGCGGTCGTGCCGGCGTTCTGACCCGCCCCGCCGCATGCGGGCCATCGGGGCCATACCCCGGCGGCCCGCTCGTCACGGGACCGCCATGCCCTCGCACCGGCGGCCCCGACACCCGCCCGGGTGGCACCCCCTGAACGGCATACGCTCCCCGATCCGCACCGGGGTCGTCGCTCGACCTGCAAAAGGATCCGTGACGCACCTGCACGGGAAGCTGCCCCCGCCCCGCGCTCGCACGGCGGACATCGCGCCACGGTCTCGTGAATGACGCAGCCCGACGCGTGCCCCGGGGGACCCGCGGGGCGCACGGACGCGGCGGCAGCGCGCCGGCTCAGTCGCCGGCGCTGCAGCTCGCGCCGCCGAGCACGCAGAACTGCGCGCAGAAGGGATGGTTCAGCGCCACCTCGCCGGCCGCCTCGGCCAGGGTGCCGCCGAGCTCGAAACCGGGGTCGTAGGGCAGCAACGTGCAGGCGACCACCGACGGGCGCTCGGCGCCGCGGTGCTTGACCACCATGCGCGAGCCGGCGCACATGACGCTGTCCGGCGAGCGCCCGAGCTTCGACCAGCAGCCCTCGGTGATCTCGGGCACGTCCACGGCCGTGTCCATCTCCGGGAACAGCACCAGCGCCGCGGGATCGCCGGCATCAATGGCAATGCCCTCGCGCTCGAAATGCGCGGCAAAGCCGGCACGGACCACGGCCTCCGTCTCACCGGAGAACAGCCGCCCCGCAACGGCGATATTGAAGCCCTCCGCCGAGAGCCAACGCAGGCCGTCCATTGCCGGGCGCCAGGTACGCGAGCCCCGCTCCCACTCGTGCCACTCTGGGGTGTAGTGGTCCATGGACACGCGCATCGCCAGCCGCTCGCCGTAACGGGCATTCAGCGCCGCCAGGGCCTGCGCGTGCTTCATCATCGGGCGCATGGCGTTGGTGAGCACCAGCGCCCGGTAGCCCCTGGCGAGTACCGCCTCCAGCATGGCCAGCATGTCCGGGTTCATGAATGGCTCACCGCCGGTGAAACCGATCTCCGCCGTGCCCATGCCCTGCGCCTCGATCTCGTCGAGATAGGCGACGACCTCGTCGTGGCGGATATAGGCCAGACGGTCGTTGCGGGGCGAGGACTCGATGTAGCAATTGCGGCAGGTCAGGTTGCACAGGGTGCCGGTGTTGAACCACAGGGTCTCCAGGCGCCGCAGGGCCACGTGGGCGCGCGGCTCACCGTCCGCGGTGACTGCGGGATCGTGGAACTTGCCCGGCTGGAAGAAGTAACCGGTCTGCGCGGCGGTCTCTTTGGCGTGGCTACTCAAAAGGCCTGCTCCTTGTCGTTGCCCTGCCCGGCCCGGGCACCCCGAACCGGTCACGGCGGCGTTATAGCGCGGAGACGCACGGGTAAGGAATACGCCGGACTACGTACACCGACACTCACGCACTCTGGCGGTCCGGCTCGCCCAGGGCACGGGTCTCCAGCCGCCGGATCTCGTCGCGTCGCCTCGCGGCCTCCTCGAACTCCAGGTTGCGGGCATGCTCGTGCATCTCCCGCTCCAGGCGCTTGATCTCCTTCACCGCCTCTGCGGCGGAGAGCCTCGCATACGGCAGCGCCGAGTCCGTCTCCTCGGCGAAGTGCTCGGGTGTATCCGGTGCACCGGGCGTCCCGCGCTCCATCACGTCCGCCACCGCCTTGCGGATGGTCTGCGGGGTGATGCCGTGCTCGTCGTTGAAGGCGAGCTGCTTTTCACGTCGGCGCTCGGTCTCGTCCATGGCCCGGCGCATCGAGTCGGTGACCGCGTCTGCGTACAGGATCGCCCGGCCGTGGACGTTGCGCGCCGCCCGGCCGATGGTCTGGATCAGCGAACGCTCCGCGCGCAGGAAGCCCTCCTTGTCCGCGTCGAAGATCGCCACCTGCGAGACCTCGGGGATATCCAGGCCCTCGCGCAGCAGATTGATGCCCACGAGCACGTCGAACACCCCCAGGCGCAGGTCGCGGATAATCTCGACGCGCTCGACGGTATCGATATCGGAATGGAGATAGCGCACCCGCACCCCGTGCTCGTGGAGATACTCGGTGAGGTCCTCCGCCATGCGCTTGGTCAGCGTGGTGATCAGCGTGCGCTCGCCGGCCTCGGTGCGCTCGTGGATCTCGGAGAGCACGTCGTCGACCTGGGTGGAGGCCGGGCGCAGCTCGATGGCCGGGTCCACCAGGCCGGTGGGCCGCACCACCTGCTCGGCGGTGACCGCGGAGTGGCGCGCCTCGAACGGCCCCGGCGTGGCCGAGACGTAGATGGACTGCGGCTGAAGCCGGCGGAACTCCTCGAACTTCAGCGGCCGGTTGTCCAGCGCCGAGGGCAGCCGGAAGCCATATTCCACCAGCGTCTCCTTGCGCGCGCGGTCGCCCCGGTACATGCCGCCAATCTGGGGCACGGTGACGTGGGACTCGTCGATGAACAGGATCGCGTCCTCGGGCACGTAGTCAAACAGGCACGGCGGCGGCTCGCCGGCGGCGCGACTGGAGAGGTAGCGCGAGTAGTTCTCGATGCCGTTGCAGTAGCCGAGCTCCTGCATCATCTCCAGGTCGAACAGGGTGCGCTGTTCCAGGCGCTGGGCCTCGAGCAGCTTACCCGCCCCCTTGAGCTCGTCGAGGCGCTCGCGCAGCTCGACCTTGATGTCCTCCACCGCCGCGATCAGTCGCTCGCGGGGAGTGACGTAGTGGGTCTTGGGATAGATCGTCAGCCGCGGCACCCGGCGCAGGACCTCGCCGGTGAGCGGGTCGAACCAGGCAAGCTGCTCGATCTCGTCGTCGAAGAGCTCGACGCGCACCGCCTCCTCGTCGGACTCCGCGGGGAAGATGTCGATGACGTCGCCGCGGGCGCGGTAGGTGCCACGGGAGAAGTCCTGATCGTTGCGCCGGTACTGCAGCTGCGCGAGCCGGCGCAGGATCTGGCGCTGGTCGATGCGCTCGCCCCGGGAGAGGTGCAGCACCATCGACAGGTAGGCCTGCGGGTCGCCGAGGCCGTAGATCGAGGACACCGAGGCGACGATGATGGTGTCCCGCCGCTCCAGGATGGCCTTGGTGGCGGACAGGCGCATCT
Source organism: Arhodomonas aquaeolei DSM 8974 (assembly GCF_000374645.1). Lineage (GTDB taxonomy): Bacteria > Pseudomonadota > Gammaproteobacteria > Nitrococcales > Nitrococcaceae > Arhodomonas > Arhodomonas aquaeolei. Next base: position 66,600 of record NZ_KB894810.1, read on the forward strand.
GCTCGATGTGCTCGTTCACCGAGGCGTCCTTCTCGATATAGGTGTCCGAGGCGGGCACGTAGGCCTCGGGCTGGTAGTAATCGTAGTAGGAGACGAAGTACTCCACGGCGTTGTCGGGGAAGAACGCCTTGAACTCGCCGTAGAGCTGCGCGGCGAGCGTCTTGTTCGGCGCGAGGATCACCGCCGGGCGCTGCTCGCGCGCGATCAGGCTCGCCATGGTGAAGGTCTTGCCGGAGCCGGTCACGCCCAGCAGGGTCTGGTCCAGGTGCCCGTCCTCCAGGCTCTCTGCCAGGGTCTCGATGGCCGCCGGCTGGTCGCCGGCCGGCTCGAAATCGGAATTCAGGACGAATTCATCAGCCATAGGGGATTTCGGCCTCCGTTGGCCGTTGGCGTATCATCCCCGGCATTATGCCGGGTAACGGACCCGGTGCGGCGTGTCGCCGCCGGACGGCGGCGTCGCGCTACCCGCGTGTGTGCCGGTACAGGTGGAGGTGGATCTTGGCGTTTCAACTCGCACGACGGGTGCAGCGGGTGCGGCCGTCGCCGACCATGAGCGTGACCGCGCGGGCCGCGGCACTACGGGCCGACGGCCGCGACGTGATCGGCCTGAGCGCCGGCGAGCCCGACTTCGACACCCCCGAGCCTATCAGGGAGGCGGCGGTCGCGGCGATCCGCGCCGGCGAGACCCGCTATACCCCGGTCCCGGGCACGGACGCGCTCCGCGACGCCGTCGCCGCCAAGCTGGCGCGCGAAAACGGCCTGCACTACGGGCGCGACGAGGTCATGGTCAGCACCGGCGCCAAGCAGTGCCTCTACAACCTCGCCGCCGCCGTCCTCGACGCCGGTGACGAGGCCATCATCCAGGCGCCGTACTGGGTCTCCTACCCGGACATCGTGCGCCTAGTCGACGGCGTGCCGGAGATCGTGGAGACCGACGAGCGCACGCACTTCCGCCTTACCCCGGACACCCTGGATGCCGCGGTCAGCGACCGCACCCGGCTGCTGATCCTCAACAGCCCCGCCAACCCGACCGGGATCGCCTACACCCGCGACGAGCTGGCCGCCCTGGGCGAGGTCCTGCAGGGCTATCCGGACGTGCTCGTCGCCAGCGACGACATCTACGAGCACATCCACTGGGGCGGCGCGCCGTTCGCGAACATCGTCAACGCCTGCCCGGCGCTGCGCGAGCGGACCGTGGTGATCAATGGCGTGTCCAAGGCCTACGCCATGACCGGCTGGCGGATCGGCTACGCCGCCGGCCCGGCGCCGGTGATCACCGCGATGGCACGGGTCCAGTCCCAGTCCACCTCCTGCGCCAGCAGCGTCTCCCAGGCCGCGGCCCTCGCCGCCCTGGAGCACGGCGGCGAGGCGATCGCGCCCATGCGCGAGGCCTTCCGGCGCCGCCACGACCTGCTCGTCTCGCGCCTGGACGCCCTGCCCGGCGTGCGCTGCCGCCCCGCCGAGGGCACGTTCTACTGCTTCCCGGACTGCCGCCGGCTGATCCGCGAACTGCCGCAGGTCGGCGACGATACGGCGCTCGCCGAGTGGCTGCTGGAACACGCGGAGGTCGCGGTGGTACCCGGCTCCGCCTTCGGCCTGCCCGGGCGGCTGCGCTTCTCCTTCGCCACGAGCGAGGAGCGCCTGAGCGAGGCCGTGGACCGGATCGAACGCTGCCTGGCGGAGGCCCTCTGAGGGCCGCGGGTATTGACGCCACCGGCGCGGCCATTACAATACGCAGCTCACGGCTAACGCCATTCCCCGGTAGCTCAGCGGTAGAGCAAGTGGCTGTTAACCACTGGGTCGGCGGTTCGAATCCGTCCCGGGGAGCCAAATTCCACAGGGGCTCGCACGAAGCCCCTGGTCCCCCCAAAGCCTTCCCCGCAATCGAGACGTTTCCCTGCGGACGCGGGATCCACGGGTAGGCACAGCGCGCAGACCTCCCGCTCGGCCGTCACCCTCGGTGCCCGTCACGCCGAAATCCCGAATCTCTGCAGCCGCTTCGGGCTGATACCGCCGAGGGCGGTGAGCTGCTCGATACCCTCGAGCGGACGCCTGCCGATGATCGCCTGCGCCCGCTCGGGCCCGATGTGCGGGATGGCATGCAGGCAGTCGAAATCCGCGGTATCGATGTCGATGCCCCGGGCGGCGGCACATGCGGTATCACGCCACGATTCGGCCCGCGACTGCCCCTGTTCTGGTTCCTCTTGCGCAGCACCAGGTGCAGGCCGACGGCATCCGCAAAGGTCTCCAGAATCCGCTCGCGAAGACGTGTTCACGGCCCGTTCGATACGGGTCTGCTCGATCGCCCGGGAGACAGCGCGTCCCTGTCATTGGGGAGCGCCTGCCGGAGACGCTCTGCCACGTCAGGCGGACACTCCCCGTCGTCCAGCAGCGCGTGCACACACCTGTCCGTCGTGTGCGGCGACGTTCAGCAAACCGGCGATTGCGGACATGACACACCGCTCGGCGACAGCACGGATCCGAAAGATGGGGGATGCGGGAGCAGGATGCACTTCGAGCCTTTCCGTGCCCCGGGACTGGCGAAGTCGATCCCATGGGCGCATCCCGGCCGCTACCGACCCCGCCATCCCGCCCTGAACTCAACCATGACTGTTGAGCAGTCTCTCCGCGACCTCGCAGAACCCACCACCGTGGCAGGCCGCGGTTATCCAGCGCGGGCAATGGGTCCGTCCGCCAGGGTGCGGGCGTACGTTCGCCACGTCGACGCTGTTGGGAAACCGCCGGAACATGGGCTCGTCGTTGGGTGCATCACCGACGAAGAGCACCCGGTTATCCCGCTGGACCCACCACGCCGAACACCTCCTCGAGCAGGCGCTCGGCCGTGCTGGCCTTGTCGTGCGTCCCGAACCAGGCGTTCACGTGGATGGAACTGGCCTGGGCGCGGGCGTCTGCCGAATGGAAGGTTGTGATGATCCGGGCGATTTCCGCCCGCGACCGTGGCGCCATGTCCTGGGCGTGATCCACGGCCATGTCGACGAGCCGATAGGTCTGGTCCGCGGCCAGTCGCGCGCCGGGAACCATAGCGACCACGTCGCCGGCGATCCCGAGCAGGCGCTGCTGGTCCGCACGCACCGCCTCGAGTGATTTCCAGAGGCACTGCCGCACCGCGCCGCCGGAAGCTGAAGGCACCGTTCTCGCCGATCACCGCCGCCACCGTCCATGCCCGCACGATGTGGTCACACCAACCGACGCAGCCGCCGGTTACGGGGATGACGTGCACACCAGTTTCGGCGAGCCGGTGCAGCATCGTCAAGGTCTCGGCTGCCAGTCGACCATGACGCGTGAGGGTATCGTCGACATTCGTGAGCACCACGTGGATATCGGCAAGCACCGCGGGCCCGGGCAGGGTCGACGCGGTCATGCCGCTGTCTTCCCCGCCAGTTGCAGGCGCGGGCCGCTGTCGCCGGGCGCCACGCCCGCGGGCAGGCGGTCCGTGGCGAGCACGTCGACCCCGTCCAGTGGCACTACACGGGACATGGCACGACGCCCCCACTTGCTGGCGTCCGCAGCGAGGACGCGCATGCGGCTGTGGGCGAGGATGGCGCCGCTGACGGCCGCCTCCTCGGGCTCGAAATCGAGCACCCCGTGGGCGATGTCGAGGCCGCCGCAGCCGACGACGCCGACGTCCACGAAGTAATGCGCGAAAAACGCCGAGACGGATTCGCCGAGCACGTCCCAGTCACCGTGGCGCAGGCGGCCCTCAGCCAGGTAGACCTCGACCTGCGGGACCCGCGAGAGCACGCCCGCGACGCCCAGGTTGTTGGTCATGACGCGGAGCCCTCGCCGTGCCGTGAGATGACGCGCCACCAGCTCCACGGTCGTGCCGATACCGAGGGCAACCGAGGCGCCCTCCGGGATGAGCTCGGCGACCGCGCGGGCAATGCGCTCCTTGACGCCGGCGTTGACCATGCGGCGGGCGTCGACGGGGGCGTTGTGCGTAGTGGGGGGCGACCCGATGCCCCCATGGAGGCGCCGTGCCAGCCCCAGCTCACAGAGCTCGTTGAGGTCCTTGCGGATCGTCTGCGCGCTGAGAGCGAAGCGTTCGGCCAGCCAATCCACCGACAGCTCACCACTGTCACTGCGCTGCAGTGCCTCCAGGATGGCGTCCTGGCGGGGGAGGGCTTCATGCCTCCCCGCTCCGGCCAGCCAGAAAGGCCCCCGGGCGATCGGTGATCACCCCGCTCACGCCCCAGCCCCAGAGGGCCGCCGCGACGGGATCATTCGGCGTCCAGGCGTAGGCATCCAGCCCGCCGGCCCGCACCCGAGGCACGTCCGTTTCGCTCAGGCGCCCCTGTGGGCGATGACGCGATCGGCGATCATACGGCGCCCCCGTCGTCCGGATGGCTGAGGCTCCGCCCGGTGCGGGCGTCGAACAGGTGGACGTGCGCCGGGTCGAGGCCGAGCTCGAGGTCCTGTCCTTCTGTGACCTCCGGGACGCCCTGAACACGCAGCGTGACCGCCTCCTCGTGGCCCGCCGGATGCCCGTAGACAACGGTTTCCGCGCCCAGCAGCTCGATGAGCCCGACGCTGAGCGTCAGCCTTGGCCCACTACCCGGGGACAGATGCAGGTGCTCCGGACGCACGCCGACGGTAACCTGGCGCCCGGCCGTCGGCCCGGCGCGGGCGGACAGCGGCACCCGCAGCTCACCGGGCAGCTCGAGGCTGCGGCCATCCGCGGCCACTGCGGCGGTCAGGAAGTTCATCGAAGGGGAACCGATGAAGCCCGCCACGAAACGGGTCGCCGGCCTCTGGTAGATATCCAGCGGCCGTCCGATCTGCTCGGCGACGCCACCGTTCATGACCACCAGTCGATCGGCCAGCGTCATCGCCTCGACCTGGTCGTGGGTGACGTACATCGCCGTCGTTCCGAGCCCACGCTGCAGCGCCTTGATCTCGACGCGCATCTGCACGCGCAGCTTGGCGTCCAGGTTCGAGAGGGGCTCATCGAAGAGAAAGACCTTGGGGTCGCGCACGAGCGCCCGCCCCATCGCCACGCGCTGGCGCTGGCCGCCGGAGAGCTGCCTCGGCTTGCGCTCGAGCAGCCCCTCCAGCTGGAGCATGCGCGCCGCGCGCTGCACGCGTTCCAGGATCTCCTCCTTCGGGCGCCCCTGGTTATTCAGGCCGTAGGCCATGTTCCGGAAAACGCTCATGTGGGGATAGAGGGCGTAATTCTGGAACACCATCGCGATGTCCCGCTGCGCGGGCTCGAGGTCATTGACCACCCGCTCCCCGATCCGGATCTCGCCTTCGCTGGTCCGCTCGAGCCCGGCGACCATCCGCAGGAGCGTCGACTTGCCGCAGCCGGACGGGCCGACGATGACGACGAACTCGCCGTCCTCGGCCTCGAGGTCCACGCCGCGGATCGCCTCGACACCGCCGGCGTAGACCTTGCGTACCCCGTTGAGATGCAGTTCAGCCATGTGTCCCGCCTATTTCTCCGTGTCGACCAGTCCCTTGACGAACAGCCGCTGCATGGCGATGACCACTGCCACCGGGGGCAGCATCGCGAGCATGGACGTGGCCATCACGATCGGCCAGTTCGGCTCCTCGTCGCTCACCGTCACCATCCCCTTGATCCCCATCACGATGGTGTAGAGGTGCTCGTCGGTGGTGACGATCAGCGGCCACAGGTATTGGTTCCAGCCATAGATGAAAAGAATCACGAATAGCGCCGCCATGTTCGTGCGCGATAGTGGCAACAGGATGTCGCGGAAAAAGCGAATCGGCCCCGCGCCGTCGATGCGCGCCGCCTCCAGGTACTCGTCCGGCACGGTGAGGAAGAACTGCCGGAAGAGGAACGTCGCCGTGGCCGAGGCGATGAGGGGAATCGTCAGGCCCGCGTAGCTGTTGAGCATCCCCAGACTGCTCACCACCTGGAAGGTGGGCACGATACGCACCTCCACGGGGAGCATCAGAGTCACGAAGATCAGCCAGAAGACGGTCATCCGGAACGGGAACCGGAAATAGACGATGGCATACGCGGAGATGACGGAAATCGCGATCTTGCCCACGGCGATGCCGAGCGCCATCACCAGGCTGTTGAACAGCATGGTCCCCACCGGAACGCCGCCCGCCCGCGCCATGCCGCTGGACAGTGCCTCGCCGTAGTTTGCGAGCAGGTGGCTGCCCGGCAGCAGCGGTATCGGCGGATTGATCAGCTCGCCGGGACCGAGCGTGGACGCCACAAAGGTCATCCATAGGGGCAATGCGACGACCGCGAGGCCGAGCAGCAGCACGGCGTGGGTGAGCAGGTTGAGCCAGCGGCGATTCTCGACCATGTTTCGGGGCCCGAGCGTTATAGCGGGACGTTGGACGACGGGGTGGCCACCGCACCGTCGTGGTGGCCGCGGGGCATCAGTACGCCACCCGCCGCTCGATGTAGCGGAACTGGACCACTGTCAGCGAGATGACGATGGCCATCAGGATGACCGACTGGGCCGCGGAGCTACCGAGGTCCAGGCCGATGAAGCCGTCCTTGTAGACCTTGTAGACCAGGATCTCGGTGGCCGCGGCCGGGCCACCGGAGGTCGTCGCGTGCACGATGCCGAAAGTCTCGAAGAACGAGTAGACGACGTTGATCACCAGCAGGAAGAACGTCGTGGGACTGAGCAGCGGGAAGACCACGGTCCAGAACCGCTTCACCGGCCCCGCGGCGTCGATGGCCGCCGCCTCGATCAGCGAGCGCGGAATGGCCTGCAGTCCGGCGAGGAAGAAGATGAAGTTGTAGCTGATCTGCTTCCAGGCCGCCGCGATCACGACCAGCAGCATGGCCTGGGCGCCGTTGTTGTAGTGATTCCAGTCGACCCCCAGCACGGAGAGGGCGTAGGCCACGATCCCGATACTCGGGTTGAAGATGAACCACCACAGCACCCCGGCGATCGCCGGCGCCACGGCATAGGGCCAGATGAGCAGCGTCTTGTAGGTGTTCGCGCCCCGCATCACCCGGTCGGCGGCCACTGCCATGAGCAGCGACACGACCATGGACAGGAAGGTCGTCGAGGCGCTGAACACGATCGTGCGCCCGAACGAATGCAGATAGGCAGGATCGTGGAACAGCTCCACGAAGTTCTCGAACCAGACGAACTCCGTGGACAGCCCGAACGGGTCCTGCCGCAGCATCGACTGCCACAGCGCCTCGCTCGCCGGCCAGATGAAGAAGACCAGCGTCACCGCGAGCTGGGGCAGGACCAGCAGGTAGGGCAGGGCCCATCTGTCGAAACCGACGCGCTTTTGCATTTGCAACCCGCTCCGGCCCCGCCCGCGGGCGGGGCCGTTTCCCCGACTGCGCTACCGGGCGGTACGCTCGAACTTGCGCAGCAGCGCGTTGCCGCGCTCCACGGCACTGTCGAGGGCCTCGCGGGCGCCTTTCTCCCCCGACCAGACCGCTTCCAGCTCCTCGTTGAGCACGTCCCGGATCTGCACGAAGTTGCCCAGGCGCAGGCCCTTCGATGCCGGGGTCGGCTCGTTGTAGGTCAGCTGCTTGATGGCGATGTCCGCGCCCGGGTTCTCGTCGTAAAACCCCTCTCCCCTCGCCCGCTCGTACGCCGAGTAGGTGATCGGCACGTAGCCCGTCGACTCGTGCCAGTCGACCTGGACGTCGGGCGAGCTCAGGTACTTGAAGAACTCCGCGACGCCCTCGTAGACCTCCGGGTCCTGGCCACGCAGCACCCAGAGCGTCGCACCGCCGATGATGGAGTTCTGCGGCGCCGCCTCCACGTCGCCCCGGTAGGGCAGAAAGGTCATGCCGAAGTCGAAGTCCGTCTCGCCCTTCACCGAGCCGTAGTACGCGGATGAGTTCATCAGCATCGCGCACTCGCCGGTGTAGAACAGCGGGTTGGGATCGCCGCGGCGGCCGCCGTAGGCGAAGATGTTCTCGTCCTGCCACTCCTTGAGCTGGCGGATGTGATCCACGAACAGGTCATCGTTGAGCTTGAGCTCGGTGTCCAGGCCCTCGAAGCCATTGGCCCGGGTGGCGATGGCGTGGTTGTGCCAGGCGCCAAAGTTCTCGAGCTGCACCCAGCTCTGCCAGCCGGTGGTGAACCCGCACTCGGCGGCACCGCTGTCGATGATCTTGCGCGAGACGTCTTCCAGTGCCGCCCAGGTGCTCGGCGGGTTGTTCGGGTCCAGCCCGGCCTGCTCGAAGACGTCCTTGTTGTAGAACAGCACCGGGGTGGAGCTGTTGAAGGGCAGCGAGAGGAGCTTGCCGTCCGGCGTGGTGTAGTAGGATTTCACGGCGTCCAGGTAATCCGACGGGTCCCAGTCCACGCCGGCGTCCGCCATGAGCTGGTGGACCGGGTAGACGGCCCCCTTGGCCGCCATCATCGTGGCCGTACCCACCTCGAAGACCTGCACGATCGCCGGCTGTTCGCCGGCCCTGAAGGCGGCGATCGCGCTCGTCATCGTTTCGGTATAGGTGCCCTTGTAGACGGGCTTGATCTCGTACTTGTCCTGGCTCTCGTTAAAGGCCTGCGCATACTGCTGGACCTTCTCACCGGTGGTTCCACCGCCCATGGCGTGCCACCACTGGATCTGGATGGCGGCATGGGCCTGGCCCACCGCCAACGCCGCGATCCCGAGCGCGCCGATCATCTTCTTGAACATCAATCGCTCCTGCTCCTGGGGGATGGGTAGACGCACGGGCGCCACCGCCCGTCAGATCGAGGGCGAGTCTAGAGACGGCAGGTTTCACTTCGATGGCATTTTGCTTTCAGGTGAAAGGCCGAAGGCCGGCGTTGAAACGTCGCTCCAGGGAGTCCCGCGCGGTGGCATCGGCAACCAGGAACCGATGAGCAGGAGCCCCGAATCCGCCGATTCCGGCTACAGGGCATTGCCTCACACCGCCCGTGCCAGCCCGCTCCCTGTCGGGGAAACGCACCGCACGACGGCGTGGTCGACGAGCAAAGCCATCTTCAGGCAGGGCCGACGCCGTCCGGCGGGGGACGGCGTGGCGGATGGATCAGGACGCATAGCGCGGCAACCGCCGGCGGCGCTCCCCCAGGGCAGTGCGCACACCGTTGGCGGTCGCTGCCGTCGACACGAGGTCGACGGCTCAGTGACCGCGCTGGTGGAGCTCGTCCAGGTACTCGCGGAACTGCGCGCCGAGCTCCGGGTGCTTGAGGGCGTACTCCACCGTCGCCTGCAGGTAGCCGAGCTTGTCACCGCAGTCGTAACGCGTGCCGCGGAACTCGTAGGCGAACACCGGCTCGTCGCGCATGAGCGCGGCGATGGCGTCGGTGAGCTGGATCTCGCCGCCGGCGCCGGGCCGGGTCTGGCGAAGCTTGTTGAAGATCGCCGGGTTGAGGATGTAGCGCCCGACCACGCCTAGGGTCGAGGGGGCGGCCTCCGGCGCGGGTTTCTCGACGATGCCGCGCACCTCGCTCAGGCGCTCGGCCACCGGCGAGGCGTCGACGATGCCGTATCGGTCGGTGTGCGCCTCGGGTACCCGCTGCACGCCGAGGATACTCGCCACCTGGGCGTCGTACTGCCGGGTCATCTGCGCCAGGCAGCCGCTACCCTCCGGGTCGTCGATGAGGTCGTCGGCGAGGATCACGGCGAAGGGCTCGTCGCCCACGATGGGCTCAGCGCAGAGCACGGCATGGCCCAGGCCCAGGGCCTCGGACTGGCGGATATAGACCACCGCCACGCCGTTGGGCAGGATCTCGCGCACCTGCTTCAGGCGGTCGTGCTTGCCCTTGGCCTCGAGCTCGGTCTCCAGCTCGTAGGCCTTGTCGAAGTGGTCCGGGATGCTGCGCTTGTTACGCCCGGTCACGAAGATCAGGGTCTCGATCCCGGCCTTCGCGGCCTCCTCCGCGGCGTACTGCACCAGCGGCTTGTCCACCACCGGCAGCATCTCCTTGGGATTGGCCTTGGTCGCGGGCAGGAAGCGCGTGCCCAGCCCGGCGACGGGAAATACGGCCTTGCGGATGCGTCGCGTCATAGTGCTCGATTCCTGGTTGCGGGCCCCGTGCGGGGGATGGCGCCTATCGATACACCGACCGCCGGGGGCGCACAAGAGGGCCGCGCCGGGAGGCGCGGCCGCAAACGCCGCAGGGCGGCGGGTGTCACCGGACGGTGACGTCCTCGCGAATGCCCTCCAGCGTCGTCTCACCGATGCCGTCCACCGCGGTCAGCCCCTGCGTGGACTCGAACGGCCCGTGGGCCGCCCGGTAGTCGACGATGGCCGCCGCCTTGACCGGGCCGATGCCGTCGAGGCGCTGCAGCGCCTCCGCGTCCGCTTCGTTGAGGTTGATGGCCGCGGCGAACACCGCGGGCGCCACAGCGAGTGCGGCCGCGCACAGGGCGGTCTTGAGCAGTTTCATGGCAAAGCCCTCCTTGGTTTCGGGGTTCCCTGATGGCGATGACTCCCATCGCCGGGGATGCCACCGCGTGCGGATCACGCGGTGACGAAAGAGCTTACCCCGCGGCGGACGGCGATCACAAACCCGGCTTGTCGCCGGCGCCCGACAGCTCGGCCTCGGCGCCCGCCAGGGCGGCCGGCGGGTCCGCCGCGCGGGTGATGGGGCGGCCGATGACCAGGTCCGTGGCCCCGGCGGCGCGCGCCGCCGCGGGCGTCATCACCCGGCTCTGGTCGCCGGCGGCGGCCCCCGCCGGGCGGATGCCCGGCGTCACGCGGCGGAAGGCCGGCCCGCCCAGCGCGCGCATGGCCGCCGCCTCCCGTGCGGCGCAGACGACACCGTCCAGCCCCGCCTCAACGGCGAGGCCGCCGAGCCGGCTCACCGCGGCATCCACCGGCCCGGCGATACCGATGCGCTCGAGGTCGGCGTCGGAGTGGCTGGTGAGGATGGTGACGCCGGTAAGCAGGGTGGCGTGACCGCCGGCGTCCACAGCGGCACGTGCGGCCTCCATCATGGCGGGACCGCCGAGGGTGTGGACATTGACCATCCACACGCCCAGATCGGCGGCGGCCCGGCAGGCGCCGGCCACGGTGTTGGGGATATCGTGGAACTTGAGGTCGAGGAACACGTCCCAGCCCGCGACGCTCCAGCGCCGCACCACCTCGGGACCGGCGCGCAGGAACAGCTCCTTGCCAACCTTCAGCCGACAGCGGCCGACCGGCAGCGAGGCGACCAGCGTCTCGGCGGCGGCGACATCGTCGAAGTCCAGCGCGACGATGATCCGCGGCGTTTCCGCCTTGTCCATGCTACTCCCCCTGCAGCCCCTTGACGGGCTTGATGGTGCTCCAGGCGCGGCAGCTCGGGCACTGCCAGTGCAGCTGCCGGGCGGCGAAGCCGCAGCGCTCGCACCGGTAGGGCTGGCGGTCGCCGATCAGCGCCTGGAAGAGCTGATGAAGGACGCGGAGGTCGCGCTGGCGGCGCCGGTCCGGGTCCTCGTCGTCGATGTTGAGCTCGATGAGCCGGTTGAGCCCGCGCACGGAGGGCCGGCGCCGCAGCTGGGAGGCCATGAACTCCACCGCCGCCTGGCGCCCCTCGGCCTCGGCGATGAGCTCGGAGAGCTTCATTACCACGGAGGCGCCGTCGTAGGCATGCATGGTCCGGTAGAGGAACCGCCGGAAGCGGTTGAGCTGGCCCAGCTCCCGATAGCATGCCTCCAGCGGCGGCAGCACCTCGGGGAGGTAGTCGAGGTCCTGGTTCTGGACGTGGCGATAGGCCCGGGCGGCGGCGCGGACATGGCCGCGGCTGCGCTCCAGGTCACCGCGGAGCATGTTTGCGCGCACGCAGGTGGGATCGAAGCCGAGCGCGCGCTTGAGCAGGCCGCGCACCTCGTCGTCGCTGTCACCGCGACGCATCGCCTCCTCGGCCTGCTCACAGCAGAACTGGGCGCAGCGCCCGCCGAGATCCTCGCCGGTCACCCGCGCCAGGCGCTGGGCGACCCGCACGGCCTCCTCCCACTCCCGCTCCTGCTGGTAGATATCCAGGAGATGGCGCAGCGCGGTGACTGCGTGGTCATCGAGCTCGGCGACCTCACCGAAGATCGCCTCGGCCCGATCGAGGAGCCCGGCGCTCATGTAATCCTTGGCGAGCTCCAGCATGGCGTAGGCATGCTGGCCGCGTTCCAGCGACGGCCGCGCGATGAGGTTCTGGTGGATGCGGATCGCACGGTCGACCTCGCCCCGCCGGCGGAAGAGGTTCCCCAGGGCGAGGTGGGTCTCCACGGTGTCGGAATCCACCTCGACCATCCGGGTGAAGACCTCGATGGCCTTGTCCGGCTGCTCGTTGAGGAGGAAGTTGAGGCCGCGGAAGTACTCCGGCGAGAAGCTCGCGCGGCGACCGCGCTGACCGCCTCCGGCGTCACGCCGGCCGATCACCCACCCGGACAGGGCCGCGACCGGCAACAGCAGCCACAGCAGCTCAAGCATCGTCAGGGGTTGTCGCGCAGCGGCAGCTTGCGCAGCTCGTCCACCTCGGTACGCGCCTGTTTCGCCTCACGGCGCAGACGGGCGAGCTCGCGGCGCTGGCGCACGATCAGTGCCGTCGTGGAAACCGCCCCGAGCACGGCGCCGCCGAGCAACGTCACCGCCAGCCACAGGGAGAGCGGCATGGTCGCGGTACCGAAGTAGTAGTTCACCTGGGCGTCCCCGGCGTTGAGCATGGCGAAGCTCAGCCCGAGGGCGATCACGGCGAGGGCGAGGATGAATAGCACTAGACGTCGCATCGGTGTGCAGGTCCCTTCATGCAGCTGGAGTCCGGGGAGGTGCGGACATTCTGAAGCAAGCCATGACGGGAGTCACGCCGGCGGGGCGAAGCGGCCCCGCCCGATACGGCGTCGCCGGGTCACTCGCGAATGGGGTGGTCGCTGCCGTCGTTCACCCGCTCACGCATCTCCTTGCCCGGCTTGAAATGCGGAACGTACTTGCCGGGCAGCGCGACCGGATCCCCCGTCTTGGGGTTACGGCCGATGCGCGGGGGACGATGGTGCAGCGCGAAGCTGCCGAAACCGCGGATCTCGATCCGCTGCCCCGAGGCCATCGCCTCGCTCATCTGCTCCAGCAGGGTTTTGACCGCCAGCTCGACATCCTTGTGGGGGAGGTGTTGCTGACGATCGGCAATGAGGTCAATTAGCTCGGATTTGGTCATCGTTCTACCAGCAAGCCTGATCCGCCACGGACGCAGCGGAGCCCCCAATCAGAAAGGCCGGGAGGTCGCCCACGGCATGAGCGACCCCCCGGCCCCGCGGCCGCGTTACTCGTGGTCCTTGTTCTGCATCTGCTCCTTGAGCAGATCACCGAGCGCGGTGGTGCCCGCATTGGACGGCCGGCCGAAGTCCTCCACGGCCTCGCGGTCCTCCTGCTGGTCCTTGGCGCGGACCGACAGGTTGATCATGCGGTTGCGGCGGTCGACGGCGGTGAACTTGGCCTCCACCTCGTCGCCCTCGCTGATCACCTGGCGGGCATCCTCGACCCGGTCGCGACCGAGATCGGAGGCACGCAGATAGCCCTCGACCTCCTCGGCCAGCCGGATGGTGGCGCCCTTGGCGTCCACCTCGATGACGGTGCCCGTCACGACGCTGCCCTTCGGGTGCTCGGCGACCCAGCTGGACAGCGGATCCTGCTCCAGCTGCTTGATACCGAGGGAGATGCGCTCACGCTCCGGATCCACGGAGAGGACCACGGCCTCGACCTCGTCGCCCTTCTTGAACTGGCGCACGACCTCCTCGCCGGCGTCGTTCCAGGACAGGTCGGAGAGGTGCACGAGGCCGTCGATCCCGCCGTCGAGACCCACGAAGATGCCGAAGTCCGTAATGGACTTGATCGCCCCGGCGACCCGGTCGCCCTTGTTGTACTGGGCGGCGAACTCGTCCCAGGGGTTGGGCTGGCACTGCTTCATGCCCAGCGAGATACGGCGGCGCTCACCGTCGATATCGAGGATCATGACCTCGACCTCGTCACCGATCGCCACGACCTTGGCCGGGTTGACGTTCTTGTTGGTCCAGTCCATCTCGGAGACGTGGACGAGACCCTCGACACCCTCCTCGATCTCGACGAAGGCACCGTAGTCGGTGATGTTGGTCACGCGACCGTTGACGCGCGCACCCTCGGGGTAGCGGCCGGCGATGTTCTCCCACGGATCCTCGCCAAGCTGCTTGAGGCCCAGGGAGACGCGATTGCGCTCGCGGTCGAACTTGAGGACCTTGACCTGGATCTCGTCGCCGACGTTGACCACCTCGGAGGGGTGCTTGACGCGACGCCAGGCCATGTCCGTGATGTGCAGCAGGCCGTCGATGCCGCCGAGGTCCACGAAGGCACCGTAGTCGGTGAGGTTCTTGACGATGCCCGGGAGCACCTGGCCTTCCTGGAGCTTCTCCAGCAGCGCCTCGCGCTCGGCACTGTACTCCTCCTCGACGACGGCGCGGCGGGAGACCACCACGTTGTTGCGCCGGGGGTCGAGCTTGATCACCTTGAACTCGAGGTCCTTGCCCTCGAGGTAGGTGGTGTCGCGCACCGGACGGATGTCCACCAGCGAGCCGGGCAGGAACGCGCGAACGTTGCCCAGGTCCACGGTGAAGCCACCCTTGACCTTGCCGCTGATCTGGCCGGTCACGGTCTCGCTCGCCTCGTAGGCGGATTCGAGCTTCTTCCAGACACGGGCACGCTTGGCCTTCTCGCGGGACAGGCGCGTCTCGCCGAAGCCGTCCTCGACGGCGTCCAGCGCGACCTCGACCTCGCTGCCCACCTCGACCTCGACGTTGCCCTCGTCGTCGATGAACTGCTCCAGGGGAATGACCGCCTCGGACTTGAGGCCGGCGTTGACGATGACGTCGTCACCGTCGATTGCCACCACGGTGCCGTTGACGATCGCACCGGGGCGCATGTCGGTGTTCGAAAGGCTCTGTTCGAACAGTTCAGCAAAGCTTTCGCTCATGGATGAGTTGATCCCAGACCGTAACCAGTCAAGTTGTTGCCATACATACGGGAAGCGGCCCCCACCGGTTTACGGGGGTCGCTCCCACTTTCTTGTCGAGTCTCCAGGGGTCGGGTTCAGCGGCGCTGCTGCCAGCGACGCACCTGGCTCATCACCGCCTCGGCGGCCTGATCGACGTCGAGCTCGGTCGTATCGAGCACAACGGCATCTTCTGCCGGGGCGAGAGGGGCCACCGTGCGGGACGCGTCGCGCCGGTCACGCGCGGCGATCTCCTCTACAAGACCGCGAAGACTAGCACCAAGCCCTTGGTCTATCAACTGTTTATAGCGTCTGCGGGCGCGCTCGTCCACCGACGCGGTGAGGAAGACCTTCACCACGGCATCCGGGAAGACCACCGTCCCCATATCGCGGCCGTCCGCGACCAGCCCCGGGGGCTGGCGGAAGTCGCGCTGGCGCTGCAGCAACGCCTCGCGCACGGCCGGCAGTGCCGCGATCCGCGAGGCCGTATCGCCGCAGTCCTCGGTGCGGATGGCGGCGGTCACGTCCTCGCCGTCAACGAACACGCTGGAGTCGGTCTCGCCGCTGGCGAAACGGATATGGATGCGCCGGGCGAGATCCACCACGGCGGCCTCGTCGGCGGGATCGACACCATCGCGGACCACCGCGTGGGCGAGCACACGGTAGATCGCGCCGCTATCGAGCAGGTGCCAGCCCAGGCTGTGCGCGAGGCGGCGGGCGATGGTCCCCTTGCCGGAGCCGCCGGGGCCATCCAGGGCGATAACGGGCACGGACTCGCTCATGTTGCCTCCGGCGTATGCCACTGCTCGGCCAGCATCAGACCAACGGCGCGCGCCTCAGCGGCAAAGGTGGGGTAGGAGGTGGCCACGTTGGCGCAGTCGTCGATCACCACCGCATCCCGGGCCATCAGGGAGGCGACCGCGAACGACATGGCAACACGGTGGTCACCGTGGGCATGCACCCGGCCGCCGGTGAGGCCGCGGCCGCCGCGCACGATCATGCCGTCCGGCGTGGCGGTGACGTCGGCCCCCAGGGCGGCGAGCCCCTCGGCCATCACCGCGATGCGATCGCTCTCCTTCACCCGCAGCTCCTCCGCCCCGGTGACGCGGGTCTCGCCGCTCGCCGCCGCGGCGGCGACGAACAGCACCGGGAACTCGTCGATCGCAAGCGGCACCAGGCGCGCCGGCACGTCGATGCCGTGCAGCGGCGCATGGCGCACGCGCAGGTCCGCCACCGGCTCACCGCCGACCACGTCCTCGCGCACGGCGGTGATGTCCGCACCCATCAGGCGCAGGATCTCGATCACGCCGGTGCGGGTCGGGTTCATGCCGACGTGCTCCAGGATCAGATCGGAGCCCGGGGTGATGCTCGCCGCCACCAGGAAGAACGCCGCGGAGGACACGTCCGCCGGCACGCTCACCGGCGTCGCCGTCAGCCGGCCGCCCCCGGCGAGGGTCACGGTGCCCGCCTCGCGCCGCACCGGATAGCCGAAGCCGGCGAGCATGCGCTCGGTGTGGTCCCGGCAGGGCGCGGGCTCGCTGATGCGGGTCTCGCCCTCGGCGTAGAGGCCGGCGAGGAGCAGCGCGGACTTGATCTGGGCGCTGGCGACGGGCAGCGCATAATCGATGCCGTGCAGCCGGCGGCCACCGCGCACGGTGAGCGGCGCGGTGCCGCCCTCCGCGGTCTCGATCAGCGCGCCCATCTCCGCGAGGGGCGCGGTCACCCGGCGCATGGGCCGGCGAGTGAGCGAGGCGTCGCCGGTGAGCGTGGTATCGAAGGCCTGACCGGCGAGCAGCCCGCAGAGCAGCCGCATGGCCGTGCCCGAGTTGCCCATGTCCAGCGCCGCCGCCGGCGCGCCCAGGCCGTGGAGCCCTGCCCCGGCGAGCCGCAGGGCGCCGCTGTCCGGACCCTCCGCGGCCACGCCCATGGCGCGGAAGGCGGCCAGGGTGGCGAGCACGTCCTCGCCCTCGAGGAGGCCGTCGATGACGGTCTCGCCCTCGGCGAGGGCCCCGAACATCACCGCCCGGTGGGAGATGGACTTGTCGCCCGGGACCCGCAGGCGGCCGCGCAGCCGCTCGCCGCCGGAGGCGGTGAAGGTCAGTCGTGATTGAGCGTGTGTCATGCCCTGCCCGGCCCTAGCGTTCGAACACGTGGAGGAAGTCGTCCCGCGTGGCCTTCGCCCGTGAGAACACCGCCTCGAGGCTGTCACCGTCGCCGGCGCGCACCCACTCGGTGAGCGCATCCAGGTCCTCGCGGTAGCGCAGCAGCGTCTCCAGTACCGCCTCCCGGTTGGCCAGGCAGATGTCGCGCCACATCACCGGATCGCTGGAGGCGATGCGGGTGAAGTCCCGGAAACCGCCGGCGGCGTACTCGAAGACCTCGTGGCTGGCGTCCCAGCGGCTCAGGGTGTCCACCAGCCCGTAGGCCAGCAGGTGCGGCAGGTGGGAGGTCGCCGCGAGCATGCGGTCGTGATGGGCGACGGCCATCTCGCTGACCTCCGCGCCGGCGCTGGTCCACATGCCGCGCACGCGCGACAGCGCCGCGGGGTCGGTGTCCGGCCCCGGCGTGAGGATGACCCGGCGGCCGCGAAACAGCTCGGGGAACCCGGCCTCCACACCGGAGCGCTCGGTGCCCGCCACCGGATGGCCGGGCACGAACCAGGGCGGCACGGCACCGAACACCGCGCGCGCGTCCTCGACCACGCTGCCCTTGGCGCTGCCCACGTCGGTGACCACGCAGTCCGCCGGCAGGGCGTCGGCAACGGCCTCGAACACGCCGCGCACCGCGCCCAGCGGGACGCCGATCACGACCATGTCGGCATCCGCCACGCCCCGCGCGGGATCCGTGGTGCCCCGGTCGGCAACGCCCAGCGCCACCGCGCGGTCGACGCCCTCACGGCGCCGGCCCACGGCGACGACCTCATCCACGGCGCCGGCCTCGCGCAGCGCCCGCGCCAGCGAGCCGCCGATCAGCCCCATACCGATGACGGTAAGCTGGCCGATGCGGATCATGCGCGCTCCCCGGACAGCGCCTCGCCCAAGGCCTCGACGAAGCGGGCGTTCTCCCCGGCGGTGCCCACGGTCACGCGCAGGAACCGCGGCAGCCCGTAGCCGCCGATCGGCCGCACGATCACGCCGCGGCGCAGCAGCGCCTCGTTGACAGCACCCGCGTCGTCGCCCACCTCCACGGCGAGGAAGTTGCCCGCGCTGGGCAGCACCGTGAGGCCCAGGCCCTCGAGGCGAGCGCGCAGCCACTCGCGCTGCTCGCTGTTGAGCGCGACCGAGCGGTCCACGTGGTCCGTGTCGGTGAGCGCGGCCTCCGCCGCCGCCTGGGCCACGGAGTTCAGATTGAAGGGGTGGCGCGCACGGTTGAGCAGATCGGCGATCTCGGGACTGGACAGGGCATAGCCCGCACGCAGGCCGGCGAGACCGTGGATCTTGGAGAAGGTCCGTGTAATCACCAGGTTCGGATAAGTCTCCAGCCAGCGGCGGCCGTCCACGTAGCCGGTACAGTCACGGGCGTAATCGACGTACGCCTCGTCGAGCACCACCACCACCTCGCGGGGCACACGCGCGATCAGCGACTCCAGGGTGTCGCCGTCCAGCCAGGTACCCGTCGGGTTGTTGGGGTTGGCGATGAACAGCACCCGTGTCTGTCCGCCGATACCGGCGAGCAGCGCCGCCGGGTCGTGACCGTAGGGCTGGGGATGGTCGGCGGCGTTGGCCGCCGCCACCACCGCCTCGGCGCCGACGGTGCGCGTGGCGATGGCGTACACCGCAAAGGCGTGCTGCGAGAACACCGCCTCGCGCCCCGGGCCGAGGAAGGCGCGGGCCAGCAGGTCGAGGACGTCGTTGGAGCCGTTACCGAAGGTGATGCACTCCGGGGCGACGTCGTGATGACGCGCCACCGCGTGGCGCAGGGCATGGGCGCTGCCCTCCGGATAGCGGTGCACACCGGTGACGGCGTCCCGCGCCGCGGCCACCGCGGCCTCGCCCGGGCCGAGGGGATTCTCGTTGGAGGCGAGCTTGACGATGTCGCTCACCCCGTACTCGCGGGCGAGCTCGGCCTCGGGTTTGCCCGGCTGGTAGGGCTGGAGGTCCCGCACGCCGGGCACCGCCAGATCGCAGAAGGGGATCGCGTCGCTGCTCATCGCTCTCGCCTGTGTGCTATGTCTGCCGCCGCCGCTCAGTCGCCGGCACGCGGGTAGGAGCCGAGCACCTTGATCAGGCTCGCCAGCTGCTCCATCTCGCCGAGGGCACGCTTGAGCGTCGGATCCTCGGCGTGGCCGAGGACGTCGATGAAGAACACGTATTCCCACACCCCCTGGCGCGAGGGCCGCGACTCGATCCGGCTCATGTTGAGCCCGTAGCGCGCGAGCGGCGCCAGCAGTCCGGCGAGGCCGCCCGGCTGGTTGGGGCGCGAGACCACGACGGAGGTCTTGTCCTCGCCGGTGGCGGGCGGGGTCGTGTTGCCGAGGATCAGGAAGCGGGTGGTATTCACCGCGCCGTCCTGGATGTTGGGGAAGAGGACCTCGAGCTCGTAGCGCTCGGCGGCGGCATCGGAGGCCACCGCCGCGGCCCCCGGCGCCGACGCCGCCAGGCGCGCCGCCTCGGCGGTGCTCGATACCGGGATGCGCTCGGCCTGGGGCAGGTGTAAATCCAGCCAGGCGCGGCACTGGGCCAGCCCCTGCTGGTGGGAGTACACCCGCTGGATCGCCGCGAGGTCCTCCACGCGGCTGACCAGGTTGTGACGCACCGGCAGCTCCACCTCGCCGACGATCTTCAGGTGCGAGGTCAGGAAGCGGTCGAGGGTATGGGAAACCACGCCCTCGGTGGAGTTCTCCACCGGCACCACGCCGTAGTCGGCGTTGCCGGCCTCCACCTCGCGGAAGACCGCGTCGATCCCCTCCTGGGACATGGCCCTCATGCCATGGCCGAAGTGCTTGAGCGCGGCCTCCTGGGTGTAGGTCCCCTCCGGACCGAGGTAGGCGACGGACAGCGGCTGCTGCAGGGCCAGGCACGACGACATCAGCTCGCGGAAGAGCCTGAGCACGTCGCCGTCCGGCAGCGGCCCCGGGTTGGCCGCCCGCAGGCGCTTGAGCACCGAGACCTCGCGCGAGGGGCGGTAGAAATCCCCGGGCTCGCCGCTCTCGCGCTTGATCCGTGCGACCTCGCCCGCCGCCTCGGCACGGGCGTTGATCAGCCGCAGGATCTCGTCATCGATGCTGTCGATGCGCTCGCGCACCTGCTGCAGCCGGTCCGTCTCGTCGCTCATGGCCCGCTCCTACTCGATGACCCGCACCGCGAGCACGCCCTCGATGCCGCGGATGCGCTCGACCAGCTCGCCGGGGATGCTGCCCTCGACATCCACCACGGTGTAGGCGAGGTCGTTGCGGGACTTGTTGTACATGTCCGCAATGTTGAGCCCCGCGTCCGCGAGCGCGGTGGAGATCTGACCGAGCATGTTCGGGACGTTGTTGTTGGCCACCGTCAGCCGGTCGCCCGCCCCGTTGCGCGGCAGCATCATCTCCGGGAAGTTCACCGAGTTCACCACGTTACCGGTCTCCAGGTAGTCCCGGAGCTGGTCGGCGGCCATGATCGCGCAGTTGTCCTGCGCCTCGTTGGTGGACGCACCGATGTGCGGCAGGGTGACCGCCCGGTCATGGTCCTTGAGGGCGTTGCTCGGGAAGTCGCAGATGTAGGCGCCCAGGCGCCCGGCATCCAGGGCCTCCACCACCGCCGGCTCCTCGACGATGCCGGAGCGCGCGAAGTTGAGCAGCACGGCGCCCTCGCGCACCTGGGCGAGACGGTCGGCATTGACCAGCCCGCGGGTGGCGTCGATCTCGGGCACGTGCAGGGTGATCGCGTCGGACTCGGCGAACACCTCGTCGACGCTGTGCGCCCGGCGCACGTCCGCCTCCAGCTTCCACGCGCTGTGGATGGTGATCTGCGGGTCGTAACCGATGACCTTCATGCCCAGCGCGCGGGCCGCGTTGGCCACCTGCACGCCGATGGCACCTAGGCCGATCACGCCGAGGGTGCGGCCCGGCAGCTCGAAGCCGACGAACTGCTTCTTGCCGGACTCGGCCTGACGGTTGATCTCGGCATCGTCGCCTTCCAGGCCGCGGGCGAAGGCCCACGCCGGGCAGATGTTGCGGGCGGCGAGCAGCAGCCCGGCGACCACCAGCTCCTTGACCGCGTTGGCGTTGGCACCGGGGGTATTGAACACCGGGATACCGCGATGGCTGAGCTCGTCCACCGGCACGTTGTTCACGCCGGCACCGGCACGCGCCACGGCCTTCACCGTCTCCGGCAGGGCCATGCCGTGCATCTTGTGCGAGCGCAGCAGAATGCCGTCCGGGTGCTGGATCTCCGAGGACGCCTCGTAGCGCTCCCGCGGCAGTCGGTCGAGCCCCTTAACGGAGATATTGTTGAGAGTGAGTATCTTGTACATCAGCGCTCCTGCTTTCTTCCGTTCGCCGTGCCGCCGGCCTCAGCCGTGGCGGCGCTCGAAGTCCTGCATGAACGACACGAGGGCGTCGACGCCCGCCTCGGGCATCGCGTTGTAGATGCTCGCCCGCATGCCGCCGACACTGCGATGGCCCTTGAGGGTGGCGAGCCCAGCCGCCTTCGCCTCGCTGAGGAAGGTGTCGTTGAGCGACTCGTCCGCCAGCACGAAGGGCACATTCATCCAGGACCGGCAGTCCGGGTCCACGGGATTGCGGTAGAAGCCGGAGGCGTCGATGGCGTCGTAGAGCTTGCCGGCCTTGCGCCGGTTGATCTCGGCCATGGCCTCGAGGCCACCCTGGCGCTTGAGCCACTTGAACACCAGCCCCGCCATGTACCAGGCGAAGGTCGGCGGCGTATTCGCCATGGAGTCGGACTCGGCCATCTTCTGGTAGTCGAGGATCGCCGGGGTCTCGGCCATCGCCGAACCGAGCAGGTCCTCGCGCACGATAACCACGGTCACGCCCGCCGGGCCGATGTTCTTCTGGGCGCCGGCGTAGATCATCCCGAATTTCGAGACGTCGATGGGCCGGGAAAGGAGCGTCGAGGACATGTCCGCGACCAGCGGGACCTCGCCGACATCCGGGACCCAGTGGAACTCCACGCCGCTGATGGTCTCGTTGGGCGTGTAGTGGAGGTAGGCGGCGTCGCTGGAGCGCTGCCAGCTCTCGAGCGCCGGGATGGACATGGGGTCGCCGTTGCCGCCCTCGGCGACGACATTGACCTCGCAGTACTTGCGCGCTTCGGCGATGGCCTTCTTCGACCAGTTGCCGGTATTCACGTAGTCGGCGGAGCCGCGCCCGCGCAGCAGGTTCATCGGCACCGCCGAGAACTGGCCGGAGGCACCGCCCTGGAGGAAGAGCACCCGGTAGTTGTCCGGGACCGCGAGCAGCTCGCGCAGGTCGGCCTCGGCCTCGGAGGCGATGGACACGAACTCCTTGCCGCGATGGCTCATCTCCATCACCGACATGCCGGAGCCCTGCCAGTCGACCAGTTCTTCCTGGGCCTGACGCAGGACCTCTTCGGGTAGCGCTCCGGGACCCGCGCTGAAGTTATACACGCGCGACATACAATCTCGCTCCTGACAGCTTGCGAAAACCGTTGGCGCGCCGGCGTCTACTCGGCGTCGGCGCCCTCCTCGTCGTCATCCAGCACCTCGATGCGCGCCACCCCGACCAGGTGCTCGCCCTCGCTCAGGCGGATGAGCATCACGCCCTGGGTGTTGCGCCCCAGCCGCGATACCTCGTCGACGCGGGTGCGCACCAGGGTGCCGGCATTGGTGATCATCATGATCTCGTCGCCGTCCACGACCTGGGCGGCACCGACCACGCCGCCGTTGCGCTCCGAGGTCTGGATCGATATCACGCCGCGGCCGCCACGACCGCGGATGGGGTAGTCGCTCACGGCGGTGCGCTTGCCGTAACCGTTCTCGGTGGCGGTGAGCACGTCACCGTCGCCCAGGATCAGCAGCTGGATCACCGCCTGCCCCGGGTCGAGGCGAATCCCGCGCACGCCGGTGGCGGTACGCCCCATCGGCCGCACGTCGGCCTCGCCGAAGCGGATGGCCTTGCCGGCGTCGGTCACCAGCATGACCTCGCGCTCGCCGTTGGTGACGCCAACGTTGACCAGGGCGTCGTCCTCGCCGAGGTTCAGCGCGATGATTCCGCTCGAGCGCAGCCGCGAGAAGTGCGACAGCGGCGTCTTCTTCACCGTACCATTGCGGGTCGCCATGAACACGAAATGCTCGTCGTCGAACTCGCGGATCGGCAGCACCGCGCTGATCCGCTCGTCGGACTCCAGCGGCAGGAGATTCACCACCGGCTTGCCGCGGGCGTTGCGGCTGCCGTGGGGCAGCTCGTAGACCCGCAGACGGTAGACCTTGCCGCGGCTGGAGAAGCACAGCAGGTGGTCGTGGGTGTTGGCGACGAACAGCTGGTCGATGAAGTCCTCGTCCTTCATGCGCGTCGCCGACTTGCCCTTGCCGCCGCGGCGCTGGGCCTGGTAGCTGTCCAGCGGCTGGCTCTTGGCGTAGCCGTTGTGCGAGAGCGTGACGACCACGTCCTCCGGCGGGATCAGGTCCTCGGTGGTGAGGTCGAGCTCGTCGTGGAGGATCTCGGTGCGGCGCTCGTCGCTGAAGCGCTCGCGCAGCGAGACCAGCTCCTCGCGGATCTCGCGCATGAGCCGGTCGCCGCTGGCGAGGATGTCGAGCAGGTCCTCGATGGTGGCGAGCAGCTCGCGGTACTCGTCCAGGATCTTGTCCTGCTCCAGCCCGGTGAGGCGGTGCAGGCGCAGGTCCAGGATCGCCTGGGCCTGCTGCGCGGTGAGCCGGTAGACGCCGTCGCGCAGGCCGAACTCCTCGGCGAGCCCCTCGGGCCGGGACGCCTCGGCGCCGGCGCGCTCGAGCATGCCGGTGACCATGCCCGGAGCCCACTCCCGCGAGGCCAGCGCCTCGCGCGCCTCCGCCGGCCCCGGCGAGGCCTTGATCAGGGCGATGACCTCGTCGATGTTGGCCAGCGCCACCGCCAGGCCCTCGAGGACGTGGGCGCGCTCGCGCGCCTTGCGCAGCTCATAGACGGTGCGCCGCGTGACCACCTCGCGGCGGTGGCGCAGGAAGGCGTCGAGGACGTCGCGCAGGTTGTGCTGCTTGGGCTGGCCCTGGTGCAGCGCGACCATGTTGATGCCGAACACGGTCTGCAGCTGGGTATGCTGGTAGAGGTTGTTGAGCACGACCTCGGGCACCTCGCCGCGACGCAGCTCGATGACCATGCGGATGCCCTGCTTGTCCGACTCGTCGCGCAGCTCGGTGATGCCCTCGATGCGCTTTTCCTTGACGAGCTCGGCGATCTTCTCGAGTAGCCGCGCCTTGTTCACCTGGTAGGGCAGCTCGCTGACCACGATCCGCGGCTTGCCGGCGCCGTCCTCCTCGAAGGCGCAGCGCGCGCGCATGACCATGCGCCCGCGGCCGGTGCGATAGGCCTCGCGGATACCCGCGGTACCGTTGATGATGCCACCGGTGGGCAGGTCCGGGCCGGGGATGAAACCGATGAGATCGTCGACGGTGAGCGAGTCGTCGTCGATGAGCGCCACGCAGGCATCCACCACCTCGCCGAGATTGTGCGGCGGGACGTTGGTGGCCATGCCCACGGCGATGCCGGAGCCGCCGTTGACCAGGAAGTTCGGGACCTTCGTCGGCAGCACGGTGGGCTCGGACTCGGAGCCGTCGTAGTTGTCGACGAAGTCAACGGTCTCCTTGTCGATGTCCGCGAGCAGCTCGTGGGCGATGCGGCTCATGCGTACCTCGGTGTAGCGCATCGCCGCGGCGTTGTCGCCGTCGATGGAGCCGAAGTTGCCCTGCCCGTCGACGAGCAGGTAGCGCATGGAGAAGTCCTGGGCCATGCGCACGATGGTGTCGTAGACCGCCGAGTCGCCGTGGGGGTGGTACTTACCGATGACGTCACCGACCACGCGCGCGGACTTCTTGTAGGGCTTGTTCCAGTCGTTGCCGAGCTCTCGCATGGCATAGAGGACGCGCCGGTGCACCGGCTTGAGGCCGTCGCGCACATCCGGCAGGGCACGTCCGACGATCACGCTCATGGCGTAATCGAGGTACGACTGCCGCATCTCGTCCTCGAGGTTGACCGGCAGGATCTCCTTGGCGACGCTCGACATCGGGTGGTCTCACTCGGCTTTGGGCGATGCTCGGAACCCGCGCGGGCGCGAGTGCGCCGGCGGGCGTGTCATAAAACACGTCATGTTATCACAACGACGGCCCCGGGACGGCCGCCGCCCGGCTCAGCCGTCGACGCGTTCGGCGCTCTCGATCACCAGCGTCTGCCGGGGCACGTCGCTCATGCCGCTGGCCCGCCCGGTGGGCACCCCCGCCATCTCGTCGACCACGTCCATGCCGTCCACGACCCGGGCGAACACCGCGTAGCCGAAGTCGCGCTCGCCGTGGTCGAGGAAGGCGTTGTCGGCGAGGTTGATGAAGAACTGCGAGGTCGCGCTGTCCACCGCCTGGGTGCGCGCCATCGACAGCGTGCCGCGCTCGTTGTCGAGCCCGTTGTCCGCCTCGTTCTCGATGGGCTCGCGGGTCGACTTGCGCTGCATGTCCTCGGTGAACCCGCCGCCCTGGATCACGAAGCCGGGGATGACCCGGTGGAAGATGGTGCCGTCGTAGAAACCGGCATCCACGTAGGCGAGGAAGTTCTCCACGGTCACCGGCGCCCGCTCGGCATAGAGCGCGATCCGGATGTCGCCCCGGTTGGTGTGGAAGACCACCTCGGGCTGCGGGGCGGCGGACGCCGTGCCGACCATGCCGGCCAGCGCGAGGGTGAGCAGTGCGTTCTTCATCGTTTCTCCTTGGCTCGGTAGTTCAGGGGCCGCGCTCACTCCTGCGCGAGGGCGGCCAGTCCGTGGGTGTCCGGGCGCTCGACCACGCCGCGCTCGGTGACGAGCACGTCCACCAGCGACGCCGGGGTGACGTCGAACACCGGATTCCAGGCGCCGGCGCCCGGGGCGGCGATGCGCTGGCCGGCGACGGACAGCACCTCCTCCGCATCGCGGTACTCGATGGGGATGTCGGCACCGCTGGCGGTGGCATAGTCCAGGGTGGAGAACGGCGCGACCACCATGAAACCGACCCCCAGCGCCCGCGCGGCGAGCGCCAGCGGGTAGGTGCCGATCTTGTTGGCGACATCGCCGTTGGCGCTGACACGGTCCGCGCCGACGATCACCCAGTCGACCACGCCGGTACGCATCAGCGACGCCGCCGCGGCATCGGCGATCACCTCCACCGGGATGCCGTCGGCGAGCAGCTCCCAGGCGGTGAGCCGCGCCCCCTGCAGCCACGGCCGGGTCTCGTCGGCGAACACCCGGCGGATGCGGCCGGCGGCCCAGCCGGTGCGGATCACCCCCAGAGCGGTGCCGAAGCCCGCCGTCGCCAGCGAGCCCGTGTTGCAGTGGGTGAGCACGCCGCAGTCGCGGCCCAGCCGCTCGGCCCCGAGCTCGCCCATGCGACGGTTCGCGGCCACGTCGGCGTCGTGCAGCGCCTGCGCCTCGGCGAGCAGCGCCGCCGCGTCGGCGCCGCCGGCGGCGGCCTCGCGCATGCGCGCCAGCGCCCAGGCCAGGTTCACCGCCGTCGGCCGGGAGGCGGCGAGCGCCGATAGCCCGGCGTCAAAGTCGTCGTCCCTTGCCGCCATGGCGGCACCGTAGGCGGCGGCGATGCCGATCGCCGGCGCCCCGCGGACCACCATGTCACGGATGGCCGCGGCCACCCCGCGGGCATCGTGGCAGCGGCGATAGGCGATGCGCTCGGGCAGCACGCGCTGGTCCAGCAGCATCAGCGATCCGTCCGCCGCGTCCCAGGCGACGGCGCGGACCCGGTCGTGTTCGGCGATACTCAACAACACCCTCCGGCAGTCGACCCCCGCGCCACACGTGCGGGGCGCGTCAGTATGCCACACCGGCGGGAAGGGAGCCGGCGGGTGAGCGCGCCCCTCCACCGGGCCTGCGGATTCACCGAAATGTAGCGGGAGCCGTGACGCGCTTAGTAGCATTCCCCCACCAACCCGCCGCACCCGCCACCCGTGCAGGAGGACAGGCATGCAGACAGTCGATCAGGTCATTCACGCCGGCTGGGTGATCCCGGTGGAGCCATCGGGACAGTGCCTGCCGGCGCACAGCGTCGTCATCGACGGCGGGCGGATCGAGGCGGTGCTGCCCACCGACGAGGCCGGCGGCCGCTACGAGCCCCGGGTCGTCCATGACCGCCGCGATCACGCCGTGCTCCCCGGCTTCGTCAACGCCCACACCCACGCGGGCATGAATCTGCTGCGCGGGCTCGCCGACGACCTCCCGCTGATGACCTGGCTCAACGAGCACATCTGGCCGGCGGAGGCCGCCCACGCCGGTCCGGAGTTCGTCCAGGACGGCACCCGGCTCGCAGTGGCGGAGATGCTGCGCGGCGGCACCACCTGCTTCAACGACATGTACTTCTTCCCCGACGTCACCGCCCGCACCGCACGCCAGGCCGGTATCCGTGCCGTGGTGGGGATGATCTTCATCGACTTCCCCACCGCCTGGGCCTCCGGGCCGGACGAGTACATCGACAAGGGACTCGCCGTACACGATGCCTGGCGCGACGACGCCCTGATCACCACGACCTTCGCACCGCACGCGCCCTACACGGTGAGCGAGCCCAACCTCGAGAGGCTGCGTACCATCGCCGACGAGCTCGCCCTGCCGGTGCATATCCACCTCCACGAGACCGCCGACGAGATCCAGCAGAGCCTGGCCGCCACCGGCGAGCGCCCGATCCGGCGCCTCGACCGACTCGGCCTGCTGGGCCCCGGACTGATCGCCGTGCACATGACACAGCTCGACGACGCCGAGATCGCCCGCATCGCCGAGACCGGCGTACAGGTCGTGCACTGCCCGGAATCCAACCTCAAGCTGGCCAGCGGCCTCGCCCCGGTGGCCGCGCTGGGCGCCGCCGGCGTGAACGTCGCGCTGGGCACCGACGGTGCCGCGAGCAACAACGACCTGGACATGCTCGGCGAGCTCCGCACCGCGGCCATGCTCGCCAAGGGCGTGGCCAGGGACCCGGCGGCCCTGCCCGCTGCCCGGGCTCTGGAAGCGGCCACCCTGGGGGGCGCCCGCGCCCTGGGCCTGGGCGATCGCGTCGGCAGCCTGACCCCCGGCAAGGAGGCCGACGTGATCGCCGTGCGCATGGACGGCATCGAGAGCGCACCGCTCTTCCACCCGATCTCCCAGCTCGTCTACGCCAGCGGCCGCGACCAGGTCAGCGACACCTGGGTCGCCGGACGGCACCTGTTCAACGACGGCGTACTCACGACCCTGGACCAGGAGGAGATCGTACGCCGGGCCCACGGCTGGCGTGATAAGATCGCCGGAAAGCCGTCCTGAGCGCGGAGCCGTCATGTCGCCACTCAGCGAAAACGCCGACCCCGGGGAACTGGCCAAGTTCAACCGCAGCGCCGCCTACTGGTGGGACCCGGAGGGCGAGTTCCGCCCCCTCCACGAGATGAACCCGCTGCGCCTGGACTTCATCGAGGAGGCCACCGGCTCGCTAGCCGGGCGCCGCGTCCTCGACGTCGGCTGCGGCGGCGGACTGCTGGCCGAGGGCATGGCCCGGCGCGGCGCCCGCGTGACCGGCGTCGACCTCGGCGACGAGGGCCTGTCCGTGGCGCGGCTGCACGCCGGCGAGAGCGGCCTGGAGATCGACTACCGCCACGCCTCGGCGGAGACCATGGCGGCCGAGGCCCCCGCCACCTTCGATGTCGTCACCTGCCTGGAGATGATCGAGCACGTCCCCGACCCGGCGGCCGTGGTCGCCGCGTGTGCACGCGCCGCCGCACCCGGGGGGACGGTGGTCTTCTCCACGGTCAGCCGCACGCCCAAGGCCTGGCTGCTCGCGGTCGTGGGCGCCGAGTACGTCGCCGGCCTGCTGCCCCGCGGGACCCACGACTACACCCAGTTCGTGCGCCCCTCCGAGCTCGCGGCCTGGGCGCGCGACGCCGGCCTGTCACTCACCCGGCTCACGGGCATCCACTACAACCCGGTGACCCGGCGATGCCGCCGCTGCCGCGACGTGAGCGTCAACTACATCGCCGCCTTCCGGGCGGACGGGGAGCAAGGGGGGCGGGACTGACGAGATGGCACCGCTGGCCCGCGCCGTCCTCCTCGACCTGGACGGCACCCTGCTCGACACCGCCCCGGACCTCATCGGCAGCCTCAACGACCTGCGCGCCGAGCAGCACCTCGCCCCCCTGCCCGCCGGCCAGCTCGCCACCGTCGTCTCCCACGGCAGCGGCCCGCTGGTGCGGCGGGGCTTCGATATCGATCCGTCCGACACCCGCTTCGCCGGACTGCGCGAGCGCTTCCTGGCCATCTACCGCGAGCGCGTTCACCGCGAGACCCGCGCCTTCGCCGGCATGGACGAGCTGCTGGCGATCCTGGAGGCCCGGCACGTCCCCTGGGGCATTGTCACCAACAAGCCCGGCTGGCTCACCCGGCCCCTGGTGGCCGCGCTCGGCTACGGCGAGCGCAGCGGCTGCCTGATCACCGGCGACGACCTCGCCCTGCGCAAGCCCAACCCCTACCCCGTGCTGCAGGCCTGCGACGCGCTCGATCTGCCCCCGGAGGCGTGCGTGGTCGTGGGCGACGCCCAGCGCGACGTCGAGTCCGGGCAGCGCGCCGGCGCGATCACCCTGGTGGCCCTGTTCGGCTACGTCCACGCCGAGGACCGCGTCACCCACTGGGGGGCGGACGGCCTCATCGGCCACCCCCTGGACATCCTCAACTGGCTCGGGCCGGCCTGACGGAAGCACCGGCGCCACCGCCAGGGTGACGCCTGCGCGGCGGACCACTCGCCAGCCCGAGACCGTTTCCGACCCTGGTGGGCGGGCCTCGCAGCGAATTCGCAAACCTAGCGCAGGTGCTCGGCGGCCCAGCGCCCGACCTTCTGTTCACGTGCCTTGCTCCGGCGATACCCCTGCCGCGCCAGGTAACCCTGGCTCGCCGCCACGACGAACAGCAGGATCACCATGAATGGCGGCACGACGCCACGCACGAACGACGGCGCGTCCTCCTCGGGGATGAGCGCCAGACTGAGCGTGTCCCCCTCCAGGCCGACATGCTCGACGACCCCCTGGACACGGAACTCGCGATTGACGGTGTCGCCCAGGAGCTCCGTCAGGGCAAGGCCCCGCCGTTCGAGGAACGCCTCCCGTGCGCCGCCCCCCGCCAGCTCGAAGCGGCCCTTCAGCTGCGTACGGACCTGCCCGGAGCGGGACCGGTTCCAGGCCTGGAACGGTTCTTGGACCTCTTTGACGTAGGCGGGCAGGAGAACCTTGAGGAGAAGTCTGGAGAACCAGACGGCGTCTTGCCGGGAGAGCAGCGCCGCATCGTCAGCCGCCAGCAGCGGCGACGACTCGTCGATGCGCTTGAACACGCGCTCCGCCCGGTAGCACCCGTCGGAGACGTAGTATTCGTCGCACAGCGCCTTCACATCGGCCTTCAGCTGACCCAGCCCGCTGAGAAGGCGGCGGTCGTACCGGCGCATGAGCGCACGCTGGTACCGCGGCAGGTCCACGTCCTCGGCGGGACTGCCGGTATAGAGCCTGAATATCGCCTCCTGCAGACGCTGGAGCTCGGGCGAAACCGTCACCTCGGGCAGCGCCCGCGCCGGCGCCCCCCACACCAGGCGCGAGCAGTCGAGCATCGAGGTCACCGCCGAACTCGGGCTGCTCAGCCGGCAGCCCGCCTGCCCGGAGATCGCCACAGTGTCCCCCGGCCACAGCGTCACGTCGCGCAGCGCCTGCGGCCCGTCGGCATCGATCTCCTCCGGACCGCTCAGCAGATTCCAGGCCATGGGAAGGGAAACGCTCAGCGGCGAGGAAAGCACCCAGGCCAGGATCAGCAGCAGGGCGGCACCGATGGCGAGAACGGCATGGCGAATCCAGTGGTGGATGGGGAAACGCCGCCGCTGTTCATACAGTGACAGCGAGCCGTGCTGGAGCACGTGCCGTTCCGCGTCGACCTCGACCTCCGCCGCCGTCATCGGTAGGCGCTCCCACAGCGGCGGCAACCACGAACCCGGGTAGGTCAGGTCGAGATACTCCATGCGGGGAACGGCAACACTGATGTTCGTCTCCTGGACGGTCTGCCGCGTCATCACCCGCTCGAGCGGCCCCCTCAGGCGCTTCACGTCTACCGCCTTGCCACCGATGGGCCACATCGGCGCGGCGAGATAGCGCCAGACGCCAAGCAGGGCCACGAGGAGCGAGGCCGCACAGCCCCAGGCCAGATCGAAACAGGCGAAACCGAGCACCCCCAGCAGCCCCAGCAGACACACAAGCGCGCCCGCGCTGCCGCGCGTCTCGGCGTCCAGTCTCAGCCGGGCCTCCTCACGGGTTTCACGACGCTGCCCGAGCAGGGTCACCGCGCTCTCTTCGGCACCGTCCCCCCCGCCCTGCGAGGCCGCCGCCGAAGCGCTTGCGCCCGTGGTTGCCGCCCCGGAGGAGGAAGGATCGGCGGAGAAATCCCCGGACGCCACGCGGGCCTCGGCGCGCTCGCTGCGCCGGTCGAGTGCCACCGCGTCGGCCAGGGTCCGGCCGTTGAGCTGCACCACCAGCGCCGTCCGCTTGGCCAGGACGACCTCCGCCTCGTTGTAATTCGCAAGGACGTTGCGCAGCCGCTGATGCAGCTCGACCTCGACGCCGTCGATGAGGTCGTGATACTGCCCCTGACCGGCATTGTTGCCCGTGATGCCGTGGCGTGCGTACAGGCCGTTGAGCTGACGAACCTCGCCGCCGTACTTGCGCCCGCTGTAGACCTCGCCGAGCGCCGCACGCTCTTCCTCGCTCAGCCCGCGGGAGGGGGCACTGTCCTGAAGCACACGGAATCGGCGCTTCGACGCCCGTCGCCGGCCTTGGTAACTGATCACGCTGACAATCGAGACAATCAGCACGACCCCGAACAAAAGGATCTGTAACCCTTCCATGAGACATCCTGCATCATCGAACGGGGGGACCGTCCACGAACCTGCAAACGGACGAGGCACCGGGGCCCGGCCCGGGAGGTCGACGAACGATAACCGGGCCATAAACCGACGCCCCGCCCTGTTCACGACGGCACGCAAAACACGAAGACAGGCTGCATCTCCTCCTTTGAGAACCATCGTCGCGGGTAGAAACGACGCTGCCGGAGAGGAACGCGCGCCAAGCGCGAAACTCTATCTTTCCCGATGCCCCCCCGCAACGGCGCCCGCCCGCGATGCACACGTCCCCGTCGCACGTCCGCCATCGCCTGACAATCGCCCGTGCTCGCCGCTGCCCGCGGCGACCGCCATACTGCAAGACACGCCTCCCGGCACGGGCCTCCGGGTTTCCCGGTGCCGCCGGCCGCCCCCGGGAGGGCACTCAAAAGCACTGGACCGGGAGGAGTCGGGACGCAGCGACACCCGTGCCTCGCTACGTGGCCGCCTGGCCCGGTATACTCCCCGGCCACCACGCCGCAGCCCTTGGACCCATGCAGCCCCAGCAGTACTGCCGCGACAAGGCCGCCCCGCCGGGCTCCAGCCTCCACTACGCGCTGCTGTTCGCCGACGACGCGGACAGCCGCGAGGCGCTGCTCGCGGTCAACGCCGTGCACGCCGAGCTCACCGCCATCCCCCGCGAGGTCTCCGACCCCGGGGTCGCTGCGGCGAAGCTCGCGTGGTGGCGCGAGGAGGTGGGACGCGCCCTCGACGGCGGCGCCCAGCATCCGGCCGCCCAGGCACTGGCCGCGGCGAATGCGCGCCGGGCCCTGCCGCGGGACGATCTGGAGGCGCTGCTCGACGGGGTCGCCATGGATCTGGAGTACGGCGGCTACCCGAGCTTCCGCGAGCTCAGTGTTTACTGCCACCGCCTCGGCGGCGGGTCGGTACGGCTCGCGGTCGCCGGGTGCGGCGCTGCACCGGACACCGCCGCGACCCTCGCCCACGACCTGGGCATGGCCCTGCCCCTGCTCCGGGGCCTGCGCCGGCTGCGCCCGGAGCTGGAGGCGGGACGGCTGCACCTCCCGGAGGACGAGCTGGCGCAGGCCGGTCTGGAGCGTGGGCAACTGCTGCGCGAGCCCGACAGCGAACCCGTGCGCGCCTTCCTCGACGGGCAGGCCGCCCGGATCATGGACTTTCTCGACAACGCCCTAGCCGCGGTCCCCGACGCGGAGCAGCGGCGCCTGCTGCCGCTGACCGTCCACGCGCGGCTGTACCGTACCCTGCTGGAGCGCCTGCGTGCCGAGGGCATGCCCGTGCTTCAGCAACGCCACCACCTCACGCCCGTGCGCAAGCTCTGGCACGCCTGGCGGCACGCCCGTCGGGCGCGGGCCGCACACCGGCGACACAGCAACGGAGACACACAATGACCGCCCTCCCCGTCCAGCCGCTGCCGATCCCCGACGGGCCCGCCGCACTGTCCGGCCACCGTGTGCTGATCACCGGCGCCGGCAACGGCCTCGGCCGCGCCATGGCCCTGGCCGCCGCGTCCGCCGGCGCCACGGTGGTGCTGCTCGAGCGCACGGTGAAGGCCGCTGAGGCGGTCTACGACGAGATCGTCGCCGCCGGTGGCCCGGAGCCCGCGATCTACCCCATGGAGCTCGCCGGCGTGGGCCCGGACGACCTGGCAGAGCTCGCCGAACGCCTGCGCGAGGGCCTCGGCGGCCTGGACGCGCTGGTCCTCAACGCCGCGGAGATCGGCCAGCCCGCCCCGCTGACCCAGTACGAGCCGCAGGTCTGGCTGCGCACCCTGCACGTCAACGTCAACGCGGCCTTCCTGCTCCTCGCCCACTGCGCACCGCTGCTGCTGGAGTCCGCCGCCGGCCGGGTGCTGTTCATCAGCGACGAGGCGGGCCGTGAGGGCGTGCCGTTCATGGGCGCCTACGGGGTCTCCAAGTGGGCGCTGGAAGGGCTCATGCACACCTATGCCGCGGAGCTGCCGGATGACACCCCGCTGCGCCTGGCAAGCGTGGACCCCGGGCCGGTGCGCACCCTGCTGCGGCGCACCGCCTTCTCCGCGGAGACCGAGGGCGCGACCCCGCTGCCGGAGGCGGTGGCCCCGGGCATCGTCGAGCTGCTGGATCCGGCCACCCCGCTGGAGCAGGCGGCGCGGTTCACCGCAATGAGCGCCGCCGACGAGGAGGAGTAACCCCCCGCGTTGGCTTGAAAAATATTGACACCCTTCACAGTCGGGGGACGGCGATCGGGCCTATGGTGGCCGGGATTACATTGGGGGCGGGGTTCGGCGTACCCACGTGAGCCCGCCCGGAACAATCCCAACCCACGGCAATGGACGCGACGACATGGACGCAGCACGCGCTGTCGAGAGGATTATTGGGTCCGGCTACCGCCTGGCCAGCATCCACACCACGGACGGAGACCGGCTCGTGGCGCTGTTCAAGCGCCTGACGCTGACCACGGGCCGCGCGGTCTACCACTGGCGCGCCGGCGCCGGACTCTACCGGCTGGGGATCGAGCATATCCTCATCCCCCGCACCCGCACCCCCTCGGAAGTCCTCTCCTACATCCGGGCGAGCCGCCACTTCGGGATCTACGTCCTGGAGGGCTTCGACGAGGCGCTCCGGCGCCAGTCCGTCGCCGACGACCTCACCGCCATTGCGGACGGCGCCGGCGACACCCAGCGGCTGGTCGTGTTCGTCGGTGAGGCCCCGCCGATGCCGGCATCGCTGGAGGGCCGCGTCGCCCGCGTCCGCCACAACGGCACCAGCGAGGCCCCGCGGACCGCCGGCACCCCGGGCTGACACCGACGCCTCACCCCTGCCCGGCCGCCACACCGCGCTTCCCGCACAGGTCCGTCACCGGGCACTCCGCGCAGCGCGGCCGCGGCCGGCAGTGCTCCTTGCCCAGCTCGACCAGATAGGCATGGTAATGCTGATACGCCTGCGGCGTGCCCGCCAGGGTCGTTTCCAGGCGCTCACGCAGCCCCTCGTAGGGCGGCTCGTCGTCGAGCCAGCCGTAGCGCCCGAGGATGCGATAGGTGTAGGCGTCCACCACGAAGACCGGACGGTAAAAGGCATAGAGGACGATGTCGTCCGCCGTCTCCCGGCCGACGCCGTGGATGTCCAGCAGATACGCCCGCAATGACGGCGTCTCCCTCGCCGCCAGCCCCTCGGCGCCGCCGGCGGCCCGCCAGGCGGCGCACAGGGCCTGAAGCCGCCGCGTCTTCACGTTGAAGTAGCCGGCCGGGCGTATCGCCTCCGCCAGGGTCTCGTGGGGGGCATCGCCCATGGCGGCCGGGTCCAGAAGCCCGGCCTCGGTCAGCCCGGCCATGGCCCTTTCGACGTTACGCCAGGCGGTGTTCTGGGTGAGCACCGCGCCCACCGCCACCTCGAAGGCATCGCGTGCGGGCCACCAGCCGAGATCGCCGTACGTGGCCTCCAGCCGCTCGAAAAGCCCGGCGAGCACGTCAGCGCCGTCCCTGGCGGCGCCCTCCGCCGCCACGCCCGGTACGGGGCCGGCGCCGCTCCGCGGTGTCGGCCACGGGCAGGCCGACGAGCTCGTAGAGTTGACGCACCTCGCCGGGCTTGAGCGTCGCGTGCTGTCCCTGGCGCAGCCGCGGCGGCAGCTCCACCGGTCCGAACTGCACGCGGATCAGGCGGCTGACCTGCAGCCCCTGGGACTCCCAGAGCCGGCGCACCTCGCGGCGACGCCCCTCGCGCAGGCGCACCCGGAACCACTCGTTGGCCGCCTCCTCCGGCGACAGCGGCTCCACGGACTCGAATCGCGCCGGGCCGTCCTCCAGGGTCACCCCCTCGGTGAGCCGGGCGATGACATCGTCGCCCACCCCGCCGAACACGCGGACCGCGTAGTCCCGGGGCAGGCGATAGCGCGGATGCATCAGGCGGTTGGCGAGCTCGCCGTCGGTGGTGAACAGCAGCAGCCCCGAGGTGTTCACGTCGAGGCGCCCCACCACCACCCACCGCCCCCGGCGCAGCTGCGGCAACCGCTTGAACACCGTCGGCCGGCCCTCGGGGTCGGAGCGAGTGGTCACCTCGCCGGCGGGCTTGTGGTAGATCAGCACCTGCCGCGGCGGCGGCTCCACCGCGGTGCGGCCCAGCGGCCGGCCGTCCACCGTGATCCGGGCGTGCGGGCTGACCCGGTCGCCCAGGGTCGCGGCACGGCCGTCCACGCGGACCCGGCCGTCGCGAATCAGCGCCTCCATCTGCCGGCGCGAACCCATGCCCGCGCGGGCGAGCACCTTCTGCAGTTTCTCGGTCCCGGCGGTGTCGGTCATGTCGTCTCCCCGTCGTCCCCGGCCTCCGGCAGCCGCAGGTCCAGCTCCGGGTGCTCGGCGTCCGGGTCGCGCAGCTCCATCAGCGTCGGCAACTCGTCCAGCCCCTTGAGGTTGAAGTAATCCAGAAAAGCCCGGGTCGTGCCGAACACCGCCGGCCGCCCCGGCATCTCGCGGTGCCCGAGGACGCGCACCCAGCCCCGGTCCTGGAGGGTGCGCATGATCGAGCTCGCCACGCTCACGCCGCGGATCTCCTCGATCTCGCCGCGCGAGATCGGCTGGCGGTAGGCGATGATGGCGAGGGTCTCCAGCAGCGCCCGGGAATAGCGCCCGGGGCGCTCCTCCCACAGCCGCGACACCCAGGGCGCCAGGTCCTCGCGCACCTGGATCCGGTAGCCGCTCGCCACCTCCGAGAGCTCGATGCCCCGGCCCTCGTAGTCCGCCGCCAGCCCCGTCAGGGCCTCGCGCACCGTCGCCGGTGCGGGCATCTCATGATCGGCGAACAGCCCCCGCAGACGCTCCACGGACAGCGGCTCGTTGGCGGCGAGCAGCGCGGCCTCGAGGATGTGGCGCAGCTCAGGCTCACTCATCGTCGTCGTCCTCCGGGGCATCGGCGGCCCCGCCACCGCCTCCGGCGCGCAGGTGGATGGGGGCGTACGGCTCGGCCTGCACGATCTCCACCAGCCCGGCCTTGAGCAGCTCCAGGATGGCGAGGAAGCTCACCACCACGCCGTCGCGCCCCTCCTCCGGGGTGAACAGCTGCGTGAACGGCGTGAACCGCTCCCGGGACAGCAGCGCCAGGGTGTCGGACATGCGCTGGCGCACCGACAGCGCCTCCTCGCGCACCTGGTGATGGGTGTACAGCCGCGCGCGCTCCAGCACCCCGGCAAAGGCGGAGAGGAGCTCGCGCAGCGACACCTCCGGGTCCGCCCGGGTGCGCCGCCGATCCGGCGCCCGGGCATGGGCCGGGAAGATGTCCCGGGCCACCCGCGGCAGGGCGTCGATGCCCTCCGCCGCCTGCTTGTAGCGCTCGTACTCCTGGAGCCGGCGCACCAGCTCGGCGCGGGGATCGGCCTCCTCGTCCTCCGCCGCCGGCGGCCGCGGCAGGAGCATCCGCGACTTGATCTCCGCGAGCATGGCGGCCATCACCAGGTACTCCGCGGCCAGTTCCAGGCGCATGTCGCGCATCAGCTCGATGTAGCGCATGTACTGCCGCGTGATCTCGGCGATGGGGATGTCCAGGACGTCCAGGTTCTGGCGCCGGATGAGATAGAGCAGCAGGTCCAGCGGCCCCTCGAACGCCTCGAGGAACACCTCCAGGGCATCCGGCGGGATGTAGAGGTCCCGGGGCAACTCGGTGACCGGCTCGCCCCGGACATGGGCCAGGACCTCCTCCGCCGTCGGCAGCGCCTCGGAATCGTTCACCGGCGCCCGTGCCCCGTCACCGGTAGTCCAGCCCCATGGCGCCGCGGACCTCCTTCATGGTCTCCCGCGCCACGCCCCGGGCCTCGGTGCAGCCCTCGGAGACGATGCTGCGCACCCGCTCCGGGTCCTGCTCCAGCTCCCGGGCGCGCTCGCGGATGGGGTCGAGTTCCGCCTGCACGGCGTCGATCACCCGCGACTTGCACTCCAGACAGCCGATGCCCGCCGAGCGGCATCCCTCCAGGACCCACTCCTGGGTACGCTCGTCGGAATAGAGCTTGTGGAAGTCCCAGACCGGGCACTTGGTCGGCTCCCCGGGATCGGAGCGCCGCACCCGCGCCGGATCGGTGGGCATGGTGCGCATCTTGCGGTCCACCTCGTCCGGCTCCTCGCGCAGCGAGATCGCGTTGCCGTAGGACTTGGACATCTTGCGCCCGTCCAGCCCGGGCATCCGCGGCGAAGGCGTCAGGAAGGCCTCCGGCTCCGGCAGGATGGTCCGCCCGCCGCCCTCGAGGTAGCCGAACAACCGCTCGCGATCGCCGAAGGTGATGTTCTGCTGCTCGCCGAGCAGCGCCCGGGCCTGCTCCAGGGCCTCGATATCGCCGTGCTCCTGGTAGCGCCGGCGCAGCTCGTTGTACTTCTTGGCGTTGCGCTTGCCCATCTTGCGCACCGCCGCCTCGGCCTTCTCCTCGAAGCCGGGTTCGCGGCCGAACATGTAGTTGAAGCGCCGCGCGAGCTCGCGGGTGAGCTCCACGTGGGAGACCTGGTCCTCGCCCACCGGCACCGCGGTGGCGCGGTAAATGAGGATATCCGCGCTCTGCAGCACCGGGTAGCCGAGGAAGCCGTAGGTCGCCAGGTCCTTTTCACGGAGGTTGGCGATCTGGTCCTTGTACGTCGGCACCCGTTCCAGCCAACCCAGCGGCGCGATCATCGACAGCAGCAGGTGCAGCTCGGCGTGTTCGATTACCCGCGACTGGATGAACACGTGGGCGAGCGACGGGTTCACACCGCAGGCGAGCCAGTCGATGACCATGTCCCAGACGTTCTCGGCGATGATCTCGCGCTCGTCGTAGGCCGTGGTCAGCGCATGCCAGTCGGCGATGAAGAAGAAGCACTCGTGCTCGTGCTGGAGCTGCACCCAGTTCTTGAGCACCCCGTGGTAGTGCCCCAGGTGAAGCCGACCGGTGGGGCGCATGCCCGAGAGCACCCGCATCCGCTGCGCGTCGTGGCTAGTCAAACCGCCTCCTCTGTCTCGTGGTCCGTCGCGTCGGGGCGACCATGATAACCGCGCCCGCGCGGGAACGCAGCGTCGGCGCTCAACCGCCCTCGAACAGGCTCGCGTCGCCGGCGCCGCGGCGCACCACCTCCGGCGCCGGCCCGGTGAGATCGACCACCGTGCTCGGCTCCATGCCGCCGGGGCCGCCGTCGACCACCACGTCCACGCGGCTGCCGAGGCGCTCGCGGATGAGTTCGGCGTCGGTCATCGGCAGCTCCTCGCCGGGCAGCAGCAGCGAGGTCGACATCAGCGGCTCGCCGAGCTCGGTGAGGATGGCCTGGGCGACGCGGTGATCCGGCACGCGGATGCCGATGGTCTTGCGTTTGGGGTGCTGCAGCCGCCGCGGGACCTCGCTGGTCGCGGGCAGCACGAAGGTGAAAGGCCCGGGGGTATGGGCCTTGAGCAGCCGGAAGGTGTTGTTGTCCACCCGGGCGTACACGCCAATGTCGGAGAGGTCTCGGCACGCCAGGGTGAAGTTGTGATCGTCGCCGAGCCGGCGGATCTCGCGAATGCGGTCCACGGCATCCTTTTCGCCCATGCGGCAGGCCAGGGCGTAGGTGGAGTCGGTGGGATAGACGATGACGCCGCCCTGGCCCAGCACCTCCACGGTGCGCCGCACCAGGCGCGGCTGCGGGGTCTCGGGGTGGATCTGGAAGAACTGGCTCATCGCGCCTCCTTGTGAGCGTTGCCGGCATGGCCCGGGGCACGGGCCCGGTCCCCGCAGTGTAACGGCACGGCCGCGGGCAGGCGATGTGGTATGGTTCCGGGCATTTCCACCCCGAGCGGAGGGCGGCCATGTACTACGTAATCTACAGCACCGATGTCGAGGACAGCACGGCGGCCCGCGCCAGCGCGCGACCCGACCATCTCGCGCGGCTGGAGGCGCTGCGCGACGAGGGCCGGCTGCTGCTCGCCGGGCCGATGCCCGCCATTGACAGCGAGGATCCGGGGCCCGCGGGCTTCGCCGGCAGCGTGGTGATCGCGGAGTTCGACTCCCTGGACGACGCCCGGCGCTGGGCCGACGACGATCCCTACGTCGCCGCCGGCGTGTACAGCGGTGTCACCGTGCAGCCGTTCAAGCGGGTGCTGCCGTGAGCGCGGAGCGCCAGCGCATGATCGAGGAGCGGCTGCGCGCGGCGATCCAGGTCGAGGCGATCGGCGTGCGCGACGACAGCCACCTGCACGCCGGCCACGCCGGCGCCCGCGCCGGCGGCGGTCACTATCACGTGCACGTGGTGAGCCCGGATTTCGAGGGCCGGGGAACTCTCGCCCGTCACCGCATGGTCTACGCCGCCATGGGGGACGCCATGCGCAATGACGTCATCCACGCCCTGGGCATCACCGCCCTCACCCCGGCGGAGGCCGGGGAGGACGGCTGACGCCCATCCATCCAGTCCCAGCAACCGGGAGAGAGCATGAAAAGACAAATCGTTGCGGGCCTCGGCCTGGCCCTCGCCATCGCGGCGTCCGGGGTTCAGGCCGACGAGCCGGTCGTGAGCGTCAACGGCGACGTGCTCACGCAGACCCAGTTCGACCAGGCCGTCAACCAGAGAACCCGTGGCCAGGGCGGCCAGCTTCCGGAAGGGCGCAAGCAGGCCTTCCTCCAGCAGCTGGTGGACCTCGAGATCCTCGCGCAGAAGGCCGCGGAGCGGGGCGTCGGCGACGACCCGGCGGTTCAGGCCGAGCTCGCCAACACCCGCCGTGCGATCCTCGCGCGGGGGCTGATCGAGCGGATCGCCAAGGAGGACATCGACGAGGACGCGATCAAGGCCGCGTACAAGAAGCAGTACGCCGACAAGGCCAAGGGCAAGGAGTACAAGGCGAGCCACATCCTGGTGAAGGACGAGAAAACCGCCAAGGAGGTCATCGGCAAGCTCGACGACGGTGGCGACTTCGCCGACCTCGCCAAGGAGTACTCCACCGGGCCGACCGGCAAGCGCGGCGGCGATCTCGGCTGGTTCGGGCCCAACCAGATGGTGCCGGCCTTCAGCAAGGCGGTGCAGGCCCTGGAGCCGGGCAACTACACCAGTGAGCCGGTGAAGACGCAGTTCGGCTGGCACGTCATCCGGCTGAGCGACGTCCGCCAGGCGAAGGCGCCGAAGCTCGCTGAGGTGCGGGACCAGATCAAGCAGACGCTCGCCCGCCAGGAGATCCGCAGCCGCCTCGACGAGTGGCGCAAGGACGCCGAGGTCGACTACCAGGCGGACTGGGCCAGGCAGGACGGCAACGGCTCGAAGTAGCCGCCGCCCGCGCGACGGCGGTCACCGGCGCAGCCGGTGGCCGCCGTTTTCGTCAGCTCTGGCCCTGCTCGCCGTCCGCCGCGGCCTCGAGCCGCTCCAGGTGCTTGCGCGCCAGGGTCTGGAAACGCGGGGTCAGACCGGCATCCTCGTAGATGGGATCGCCCTGCTCGTCCTCGGCGACCACGCGGCCGCCCTGCACGTAGGGGAAGGCCGCCTCGATCTCGTCCAGGGCGGTGGAGAGCAGGTCCGTGATGATCTGCTCCTGGGAGCGCCCCGGGTACATCTCCTCCAGGGCCGCCAGCTTGGCGGCATCATGCACAGGCAGCCGCACACAGTAGGCGTTGCGGGTTCTCGGCTCGCTGGCGGACTCCTCCCAGCTCTCCAGCAGATCGCGAAGCTT
Source organism: Arhodomonas aquaeolei DSM 8974 (assembly GCF_000374645.1). Taxonomy (GTDB): domain Bacteria; phylum Pseudomonadota; class Gammaproteobacteria; order Nitrococcales; family Nitrococcaceae; genus Arhodomonas; species Arhodomonas aquaeolei. Next base: position 108,130 of record NZ_KB894810.1, read on the forward strand.
CACTCGACACCTCATCCAGCCGTTACTACTAATCTTCTCAGAGGTCTTGTCATGCGTCAGAGCGCCACAGCGGCCCGGTGGCGGCGTTGCGCCCACCGAGAACATGGCACCGCACCGGTGCGGATACAAGACCCGCGTTACTCGCCGGCGACGGTCATGCCCTCGACGACCAGCGAACCCGTGCGAATGCTGCCCCGGGTATCGACATCCCGGCCCACAGCGGTGATGTGGCGGAGCATCTCCTTGAGGTTGCCGGCGATGGTGATCTCCTCGACCGGGTAAGCGATCCGCCCGTTCTCGATCCAGAAGCCGCTCGCGCCGCGGGAATAGTCGCCGGTGACGGTATTCACGCCCTGTCCCATGAGCTGGGTGACCAGCAGTCCCTCGCCAACGTCGGCGACGAGCTCGTCCAGGTCCTTCTCGCCGGGGGCGACGCAGAGGTTATGCACGCCGCCGGCGTTGCCGGTGGTCTCCATACCGAGCTTGCGCGCGCTATAGCTGGAGAGCACATAGCCGCGCAGCACACCGTCCACTACCAGCTCGCGATCGCGGGTCGCCACGCCCTCGCCGTCGAACGGCGTGCTGCCGAGCGCCCCCGGGAGATGCGGCCGCTCACTGATCGAGAAGCCGGCGGGGAAGACCTGACGGTCCAGGTGGTCCACCAGGAACGAGGCGCGGCGATAGAGGCTGCCGCCGGAGATCGCGCCGACGAAATGGCCGATCAGCCCCCGCGCTGTGGACGGGTCGAAGATCACTGGCACCTGGCGGGTGCTCAGCCGTCGCGCCCCCAGCCGGGCCACGGTCCGGCGCCCCGCCTGGCGGCCGACCTCGGCCGCCGACTCCAGCCACTCCGGTGCACGCGCCGCGGTGTACCAGAAGTCCCGCTGCATGGCGTCGCCCTCGCGGCCGAGGACCGCGCAGCTGATCGCGTGCTGACTGGCCGGGTAACCGCCGATGAAGCCGTGGCTGTTGCCGTAGACGCGCACGCCCTCGCCGGCGGAGACCTCCGCACCCTCGGAATTGGTCAGCCGCGAATCCACATCGAGCGCCGCACGCTCGGTCTCGCGGGCGAGCTCGATGGCCGCCTCGGCGCTCACGCCCCAGGGGTGGTGGAGCCCCAGGTCCGGGACGTCCCGGGCCAGGAGACCGGCATCGGCGAGGCCGCTGCAGGGGTCCTCGGAGGTATAGCGGGCGATCTCACAGGCGGCGGCCACGGTCTCGTCGATGGCGCCGGCGCTGTAATCCGCGGAGCTCGCCTCGCCCTTGCGCTGACCGAAGTACACGCTCACCGCAAGGCCGCGGTCGCGCATGTGTTCCAGGGTGTCCACCTCGCCCTGGCGCACCTTGACCGACAGCCCCTGACTGGCGTTCGCGGCCACCTCGGCGGCGCTCGCGCCGCGCTGGCGCGCCGTCTCCAGGGCGCGCTCGACCAGTGTCTTCAGCTCCGCCACCGAGGGCAGACCGCGGTTGCAGTCGCGTTCACTGCTCATGGAAGAGGCTCCTTCAGGTCTGGGTTCCGCCCACGGTGAGCGCGTCCACCTTGAGCGTCGGCTGGCCCACGCCCACCGGCACGCTCTGGCCGTCCTTGCCGCAGGTGCCGATACCGCCGTCCAGGGCCAGGTCGTTGCCGACCATGGACACCCGGGTGAGTACGTCGGGGCCATTGCCGATCAGCGTCGCGCCCTTGACCGGGCGGGTGACGCGGCCGTTCTCGATGAGATACGCCTCGCTCGCGGAGAACACGAACTTGCCGGAGGTGATGTCCACCTGGCCGCCGCCGAAGTTCACCGCGTAGAGCCCGCGGTCCACGGAGGCGACGATCTCGCCGGGGTCGTGGGGACCGGCGAGCATGTAGGTGTTGGTCATCCGCGGCATCGGCAGGTGGGCGTAGGACTCGCGCCGGCCGTTGCCCGTGGGCGCCTCGCCCATGAGCCGGGCGTTGAGGCTGTCCTGCATGTAGCCCTTGAGGATGCCGCGCTCGATGAGGACGTTGTAGCCGGTGGGGTTGCCCTCGTCGTCGACGTTCAGAGAGCCGCGCCGCCCCGGCATCGTGCCGTCGTCCACCACGGTGCACAGCGGCGAGGCGACGCGCTCGCCACGGCGGCCGGCGAAGGCCGAGGTGCCCTTGCGGTTGAAGTCCCCCTCCAGGCCGTGCCCCACCGCCTCGTGGAGGAGCACGCCGGGCCAGCCGGGACCGAGCACCACCGGCATGGTCCCCGCCGGCGCCTCCACGGCGTCGAGCTTGAGCAGCGCGAGCCGCACCGCCTCGCGGGCATAGCCGAGGGCCTGGTCGCGCTCGGTGAACACGGCATAGCCGGTGCGCCCGCCGCCGCCGGCCATGCCGCTCTCGCGGCGCTCGCCGTCCGCGGCGATCACACTGACGTTGAGCCGCACCAGCGGGCGCACGTCCGCGGCGAGGCGGCCGTCCGAGCCGGCGACCAGGACCACGTCGTGCACCCCGGAGAGGTTGACGATGACCTGCTCCACCCGCGGGTCCTGGCGCCGGGCCTCGGCGTCGACGCTACGCAGCAGCTCGACCTTCTCGTCCGAGGTAAAGGTCTCCAGCGGGTTCACGGGCTCGTAGAGCGAGCGCCCGCTGGCCGCCTGCCACGCCTGGAGCCGCCCGCTGTCACCGCTGCGGGCGATCGCGCGGGCCGCCCGCGAGGCCTCCAGCAGGGCGGGCATGACGATCTCGTCGGAGTAGGCGAAGCCGGTCTGCTCGCCGCTCATGGCGCGCACACCCACGCCCTGGTCGAGGTTGCGGCTGCCGTCCTTGATGATGCCGTCCTCCAGCACCCACGACTCGTGGCGGCGCTGCTGGAAGTACAGGTCCGAGGCGTCCACGCCGGGGCCCATGAGCTGGCCGAAGACCCGGTCCAGGTCGGACTCGGCGAGGCCCGCGGGCGCGAGCAGGCACTCGCGCGCGAGGCCCAGGTTGCGCTCCATGACTTCGCTCGTCATCGCTTACCTCCGAATGCCGCCGGCCCGTGGCCGGCGTTGTCGTTCCCCGGCGCGGACGGTCAGCACCGCCCCGCCGCGTAGGCTGCCGGACGCCGGTGCTCGAGGGCGGGGATACGCCGGCGCGCGGCCGCCACCGCGTCCGGGTCGAACGCCGCGGTCACCGCCCCGGGTCCCTCGCCCTCGGCGAGCACCACGCCCCAGGGATCGACCACCAGGCTGTGGCCCCAGGTCCGACGGCCGCCGGGATGGGAGCCGACCTGGCCGGGGGCGAGCAGCCACATGCCGTTCTCGATCGCGCGGGCGCGCACCAGCACCGTCCAGTGCGCCTGCCCCGTGGGTACGGTGAAGGCCGAGGGCAGCGCCACCAGCTCGCAGCCGGCATCCGCCAGCCACCGGAAGAGTTCCGGAAACCGGACATCGTAACAGACCGCCAGGCCCAGCCGACCGAGCGGGGTGTCGACCCAGGCCGGGCGGTCGCCGGGCTCGAAGGTCGCGGACTCGCGATACCCCTCGCCGGCACCGAGGTCCACGTCGAAGAGATGGATCTTGTCGTAGCGCGCCCGGCAGTGCCCGGTATCGTCGTACACCAGGCAGGCGGCGCGTACCCGCGCCCCGTCGTCGCCGTGCAGGGGAATGGTGCCCCCCACCAGCCACACGCCGCTGGCCGCGGCGGTGTCGGCGAGCCAGCGCTGGATCGGGCCGTCCCCGGCATCCTCGGCCACGGCGAACTTCGCCTGCGCGTCGGCGCCGAGAAAGGCGAAATTCTCGGGCAGCACCACCAGCCGCGCCCCGGCCGCCGCGGCGTCGGCAACCGCCGCGGCGGCGGCGTGCAGGTTCGCGGCGACATCGTCACCGGAGTTCATCTCAACGAGCGATACTTGCGCTTTCACCGTCATTCAGCCCCCGTCCGGGCGTACTCCTGCTCTGGTTCCCCCTGTCGATCTCCAGGGGCTCGGTCTTCGGGTCGTCGAATGACCCCGTGACCCGGTAACGGTAGCGGTTCAGCCGATCGACGTCGTCACCGAACACCCGCTGGGCGAGGAAGAGGAGAACGGCCCCCGGCGGGCCACCCGCCAGGCCGCCGATCAGCGGCAGTGCGGAGGAGACGCGGGGCGTGACCGTCACCGTCTGGTCGAGACGCTGGGTGACCAGGTTCACCGGCCCGGCGATGTCGATCCGCCCCGCCGGCCCCTCCAGGAAGAACTGCTCCGGCGTGAGCACCCCATCGCTCAGGTTCAGCGCCGCCTTCACCCGGTCGACGGCGAGCCCCTCGTCGGTAACGTCCGAGAAGTCGAGCAGCAGGCGCCGCGGCAGCAGCGGCAGACTGAGCAGCCCGAGCACCCGGCCCGCCCCGGGCTCCACCGAGGGGAGCACCGCATCCTTGACCTCGAAGCCCACGCGCCCATCCATCGTGGCGACCTCCGGCTCCAGAAGCCGGCCCGGCCAGCGCAGGGTCGCATTCAGCCGCCCGGAACCGCCCTCCAGCGCCCCGGGGTAGCCGAGCCGCTCCAGCGCCGCGCCCGCATTGCTGGCCTGGACCTGGACCTTCAGGCGCACCCCATCGGCCCCGCCCTCACCGGTCACGGTCGCCTCCATTACCGGATTTTCGACATGCAGCCGGCGCAGCCGGTTCCCCGCCCCGGGGGGCGCCAGGTCGAGCTCGACGCGGCCGAAGCGGTAGTCACCCACGGTGAGATCACCGACGCGCACCTGCGCCGCCGGCAACCGCTCGACCGTCTCCCGCGGCCCGCCACCGCCCTCTCCTCCGCTGTCGACAGGAGACAGGCGGGCGCGCTCGAGGTTGACGGACAACGGATCACTCCCGTCCGTCGGTGGGATGCGGAGCTCGCCCAGCAGGTCCGGACCGCTGAACGCGACCCGCCAGCCGCGGTCCTCCGGGCGGGCGGATAGATCGACGTCGCGGGCCTGGTAGCCGTCCAGGTGCAGATGGGCGACGCGCAGCGAGACCGTCAGCGGCGACGGCAGGGCCTGGACCCCGGCCGGTGCCGCACCGGCCAGGCCGCCCGGAGCGAGGGTGTCCAGGCTGCCGGTGATACGCGTGCCGGCCTCCGGCAGGGCCGGCACGTCGCCACCACCGAGGGCAATGGCGGCGGTGGTCACGTCGGTGCCGTCCAGCGCCAGGCGCAACGCCGCGCGATCGCCCCAGACGACGGAGACCGGACCGGCGAGGCCATTCCGGCCGGCCGCCGCCTCGGCACGCAGGGCCAGGGCCCCGTCCGCGGCCTTGCCGAAGCCACCGGGCAGATCCACGGCCATGCCGCGCAGATCCGAGCGTACGCTCACGTGCATGTCCCCGTCGCGGCCGTGGGGCGGGAAACCGGGGGCGTCGAGGCTCAGGCGCCAGTCCGCCTCACCCTCCGTCCGCCCGGCGAGCGCCGGCATCCCCGGCAGCAGCTCGGCCACCCCGGCACGCCCTGCGGCGTCGATCATGATGCGCGAGCCGCGACTGTCCAGGCGGGTCTGCGCACTGCTGCGCCAGGGGGCACCGGCGAAGGTCCCGGTGAGCCCGTCCCAGGCGAGGCCGCGCTCGCTGAAGGCAATACGCCCGGCAACGCCGGTCAGCCGGTAGGGCTCGCCATCGAGCGTGACCGTCGCCCCGTCCAGGTCCACGCGGCCGTCGACATCGCCCCGCTCCACCTCCTCGAGGGGCACGTCCAGCTTCAGGGACAGCGGCACCGCCGCATCGCTGACGTGCAGGGCGTCGAACAGCGGCGGGGCGTGCGCGCCCACCGGCGAGTCGCGGAGGAAGTCCAGCATGTCCTCCGCCGGGCCGCGGCTCTCCAGCGAGAGCTGCAGCTGGGCGTGCTTGCCCAGGCGCGGGATGAGCGCCTCGCCGGAGACGAGGTGCGTGCCCTGGTAGGTCCCCGCCTCGGCGGTGACGGTCATGCGGTCGTTGAGGAAGCGCAGGTCGGCGACACCGTCGCCGATCGCCGGCCACTCGGGGTGGAAACTGAAGCGCACGCCCTCGCCGTGGACGCGCACCCGGAACAGCCCCTCGCCGTCGCGGAAGGGCATCGCCCGGAGCGGGCCGTACAGGCGCAGATCGCCGCTGGGCACGCGCCCGTCGACAAAGGCCTGGTCCAGCCAGGCGACGAGCTTGTCGTCCTTCATCACCCGCGCCGGGATGTAGTGGGAGACCCGCGAGACCACGCCGTCGCGCAGGCTGGCGCTCAGGTCGAGGAAGGGGCCGTTCTCCATGCCAAGCCACAAGGCTGCGCCGCCGGTGATCGTCCCGTCCGGCGACTCCCACGCCAGCTCGGGGACGTGGATACGCCACAGGCCGTCCTCGCGGTGGCGCCACTCGCCGCTGACGCGGGCGGCGTCCAGGGGCAGCGGCTCACGGAAGAACGCCGGCAGCCTCAGGGTGCCAGTGCCGGTCCGGAGCTGGAAGCGTCCGCCCTGGTCGGCGGCCACGAACCGCCCGCTGATCCCGCCGATACCCGGCCAGCGTCCGTTGGCGGTCAGGCCGGCGTCCTTCAGGTTGGCGCTGACGCGCCAGTCCGTCCCGGAGAGCGAGGCACGCAGGTCGGTGACCGCACCTTCCCCGGAGAGGGACTCCAGCACCTCTGACAACCGCCCGGGCAGCCCCGGCACTGAGAGCATCAGGGTGCGCAGGGGGCCGACCGCCAGTCGCGGCACGCCCAGCCGCCATTCCCCGGGATCGCGCGCCAGGGCCGCCACCGCCATGACCCCGTCGGTGTCGTCGTGACGCCAACGCCAGTCCCACAGGTCCACGCGCCAACCGTCCCCGGCAGGCTGCCAGCGCGCCTGGCCGGTGAGGCGCTGCACGGCAACGCCGTGCAGGGTCATGTCACTGGCGCGCAGGCGGGCACGGACGTCGCTGATCCGGCCCTCCTCGCGCCATGACCACAGCTCCAGGTCCACCCGGCCACTAAGCCCCTCGGGACGCACCGCCGGCGGCAGCCAGCCGGCAAGCCGCGACAGGCGCGCGGCCCGGGCACGCACGTAGGCCACGCCCTGGCCACCATCCGCGGCACCCTGGTAAGCGATGCGGACGTCTCCCTCGACGATGCCCGGGGCCTGGCCCTCGGCGGCGACGCGCAGCTCACCGTCATCGCGCACCAGGTCGGCACTGACCCCGGTGAGGACGACATTGCGCAACCCGCCGCGGCCGATCAGGCGCACGACCCCGTCGCGCAGTGCGATCCGCGACGGCAGCGCCGCCAGTGGCAGCGACGCGGATTCCGCCGGCGCGAGCCCGCCGCCGGGCTGCTGAACCAGCGTTAGCGCGCTCCCCTCGGCAGTGATGCGGGAGGCACGCAGCGCCCCTTCGGTCAGCGAGCGCCACGGGTCGATGTCGACCGTCACCGCCGGCAGCTCCAGCCGGGTGTCACCGCCGCCGATGCGCACGTCGGTGAAGCGCAGCTCCGGGCGCCAGCCGTTCATGCGGCCGCTGACGCGCCCGACCTCGACCTCACGGCCGAGGGCCTCGCCGGCGAGGCGGGTCAGCGTGTCCTGGTAGCGGTCGACATGGCTGACGGCAAGACGCGCCCCCACCCCCGCGAGCGCGACGAGGCCGAGGACCAGGGCGAGGGTGTAGAGGACGATTCCCGTCAGACGGCGTGGCGGCGTGGTCGGCACGCGGGCGGCTCCCTCCCGGGGCAACGGCGCGCCCGGGGGCGCGCACTACATGAGGACGACGTCGAACTGCTCCTGGGTATAGAGCGGTTCGGCCTGGAACTCGATGGGCTTGCCCACGAATTCCTCCAGCTCGGCGAAGCTGTCGCTCTCCTCGTCGAGCATGAGATCCACCACCTCCTGGGCGGCGAGCACCAGCAGGCGCTGGGCGTCGAACTGCCGCGCCTCGCGCATGATCTCGCGCGCGATCTCGTAGCACACCGTCTCCGGTGTGCGCAGCGTCCCCCGCCCGCCGCAGGTGGTGCACGGCTGGCAGAGCAGGTGCTCCAGCGACTCGCGGGTGCGCTTGCGCGTCATCTCCACGAGTCCGAGCGCGGAGACCCCGCTGATCTGGCTCTTGGCGTGGTCGCGCTCCAGCGCCTTCTCCAGCGCGCGCAGCACCTGGCGGCGGTGCTCCGACTCCTCCATGTCGATGAAGTCGATGATGATGATACCGCCGAGATTGCGCAGCCGCAGCTGGCGCGCGATGGCCTGGGCCGCCTCGAGGTTGGTCTTGAAGATCGTCTCCTCGAGGGTGCGGTGGCCCACGTAGCCGCCGGTGTTCACGTCGATGGTGGTCATCGCCTCGGTCTGGTCGATGATGAGGTAACCACCGGACTTGAGATTCACCCGCCGGTCCAGCGCCTTCTGGATCTCGTCCTCGATGCTGTAGAGATCGAAGATCGGCCGCTCGCCCGGATAGTATTCGATATACGGGGCAATTTCGGGAAGGAACTGGCGCGCAAAACCGACGACCTTGTCGTAGTTCTCCCGTGAATCGATTCGCACCCGGTCGACCTGGTCGACGAGCAGATCACGCAGCGCGCGCAGCACCAGCGGCAGATCGGCATGCACCAGCGAGCCGGGCTGGGCGGCGGCGGCGCGCAGGCGGATCGAGCGCCACAACCGGCGCAGGAAGTCGAGATCCCGGGCGAGGTCGGCCTCGTCCACACCCTCCGCGGCGGTGCGCAGGATGACGCCGGCGACGTCCTCGCCCTCCCCCTCGGCGACGAAACGCTCGCCGAGCTCACGCAGCCGGGCGCGCTCGCCGTCGTCCTCGATGCGTGCGGAGATGCCCACGGTCGGGTTGCCTGGCAGCAGCACCATGTAGCGCGAGGGCACGGTGATGTGGGTCGTCAGCCGCGCGCCCTTGGTGCCGATGGGGTCCTTGATCACCTGCACGAGCACGGACTGCTGCTCCTTGAGCAGCCGGGTGATCTCCGGCACCCGCGGCGCCTCCGCCAGGGCCTCGTCGGCATGGGCGATGTCGGAGGCATGGAGGAAGGCGGTGCGCTCCAGGCCGGCGTCGATGAACGCCGCCTGCATCCCCGGCAGCACCCGGGAAACCGCCCCCTTGTAGATGTTGCCCACCAGCCCGCGCTTGCGGGCACGCTCGATGTGCAGCTCCTGGAGCGAACCGTTCTCCACCAGCGCCACCCGCGTCTCCCGCGGGGTGATGTTCATGAGCAGTTCCTGGCTCACGGGCGGCGCCAGTTGGCCAGGTAGTCGATCCCGAACTCGCCGAGCAGATCGCCGGTCTCGAACAGCGGCAGCCCCATGACCCCGGAGTAGCTGCCGTCGATGTGCTCCACGAACACCGCGCCCCGACCCTGGATGGCATAGGCCCCGGCCTTGTCCGCCGGCTCACCGCTCGCCCAGTAGGCGTTGCGCTCGTCGTCGGCGATCGAGCGCAGGGTCACGTGGGTGACGGACAGCCGCGTCGCCTCCTCATCGGTGCCGACCAGCGCGACCCCGGTGAGCACCCGGTGACACTGCCCGGAGAGGCGTTCGAGCATGTCCATCGCCTCGGCCTCGTCCCGCGGCTTGCCGAAGACCTCGCCGTCGAGCACCACCACGGTGTCGGCTCCGAGCACGGGCCGGTCACCGGAGACATTGGCCCGTCCCGCGCGCGCCTTCTCCAGGGCCAGGCGGATGACGAAGACCTCCGGGCTCTCGCCGGGCTCCAGGGTCTCCTCCGCGTCCTGGGAGACGCTCGCGAACCGCACGCCGAGCTGCTCGAGCAGCTCGCGGCGGCGCGGGGATTGCGACGCGAGATAGATGTCTACATCAGCCTGCGGGTCCATACCCAGTCCTCTCGGGTTGTGCGCGCGGGTTCAGTCTCGATGATAGGGATGATTGCTGAGAACCGTCCAGGCGCGGTAGAGCTGCTCTGCCAGGATCACCCGCACCAGCATGTGGGGGAAGGTCAGCGCCGAAAGCGACCACACCAGCCCGGCACGCTGCCGGCACTCGCGCGCGAGCCCGTCCGCGCCGCCGATCAGGAAGGCGACGTCGTCGCCGTCCATCCGCCATTCGTCCAGGTGCGTCGCCAGCGCCGCGGTGGTCAGCGACCGCCCGCCCTCGTCCAGGGCGACGATGCGCGCCCCCTTCGCCGCGGCGAGCAGGCGTTCGCCCTCCTCCGCGGTGGCGCGGGCCGTGTCGCCGCCCCGCCGGGCGCGGCTCGCGGGGATCTCGACGATCTCCAGCGGCAGCTCCCGGGGCATGCGCCGGGTGAACTCCTCCACCCCCGTCGCCACCCAGCCGGGCATGCGCTGGCCCACGGCGGCGATGCGCAGCCTCATGCCGCGCCGTCACTCGCCCTGGCCGGCGCCGTCGGCCTCGTCCGCGTCGTCCACCGCCCAGATGTTCTCCAGGCGGTAGAAGTCACGCACGTCGGCAAGCATGACGTGCACCACGGCCTCGCCGAGATCGACCAGGATCCAGCCCGAGGTCTCATCGCCCTCCCGGCCCAGGGGATCGTGGCCCGCCTCGCGGGCGCGTTCGACCACGCGGTCGGCGATGCTCTTGAGGTGGCGGCGGGAGGAGCCGCTGGCGAAGACCATGAAGTCCGTGATTGCGGTGCGCCCGCGCACGTCTAACACGCGGACATCCTCCGCCTTCATGTCCTCCGCCGCATCCACGACCAGGTCGCGGACCGCCTCGGGTTCCATCGTCTGATTGGACATGGCCTTCTCGTTGCTCATCGTTGCGGAAACGGTGCATCGCGCCTCACGCGCCACGCACCCCTCGGTGCCCCGGAAGAGGCACTAGACCTGGGGATAACCATACCAGCCGTTCTCGGCGATCAGCCGCCATGCGGGCTCGGGCATCAGACAGCGCGCGGACTCGCCGCAGGCGAGCAGCCGGCGCACGCCGGTCGCGGAGATGTCGAGCTGGGTGACCGGCATGAACAGGATCCGCCCCGCGGGGGCGTCGCGCAGCGCCGATGCCGAATCCGCGCGGCGCGCCATCGCCCACTCGCCGAACCCGCCCCCGAGCCGCGTCGGGTGACCGGGGCGCTCCATCACCACCAGGTGGGCGTAGTCGGTGAGCGCCTCCCAGCGGTACCAGCGCGGCAGCCCGAGGAAGGCATCACTGCCCAGCGCGAAGCACAGGGGACGCTCGCCGATCTCCTCGCGCAGGGTGCGCAGGGTGTCCACGGTGTAGGACGGACCACCGCGGTGGAGCTCGCGGTCGTCCACGCGCAGCCCCGGCATCGCCCGCACCGCCTCGGTGAGCACCTCCAGGCGCCGGTGCGGGGAGACCCGCGGCGGCGGGCGGTGGGGCGGGATGCGTCCGGGCACCAGGCGCAGCTCGGCGAGGTTGAGCGCCTCGAGCAGCTCCACCGCCGGCCGCAGGTGGCCGTAATGCACCGGGTCGAAGGTCCCCCCGAGGATGCCCAGGGGCGCGCGGCCCGGGATCATTCGCGGATGTGACCGTCGCCGAAGACCACGTACTTCTCCGTCGTAAGCCCCTCCAGCCCCACCGGTCCGCGGGCATGGAGCTTGTCGGTACTGATGCCGATCTCTGCGCCGAGCCCGTACTCGCCGCCGTCGGCGAAACGGGTCGAGGCGTTGACCATCACCGATGCCGAGTCCACCTCGCGGAGGAAGCGCTGGGCGTGGCTCCAGTGCTCGGTAACGATGGCGTCGGTGTGGTGGGAGCCGTAGCGCTCGATGTGCTCGATGGCGGCATCCAGGTCGTCGACGACGCGCACGGCGAGGACCGGCGCGAGGTATTCCGTGGCCCAATCCTGCTCGGTTGCCCCGGCCATCGCGGGGACCGCGGCGCGGGCACGCTCGCAGCCGCGCAGTTCCACGCCGGCCTCGCCGAAACGCGCAGCCAGCCCCGGCAGCAGCGTACCGGCGACGGCCTGGTGGACCAGCAGGGTCTCCATGGTGTTGCAGGTGCCGTAGCGCTGGGTCTTGGCGTTAAAGGCGACACGGTCGGCCTTGGCGAGGTCGGCATGCTCGTCCACGTATACGTGGCAGACGCCGTCCAGGTGCTTGATCATTGGCACCGTGGCGTCGCGCATGATGCGCGCGATCAGCCCCTTGCCGCCCCGCGGCACGAGCACGTCGACGTACTCGTCCATGGTGATGAGCGCGCCCACGGCGGCGCGGTCGGTGGTGGTCACCACCTGCACCGCGGTCTCGGGCAGCCCGGCGGCGGCAAGCCCCTCGCCGATGCACGCGGCGATGGCCCGGTTGGAGTGGATCGCCTCGGAGCCGCCGCGGAGAATCACGGCGTTGCCGGACTTCAGGCACAGGCCGGCGGCGTCGGCGGTCACGTTGGGGCGCGACTCGTAGATGATGCCGACCACGCCGAGGGGCACGCGCATCTTACCCACCCGGATCCCGGAGGGCATGCTGTTGACCTCGCGCATCGCGCCTACCGGGTCCGGCAGCGCCGCGATGTGGCGCAGGCCGGCGGCCATGTCCGCGATGCGCGCGTCGGTGAGCTCCAGCCGGTCCAGGAGTGCGGCGTCCAGGCCCGCCGTCCGGCCCGCCTCCAGGTCCTTCGCGTTCTCGGCGCGCAGCTGCGGGGCCGCGGCCTCGATGGCGTCCGCGGTCGCCTGCAGGGCGTGGTTGCGCGGCCCCGGCTCCACCCGGGCGAGCGCCCGGCCGGCCTCGCGGGCCGCCCGGCCAAGGCCGGTCATGTACGCATCGATGTCGAGATCCGTTCGCTCCGCGCTTGCACTCATCGCTGGTCATCCGCTCCGGGCACCGGCGCGACCCGCACCGGCGGCCAATCGTGTCATCTCGCTGGCCAAGTGTAACAGTTCGTCCCACGGCCGGCCCCGGGCCGCGCCCTTGATCACCCGGTCGACCCGCGCGGCGTCCACCAGCAGCGCCTGCCAGCGCGAGGCGGGCACCGCCCCGGCGAGCTGCCAGAGGGGACGCTGTTCCGCCTTGCGGATGCGGTGACGCCGGAACACGGCGTCCGGCGACTCCCGGCGGCTGGCATGCGCGGCACGCAGCTCCAGCAGCACGCGCAGCATCCGCGCGAGCACGCCGAGCACCAGCACCGGCTCGTCATCCTCCTCGCGCAGGCCGTCGGTGATCCGCCACACCCGGGCGAGGTCGCCGGCGGCCACCGCCCGCGGCAGGTCGAAGGTGACGAAGCGGGCGCTGTCGCCCACCGCCTCCCGCACCTCGGCGGCACCGATGCGCCCGCCGTCGTAGAGCAGCGAAAGCTTGTCCACCTCCTGCGCGGCGGCGAGGAGATTGCCCTCGGCCCGCTCGGCGAGCAGCGCCAGCGCCTCCTCGTCCGCCTCCAGGCCCCGGGCACGCAGCCGCCGGGCGAGCCAGCCGGGAAGCTGGCCGGCGGCGACCGGCCACGCATGCACGTGGACCCCGGCACCGGCGAGGGCCTTCACCCAGGCGCTGCTGCGCTGGCGCGCGTCGATGCCGGCGGCCGCCACGACCAGCAGCGTATCCGCCGGCGGATCGCCGGCATACTCCTTGAGTGCGGCACCGCCGTCACGGCCGACCTTGCCGTCCGGGCAGCGCAGCTCCACCAGCCGGCGGCTGCTGAACAGCGACAGGCTGCGGGCGGCCTCGCGCAGACGCCCCCAGTCGAAACCGGCCTCGACCTGGAGCACCTCGCGCTCGTCGAAGCCGGCCGCGCGGGCGGCCTCGCGGATCTGCGACAGGGATTCCTCGACGAGCAGGGGCTCGTCGCCGGTGAGCAGGTACACCGGCGCGAGCCCGGCGCTCAGCTGGCGGGGGAGCTGCTCCGGGCGCAGCTCGGCCATAGTCAGGGCTGCCCCTGCTCCGGCGATGCCGCGGCCAGTCGCGCGAGCATCAGCCGGACCGCCTCCACGCGCAGGCTCTCCACCAGGCGGTTGCGGCGCGACTGCTCGGCGAGCGCATCGTTGCCGTCGGCGCGGTAGGTGCCGTCGGTGGTGGCCACCATGGAGCGCGGCGGGGTGTCGCTGCCCGGTGTGCCGATGCGGTAGCTCAGGCGGTAGGTGAGCTCGTACTCCTCCGCCCGGCCACGGTCGTCCTTGGCGAGCACGCGGCGGTTCTGGTTCTCGGAGACGAGCTCCAGGCTCTGCTCGCCCGCGCCCTCGGCCACCATCCGGCCGCCGAGGGCGTTGAGCTCGCGGCGGACCACGCGCTCCAGCGTCGACAGCCCGTTGGGTGCGGTCACCGCGACCGCCCGTCCGGACAGTCCTTCCATGCCCGCACCGCGCAGCTGCCAGCCACAGCCGGCAACGATCACGGCAGCCAGGCAGACGGTGAGCGCTCGGGTGAATGCACGCATCATTTCGCCACCACGTTGACCAGGCGGCCCGGGACGACGATGACCTTGCGCACCGTCTTGCCCTCGGTGAACCGCTGCACGTTCTCGTCGGCGAGCGCCGCGGACTCGATGGTGTCGTTGTCCGCGTCCGCCGCCACGTCGATACGGCTGCGCAGCTTGCCGTTGACCTGGACCACCAGCTCGACGGTCTCGCGGGTCAGGGCCGCCTCGTCCACCGCCGGCCAGGGGCGGTCGACGATGGCATCCTCGTGGCCGAGGACCTGCCACAGCCGGTGGGTGATGTGGGGCACGATGGGCGCGAGGATCAGCAGGGTGATCTCCAGCGCCTCCTGGCGCACGGCCCGGGCCCCGTCGCCGTCCGCCTGGAAACGTCCGACGTCGTTGGTCAGCTCCATCACCGCGGCGATGGCGGTGTTGAAGGTGAAACGCCGGCCCATGTCGTCGCCGGCCTTGCGCAGGGTCTCGTGGACCTTGCGGCGCATGGCGCGCTCGTCGTCGTCCAGGGCCTGCGGGTCCAGCGCCGGTGCCGGGCCCTCCGCCGCGTGGGCGGCGACGAGGTTCCACAGCCGGCGCAGAAAGCGCGACGCCCCCTCGACACCGGAGTCCGACCATTCCAGGGACTGCTCCGGCGGCGCGGCGAACATCGTGAACAGCCGCACGGTGTCGGCACCGAAGCGGTCCACCAGGGCCTGCGGGTCCACCGTGTTGCCCTTGGACTTGGACATCTTCGCGCCGTCCTTGAGCACCATGCCCTGGGTGAGCAGGTTGGTGAACGGCTCGTCCGAGTTCACCAGGCCCTCGTCGCGCATCAGCTTGTGGTAGAAACGCGCGTAGAGCAGGTGGAGGATGGCGTGCTCGATGCCGCCGATGTACTGGTTCACCGGGGTCCAGTAGTCGGCACGCTCGTCGAGCATGGCAGTGTCGCTGTCCGCGCAGGCGAAGCGGGCGTAGTACCAGCTCGACTCCATGAAGGTGTCGAAGGTGTCGGTCTCGCGCTCGGCCTCGGCGCCACAGCGGGGGCAGGCGGTACGGTAGAACTCCGGCATGCGCTTGAGCGGCGAGCCGCCGGCCTCGATGGTGACCTCCTCGGGCAGCACCACGGGCAGGTCCTCGTCCGGCACCGGCACGTCACCGCAGTCCGGGCAGTTGATCATGGGGATCGGCGCGCCCCAGTAGCGCTGGCGCGAGACGCCCCAGTCGCGCAGGCGGTAGTTCACCCGGCGGCGCCCGCGGCCGCCGGCCTCGAAATGCGCCGCCAGCCGCTCGAAGGCGTCGTCGGAGGACAGGCCGGTGTAGTCGCCGGAGTTCACCAGGGTCCCCCGGGCGGTGACCGCGCCCTCGCCGACGTCGCCGCCCTCGCCCTCCGGCTCGATCACCTGACGGATCGGCAGCTCGTAGGCGCGGGCGAACTCCCAGTCGCGCTGGTCGTGGGCCGGCACCGCCATGACCGCGCCGGAGCCGTACTCCATGAGCACGAAGTTGGCGACGTAGATGGGCAGCGCCTCGCCGGTGAGCGGGTGACGGGCGCGCAGGCCGGTGTCCATGCCGCGCTTGTCCATGGTCGCCACGTCCGCCTCGGAGACCGTGGTGTGGCGGCATTCCTCGACGAAGGCGGCGAGCTCCGGGTTGCCCGCCGCCGCCTCGGCGGCCAGCGGGTGCTCGGCGGCGAGCCCCATGTAGGTGACACCGTAGAGGGTGTCCGGCCGGGTGGTGAACACGTGCAGCGGCTCGTCGTGGCCGATGACCTCGAAGGCCAGCTCCAGGCCCTCGGAGCGCCCGATCCAGTTGCGCTGCATGGTGCGCACCTGATCCGGCCAGCCCGGCATGGCGTCGAGGGCGTCAAGGAGCTCGTCGGCATAGTCGGTGATGCGCAGGAACCACTGCGGGATGGCGCGGCGCTCCACCGGCGCGCCGGATCGCCAGCCGCGGCCGTCGATGACCTGCTCGTTGGCCAGCACGGTCTGATCCACCGGGTCCCAGTTCACCGTGGCCGTCTTCTTGTAGGCCAGCCCCTTCTCGTAGAGGCGGGTGAACAGCCACTGCTCCCAGTGGTAATACGAGGGGTCGCAGGTGGCGAACTCGCGGGACCAGTCGTAACCGAAGCCCAGGCGCCGGAGCTGGCCGCGCATGTGCTCGATGTTCTCGCGGGTCCACTGCGCCGGCGGCACCCGGTTCTGCATCGCCGCGTTCTCGGCGGGCAGGCCGAAGGCGTCCCAGCCCATGGGCTGGAGGACGTTGCGGCCCTGCATGCGCTGGTAGCGGGCGACCACGTCGCCGATGGTGTAGTTGCGCACGTGCCCCATGTGCAGCTTGCCGCTGGGATAGGGGAACATGCACAGGCAGTAGTAGGTCTCCGCCCCGGGCCGCTCGACGGCCCTGAACGACTCGTGGCGCTCCCAGTACTGCTGGGCCTCGGCCTCGACCACCTCCGGCTGGTATTGCTCTTCCATTTGGGCTCGTTCGATCCAGTGGGTCTGTTCGGTTGGGCCGCCGCGACCGGCGCCCGGCTAAAGCGCAGAGGATACCGTGACCCGCGAGGGGTTTGCACCAGTCGCCGCGAACGGCATATTGACGGATCATCTCCATACGACGGCGAGGAACGCTGATGAGCGACGACAAGCACGAGCGCGAACTGCGCGGCTACGAACGCATGCTCGAACGCCTGCGCGACCGACTGGACACGGCGGAGAAGGAGCTCGGCCCGCATGTTCGCGAGGCGCTGGAGCACGCCCGCGACCGCGCCGTGGAGCTCGGCGAGCTCACCCGCGAGGAAGCGGACCGGGTGGCGGAATGGCTGCGTCGCGACCTCGAGGAGGCCGCCGACTACACCGCGCGCAACAACCGGGATCTGAGCGCCTGGCTGCACATGGACGTCCAGCTCATCGAGAACTGGCTGCTCGACCGTTTCACCTCCGTGGCGGACCGTACCCGGCTGGAATGGCTGGAGTTCCAGCAGTTCCTGGAGCGGGCCTCGGAGTATCACACCGGCGAGATCGCCGGCCCCGGGCGCCTGCGCTGCCAGGCCTGCGGCGAGCACCTGACCTTCACCCGCCCCGGCCACATCCCGCCCTGCCCCAAGTGCCGGGGCACGGTGTTCGTGCGCGCCAGCGCCGACGCCGCCTGAGCCGCCGCGGGGATCTCAGTCCGCGCGCCGGCGGGGCGCGCGGGCGAGCCCCGCGGCGAGCACCAGCACCGCCAGCACGAGTGCGACCGCCGGCACGTCGCGGTAGACGACGTAGGGCGTCTCCCCCCGGCGCGGGCGCACCGAGGCCTCCAGCACCGTGCGCTCGAACTGCGGCGCCTGCGCCCGGATCGTGCCGTCGGCGCCGATCACGGCGGTGATCCCGGTGTTGGTGGCACGCAGCATCTCCCGGCCGGTCTCCAGCGCGCGCATGCGCGCCATCTCCAGGTGCTGGTGGGGCGCGGCGGAGTCGCCGAACCAGCCGTCGTTGCTGACGTTGAGCAGGACCTGCGCCTGCGGCAGGGCATCGGCGATGAGCGGGCCGAAGGTGACCTCGTAGCACACGGAGGCGCCGATGGTGACCCCGTCGACGGTGAGCGGCGCCGGCTCGGTGCCGGCGCTGAAGTCCCCCAGGGGCGCGCCGATGAAGTCCAGCGCACCGCCGAGCCAGTCCCGGAAGGGGACGTATTCGCCGAACGGCACCAGGTGGCGCTTGAAGTAGCCGGTGGCCGGCCCCTGGCCGAGCACCACCACCGCGTTGTAGGCGCCGCCGTCCGCGCCCCTCGCGGGCACGCCCGTGACGATATGGCTGCCGGCGTCCGCCGCCTCCTCCGCCAGCGGGTCGAGGAAGTTCTCCGCCACCGCGTCGTAGAACGCGGGCACCGCCGCCTCCGGCCAGACGATCAGCGGTGTCCCGTAATGCCGGCGGCTCGCCTGTGCATAGTAGCGCAGGGTGTCGACGCGGTTGTCCACCAGCCACTTCTTGTCCTGCGGGACGTTCCCCTGAACCAGTGCGACGTCCATCGCCGGGCCCGCGGGTCGGCTCCAGTGCACGCCCCAGAGCGCGCCGCTGGCGAGATAGGCAGCGATCAGCGCCGCCGCGACGCCCAGCCGCCGCGCATCCGGGCGCAGTGCCAGCCAGGCGAGACCGCCGGCGGGGGCGCACACCAGCACACCGACGCCGTAGAGGCCCAGCACCGGGGCCAGCGCACCGGGGGGCAGGTCCACCTGGGTATAGCCGACGGCGAGCCAGGTCGCGCCGGTGAACAACCAGCTGCGCACCCACTCGACCAGCAGCCAGGCGGCGGGCAGGGCCGCCAGGGTGGTTACCCCCCGGCGCCCGGCACCCACCCAGCGGCCCAGCATCAGCGCGGCCAGGGGATAGAGCGCGAACAGCGCGATCATCAGCGGCGTCACCGCGCTGGCGGCGAGGGGGCCGCCGCCGTAGCGGCTGATGCTGATGAAGATCCAGTACACGCCGGCCCCGGCGTAGCCGAGGCCGAAGAGGTAGGCACCGAGGGCCGCACGGCGGCGCGGGGCCGCGGCGACCTGGGCGAAGGCCACCGCCAGCGCCGGCGGCACGATCCAGCCGTGGCCGTACGGGGCGAAGCCCAGCGCCATGGCGAGTCCGGCCAGCAGGGCGAGGAACGGGCCCGCCCGGCCCGCGAGCACACGTACCGGCATGGTCAGCCGGCCTGGGAGTGGTCGTCGTCCTCCACCGCGACCGCCACCGGGAAGCGACTGACGCGGAGCAGGTAGATCCGGCGGCTGTCGGCGCGCACGACCTCGAAACGGCAGCCGCCGAGCTCCAGCGCCTCGCCCCGCCGGGGGACATGGCCGAAGCCGTTGGCCACCAGCCCGCCGACGGTGTCGAACTCCTCGTCGCTGAAGTCGGTGCCGAAGTTCTCGTTGAATTCGTCGATGGGCGTGAGCGCCTTGACCACGAACTCGCCGTCGTCGCCGCGGGAGAGGATCCAGCCGTCGTCCTCGTCGTCGTGTTCGTCGTCGATCTCGCCGACGATCTGCTCGATGACGTCCTCGATGGTCACGATGCCGGCGAGGCCGCCGTACTCGTCGACCACCACCGCCAGGTGGTTGCGGCTGTCCTGGAAGAGCTTGAGCAGCGCGTCCAGCCGCTTGCTCTCGGGGATGAACAGCGCGGGACGCAGCAGCTCGCGCAGGTTGAACTCGCGCTGGGTGTCCGGATCGAGATAGCGCAGCAGATCCTTGGCGATGAGGATGCCGATGACGTCGTCGCGGCTCTCCCCGGTCACCGGGAAGCGCGAATGCCCCGTCTCGACGATGGTGGGCATCAGGTCCCAGACCCGGTCGCTGCGCTGGAGCACCGCCACCTGGGAGCGCGGGATCATGATGTCGCGGGCCTGCAGCTCGGAGACGTGGAGCACGCCCTCGATCATCGCCAGGGCGTCGTGGTCCAGGATCTCGCGCTCGGTGGCCTGGCGCAGCACCTCGACGAGATCCTCGCGGTCGCGGGGCTCGCCGGAAAGTGCCTGGCCGATACGCTCGAGCCAGCTACGGTGATGGCCGTTGTGCGATTGGCTACTGCTGCTACTGCCTGATCGGTCCTCGTTCATCAAGCTCTCGATGGTTGCCTCGGAAAGCGCCGGATGCGTTGATTGGTTAGCGGGCCCACCGGCCGGCTAACCGATCCACGCCGGGCCCGGCTAACCGCCTTCCGGCACCTCCACGGACTCTGCGTAGGGATCGGGGAAACCCAGGGCGGCGAGCACGGTGCGCTCCTCCGCCTCCATGAGCTCGGCCTCGTCGTCCTCGATGTGGTCGTGGCCGAGCAGATGCAGGATGCCATGGACCACCATGTGCGCCCAGTGCGCCCGCGCGGGCTTGCCCTGCTCCGCGGCCTCGCGCTCGACCACCGGCGCGCAGATCACGAGATCGCCGAGCATGGGCAGGTCCACGCCCTCGGGCAGCCCGGCGGGGAAGGAAAGGACGTTGGTCGCGTAGTCGCGGCCCCGGTAGGTGGCGTTGAGCTCGCGGCCCTCCGGCTCGTCGACGATGCGCACGCTCACCTCCGCCTCCAGCCGACGGCCGGCCAGCGCGGCCTCGACCCAGCGTCTGAAGTCGTCGTCGTCGGGGACCTCCGCCACTGCGGAGGCGAGCTGTATGTCCGTATCGATCATCGGGGCACCCACCCTGGACCCGTTCAGTGCGCGGCCTCGCCGCCGTCACCGGAGCGGGCATCGTAGGCCTGCACGATCCGTTGTACCAGATCATGGCGCACGACGTCGCGCGCACCGAAGAACGTGAAGCTCACCCCGGTAACGCCCCGGAGGACGTCGATGGCGTCGCGCAGCCCGGAGGTCTTGCCCGGCGGCAGGTCCACCTGGGTGACGTCGCCGGTGACCACGGCGGTGGAGCCGAAGCCGATGCGGGTGAGGAACATCTTCATCTGCTCGACGGTGGTGTTCTGGGCCTCGTCGAGGATGATGAAGGCGTTGTTGAGCGTGCGCCCGCGCATGTACGCCAGCGGGGCCACCTCGATGACGTTGCGCTCGATGAGCTTGTTCACCCGCTCGAAGCCGAGCATCTCGAAGAGCGCGTCGTAGAGCGGGCGCAGGTACGGGTCCACCTTCTGGGCGAGGTCGCCGGGCAGGAAGCCCAGCCGCTCGCCGGCCTCCACCGCCGGGCGCACCAGCACCAGGCGCTGGACCAGGTCGCGCTCCAGCGCGTCCACGGCGCAGGCCACGGCGAGGTAGGTCTTGCCCGTACCCGCGGGACCGACGCCGAAGTTGAGGTCGTGGGTGATGACGCTGTGCAGGTAGCGGCGCTGGTTCGGGCCGCGCCCGCGCACCTGGCCCTTGCGGGTGTGGATGACCACGTCGTCGCCGGCGGCGCCTTCACTGGCCTCGGGCTCCGTGCGCGCCTCCACGTCCGCCTTCTGCAGGTAGAGGTGGACGTTCTCCGGGCTGAGCGGGCCCTCGCCGGAGGCGTCGTAGAGGGCCTGCAGCACCCGGCTCGCCGCCAGCGCGGCGCTGTCCTCGCCGATGATGCGGAAGCGGTGGCCGCGGTTGCTGATCTCCACGCCGAGCCGGCGCTCGACCTGGCGGATGTGCTCGTCGAACTGTCCGCACAGGCTCGCCAGTCGCTCGTTGTCCGGGGGGTCCAGGGTGAAGTCGATGGCCTCGGGGGTGTCAGTCACTATGCGTTCGCCCTCGCTGCGATCAGGCACTGGCGGCGGCCAGTCCGGGCTCGAGGGCCTCGTCGAAGCCGACGAACTCGCCGCGCAGGGAATTGGCCAGGGCCTCGGTGATGCGCACGCGCGCGAACCGGCCGATCAGCCGCTGCGGCCCCGGGAAGTTGACCACACGGTTGTTCTCCGTGCGCCCCGCCACCTCGCTGGCGTCCTTCTTGGAGACGCCGTCGACCAGCACGGTCTCCACCGTGCCGACCATCGCTTCGCTGATGCGCCGGGCGTTGTCGTTGAGCAGGGCCTGCATGCGCTGCAGCCGCTCCTTCTTCTCCGCCATGGGCGTGGCGTCGGGGAGCTGGGCGGCCGGCGTGCCCGGGCGCTTGGAGAACACGAAGCTGAAGGACTGGTCGAAGCCCACCTGCTCGATGAGGTCCATGGTGTCCTCGAAGTCCTGGCGCATCTCGCCGGGGAAGCCGACGATGAAGTCCGAGGACATCACCAGGTCCGGGCGCGCCTCGCGCAGCCGGGCGGCGAGATCGAGGAAATCGTCCCGGGTGTGGTTGCGCTTCATCAGCCGCAGGACGTTGTCGGAGCCGCTCTGCACCGGCAGGTGCAGGTGGCCGACCAGCTCCGGGACCTCCGCGTAGGCCTCGATCAGCGCATCGTTGAAATCCAGCGGATGGGACGTCGTGAAGCGGATGCGGTCGATGCCGTCGATGGCGGCGATGTAGTGGATCAGCAGCGCCAGGTCCGCCGGCGTGCCGTCGTCCATCGCGCCGGCGTAGCCGTTGACGTTCTGCCCCAGCAGGGTGACCTCGCGCACGCCCTGCTCGGCGAGCTCCGCGCACTCGCCGAGGATGTCCTCGAACGGGCGCGAGATCTCCTCACCGCGGGTGTAGGGCACCACGCAGAAGCTGCAGTACTTGCTGCAGCCCTCCATGATCGAGACGAAGGCGGTCGGCCCCTCGGCCCGGGGCTCGGGCAGGCGGTCGAACTTCTCGATCTCCGGGAAGCTGACGTCCACCACCGTGCGCTGCGCCCCGCCCGCGCGGTCCACCATATCCGGCAGGCGGTGCAGGGTCTGGGGCCCGAAGACCATGTCCACGTAGGGCGCGCGCTCGGCGATGGCCGCGCCCTCCTGGCTCGCCACGCAGCCGCCGACGCCGATCATCAGCCCCGGGCGCTCGGCCTTGAGCGCCTTCCAGCGCCCGAGCTGCGAGAACACCTTCTCCTGCGCCTTCTCGCGCACGGAGCAGGTATTGAGCAGGATGAGGTCCGCCTCCTCGGCGGTACGCACGCGCTCGTAGCCGCGCTCGGCACCGAGCACCTCCGCCATCTTCGCGGAGTCGTACTCGTTCATCTGACAGCCGTGGGTGTGTACGTAGACCTTGGGCGCCATAAACCTCGTCACTGAATGCGCTATGCGGACCGGCCGCGCGCGGGCGCGGGAGACAGTCCGGATGAGTATTGCCGAAGGATACTAGGTCGTCCACCGGGGGGTAAACGCATGGCGACGGGCGGACCGCCGCCGTCCCGGTTCAGGGCCGGGCCACCGGCCGGCCCACGGCGTAGTAGGTGAAGCCGTGACGGCGCAGCGCCGCCGGGTCGTAGAGGTTACGGCCGTCGAAGATCACCGGCTCGCGCAGGCGCTCGCGGATGGCCTCGAAGTCCGGGCTGCGGAAGAGGTTCCACTCGGTGACGATCGCCAGCGCGTCGGCCCCCTCCAGCACCGCGTCCGGGTCGTCGCACAGGGTCAGCCCCGGGCGGTCGCCGTAGATCCGGCGGACCTCGTCCATCGCCTTGGGGTCGAAGGCCCGCACCGACGCCCCGGCCTCCCACAGCGACTCCATGAGCCGGCGGCTGGAGGCCTCGCGCATGTCGTCGGTGTTGGGCTTGAAGGCCAGGCCCCAGAGGGCGATGGTCCGCCCGGAGAGGTCGCCGCCGAAGTGCTCGCGCAGCCGGGTGAACAGATAGCTCTTCTGGCGCTCGTTGACGTCCTCCACCGCCTGGAGCATCTGCGGCGCGTAGTCCACGTCGTAGGCGGTGCGTACCAGCGCGCGCACGTCCTTGGGGAAGCACGAGCCGCCGTAGCCGGCCCCGGGATAGATGAAGTGGTAGCCGATCCGCGGGTCCGAGCCCATGCCCACGCGCACGCGCTCGATATCCGCGCCGACGCGGTCGGCGAGGTTGGCGAGCTCGTTCATGAAGCTGATCTTGGCGGCCAGCATCGCGTTGGCGGCGTACTTGGTGAGCTCCGCGGAGCGCACGTCCATGACGATCAGGCGGTCGTGGTTGCGGTTGAAGGGCGCGTAGAGCTCGCGCATGCGCTCGCCGGCGGCGGCGTCGTCGGTGCCGACGATCACCCGGTCGGGCTTCATGAAGTCCTCCACCGCGGCGCCCTCCTTGAGGAATTCCGGGTTGGAGACCACGTCGAAGCCGATCTCCTCGCCGCGCTCGGCGAGCACCGTGGAGACCGCCTCGCGCACACGGTCCGCGGTGCCCACCGGCACCGTGGACTTGTCGACGATGACCCGGTGCCCGTTCATGTGCCCGGCGATGGTCCGGGCCACGGAGAGCACGTACTGCAGGTCCGCGGAGCCGTCCTCGTCGGACGGCGTGCCCACGGCGATGAACTGGAAGCTGCCGTGGTGCACGCCGCGCTCGGCGTCGGTGGTGAACTCCAGCCGCCCGGCGGCGCGGTTGCGCGTCACCAGGGTCTCCAGACCGGGCTCGTAGATGGGCACCTCGCCGGCGTTGAGCCGGTCGACCTTGGCGGCGTCGACGTCCACGCAGACGACGTGGTTGCCCACCTCCGCGAAGCACGCGCCGGTGACCAGACCCACGTAGCCGGTGCCGAAGATGGTGATGCGCATAGCCTCTCCCGATCGGATGCTGTCCCGGAAAGCGCGCCATCATACCGGAAATGACCCAGCCACGGTGACGCCCGGGCCACGGTTTCGCCGCCTCAGCGACGAGCGCGGGCGAGGGTCTGGGACGGCGGCTCGCCGAAGCGCTCGCGGTAGCGGGCGGCGAAGCGGCCGAAGTGGGCGAAGCCCCAGGCCAGGGCGACCTCGCCGACCCGCGGCGGATCGTCCGGGTCGGCATCCGCAAGGGCGGCATGCACGCGCCGCAGACGCACCTCGCGCAGGAAGCCCATCGGGGTACAGCCGCGGTGACTGCGGAAGCCCTGTTGCAGCGCCCGGGCGCTCACCGCGCAGGCGCGGGCGACGTCCTCCAGGGTCAGCGCCTCGGCGGCATGCGCCTCGATGTACTCCTCGGCGCGGCGGACGTAGCGCGGGCACGCACCCTGCTCCGGCACGAGCAGGCGGCTGGCGACGTCGCCGGCCTGGCCGCAGACCAGCGCGGAGAGCAGCATCTGGCGCAGCTGCGCCGCCACCAGGGGATTGGCGGCGGCCGCGGGATCGGCATCCAGGCGCGCGGTGACGAAGCGCACGGTGTCCATGAGCATCCGCCCCGGGCCGGCATCCATCGGCACCGCCAGGTCGAAACGCGGGACGCCCGGAGCGGCGCCACCGAGAAGCGCCTGGACGTAGCCGCTCATCACCTCCCGGCGCACCTGCACCAGCAGCTTGCCGCAGTCGCCGCTCCAGCACATGCGCACCCGTCCGGCGGGGCCGAGCAGCGTCCCCCGCCGGGGACCGGCGGAGACGCTCTCGCCGCCGCAGGTAATCTCCGCACCGCCGGCGAGCGGGAGCTGGAGGAGGTAGTACGAGCCCAGTTCGCCAGGGTCGATGGACACGGTGGCACCGTAGCGCAGGTAGTTCACGCTCACGCCGCCGAGGTCGACGCGGTTGTGGTGGGCGTCGAGGTCCGCCGGCCCCCGCACCGGCGCCAGCCGGTGAGCGGAGAACACGCGGGCGACGCACTCCCGCGCCTCGTCGACGTCGCCCGTCTCGAACAGGCCGTAGCCGGCCAGCGGCAAGGCGCCGCCCGGAGACTCGGTCATGATGCCTCTGCCTCCGCCGGCGGCCGCGAAACGGCCCCCGGCTCCTCCCCTTCGGAATCAACAACGACGCGGGGCTTTCCGCCCTTCTCCGCCCCCGTCCGCCGCTTCTTTGCGCATACCGGACAGCGGATGCGCAAAGCGGATTGTGGCCGGGCGGGGGCGCTGAAATATTTCAAACATAAAACAACGAAACGCGACGGGACGTCAACGACCCGCGAGGAGGAAGAGGCTCATGGCATCACTGGATAACAAAGTCGCCATCGTCACCGGCGGCGCGACCCGCATCGGCCGCGCCGTGGCCGCTGCACTGTGCGAGGCCGGCGCCCGCGTCACCCTCGCCGACATCGACACCGGCGGCGGTGAGAGCGCGGCGCAGGCCATCGGCAACGGCGCACGCTTCATCGCCACCGACGTCACCGACGACGAGGCGATCCGCCGCTGCGTGGACACGGTGGTCTCCCGCGACGGCGGCGTGGACATCCTCGTCAACCTGGCCTGCTGCTACGTCGACGACGGCGCGGACTCGACGCGCGAGGACTGGCACACCGCCTTCGACGTCAACCTCATCGGCGCGGTCATGATGCTGCGGGCGGTGCGCCCCCACATGCGCGGGCGCGGCGGCGGCAGCGTCGTCAACTTCGGCAGCATCAGCGCCAGGGTCGCCCAGTCCGGGCGCTGGCTCTACCCCGCCACCAAGGCCGCCATGCTCCAGCTCACCCGCTCCGCCGCGGTGGACCTCGCCGGCGAGGGCATCCGCGTGAACAGCGTCTCCCCCGGCTGGACCTGGTCCAACGTCATCGAGGCGCTCGCCGGCGGCGACCGGGAAAAGGCGGACCGCGTGGCCGCCGACTACCACCTGCCCGGGCGCCTGGGCGAGGCCGGGGAGGTGGCGGCGGTGGTGCGCTTCCTGTGCTCGCCGGAGGCGAGCTTCGTCACCGGCGCGGACTACGCCGTGGACGGTGGCTACACCGCGATGGGACCCGAACAGGCCGCCGCGGCCATCACCCGGCTCGGCTAGGCCGGCGAATTCCGGCCCGGCGGCGAACCGCCCGCGCCGGACACCCCGCACGCGCCACCGCCGCTCACCCCCGGGCAATCCGGTGGCGGGTGCGGACCAGAACCTGAGGAGGAGAGAACCATGCGTCGCATCATGATCATCGGCGGCGGCCAGTCCGGGCTCCAGCTCGGCATCGGCCTGCTCGACAACGGCTACGGCGTCACCATCGTCTCCAACCGCAGCGGCGAGGACATCCGCAACGGCCGCGTCACCTCCAGCCAGTGCATGTTCGACGCCGCGCTCCAGCACGAGCGCGACCTCGGGCTGAACTTCTGGGAGGAGGACTGCCCGCCGGTGGAGGGGATCTCGTTCACCGTCCCCGCCGAGAACGGCGGCGGCAAGCAGCTCGAATGGGCCGGACGGCTGGACAGTTACGCCCAGTCCGTGGACCAGCGCGTGAAGATGCCGGCGTGGATGGAGGAATTCACCCGCCGCGGCGGTGACCTGCGCATCCAGGACGCCGGCGTCGAGGACCTCGAGTCCTACGCCCGGGACTACGACCTGGTGATCGTCGCCTCCGGCAAGGGCGAGATCGGCCGGCTGTTCGAGCGCGACGCCGAACGCTCGACCTTCGACAAGCCCCAGCGCGCCCTGGCGCTGACCTACGTCCACGGCATGACCCCGCGCCCGGAGCACTCCGCGGTGTGCTTCAACCTCATCCCCGGCGTGGGCGAGTACTTCGTCTTCCCGGCGCTGACGCTCACCGGCCCGTGCGAGATCATGGTGTTCGAAGGCGTGCCGGGCGGCCCCATGGACTGCTGGGGCGACGTGGACGGCCCCCGCGGCCACCTCGAGCGCAGCCTCGAGATCCTCGACGCCTACCTCCCCTGGGAGGCCGCACGCTGCCGCAACGTCGAGCTCACCGACGACCAGGGCACCCTCGCCGGGCGCTTCCCCCCGACGGTGCGCCACCCCGTGGCCCGCCTGCCCTCCGGCGCCGCCGTGATGGGCATGGCCGACACCGTGGTGCTCAACGACCCGATCACCGGCCAGGGCTCGAACAACGCCTCCAAGTGCGCCGCCGCCTACCTCGAGGCCATCCTCGCCCGCGGCGACGCCCCCTACGACACCGACTGGATGCAGGCCACCTTCGAACACTACTGGGACTACGCCCGCTACGTCGTCGACTGGACCAACGCCCTGCTCCAGCCCCCGGCCCCGCACATGCTGCAGCTGCTCGGCGCCGCCCAGGAGAACCCGGCCCTGGCCCGGCGCATGGCCAACGGTTTCAACGACCCGCGGGACTATTTCCCCTGGTTCATGGAGGCCGGGGCCGCCGAGGCCTACCTGGACGCCCTGCAGGCGGCGTAATCCATCGCGGCCGCGCCCGCCGGGCACGGCCGCCGCGAGCCCGAGACACCGGAGGACAACGCCATGGCCAACGCCAACATCCGCATGCAGCACACCCGGCACTTCCCGCCCCCGGCCAACGAGGGACTGTCCGCCTTCGCCCGCGACCACGCCGCACCGGCGGCGGACTTCAAGGGCGGCATGCGCCGCCTCGCCGGGGCGGTGAACATCGTCGCCACCGCCCACGAGGGCGAGCGCAACGGCCTCACCGCCACCGCGGTGACCTCGCTGTCCGCCGAGCCGCCGCGGCTGCTCGCCTGCGTGAACCTCGGCGGGCGGACCTTCCAGCTCATCGCCGCGAGCCGGCGCATGTCCGTCAACGTGCTCAGCCGCGAGCAGGAGACGGTCGCCCGGCGCTTCGCCGGCATGCTCGGCGAGCCCGGCGAGAACCCCTTCGAGGCGACGGCCTGGGACGTCTCCTCCCACGGCATCCCGATGCTGCGCGGGGCGCTGGCGAGCTTCGAGTGCGTCGTCGAGGAGATGCTGGTCACCCACACCCACGCGGTGCTCATCGGCGAGGTCAAGGAGGTCGTCACCAGCGAGCCGGAGAGCCCGCTGCTGTACATGAACGGCGCCTTCGGCGCGTTCGAGTGAACCGACTGACACAATAATCACGGGGAGGAGAAAACCATGACCCACTGCAACCGCCTCGTCGCGGCCGGCCTCGCCACCGCGATCGCCGCCGCCCTGCCCGCCGCCGCCTCGGCCGACGCCACGCAGCACTATGTCCCCGGCGTGGAGGGCAGCCTGGGGGCGTCGGTGCCGCCGCCGGGCTTCTACCTGCGCACCTACGGCGTGTACTACGACTCCGACAACGTCAAGGTCGACGCCATCAGCGACAACGACGGCGAGATCCCCGGCGGCGACGACAGCGCCACGGTCCGGGCGGTGGTGCCCCGCGCGATCTGGATCACCGACAAGCAGTTCCTCGGCGCGGACTACGGCATGGAGGCCATCGCCCCGATCCTGGACAAGGACGTCGACGCCATGGGCCTGAGTGAGAGCGACAGCGGCCTCGGCGACGTCTTCCTCAGCCCGCTGATCCTCGCCTGGCACGGCGAGCGCTACGACACGGTCCTCGCCGCCGGCTACTGGACCGACGCGTTCAGCGACTACGACGACGACAACCCCGTGGCCGCGGCGGCCTC